>NZ_CP026167.1:0-1208130 GCF_002902985.1 Leclercia sp. LSNIH1 | reverse complement strand
TGGTGGTCAGACAGCGGGTTATGAGTGATAGCCGGGGCGATGAAATCGCACGGTACCATTTTGGTGCCCTGGTGGATCAGCTGGTAGAACGCGTGCTGGCCGTTGGTGCCTGGCTCACCCCAGATGATTGGGCCGGTCTGGTAATCCACGGCGTTGCCGTTACGGTCAACGTATTTACCGTTGGATTCCATGTTGCCCTGCTGGAAGTAGGCTGCGAAACGGTGCATGTACTGGTCGTACGGCAGGATCGCTTCGGTTTCTGCACCAAAGAAGTTGTTGTACCAGATACCGATCAGCGCCAGCAGTACCGGCAGGTTTTTCTCTGCCGGCGTGGTAGAGAAATGTTTATCCATCGCATGCGCGCCGGAGAGCAGCTCAACAAAGTTGTCGTAGCCCACGGAGAGTATGATAGACAGACCGATCGCGGACCACAGGGAGTAACGACCGCCAACCCAGTCCCAGAACTCGAACATGTTGGCAGTGTCGATGCCGAACTCGCCGACCGCTTTAGCGTTGGTGGAGAGCGCCGCGAAGTGTTTCGCCACGTGCTGCTCGTCACCGGCAGTTTTCAGGAACCAGTCGCGCGCGCTGTGGGCGTTGGTCATGGTTTCCTGGGTGGTGAAGGTTTTGGACGCCACCAGGAACAGGGTGCTTTCCGGGTTCACTTTTTTCAGCACTTCGGCGATGTGAGTGCCATCGACGTTAGAGACAAAGTGCATGTTGAGGTGGTTTTTGTACGGACGCAGCGCTTCGGTCACCATGAATGGGCCAAGGTCGGAGCCGCCGATACCAATATTCACCACATCGGTGATCGGTTTGCCGGTGTAGCCTTTCCACTGACCTGAGATGATTGCTTCCGAGAAGGTTTTCATCTTTTCCAGCACGGCGTTCACTTCAGGCATCACATCTTTGCCGTCAACGATGATTGGAGTATTGCTACGGTTACGCAGTGCAACATGCAGTACGGCGCGATCTTCAGTACGGTTGATCTTCTCGCCAGAGAACATGGACTTGATGGCACCGCTCAGATCGGTCTCTTTCGCCAGATCCTGCAGTTTTGCCAGCGTCTCTTCAGTGATGCGGTTTTTGGAAAAATCGACCAGCATCTGATCGTCAAACGTCGCGGAGAACTTATTGAAACGATCGCCGTCTTTCGCGAACAGCTCCGCGATAGTAACGTCTTTCATCTCATCAAAGTGTTTCTGTAATGCCTGCCAGGCTGCAGTCTGCGTTGGGTTGATATTTTTCATAGCAATACTCTTCTGAATTGAGAATTGTGACCTCGGTCGATTGTAGCCTCTGCCGCTAAAAATTGTGATGGTTTTTATGCCATTGGCCTGGCTTGCATCAAGTGCAGTGCAAAAGCTCCAAAAGTATAGCTGTTATAAGTCCTGTTTCTCATATGGAATGCAGCATGAAAAATCCGCATAATCCCAGCGTTGACAGGATCCCCTGCACATTTTATTTATACACACGGTATTTGCGCCTGCACCGATAAAACTATTTTGTCCTTGTGCCATGGTCGCTTTTTTCCTTCCCTGACACGAGGTTGTTATGACGAGTTTTGTTGTCGCCAAGTTTGGCGGTACCAGCGTGGCCGATTTTGATGCCATGAACCGCAGCGCCGATGTGGTGCTGGCCGATCCGAATACCCGGCTGGTGGTGTTGTCCGCTTCGGCGGGCGTCACTAATATGCTGGTAGCCCTGGCAGAAGGGCTGGAAGCGAGCGAGCGCCAGGCGAAGCTGGAAGCGCTGCACAAAATTCAGTTCGATATCCTTAGCCGTCTGCGCGATCCGAGCGTCATCAGCGAAGAGATTGAGCGCCTGCTGGAAAATATCATCACCCTGGCCGAAGCCGCCTCTCTGGCCACCTCCACCGCCCTGACCGACGAGCTGGTCAGCCACGGTGAGCTGATGTCGACCCTGCTGTTTGTCGAAGTGCTGCGCGAGCGTAACGTTCAGTCGCAGTGGTTTGACGTGCGTAAAGTGCTGCGCACCAGCGACCGTTTCGGTCGTGCCGAGCCGGATATTGAGGCCATTGCCGAGCTGACCACCCAACAGCTGGCGCCGCGTCTGGCGGAAGGGATTGTCATCACCCAGGGCTTTATCGGTAGCGAAGCCAAAGGCCGCACCACCACGCTGGGCCGTGGCGGCAGCGACTACACCGCAGCCCTGCTGGGCGAGGCGCTGCGCGCCTCCCGCGTGGATATCTGGACGGACGTGCCGGGTATTTACACCACCGACCCGCGCGTGGTGCCGGCGGCAAAACGTATTGACGAGATCGCCTTTGAAGAGGCCGCCGAGATGGCGACCTTCGGCGCGAAAGTGCTGCACCCGGCGACATTACTGCCGGCAGTGCGCAGCGACATTCCTGTGTTCGTCGGCTCCAGCAAGGATCCAAAAGCGGGCGGCACCATGGTGTGCAACACCACCGAAAACCCACCGCTGTTCCGCGCCATCGCCCTGCGTCGCAAGCAGACCCTGCTGACCCTGCACAGCCTGAGCATGCTGCACTCCCGCGGCTTCCTGGCCGAGGTATTCAGCATTCTGGCGCGCCACAGCATCTCGGTTGATCTGGTCACCACCTCAGAGGTGAACATCGCCCTGACGCTGGACACCACCGGCTCAACCTCCACCGGCGATACCCTACTGACGCAATCTCTGCTGATGGAGCTCTCTGAGCTGTGCCGCGTCGAGGTGGAAGAAGATCTCGCCCTGGTGGCGATCATCGGTAACGAGCTGTCCCGCGCCAGCGGCGTGGGCAAAGAGGTGTTTGGCGTGCTGGATCCGTTTAACATCCGCATGATTTGCTATGGCGCATCCAGCTACAACCTCTGCTTCTTGGTACCAGGCCATGAAGCCGAGCAGGTCGTGCAGAAACTGCATCATAACTTGTTTGAATAACAAAAAAGGGCCCGGACAACCGGGCCCTTTTTTTATCCTGCCAGCACCGTTCTCATCAGCAGCGCATCCAGCGAGGCTACCTTGCCATGACGGCTGTCCGGCAGCGTGGGCGGGTTTTCGCCCCGCGCCAGCTCCTGGGTGATGAAAGCGTGCAGCAAAGGGCGTCTGGGACCATATTGCGCTTCCCCGGCACGCTGTTTTATTGCCAGCAGGGCATCGATTTCCTGACGTAATGGCGCATCAAGCTCGCTTCCCGCCAGCAGTTCAGCAAAACGCATCGGCGGCATCCCTTTTCCGGCCTCCACCCACCGCACTGCCAGCAGCGGACGCAGGACGTAAAAGTACTTCTTCAGCCGCACCTCTTCGCCCTGTAAATAACCGCGGAAGTTTTTACGCGCCATAGAGTAGTAGTGCCAGCGCGCACGCACGGGTGAAAACCAGGCGGGTACCTGCGCGCGCAGCTCCGTGATTACCGTATCGCTCTGCTGATAGACCACCGGCGAATCCAGCCACTCGATAAGCGTGGGGTTGGCCGCTTTCAGCAAACCCAGCGCCTTGCGCCACTCCCAGCCGCTTATGTCCAGTTCGTCGTCTATGGGCAGCTCGATCACATCCCGCTGCGGTTCGACGCGCAAATACCAGTCAGGTTTATGCACATACAGGAAGCGCACGTCATAATCGCTGTCCGGCGACGCAAAGCCCCAGCCCCGGCTGCCCGACTCACAGGCGTACAGCACGGACACATTGAACCGTTGCTCTATCTCGTTAAGTTGCTGCCGCACGCGCTCGCGCATGACGGCATCTACACCGTTATCAGCCATCTCTTTTATCCTTTTACACAGACCACCTGGCGCAAGGTATGGACGATTTCGACCAGCGACGCCTGCGCCGCCATGACGGCATCGATATCTTTATAGGCCATCGGGATCTCATCGATGACCTCGCTGTCTTTTCTGCACTCGACGTGGGCCGTGGCACGAACCTGATCGGCAACGGTGAAGCGTTTTTTGGCCGCCGTGCGGCTCATCACCCGCCCTGCCCCATGACTGCAGGAGCAGAAGCTCTCTTCATTGCCCAGGCCGCGCACGATAAAGCTTTTCGCCCCCATCGACCCGGGGATGATCCCCATCTCGCCCTTCTGCGCCGACACGGCCCCTTTGCGCGTCACCAGAACCTCTTCACCAAAATGACGCTCTTTCTGGACATAGTTGTGATGGCAATTCACCGCCTCCTGCTGCGTGAGGAAAGGCTTTGGCACAATGCGCGAGAGCGCGGCCAGCACGCGGGACATCATCACCTCGCGGTTATGGCGCGCAAAATCCTGTGCCCATTCCACGGCTTCGATGTAGTCGTTATAGTGCCGGCTCCCCTCCTGGAAATAGGCCAGGTTTCTGTCAGGCAGGTTGGCAATATGCTGCTGCATATCCTTCTGCGCCAGCGTGATAAACACGTTGCCGATGGCATTGCCCACGCCACGCGAACCGCTGTGCAGCATGACCCACACGCGTTGCTGCTCATCCAGGCAGATCTCGATAAAGTGGTTCCCGGTGCCCAGCGTCCCCAGATGCTGATGGTTATTGGTTTTCAGCAGTTGCGGATATTTATCCGTCAGCCGTTTGAAGCGCGGCGCCAGCCGGGCCCAGTGGTTATCCACCTCATCCGGCGTCTTTGCCCATGCTCCCTTGTCGCGACGGGAGCGGGTGTTGGTCCGCCCGTGCGGCACCGCCTGTTCAATGGCGCTGCGCAGCCCGTGAAGGTTATCCGGCAGATCGCCTGCCAGCAGAGATGTCCGCACGGCAATCATCCCGCAACCAATATCCACCCCCACCGCCGCGGGAATGATCGCCCCTTTAGTGGGGATTACGCTGCCAATGGTGGAGCCTTTTCCGAGATGCACATCCGGCATCACCGCCAGATGCTTAAAAATAAACGGCATCTTTGCGGTATTGAGCAACTGTTCGCGCGCCTCTGGCTCAACGGGCACCCCATGCGTCCACATTTTTACCGGTGCGCTGTGCTGCGCGCTTAAAACATCAAAATCAGTCTGTTTCATGGTACTCACCCTCAGGGTCGCCTGAAACTTTCACGGCCAACCCATTTACTTTGTCTGTTAGTAACAGGTATTGCCAGAAGCGTGCCAAAAGGTACAGCCAGCACCGATTAAATATATCTCATTGATTAAACTGAAATTAACTTAGAAGCCCTTCACGGACATTGCTTAATCCACAGAATATTTTTATCTTTCAATATCAGTTTTTATCTTTCAGGATAAACATGAAAAAGCGGCGAGTGGTTATTGGGGTACTGGGTACGGTGATGGATAAGCGCGGCAAGCGGGCTAACCGCTTACGTAAATGGCGCCCAACGGTCGCACTTTGTCTGCAGCCCGATCTCCCCGTCGACAGGCTTGAACTACTCCACCAGCCGCAGGACCGGGGGATGGCGGAACAGATAACGGAAGATATCAGCCAGCTTTCCCCCCATACCACCGTGCGCGCATGTCCCGTCACCATAGCCGATCCCTGGGATTTTGAAGAGGTCTACGCCGCCTTCCTCGACTTCGCCACACACTATCAGTTTGACACCGAACATGAAGAGTACCTGGTCCATATCACCACCGGCACGCACGTGGCGCAGATTTGCTGGTTTTTGCTGACCGAAGCGCGGTATCTCCCCGCCAGCCTGATCCAGACCGGCCCTGCCAGCAGGGAGGCGCCAGAAGAGGCCGTCCCCGTCGGACGTTATTCGATCATCGACCTGGATTTAAGCCGTTATGCCACATTGACCAGCCGCTTTCAGCGTGAACAGCAGGAATCCGTTTCGTTCCTGAAAGCCGGGATTGATACCCGCAATGCCACCTTCAACGCCCTGATCGATCAGATTGAGCGTGTGGCGCTGCGCTCAACCGCTCCTCTCCTGCTGACTGGCCCAACGGGGGCCGGAAAATCGTTTCTCGCCAATCGCATTTACCAGCTTAAGCAATCCCGTCATCAGCTTTCCGGCAGGCTGGTGGCGGTAAACTGCGCTACGCTGCGGGGCGACAACGCCATGTCGACTCTTTTTGGCCATGTTAAAGGGGCATTTACCGGGGCAGTCGCCGCCCGCGCCGGGCTGCTGCGTGAGGCCGACGGCGGCGTGCTGTTCTTAGATGAGATTGCCGAACTGGGTCTCGATGAACAGGCCATGCTGTTAAAAGCTATCGAAGAAAAAACCTTCTTCCCGTTTGGCTCCGATAAAGAGGTCAGGAGCGATTTTCAGCTGATTGCCGGCACGCACCGGGATATGCGCCAGTGGGTGGCGGAAGGTCGTTTTCGCGAAGATCTCTACGCCCGTATCAATATGTGGAGTTTTGCCCTGCCCGGCCTGGCGCAGCGCCGGGAAGATATCGCCCCCAACGTGGAGTACGAACTGCAACGCTTTGCGACCGAAGCACAATCTCAGGTTCGCTTCGACAAAGAGGCGCGCGAGCGCTATCTGCGTTTTGCTGACTCTCCGCAGGCGTTATGGCGCGGTAACTTTCGTGAACTGGGCTCTTCTGTGGCGCGAATGGCCACGCTTGCCGAGCAGGGTCGCATCACGCTGGCATTGGTTGAGGAGGAAATTGCCCGTCTGCTTAGTGACTGGCAGGCTGTTTCGCTACCGGCTACGGCAGAAATGGCGATCGACCTTTTCGATTTGCGTCAACTGGAAACCGTGCTGGAGGTATGTCGCCGCAGTGCCTCCTTGTCTGAGGCCGGACGCGAACTTTTTGCCGTCTCGCGTTTGAAAAAAGCGAATCCTAACGATGCCGACAGGCTCCGCAAATATCTGGCCCGCTTTGGCCTGAGCTGGGAGAGCGTACGTCAGCGATCATGAATATTATTTGATTGAACAAAATTACTTAGCACGATAAACAATACCTCTAAGCCGGGCTCGATCCCGGCTTTTTTAATAACGACACAACACAACAAATCGCAAGGAATCTGTATGTTATCCGCCATCACCCGGCTGTTCCCGCTATGGGCGCTGCTGCTCTCTGTTATAGCCTATTATACGCCCACCACGTTTACCCCTGTCGGCCCGTGGGTCACTACGTTGCTGATGCTGATCATGTTCGGCATGGGCGTGCACCTGAAAATCGACGATTTTAAACGCGTCCTGTCACGTCCCGCCCCGGTCGCGGCGGGGATCTTTCTGCACTATCTGGTGATGCCCCTGGCAGCATGGGCGCTCGCTATCGCCTTTAAGATGCCGCCAGACCTCTCCGCCGGGATGGTGCTGGTGGGCAGCGTGGCCAGCGGTACCGCCTCCAACGTGATGATCTATCTGGCGAAAGGAGATGTGGCGCTGTCGGTGACTATCTCCTCCGTCTCCACCCTGGTTGGCGTGGTCGCCACTCCACTGCTGACGCGTCTGTATGTGGATGCCCACATTCAGGTGGATGTGATGGGAATGCTCCTGAGCATTCTGCAAATCGTGGTGATCCCGATTGCGCTGGGGCTGGTGATTCATCACCTGTTCCCACGGCTGGTGAAAGCCGTTGAGCCGTACCTGCCGGCGTTTTCCATGGTCTGCATTCTGGCGATCATCAGCGCCGTGGTCGCCGGTTCTGCGGCGCATATTGCCTCTGTCGGTTTTGTGGTGATTATCGCCGTGGTGCTGCACAACATTATTGGCCTGATGGGCGGCTACTGGGGCGGGAAGCTGTTCGGCTTTGACGAATCCACCTGCCGCACGCTGGCGATTGAAGTGGGGATGCAGAACTCCGGGCTCGCCGCGGCCCTCGGCAAAATTTACTTCTCGCCGCTGGCAGCGCTGCCGGGCGCGCTCTTCTCGGTATGGCATAACCTTTCCGGCTCGCTGCTGGCGGGTTACTGGTCGGGTAAGCCGCTCGACGGACAAAAGAAAAGCGATGTGGTGAAGGAAGGTTAATTCACTTCGCCGCAGCGAAGGCATGCTTTACACTGAAGCCTCTTTCACAGGAGGCTTCAGGTATGTCCACACCAAGATTGACCCAGAAAGAGATGACGGAAAGCGAGCAGCGCGAACTGAAAACTCTGCTCGACCGCGCGCGTATCGCCCATGGCCGTCTGCTGACCAACGCCGAAACCAATCACCTCAAAAAAGAGTACATCGACAAACTGATGGCGCAGCGTGAGCTGGATGCCAAAAAAGCCCGCAAACTTCGAAAAGAGCAGGCTTATAAAGTAGATAAAGAGGCGACGTTTTCCTGGTCGGCGAATACCCCAACCCGTGGAAGGCGCTGATTAGCGCCCTTTCTTTTTACGGCCTGGCGACGTAAAGCGCTTTCCGTTTCCGGCAGGCTTCGCCCGGCTTTTCTCTTCCGATTGCGGAGCCTTAACCACCGGGCGTTTGATGCCCTGGGTTTTCGGTTTGGCTTTGGCTTTGGGTTTTGCTTCCGAGGATGAATTCTCAATCAGCTTAAAGAGCTCAATCAGTTCATCATCGGTCAGATCGCGCCACTCGCCCAGCGGGATGCCGGAGAGGCTGACGTTCATGATGCGCGTACGTTCCAGCTTCGTCACGTCGTAACCGAAATATTCGCACATGCGGCGGATCTGCCGGTTTAACCCCTGAACCAGGGTAATGCGGAACGCGAACGGCGCCTCTTTCTTCACCTTGCACTTTTTCGTCACCGTGCCGAGGATCGGAACGCCTGCCCCCATGCCGCGGATAAAGTCGTCCGTCACCGGTTTGTTAACCGTGACGATGTACTCTTTTTCGTGGTCGTTACCGGCACGCAGGATCTTGTTCACCAGATCGCCGTGGTTGGTGAGGAAAATCAACCCCTGGGAGTCTTTGTCCAGGCGGCCAATCGGGAAGATACGGCTGCTGTGGTTGACGAAATCCACGATGTTGTCACGCTCGCCATCTTCCGTGGTACTGACAATGCCAACCGGTTTATTCAGCGCGATAAACACCAGGTCTTCTGCGTTACGGGGCTCGATCGTTTGACCATTCACTTTGACCACATCGCCAGGAACGACCTGATCGCCAATGGTGGCGCGTTTACCGTTGATAAACACGTTGCCCTGTTCGATGTAACGATCAGCCTCGCGGCGCGAGCAGATCCCGCTCTCGCTAATGTATTTGTTTAATCGGGTGGATTGAGTTGGCAGCATAATTTCTCCTGTAGAGGCGAAATATACCTTAGGTTTCGGCTGGTAAAAAGATCAGCCTACCGTCACTGAGACAGGTTTCCCAAGTTTGCTGAGCATCATCACCAGGGTATCAAGAGTAAACTTGCTGGTTTTAAGATTCACGACATCTGACACACGCGGTCGTGAGACATTGAGCTTCTCCGCGGCGTCCGCCTGACGAAGGTTATGCTCAGCAATCCATGCTGAAATTTCTTGCATCAGCTGTCGTTTAAGCAGCAACAGTTGTTCGACTTCTTTCTGGGCATCCTCCTGCAGATGTTTAGATTCATGCTCGTTAAAGCCGAGTTCGGCAAAAATATTTGCCTCTGTAGGGGTGATATGGCGAATTTTACAATCAATGGCCTGACTCATTTTCCACTCCTTAGCTCCTCCATTACGCTCTGAAAACGCGCTTTCGCGATACGCTTATCGTGCTCGGATGTACGTCGGCTTTTTTTTATAAAACAGTGCAGGATATAAACAGCCTCTTCAAAACGGGCCAGGTAGAGGATACGGTAAGCCCCTGAACTACTGCGCAATCTGACTTCTTCCACGCCTCTGCCAATCTCTGTCATTGGCTTCCAGTCTGCCGCCTCTAACCCTGCCTGCAGGCGGTGCAACTGATAGCCAGCCTCCCGGCGGACCTCTTCGGGAAAACAGAGCAAATCATCGAACGCACTCCCTACCCAGGCTATCGGGCGCAGGGTCGGTCTTTCTGGCAGCATAACACATCCCTGTATAAAATTTTATACATATCATCCATGGCATAACATTAAACCAGGCGATGTGTTTACTCACGCCTCGCCGCTCCGTTCTGCGAGGCGCTTTCCAGATCAATACTCATCCCGATCATCGTCCTCATCCGGCTGCTCCATGACGCTGTAAGCCACCGCGCAGAACAGGGAGTTAAGGCGCTTCATGTCGCCAAGCAGCCCCAGGTGCAGGGAGCTGGTCTCAATGCTTTGCACGTTCTGCTGGTGCAGACGGTCAACGTGCGCGTGGGAATAGCGACGGTTGAGAATACGGAACCGGTGTTTATTACGGCGCAGACGGCGGGCGCTGGGTACGTCGCCGGAGAAAAAGACCGACATCGCCAGCTTAAGGTTAGCGAGCAGCTGATCGTGCAGTGCATCCAGCTCTTTAACCCCTTCCAGGGAGAATGCCCGGCGGGCCGCCAGCGATTTGTCGGCGATTTCGCTCCCCATGCGCTCGACGATATCGGAGGCCTGCTCCAGGTTGAGCGACATTTCGATGATCTCCGCCCAGCGGCGGGACTCCTCTTCCGCCAGCTCATCTTTCGGCATCCGCGCCAGATAGAGTTTGATGGCGGTATAGAGCACGTTGATATCGTCGGCGAGTTTACGCAGCGCTTTCTCTTCCCGCGGCTCGCCATGCACCACCTTTTTCAGCCCCTCCAGCATTAACTCCATTGCATCGCCCATGCGCAGCGTTTCGCGGGCGGCATTGGCCAGTGCCAGCGCCGGGGTATCCAGCGCGGTGGTATCGAGATGTTTCGGTTTCAGACGGGTATCAAGCTCCGGTTCATCACGGATGATGCGTTCACAGAAGCGCGCCATTGGCCCAGCAAAGGGCACCATCGCCACGCAGCGCACCAGGTTATAGAAGACGTGGAAGTAGATGACCATCTCCGATTCCGGCAGCGACAGGTTATCCATCAGGTCCGCCAGCGGCTTAACGAACGGCAGAATAATCAGGCTTCCCACCAGCTTAAACAGCAGGCTGCCAAGCGCTACGCGGCGCGCTGCGGCATTGGCGGCGCTGTTGTTTAGTACCGCCAGCAGGCCGGAGCCAAGGTTCGCACCAATCACCAGACAGAGGGCGACCGGGAAGGAGATGATCCCCGCCGCGGTCAGGGTCGCGGTTAACAGTACCGCCGCCAGGCTGGAGTAGCTGATAAGCGCAAACACCGCACCAATCAACGCATCCAGCATGATGTCGCCGGTCAGCGAAGCGAAGATAACCTGGACGCCGCTCGCCTGCGTAATGGGGGTGACGGCCTGAACGATCAGCTCCAGGGCCAGCAGAATCAGCCCAAGGCCGATCCCCACGCGCCCCAGCTGTCCGGCCCGGGTCTGCTTACGGCCAAGGAAAAATATCACGCCGATAAAGATCAGCAGCGGCGACAGCCAGGAGAGATCAAAGGTCAATACCCGCGCCATCAGCGCGGTCCCTACATCGGCACCGAGAACAATCACCAGCGCAGGCGTCAGCGCCACCAGATCCTGGGCCACAAACGAGGTGACCAGCATGGTGGTGGCATTACTGCTTTGCACCAGCGCGGTGACGCCAATGCCTGCGCAGAACGCGAGCGGCTTTTTCTCAACGCTGCGGCTGAGAACGGTACGTAAGCGGGCGCCAAAAACGCGCATTACGCCGGTACGGACAATATGGGTGCCCCAGACCAGCAACGCCACGGCAGAAAGCAGATGTAGCAGAGTCAGCACGGATACAGGTTCTCCTTTTCGTTATGCGTTGTCCTGAGGCTCATTGCGCGCGGTATTGCCGGATGGCGGCTACGCCTTATCCGGCCTACGTTGTGGCGCGGATCGCTGAGCCTTCTTCCAGTATAAGGGCTTAAATGTAAGAAAGAGACAGGGCACCCATTGGGTGCCCTGTTTGTTGTAAGGAAACGTGACGTGAGCCGGGCCCTGACCGTCGGCGGCGCAGTCAGGTCAGTCGGCGTCGTAGCCGAGGTTTGGCGCTAACCAGCGCTCCACCTCCGCCACGCTCATCCCTTTACGCAGGGCATAATCTTCCACCTGGTCACGCTGGATCTGCGCCACGGCGAAGTATTTGCTGTCAGGGTGACTGAAGTACCAGCCGGAAACCGATGCACCCGGCCACATGGCGAAGGACTCGGTGAGCTTCATGCCGGTATGGGTTTCGACATCCAGAAGCTGCCAGATAGTGCCTTTCTCGGTATGCTCCGGGCAGGCCGGGTAGCCTGGCGCCGGACGGATCCCCTGGTAGTTCTCGCGGATCAGATCCTCATTGCTGAGATTCTCAGTAGGCGCGTAACCCCAGTGCACCTTACGCACCCGCTCGTGCAGGTATTCCGCAAAAGCCTCTGCCAGACGGTCGGCAATCGCTTTGATCATGATTTTGTTGTAATCATCATGCTGCGCTTCGTAGGCATCCGCCAGCGCGTCCTCCTCCAGCCCGCCGGTCACGGCGAAGGCACCGATGTAGTCCGCTTTACCGCTCAGCTTCGGCGCGACGAAATCGGCCAGGCAGTAGTTGGCAAACCCGACCTTCTCGGTCTGCTGACGCAGATGATGGCTTACGGTCAGCACATGAGTACGCGTCTCATCGCGATAAATTTCGATGTCGTCGCCCACGCGGTTCGCCGGGAACAGCCCCACCACGCCGCGCGGGTTGAGGGTTTTCTCGGCGCTGAGCTTGTCGAGCAGGTCGTTGGCGTCTTTAAACAGGCGCTTCGCCTCCTCGCCTACCACCTCATCTTCCAGAATACGCGGGTACTTCCCGGCCAGCGACCAGGTCATAAAGAACGGCGTCCAGTCGATATAGTTACGCAGGGTCTCGATGCTGGCCGTCACCTCCTGCACGCCCAGGCGATGGGCGACCGGCGGCGTATAGCTCGACCAGTCAAAGGCCAGGTCGTTATCCCGCGCCGCAGCCAGCGTTACCGGCGGGGTACGCGGCTTTTTACGCCCGTGCTGAATGCGCACCGTTTCATACTCTTTGCGGGTTCTGGCAACAAAGTCGTCGCGCTGGGTTTCGGACAGCAGCGCCGAAACCACGCCAACCGTGCGCGAGGCGTTCTGCACGTATACCGTCGGCCCGCTGTAGTTCTGCTCAATCTTCACCGCGGTATGCGCTTTTGAGGTGGTCGCCCCGCCAATGAGCAGCGGAAGGGTAAAGCCCTGGCGCTCCATCTCTTTTGCCACGTTGACCATCTCATCCAGCGACGGGGTGATCAGTCCGGAAAGGCCAATCAGATCGGCATTCACTTCGCGTGCGGTTTTGAGGATTTTCTCCGCCGGCACCATCACGCCCAGATCGATAATCTCGTAGTTATTACACTGCAGCACCACGCCGACGATGTTTTTGCCGATATCATGCACGTCGCCTTTTACGGTGGCGATGACCATCTTGCCGTTACTGGAGCCCTTCTCTTTGCTGGCTTCGATAAACGGCTCCAGATACGCTACAGCCTGCTTCATTACGCGGGCGGACTTCACCACCTGCGGCAGGAACATTTTGCCCTCGCCGAACAGATCGCCAACCACGTTCATGCCGTCCATCAGCGGCCCTTCGATCACTTCAATCGGGCGCGTGGCCTGCTGGCGGGCCTCTTCGGTATCCTGCTCGATAAACTCGGTGATCCCTTTTACCAGCGAATATTCGAGGCGTTTTTTCACATCCCAGGTACGCCACTCCGCCTGCTGAACGTTGGCGCTGTCGTCGGCTTTGCTGCCGC
Organism: Leclercia sp. LSNIH1; assembly: GCF_002902985.1. NCBI lineage: Bacteria > Pseudomonadati > Pseudomonadota > Gammaproteobacteria > Enterobacterales > Enterobacteriaceae > Leclercia > Leclercia sp. LSNIH1. The sequence goes on along the minus strand of NZ_CP026167.1, from coordinate 1,194,624 downwards.
GATACTTTTCGGCCAGCTCCAGCATGCGCTCGGTGGCGTCGTCGCGGCGATTCAGGATCACATCCTCAACCGCGTCGCGCAGCTCCAGTGGCAGGTCGTCATAAATCGCCAGCTGGCCAGCGTTGACGATCCCCATATCCATCCCGTTACGGATGGCGTAATAGAGGAACACCGCGTGGATCGCCTCACGCACCGGGTCGTTACCGCGGAACGAGAACGAGACGTTGGAGACGCCGCCGGAGATCAGGGCATGCGGCAGCTCGCGCTTGATGTCTTCACACGCGCCAATAAAGTCCTGGGCGTAGTTGTTGTGCTCTTCGATCCCGGTGGCGACGGCAAAGATGTTCGGGTCAAAGATAATGTCTTCCGGTGGGAAGCCGACCTCTTCGGTCAAAATCTGGTATGCGCGGCGGCAAATCTCAATTTTGCGCTCGCGGGTATCCGCCTGGCCCACTTCGTCAAAGGCCATCACCACCACGGCGGCACCGTAGCGGCGCACCATCTTCGCGTGATGGATAAAGGGCTCAACCCCCTCTTTCATGGAGATGGAGTTAACAATCCCCTTACCCTGAATGCACTTCAGCCCTTTTTCGATCACTTCCCACTTCGAGGAGTCGATCATAATCGGCACGCGGGCAATGTCCGGCTCACCGGCGATCAGGTTGAGGAAACGCACCATCGCCGCTTCGGCGTCGAGCATCCCCTCATCCATGTTGATATCAATAATCTGCGCCCCGCTCTCAACCTGCTGGCGGGCAACGTCCAGCGCTTCGCTGTACTTCTCTTCTTTGATCAGGCGTTTGAACTTCGCGGAGCCGGTCACGTTGGTACGTTCGCCAACGTTCACAAACAGGCTCTCATCGCCAATGTTCAGCGGCTCAAGACCAGACAGTCGACAGGCCACCGGCAGGTCGGGGAGCTTACGTGGTGCCAGGCCCGCCACCGCGTTGCTCATGGCAGCAATGTGCTCTGGCGTGGTGCCGCAGCAGCCGCCGACGATATTCAGGAACCCGGATTCAGCCCACTCGCGGATCTGCGCCGCCATGGTGGCGGCATCGAGATCGTACTCACCAAATGCGTTTGGCAGACCGGCATTCGGGTGGGCAGTGACGTAGCACTCCGCGATGCGCGACAGCTCCCGCACATACTGGCGCAGTTCGTCCGGCCCCAGCGCACAGTTCAGACCAAAGGTCAGCGCATCGGCGTGGCGCAGGGAGTTATAAAAGGCTTCGGTCGTCTGCCCGGAAAGGGTACGGCCAGAGGCATCGGTGATGGTGCCGGAGATCATAATCGGCAGGTCGACACCCAGGGCTTCGAACTCCTCTTTCACCGCGTAGATGGCGGCTTTGGCGTTGAGCGTATCGAAGACCGTTTCAATCATGATCAGATCGACACCGCCTTCCACCAGCGCTTTGGTGGACTCGCGGTACGCGGTCACCAGCTGGTCAAAGGTGATATTACGAAAAGCCGGATCGTTCACATCCGGCGAGATAGAGGCGGTGCGGTTGGTCGGGCCAAGTACGCCCGCCACATAGCGCGGTTTCTCTGGCGTGCGGGCCGTCCACTCATCGGCGCAGGCGCGGGCCAGCTTCGCTGCCTCGTAGTTGATCTCCGCCGACAGGGATTCCATCTCGTAATCCGCCATGGCGATGGTTGTCGAGTTAAAGGTGTTGGTTTCAACGATATCCGCACCCGCCTCGAAATAGGCGTAGTGAATGGCGGCGATAATCTCTGGCTTGCTGAGTACCAGCAGGTCATTGTTACCTTTCAGATCGCAGGGCCAGTCGGCGAAACGGTCGCCGCGAAAGTCGTCTTCACTCAGACGATAGCTCTGGATCATGGTGCCCATACCGCCATCCAGTACCAGAATGCGTTCATTTAACTGCGCACGCAGTTGATCTACTTTGCTGCTCACACTTGCTCCCGACAACGCTCAACCAGGCCAAAAGGCCAGCAGTCCATACTGGCATAATCTTGCTAAGGGGAAAAGTCACACCGCGGTAACATGAGACATGTTCAGCATGACTCATCCGATCAGTCAGGATAACGGTTGCAAAACATCCAAATAAAACGAAAATGATTTCCACGATACAGAAAAAAGGAACCTGCCATGGTCGCCACCGTTCCCGCTAAACGCGGCAGAAAACCCGCCGCCGCGACCGCCCAGGCGGGCGGTCAAGTCCAGTCCCTGACACGGGGGTTAAAGCTCCTTGAATGGATAGCCGAGTCGCACAGCAGCGTGGCGCTAACGGAGCTGGCCCAGCAGGCAGGTCTGCCAAACTCCACCACCCATCGCCTGCTGACCACTATGCAGCAGTTGGGCTTTGTTCGTCAGGTGGGCGAGCTCGGGCACTGGTCCGTGGGTGCCCACGCGTTTATTGTCGGCAGCAGCTTTTTGCAGAGCCGTAACCTGCTCGCCATTGTCCATCCGATCCTGCGCAAGCTGATGGAAGACTCCGGCGAGACGGTCAACCTGGCGGTGCTCGATCAGAGCGATCACCAGGCGATTATTATCGACCAGGTGCAGTGTACCCAACTGATGCGCATGTCAGCCCCGATTGGCGGCAAGCTGCCGATGCACGCCTCCGGGGCGGGAAAAGCGTTTTTATCCCAGCTCAGCGAAGAGCAGGTAACGGGTCTGCTGCACCGCAAAGGTTTACACGCCTATACCCATGCCACGCTGGTATCACCGGTCCATCTGAAAGAAGATTTAGCCCTGACGCGCAAGCGTGGCTACTCCTTCGATGATGAAGAGCATGCTCTCGGCCTGCGCTGTATTGCCGCCTGCATTTATGATGAGCACCGCGAGCCGTTTGCCGCTATCTCCATCTCCGGGCCTATCTCACGCATGACCGACGACCGGGTGACAGAGCTGGGAGCGCTGGTGATTAAGGCGGCGAAAGAGGTGACGCTGGCGTATGGTGGGATTCGTTAAGTCTTCAATGCCCGGCGGCGCTACGCTTGCACGGGCCTACAAAACTCTGTAGGCCGGATAAGGCGCAGCCGCCACCCGGCGTTAAGCCGCATACTTCACGCTAAACCGCTGCTTACGCCGGTAAGCATAAACATCTTCCACATGCCCGTTCTTAATGCGGGTCTGCAGGCCACGCCAGTAATCGGCGCGAAACAGATCGGCATGCATCTCTTCAAACAGCGCTCCGATACGCGGGTCAGCGCATAACCAGTGGCGAAACTCCTCCGGGAAGACATCCCCCGGCGAGACGCTGTACCACGGCTCGCTGGCGAGCTCATCTTCCGGGTAGCGCGGCGGCGGGATTTCACGAAAATTCACTTCCGTCATGTAGCAGATTTCGTCGTAGTCATAGAATACGACCCGCCCGTGACGGGTGACGCCAAAGTTTTTAAACAGCATGTCGCCCGGGAAGATATTGGCTGCCGCCAGCTGCCGGATGGCATTGCCGTACTCTTCAATCGCATCGTGCAGCGCCTGCCCCTCTGACTGCTCCAGCCAGATATTGAGCGGCACCATCCGCCGTTCAATGTAGAGATGGCTGATGACGATTTTATCCCCCAGATCGCTGATTTTTTCTGGCGCTTCCTGGAGCAACAGCGCCATCAGCTGCGGCGCAATCTGTCGCTTATCGAGAACAAAATTCTCAAACTCCTGGGTATCCGCCATGCGCCCGACGCGATCGTGCTCCTTAACCAGCTGGTAGCAGGCGCGCACATGGGCGGCAGACATCTCTTTCTGCGGGGCGAATTTATCCTTTATCACCTTAAACACCCGGTCAAAACCCGGCAGGGTAAAGACCAGCATCACCATGCCGCGAATGCCTGGCGCCTCGATAAACTGCTCATCCGCATGGGTGATATAGTGCAGGTATTCCCGGTAGCTCTCGGTTTTCGCATGTTTCTGGCACCCTATCGCCATATACAACTCAGCGGTGGTTTTACCGGGCAGGATCTCACGCAGCCACTCCACCAGCGCGCCTGGCAGGGGGGCGTAAACCATAAAGTAGGAACGGGCGAAGCCGAAAACAATACTCGCTTCGGCGCTGGTAGTCAGGCAGGTATCCACCACCAGTTCACCTTCATCGCTGCGGTGAATGGGCAGTAAAAACGGCAGCGTGGCGTCCGGGGTAATCAGTTTCCCCACCAGCCAGGCGGCTTTGTTGCGGTAGAACAGTTCATTCGCCACCTGTAAATGAGAGTTTGGCAGCGTGTCCGCGCCGAGTGTGTCCGACAGATGGGCAATGATATACCCGACATCACGTGGGCGATTTTGCCACGGCAGGCGCAGGGGAAGGTCGGCTAACACTTTGGTTAACAACGCCTCCCATCCCTGTTCAGGATAGAAATCTTTTGCCAACGGCCGCGGCAGGGTGCGGAAACGTTGCCCCGGCTGAGAGCTGAAAATAAAAAGCCGCTCCGGTGACAGTGAGCGGTGATCAAACAGCCGACAGTAGACGGAGTTAAAAAAGCTTTCTGCAATCTCATAGCGCGGATAGTCCGGCAGAAGCTGGGTGTAATGGCTTTTCACCCGCAGCAAAAAAGCGGCATTGATATCGATGCTGCCGGTGATGCAGCGCAGCTGCTCTACCACCAGACCCACATGATGATCGTAGAGATGAATACGCTGTTTCATGGCCTGCTGCACGGCGTGCCAGTCTGCCTGCTCGAAGCGCTGCTGCGCCCCGCCCGTCACTTCCAGAAAACGGCCATACTGAGCATCAAAGCCCTGCAAAATGGTCTGCGCAATCAGCAATTCCAGGCCACGCGACATAGATGTCCCTCACCCCAGGAAACAGAACCGTAGGCCCGGTAAGCGCAGCGCCACCGGGCGTTTCCGTTATCAGAACTGCGCTTCTTCGGTCGACCCGGTCAGGGCGGTGACGGAGGAGGCGCCGCCCTGAATGATGGTGGTCACTCTGTCGAAGTAGCCTGTTCCCACCTCCTGCTGGTGCGAGACGAAGGTATAGCCCTTTTGGCTTGCCGCGAACTCCGGCTGCTGGACCTTCTCGACGTAGTGCTTCATGCCCTCGCCCTGCGCGTAGGCGTGCGCCAGGTCGAACATGTTGAACCACATGCTGTGAATGCCGGCCAGGGTGATGAACTGGTATTTGTAGCCCATCTCCGACAGTTCCTGCTGGAAGCTGGCGATCGTTTTATCGTCCAGGTTTTTCTGCCAGTTAAAGGAGGGCGAGCAGTTGTAGGCCAGCAGCTTGCCCGGGTATTTCGCATGGATGGCATCGGCAAAGCGTTTCGCCAGCGCCAGATCCGGGGTGGAGGTTTCGCACCACACCAGGTCAGCATAGGGAGCATACGCCAGACCGCGGCTGATCGCCTGCTCAATGCCGGCATGGGTACGGTAGAACCCTTCGCTGGTGCGTTCGCCGGTAATAAACTGACTGTCGTAAGGGTCGCAGTCGGAGGTGATCAGATCTGCGGCATCGGCATCGGTACGGGCAATCACCAGCGTCGGGACGCCCATGACGTCAGCGGCCAGACGGGCAGCTACCAGTTTCTGGATCGCCTCCTGAGTCGGAACCAGCACTTTGCCGCCCATGTGTCCACACTTCTTCACGGACGCCAGCTGATCTTCGAAATGGACAGCCGCTGCACCGGCTTCAATCATCGATTTCATCAGCTCAAAGGCATTCAGAACCCCACCAAAGCCCGCCTCGGCGTCGGCCACAATCGGCAGGAAGTAATCTACGAAGCGCGGATCGTTTGGCTCAATACCGGATGCCCACTGGATCTGATCCGCACGACGGAAGGTATTGTTGATTCGCTCCACCACGGCCGGGACGGAATTCGCCGGATAGAGGGACTGATCCGGGTACATGCTGGACGCGAGGTTGGCATCTGCCGCCACCTGCCAGCCTGACAGATAGACCGCTTCAATGCCCGCTTTCGCCTGCTGCAACGCCTGGCCACCGGTCAGCGCGCCGAGGCTGTTGATGTAGCCTTTCTTCGACTCGCCGTGCAGCAGACGCCACATTTTGGCGGCACCCAGCTGCGCCAGGGTGCATTCCGGGTTTACCGAGCCGCGCAACTTCACCACATCCTCAGCGCTATAAGGGCGTTCAATGCCTTCCCAGCGCGGCTGAGTCCACTCGTTCTGTAATGCTTCGATCTGTTGGGTACGGGTTTTCATGTGCAGATGCTCCATATTGTTATGTGGTGAAATCAGGCCAGCAGGCGGTAGCCCGGCAGCGTCAGGAAGTCGATTAAGTCATCTGAGGTGGTGATCTGTTCCATCAGGCGCGCGGCGGCGTCGAAGCGGCCGCTGCTGAAGCGGTGCTCGCCCAGCTCTTCCTGAATGTTCAGCATCTCTTCCGACAGCATCTGGCGGAACAGGGCTTTGGTGACGGGCTTGCCGTTGCTGAGCGTTTTCTGATGATGGATCCACTGCCAGATAGAGGTGCGGGAGATCTCGGCGGTGGCGGCATCCTCCATCAGACCGTAAATCGGTACACAGCCGTTACCGGAGATCCACGCTTCGATGTACTGGACGGCCACGCGGATGTTGGCGCGCATCCCCTCTTCGGTGCGCTCGCCCTCGCACGGCTCGAGGAGCTGTGCAGCGGTAACGGGCGCATCATCTTCGCGGGTTACGTGCAGCTGGTTTTTGTTATCGCCCAGGATGCGGTTGAACACCTCCATGGCGGTATCTGCCAGGCCGGGGTGCGCCACCCACGTGCCGTCATGGCCGTTGCTGGCTTCCAGCTCTTTATCGGCCTTCACTTTATTCAGCACCTGGGTGTTACGTTCGCTGTCTTTGCTGGGAATAAACGCTGCCATTCCGCCCATCGCGAAGGCGCCGCGTTTGTGGCAGGTTTTGATCAGCAGACGCGAATAGGCATTGAGGAAAGATTTATCCATCGTCACCACCTGACGATCGGGCAGAACGCGATCCGGGTGGTTCTTCAGGGTCTTGATGTAGCTGAAGATGTAATCCCAGCGGCCACAGTTCAGGCCAACAATGTGGTCACGCAGGGCATGCAGAATCTCATCCATCTGGAAGACCGCAGGCAACGTTTCAATCAGCAGCGTGGCCTTGATGGTGCCGCGCGGCAGTTCAAAACGGTCCTCAGTGTAACTAAAGACCTCACTCCACCAGGCCGCTTCCTGCCATGACTGGGTTTTTGGCAGATAGAAGTAAGGTCCGCTGCCTTTTGCCAGCAGGTTTTTATGGTTATGGAAGAAGTAGAGCGCAAAATCGAACAGGCTGCCGGGGATCGCCTCATTGTTCCAGGTGACATGCTTTTCCGGTAAATGCAGGCCACGTACGCGGCAAACCAGTACCGCCGGGTTGGGCTTAAGCTGGTAGATTTTGCCCGCTTCGTTGGTGTGGCTGATGGTGCCATCAACCGCATCACGCAGGTTGATCTGCCCATCAATCACTTTATTCCAGTCGGGTGCCAGTGAATCTTCAAAATCGGCCATAAAGACCTTCACATTGGCGTTCAGCGCGTTGATCACCATCTTGCGTTCTACCGGGCCGGTGATTTCAACGCGTCGGTCCTGTAGATCCTGCGGGATACCGCGGATCGTCCAGTTTCCTTCTCGAATGGAAGCGGTTTCCGAAATAAAGTCAGGCAGCTTGCCGTTATCAATGTCTTGCTGCTGCTGAATGCGTGCCGCCAGTAATTTATTGCGTTTTGGCGTGAAGCGGGTCACCAGCTCGGTGAGGAACTCTACGGCATCGGCGGTCAGGATCTGCTTCTCCTGCTCACCATGCGGTTGAGTAAAGGACAGTTCATCGATAATGGTTGCCTGTTGATTCATTGCGCTGCTCCTCGTCATTGATCCGAATTTATTTCCCCCACGCGAACGAAAGATCCTTGTGTAGTTTTCGTTCAGCAGAGTTAAGACTATCTCGCTCTACGATAAAATCAAAAACAATTTCCATTTTTAATTAAAATGCTATGTAACTTACTGATAAAGATGGGTTTAAAAATATATCTACAGACGGAGTTAATTTCGGAAATAAAAAAGGCACCCAAAGGTGCCTTAACTGGAGAGCTGAAACGCTACAGGATGAGGATCGTCAGAAGATTAATCCAGGGTCGGATTCATGTGGCGCAGATCGTACGGCGTGATCTGATAGACGTAGTAGTTAAGCCAGTTGGTAAACAGCAGATTGCCGTGGCTGCGCCAGGTGGCACGCGGTTTGTTTTGCGGATCGTTTTGGGGGAAATAGTTGTACGGTACGTCCGGATTTAAACCCGCTTCCACATCGCGGAAATATTCGCTCGCCAGGGTATCGGGATCGTATTCCGGATGACCGGTGACAAAGGCAATACGCTTGTCTTTGCTGGCAAACAGATAGGCATCGCCCTCTTCGGTTTCCGCGAGGATCTCAAGATCGGTGTAGTCACGAATCAATGCAGCCGGGAAATCGGCATAGCGCGAATGCGGCGCCAGGAAGGAGTCATCAAACCCGCGAGTCAGCAGCGCATGAGGATGCAGAATATGATGCTCATAGACACCAGAGAGCTTTTCGGTACGGGTTTGTTTAGGGATGCCGTACAGAATGTTGAGCGCCGCCTGGACCGCCCAGCAGACGAACAGGGTTGAAGTGACATGATCTTTGGCCCACTCCAGCACCTGCTTGATTTGCGGCCAGTAGGCCACGTCGTTGAATTCAACCAGGCCAAGCGGCGCACCGGTAACGATCAAGCCATCAAAGTTCTCGTTACGGATATCTTCAAAGTTGCAGTAGAAGTTATTGAGATGCTCAGAAGGCGTATTACGGGACTCGCGCGCATCAATACGCAGCAGCTGAATATCGACCTGCAGCGGGGAGTTTGAGAGCAAGCGGAGGAACTGATTTTCCGTCTCAATCTTCTTTGGCATCAGGTTCAGGATAAGCACCTTCAAAGGGCGAATTTCCTGACCTGTAGCGCGCGAAGCCGTCATGACAAAGACATTTTCTTCACGCAAGAAATTGACGGCTGGTAGCTCGTCCTGCACCCGAATCGGCATAACCTTACATCCTCACAGCATACGTATAAACGTTTAGACATCCAGATAGCTGACAATAACCAGGAATCGGGCAAATGTCGAGTCTGCATGTGAAAGGTGAGAAAGTTTCAAGAAAGGGATAGCCGTAGGCCGGGTAAGGCGAAGCCGCCACCCGGCTTTTTTAACGCCCAACGCAAAAAGCCCATCCGTGAGGATGGGCTTTCGGCTTTAATTGATGCCTGGCAGTTCCCTACTCTCGCATGGGGAGACCCCACACTACCATCGGCGCTACGGCGTTTCACTTCTGAGTTCGGCATGGGGTCAGGTGGGACCACCGCGCTACAGCCGCCAGGCAAATTCTTGGTGCTCTGTACGCAATACTTTATCGCATCAGCCGCGTTGGCCGCGCTCGTAAAGTCAGTCACATACTTCAGTATGCTCCTTCCTTTCCTTCGCTTGCCGCCTTGCTGCTGCGCAAACTATTGTGTACTTAACTCTGAATCAATGCTGAAAATTTTCTCAAACCCACCGAAACAGCTTCGGCGTTGTAAGGTTAAGCCTCACGGTTCATTAGTACCGGTTAGCTCAACGCATCGCTGCGCTTACACACCCGGCCTATCAACGTCGTCGTCTTCAACGTTCCTTCAGGACCCTCAAAGGGTCAGGGAGAACTCATCTCGGGGCAAGTTTCGTGCTTAGATGCTTTCAGCACTTATCTCTTCCGCATTTAGCTACCGGGCAGTGCCATTGGCATGACAACCCGAACACCAGTGATGCGTCCACTCCGGTCCTCTCGTACTAGGAGCAGCCCCCCTCAATTCTCCAGCGCCCACGGCAGATAGGGACCGAACTGTCTCACGACGTTCTAAACCCAGCTCGCGTACCACTTTAAATGGCGAACAGCCATACCCTTGGGACCTACTTCAGCCCCAGGATGTGATGAGCCGACATCGAGGTGCCAAACACCGCCGTCGATATGAACTCTTGGGCGGTATCAGCCTGTTATCCCCGGAGTACCTTTTATCCGTTGAGCGATGGCCCTTCCATACAGAACCACCGGATCACTATGACCTGCTTTCGCACCTGCTCGAGCCGTCACTCTCGCAGTCAAGCCAGCTTATGCCATTGCACTAACCTCCTGATGTCCGACCAGGATTAGCTGACCTTCGTGCTCCTCCGTTACTCTTTAGGAGGAGACCGCCCCAGTCAAACTACCCACCAGACACTGTCCGCAACCCGGATTACGGGTCTACGTTAGAACACCAGCCATTAAAGGGTGGTATTTCAAGGACGGCTCCACGCAGACTGGCGTCCACGCTTCAAAGCCTCCCACCTATCCTACACATCAAGGACCAGTGTTCAGTGTCAAGCTATAGTAAAGGTTCACGGGGTCTTTCCGTCTTGCCGCGGGTACACTGCATCTTCACAGCGATTTCAATTTCACTGAGTCTCGGGTGGAGACAGCCTGGCCATCATTACGCCATTCGTGCAGGTCGGAACTTACCCGACAAGGAATTTCGCTACCTTAGGACCGTTATAGTTACGGCCGCCGTTTACCGGGGCTTCGATCAAGAGCTTCGCGTTGCCGCTAACCCCATCAATTAACCTTCCGGCACCGGGCAGGCGTCACACCGTATACGTCCACTTTCGTGTTTGCACAGTGCTGTGTTTTTAATAAACAGTTGCAGCCAGCTGGTATCTTCGACTGATTTCAGCTCCACCCGCAGGGGCTTCACCTACATATCAGCGTGCCTTCTCCCGAAGTTACGGCACCATTTTGCCTAGTTCCTTCACCCGAGTTCTCTCAAGCGCCTTGGTATTCTCTACCTGACCACCTGTGTCGGTTTGGGGTACGATTTGGTGTTACCTGATGCTTAGAGGCTTTTCCTGGAAGCAGGGCATTTGTTGCTTCAGCACCGTAGTGCCTCGTCATCACACCTCAGCGTTAAAAAGGTACCGGATTTACCTGGAACCTCCGCCTACATGCTTAAACCGGGACAACCGTCGCCCGGCCAACATAGCCTTCTCCGTCCCCCCTTCGCAGTAACACCGAGTACAGGAATATTAACCTGTTTCCCATCGACTACGCCTTTCGGCCTCGCCTTAGGGGTCGACTCACCCTGCCCCGATTAACGTTGGACAGGAACCCTTGGTCTTCCGGCGAGCGGGCTTTTCACCCGCTTTATCGTTACTTATGTCAGCATTCGCACTTCTGATACCTCCAGCATGCCTCACAGCACACCTTCGCAGGCTTACAGAACGCTCCCCTACCCAACAACACATAAGTGTCGCTGCCGCAGCTTCGGTGCATGGTTTAGCCCCGTTACATCTTCCGCGCAGGCCGACTCGACCAGTGAGCTATTACGCTTTCTTTAAATGATGGCTGCTTCTAAGCCAACATCCTGGCTGTCTGTGCCTTCCCACATCGTTTCCCACTTAACCATGACTTTGGGACCTTAGCTGGCGGTCTGGGTTGTTTCCCTCTTCACGACGGACGTTAGCACCCGCCGTGTGTCTCCCGTGATAACATTCCCCGGTATTCGCAGTTTGCATCGGGTTGGTAAGCCGGGATGGCCCCCTAGCCGAAACAGTGCTCTACCCCCGAGGATGAGTTCACGAGGCGCTACCTAAATAGCTTTCGGGGAGAACCAGCTATCTCCCGGTTTGATTGGCCTTTCACCCCCAGCCACAGGTCATCCGCTAATTTTTCAACATTAGTCGGTTCGGTCCTCCAGTTAGTGTTACCCAACCTTCAACCTGCCCATGGCTAGATCACCGGGTTTCGGGTCTATACCCTGCAACTTAACGCCCAGTTAAGACTCGGTTTCCCTTCGGCTCCCCTATACGGTTAACCTTGCTACAGAATATAAGTCGCTGACCCATTATACAAAAGGTACGCAGTCACACCCGAAGGTGCTCCCACTGCTTGTACGTACACGGTTTCAGGTTCTTTTTCACTCCCCTCGCCGGGGTTCTTTTCGCCTTTCCCTCACGGTACTGGTTCACTATCGGTCAGTCAGGAGTATTTAGCCTTGGAGGATGGTCCCCCCATATTCAGACAGGATACCACGTGTCCCGCCCTACTCTTCGAGTTCACAGCAAGTGTGCTTTCGTGTACGGGAGTATCACCCTGTACCCTGCGACTTTCCAGACGCTTCCACTAACACACAAGCTGATTCAGACTCCGGGCTGCTCCCCGTTCGCTCGCCGCTACTGGGGGAATCTCGGTTGATTTCTTTTCCTCGGGGTACTTAGATGTTTCAGTTCCCCCGGTTCGCCTCGTTAGCCTATGTATTCAGCTAACGATAGTGTGACGAATCACACTGGGTTTCCCCATTCGGACATCGCCGGGTCAAGGGTTCATATCACCTCGCCGGCGCTTTTCGCAGATTAGCACGTCCTTCATCGCCTCTGACTGCCAGGGCATCCACCGTGTACGCTTAGTCGCTTAACCTCACAACCCGAAGCTGTTTCACTTCGTGTTGTGAAAATTTGAGAGACTCGAACACACCTTTATCTGTTCTTATTACGGAGAACAGACACAGTGTGTCGTTTCAATTTTCAGCTTGATCCAGATTTTTAAAGAGCAAAACTTCTTAATGCACTCAAAAGTACATTCAGAAGTTCATCATTCATCAGACAATCTGTGTGAGCACTACAAAGGCAGGTTCTTTAAGGTAAGGAGGTGATCCAACCGCAGGTTCCCCTACGGTTACCTTGTTACGACTTCACCCCAGTCATGAATCACAAAGTGGTAAGCGCCCTCCCGAAGGTTAAGCTACCTACTTCTTTTGCAACCCACTCCCATGGTGTGACGGGCGGTGTGTACAAGGCCCGGGAACGTATTCACCGTAGCATTCTGATCTACGATTACTAGCGATTCCGACTTCATGGAGTCGAGTTGCAGACTCCAATCCGGACTACGACGCACTTTATGAGGTCCGCTTGCTCTCGCGAGGTCGCTTCTCTTTGTATGCGCCATTGTAGCACGTGTGTAGCCCTACTCGTAAGGGCCATGATGACTTGACGTCATCCCCACCTTCCTCCAGTTTATCACTGGCAGTCTCCTTTGAGTTCCCGGCCTAGCCGCTGGCAACAAAGGATAAGGGTTGCGCTCGTTGCGGGACTTAACCCAACATTTCACAACACGAGCTGACGACAGCCATGCAGCACCTGTCTCAGAGTTCCCGAAGGCACCAAGCCATCTCTGGCAAGTTCTCTGGATGTCAAGAGTAGGTAAGGTTCTTCGCGTTGCATCGAATTAAACCACATGCTCCACCGCTTGTGCGGGCCCCCGTCAATTCATTTGAGTTTTAACCTTGCGGCCGTACTCCCCAGGCGGTCGACTTAACGCGTTAGCTCCGGAAGCCACGCCTCAAGGGCACAACCTCCAAGTCGACATCGTTTACGGCGTGGACTACCAGGGTATCTAATCCTGTTTGCTCCCCACGCTTTCGCACCTGAGCGTCAGTCTTTGTCCAGGGGGCCGCCTTCGCCACCGGTATTCCTCCAGATCTCTACGCATTTCACCGCTACACCTGGAATTCTACCCCCCTCTACAAGACTCAAGCCTGCCAGTTTCAAATGCAGTTCCCAGGTTGAGCCCGGGGATTTCACATCTGACTTAACAGACCGCCTGCGTGCGCTTTACGCCCAGTAATTCCGATTAACGCTTGCACCCTCCGTATTACCGCGGCTGCTGGCACGGAGTTAGCCGGTGCTTCTTCTGCGAGTAACGTCAATCACTGTGGTTATTAACCACAATGCCTTCCTCCTCGCTGAAAGTACTTTACAACCCGAAGGCCTTCTTCATACACGCGGCATGGCTGCATCAGGCTTGCGCCCATTGTGCAATATTCCCCACTGCTGCCTCCCGTAGGAGTCTGGACCGTGTCTCAGTTCCAGTGTGGCTGGTCATCCTCTCAGACCAGCTAGGGATCGTCGCCTAGGTGAGCCATTACCCCACCTACTAGCTAATCCCATCTGGGCACATCCGATGGCAAGAGGCCCGAAGGTCCCCCTCTTTGGTCTTGCGACGTTATGCGGTATTAGCTACCGTTTCCAGTAGTTATCCCCCTCCATCAGGCAGTTTCCCAGACATTACTCACCCGTCCGCCACTCGTCACCCGAGAGCAAGCTCTCTGTGCTACCGTTCGACTTGCATGTGTTAGGCCTGCCGCCAGCGTTCAATCTGAGCCATGATCAAACTCTTCAATTTAAGTTTGATGCTCGTGAATTAAACTTCGTAATGAATTACGTGTTCACTCAGAGACTTGGTATTCATTTTTCGTCCGAGGACGTTAAGAATCCATGTCACTTTGAGTGCCCACACAGATTGTCTGATAAATTGTTAAAGAGCAGTGCAACGCGGCTTTCGCTCACCGTTGCGAGGTGGCGTATATTACGCTTTCCTCTTTCAGAGTCAAGCGATTATTTTCGCTTTTCTCCTCAACCGGCCCGGCTGTTTGTGTGAAGTGATTCACATCTGCCGTGTCGATGGAGGCGCATTATAGGGAGTTCTCCGCCGCCCGCAACCCTTAAATGTCATAAAAATGACTGACTGCTGCATTCCCCAGCAAAAGCCCGCCTTATACCTGATTACACACAGACTTATCCACAACGTGACGAAAAAGTGAAAATGTGCGAGCGTTGCGCAAACGTTTTCGTTAAAATGCTCGCGCTAAATAAAGCGCCCCGCCAGGTGTGTTAGTTGAGTTTTTATCGGGAAAATTCACCTAACGCTCTCTGTAATCGTCAAATCCAGGGGATTTACCATGCAACAACGTCGTCCAATCCGCCGCGCTCTGCTCAGTGTTTCTGATAAAGCCGGTATCGTTGAATTCGCTCAGGCACTTTCTGCACGTGGCGTAGAGCTGCTGTCCACAGGCGGTACTGCTCGCCTGTTAGCAGATAAAGGCCTGCCGGTAACCGAAGTGTCTGATTACACCGGCTTCCCGGAAATGATGGATGGACGCGTCAAAACCCTGCACCCGAAAGTCCACGGCGGCATTCTGGGACGTCGCGGTCAGGATGACGGCATTATGGATCAGCACGGGATTGCGCCAATCGACATGGTGATTGTTAACCTTTATCCATTCGCCCAGACCGTTGCCCGTGAAGGCTGCTCTCTGGAGGATGCGGTAGAGAATATCGATATCGGTGGGCCGACCATGGTGCGCTCCGCCGCCAAGAACCATAAGGATGTGGCCATCGTCGTAAAGAGCAGCGACTACGACGCCATTATTAAAGAGATGGATGCCAACGAAGGCTCACTGAATCTCGAGACCCGTTTCGACCTCGCCATTAAGGCCTTTGAACATACCGCCGCTTACGACAGCATGATCGCCAACTACTTCGGTAGTCTGGTCCCTGCCTACCATGGCGAAAGCAAAGATCCCTCTGGTCGCTTCTCCCGCACCTTAAACCTCAACTTCATTAAGAAGCAGGATATGCGCTACGGCGAGAACAGCCACCAGCAGGCTGCCTTCTATATAGAAGAAGAGGTAAAAGAAGCCTCCGTTGCCACTGCGCAGCAGGTGCAGGGTAAAGCACTCTCCTATAACAACATTGCGGATACCGACGCGGCACTGGAGTGCGTGAAAGAGTTCAGCGAGCCCGCCTGCGTTATCGTGAAGCATGCGAACCCATGCGGCGTCGCGGTAAGCACCTCTATTCTGGATGCTTACGATCGTGCGTACAAAACTGACCCGACCTCAGCGTTTGGCGGCATTATCGCGTTTAACCGCGAGCTGGATGCCGAAACCGCTCAGGCGATCATCTCCCGTCAGTTTGTTGAAGTGATTATTGCCCCTTCGGCCACCGAAGACGCCCTGAAAATCACCGCGACAAAACAGAACGTGCGCGTGCTGGTCTGCGGTCAGTGGGCGGAACGCGTTCCGGGTCTCGACTTCAAGCGTGTGAACGGTGGCCTGCTGGTTCAGGATCGTGACCTGGGCATGGTCAGCGAGAAAGATCTGCGTGTCGTCACCAAACGTCAGCCTACGGAGCAGGAGCTGCGTGACGCGCTGTTCTGCTGGAAAGTGGCGAAGTTCGTGAAATCCAACGCCATCGTCTATGCGAAAGAGAACATGACCATCGGTATAGGCGCGGGCCAGATGAGCCGCGTTTACTCTGCGAAAATCGCCGGGATTAAAGCGGGCGACGAAGGTCTGGAAGTTAAAGGCTCCGCCATGGCGTCCGACGCGTTCTTCCCGTTCCGTGACGGTATCGATGCAGCTGCGGCAGTGGGCATCACCTGCGTGATCCAGCCTGGCGGCTCAATCCGCGACGACGAAGTCATTGCCGCCGCCGATGAACATGGCATCGCGATGATCTTCACCGACATGCGTCATTTCCGCCATTAATTCCCGGAGCAGAGAATGAAAGTATTAGTGATTGGTAACGGCGGGCGCGAGCACGCCCTGGCGTGGAAAGCGGCGCAGTCTGCGCAGGTTGAAACCGTCTTTGTGGCACCGGGTAACGCCGGTACCGCCCTGGAGCCTACCCTGCAGAACGTCGCTATCGGCGTAACCGATATCCCGGCGCTGCTGAGCTTTGCCCAGAGTGAAAAAATCGATCTGACCATTGTGGGTCCGGAAGCGCCGCTGGTCATTGGCGTGGTAGACGCATTCCGTGCCGCGGGCCTGACCATCTTCGGCCCGACCGAAGGCGCCGCGCAGCTCGAAGGCTCCAAAGCCTTCACCAAAGATTTCCTCGCGCGTCACAACATTCCGACCGCGGAATATCAGAACTTCACCGAAGTGGAGCCCGCGCTGGCCTACTTACGTGAAAAAGGCGCGCCGATTGTGATCAAAGCCGACGGTCTGGCAGCGGGTAAAGGCGTTATCGTGGCGATGACGCTCGAAGAAGCAGAAGCTGCCGTTCAGGATATGCTGGCAGGTAACGCTTTTGGTGATGCAGGCCACCGTATCGTTATCGAAGAGTTTCTTGATGGCGAAGAGGCGAGCTTTATCGTCATGGTCGACGGCGAGCATGTGCTGCCGATGGCCACCAGCCAGGATCATAAGCGCGTTGGCGATGCCGATACCGGCCCGAATACCGGCGGGATGGGGGCTTACTCCCCTGCTCCTGTGGTGACGGATGAAGTTCACCAGCGCACCATGGACCGCATCATCTGGCCTACCGTTAAAGGAATGGCGGCGGAAGGCAATACCTACACTGGTTTCCTCTATGCTGGCCTGATGATCGACAAACAGGGCAACCCGAAGGTTATCGAGTTCAACTGCCGCTTTGGCGACCCAGAAACGCAGCCAATCATGCTGCGCATGAAATCCGATCTGGTGGAGCTGTGCCTGGCGGCCTGCGAAGGCAAGCTGGACGAAAAGCGCTCGGAGTGGGATGAGCGTGCTTCTCTGGGCGTGGTAATTGCGGCGGGCGGTTATCCGGGCAACTACAACACCGGCGATGAGATCCACGGCCTGCCGCTGGAAGCCATCGAAGGCGCGAAGGTATTCCATGCGGGGACTAAGCTCTCCGATGACGAACGCGTGCTGACTAACGGTGGCCGCGTCCTGTGCGCCACGGCGCTGGGCAACACCGTCGCAGAAGCGCAGCAACGCGCCTATGCCCTGATGGCGGATATTCACTGGAACGGTAGCTTCAGCCGTAACGATATTGGTTACCGCGCCATTGCGCGCGAGCAAGGGAAGTAACTCCCCCCTTCACCAGTCCCTCTCCCGCAAGGGAGGGGGATTTTCAGAAACTCTTCTCTGTCGGCTGCCAGGTACAAAAATCTTCGTTCGCCACCAGCAGCAGCTGTGATCCTTCAGGCGCTTCCAGCCACGCCACGCTCACTGCCATGGAGGAGTGACTCTGCCGGCGTGCAATATGTTCCGTTGCCCAGCTATCGAGATCCGGCTTCAGGGTCTGGCCTTCACACGTTGTCACGGAGCCGTCAACATGCCAGCGCCCCTGATGTAGCACGACCCTTCCCTGTCGCAGCGCGTCGCTGGTCTGGCGAATCTGCGCGGCGCGGTAGCGGTAAAGCTCGATTTGATCGGTAGAGAGTTGCTGTTTAAGGCCACCGGTTTCGTGCTGCATAAAGCTCAGCTCACCGTGGTCGTCAAAGCGTACCCGCACATGCTCGGGGACTTTGCTGTAGATGTTTACGTCGATCCAGACGAGCGTATCGCCCTGCCAGCGATATTCACTGGTGGTGGTACTGCCGCTGTGCCAGGGGCTAAACGCGGAGAGGAGATGCACTTCGTCATCTGAATCTTTACGCCAGACGCGTACCGCGCCCTGATCGTCAGCGTAGCCGCTGGCGGTAAAAGGCGGCAGGGAGGAGTCATGGCTACAGGCGGTTAATACAAATATGCCTGCCAGCACCGTCACCTGGCGCCAGACAGACAAAAGGGGCGAAACCGCCCCCTCGATAAAACTGTTCACTGCTACGCGGCTTACTTAACTGCGTCTTTCAGTGCTTTGCCAGAAACAAATGCTGGCACGTTAGCTGCAGCGATTTTGATTTCGTTACCGGTCTGCGGGTTGCGGCCAGTACGCTCAGCGCGGTGGTTCACTTTGAAGGTACCGAAACCTACCAGTTGTACAGCATCGCCTTCTTTCAGAGACTCAGTAATTGCAGCCAGGGTGGATTCCAGAGCAGCTTTAGCCTGTACTTTAGACAGGTCAGCTTTGTCCGCAATTACATCAATCAGTTGAGTCTTGTTCATAAGTTATCCTTTCAATGTGTTTATCGCTTGCTAAGCATCGAGTGCGACGAAAATGCCAAAAAAGCACTCTCCTGCATACACGCACCGATAGCCACTTTTTTTCGCCCCCCAAATGTAGACCAGACGGGGGGCAGAAGGGAAGAGTAGAGGCATGACAAAACAGGCGTTAAATCACGTTTTGTTGTCTCACTGGTTAAGATTTATACCAATGTTACTCTCGCCTGCCTCACGCAAGTCTGCGCGTAGACCTTTAATCAGTTCGATATCGCGTTCTTCGCACTCCGCCAGCAAACGGAAAATTTCCCACTGGATGTCCCATTCCTGCTCAATGGCCGGGTTCAGACGGAGCTCTTCATCGGTCATTTCACGCCCTTCCTGGGTCATCTCCAGCATCGCTACGGTAGTAATAGAGGCCTTACTGACTTCGATGGCATGTTCCAGCGTTTCACCACTCAGACGCGAGTGAATCAGTTCACTTAGCGCTACACAGGCATCAATTGCCGGATAGACGCCATAGACATCATAGTCATCGGCAACCGGGATCGCCTCTTCCAGCTTATCGAGCTGGGAGTCGAAGTTTACCTTCGCATCTTTAACCGTCAGCGTTTCCCACACCAGATCGAGAATACGACGATAGAGTTGACCATCACCAAATTCGGTCTGCTTGCAGAACATGGCATAGTTCGGATACATACGTTCGCACAGACAGGCCATAAATGTGACGTGCTGCCAGCTTTCCAGCTTCTCAAGGCGCAGGTGAATCGGGTTTTGTAACATGATGATGTCTCGAATCGAAAATTGGCCGCAGTTTACCTGATTCAGCGCTGAATTTCCTGCCAACGAACAAACGCCGGACGCCCGGACGCTACCGCATCGGCCCAGCGGGTCGGCTCCGGTAGCCGGTAGCCCCGCATACAGCGCTGCACCCACGCCAGCGCGGTGTCGGTACTGACGCGATGGCCGGTGGCGACGAACAGTGGATTACACCGGGCTTTGCTGCGCCAGACCCACGCCAGCTGTTCGCCTTTATCCATTAACGGTGCCAGCGCGCCGGGTTCGGGCGACAGGGGATCAAACTTACCGCAGAGGCGTTTTTTCGCCACGCCGATGGTCGGGACATCCACCAGCAGCCCAAAATGGCTGGCGACGCCGAGACGGCGCGGGTGGGAGATGCCATGCCCGTCAACGAACAGCAGATCGGGTCTTTGCGAGAGCTGATCCCACGCCGCCAGCAGCGCGGGATATTCACGAAAAGAGAGGAAGCCGGGGATATACGGCATGGTAGTGGCGATCCGCGCCACCTGATACTCAACCAGTTCCAGGTCGGGGTACGTCAGCAGCACTATCGCCGCCCGCGTCACCTCTCCCCCCTGCTCAAACCCCACATCGGCCCCCGCAATCAGCGAGGGTGGGTCTTTATCCAGACGATCCTCACGGGATACAGACGCAGCGAGTTTAAGTTGTTGAGCGCGAAGTGACGCAAGATCCATAACGACTCCTTACGGGTGGTACTGGGCAGAAAGTCGGTGCACCGCCTCCACAAACACGCCTGCATGCTCTGGCGGTACATCCTGATGAATACCGTGCCCCAGGTTAAAGACATGGCCCTCGCCCTGACCGAAGCCCGCCAAAATGGTCGCGACTTCTTCTTCAATTCGGGCGGCCGGAGCATACAGCATAGACGGATCCATGTTGCCTTGCAGGGCGACTTTGTCACCCACGCGGCGGCGGGCATCGGCAATATCGGTGGTCCAGTCGAGGCCCAGCGCATCACAGCCGGTTTCTGCCATCGCCTCCAGCCACTGGCCGCCGCCTTTGGTGAACAGCGTTACCGGCACGCGACGGCCTTCGTTTTCACGCAGCAGGCCATCAACGATTTTATGCATGTAGTAGAGCGAGAACTGCTGATAGTCGCGACCCGTCAGTACCCCACCCCAGGTGTCGAAGATCATCACCGACTGAGCGCCCGCTTTGATCTGGGCATTCAGATAGAGGGTGACGCTTTTCGCCAGCTTGTCGAGCAGAGCATGGAGCGCCAGCGGATCGGCGTACATCATCTTCTTGATCACGGTAAAGGCTTTGCTGCTGCCCCCTTCGACCATGTAGGTCGCCAGGGTCCACGGGCTGCCGGAGAACCCAATCAGCGGCACGTCGCCTTTCAGCTCGCGGCGAATGGTGCGCACCGCGTTCATCACATAACCGAGTTCCTGCTCCGGGTCCGGGACAGGCAGGTTGTCGATCTCCGCTTTGCTCTTAATCGGCGAGCTAAAGCGCGGGCCTTCGCCGGTTTCGAAGTACAGGCCAAGCCCCATCGCGTCCGGGATGGTCAGGATGTCGGAGAAGAGGATCGCCGCGTCCAGCGGGTAGCGGCGCAGCGGCTGAAGCGTTACCTCACAGGCCAGCTCCGCGTTTTTGCACAGGGACATGAAATCGCCTGCCTGCGCCCGGGTGGCTTTATATTCCGGTAGATAGCGACCCGCCTGGCGCATCATCCATACCGGGGTGACATCAACGGGTTGGCGCAGCAGCGCACGCAGATAACGATCGTTCTTCAGTTCGGTCATTTTTGCAGTTCCTTAAGCGTCTTGTCCCCAGTGTATCACGTCATTCATAGTCGGCCCGACACATTGCCACGGTATCTTCTATCAGGCGACGCGCCACGGTGCCTGGCGGCGGGAGCAGCGGTAAATCGTCGTAGCGATACCAGTCGGCTGACAGCAGCTCTTTCGGGTCGATGACGATCTCGCCGCTGTCATATTCGGCCATAAAAGCGGTCATCAACGACTGCGGGAACGGCCACGGCTGGGAGGTGACATAGCGCAGGTTCTTCACCTTGATGCCGCTCTCTTCCATCACTTCCCGGGCGACAGCCTGCTCCAGCGTTTCGCCCACTTCGACAAACCCGGCCAGCACGGTATGCACCCCGTTACGATGACGCGTGTGTTGCGCCAGCAGGATAGTCTCTTCACGACGAATGGCGACGATGATGCACGGCGCGATTTGCGGGTAGTAACGTTCGCGGCAGTGGCCGCAGAGCATGGCCCACTCGGTTTTGCTTGGGTGCATGGTGTGACCACAGTAGCCGCAGTATTTATGCGAGCGATAAAACTCGGCCAACTGCACAGCACGTCCGGCCAGCTGGAACAGACCCACATCAAGATCGAGCACCTGGCGTACCGATCCCATATCGTGACGGCGATTTTGTTGGATCAACCACACAGGATCGCCCTGCCACTCCCCGATATTAAGTGCGGGTTGACCCGCAAGATCGAAATTTCCGGCCTCGCCATGTGGTAATTCACCACCGGGCAACCATAATTTTTGTTCATGGCTGACTAACCACCAGCCGCGATCCGATTTTTCAATTATACGATCCATATCTATTGCACTACCTTTGCTTCACAGGCATGTTGGTAACAATACTATTACATTTTGGGCGGGCAGAATTTAATCTTAACCTTGCGGAGTCAAACATGCTAAACCAGCTAGAAAACCTGACAGAACGCGTTGGCGGATGTAACAACCTGGTCGATCGCTGGCTGCACGTGCGGAAACATCTGCTTGTTGCCTACTACAACCTTGTTGGCATTAAACCGGGCAAAGAGTCCTATATGCGCCTGAACGAAAAAGCGCTGGACGATTTCTGTCAGAGCCTGGTCGATTACCTTTCTAACGGCCATTTCAATATTTATGAGCGTATTATCGGTGAAATGGAAGGTAACAGCCCGTTTTTAGCGGCCACCAAACTCTATCCTCTGCTGGAAGCCAATACCCAGCAAATCATGGATTATTACGACTCCACGCTCGAGAATGCCATCGATCAGGATAATTATCTGGAATTTCAGCAGGCCCTCTCTGATATCGGCGAGGCGCTGGAGCAGCGGTTTACGCTGGAAGACAACCTGATCGCCCTTGCGCTGGATCACAATTTGAAAGCGAGTAACGAAGATAACGTCACCCGACCGGCTTGAGTTATTTATCGTTAACGCGTAATTTACATTTACTGCTCCCGCTGTAGGGGAGCACATTCTTGTCGGAGTGCCCAGTGCGAAAGCCGGGCTGAGACCGTTAATTCGGGATCCGCGGAACCTGATCAGGTTAAAACCTGCGAAGGGAACAAGAGTCAATCTGTTCATGTATCGCCGCCGGGCGATCCTCTCTTGCTTCATCCGTCGTCTGACAAGCCACTTCCTCACTTTCTGGAACGAGCTATGTCTGCCACAAAATTGACCCGCCGCGAACAGCGCGCACAAGCCCAACACTTTATCGACACCCTGGAAGGCACCGCTTTCCCTAACTCAAAACGCATCTATCTGACCGGTTCCCGGGAGGATATTCGCGTGCCCATGCGCGAGATCCAGCTCAGTCCGACGCTCGTCGGCGGCAGCAAAGAGGCTCCCCAGTTTGAAGAGAACGAAGCAGTGCCGGTCTACGACACGTCCGGCCCGTACGGCGATCCGGCGATAACCATCAACGTGCAGCAGGGGCTGGCGAAACTGCGCCAACCCTGGATTGACGCACGTAACGATTGCGAAGCGCTAACCGAACAAAGCTCAGCTTACACCCGGGAGCGCCTGGCCGATGATGGTCTGGACGAGCTGCGCTTCACCGGCCTTCTTACGCCGAAACGTGCCAGAGCGGGCAAATGCGTCACCCAGCTGCACTACGCCCGTCAGGGGATCGTAACCCCGGAGATGGAGTTTATCGCCATTCGCGAAAACATGGGCCGCGAGCGCATCCGTACCGACGTGCTGCGCCACCAGCATCCGGGCGAAGGGTTTGGTGCCCGCCTGCCGGAGAACATCACCCCGGAGTTTGTCCGTGACGAAGTCGCTGCCGGGCGCGCCATTATCCCGGCCAACATTAACCACCCGGAGTCGGAGCCGATGATTATCGGCCGTAACTTCCTGGTGAAAGTGAATGCCAACATCGGTAACTCAGCGGTCACCTCGTCTATCGAAGAGGAGGTGGAGAAACTGGTCTGGTCGACCCGCTGGGGCGCGGACACGGTGATGGACCTCTCTACCGGGCGCTATATTCACGAAACCCGCGAGTGGATCCTGCGTAACAGCCCGGTGCCCATTGGTACGGTGCCCATCTACCAGGCGCTGGAGAAAGTGAACGGCATCGCCGAAGATCTCACCTGGGAGGCCTTCCGGGATACCCTGCTGGAGCAGGCCGAGCAAGGCGTCGACTACTTCACCATCCACGCCGGCGTGCTGCTGCGCTACGTGCCGATGACGGCTAAGCGCCTGACCGGTATCGTCTCCCGCGGCGGTTCAATCATGGCGAAATGGTGCCTCTCCCACCATCGGGAAAACTTCCTCTATGAACACTTCCGCGAAATCTGCGAGATCTGCGCCGCGTACGACGTGTCGCTGTCGCTGGGCGATGGCCTGCGTCCGGGCTCCATTCGCGATGCCAACGACGAGGCGCAGTTTGCCGAGCTGCACACCCTGGGCGAGCTGACCAAAATCGCCTGGGAGTATGACGTGCAGGTGATGATCGAAGGCCCGGGCCACGTGCCGATGCAGATGATCCGCCGCAACATGACCGAAGAGCTGGAGCACTGCCACGAAGCGCCGTTCTATACCCTGGGGCCGTTGACCACCGATATCGCACCGGGTTATGACCACTTCACCTCGGGGATTGGCGCGGCGATGATCGGCTGGTTCGGCTGCGCCATGCTCTGCTACGTCACGCCGAAAGAGCACCTCGGCCTGCCAAACAAAGAGGATGTAAAGCAGGGGCTGATCACCTACAAAATTGCCGCCCACGCTGCCGATCTGGCGAAGGGCCATCCGGGGGCGCAGATCCGCGATAACGCCATGTCAAAAGCGCGCTTCGAGTTCCGCTGGGAAGATCAGTTCAACCTCGCCCTCGACCCGTTCACCGCCCGCGCCTACCACGACGAAACCCTGCCGCAGGAGTCCGGCAAAGTGGCGCACTTCTGCTCCATGTGCGGGCCAAAATTCTGCTCGATGAAAATCAGCCAGGAGGTACGTGACTACGCCGCCGCGCAGACCATCGAAGTGGGCATGGCCGATATGTCGGAAACCTTCCGCGCCCGGGGCGGCGAAATCTACCTCAAAAAAGAGGAGGCGTAATGTATCAACCCAACTTTCCGCCGGTGCCCTTTCATCTGGGGCTCTATCCGGTGGTCGACAGCGTGGCGTGGATCGAACGCCTGCTCGCTGCGGGCGTAAAGACGATCCAGCTGCGCATTAAAGATAAACAGGACGATGAGGTAGAAGCCGACGTCATCACGG
This sequence comes from Leclercia sp. LSNIH1, assembly GCF_002902985.1. Classification (NCBI taxonomy): domain Bacteria; kingdom Pseudomonadati; phylum Pseudomonadota; class Gammaproteobacteria; order Enterobacterales; family Enterobacteriaceae; genus Leclercia; species Leclercia sp. LSNIH1. The sequence goes on along the minus strand of NZ_CP026167.1, from coordinate 1,169,732 downwards.
CCATTGCTCTGGGGCGTCGCTACGACGCCCGCCTGTTTATCAATGACTACTGGCGCCTGGCGATCAAGCACCAGGCTTACGGTGTCCATCTGGGCCAGGAGGATCTGGAGACCACCGAGCTTGAGGCCATTCGGGCTGCCGGGTTGCGTCTCGGCGTGTCGACCCACGACGATATGGAGATCGACGTGGCGCTGGCGGCGCGTCCCTCCTACATCGCGCTGGGGCACGTTTTCCCGACCCAAACCAAGCAGATGCCATCGGCCCCGCAGGGGCTGGAACAGCTGGCCCGCCATATCGACCGGCTCGGGGATTACCCCACCGTCGCCATCGGCGGTATCAGTCTCGAACGTGCGCCCGCGGTTCTGGCGACCGGTGTAGGGAGCATCGCGGTGGTGAGCGCCATTACTCAGGCCGACGACTGGCAGGCGGCGACAACACAGCTATTGCAACTGGCGGGGGCGGGCGATGAATGACCGTGACTTTATGCGCTACAGCCGCCAGATCCTGCTGGAAGATATCGCCATCGACGGGCAGCAAAAGCTGCTCGCCAGCCGGGTGCTGGTGGTCGGCCTGGGCGGGTTAGGCGCCCCGGCGGCGCTCTACCTGGCCGGCGCCGGGATCGGCACCCTGGTGCTGGCCGACAATGATGAGGTGCATCTGAGTAATTTGCAGCGCCAGATCCTCTTTACCACCGACGATATCGCCCAGCCAAAAGCGCAGGTGACAGAGCGTCGCCTGCAGCAGCTTAATCCCGACATCCGGCTGATCGCCCTGCAGACCCGCCTGGCAGGCAGCGCGCTGCAGGAGGAGATTGCTCGCGCCGACGTGGTGCTGGACTGCACCGATAACATGGCTACCCGTCAGGCGATCAATGCCGCCTGTGTGATGCTCAATACGCCACTTATCACCGCCAGCGCCGTGGGCTTTGGCGGACAGATGATGGTGCTCACGCCCCCCTGGACCCAGGGCTGCTACCGCTGCCTGTGGCCGGATGATGAAGAGCCGCAGCGTAACTGCCGCACCGCGGGTATTGTCGGGCCGGTGGTTGGCGTGATGGGCACCCTGCAGGCGCTGGAGGCGATCAAGCTGCTCAGCGGCATCGAGGCCACGCGCAATACGCTACGCCTGTTCGACGCCCGGGCGGGAAGCTGGCGGCAGCTGGCTTTGCAGCACGCCAGCGGATGCCAGGTGTGTGGAGGGCGGCATGCGGATCCTGTTTAACGACGAACCGATGCAGTGCGTGGAGGGATTGACCGTCGCCACCCTGCTCTCCCAGCTATGCCAGTTAAAACCCGGGGTCGCGCTGGCCCTGAATCAACAGATCCTGCCGCGCGAGCAGTGGGAAAAACAGCAGGTGCGCGAAGGCGATCAGATCCTGCTCTTTCAGGTGATTGCCGGAGGCTAAGATGTTACGTATTGCTGATAAAACCTTTGATTCACATCTGTTTACCGGCACGGGAAAATTCGCCTCGCCGCAGCTGATGGTGGACGCGATCCGGGAGAGCGGCAGCCAGCTGGTGACGCTGGCCATGAAGCGGGTCGATCTGCGTAATCACAACGACGCCATTCTGGCGCCGCTGCTGGAGGCGGGCGTCAGCCTGCTGCCCAATACCTCCGGCGCCAAAACCGCGGAAGAGGCGCTATTCGCGGCCCGACTGGCGCGCGAGGCGCTGGGAACGCACTGGCTCAAACTGGAGATTCATCCCGACGCCCGCTGGCTGCTGCCCGATCCCATCGAGACGCTAAAGGGGGCAGAGATGCTGGTGAAAGAGGGATTCACCGTGCTGCCCTACTGCGGCGCCGATCCGGTGCTGTGCAAACGGCTCGAAGAGGCAGGCTGTGCGGCAGTGATGCCGCTCGGGGCACCGATAGGCTCCAATCAGGGGCTGGAAACCCGCGCGATGCTGGAGATCATTATTCAGCAGGCGACCGTGCCGGTGATCGTCGATGCCGGGATCGGCGTACCCAGCCACGCCGCGCAGGCGCTGGAGATGGGTGCCGACGCCGTACTGGTCAACACTGCCATTGCGGTCGCGGACGATCCGGTGATGATGGCGCGGGCGTTTCGTCTGGCGGTGGAGGCTGGCGTGCTGGCACGGCAGTCTGGCCCCGGCGCCCGGAGCGTTGAAGCCCATGCCACCAGCCCGTTAACCGGCTTTCTGGAGGCGTTATCATGAAAACCTTTACCGATCGCTGGCGCCAGCTCGACTGGGACGATATTCGCCTGCGCATCAACAGTAAAACTCCTGCGGATGTGGAGCGCGCGTTAAACGCCCGCCAGCTTACCCGCGAAGATATGATGGCCCTGCTCTCCCCCGCCGCCAGTGGCTATCTGGAGCCGATGGCGCAGCGAGCCCAGCGGCTGACCCGCCAGCGCTTTGGTAACACGGTGAGCTTTTATGTTCCGCTCTATCTCTCCAACCTCTGCGCGAACGACTGCACCTACTGCGGCTTCTCCATGAGCAACCACATCAAGCGCAAAACGCTGGATGAAAACGAAATTGCCCGGGAGTGCGCTGCGATCCGCGAGATGGGGTTTGAGCACCTGCTGCTGGTCACCGGTGAGCACCAGACCAAGGTCGGAATGGACTATTTTCGCCGCCATATCCCGGCGATTCGCCGCCAGTTCGCCTCGTTGCAGATGGAAGTACAACCGCTGTCAGAAGCAGAATATGGCGAACTGAAAACGCTGGGGCTGGACGGCGTACTGGTCTATCAGGAGACCTACCATGAAACGGTATACGCCCAGCACCATCTGAAAGGTAAAAAGCAGGATTTCTTCTGGCGGCTGGAGACCCCGGATCGGCTGGGACGCGCCGGGATCGACAAGATCGGCCTCGGGGCGCTAACCGGGCTTTCCGACAGCTGGCGCGTCGATAACTTTATGGTGGCGGAACATCTGCTGTGGCTGCAGCAGCACTACTGGCAGAGCCGGTATTCAATCTCTTTTCCCCGGCTGCGCCCCTGCGCCGGCGGGATCCAGCCCGCGTCGATCATGGATGAACGCCAGCTGGTGCAGACTATCTGCGCGTTTCGTCTGCTGGCACCGGAGGTGGAGCTGTCGCTCTCCACCCGGGAATCCCCCGCGTTTCGCGATCGCGTCATTCCTCTGGCGATTAATAACGTCAGCGCCTTTTCAAAAACCCAGCCCGGCGGCTATGCCGATGATCATCCCGAGCTGGAGCAGTTTGCGCCGCACGACAACCGTCGCCCGGAGGCTGTCGCCGAGGCGCTCAGTCTGCAGGGATTGCAGCCGGTCTGGAAAGACTGGGACAGCTGGCTGGGACGCGCCTCGCAATCAGGCTGAAAAAAACGGTAATCCGGTGAAGTTATTACGAGGCGTCACGTAACCTCATCAACGGGCCGTTGCTGTAACGCGCCCGGATTTTTACGCTTGTTTCGTCAGCAGAGGATGCTGACCAGGGCGGAAAGCTTCTTCCTCGTTTCGCCCTGCCTTCCCCATTCTGTAACAGTTGTAACCGGTTTCAGAAAATGCAGGTTTCTTTGTGATGCTTCACACACAATCGCGGTAATGCGGTTGTCGTAACGGACAGTGCGGGATAATTATCAATAAACACATGTACATTGGGGCTGACTATGAAGAACATCGTTTTATGCTGTGCAGCGGGAATGTCCACCAGCATGCTGGTTCAACGCATGAAAGACGCCGCACAGAAAAAAGGGGTCGACGTAACCATTAAAGCCGTACCGGTTGCTGAGTTTAAAGATGAAATCGCCGCAGCCGACATTGTGTTGCTTGGCCCGCAGGTCAAATATGAACTGAATAATCTTCAGGCCCAGGCGGAACCGCTGGGTAAGAAGGTCGCGGTTATCGACATGATGGATTACGGCATGATGAAAGGTGATGCCGTACTGGAAAAAGCCCTTAAACTGCTGGAGTGAGCCATGGAAGATTTAGAAACGATTATTATGGAACTGCTGGTGAATGCCGGTGCAGCCCGTAGCTCAGCATTAACCGCGCTGCAGATGGCGCGAAAAGGTGATTTTGCCGAGGCTGAAAAAGCGATGGAAGAGTCACGGGAGTTCGTCAAACAGGCGCATTCCATCCAGACTAAATTGATTGGTCTTGATGAAGGCACCGGCAAGCTGCCGGTAAATCTGATCACCGTTCACTCGCAGGATCACCTGATGAACGCGATGGTAATTCAGGATCTGGCCGGGGATATGATCGAGCTGTATCGCCGTTTGCCGCTGGTGAACTAACACCGAACCGTAGGCCGGGTAAGCGTAGCGCCACCCGGCAACAACCGCACCAGACTGCCGTACATCAGACAAAAAAAAACCCGCCGAAGCGGGTTTTTTAATGGGCTGACTTAACGATTACTCGTTGTCAGAACCGCCCAGGCCTGCGTTCAGCAGCTCTGCCAGGCTGGCAGAGGCATCTTCAGCAGTTACCTGCGGTGCAGCAGGGATTTCGCCCGCTGCGCGACGGCGCATACGATCCTGGTGGTAGGCATAACCGGTACCCGCCGGGATCAGACGACCCACGATAACGTTCTCTTTCAGACCGCGCAGTTCGTCGCGTTTGCCCGCAACGGCTGCTTCGGTAAGCACACGAGTGGTCTCCTGGAACGATGCCGCGGAGATGAAGGACTCGGTTGCCAGAGACGCTTTGGTGATACCCAGCAGATCGCGTGCGTAGGTCGCACTGAGTTTGCCGTTCGCTTCCAGATCGCGGTTAGCAATCTTAACGCGAGAGTATTCAACCTGCTCACCTTCGAGGAAGTCGGAGCTACCGGCATTCACGATGGTGGCTTTACGCAGCATCTGACGAACGATAACTTCGATGTGCTTATCGTTGATCTTAACGCCTTGCAGACGGTAAACGTCCTGTACTTCGTTGGTGATGTAACGCGTTACCGCGTGTACGCCACGAAGACGCAGAATGTCGTGCGGTGCTTCCGGACCGTCGGAAACCACGTCACCACGTTCTACACGTTCACCTTCAAACACGTTGAGCTGACGCCATTTTGGAATCATCTCTTCGTACGGATCGCTGCCATCCAGCGGCGTGATCACCAGACGGCGCTTCCCTTTGGTCTCTTTACCGAAGGAAATAATACCGCTGATTTCAGCCAGGATTGCCGGCTCTTTCGGACGACGTGCTTCGAACAGGTCCGCAACGCGCGGCAGACCACCGGTGATATCTTTGGTACCGCTGGATTCCTGAGGAATACGCGCCAGAGCATCACCCGCGCCGATCTGAATACCGTCTTCCAGCTGGACAATCGCTTTACCTGGCAGGAAGTACTGAGCCGGCATATCGGTGCCTGGGATCAGAACGTCGTTGCCGTTAGCATCAACGATTTTCAGTGCTGGACGCAGATCTTTACCACCCGCGGTACGTTCTGCAGAGTCCAGAACCACCAGGGAAGAGAGACCGGTCAGTTCGTCGGTCTGACGAGTAATCGTCTGGCCGTCGATCATATCGGTAAAGCGAATGAAGCCCGCCACTTCGGTGATAACCGGCATGGTGTGCGGATCCCAGTTTGCTACGGTTTCGCCGCCTGCAACCTGCTCGCCGTCGCCTTTCGCCATTACCGCACCGTAAGGCACTTTATAGCTCTCTTTGGTACGACCGAATTCGTCGATCAGTTTCAGCTCGGTGTTACGGGACGTGATAACCAGTTTACCGCTGGAGTTCACAACCGACTTCGCGTTGCTGAGCTTGATGCTACCTTTGTTTTTCACCTGGATGCTGGATTCAGCAGCCGCACGAGATGCCGCACCACCGATGTGGAACGTACGCATCGTCAGCTGTGTACCCGGTTCACCGATGGACTGTGCCGCGATAACACCGATTGCTTCACCTTTGTTGATGATGTGGCCACGCGCCAGGTCACGACCATAGCAGTGCGCACATACACCAAAGTCGGTGTCACAGGATACAACGGAACGTACTTTCACGGAGTCAACAGAGTTCACTTCCAGCAGATCACACCACTGCTCGTTCAGCAGGGTGTTACGTGGAACCAGAATGTCTGCAGTGCCCGGCTTCAGAACGTCTTCCGCGGTCACACGACCCAGTACGCGATCGCGCAGCGGCTCTTTAACATCACCACCCTCGATAACCGGGGTCATGGTGATACCTTCGAGGGTGCCACAATCGTCTTCGGTAACAACCAGGTCCTGCGCAACGTCTACCAGACGACGCGTCAGATAACCGGAGTTAGCTGTTTTCAGTGCGGTATCCGCCAGACCTTTACGCGCACCGTGCGTGGAGATGAAGTACTGGAGTACGTTCAGACCTTCACGGAAGTTCGCGGTGATTGGCGTTTCGATGATGGAGCCATCTGGCTTCGCCATCAGACCACGCATACCTGCCAGCTGACGAATCTGTGCTGCAGAACCACGCGCACCGGAGTCGGCCATCATGTAGATGCTGTTGAAGGAGACCTGCTGCTCTTCTTTACCTTCACGGTTGATTACCGTTTCAGTCTGCAGGTTGTCCATCATCGCTTTGGATACACGATCGTTCGCCGCTGCCCAGATATCGATAACTTTGTTATAGCGTTCGCCTGCGGTTACCAGACCAGACTGGAACTGCTCCTGGATCTCAGCAACTTCAGCTTCCGCTTCAGAGATGATCTCGTGTTTCTTCTCTGGGATGACCATGTCATCAATACCAACAGATGCACCTGAACGCGCTGCATAAGCAAAGCCGGTGTACATTGTCTGGTCAGCGAAGATAACGGTCGGCTTCAGACCCAGAATGCGGTAACAGGTGTTCAGCATTTTGGAGATCGCTTTCTTACCCAGCGCCTGGTTGACGATGGAGAAAGGCAGACCTTTCGGTACGATCATCCACAGAATGGCACGGCCAATGGTCGTGTCTTTCAGACTGGTTTTCGCAACGAATTCGCCGTTTTCATCTTTTTCATATTCGGTGATACGCACTTTAACGCGCGCATGCAGAGAGGCCAGGCCAGCGCGATAGATACGCTCAGCTTCTTTCGGGCCAGTCAGCACCATGCCTTCGCCTTTGGCGTTAACACAGTCACGGGTCATGTAGTACAGACCCAGTACAACGTCCTGAGAAGGAACGATGATTGGTTCACCGTTCGCTGGAGACAGGATGTTGTTAGTAGACATCATCAGCGCACGCGCTTCGAGCTGGGCTTCCAGCGTCAGCGGTACGTGAACAGCCATCTGGTCACCATCGAAGTCGGCGTTATAGGCCGCACAAACCAGCGGGTGCAGCTGGATAGCTTTACCTTCGATCAGTACTGGCTCAAATGCCTGGATACCCAGACGGTGCAGGGTTGGTGCACGGTTCAGCAGTACCGGGTGTTCGCGGATCACTTCGTCCAGGATATCCCAAACGACAGCTTCTTCACGCTCAACCATTTTCTTAGCGGCTTTGATGGTGGTGGCGAGGCCACGCAGTTCCAGCTTGCCGTAGATGAACGGTTTGAACAGCTCCAGCGCCATTTTCTTCGGCAGACCGCACTGATGCAGACGCAGGTATGGACCTACGGTGATTACAGAACGACCGGAGTAGTCAACACGCTTACCGAGCAGGTTCTGACGGAAACGACCCTGCTTACCTTTGATCATGTCGGCCAAAGATTTCAGAGGACGTTTGTTAGAACCGGTGATCGCACGACCGCGACGACCGTTATCCAGCAGGGCATCTACCGCTTCCTGCAGCATACGTTTTTCGTTGCGTACGATGATATCTGGCGCAGCCAGATCCAGCAGACGTTTCAGACGGTTGTTACGGTTAATGACGCGACGATAGAGATCGTTCAGGTCAGACGTCGCGAAACGACCACCATCCAGCGGAACCAGCGGACGCAGATCTGGCGGCAGAACCGGCAGAACGGTCAGGATCATCCACTCTGGTTTGTTACCAGACTGAACGAACGCTTCCAGCAGTTTGATACGCTTGGTCAGCTTTTTACGCTTGGTTTCGGAGTTGGTTTCGTTCAGCTCTTCACGCAGCTGCTCGCACTCTTGCTCCAGATCCATGCTCTTCAGCAGGGCCTGGATCGCTTCCGCACCCATCTTCGCGTCGAATTCGTCACCGAACTCTTCCAGCGCGTCCAGATACTGCTCTTCGGTCAGGATCTGGTTACGTTCCAGATTGGTCATGCCGCCTTCGATAACCACATAGGATTCGAAGTAAAGAACACGTTCGATATCGCGCAGTGGCATATCGAGCAGCAGGCCGATACGGGACGGCAGAGATTTCAGGAACCAGATGTGGGCAGTCGGAGACGCCAGCTCGATGTGGCCCATGCGCTCACGACGCACTTTAGTCTGGGTCACTTCAACGCCGCACTTCTCACAGATCACACCACGGTGTTTCAGGCGCTTGTACTTACCGCACAGGCACTCGTAATCTTTTACTGGCCCGAAAATACGCGCACAGAAAAGGCCGTCACGCTCAGGTTTGAACGTACGGTAGTTGATGGTTTCCGGCTTTTTAACTTCACCGAAAGACCATGAACGGATCATGTCTGGCGAGGCCAGAGCAATTTTGATCGCATCAAACTCTTCGGTTTTAGTTTGCGCTTTCAGAAACTTTAATAAGTCTTTCACGGATTTGCTCCCGTCGGAGTTAGCACAATCTGGTGTCGGGAGTTACCCCGACACCAGTGACCTGTTTGAGCGAGAGTTACTCGTCTTCCAGTTCGATGTTGATACCCAGCGAACGAATCTCTTTCAACAGTACGTTGAAGGACTCTGGCATGCCCGGCTCCATCTGATGGTTGCCGTCCACGATGTTTTTATACATCTTGGTACGACCGTTCACGTCATCAGACTTAACGGTGAGCATTTCCTGTAGGGTGTATGCTGCGCCATATGCTTCAAGCGCCCACACTTCCATCTCCCCGAAGCGCTGACCACCGAACTGCGCCTTACCACCCAGCGGCTGCTGAGTAACCAGGCTGTAAGAACCGGTAGAACGCGCGTGCATCTTGTCATCAACCAGGTGGTTCAGTTTCAGCATGTACATGTAGCCAACGGTTACCTGGCGCTCGAACTGCTCACCGGTACGACCGTCGAACAGAGTGATCTGGCCAGAACTTGGCAGGCCACCCAGCTGTAACAGTTCCTTGATTTCAGACTCTTTCGCACCATCGAAGACAGGCGTTGCGATTGGCATACCCTTACGCAGGTTTTCAGCCAGACGCATCACTTCTTCATCGCTGAAGGTGTTCAGGTCGACTTTCTGGCAAACGTCGGTACCCAGATCGTACGCACGCTGGATGAATTCGCGCAGTTTCGCGACTTCCTGCTGCTGTTTCAGCATGGCGTTAATCTTGTCGCCGATACCTTTCGCAGCCATACCCAGGTGGGTTTCAAGGATCTGACCGATGTTCATACGAGACGGTACGCCCAGTGGGTTCAGTACGATGTCTACCGGCGTGCCGTTTTCATCGTAAGGCATATCTTCGATCGGGTTGATCTTAGAGATAACACCCTTGTTACCGTGACGACCCGCCATCTTATCACCAGGCTGGATCTGACGTTTAACGGCCAGATAAACCTTAACAATCTTCAGCACGCCCGGTGCCAGATCGTCGCCCTGAGTGATTTTGCGGCGTTTCGCTTCGAGTTTCTTCTCGAACTCGTGTTTCAGTTCGTCATACTGCTCAGCCAGCTGTTCCAGCTGATTTTGTTTCTCTTCGTCGGCCAGGCCCAGTTCCAGCCAGCGGTCACGCGGCAGCTTGTCGAGCTTCTCAGCTTCAACACCACCGGAAACCAGCACCGCGTAGATACGACCAAACAGGCCAGCTTCAAGGATCTGCAGCTCTTCAGACAGGTCTTTCTTAGCCTGCTTCAGCTGCATCTCTTCGATTTCCAGCGCACGTTTGTCTTTTTCTACGCCATCGCGAGTAAAGACCTGTACGTCGATAACCGTACCGGAAACACCGTTCGGTACGCGCAGAGAAGAGTCTTTAACGTCAGACGCTTTCTCACCGAAGATCGCGCGCAGCAGTTTCTCTTCTGGCGTCAGCTGGGTTTCACCTTTCGGCGTTACCTTACCAACCAGAATGTCGCCGCCGGTCACTTCCGCACCGATGTAAACGATACCGGATTCATCCAGTTTGGAGAGCGCAGCTTCACCCACGTTAGGGATGTCAGCGGTGATCTCTTCTGGCCCCAGCTTGGTGTCACGGGAGACACAGGCCAGTTCCTGGATGTGAATAGTGGTGAAACGATCTTCCTGAACCACACGCTCGGAGACGAGGATGGAGTCTTCGAAGTTGTAACCGTTCCACGGCATGAACGCTACGCGCATGTTCTGACCGAGCGCCAGTTCACCGAGGTCGGTGGACGGACCGTCTGCCAGCACGTCGCCGCGCTCAACTGGCTCACCCAGAGATACGCAAGGCATCTGGTTGATACAGGTGTTCTGGTTAGAACGGGTGTATTTGGTCAGGTTGTAGATGTCGATACCCGCTTCGCCTGGGTACATCTCGTCTTCGTTAACTTTGATAACGATACGGGATGCATCCACGTACTGAACGGTACCGCCACGTTTAGCAACTGCAGTTACACCGGAGTCAACGGCAACAGCACGTTCCATACCGGTACCAACCAGCGGCTTATCAGCGCGCAGAGTCGGAACCGCCTGACGTTGCATGTTCGCACCCATCAATGCACGGTTGGCGTCATCGTGTTCCAGGAACGGGATCAGGGACGCACCGACGGAAACCACCTGCTGGGTGGAAACGTCCATGTAGTCAACCTGGTCGTTGCTGAACAAGCTGGATTCACCTTTGCTACGGCAGGTAACGAGGTCATCAACAAAGCGACCTTCTTCGTCCAGGTTGGTGTTCGCCTGGGCGATAACGTAGTTACCTTCTTCGATAGCAGACAGGTAGTGAATTTCGTCGGTTACAACACCGTCAGTCACTTTACGGTACGGGGTCTCGAGGAAGCCGTATTCGTTCGTCTGTGCGTACACGGACAGGGAGTTGATCAGACCGATGTTTGGACCTTCAGGCGTTTCGATTGGACATACGCGACCGTAGTGGGTCGGGTGTACGTCTCGAACTTCGAAGCCTGCGCGCTCACGGGTCAGACCGCCTGGGCCGAGTGCAGAGATACGACGCTTGTGCGTGATCTCAGACAGCGGGTTGTTCTGGTCCATAAACTGAGACAGCTGGCTGGAACCAAAGAACTCTTTCACTGCTGCGGAGATCGGCTTGGCGTTGATCATATCCTGAGGCATCAGGGTATCCAGATCGCCCAGAGACAGACGCTCTTTCACCGCACGCTCTACACGTACCAGGCCAACGCGGAACTGGTTTTCCGCCATTTCGCCTACGGAACGGATACGACGGTTGCCGAGGTGGTCGATATCGTCCACTTCGCCTTTACCGTTACGGATATCGATGAGCTTCTTCATCACTTCGATGATGTCTTCTTTGCTCAGGATACCGGAACCTTCGATCGTGTCACGCAGCAGAGAACGGTTGAACTTCATACGACCAACCGCGGAGAGATCGTAGCGGTCTTCGGAGAAGAACAGGTTCTCGAACAGGCTTTCAGCCGCTTCGCGAGTTGGTGGCTCACCAGGGCGCATCATGCGGTAGATTTCTACCAGCGCGCTCAGACGATCGGTGGTTGGGTCGACACGTACGGTTTCGGACATGTACGGACCGTGGTCCAGATCGTTGGTGAACAGCGTTTCGATACGCTTGTGGCCAGACTGGCTCAGCTTAGCCAGCAGATCCAGGCTCAGCTCCATGTTCGCTGGGCAGATCAGCTCGCCAGTAGATGCATCAACGTAGTCTTTTGCTGCAACTTTGCCAGCAATGTACTCAACCGGAACTTCGATGTGTTTGATTTCATCTTTTTCCAGCTGACGGATGTGGCGCGCAGTAATACGGCGGCCTTTTTCCACATACACTTTGCCGTTGGCTTCGATGTCGAACGACGCGGTATCACCACGCAGACGCTCTGGCACCAGTTCCATTTGCAGCTTGTTGTCGCGAATTTCAAAGACAACTTTCTCAAAGAACAGATCAAGAATCTGCTCAGTGGTGTAGTTCAGCGCACGCAGAATGATGGTCGCAGGCAGTTTACGACGACGGTCGATACGGACAAACAGGTTGTCTTTCGGATCGAACTCGAAGTCCAGCCAGGAACCACGGTAAGGAATGATACGCGCGTTATACAGTACTTTACCGGAAGAGTGCGTTTTACCTTTATCGCTGTCGAAGAAGACGCCCGGGCTACGGTGCAGCTGGGAAACGATAACACGCTCAGTACCGTTGATAACGAAAGTACCGTTGTCGGTCATGAGCGGAATTTCGCCCATGTAGACTTCTTGTTCTTTGATGTCTTTAACGGTGCCTTCCGGCGCTTCGCGCTCGTAGATCACCAGACGCAGTTTAACGCGCAGCGGTGCCGAGTAGGTCACGCCACGGATTTGACATTCCTGAACGTCAAATACCGGTTCGCCAAGGCGGTAGCTGACGTATTGCAGCTCGGAGTTACCGCTGTAGCTCTTAATCGGGAATACGGAACGGAAGGCTGCTTCCAGGCCGTACTGCCCTTCAGGATCTTGCTCGATAAACTTCTGGAACGAGTCAAGCTGGATAGAAAGGAGATATGGAATGTCCAGAACTTGTGGACGTTTACCAAAATCCTTACGAATACGTTTTTTCTCGGTATAGGAGTAAACCATAGGGTTCCTCAGCTCGCTGACAAGTCGACCCATCTGTCCATTGGCGGACAGTTTGTGCAACACCATTTTGTTGATCGGAAAATCGAACACTTTCCGCAATGCCTGTTGCTATCACGCTTAAACCATTTCATTGCGATTTACCCAGAGCGAGCACCCTGTCGCAGTATATTAAGTCGTCGATAGAAACAAGCATTGTCAGGACAACCAGCAGTCAAACAGTGTGAAACGCTACTGGCGCCTTACAGCGCAAAAAGGCTGGTGACCAAAAAGTCACCAGCCATCAGCCTAATTTCTCAGGCTGCAACCGGAAGGGTTGGCTTATTTAACTTCAACTTCAGCGCCAGCTTCTTCCAGAGATTTTTTCAGTGCTTCTGCGTCGTCTTTGCTCACGCCTTCTTTCAGCGCAGCTGGAGCAGATTCTACCAGGTCTTTAGCTTCTTTCAGACCCAGGCCAGTTGCAGCACGTACTGCTTTGATTACAGCAACTTTGTTCGCGCCAGCAGCTTTCAGAACTACGTCGAATTCAGTTTTTTCTTCAGCAGCTTCAACCGGGCCAGCAGCTACAGCTACAGCAGCAGCAGCGGAAACACCGAATTTTTCTTCCATTGCAGAGATCAGTTCTACAACGTCCATTACGGACATAGCGGATACTGCTTCAATGATTTGATCTTTAGTGATAGACATTTAAATTGTTCCTGAAAATCAGAATAAGTTTATACGTAAGCGAATACTTGATAAAGAGGACTGCAATTAAGCAGCTTCTTTCGCATCGCGAACAGCAGCCAGAGTGCGAACCAGTTTGCCAGCCGAAGCTTCTTTCATGGTTGCCATCAGGCGTGCAATTGCTTCTTCGTAGGTCGGCAGGGTTGCCAGGCGATCGATTTGCGATGCCGGGATCAACTCACCTTCAAAGGCTGCAGCTTTAACCTCGAATTTTGCATTCGCTTTCGCGAACTCTTTGAACAGACGAGCAGCAGCGCCCGGGTGTTCCATAGAGTATGCAATCAAGGTTGGACCAACAAACGTGTCTTTCAGGCACTCGAAAGGAGTACCTTCAACTACGCGGCGCAGCAGGGTGTTACGAACAACACGCATGTAAACGCCAGCTTCACGACCTGCTTTACGCAGTTCAGTCATTTTATCTACAGTAACGCCACGGGAATCCGCAACTACTGCAGACAGCGCGCCTTTGGCTACTTCGCTGACTTCAGCAACAATCGCTTGTTTGTCTTGAAGATTTAAAGCCATTAGCTTTGCTCCTGGATGTTTGCCAGGGCTCATGCCCTGGAACTCACTTCACTCTTCCCAACGGGAAGAGCGTCTAAATACGGTGAGCAGAAACAAGCCAGAGTATCAAAAAATAATCTTAGCGTTCTGTCACCGTCTACGCAGGGGATTAAGCCTCTTGCGAGACACCTGCGGTCTTCGACGGAGGCCTGGATAGGCCAGGCTCCAACGAACAATTCGGTTACCCGCTAACCTGAGTTAGCAAACGTGGGCGAAGATTGTAGACAAATTCGCCGCCCACGTAAAGGTATTAGTTTGCAGCAGCGCTCAGGCCAGCCTGGTCAACTGCAACACCTGCACCCATGGTGGTGGAGATGCTAACTTTCTTGATGTACACGCCTTTCGCCTGAGTTGGTTTTGCTTTTTTCAGCGCAACCAGCAGAGCTTCCAGGTTTTCTTTCAGTTTGTCAGCGTCGAAGTCCACTTTACCGATGGTGGTGTGGATGATGCCGTTTTTGTCGTTACGATAACGAACCTGACCTGCTTTAGCGTTCTTAACCGCTTCAGCAACGTTAGGAGTTACAGTACCCACTTTCGGGTTTGGCATCAGGCCGCGTGGACCCAGAACCTGGCCCAGCTGGCCAACAACGCGCATTGCATCTGGAGATGCGATAACAACGTCAAAGTTCATTTCGCCTTTCTTGATCTGGTCAGCCAGATCTTCCATACCTACCAGCTCAGCGCCTGCAGCTTTAGCAGCTTCAGCGTTTGCGCCCTGGGCAAATACGGCTACGCGAACGGAACGGCCAGTACCGTGTGGCAGTACAGTTGCACCACGTACGTTCTGATCAGATTTACGAGCGTCGATACCGAGGTTTACAGCAACGTCAACGCTTTCAACGAACTTAGCGGTAGCCAGTTCTTTCAGCAGAGCGATAGCTTCGTTGATTTCGTACTGTTTGGTCGCATCAACTTTGTCACGGATCACGGACATGCGCTTGGTCAGTTTAGCCATTTCTTAGTCCTCCACTACCAGGCCCATGGAACGTGCAGTACCTTCGATGGAGCGAGTCATCGCTTCAATGTCGGAACCAGTCATGTCGGCAGCTTTGGTCTGCGCGATTTCCTGCAGCTGAGCGCGGGAAATTTTACCTACTTTGTCTTTGTTCGGCTTGCCGGAACCAGACTTGATACCAGCCGCTTTTTTCAGCAGAACTGCTGCCGGCGGGGTCTTGGTAACGAAAGTGAAAGAACGGTCAGCGTAAACAGTGATTACGACTGGGATTGGCAGACCTTTTTCCAGGGATTCGGTTTTTGCGTTGAACGCTTTACAGAATTCCATGATGTTCACACCCTGCTGACCCAGAGCTGGACCAACTGGTGGACTTGGGTTCGCCATACCAGCTGCAACCTGCAGCTTGACGTAGGCTTGTACTTTCTTAGCCATTCTAAAATCCTCTGATTGGGTTATAGCGCCTCAAGGAGGCTCCCCGTGATAAAATTCGTTTTACGGATTGCATCCATAAAAACAAAAGGCGCGAAATTGTATTCCAATCTCGCGCCCTGTGCAACGTTTAAATCGTCGCTTTTTTGATCGCTGCTTAGGCTTTTTCTACCTGAGCGAAGTCCAGCTCTACCGGGGTCGCACGACCGAAGATAGAAACAGAAACTTTCAGGCGGGACTTCTCGTAGTCCACTTCTTCAACCACACCGTTAAAGTCAGCAAACGGACCGTCATTAACACGTACCATTTCACCCGGTTCAAACAGCGTTTTCGGACGCGGCTTATCACCCACCTGCTGCAGGCGGTTCATAATCGCATCAACTTCTTTATCGCTGATTGGCGCCGGACGGTCAGACGTGCCGCCGATAAAGCCCATTACGCGCGGTACGCTGCGCACTAAGTGCCAGCTTGCGTCGTTCATCACCATCTGAACGAGCACGTAACCCGGGAAGAATTTGCGCTCGCTTTTGCGACGCTGGCCGCCACGGATCTCGACCACTTCTTCGGTCGGAACCATAACTTCACCAAACAACTCTTCCATGTTGTGTAATTTGATATGCTCACGCAGCGACGTTGCTACGCGGCCTTCAAAACCGGAAAACGCCTGAACGACGTACCAGCGCTTTTTAGGGGCTTCAGACATCTCAGAACCTCAGGCCAGTGATAAAGGATACCAGGCGAACCAGAATACCATCCAGTCCCCACAGGATCAGTGACATTACAGCGGTAACCGCAGCTACAATCAGCGTGGTGTGCAATGTTTCCTGGCGAGTCGGCCAAATGACCTTACGGACTTCCGTTCTCGCTTCGCGGGCAAAAGCGACGGTCGCTTTACCTTTGGTCGTCAACAGCGCGACACCACCCGCTGCAGCAATCAGAATTACCACTGCCAGCGCGCGTAGCGGCAGCATCATGTCACGATAAAGGTAGTTGCCCACGATTGCTACGATCAACAATACGGCTACTACTACCCATTTCATCGCTTCCAGGCCGCGCCCGCTCCCTTGAGCTTCGGTATTCGCACTCATAAACCAACCTGTCAGAAGTATTCTACAAACATTTTCACCCCGCGAGCGCGAGGCAAACCAAATCGAAATGCTAATTCGCTTTTCGGATTATACGCTCTCTGCAGAGCCTGTCTCAGCAATGATTATGACAAAAATAATCACTGATGAGCCAGGTTCTGATGTGAAAGCGTGCAAAAAGGGCATCAAATGATGCCCTTTTCATGCGCATTGCGTCAAATGTTATCAGCAATTAGCCGAGAACTTTAGCAACCACGCCCGCGCCAACGGTACGGCCGCCTTCGCGGATTGCGAAACGCAGACCATCGTCCATTGCGATTGGGTGGATCAGGGTAACAACCATTTTGATGTTGTCGCCTGGCATTACCATCTCAACGCCTTCTGGCAGTTCGATGGTACCGGTCACGTCAGTAGTACGGAAGTAGAACTGTGGACGGTAGCCTTTGAAGAACGGAGTATGACGGCCGCCTTCGTCTTTGGACAGGATGTACACTTCAGATTCGAACTTGGTGTGTGGCTTGATTGAGCCTGGCTTCGCCAGAACCTGACCACGTTCGATTTCTTCACGCTTGATACCACGCAGCAGAACACCAACGTTCTCACCAGCACGGCCTTCGTCCAGCAGTTTGCGGAACATTTCAACGCCAGTACAGGTAGATTTCGCAGTATCTTTGATACCAACGATTTCAACTTCTTCACCAACTTTGATGATACCGCGCTCTACACGACCGGTAACAACGGTACCACGACCGGAGATGGAGAATACGTCTTCGATTGGCAGCAGGAACGGCTTGTCGATAGCACGCTCTGGTTCTGGGATGTAAGAATCCAGGTAGCCAGCCAGTTCGATGATTTTCTCTTCCCACTCAGCTTCGCCTTCCAGCGCTTTCAGAGCAGAACCACGAACGATTGGGGTATCGTCGCCTGGGAAATCGTACTGAGACAGCAGTTCACGAACTTCCATCTCTACCAGTTCCAGCAGCTCTTCGTCATCAACCATGTCGCATTTGTTCAGGAACACGATGATGAAAGGAACGCCTACCTGACGACCCAGCAGGATGTGCTCACGGGTCTGAGGCATTGGGCCGTCAGTCGCAGCAACAACCAGGATCGCGCCGTCCATCTGCGCAGCACCGGTGATCATGTTTTTAACATAGTCGGCGTGGCCTGGGCAGTCTACGTGTGCGTAGTGGCGAGTCGGGGTGTCGTATTCAACGTGAGAAGTGTTGATGGTGATACCACGAGCTTTTTCTTCTGGTGCGTTATCGATCTGGTCGAATGCACGAGCAGAACCACCGTAGGTTTTTGCCAGAACGGTAGTGATTGCAGCGGTCAGCGTTGTTTTACCATGGTCAACGTGGCCGATAGTACCGACGTTAACGTGCGGTTTTGTACGTTCAAACTTTTCTTTAGACATCGATTGTCCCTCTAAGACACGGATAAATCGGTGATATCACCACATCAACCAGGCGAAATGCCTGAACTGTTGAATACATTTAAATTGAAACAGAGAGAAATGGGAGGGAGAAGTGAAGTGGTGCTGATACCCAGAGTCGAACTGGGGACCTCACCCTTACCAAGGGTGCGCTCTACCAACTGAGCCATATCAGCACGTATTGGAGCGGGCAGCGGGAATCGAACCCGCATCATCAGCTTGGAAGGCTGAGGTAATAGCCATTATACGATGCCCGCATCCTGAAACTCGGCTACCCAGTTCTTTCTGTAACAAAAAAAGAGATTTCTCTCTTTTTAAGTTCGAGCTGGTTAATTTTTTCAACCAACTCCGGCGGCGTTAACGCTGCCAGAAAGTGGTGGTGGGGGAAGGATTCGAACCTTCGAAGTCTGTGACGGCAGATTTACAGTCTGCTCCCTTTGGCCGCTCGGGAACCCCACCGGACTTGATGGTGCCGACTACCGGAATCGAACTGGTGACCTACTGATTACAAGTCAGTTGCTCTACCTACTGAGCTAAGTCGGCATCAAGTAGCGCGCATTCTATGGAGACATGGGCAGTCATGCAACTAAAAATTTGCATAAATTGTTCTTTCGCTCACATTTTGTGCTGGAAGAGTGAATAACGCTGTATTTTCAGGCAGACGCGCGCAAATATTCACCATATGCTGTCCCGTAATAGGCTCAAACCCGGTCTGTGACGATTCCCGCTTAACGCAACACGGGGCCACTTTTTTTCTTATTATTCGGCTCATCTGGTGTTAACCTCCT
This sequence comes from Leclercia sp. LSNIH1, assembly GCF_002902985.1. Lineage (NCBI taxonomy): Bacteria > Pseudomonadati > Pseudomonadota > Gammaproteobacteria > Enterobacterales > Enterobacteriaceae > Leclercia > Leclercia sp. LSNIH1. The sequence goes on along the minus strand of NZ_CP026167.1, from coordinate 1,151,083 downwards.
GCCCATTGTCCAAAATTAACTAATCAATGATGTGCCACTCCCCCCTACCCAGCCTCTGTTGTGGGATGCGATGGCTCATTCAAGCATGCTTATGAGCAAAAAAGAGCAAACGTTAATGACGCCTTATCTCCAGTTTAGCCGCAGCCAGTGGGCTGCTCTGCGTGACTCCGTCCCGATGACCTTAACGGAAGGCGAAATCGCACGGTTAAAAGGGATAAACGAAGACCTGTCGCTTGAAGAAGTGGCTGAAATTTATTTGCCTCTGTCACGTTTGCTGAATTTCTATATCAGTTCCAACCTTCGTCGACAGGCCGTGCTGGAACAGTTCCTCGGGACTAACGGACAGCGCATCCCTTATATCATCAGTATTGCCGGCAGCGTGGCCGTGGGTAAAAGTACCACTGCGCGCGTACTGCAGGCGCTGCTGAGCCGCTGGCCAGAGCATCGCAGCGTTGAGCTGATCACCACCGACGGCTTCCTGCACCCTAACGAGGTGTTAAAGGAGCGCGGTCTGATGAAGAAGAAAGGCTTCCCGCTCTCTTATGATATGCACCGTCTGGTGAAATTCGTGTCGGATCTGAAATCCGGCGTGCCGAACGTTACGGCCCCGGTCTATTCGCACCTGATTTATGACCGTATCCCTGACGGGGACAAAACCGTGGTCCAGCCGGACATTTTGATTCTGGAAGGGTTAAACGTTCTGCAAAGCGGGATGGACTATCCTCATGACCCGCATCATGTCTTTGTCTCCGACTTTGTCGACTTCTCTATTTATGTCGATGCCCCGGAAGATTTACTGCAAAGCTGGTACATCAACCGCTTCCTGAAGTTCCGCGAAGGGGCATTCACCGATCCTGACTCCTACTTCCACAACTACGCCCAGCTCTCGAAAGAGGAGGCGGTGAATGTGGCGACCGCACTGTGGAATGAGATCAACTATGTGAACCTGAAAGAGAACATTCTGCCAACGCGCGAGCGGGCCAGCCTGATCCTCACCAAGAGCGAAAAACACGCTGTCGATCAAATCCGTTTACGGAAATAGCGTCCCGCAAACCAATAAAAAAACCGGCGAATTCGCCGGTTTTTTTTCACTTACGCGTGGGGCTTCTCGCCATTTTCGTCCTGGTCCACCGCAAAGCAGGCCACCAGTTGTCCGCCGTAGTCTTTCAACTGCGGTTGCAGTTGGGTACATGGTCCAAAACGACGGCGGCAGCGGGCGTTGAATGCACACCCCGGCGGCGGATTGAGTGGGCTTGGCAGCTCACCGGTCAGCTTAATACGCTCCCGGCGGTCATCCGGGTTCAGACGCGGGGTCGCAGAGAGCAACGCCTGGGTATACGGATGGCGCGGGTTATTAAAGATCTGATCCTTGGTGCCCTTCTCGACGCAACGGCCCAGATACATCACCATCACTTCATCCGCGATATGCTCTACCACTGAGAGGTCGTGCGAGATGAAGACATACGACAGGCCTAAATCCTGCTGCAGATCCATCATCAGGTTCAGCACCTGCGCACGGACGGAAACGTCCAGCGCGGAGACCGGTTCATCGGCGATCACCACATCCGGATCGAGCATCAGACCACGGGCAATAGCGATACGCTGACGCTGGCCGCCAGAGAACATATGTGGATAGCGATCGTAGTGCTCGGTCTTAAGCCCCACTTTCGCCATCATCGCCAGCGCCTTTTCGCGACGCTGCTCTTTACTCAGCGTGGAGTTGATCTGCAGCGGCTCCTCCAGAATCTGCCCCACTTTTTTACGCGGGTTCAGCGAACCATAGGGGTTCTGGAAGACAATCTGGATTTTCTGGCGACGCAGCTTCTGCGCGTCGGGATCGTGCTTCAGCAGATCCTGCCCTTGATAGTACAGCTCGCCCCCGGTCGGGGTTTCAATCATGGTCAGCAGGCGACCCAGTGTGGATTTCCCGCAGCCAGACTCGCCTACTACCGCCAGCGTTTTGCCGCGCTCGAGGGTAAAGGAGACGCCGTCCAGCGCTTTCACCAGGCGCTCAGGGGCAAACAGCCCCTTCTTCACCGGGTAGTGTTTTTTCAGATCGATAGCCTGCAACAGGGGCTGTTGCATGGTGGCCTCATGCGTACTCATAGTTCGGCCTCCCGGCGTCATCAAGTGGGTAGTGACATTTAGACTGGCGACCGCCGTCCACGGTGTTCAGCGCCGGCTCGTCAACGCGACATTTGTCCGTAGCATACGGGCAGCGCGGGTTCAGCAGACAGCCGGTCGGGCGGTCATATTTACCCGGTACCACGCCCGGCAGTGACTTCAGGCGCGCCTTATCCTGGGCAAACTCCGGCAGTGCGCGCAGCAGCGCCTGGGTATAGGGGTGACGCGGCGCGCGGAAGATATCGTGCGAGCTGCCGGTTTCCACAACCTGCCCGGCATACATCACGATGATTTTATGCGCCGCTTCGGCCACTAACGCCAGGTCATGGGTGATCAGGATCAGCGCCATGTTCTCTTTCTGCTGTAACTCCAGCAACAGCTCGATGATCTGTGCCTGAATGGTCACGTCCAGCGCGGTTGTCGGTTCATCGGCAATCAGCAGTTTTGGCCGACAGGCAATCGCCATGGCGATCATCACGCGCTGGCTCATCCCGCCGGAGAGCTGGTGCGGATAGACATCCAGACGCGAGGCCGGGTCCGGAATACCCACCTGGGTCAACAGATCGATTGCCCGCTGGCGGCGGGTTTTCTTGTTTCCGCCCTGGTGCACCTTAATGGCTTCCATAATCTGGAAGCCCACGGTGTAGCACGGGTTAAGGCTGGTCATCGGATCCTGGAAGATCATCGCCACTTCGGCACCGACCAGGTTGCGGCGCTCTTTTTCGGAAATGCGCTTCAGATCCTGCCCGTTAAATTCCAGGTTTTCCGCCATCACGCGGCCTGGAAAATCAATCAGTCCCATGATTGCCAGGGAGCTTACCGATTTACCGGAACCGGACTCGCCCACAATGCCGACCACTTCACCCTGATTTACGCTGTAGCTGACCCGATCTACGGCGCGAAACTCGGAGCCTACGTCACCGAAGTGCACCGATAATTTATCTACATTTAATAACGCCATCTCGTGCCTCTTACTGCTTCAGTTTGGGATCAAGTGCATCACGCAGACCATCACCCATCAGGTTAAATGCCAGCACCGTCAGCAGGATCGCCAGACCCGGGAAGGTCACGACCCACCAGGCGCTTTGCGCGAACTGCAACACGTCGGAGAGCATGGTGCCCCACTCCGGTGTTGGCGGCTGCGCACCCATGCCAAGGAAGCCAAGGGCGGCCATATCGAGAATGGCGTTAGAGAAGCCGAGCGACGCCTGAACAATCAGCGGCGCAAGGCAGTTTGGAAGAATGTTGATGAACATCTGACGCATCGCGCCAGCGCCCGCCACGCGAGAGGCGGTAACGTAGTCACGGTTCACTTCCACCAGCACCGCCGCACGGGTTAATCGCACGTAGTGAGGAAGGGCAACAAAGGTCAGGGCCAGCGCGGCGTTGCCGATTGACGGGCCGAAGATCGCCACCAGCACCAGCGCCAGCAGCAGGCTTGGCAGAGCCAGCATGATGTCGACGATACGCATGATGGTGTTATCAATCAGGCCGCCAAAGTAACCAGCGATCAGGCCCAGCACCACGCCGAGGATCAGCGACAGCACCACCACCAGACAGCCAACCAGCAGCGACAGACGTGCGCCGTACATCAGACGGGAAAGCACATCACGGCCCACGTCATCGGTACCCAGCAGATGCGTCAGGGTGCCGCCGTCCTGCCATACCGGGGGTGCAAGCAGCGCATCACGGAACTGCTCCGCCGGGTTATGCGGCGCGAGCACGTTCGCAAACACGGCGATCAGGATCATGATGGAAACGTATACCAGCCCTACCACCGCGCCTTTGTTGCGTTTGAAGTAGTGCCAGAACTCCTGCATCGGCGTCATTGGCACCGGTGCAGCTTTATTTACAGTAACTTGTGACATGATGGCCCCTTACTTCTTATGACGAATACGCGGGTTCACCACGCCGTACAGCAAATCGACCAGCAGGTTGACGAGGATAATCATCGTCGCCACCAGCAACACACCGCCCTGAACCACCGGATAGTCACGGCGCTGCAGCGCGTCAATCAACCAGCGGCCCAGGCCCGGCCAGGAGAAGATGGTTTCGGTCAGAATCGCCCCTGCCAGCAGCGTCCCCACCTGCAGACCGATAACCGTGACCACCGGCAGCATGGCGTTGCGCAGTGCATGAATGATGATCACCCGCATACGGGTCAGCCCTTTGGCGCGGGCAGTACGGATGTAGTCCTCGCCCAGCACTTCCAGCATCGACGAACGGGTCATACGCACGATGACCGCCAGCGGGATTGTCCCGAGCACCATCGCAGGCAGGATCATGTGTGCCAGCGCATCAATAAAGTTGCCCTCTTCACCCCAGATAGCCGTGTCGATCAGCATAAAGCCGGTCAGCGGATTGGTGTCATCGAGGAAGACCATATCGCTGACGCGTCCTGAGACAGGCGTCAGGTTCAGCTGCACCGAAACCAGCATAATCAGCATCATGCCCCACCAGAAGATAGGCATGGAGTAGCCGGTCAGCGCCAGGCCAACGGCAGTATGATCAAAGATGGAGCCACGTTTTACCGCAGCCAGCACGCCCACCGGAATACCAACGGCGACGGCAAAAATCATGGCGCAGACACCGAGCTCCAGCGTCGCTTTAAAACGTGGTACGAACTCTTCCCACACCGGAAGACGGCTTTTCAGCGAAATGCCCAAATCACCATGCATCACACCCCAGATATAGTGGAGGTACTGCTGCCACATCGGCTTATCCAGCCCCAGTTCGGCCAACAGCTGTGCATGACGTTCAGGAGAAATGCCACGCTCGCCCGCCATAATCATTACCGGGTCACCGGGGATCATATGGACGAAAGCGAAGGTGAGAAGGGTGATACCGATAAACGTAGGGATAACAAGTCCCAGACGTCGGAGGATGAACTGCAACATAACCCGGATTCTCTCTAATGACGTACGCCTGGAGGCGCGACGTCTGTATTGCTCACAAAACTACTGCCGGGTGGCGCTGCGCTTACCCGGCCTACATTTGTAGGCCCGCGCAAGCGCAGCGCCGCCGGGCATGGGGTGCTGTCGCACCCCTTACGCTTTTAATTATTCAACAGAGACGTTTTCGAAGTGGTGTTTGCCCAGTGGATCAACCACATAGCCTTTAACTTCTTTACGCACTGGTTCGTACACGGTTGAGTGAGCCACGATCAGCGCTGGCGCCTGCTCATGCATGACAACCTGAGCCTGTTTGTACAGTTCGATACGCTTGTTGTGATCTTCTGCGGCACGCGCCGGCTGAATCAGATCTTCAAACGGCTTGTAGCACCAGCGAGAGTAGTTAGAACCATCTTTCGCCGCGGCGCAGCTGAACAGGGTCGCGAAGAAGTTATCCGGATCCCCGTTGTCACCGGTCCAGCCCATCATCACAGCCTGGTGCTCACCCGCTTTAGCACGCTTGAGGTACTCGCCCCACTCGTAGGTCACGATCTTGGCCTGAACGCCGATTTTCGCCCAGTCAGCCTGAACCATTTCTGCCATACGGCGCGCGTTCGGGTTGTAAGGACGCTGTACTGGCATCGCCCACAGCTCAACGGTAAAGCCTTTATCCTGGCCCGCTTCTTTCAGCAGCGCTTTCGCTTTCTCAACGTCATAGGTGTAATCCTTAACGTCGTCGTTGTAGCCCCACATGGTTGGTGGGATCAGGTTCTTCGCGGCAACGCCAGCGCCCTGATAAACGGCCTTGATGATCGCTTCTTTGTTCACCGCGTAGGTCAGCGCCTGACGTACTTTCACGTCATCAAACGGTTTCTTCTCGGTGTTGAAGGAGAGATAGCCGACGTTCAGACCCGCCTGCTCCATCAGGTTGATGTTTTTATCCTGCTTCATGCGCGCGATGTCAGCCGGGTTCGGGTACGGCATAACCTGGCACTCGTTCTTCTGCAGCTTGGCGTAACGCACGGAGGCGTCAGGCGTGATGGAGAAGACCAGACGGTCGATCTGCGGCTTGGTGCCCCAGTAACCTTCAAACGCTTTGTAAAGAATGCGGGAGTCTTTCTGATACTGCAGCAGCTGGAACGGACCGGTACCGATTGGGTTCAGGTCAACTTTCTCCGGGGTGCCAGCTTTCAGCATGTTGTCCGCATACTCTTTAGAGAGAATAGAGGCGAAGTCCATGGCCAGGTCAGCCAGGAATGGCGCTTCCGGACGGGTCAGCACGAACTGAACGGTGTTGTCGTCCACTTTTTTGATTTCGCTGATCAGATCCGGCAGACCCATCCCTTCAAAGTATTCATAGCTGCCGCCGGATACTTTGTGGTACGGGTTCTGGGCATTTTTCTGACGGTCAAAGGAGAACACCACGTCGTCGGCGTTAAAGTCGCGCGTAGGTTTAAATTCTTTGCTGTCCTGCCACTTCACGCCCGGGCGCAGGTGGAAGGTGTAGGTCTTGCCGTCTTCGCTGATGTCCCACTTCTCTGCCAGACCCGGAATAACTTCCGTAGTACCGGTTTTGAATTCAACCAGACGGTTATAGATAGGTACAGAGCTTGCGTCGTACGTTGTACCAGAGGTAAAGAGCTGTGGGTTAAAGCCTTCCGGCGAGCCTTCAGAACAGTAGACCAGGGTTTTTGCCTGTACGCTTGCTGCGACAGTCATGGCTACCAGGCTCAGACCAAGCTTCAGCATCCCTGACTTCTTCAAGGAAATACTCATTGTTATTCTGCTCCAATGTGATGTTTTTGTTGTGTTACTCCGCCTGACCTTTAATTTTTTTTTACCCGGTCTGGTCGGTGTTGCCCTAAGGCGTGATAAGGGATGGAGATTCCTTTCAGAAGAGCGACTGAGTTGCAGCGCAGATCCTCCCTGAAATGCCCCTCGTGCCCTACAATCTGTCAACAGAATGTGAAAACGTCAATACAGGTGACGGGGATTTACGCTAAGTGTGAGAATTGGCAAACAAAGATTAAAAAAACCACCGGGACCTATTTTCAGCAGGGAAATTTATGCTACCCGCCATGATGCAGCACAACTCTCTATGCATTCTGCTACAACCAGTGATTAACATTTATTCAACCGGGGTAAATTTTCTTACGGAATGGCGATTATCTGCGCACTAAATGCCGTGAACGTTAAAACGCACAGGGGAAAATGCTGAGGTTATGTATAAGCAACGCGAAAAAAGATCATTCCATATATAAAAAAATACAATGGAATATGTCACATAATCGTTAACAGGCAGGGGGAAAGCGCGGTAACCGCTATTTTAATTACTTTTGAATAATAACGTTCTGATGGGGTGTATTACTGTAACCCATAAAAGCAAAAAACCCCGCTCAAAGAGCGGGGTTTCGAATGTGGTCGGCGAGAGAGGATAACTCGTCACTCCGTGACTCGCCCTGCGGGCCGTTGCTGAAGCAACGTTCTCTCGCTTCGCTCGAGTCGAACCTCCTGCCCCGGAGGTTCTCATCCTCATAACCTTCAGATGCAAAAAACCCCGCTCAAAGAGCGGGGTTTCGAATGTGGTCGGCGAGAGAGGATTCGAACCTCCGACCCACTGGTCCCAAACCAGTTGCGCTACCAAGCTGCGCTACTCGCCGAATGCGGAGCGCATCTTACTGCTACGCTCTGCCTCCGTCAATCCCTTATTTTGCAAAAGCCTTTCGATCGGCTATAAAGTCGCCAGGCCCGTTACTTTGCGGCTTTCGCGGCGCTGTCCGGCACTTTACACCAGTTGTTATTCTCGTTAATCCCGCCGTCCGGCGAGGTGTAACCGAGGCAACCGAGAATGGTGTCGTACAGTTCCACATGACGACGAGCCACCTTCATATCCGCCTGCGCTTTAAGATGCGCAAACATTTTGGCTTTCTCCGGGTTCTCCAGATACTTATCAGACATCCACACCATCATCGGTACGCGGAACTGCTCCGGCGGGGCCATCTTGCGCGGCGTACCATGCAGGTGCTCTTTCTCGTTAATCGACTCACCGTGGTCGGCGGCATAGAAAACAATGGCTTTCTTATCGCGCAGCTGGTCAATCACGCTGTCGATAAAGTGATCCACATAGGTCACCGAGTTGTCGTAAGAGTTGATCAGCTGCTGTTTACTGCAGTCTTTATCCACGCCTTTACACTCCGGCGTCCATTTCGCAAAGCTACGCGGATAACGCTGGGTATAGTTAAAGTGCGACCCTTTGGTATGCAGGATAATCAGATGTTTACCGTTCGGGTTGCTCTCCAGCGAGCGTTGCATCTCGTCGATCAGCAGCATGTCGTCCACGCTTTTACCGCGGTTACGCGGCTCAGCGCCAATCTGTTCACGGTAGGCAATGTTGTTGGCCATGGTATTGCTGTAGAACCACATCTCGCTCTGCATCGCATAGAGGTCGGAGGTAAAGCCCAACTGACGCAGCACTGAGAAAACGTTCTGCTCTTTCAGCGTTCGCTGTGGGTTATCGCTCGCCCCGCCCTCACGCACGAACATGCAGCGCAACGAGAGTTTGGTCGCGGTATCGCAGGAGTAACCGCGGAAGGCGACAAGGTTTTTCTCCTGCGCCAGTTTCGGTGTGGTATCCCGCTCATAGCCCAGAATGCCCATGTGATCCCAGCGCGTGGTTTCACCGATAATGAAGACAACGTAGGTGTCATCCAGATCCGAAGGCGCCTGATAGGTGAATTTCTTCGCCGGATTCAACAGCGATTTATTGTCGGAAGATTCATCCACCTGCGCCCAGGCGTATAACCCCAGCGCGGAGATCCAGTTTGAAGGCAGATAGGAGTTCGCCACCACGCCGCCATAGCTCGGCATATCCACGCCGGAGGTACGCTCGACATTCTTCTGCTGTAAATCCAGCAGGCGGATAGGTCCCCAGACCATTAAGCCTGCCAGCACCACCACCGCAGCGCTTCTGGTGCGCTGTCCGGGGGTACGCAGCTGGCGCAACAACGTATAGCGGCAGCGGTTGTTCCAGATAAGCAGTAGCGGCAGGATGCTGACGCAAACCAGCCAGAGAATAAAGTGTAAACCGACCACCTCTTTCGAGAGGTCGATATCTGTGGTCATCACCGAAGCAATAATGCCGTAGCCGATCACCACGTTCATAAAGGTCATGTAATAGCTGGCACCTGCCGAGCACAGCACCACCAGCGTGGCGAGTACCCGCCAGACACGGCGGCCAAACAGCGACAGCAAACGCAGTAAAAAGAAGGTAACCAGTACAGTAGCAACCAATTCAACGACCGCAGCGATTCCTTTCCAGGCGGTAAAGTCTTGCGCGTAACCGTCAAACCGACGGAAAAAAACCGCGCCATTCATAAACAGACCGATGTACAACGCAAGTAAAAAGCTGAGCTTTTGTTGCGTCATCGCTTTGATATATTTCATTAATGCAACCTGGAAAAAGGTAAAGTAGAGCCGCTTCACTCTTGGTCAAAAAGTGAACAGGTTATTTCATTGCCTGGGAGTACGTTATAAGAAACGTCTTTAAGCGCGGTAAGTAGACCACAGGGAAAAGAAAAAGTGGCAGCAGAGAATGTGATCCCTGCAAATATTTACAAAAAAACAAGTCCGATGGCCTACAACCGGCCTGTTCTTTACAGTTTATAAAAACAAAAAGGGCCGGAATATCCGGCCCTTAGAGGTAGTTTTAATCAAGCATGCGCTTGTTGCAACACTTCACGCTGCGGCTGGCGAATAGTGGTAGACAGGGCCAGAGACAGGATAAGTAAGGCGAATATTACGCAGAAAGTCACATAAAAACCGCCGAACAGCGAAGCAATAAGCGAACCGCAAATACTGCCGATACCAAAACCTAAATAAATAACGCCATAGTTTTTCGCCAGATTATTCAGGCCGAAGAACTCACTGACCAGCGACGGGAAGACGGTGATGGTGCCGCCGAAGTTAAACGCGACGCAGGCGATAGCCGCAAAGAAGGTCACTTCGTTGAGCGGGGCGAAAAGCAGAGCCGCCATTCCCACCAGGGAAACCACCTGGCCGAGGGTAATGACACGGATACGGGCAATTTTATCGGAGAGGATCCCCAGCACCAGGCGACCAGAGAGGTTGGCGATAGAGATAATGGTTACCGCGTTGGCCGCTGTTGCCGCATCCAGTTTTACCATCCCCTGGGCGATATCTTTCGCTACGCCAATCACATACAGACCGCTCATGCAGGCCGTCAGGAACATCACAGCCAGCATCCAGTACTGCGGCTTACGCATCGACTGGGCCAGCGTAAAGTCATTCTCGACAACGCCATTGACCGTCTGCACCTCCTGCTGCGGCGCATCTTTCATCAGGGTAGCGCCAAACAGGATCATCACCAGCACGATTGCGCCCCAGATCATAAAGGTCTTTTCAAGGCCGACGGTGGCGAGTAACTGGCTGTCGATAAATTTGAAGCCCAGGCTGCCAAGGCCATAAGAACCGATGGCAAAGGCGGAGATCAGCCCTTTACGCTCCGGGAACCATTTCACACAGTTCGACAGGGTTAAGAGATAGCCTGCACCATCCGCCAGCCCGACCAGCACCCCGGCGCTCAGCCACAGCATCATCAGATTGTTGGAATAGGCGGTCAGGAAGAAGCCCAGCCCCAGCAACACACCGGAAGCCATCGTGACGCGCTTCACGCCGAAGCGTTCCTGTAATTTACCGGCGATGGACGAAGAGAGCGCCAGGCCCAGGCTCAGCAAACCAAAGGAGAAAGCCACCTGGCTTATCGGGGCATTGAGTTTGTCGGAAAGAGCGCTGTTAAACAGGCTCCAGGTATAGACCGACCCCAGAGCGAACTGGGTCACGATAGTACCGAAGAGGGTCAGCCAGCGGGTGCGGTTGTAAGTTGAAGTGTTCATGGCAGTTGTCCTGCAGCAGAAAAAAGGGAAATTCACTGCTGACAACGATATCCAAAACCTTACCTTACCAGGGGTAAAACGGCATGAAATGCAGAGGGCGTGGAATGAAATGCCGAAAATCAGGAATGAATGGCCTGGACAACCGTCTGAACCGCACCGGAGAAGGCTCGCTTCCGGCGCTGCACAGGCGATTTACGTGCCTAATTCAGAACCTGGCGCTGACGCCGAGGGTATAAAGGTAATCCTCGCCGGTGGTCATATTTTCAGCCTGCGACATCGAGGCATAGGCCGCCATATGAGGATTGATCAGCATATCGGCCCCGACGGTGACATCCATCCAGTTACCGTATTGGGTGGACGGCACCAGGCGTCCCAGGCCGGACTGCATTTTCCACTGATTATCACCGAACTGCTGGTTATAACTGATTTGCGCCCACGGTCGCACATCGCCCACGCGCGTATCCACGCGCCAGCCGAGCGTACTTACGCTGGCGTGCCACAGCGGGTCGATCAGCGACTGCGTGTTCACGCTATCGCCAAACTCGTTGTACATATTGGGCGTGGAGCCGTCATAGTGCCAGGCGGCAACCGGTCCGGTCGTGAAACGGCGGGCCACGGGAATACTCCAGCCCACACTCATTGAGCTGGTAGCCTCCACAGGAGAGGAATCAGGTAAATTCAGCGCTAAACCGGGCGTATTCTGCGAGGAGAGGATCCGCTCTTTGAGAATGTCCTCATACCGCGGTTGGTGATCGTCGTCCCATGTATAACGCTCGGTGGTATTACTTTTTGTATCCGAAACGATATATTCCTGTTGCCAGGCGTTTGCTGTGTTGCCTGAAATCAGACAGGCCAACAAGCTCGCCATACCTGTCACGGCATGGCGGCCACTGATATTTTTTATCATCATCAAAGCGACTCCAGAGAAGAGCCGAGTTCGGCGATATTTGTGTTTGTTTAATTGAGGCCAGGTTGCAACATGAGGGATGTTGCGTATCAACCTGTATTAACTATTGTCTCTTTAGGTGACACGTCAAGCCGGGTCGATTGAAATTTTTGTAATTTCAGGAGCAAATAGGGAGAGAAACGATGCAACGTTGTGGCTGGGTTAGCCAGGATCCGCTTTATATCGCCTATCACGATCAAGAGTGGGGCGTACCGGAAACTGACGGAAAGCATTTATTCGAGATGATCTGTCTCGAAGGTCAGCAGGCCGGTTTATCCTGGATCACCGTGCTTAAAAAACGGGAAAACTATCGTCAGGCCTTTCACCAGTTTGATCCGGTCCTTGTCGCCGGGATGACCTCTGCCGATGTCGACAGGTTAGTGCTGGACGCGGGGATTATCCGCCATCGCGGCAAAATCGAAGCCATTATCGGCAACGCCCGGGCCTATCTGGCGATGGAAGAGAACGGCGAGCGCTTTTCCGATTTCGTCTGGTCTTTTGTCGATAACATCCCGCAGGTGACCCAGGCGGCGACGCTTGCAGAGATCCCCACCTCTACGCCAGCCTCAGATGCCCTGTCGAAGGCGCTGAAAAAGCGCGGCTTTAAATTCGTGGGCACCACCATCTGTTACTCCTTTATGCAGGCCTGCGGGCTGGTCAACGATCACGTCACCGCCTGCCACTGTCACCCCGGAGGTCAACATGATCCGCAAATGGCTCAATGACGATGTCGAGCCCCTGCTGACACTCTGGCTGGAGAGCACCACCGTCGCCCATCCCTTTATCGATGCGCAATACTGGCTGGAGAGCAAAGCGGTGGTGCGAGAGGTTTACCTGCCGTCGGCCGAGACATGGGTATGGGAAGAGAAAGGCCAGCTTCGCGGGTTTATCAGCGTGATGGAATCCCGGTTTATCGGCGCGCTGTTTGTCGATCCGGCCTTTGCGGGCAAAGGGATCGGGCATGCGCTGATAAAACATGTTCAGCAGCGCTACCCCTCTTTAAGTCTCGAGGTCTACCAGAAGAACAATCGGGCGGTGAATTTCTACCACGCTCAGGGCTTTCGCATTGAAGACAGCGCCTGGCAGGAAGATACCCAACACCCGACCTGGCTTATGAGCTGGCAGGCGGATCAAACGCCGTCAGCGTAAGCGCCGGCCCCTGATATTTTTCCAGCCACGCCAGCGCAGTATTTCCCGCGCAGCCATTCCCCAGCTTCGAGCTGGGGAGATCTTTGGTCAGCACGTTGACCGCCCCGTTCTTACAAATCCCGTCGTTATCAGGATCCAGATCCGGCCATGCCCCCTGATGAATGCAGATCACCCCCGGCTTGATGCCCTCGCTGACCACCGCGCCTGCCAGGACCTGCCCGCGATGGTTCCAGACGCGGACCACGTCGCCATCGGCAATACCGCGCGCGCTGGCGTCATCCGGGTGGAGCGTCACCGGCTCGCGTCCGGCCACCGCATACTGCTCGCGCAGTGAGGAGTAGTTCAACTGGCTGTGCAGACGATGCGCCGGATGGGCAGAGAGAATTTGTAACTGCCCCGGCTCAGCATTGCCATGCCACTCGTCCGGCGCCAGCCACATCGGGTGCGGCGGACAGTCGGCATACTGGAAGCTGGCGATCCGCTCGGAGTAAATCACGATTTTGCCGCTCTCGGTTTTAAGCGGATGGCCCTCGGGATCGCGACGGAAATCCGCGAAGCGCACGAATCTGGCGTTCACCTCAGATTCCGGCATTTCGACGATATCATTGGCTTCCCAGAACTCGGCGAAGGGTGCTAAGGTCACTCCCTGTGCCGCGCCGCGCTGCCCGGCAATCTCATAGAACGTCTCCAGCCACTCCAGATCGGTTTTACCTTCGGTGAAACGCTCGCCGCCGCCCGGCTCCCAGCGCTCGCTCAGCTCGGCAAACACATCAAGATCGTCACGCGCTTCATCGCGCGGCGCCACAACCCGCTTCATCGGCACCATATGCTGGTTGCTGTAGTCGCCGGTCATGGTCATGTCGTTGCGTTCAAACGAGGTGGTCGCCGGCAGCACGATATCGGCATGCTTCGCCGCCGCCGTCCAGAAACATTCGGAGATTACCACCAGCTCCGGTTTTTGCCAGGCGCGGATCAGGCGGTTGGTATCCTGATGATGGGTAAAGTTAGCCCCGCCTGCCCACCAGACAAAGCGGATATCCGGGAAGTGGCGATCCAGGCCGTTGTGCTGATAAAAACCGCCGGGATTTTCCAGGGCTTCCACAATGCGGGCGACCGGGATCTTATCCACCGCGTCGGTACCGCCCTTGACCGAACCCTGCATCGAGGCCAGCACCGCCGCCCGACGCGTCGGGTTACCGCCATTAGCAAAGTGATACGACAGGCCAAAGCCGCCACCCGGCGTACCAATCTGGCCGAGCATCGCCGCGAGGGTGACCAGCATCCAGTGTTTTTGCTCACCAAACTGCTGGCGCTGCATCCCCCACCCCGCCATCAGCATGGTGGTGTTATTGTGGAATAACGCCGCCAGTTCACGAATTTTATCTGCCGGAACGCCACAAATGTCGGCGGCCCACTCGGCGGTTTTGGCGATACCGTCCGTCGTTCCAAGCAGGTAGTCAGCAAATTTTTCATACCCGGAGGTACAGCGGGCAAGAAACGCCTCATCCTGCCAGCCATTCTCAACCAGCGTATGGGCGATGCCGAGCATCATCGCCACATCGGTGCCCATATGCGGGGCGATCCACTCGGCGCGCTCGCCAAAGAAATCCATGGTTTCGGAGCGCATCGGATCGATGCAGATCAGGCGCTTGCCGCTTTTACGCAGCGCGTCGAAATAGGGGATGCCCTGCTCGTCGCTGGCGTTCCAGGCGATCTTAAGGGTGTTGAGCGGGTTGGCGCTCCAGAGCACCACCACCTCGCTGTGCTCCAGCACCAGCGGCCAGCTGGTCTGCTGCTGATACACTTCGTTGCCGCCCACCACATACGGCATGATGGCCTGCGCCGCACCGGTGGAGTAGTCCCCCAGATGGCCGGTATAGCCGCCCGCCAGGCTCATATAGCGCTGAAGCAGGGTTGCGGCTTTGTGCAGCACGCCATTGGAACGCCAGCCGTACGAACCGGCGAAAATGGACGATGGGCCATAGCTCTGGCGAATGCGTTTATGCTGCGCATCGATAAGCGTCAGCGCCTCATCCCAGCTGACGCGCACAAACTCATCCTGCCCACGCACCCCCTGCGGATTATCCGGCGAGGCGAGAAACCCCTTACGCACCATCGGCCAGCGCACGCGGGTTTTGCTGTGCACCTGGTCGCGCACCGCGGTCTGCAGGGAGTTGGGATAGGTTGTCGGCAACGCGCCGCGGGATGACAGCACCGTCTCGCCGTCGGTCTCGACCAGCATGGGCCCCCAGTGGGCTGCAGTCAGAATGGTTTTCGTTGAAGTGGTCACAGCGTGTGCTCCTGGATTGCCGGTTGCAGGTTTTCTCAGCCTTCATTGAGGCTGTTTATGATTAGACACAAATTTAAGAGTTATCCCCGGAATTTTCTCCGTAACTGGACGTCATAATCAACCGCCACGCCCATCGTGGCAAAGAATAAAAAAGCTTAAGGAAAGAAGATGAAAAAAAGCGCACTTATGATTGCCGCCGTGGTGAGCGGCGCACTGGTTGTTTCAGGCTGCACAACGAACCCTTACACCGGCGAACGCGAAGCGGGTAAATCAGGCATTGGCGCAGGCCTCGGCTCCCTGGTCGGCGCAGGTGTTGGCGCACTCTCCTCCTCGAAAAAAGATCGCGGCAAAGGGGCGCTGATTGGCGCCGCAGCAGGCGCAGCCCTGGGCGGCGGCGTCGGTTATTACATGGACGTGCAGGAAGCGAAGCTGCGCGACAAAATGCAGGGCACCGGCGTGAGCGTAACCCGCAGCGGCGATAACATCATTCTGAACATGCCAAACAACGTCACCTTCGACAGCAACAGCTCAACGCTGAAACCGGCGGGGGCCAATACCCTGACCGGCGTGGCGATGGTGCTCAAGGAGTACGAAAAAACCGCGGTGAACGTGCTGGGCTATACCGACAGCACCGGCAGCCAGGATCTGAACATGCGTCTCTCCCAGCAACGTGCTGACGCGGTGGCCAGCTCGCTGATCACCCAGGGCGTAGCGGCGACCCGTATTCGCACCAGCGGTATGGGCCCGGCGAATCCGATCGCCAGCAACAGCACGGCGGAAGGCAAAGCGCAGAACCGTCGCGTTGAGATCACCTTAAGCCCGATTCAGTAAGTGTTGTGCCGGGTGGCGGCATCGCCTGCCCGGCCAGTCGTCCCGGTAAGCGTAGCGCCACCGGGCATTTTCGCGCTAAGGTATGCTCACCCAAGGCAAGGAAACCAGCGATGAGCAAATCAACACGGCCCACCATCAGCGATGTGGCGAAAGCCGCAAAAACCGGTAAGACCAGCATCTCCCGTTACCTCAACGGCGAAAAACACCTGCTGTCCGACGCGCTGTTAGCCCGCATTGAACAGGCCATTGCCGATCTCGACTATCGTCCCAGCCTGATGGCCCGGGGACTGAAGCGCGGGCGAACCCGCCTGATCGGGCTTATCCTCGCCGATATTACCAACCCCTACTCTGTTAACGTCCTCAGCGGCATCGAAGCCGCCTGCCGGGAAAAAGGCTTCACCCCGCTGGTGTGTAACACTAACAACGAACTTGACCAGGAGCTGCACTACCTCGATCTTCTGCGCAGCTATCAGGTAGAGGGCATTGTGGTTAACGCCGTGGGAATGCGTGAAGAGGGACTGAACCGCCTGCAACAGTCCGCCCTGCCGATGGTGCTGATTGACCGCAAAATCCCGGATTTCGCCTGTGATGTGGTAGGGCTGGACAACACCCAGGCCGCCACCACCGCCACGGAACACCTGATAGAACAAGGCTTTGAAGCGATTCTGTTCCTGAGCGAACCGCTGGGGATGGTCAACACCCGTCGCGAGCGCCTCAGCGCGTTTCGCGCGACCCTCGCCCGTTATACTGGCGTGATCGCTGAGAACGTCGAAATCCCCCTCCATGAAGCCGGACAGATGGACAGTGCCCTGCGCCAGTTCCATACCCGTTATCGCGGCATGCGCAAGGCAGTCATCTCCGCTAACGGCGCCTTAACGCTACAGGTCGCCCGATCGCTTAAGCGCATCGGCCTGCACTGGGGCAGCGATATCGGTCTGCTGGGCTTTGACGAGCTGGAGTGGGCCGAGCTGGCCGGTGTCGGCATCACCACCCTCAAACAGCCCACCTGGCAGATTGGCTTCGCCGCCGTCGAGCAGGTGATTCGCCGGATCAACGGCGCCGATGAAGCGGTCCGGGAGCAGGTCTTCTCCGGGGAGCTGATCGTGCGCGGTTCCACGGCGCGTTAATCCCCCATCGTGATGGCGATCATAAATCCGGCATCCTGAACTTTTCTTTGGAACCGGTTCCATCTAGCGTAAAGAGTATCAGCTACGTGATGGAGTCCGCCGATGGGCAGAAAAATTATTGTTGTCACCGCCGCGTATGGCGCTGACCAGGTACGGCAAGCGGGTGGGCAGCGCGCCATGCTGCCGGTTATCGCCGGGGCAGGTGCCGATGGCGTCGAGATCCGCCGGGAGTTATTCAGCGATGCCGAACTGGCAACCTTACCCACCCTTGCCGAGTCCATTGAACTGCTCGGCCTGTTGGCCTGCTACTCCGCCCCCGATGCACTGTTTAGCTCGGATGGCACCCTCAACCCACTGCTGCCCCGCTACCTTGCCGAGGCCGCGACGCTCAACGCCCTGTGGCTGAAAGTTTCCCTCGGCAACTTCAGCGATAAGCAGCAGCTCGATGCGCTGCGCGCCCTGCTCGATGACACCGGCATGACGCTGGTGGTGGAAAACGACCAGACGCGTTGCGGCCAGCTGGCGCCGATGCAGCGCTTCAAGGCGGCCTGCCGGGTAATGAGCCTGCCGGTCACGCTGACATTCGATATGGGCAACTGGCTGTGGGTGGGTGAATCACCGGAAGAAGCCGCGAAGCATCTGGCGCCCGCGGTGAGTTATATCCACGTTAAGGCCGCCGTTCCTCATCAGCAGCAGTATCGCGCCGTGCCGCCCGACCAGGACAGCACCCGCTGGCAGGCCCTGCTGGAGCAACTGCCCGGCGATGTCCCACGCGGGATCGAGTTTCCGCTTGAAGGGCCAGATCTGACGGCGGTCACCCGTCATTACGTCAATTTGCTGCGGGAGGCGTAAGCGATGCCGAATAGTCTGGATGTCATCACCATTGGTGAAGCGATGGCCATGTTTGTGGCTACCCACACCGGCGACTTAAGCGAAGTCGATCGCTTTATGAAGCGCGTCGCGGGTGCCGAGCTGAACGTCGCCACCGGCCTGGCGCGCCTGGGCCTGAAGGTGAGCTGGGTGAGCCGCGTCGGCAATGACAGCTTCGGCCAGTTTGTGCTCGACACCCTGAAAAAAGAGGGGATCGAGACCGCAGGCGTGACCATAGACGACCGTTATCCGACGGGCTTCCAGCTTAAATCAAAAGTCACCGATGGAACCGATCCCATTGTGGAGTATTTCCGCAAAGGCTCGGCAGCCAGCCATCTCTCCGTTGAAGATTTCAATCCGATCGGGTTTACCGCAGCCAGGCATCTGCACCTGAGCGGCGTGGCGGCCGCATTGTCCGCCAGCTCTTACGCCCTGCTCGATCACGCGGCGGGCGCCATGAAAGCCGCGGGGAAAACCCTTTCGTTCGATCCCAATCTGCGCCCGGTGCTGTGGAAAAGCGAAGCGGAGATGGTGGAGAAGCTGAACCACCTCGCCTTCCAGGCCGACTGGGTGCTACCCGGCCTGAAAGAGGGCCTCATCCTGACCGGGGAAAACACCCCGGAAGGGATCGCCGATTTTTACCTGAACCGGGGCGTGAAGGCCGTGATCCTGAAAACCGGTGCCGACGGCGCCTGGTATAAAACCGCCGATGGCGAGCAGGGTGCCGTGGCGGCAGTGAAGGTCGAGAACGTCGTCGATACCGTCGGCGCGGGAGACGGCTTTGCTGTTGGTGTGGTCAGCGCCCTGCTGGAAGGCAAAACGCTGCATCAGGCCGTCACGCGCGGCAATGTTATCGGCTCGCTGGCGATCCAGGTTCAGGGCGACAGCGAAGGATTACCCACCCGGGCGCAACTGGACGCATAACTTCCCTCTCCCTACAGGGGAGAGTGGGCTAACGATTAAACCACCGTGTACCCTACAGACAACGGCGGTAACCCCCTCAACGACAGAGGCAAGCCTATGAACAATGCAACAAACGCAGTAAAACGCTGGTGGTACATCATGCCTGTCGTGTTTATCACGTACAGCCTGGCGTACCTTGATCGTGCGAACTTTAGCTTCGCGTCTGCCGCAGGCATTACGGAAGACCTGGGGATCACCAAAGGCGTCTCCTCGCTGCTGGGGGCCCTCTTCTTCCTCGGTTACTTCTTTTTCCAGATCCCTGGCGCCATCTATGCCGAACGCCGCAGCGTCCGCAAATTGATCTTCATCTGCCTGATCCTCTGGGGTGCCTGCGCCTCCCTCACCGGGGTGGTGAATAACATCCCGGCGCTGGCGGCCATTCGTTTTATTCTTGGCGTAGTGGAGGCGGCGGTCATGCCCGCGATGCTGATCTACATCAGCAACTGGTTTACCAAATCCGAACGCTCGCGCGCCAATACCTTCCTTATTCTCGGCAACCCGGTCACGGTACTGTGGATGTCGGTGGTCTCCGGATATCTGATCCAGTCCTTCGGCTGGCGTGAGATGTTCATTATTGAAGGTGTGCCGGCCATTATCTGGGCCTTCTGCTGGTGGGTGCTGGTGAAAGACAAACCGGCCCAGGCCAAATGGCTCTCTGAAGATGAAAAAGCGGCCCTGCAGGCGCAGCTGGATAAAGAGCAGCAGGGACTGAAAGCGGTGCGTAACTACGGCGAAGCCTTCCGCTCCCGCAACGTGGTACTGCTGTGCATGCAATATTTCACCTGGAGTATCGGCGTTTACGGTTTTGTTCTGTGGCTGCCGTCTATCATCCGTAGCGCGGGCGATAACCTCGGCATGGTTGAAGTGGGCTGGCTCTCCTCCGTGCCTTATCTGGCTGCAACCATCGCCATGATTGTGGTCTCCTGGGCGTCGGACAAACTGCAAAACCGCAAGCTGTTCGTCTGGCCGCTGCTGTTGATTGCCGCCTGTGCCTTTATCGGTTCGTGGGCGGTGGGCGCGAACCACTTCTGGGTTTCCTATACGCTGCTGGTGATCGCCGGTGCGGCGATGTATGCCCCGTATGGTCCATTCTTTGCCATCATCCCGGAAATGCTGCCGCGTAACGTGGCGGGCGGCGCGATGGCGCTCATCAACAGCATGGGTGCGCTGGGCTCGTTCTTTGGTTCATGGTTCGTGGGCTATCTGAACGGTGTGACCGGCGGCCCGTCAGCCTCGTACATCTTTATGGGGGTGGCGCTTTTTGCCTCGGTGTGGCTTACTTTAATTGTTAAGCCTGCTAATAATCAAAATATTCCCGTCGGCGCACGCCACGCCTGAATCCTTTTAAAATCAACGGAGATTAGCATGAAGCCGTCCATCATTTTGTATAAAGCCCTGCCTGATGCCCTGCAGCAGCGCCTTGAAGAGCATTTCACCGTTACCCGGGTTAACAACCTGAGCCCGGAGACGGTACAGCAGCATGCTGAGGCGTTCGCGGGTGCCGTCGGGCTGCTGGGCTCCAGCGAAAAGGTGGATGCCGCGCTGCTGGAAAAAATGCCTGCGCTGCGTGCAACCTCGACCATCTCGGTAGGCTATGACAACTTTGACGTCGATGCGCTGAATGCCCGCAACATCCTGCTGATGCACACGCCAACCGTACTCACCGAAACCGTGGCGGATACGCTGATGGCGCTGGTGCTCAGCAGCGCGCGTCGCGTGGTGGAAGTGGCCGAGCGCGTTAAAGCCGGCGAGTGGACCAAAAGCATCGGTCCGGACTGGTTTGGTGTCGATGTGCATGGCAAAACGCTGGGTATTGTCGGGATGGGCCGCATCGGCATGGCGCTGGCCCAGCGCGCCCACTTCGGTTTCAACATGCCGATTCTGTATAACGCGCGCCGCCAGCATAAAGAGGCTGAAGAACGCTTTAACGCCCGCCCCTGTGACTTGGATACCCTGTTGCAGGAAGCGGATTTCGTCTGCCTGATCCTGCCACTGACCGATGAAACTCACCATATGTTTGGCAAAGCGCAGTTTGAGAAGATGAAGAAATCCGCCATCTTTATTAATGCAGGACGCGGACCGGTGGTGGATGAACAGGCGCTGATTGCAGCGTTGAAAAACGGTGAGATCCACGCCGCGGGGCTGGACGTATTTGAGCAGGAGCCGCTACCGGTCAGCTCGGAACTGCTGAAAATGCCAAACGTGGTCGCGCTGCCGCATATTGGCTCCGCCACCCACGAAACGCGCTATAACATGGCGGCCTGTGCGGTGGAAAACCTGATCGACGCCCTGCAGGGCAAGGTGGATAAAAACTGCGTCAATCCACAAGTTAAGCCTTAAACGAAAAAAACCCGCCAGAGGCGGGTTTTTAAATTCTTTCGCTGAGTTGTAAGCTTACAGGCTTACAACGTTACCAGCTGCTGGGCCTTTAGCGCCGCTTTCGATGGTGAAGGAAACTTTCTGACCTTCGTCCAGAGATTTGTAGCCATCGTTCTGGATAGCAGAGAAGTGTACGAACACGTCTTTAGAGCCATCGTCAGGAGTGATGAAGCCGAAACCTTTATCAGCGTTGAACCATTTTACCAGACCAGTCATTTTACCAGACATAGATATTACCTTTTAAAAATTTGTTTTGCCTTCCGGCGCGATGATGGAATGTGTTACAGATTTTTAAGCGATGAAGGAAGGGTCACTACGAAGGGTATCTAAGATAACGCATCTGGACTGCTTAACTAAACTGCTCTAGGTCTGTGTAACAAACCGACGAGGTGTATTAAGACATAGTTCGCGGATCAAAGACAAGCTTTATTTTCAGAGAAGATAAAAAACCCCGCTTTGCAGCGGGGTTTTTTATTCTGGAATGCGCCCGGCGGCGCTTCGCTTGCACGGGCCTACAGATTTGTAGGCCAGCTAAACGCAGCATGGCCTGGCAAAATGCGAGTACGCTTTCAGACGTTATTCCGTTGCGGCCATCGCCGCGCTCCACGCCTGGCTGAACGCCTGATGCTGCGCGGCCAGCGGCCCAATCAGCGCATTGTACTGGCTGGCCTGCTGCGAGGTCGGGAACTGAATGCCGTTGGAGACAAAGCTCACCTGGGTGCCCTGCTGGGAAATATAATCTGCTACCTGCACCAGCTGCTGTGTAAAGATCTGGGCTGCTGGAATAAGCGGCTGCAGAGCTTCGGCAGGTTTGGTCACCACTTTTTCATATACTTTGTCGAACACAGGCTTCAGATCTTCGCCCTGCTTCAGCGCAGAGCGCGCGCCATCGGCCTGCATTTTGGCGTTCTGCAGCTGCTGGCCCAGCACACCCAGTGCGCCGTTTGACTGGCTCAGCGGTTCGCGCTGGGTCACGTAATCCTGCGGTACGCGAATTGCATTCACGCTATCCACCACCGGACGCAGTCCGGCGTCCATCGCCTGGTTCACCTGCTGTGAATAACCATACAAAATGGCATAGTCAGAAACGAAGGGACCAAACTGTTTTTTCTGATCCGCAGTCAGCGTTGGCAAACGCTCGCCACTACGCATCGCAGTATTTTGCAGGAAGTCGATAAACGCTTTGCGCTGATCCCCTTCCTTATCGAAACACCCACTCAGGCTAACTATCATTAACAACGCCGCAAGCGGCGCAAACCAGCGAGAGCAGGGCTTTCCTGTCGCCATTGTTATTACTCCTTTCACCCAAAAAAGCGCACACCGGCACACGCGTGCCCAACGGTGACAGAATAGTCCAGGTCAGGCCCGCAAGATACCCTTTTCATGTAAAACGCCTATTGCCATATAAATTCTTACCATTTACAAAAAAATACCTGATGCTATGGCGCTACAGAATAATCAAGTCATTAGCATACTCAGTCGGTTCGCAAAGCGAGCCAGCGAAACGTATCTCTAACAATTAATCACGCACGTTACGATCTGTTCTCAGTTTTAGCGACTATTCTTAAATTGCTCTCTAATGTTCACGATCCCGCAGTGTGATTTATGAGGAGTTCTCAATGGAATTAAAAGATCCTATGTTTGATCTGCTAAGCAGTCTGGAACAGATTGTTTTTAAGGATGCACCGCAGACGGTTACCCGTTCGCAAAAGTCCAACCCCTTTACGGAATTTGAGCGCTTACGCAAAGGGACAGGGATGAAAACCGATGATTTCGCACGAGCAATGGGTGTCAGCGTAGCGATGGTTCAAGAGTGGGAATCAAAAAGAGTGAAGCCCTCCATGACCGAGCTGAAGCTGATGAGCCTGATTCAGGCTAACCCGGCACTCCGCAAGCAGTTGACTGAATAGTTATATTTTAGCCCCCGCATTTGCGGGGGTTTCTGTTTCTATCACCGCCTTTTACCACGCCACTCTCCGTTCAGCCACGCCAGTTCATGGGTCAGCTTCAGCCCATCCAGAAAAACGTCGTCATGCGATACCACCAGCAGTGCGCCTGTAAAGCCAGCCAGCGCCGCCTCGATAGCACGTGTCGAAGCCAGATCCAGATGGTTAGTCGGTTCATCGAGCAGCAAGAGCTGCGTCGCCTCTTCCCGCCACAGCACGCAGGCCAGCGCCGCTTTTAAGCGTTCGCCGCCGCTGAGCGCTGAAAGCGGGAGCATCACCCGATCGGCGCCCAGCTGCAGCTGGGCCAGACGGCTGCGCAGTACCCCCTCCTCCAGCGGCGTGTTATGCAAATTGAGGTGGGAGATAACGGATTGCGACAAATCCAGCTGCGATAAGTGCTGATCGAGATATGCCACCGTGACCGACGTCCGGCAATGTCCCGAAACAGGCTGGCACTGGCCGAGGATGGCTTTCAGCAAGGTGGATTTCCCGCAGCCATTCGGCCCCCGCAACGCCACCCGCATCGGCCCATCCATGCGCCAGTTAAGCGGCGCCATCGTGATGTGCGGCAGCACCAGATCCTCCAGCACCAGCACCTGTTTCCCCTCCGCAATCTGGCTGCCTGGCAGGGTAAACATCACCGGATTTTCCTCTTCCACCCGCTCCCGCGCCTGAGTGACCGCCGCGTTCATCGCACCCTGTTGCTCCTGGTGCTGTTTGCGCCACGCGCCCGGACGCTCCTTTGCTGCCCCTTTATACTTAACGCGCTCAAACGAGGCGATATTAAGACTATCCACCGTGCGCAGGGTTTTCGCCGACCGGCGCAGGCTGTCATCATGCTCCTTTTGCAGACGGGCGCGGGTGCGTTTGCGCTCGGTGGTTGCATGCTCAAGTGCCGCGCGGGCGGCCTGCTGCTCCGCATTCCGCTGGCGCTGATAGTCTGCGTAATTGCCACCGTAGCTGTGTAACCCCGACGCGCTGAGTTCCAGTATGCGCGGCACCTGTGCCAGCAGCTCACGATCGTGTGAAGCGACCAGCACGCAACCGGCATGCCGGGCAAGTTGCTCGTAAAACCACGCCCGCCCCTGCCTGTCGAGGTGGTTGGTGGGTTCGTCCAGTAGCAGAGAGTCCGCATTCGCCGTAAACGCGCCGCACAGCAGAGCGCGAACCCGCTCGCCGCCGCTCAGTTCAGCGGCCAGCCTGTCGGGATCAAACGGCGCAAGCCCGGCGCCGATAAACGCCTCGCTCAGTCGTTCCGTTAAATCCCAATAACCGTCGAGGCGCTCCAGATCCTCAGGCAGATAAGCACCACTGTCGATACGCCTGCGGGCCGCGAAAAGGCCTTCATAGCCAAGCAGCTGAGCCAGCGTGGTGTGGGGGGAAATATCGTGCTGTTGCGCCACATAGCGGTGCGTGCCGAAACGTTCGATATGGCCACTGGCAGGCACGTCCAGCCCGGCCAGCAGGCGCAGAAGACGGGTCTTGCCGCTGCCGTTACGGCCAACCAGCGCGCACAGTGACGGCTCCAGCGAGAGATTCAGCGGACCAAAAAGGGTATCGCCTGTCGAAAACTGGCAGGTGACCTGATGCAAAATAAAAGAAGGGGATTGCGCAAAATGAGCCATAAGCACTCCTGAATGAAATCAAAACATCCCCTGCCGACGCGGTCGCGTTTAGCAAGGATCGAAATTCATCAGTCGTGTTTGTTCATTTTTGGGGGGCGCTCCAGAGGGAAAAAAGTAACCGGGGACAGGATAGCGGGTTTTTGTTCAGGGTTTCAAGGTTAAATTTTCAACGGCACGCCATAAAAAAACCCGCCGAAGCGGGTTTTTTAGCAAGCGTAGCGCCGCCGGGCAAAAGCCCGTTACTGCAGCAGCGAGATATCCGCCACGCGCAGGAACAGCTCGCGCAGTTTTTCGAGCATAGAGAGACGGTTAATACGCAGATCTTTATCCTCTACGTTGACCATCACTTTCTCGAAGAAGGCGTCGATAACATCACGCAGTTCGGCCAGTTCCACCAGCGCTTCCTGGTAGCGACCTTCTGCGAAGACTGGCTCCAGCTTGTCGCGCAGCACCACAACCTGCATCGCCAGAGCGATCTCTTCCGGCTCTTTCAGCGTCGCGGCGTTCACTCGCTCGTTCAGCTTTTCATCGGACTTCGCCAGGATATTGGAGACACGCTTGTTGGCCGCAGCCAGGGCAGATGCCGCTTCCAGGGTACGGAAGTGGGAGACCGCCTTCATACGGGCATCGAAATCGGCCGGACGGGTCGGACGACGCGCCAGCACCGCCTGAATGGTGTCCACGCTATAGCCTTCGTCCTGATACCAGGCGCGGAAGCGACCGAGCATAAAGTCGATAACCTCATCCACTACGTTGGTGTTGGTCAGCTTGTCGCCGTACAGACGCACCGCTTCTTCCGTCAGGGTCTGCAGATCGAGGTTCAGGTTCTTCTCAACGATGATACGCAGCACGCCCAGCGCAGCACGACGCAGCGCAAACGGGTCTTTATCCCCTTTCGGATGCTGCCCGATACCGAAGATACCCGCCAGGGTGTCCATCTTGTCGGCGATCGCCACAGCACAGGCAACCGGGTTGGACGGCAGATCGTCACCGGCAAAGCGCGGCTGATACTGCTCGTTCAGGGCCACGGCCACATCTTCCGCTTCGCCATCGTGACGCGCGTAGTGCATGCCCATCACGCCCTGGGTGTCAGTAAATTCAAACACCATGTTGGTCATCAGGTCGCACTTGGAGAGCAGACCGGCGCGGGTAGCGTGGTTAACGTCGGCACCGATTTCACGGGCGATCCAGCCGGCCAGCTCTGCAATACGGTCGGTCTTGTCGCGTAGCGTACCCAGCTGCTGCTGGAACAGCACGGTTTGCAGGCGTGGGAGGTGATCTTCCAGACGCTTTTTACGGTCGGTATTGAAGAAAAACTCCGCATCCGCCAGACGTGGACGAACCACTTTCTCGTTACCGGAGATGATCTGCACCGGATCTTTCGATTCGATGTTCGCCACGAAGATGAAGTTCGGCAGCAGCTTGCCGTCGTTGGCATAGACCGGGAAGTACTTCTGGTCACCTTTCATGGTGTGAACCAGCGCTTCCGCCGGAACCGCGAGGAACTTCTCTTCGAACTTCGCGGTCAGCACAACCGGCCATTCCACCAGGGAGGTCACTTCTTCCAGCAGGCTGTCGCTCAGATCGGCTTTACCGCCAATCTGGCGGGCCGCTTCTTCCGCATCGGCTTTAATTTTGGCTTTACGCTGTTCGTAGTCAGCAATGACTTTACCGCGTTCCAGCAGGATTTCCGGGTACTGATCGGCGTTGTCGATGGTGAACTCCGGCTCGCCCATAAAGCGGTGGCCGCGGATCACGCGATCGGACGCGACGCCCAGAATGGTGGCAGGAATAACGGTATCGCCCAGCAGCAGAGTCACGGTGTGAACCGGACGCACGAAGTGCACGTCACTTGCTCCCCAGCGCATCAGTTTTGGAATCGGCAGCTTCGCCAGCGAGGTGGCAATCATGTTCGGCAGCAGCGCTTCTGCGCTCTCGCCTTTCACATGGGCGCGATAGAGCAGCCATTCGCCTTTGTCGGTGGTCAGACGCTCGGCCTGGTCAACGGTAATCCCGCAACCACGCGCCCAGCCTTCTGCCGCTTTGCTTGGTTTACCTTCAGCGTCGAACGCCTGGGCAATCGCCGGGCCGCGCTTTTCAACTTCGCGATCGGGCTGAGACGCCGCCAGGTTAGCCACTTTCAGCGCCAGACGACGCGGGGCAGCAAACCACTCAATTTTACCGTGTGCCAGGCCAGCGTTATCCAGCTCGGCAGTCACGTTCGCAGCGAAAGATTCAGCCAGGCTGCGCAGGGCTTTTGGTGGCAGCTCTTCGGTGCCGATTTCCACCAGGAAAGTTTTCTCAGACATGGCCGCCTCTTATTTGTTTCGGTTGCACATCGGGAAGCCAAGGGCTTCACGGGACGCATAGTAAGCTTCTGCAACGGCTTTGGTCAGGGTACGAATGCGCAGAATGTAGCGCTGACGTTCAGTCACGGAGATCGCTTTACGGGCGTCCAGCAGGTTGAAGCTGTGGGCGGCCTTCAGAATACGCTCGTAGGCAGGCAGCGGCAGCGGAGTCTCCAGCGCCAGCAGCTGCTGGGCTTCTTTCTCATACTGCTCGAAGCAGGTGAACAGGAAGTCCACGTCCGCGTATTCAAAGTTATAGGTGGATTGTTCCACTTCGTTCTGATGGAACACGTCGCCGTAGGTGGTTTTACCCAGCGGGCCGTCGCTCCAGACCAGGTCGTAAACGCTGTCTACGCCCTGAATATACATGGCCAGACGTTCCAGACCGTAGGTGATTTCACCCGTAATCGGTTTACATTCCAGACCGCCAACCTGCTGGAAGTAGGTGAACTGCGTCACTTCCATTCCGTTCAGCCACACTTCCCAACCCAGACCCCAGGCACCCAGCGTCGGGTTTTCCCAGTTATCTTCCACGAAACGAATGTCATGAATGGTCGGATCAATACCCAGCTCTTTCAGCGACCCGAGATACAGTTCCTGAATGTTGTCTGGCGATGGCTTAATCACCACCTGGAACTGATAGTAATGCTGTAAACGGTTCGGGTTTTCACCGTAGCGACCATCGGTCGGACGGCGGGATGGCTGTACATAGGCGGTAGCCATCGGCTCTGGCCCCAGTGCACGCAGGCTGGTCATCGGGTGTGAAGTGCCGGCGCCCACTTCCATGTCCAAAGGTTGAACAATGGTGCAGCCCTGGCGAGCCCAGTAATCCTGTAAGGTCAGGATCAGGCCCTGGAAGGTCTTAGTATCAAACTTTTGCATAGTATTTCGTGCTGGATACGTGTGGTTTTAAATGGAAGGGTTCAGTATACCCGCTGAGTGCAAGATATACAGTACGAAACGGGGTTGTTTAGGGAAAATTGGGAAATAAGCATAGCTGACAGCGCCCTGCTGACGCAGCCACCACATTAAGCGACTATCTCAACGCATCGAAAGGTGTAAAAAATGGCCATCTGCGTCAAAAGAACAGATGAAACTCTCATTGCGAGCAGTGAAGCCCTGCATCTCATAGCTGCCCTGAAACTGCTCAAAGGCGGTGACGTCGATTTTTTGCGCGCCGGTATTGTAGCGCTGGGCCGCCCGATCCTTACACAGCTGTTCCATATCCAGGGAACGCTCCGGGCTGACTTTTTGGGTTTGCGCTTTTTGCGCCGGGGTGGTCTCCTGAGCCGCACAGCTGGCCAGTAGCGCGGGTAGCAAAAGCCATATCGCACGCATCATCATTTATATTACCGCCCTCTGCTGTGGCTGTTATTTTTAAACTCTAAACTTTATAGATTATGGCCCGGCATTCTGCGAATCTCACCGCCCCGGCACAAGCAGGACGATGCAAACTCAGAATTTTCCAACGAGCGTCTGAATCATTATCACAGTCAGACTCTTTTTAATGTGTAAACAGAGGGATGGATGCAGGAAAAAATTAACTGGATTGATAATTTGCGGGGAATCGCCTGTTTGATGGTGGTGATGATCCATACCACCACCTGGTATATCACCAACGCCCCCGCCGTCAGTCTTATAAACTGGGATATCGCCAACGTGCTCAACTCCGCCTCGCGGGTGAGCGTGCCGCTCTTTTTTATGATCTCCGGCTATCTCTTTTTTGGCGAACGCAGCGCGCAACCGCGCCACTTTTTACGCATCGGTCTGTGCCTGCTGTTTTACAGCACCGTGGCGTTCCTTTATATCGTGCTCTTTACCTCGATCAACAGCGAGCTGTCGCTGAAATACCTGCTGCAAAAGCCGGTCTTCTATCACCTGTGGTTTTTCTTTGCCATTATCGTGATTTATCTGCTCTCCCCGCTGGTGCAGGTGAAAAGCACGAGCGGCAAAATGCTGCTGGCGCTGATGGTCGTGATTGGCATCTTGGCGAACCCCAATACGGTCTCGCAAAAAATGGGCGGGTTTGAATGGCTGCCCATCAATCTCTATATCAACGGCGACACCTTCTATTACGTGCTGTACGGCATGCTGGGCCGCGCCCTGGGTATGATGGATACCCGCAAACGCTGGCTGAATGCCCTGTGCGCCGCCCTGTTTATTGCCGCGGTGGCGATAATCTCCCGCGGTACGCTGCATGAACTGCAGTGGCGTGGCACCTTCGCCGATACCTGGTATCTCTACTGCGGCCCGATGGTCTTTATCTGCGCGGTTTCGTTATTTACCCTGGTGAAAAACACGCTCAATGCGCGCCCCCTGCCGCTGCTGGGGTTAATTTCACGGAACTCGCTTGGGATCTACGGTTTTCACGCGCTGGTGATCCACGCTCTGCGCACCCGTGGCGTGGAGTTAAAAAGCTGGCCGCTTCTGGATATCGTCTGGATCTTCTCCATAACGGTGGCGGTCAGCCTGTTGCTGTCGATGCTGCTACAGCGCATTGATACGCGCAGGTTTGTGAGCTGAGTGTGCGGCTTGTTTGCCCGGCGGCGCTTCGCTTGCCGGGCAAGCAAGGCTGTGCAAACGAAGCGCCACCGGGCGCTGTATCAGGCGATCTCTTTCTCTTCTGCGATCGTATCAGACGAAGTCTGCACCGCACTGTCCCGCACGTTTTTTTGCACGGCCACCGCACCAAATAAGCTTAAGAAGAACGCAAGACCATAAAAGCCCTTCTCGCTTAGCAACAGAGTGGCATTCCACAAACCCACCACTAAAAGCGCGACGGCGATAATGAATGCCGTAAGGCACGTCATATAGTAGAGCGACGTCGTCGGGATCCCTTCATATTTGTCACGAACGGTTTTCTGATAAGAGGCTGCAGAAAACAAGCCAAGGATAATGACCGCAAAGTAATACCCTTTCTCATTGAGCTGCATATCTGCATTCCATAAACCAACCAGATAACTAATGATCCCACCAAGAAGCGCAAGCCAGGATACGGCATTAAAAGCAGGGGAGCTATTTGTCACGTCTCTTTCCATTTTCACGTAAACCTCACCAGGGAACTGAACAAGGCATTATGGATGAAGTCTTGCGATCCACTGCAATGAAGGACACGGAGAAGTATGAATTCGGAAAAAAACCATACAAATAAATAATTATTTAGAATCAATTATTTAAAATATAGAGATGGATAGGCCGGGTTAGGCGAAGCCGCTACCCGGCGCTGTATCACGACATCAGTGGCAGAAGCTGCTGATAGATTTTGCGGAACACGTCGCGACGCCCGGCATAGCGGGCATGACGATCGGGGTCCGGGGTGTGCTGCTGTTCAAGCGCCAGCTGTGGCAACAGCGACGCCAGCGGCTTGTCCGGATTCATTGCAATTTGCGCCAGCCGCGCCGCACCCAGCGCAGGCCCGACATCCCCACCGGTACGGTAATCGAGCTGTTGCCCGCTGATATCCGCCAGCATCTGGCGCCAGTAAGGGCTACGCGCTCCCCCGCCAATCAGCGTAATGCTGGATGGTTGTAACCCGCACTCATGCACCACATCCATCCCATCGGCCAGCGCATAGCCCACCCCTTCCAGCACCGCTCGCGCCAGCTCAGCCGGGCCGTGTTGATGGGTTAAGCCAAAGAACACCCCTTTCGCCTGGGGGTTGTTATGCGGCGTGCGCTCGCCGGACAGATAGGGCAGGAACCAGACGGTATCGGCGTTTTCATTTGCCTGCTGCGCGGCATCGAGCAGGGCCGGCACGCTCTCTAATCCGGTCAGTTTCGCCGCCCAGTCCAGGCATGACGCCGCACTGAGCATCACCGACATCAGATGCCATTTGCCCGGCAGCGCATGGCAGAAACTGTGCACCGCGCTGTCAGGGTTACTGCGGTAGCCGTCGCTCACGGCGAAATAAACGCCGGAGGTGCCCAGCGACAGCATCGCCTGCCCGGCATCGGCCATGCCCACGCCAACCGCACCGGCGGCGTTATCCCCGCCCCCCGCCACGACCGGAACGGCCGGCATATTCCACTGCTGCGCCACCGACGGCAGCAGGGTGCCCGTCTGCTCACAGCCTTCAAACAGCGCTGGCATATGGTCGCGGGTGAGATGGCAGGCGTCGAGCATCGTCTCGCTCCAGTCACGCTTTGCCACGTCGAGCCACATGGTGCCAGCGGCATCGGACATATCGCTGGCGTACTCTCCGGTCATGCGCAACCGCAGATAATCTTTCGGCAGCAGTACCTTCGCTACCTGGCTAAAAATTTCGGGTTCATGGCGCTGCACCCA
Organism: Leclercia sp. LSNIH1; assembly: GCF_002902985.1. Lineage (NCBI taxonomy): Bacteria > Pseudomonadati > Pseudomonadota > Gammaproteobacteria > Enterobacterales > Enterobacteriaceae > Leclercia > Leclercia sp. LSNIH1. The sequence continues at coordinate 1,119,398 of NZ_CP026167.1, read as the reverse complement.
CAGCAGTTTCGGGGCGGTAAAGCCCGGCATCATCAGGTTGCCGGTGATCTCCCGCGAGGCCGGGACACGTTCTTCCAGCAGGGCGCACTCTTCACCGCAGCGGCCATCGTTCCATAAAATCGCCGGGCGCAAAACGCGGTTATCCTTATCCAGCAGCGTGGCGCCATGCATCTGTCCGGCAATGCCCAGCGCTTTTACCTCGCGCAGAGAGTGTTGCTCGCCAAGCGCTTTCAGGGCGCGATCCGTGGCCAGCCACCAGGCTTCAGGATCCTGTTCAGACCAGAGCGGGTGTGGCCGTGAAACGTGCAGTTTTTCTGTTTGCGTTGCCAGCACGTCGCCCTGTTCATTTAACAGAATGGCTTTCACACCCGATGTGCCAAGATCGATCCCGATATACATTGCGGTGACTCCTTTAACAGAAATGCCCGGACGCTTGCAGCGGTTCCGGGCCTGGGCTAACCGTAAGCCGGACAAGCGTCGCGCTGCCCGGCAATACCCGGTTACTTATCAAACAGATAATGATTCACCAGATTTTCCAGCAGTTCCTGATGACCGCTCTGGTGCTGCGGCGCAAGGTTATGCTGTTCAGCGTACTTCGCCAGTTCGGTCAGTGATAACTGGCCTTTCAAAATTTGCTGACCCAGCTCACTGTTCCAGCCGCCGTAGCGTTTCGCCACGCGCTTATCCAGCTCGCCATCTTCAATCATGCGGGCAGCCACTTTCAACGACAGCGCCATGGTATCCATCGCCCCGATATGACCATAGAAGAGATCGTATTTATCGGTGCTCTGACGGCGCACTTTGGCGTCAAAGTTCAGGCCGCCGGTGGTGAAGCCACCCGCTTTGATAATTTCGTACATCACCAGCGCGTTTTCTTCCACGCTGACCGGGAACTGGTCGGTATCCCAGCCGAGCTGCGGATCGCAGCGGTTGGCATCTACGGAGCCGAAAATGCCCAGCGCGATAGCGGAGGCGATCTCGTGATGGAACGAGTGACCCGCCAGCGTCGCGTGGTTGGCTTCGATATTCACCTTGATCTCTTTTTCCAGCCCGAACTGCTTCAGGAAGCCATACACCGTCGCCACGTCGTAGTCATACTGGTGCTTGGTCGGCTCCTGCGGTTTTGGCTCAATCAGCAGCGTACCCTGGAAGCCGATTTTGTGTTTATGCTCGACCACCATCTGCATGAAGCGGCCAATTTGCTCGCGCTCCTGACGTAAGTCAGTATTGAGCAGCGTTTCGTAGCCTTCACGTCCGCCCCACAGCACATAGTTTTCCCCGCCCAGCTTATGGGTGGCATTCATCGCCGTCACCACCTGCGTGGCCGCCCAGCTGAAGACTTCCGGGTCCGGGTTGGTGGCAGCGCCTGCGCCATAGCGTGGATGGGTAAAGCAGTTGGCGGTGCCCCACAGCAGCTTCACGCCGCTCTGCTGCTGTTTTTCGGCCAGCACATCGACCATCTGCGCAAAGTTATTCAGATACTCTTTCAGCGAAGCGCCTTCCGGTGAAACGTCCACATCGTGGAAGCAGTAATAAGGGACATTCAGCTTGTGGAAGAACTCAAAGGCGACATCCGCTTTGCGTTTTGCCAGCTCCAGCGCTTCACCTGGCTGCTGCCACGGACGATCGAATGAGCCCACGCCAAACATATCGGCACCGTTCCAGCAGAAGGTGTGCCAGTAGCAGGCAGCGAAACGCAGGTGATCTTCCATGCGCTTACCCAGCACCAGCTCGTCCGGGTTGTAATGACGAAACGCTAAAGGATTTGAGGATTTCGGACCTTCATAACGAACGCGATCGAGTTGATCGAAATAAGCTTGCATAGTGAGCTCCATAATCAGGGATACAGCAAAGAGTTGATACTGGAGTAATACTGAATAGGGATCGCAGGTTGCTCAATTACGTTATTTCACACTGCTATTGAGAGAATGCACAAACGTGCGCTGGCTCGCAAAATCAATTTGCAGACAAACAAATTTCACTGCACAAATTCCATAATCACGTGTAACTAAGAGCTTATGTAATTTAAAATTCGATCGCGGTCATAAATTCGAAAATAAACCAAATATCATAACGAGAAGATAAAAATCTGTAATTGCCAGCCTGCCATTCCCCGTTAAGAATTTGCTACGTCTCTTGCAATGATTGTTTCTTTTATCTCAGCAACCTAACCCTACAAAAGGCAATACAATTATGAAGATAAAGAACCTGTGCCTCACTCTTTGTGCATCGCTGCTGCTGGCGAGTACGGCGAGTCATGCAAAAGAAGTTAAAATCGGCATGGCGATAGATGACCTCCGTCTGGAGCGCTGGCAAAAAGATCGCGATATTTTTGTCAATAAGGCAGAAGCATTAGGCGCGAAAGTTTTCGTCCAGTCTGCCAATGGCAATGAAGAAACGCAAATGTCGCAAATCGAAAATATGATAAACCGCGGCGTCGATGTGCTGGTTATTATTCCTTATAACGGTCAGGTTTTAAGTAACGTGGTAAAAGAAGCCAAGCGCGAAGGGATTAAAGTGCTGGCCTACGACCGCATGATTAATAATGCGGACATTGATTATTATATTTCCTTCGACAATGAAAAGGTCGGCGAATTACAGGCGCAAAGCCTGGTCGCCAAAGTTCCACAGGGCAATTACTTCCTGATGGGCGGCTCCCCGGTGGACAACAATGCCAAACTCTTCCGCGCCGGACAGATGAAGGTGCTGAAGCCCTATATTGATGAAGGCAAAATCAAGATCGTTGGCGATCAGTGGGCGGACGGCTGGTTACCTGAAAACGCGTTAAAAATTATGGAAAACGCCCTCACCGCCAATAATAACAAAATCGATGCCGTGGTGGCCTCTAACGATGCGACCGCAGGCGGCGCTATTCAGGCACTCAGCGCCCAGGGGCTGGCCGGAAAAGTGGCGATCTCCGGACAGGATGCGGACCTCGCCGGGGTGAAACGTATTGTGGCAGGTACCCAGACCATGACGGTGTATAAGCCGATCACCGAGCTTGCCACTACCGCCGCAGAAATTGCCGTTGAGCTTGGCAATGGCCAACAGCCTAAAGCGGACGCCAGCTTAAACAACGGCCTGAAAGATGTGCCTTCCCGACTGCTTACCCCTATCGAAGTCAATAAAGAGAACATTGACGCTACCGTTGTGAAAGACGGTTTCCATAAAAAGAGCGAACTGTAATCCATCATCGCCCCCGGCTTGCGGGGGCACATCGACTTGTACTGTTTTCCTTCGGGTCATGTGGAGCAGTTATGTCTTATTTACTTGAAATGAAAAGTATCACCAAAGCGTTTGGCGCGGTGAAGGCCGTCGACAACGTCAGCCTGCGCTTAAACCCCGGCGAGATCATGTCGTTATGCGGCGAAAATGGCTCGGGCAAATCCACCTTAATGAAGGTTTTGTGTGGCATCTATCCTCACGGCAGCTACGAGGGTGAAATTGTCTTTTCCGGCGAAACGCTGCAGGCCACGCATATCCGCGACACCGAGCGCAAAGGGATCGCCATCATTCACCAGGAGCTGGCGCTGGTGAAGCATCTGACCGTGCTGGAAAATATCTTCCTCGGTGCCGAGGTAACCCGCCACGGCGTCCTGGATTACGACACCATGACCTTGCGCTGCGAGAAGCTGCTGGCGCAGGTCAGTCTGACGATCTCCCCCGACACCCGGGTGGGCGATTTAGGTCTGGGACAGCAGCAACTCGTGGAGATCGCCAAGGCCCTGAACAAACAGGTGCGTCTGCTGATCCTCGATGAACCAACAGCATCGCTGACGGAACAGGAAACCGCGGTATTGCTGGACATCATTCGTGACCTGCAAAACCACGGGATTGCCTGCATTTATATCTCCCACAAGCTCAACGAAGTGAAAGCGATTTCGGACACGGTATGCGTAATTCGCGACGGGCAGCATATCGGCACCCGGGAAGCGCAGGGGATGAGCGAGGACGACATTATTACCATGATGGTGGGCCGTGAGCTGACCGCGCTCTACCCGAACGAACCCCACACCCTGGGGGAAGAGGTGCTGCGCGTGGAGCATCTTACCGCCTGGCATCCGGTGAATCGCCATATTAAACGGGTCAATGATGTCTCTTTCTCGCTGCATCGCGGTGAGATCCTGGGGGTGGCCGGGCTGGTTGGCGCCGGGCGCACCGAGGCTGTGCAGTGTCTGTTCGGCGTCTGGCCTGGCCGCTGGGAGGGCAGCATCTTTATTGATGGGCAGCAGGTAGAGATCAAAAACTGTCAGCAGGCCATCGCCCAGGGTATCGCGATGGTGCCGGAAGATCGCAAAAAAGATGGCATCGTACCGGTGATGGCGGTGGGCAAAAACATCACCCTTGCCGCATTAGATCAGTTCAGCGGCACGCTGAGCAGTCTGGATGATGCCGCGGAACAGCACTGCATTCTTCACTCTTTACAGCAGCTGAAAGTCAAAACTTCCTCCCCGGAGCTGGCGATTGGCCGCCTGAGCGGGGGCAATCAGCAGAAGGCGATCCTCGCCCGCTGCCTGTTGCTCAACCCGCGCATTCTGATCCTCGATGAACCGACCCGCGGGATTGATATCGGTGCGAAATACGAAATCTACAAGCTGATCAACCAGCTGGTCCAGCAGGGTATCGCCGTGATTGTGATCTCCTCGGAGCTTCCCGAAGTGCTGGGTCTGAGTGACCGGGTACTGGTGATGCACGAAGGAAAACTGAAAGCCAACCTGATAAACCAGAACCTGACGCAGGAACAGGTGATGGAAGCCGCACTAAGGAGCGAACGCCATGTCGAAAAGCAACCCCTCTGAGTTAAAAGTCACGGCACCCGCACCGGGTCTGTTTTCCGGGCTAAAAGCGCTCAATCTGCAGGTGTTTGTCATGATTGCCGCTATCGTGGCGATCATGCTGTTCTTCACCTGGATGACCGACGGCTCCTATCTCAGCGCGCGTAACGTCTCCAACCTGCTGCGCCAGACCGCCATTACCGGCATTCTGGCGGTGGGGATGGTGTTTGTGATTATCTCCGCGGAAATCGACCTCTCCGTGGGCTCAATGATGGGCCTGCTGGGGGGCGTGGCGGCGATTTTCGACGTCTGGCTGGGCTGGCCGCTGCCGCTCACCGTGGTCGTCACCTTGTTACTCGGTCTACTGCTCGGCACCTGGAACGGCTGGTGGGTGGCCTACCGCAAAGTACCGTCGTTTATCGTCACGCTGGCGGGAATGCTGGCCTTCCGCGGCATTCTGATTGGTATCACCAACGGCACCACCGTCTCCCCCACCAGCGCCTCCATGTCGCAGATTGGGCAGAGCTATCTCTCCGGCGGAGTCGGTTTTACCCTCGGCGCGATTGGCCTGATGGCGTTTGTCGCCTGGCAATGGCGCGGCAGAATGCGCCGGCAGGCGTTAGGGTTAGCCACAACGCCTTCCACCTCTGTCGTTGGGCGTCAGGCGCTGACGGCGGTGATCGTGCTGGGGGCAATCTGGCTGCTGAACGACTATCGTGGCGTGCCAACGCCGGTGCTGATACTGGTTCTGTTATTACTGGCAGGCATGTTTATGGCGACCCGCACCGCCTTTGGCCGGCGTATTTATGCCATCGGCGGCAACCTTGAAGCCGCACGTCTGTCAGGTATTAATGTTGAACGCACCAAACTTGCCGTCTTTGCCATTAATGGCCTGATGGTTGCCGTAGCGGGCCTGATCTTAAGCTCGCGTCTGGGTGCGGGCTCGCCGTCTGCCGGGAATATTGCCGAACTCGATGCCATCGCCGCCTGTGTCATCGGCGGAACCAGTCTTGCCGGAGGTGTCGGTAGCGTCGCAGGGGCAGTTATGGGGGCATTTATTATGGCGTCGCTGGATAACGGAATGAGTATGATGGACGTCCCGACATTCTGGCAGTATATCGTCAAGGGTGCCATTTTGTTGCTGGCGGTATGGATGGATTCCGCTACCAAACGGCGCGCCTGAGGATGCCTTTTCATCTGTCACTGATACTGGAAAAATAGCGCCATGTTTGAGAAGCGTCACCGCATTACGTTGTTATTCAATGCCAACAAAGCTTATGACCGTCAGGTCGTCGAGGGCGTTGGGGAATATTTGCAGGCGTCGCAATCCGAGTGGGATATTTTCATCGAAGAAGATTTCCGCACGCGAATCGAAAATATCAAAGACTGGCTGGGCGACGGCGTCATCGCGGATTTTGACGACGCCGTTATCCAGCAACTGCTGGTCGATGTCGACGTCCCCATCGTCGGCGTCGGCGGCTCTTACCACCAGCCGGAACACTACCCTGCCGTTCACTATATCGCCACCGACAACCACGCCCTGGTAGAGAGCGCGTTTCTACATCTCAAAGAAAAAGGGGTTCACCGCTTCGCCTTTTATGGTTTGCCCACCTCCAGCGGAAAACGCTGGGCGGCGGAACGGGAATATGCTTTCTGTCAGCTGGTCGCAAAGGAGAAGTATCGCGGCGTGGTTTATCAGGGGCTGGAAACGGCCCCGGAAAACTGGCAGCACGCGCAGAACCGTCTCGCCGACTGGCTGCAAACCCTGCCGCCGCAGACCGGCATTATCGCCGTGACCGATGCCCGCGCCCGGCACGTGCTGCAGGTGTGCGAACATCTGCATATTCCGGTGCCGGAGAAGCTGTGCGTCATCGGGATCGATAATGAAGAGCTCACCCGCTACCTGTCACGCGTGGCGCTGTCGTCCGTGGCGCAGGGAACACGTCAGATGGGCTATCAGGCGGCCAAGCTGCTGCACCGGCTGCTGGATAACGAAAATCTTCCCCTGCAACGTCTGCTGGTGCCACCGGTTCGTGTGGTGGAGCGACGCTCAACGGATTACCGCTCGCTGAACGACCCTGCCGTCATTCAGGCCATGCACTACATTCGTAACCACGCCTGCAAAGGCATCAAAGTGGATCAGGTGCTGGATGCGGTAGGGATTTCGCGTTCAAATCTGGAGAAGCGCTTTAAAGAAGAGGTGGGCGAGACGATCCATGCGGTTATCCATGCAGAGAAACTGGAGAAAGCCCGCAGCCTGCTGATTTCGACCTCGCTCTCCATTAATGAGATTTCCCAGATGTGCGGTTATCCGTCGTTGCAGTATTTCTATTCGGTCTTTAAAAAAGAGTATGACACCACGCCGAAAGAGTATCGCGATCGCTACAGTGAAGTACTGATATAAATAAAAAAGGCCTTCCGGATGGAAGGCCTTTTTTTAAGATTACATATGAGCGGCAATTAAGCGCTGGTTATCCTGGTACATCGCAAACAGATAGTTGTTATAGCGTTGGCCCTGGGTTGAGTAACCTTTCAGCTTGTGGATCATCGTGCTCGCCGTCACTTCCTGATCTGCTTTACGCAGCTGCGCACGCGACTTACGGAAGGATTTATAGGCCGGATGCGTGTTCAGGTTAACAACATACGCATTCACGGAATCTTTTACCGATTCAAACTGCGAGTAACCTTTCACTTTGCCCGGCGCATTGTTACAACGACCTTTCGCACATTTCATGCCAAACAGGTTGTTATTGCTACGAGCCAGCTTAGAGGTACCCCAGCCACTTTCGGCTGCTGCCATCGTTGCGACCATGCTGCCTGGGATGATATCCACACGCTCAAGCAAGGTGTTCCACGGTACACGACGTGTGTTCCCGTTCCAGCTCACTTTATAGTTTTTGGCTATCTCTTTCAGGCGCGCACGCTCGGACGGCGACCAGCGGCTGTCGTACTGCTTGGAAATAAGCCAGTTACGATCCGCCGTAATCGCGGCATTTTGACTTGTAATGTAAGGCATTACCGTCCGGAGAAACGCTTTTTTCCTTGGTGTTCCGGAAGGGTATTTTCGCAAATCAGGAAGTGAACTACTCTTTGCACTATTGCGAGAATACTCTTGTTTACTGCTAACCTTACTACTTGCTGTCGTCTTTATGACGTGGGCTTTCTTACTCGTTGTATCCGTGTGCGTCTTTGCAAGCACCCCACCAGAAAATGCCGTGGTGAGTAACATGAGTATCGCAGCCCCATATCGTCGAATGGGAGTCGATATCATTAGGTCTCCTGGTCGGATAGAAACATTCCAACACCTTATTTTTTTCCAAAATTGAGAGGCGAATCTCAAATCCTAGCAAAAATAGACGAGAAGAGCACCATTAGAAATAGTCCAAATCTGAAACCCTGTCACCTGGAATCTGCGCGTTTCAGCATCATTCTCGCGAAAACGTGCTCAATATCGCAGTTAAATAGCGTACTTAGCGTGAGATCACTCACCCTCGTTGCTCCTCCCTGCGCGATAGCGCCAGGGGATGAGTTTGCCCACTAGAATAGATGGCAAACTGAGCAAAATGCTGTGACAGGAAAATGGTATGAAACGTTCTGCTCTCGCTCTTCTGTTCTTGCCTGCACTGGCCAGCGCCGACTGGTCCGCCCCCGGCTTTCCAGCCTTTACCGCTGAAGGAACGGGCGTCTTCACGGCACAGGCAAAGCTGACGAAGGGTACCCGCCCGCTGACGTTGAGTTTTGACAAGGCGTGCTGGCAACCCACCAACGCCATAAAACTCAACGAGATGATGTCACTGAAGCCGTGCGAAGGCGATCCGGCGCAGTGGCGCATCTTCCGCGACGGGGATTATCAGGCACGAATTGATACCCGCTCCGGCACGCCAACGCTGATGTTGACCGTTGCCAGCGCCAACGAACAGGCGGTGGCATCGGTAGTGCGCCAGTGTCCCAAATGGGACGGCAAACCGTTGACGCTCGATGTCAGCAATACCTTCCCGGAAGGGAGCGTGGTGCGTGATTTTTACAGCAAACAGACCGCGACGGTGCAGCAGGGTAAAATTACCCTGCAACCCGCACCGGGGAGCAACGGCCTGCTGTTACTTGAGCGGGCAGAAAAGGACAAGCCCGCCCCGTTCAGTTGGCAAAACGCCACCGTCTATTTTGTTCTCACCGACCGGTTTGAGAATGGCGATCCGGCCAATGACAACAGCTACGGGCGCCATAAAGATGGCATGCAGGAGATCGGCACCTTCCACGGCGGCGACCTGAAAGGACTCACCAGCAAACTGGATTATCTGCAACAGCTTGGCGTTAACGCCCTGTGGATCAGCTCCCCGCTGGAGCAGATCCACGGCTGGGTCGGGGGCGGAACGAAAGGCGATTTCCCCCATTACGCCTATCACGGCTATTACACCCAGGACTGGACCCGGCTCGATGCCAACATGGGTACGGAGGATGATTTACGTCAGCTGGTGGATGAAGCTCACCGCCGGGGGATCCGCATCCTGTTTGACGTGGTGATGAACCACACCGGTTACGCGACGCTGGCGGACATGCAGGCGTACCAGTTCGGATCGCTCTATCTGCAGGGCGAAGAGCTGAAGAAAACCCTGGGCGAACGCTGGACTGACTGGAAACCGGGCATCGGACAGAGCTGGCACAGCTTTAATGACTACATCAACTTCAGCGATAAAGCGGGCTGGGAAAACTGGTGGGGCAAGAAGTGGGTACGCACCGATATCGGCGATTATGACAACCCCGGCTTCGACGATCTGACCATGTCGCTGGCCTTCCTGCCGGACCTGAAGACGGAATCGACCACCCCATCAGGCTTACCGAATTTTTATCGCCACAAGCCCGACACCCGGGCGAAGGCCATTGACGGTTACACGCCCCGGGATTACCTCACCCACTGGCTGAGTCAGTGGGTGCGTGAATACGGCATCGACGGTTTCCGCGTTGATACCGCCAAGCATGTTGAGCTGGCGGGCTGGCAGCAGCTGAAAGACCAGGCCAGCGATGCCCTTAAAGCATGGAAAGCGGCCAACCCGGAGAAAAAACTCGACGATGCCCCGTTCTGGATGACCGGTGAATCCTGGGGGCACGGGGTAATGCAGAGCGATTACTACCGTCACGGCTTCGATGCGATGATCAATTTTGATTACCAGGAGCAGGCGGCCAAAGCGGTAGATTGTCTGGCGGACATTGACCTGACCTGGCAGCAGATGGCGGAAAAGCTGCAGAGCTTTAACGTCCTGAGCTATCTCTCCTCTCACGATACCCGTCTGTTCCGCGAGGGTGACCAGCGTGCGGCAGAGCTGCTGTTGCTGGCGCCGGGCAGCGTACAGATCTTTTATGGCGATGAATCTGCAAGACCGTTCGGCCCGACGGGCTCCGATCCCTTACAGGGCACGCGATCGGACATGAACTGGCAGGATATCAACGGCTCGCAGGCTGCAAACGTCGCCCACTGGCAGCGGCTCGGGCAGTTCCGCGCCCGCCATCCGGCGATCGGTGAAGGCAGACAAACCACGCTGACGATGCCTCAGGGCTACGGCTTTGTCCGCGAGCATCAGGGCGACAAGGTGATGGTGGTGTGGGCGGGTAATCGCTGATCGGCTGGGGCAAAATCCCTCTCCTACGGGAGAGGGGTGCAGGATAAATTGCTACCTGATAGCAAACTAACAACATAAAGTCACACATCTTCGTTTCGACGCTGATTTGCACCTGCGCAGTTGTAGCGTTATGGTGAGCCACACTTAGAACACGCTCGACAGATCACCTGCTATGACTTTTTCACTTTTCGGCGACAAATTCACCCGCCATTCAGGCATTACCCGCCTGATGGAGGATCTCAACGACGGGCTGCGCACACCGGGCGCCATCATGCTCGGCGGCGGTAACCCGGCACAAATCCCTGAGATGAACGCCTATTTTCAGACGCTCCTCGCGGACATGCTGGAAAATGGCAAAGCCAGAGATGCGCTGTGCAATTACGACGGCCCACAGGGCAAAACCGAGCTGCTTGCTGCCCTGGCTGAGATGCTGCGCGACACCCTCGGCTGGGAGATTGATCCACAGAACATTGCTCTGACAAATGGCAGCCAGAGCGCGTTTTTCTACTTATTTAACCTCTTCGCGGGACGACGTGCCGACGGCACCACCAAAAAAGTGCTCTTCCCGCTGACGCCGGAGTACATCGGTTATGCCGACTCCGGCCTTGAGGACGATCTTTTCGTCGCCGCGCGCCCGAACATCGAGCTACTGCCGGAAGGCCAGTTCAAATATCACGTCGATTTTGAGCATCTGCATATTGGCGAAGAGACCGGGATGATCTGCGTCTCGCGCCCCACCAACCCGACCGGCAACGTCATCACCGATGAAGAGCTGATTAAGCTGGATGCGCTGGCGAACCAGCATGATATTCCGCTGGTGATCGATAACGCCTACGGGGTCCCCTTCCCGGGCATTATCTTCAGCGAAGCGCGTCCGCTGTGGAACCCGAACATTGTGCTGTGCATGAGCCTCTCCAAGCTGGGTCTGCCGGGTAGCCGCTGCGGGATTATCATCGCCAATGAGAAAATTATCACCGCCATTACCAACATGAACGGCATCATCAGCCTCTCCCCTGGCGGGATCGGCCCGGCAATGATGTGCGAGATGATTAAGCGCAACGATCTGCTGCGCCTGTCCAACGAGGTGATTAAGCCCTTCTACTATCAGCGCGTCCAGGAGACCATTGCGACTATCCGCCGCTATCTCCCGGAAGAGCGCTGTCTGATCCACAAACCCGAAGGGGCAATTTTCCTCTGGCTGTGGTTTAAGGATCTGCCGATCACCACCGAACTGCTCTATCAGCGTCTGAAAAAGCGCGGTGTATTGATGGTGCCGGGGGATTATTTCTTCCCGGGGCTGGACAAGCCATGGCCGCACACCCACCAGTGCATGCGCATGAACTATGTCCCGGACCCAGAAAAAATCGAAGCGGGTGTGAAGATCCTCGCCGAGGAGATCGACCTCGCCTGGCGGGAAAACGGTCAGTAATGATTTATGCCAGATAACGCAGCCGTTCGGCACGTAATCTGGCAGGATCGACGCAACTTAACGCGCGGGTTGGACAGGCCTCCACGCAGGCGGGTCCACCTTCGCGGTGCGCGCAACGGTCGCACTTCAGCGCCTGCACCGCTTCTGCCTCTCCCGTCACCTGCATCGCCCCGAACGGGCAGGCAATCATGCAGCTTTTACAGCCGATACAGCGCTGTTGCTCTACCCGCCATACCCCCTGCTCACGCTGGATCGCCTGCATCGGGCAGACGTTGGCGCAGGGGGCATCTTCACACTGGTGGCAGGTGACCGCCGTAGTGAACGTCCCGCCTTTCACCACCCGGATGCGGGAGGTAAAGGTCTTTGCCGTCACAGCGGCACAATTCTGGTTCTCCTGGTGCGATACCACGCAGGCCACTTCGCAGGTGCGACAGCCAATACATTTCGCCGGGTCCGCAACAATAAACGAGTTCATCGCCTGCTCCATCCTTGTTGAAAAAGTCAGGTTGCCAGAGTGTTCAGGGCACGCGCTTTGATCAGACGGGGCAAAAAGTCACTTTTGTGCGTCCTGCCGCGAATACTGGCCATTTGCCACAGCGCTCAGGCGGAATTGATGTGCTCCTTGCAGTAGCGGCGCTTCCAGACGCCGGGCGTTAACCCGGTATGCTTACGAAAAATTTGCCGGAAATATCCGGTGTCGTTAAACCCGCAGCGCACCGCCACCTCCTTGAGCGACACGGCATCATTAAGCAGTAACTTCTCCGCGGCCCTGACGCGCTGACGGTGGATAGCCTCGGTGAGCGTCAGATGAAAGACCCGACGAAACACCCGCCCCAGATAATCGGCGTTGCAGTGCAGCTCCCGGGCAAGCTGCGACGTGGAGAGCGGCCGGTGAAACTGCGTGCTGATCAGCTGCCGCGCCTTCCACGCCAGGCTGACGCCCGCTTCGTCCGGGGCGAGCTCCTGCCCGGGCATGACTGAGAGCTGTTGCAGGATCAGCAGCAGAATAAATTCCAGCGCCGGGCTGCGCTGGAGCTTCTCCTGTTCGGTCAGAAATTGCCGGAACAGGGCAATCATCGCCTGCGGATCGCCGGTTTTGCCGTGCTGCTGCACCGACAGCAGCGTACTCAGGGATGACGGCGCGGCCTGCTCGTGAACTTCAAAATGCAGCCAGTAAAAGCGTAAATCGGCAGGAAAATCTTCAATCCCCTTGTGTCGGCGGTGGGGCCACAGGAGCAGACTTTCTCCAGCATGGACCTCAAACAGCGTCGTATCCTCCTGGATCGTTAATGTCCCCTTTTCCACAAAGATGACCTCCCAGGAGTCGAGCCTGCGCGCCGGATGTCGCCCGACGCCCCGGGAGATAAAATAGCCGCCATTCTGCACCCTGATCGGAAGCGCTATGGATAATTCGAGCATGGTTATTCAATTTCTCGCTATTTATGAGCCAATTTTCTCTCTTTATCCCTGATTATTAACAGCTATTTGCCATTCGTCCCGATCAAAATCACATTTTACGCACAAGGTCGGAATCCTCACCTTTTTATACTTTTCCCTTCCCTTGTTGCCCCCAGGGAACAGTGCAAAATTAGTCAGGTACTCTGCAAAACAACATAAAAAATTCAATAACCCGAGGAGTTACCTCATGACTTCCACCCCGATTACACAGACAGAGATCGCTCAGCAGGCCATCAACGATCGCCTGACGGTGCGAGAAAAAATAGGCTACGGCCTGGGTGATGCTGGCGGCACGGTGATCACCTGTTTGATCATGAACTTTCTCACTTTTTTCTATACCGATGTCTTTGGTTTAACCCCGGCGCTGGTCGGCACGCTGTTTATCGCCCTGCGCATCTTCGACGCGATATCCGACCCGGTGATGGGGATCATCGCCGACCGTACCCAGAGCCGCTGGGGACGCTTTTGCCCCTGGCAGCTGTGGGTCGCCCTGCCGATTGGCATTATCGGCGTGCTGACCTTCACCGTGCCGGAGGCGGGCATGGGAGTTAAAATCGCCTGGGCCTTCGGCACCTATCTGCTGCTCTCGGTGGGCTATACCGCCATCAACGTGCCCTATTGCGCGCTGATCAACACCATGACCACCCGCCACAGCGAAGTGATCTCCTGCCAGTCATGGCGTTTTGTATTGTGCGGCGTGGCCGGTTTTCTGGTCTCCGTTGGCCTGCCGTGGCTGGTTGAACTTCTCGGTCAGGGCAACGTGGCGCAGGGATATCAGTTCGGCGTGGGTGTGCTGTGCGCCATTGCGGTGGTGATGTTCCTGTGCTGCTTCTTCTGGGTTCGCGAGCGCGTACCGCTGGCGATGATGGGAAAATTTACCCTTAAGGAGCACCTCGCCGGTCTGCGTAACAACGACCAGCTGCTGCTGATGCTGGTGATGTCTTTCCTGCTGATTAACGTCTTCAACATTCGTGGCGGCGGCTACATGTATTTCATCACTTACGTGCTGGAAGGGAGCACCGCCTACACCTCGCTCTTCTTCACGATGGTGACCTTTGCCTCTATTCTGGGCGCGGTGATCGTTAACCTGCTGTCACGTCGCAGCGACACCGTCAAACTCTACTACTACACCAACCTGGTGCTGGCAGCCCTGGCGGTGGGGATGTGGTTCCTGCCCGGCGGCCCGGCTTACCAGACTCTGTGGCTGGTGGTCATTCTGGCGAACGGCGTGATCCTCGGCTTTACCCTGCCGCTGCACTTCGCACTGATGGCCTTTGCTGACGACTACGGCGAGTGGAAAACCCGCGTACGCTCCTCCGGCATGAACTTCGCCTTTAACCTCTTTTTCATCAAGCTGGCCTGGGCTTCCAGCGCCGGGATCATCAGCCTGGTGTTTATTTTCGTCGCCTACCAGCCGGGCGCAGGCAACCAGACGCCCGCCTCATTACAGGGCATTACCGCCATGGAGACTCTGCTGCCCGCCCTTTTCCATCTGCTGCTGGCGCTGGCGATCCGCAAGTGCCGACTCAATAACCCGATGATGACGCGCATTGCCACCGACCTGCGCCAGCGTCACGCTCACGCCTGAGGAGAACATGATGTCCATAATGGAACCCGACCTGCATAAACTGAAAATCAGCGACCCGTTTCTGGGTCAGTATCAACAGCTGGTGCGCGATGTGGTCATCCCCTACCAGTGGGATGCCCTGAACGATCGCATTGAGGAGGCGGAACCGAGCCATGCCATCAGCAACTTTCGCATCGCGGCGGGTCAGCAAAATGGTGAATTCTACGGGATGGTCTTTCAGGACAGCGACGTGGCGAAATGGCTGGAGGCGGTCGCCTGGTCGCTGTGCCAGAAGCCCGACGCGGAGCTGGAAAAAACCGCCGATGAGGTGATTGAGCTGGTAGCCGCCGCGCAGTGCGACGATGGCTATCTCAATACCTGGTTTACGGTAAAAGCGCCGGAGGAGCGCTGGAC
This sequence comes from Leclercia sp. LSNIH1, assembly GCF_002902985.1. Classification (NCBI taxonomy): domain Bacteria; kingdom Pseudomonadati; phylum Pseudomonadota; class Gammaproteobacteria; order Enterobacterales; family Enterobacteriaceae; genus Leclercia; species Leclercia sp. LSNIH1. Next base: position 1,104,140 of record NZ_CP026167.1, on the reverse strand, counting down.
AAACCTGGCGGAGTGCCACGAGCTTTACTGCGCCGGGCATATGATTGAAGCGGGCGTAGCCTGGTTCCAGGGCACCGGCAAACGCCGTCTGCTGGAGGTGGTCTGTAAGCTGGCCGACCATATCGACAGCGTTTTTGGTCCGGGCGAGCAGCAGCTACACGGCTATCCCGGCCACCCGGAGATCGAGCTGGCGCTGATGCGCCTGTTTGATGTCACCCAGGAGCCGCGCTACCTGGCGCTGGCGAAATATTTCGTTGAAGCGCGTGGCACCCAGCCGCACTTCTACGACATCGAATATGAAAAGCGGGGCAAAACCTCGTACTGGAACACCTACGGCCCGGCGTGGATGGTACAGGATAAAGCCTACAGCCAGGCGCATCAGCCGCTGGCGGAACAGCAAACGGCGATTGGTCATGCGGTGCGTTTCGTCTATCTGATGACCGGCGTCGCGCACCTGGCCCGTTTAAGTCAGGATGAGAGTAAACGCCAGGACTGCCTGCGCCTGTGGAATAACATGGCCCAGCGCCAGCTCTATATCACCGGCGGGATTGGTTCCCAGAGCAGCGGCGAAGCCTTCAGCAGCGATTACGATCTGCCGAACGACACCGTCTATGCTGAAAGCTGCGCCTCCATCGGCCTGATGATGTTTGCCCGTCGCATGCTGGAAATGGAAGCCAACAGCCAGTACGCCGACGTTATGGAGCGGGCGCTGTACAACACCGTGCTTGGCGGCATGGCGCTGGACGGGAAACACTTCTTCTACGTCAACCCGCTGGAAGTGCATCCGAAGACGCTGAAATTTAACCATGTCTACGATCACGTGAAGCCGGTTCGCCAGCGCTGGTTCGGCTGCGCCTGCTGCCCGCCAAACATCGCCCGCGTTCTGGCCTCGATTGGTCACTACATCTATACCGTTCGCGACGATGCCCTGTTTATCAACCTCTACATCGGCAACAGCATGGCTTTCCCGGTGGGTGAGCAGGAGTTGCAGCTGCGGATCAGCGGCAACTACCCGTGGCAGGAGCAGGTCGTCATCGAAATCGCCTCCTCGGTGGACGTCGACTATACCCTGGCCTTACGTGCGCCGGACTGGTGCGACAATCCACAGCTCACGCTGAATGGCAAACCCATCACGGGTGAGATGCGTCAGGGCTATATCTACCTGACCCGCCGCTGGCAGGAAGGCGATAAGCTGGTGTTAACCCTGCCGATGCCGGTCCGCCGGGTTTACGGTAATCCGCAGGTGCGCCAGCAGGCCGGAAAAGTGGCTTTGCAGCGCGGGCCACTGGTCTACTGTCTTGAAGAGGCGGATAACGGCGCGGGGCTGCACAACCTTACCCTGCCAGCCGACAGCGAATTCAGACTCGTTGAAGGCAAAGGGATTTTTGCCCATAAGATGCTGATCCAGACGCAAGGGTATGCCCGCCACGCCGCGGACGCTGAACACCAACCGCTGTGGCAGTACGATCGTGCCTCCGCCACGCAACAGGCGCAGACGCTGACCTTTATTCCGTGGTTTAGCTGGGCTAACCGGGGCGAAGGGGAGATGCGGATCTGGGTGGATGAGGCGAACGCCGCACGCTAAAGCCGGAAAACAGAATCAGCCCTCATCTCAGAGGGCTGATTTTTACTACCTTAAAACGTCCAGGAGAGACCGGTCATCAGCGCGAAGCTGTCGTCACGGTCGATCATCGGGCTGTTTTTCACATCGTCAGGCAGCACGGTATAGACGGCGCTGGCATTCAGAGAGAGATTCTGTGTCAGCGGGTATTTAGCTGCCACACCCACATAAGGGGTCACGGTTTCGCCTGCGTTGTACTGCTTTAAACCGCTGCGACGGGACTCTTTCTGCGAGACGCCGTAGTAGTAATCGTTGAAGCTTTCATCGTAGTAAAAGACCCCCACCGATGGCGTCAGGGTCAGGCGCGCCATGCGGAACGGGCGGAAATAAGAGATTTCGCCCATCACGCCGCCGCTCTCATCCATCGCATCGGCGGCAATCGCCAACTTCAGGCTACCCCAGCTTTCATGGTGATAATAGGCGCCGCCCAGCATCGCGGAGGCTTTGCGCTCGTCCAGCTGCTTCATCGCAGAGTCGTCGTTATCGTCCGGATCAAAGTGCAGCGGCATCCAGGAGGCGGTCAGGCTGAGTTCGTTTTTGGCATCTTTCCAGACAATCCAGCCGCCGGTAGCCTGACGCACGTAAAAATGTTCCCCTTCGTAGTGCATTAATGGAACAGCGAAAACATTCTCGTTATAACCTTTATACGGTGACTCATTAAAAACGGCGCCCGCGCCAACTGAAAATTCATCCGCCATTGCGGGAGCAGCCGCAAATAAAACCGTGGCGATGAGTAAACTCTTTTTAAACGTCATTGTTTGTAATCCATTAAATTTCCTGCGACCCGGCGCATAATAATGGTTACAAAAATCGCAATGCAATTTTGATATTTGTATAATATTATATATAAATTCATATAGATGAGCATCAGGCAATGCACAAGCTGCAAATCAAACCGCGCGAATTAAAAATTATTTCCGTCATTGCCGCCACTCACAGCATTGGAGATGCTGCCGCGTTGTTGGGTATGGCCCAGGCCAACGTCAGTAAATATCTCTCGGATTTCGAAACTCGCGTCGGGCTGAAGATTTTCGAGCGCACCACCCGTCACCTGGCGCTGACCCAGTTTGGCCAGTCGCTGCTGCCCTTTATCAACGCTTCGCTGGAAAAGAACGAACAACTGGTTAATTTTATTGCAGATTATAAGCATGAAAAACGCGGTAAAGTGACTATTTACGGGCCAACGGGTATCATTACCTGGCTGGCCCGCCATGTGATTCATGAGATCGACAATATTGGCGATATTCGCATTAGCCTGAAAACCTATAACCTGAATGGCAGCGAGTTTCTCGAAGGCGTCGTGTTCCCCGACGATTGTGATATTTTAATTACCTATGCCCAACCCAAAGATGAAAGTCTGGTCGCCACGACCTTAACCAAATATTCGGTTACCGCTTTCGCCACCCCGGAATATATTAAAAAGCATCCTATTAGTTATCCTGAGGATTTAATTAACCACTCCTGCATTCTTATTGATTCAATGGTTATCGACGATGCCAACATCTGGCGTTTCCGCGCGAATCACAGCAATCAGATACATGACTATAAAGTCACCGGGAACTATATTTGCGACAACACCCAGACGGCGCTGGAGCTGGCGCGCAATCATCTGGGGATCGTTTTTGCGCCCAAACAGAGCCTGCAGAAAGAGATCGAACAGGGTGTTCTGGTGCCCTGCTTCGCGCATCAGGAGGAGTGGTGGCTGGATCTGGTGGCTATCTTCCGTAAACGTGACTATCAACCGTGGCGGGTGCAGTATGTACTCGACGGCGTGCTGAATACCCTGCGTAAGCAGATAGCGCAGGCCACCCAGCGGCGACCTGCGCTGAAGGGTCAGAACAGCCCGAGCGGCTTGTCGGAGTAGCTCACCAGTAGGCACTTGGTCTGCTGGTAATGTTCCAGCATCATCTTGTGCGTTTCGCGGCCAATACCTGACTGTTTATATCCGCCAAACGCGGCATGGGCCGGATAAGCGTGATAGCAGTTGGTCCATACGCGTCCTGCCTGGATCCCGCGTCCCATCTGATAGGCCAGATTGCCGTTGCGGCTCCAGACGCCTGCGCCCAGGCCATACTGTGTATCGTTGGCCAGCTCCAGCGCCTCCTCCATGGTTTTGAAGGTGGTCACCGCCAGCACCGGGCCAAAGATCTCCTCCTGGAAGACGCGCATGTTATTTTTACCGGACAGGATGGTCGGCTCCAGGTAGTAACCCTCTTTCAGCTCCCCGTCCAGCATCTTGCGCCGCCCGCCGGTTAAGATGTCCGCCCCCTCTTTCTTCCCGATATCAATGTAGTTGAGGATCGTCTCCAGCTGTCCGTGCGAGACCTGGGCCCCCATCTGGGTACCGTTGTCCAGCGGGTTACCGCTGCGGATCGACTCCACGCGGCGGATGGCGCGCTCCATAAAGCGTTCGTAAATGGACTCCTGCACCAGCGCCCGGCTTGGACAGGTACAGACTTCACCCTGGTTGAAGGCAAAAAGCGCAAATCCTTCCAGCGCCTTGTCAAAGAAGGCATCCTCTTCATCCATCACATCGGCGAAGAAGATGTTCGGGGATTTTCCGCCCAGCTCCAGCGTGACCGGGATGATGTTCTGGGTGGCGTACTGCATGATCTGCTGGCCCACTTCGGTGGAGCCGGTAAAGGCCACCTTGGCGATCCGTTTGGAGGTCGCCAGATATTCACCAATCTCCCCGCCCGCGCCGTTGACCACGTTCACGACACCCGGCGGGAGCAGGTCGCCCACCACTTCCATCAGCAGCAGGATCGACAGCGGGGTTAAGCGCGCCGGTTTCAGTACCACACAGTTGCCTGCCGCCAGCGCGGGCGCCATTTTCCAGGCGGCCATCAACAGCGGGAAGTTCCACGGAATGATCTGTCCGACCACACCCAGCGGCTCATGGAAGTGATAGGCCACGGTATCTTTGTCCACCTCGCTGATCCCCCCTTCCTGCGCACGAATACAGGAGGCGAAGTAGCGGAAATGGTCGATAGCCAGCGGCACGTCGGCGGCCATGGTTTCGCGGATCGGTTTACCGTTGTCCCAGGTTTCCGCCGTGGCTAAAAGCTCCAGATTCTGCTCCATACGATCGGCGATTTTGAACAGGATCGCCGCGCGATCCTGTACCGAGGTGTGCGCCCACTTCTCTTTCGCTTTATGGGCGGCATCCAGCGCCAGGTCGATATCGCGTTTCCCGGAGCTGGCGATCTCGCACAGCGGCTGGCCGGTCACCGGGGTGAGGTTCTGATAATAGTCGCCGTCGGCCGGAGGAACCCAGTCGCCGCCGATAAAGTTGTCATAACGGGCTTTAAGTTTGAGAGGAAAACCATATTCGCCAGGCAGGATACGTGCTGATGGAGGGTTATTCGTCATGACTGTCTCCTTGTGTGTAGTGTCTTTCAAAGGTAGACCGCGGCGGTGAAAACATCGCCAGTCGTCGCCTGCTTTGCGAGCCCCTTCACGCATTACCTTACTTTACGTTTGGTTTTCGGCGCTGAGCCATACTTAAAGCGCACAACCCGGGCGGAGGTAAGGATAAATGCGGCTTTTTATCGGCTTTGACGTGGGCGGAACCCACATTAAACACGGCGTGATCGACGAGAACGGCAACGAAATCGCCACCGATCAGTTTGATACCCCAGAGGATGAGGAGAGCTTTAAGCAACAGTGGCGCGAGGTGGTCGAGGCTTACCAGAATGAACACGAGATCGCGGCTATCGGCGTGAGTTTTCCTGGCCACATCAATACCCATACCGGCGAAGCCGCAAAGGCGGGCGCGCTCGACTATCTGGACAACGTCAACCTGTATGCACTTTTCTCAGAGCTGACGGACCTGCCGGTTATCGCCGAGAATGACGCCAACTGCGCTGCGCTGGGCGAACGCTGGCGCGGCGCGGGGCGTGAATATGAAAACTTTGTCTGCATTACGCTCGGTACCGGGATCGGCGGCGGCATTGTGGTGGAGGGCGATCTCTGGCGCGGCTCGCACCACCGCGCCGGGGAATTCGGGGTGATCCCGGTCGGCAAGAACGGCGAAGGGATGCATATCGTCGCCTCGGCCAAAGGGCTGATGGAGACCTGCCGCCGGGCGCTGGCCGTCTCCGAAGAGGAGATGCCGAAAGGCGAAGAGCTGTTCGAGCGTATGGAGAACGACCTGCATCTGCGCGAAGCCGTCGAAGAGTGGGCCCTGTTTCTGGCCCGCGGAGTCTACAGCGTCATCTCCATGTTTGATCCGCAGGTGGTGCTGATTGGCGGCGGCATCAGCGAGCAGGAGAAAATTTATAAGCTGCTCGACAGACACCTGCAGACCTTTGAAGAGTGGGAGGCGCTGCAGGTGCCCATCCTGCCCTGCCAGTTGGGTAACCAGGCGGGCAGGCTGGGAGCCGTATGGCTGGCAAAACAGAAACTTGCCAGAAGCGAGACTTAAGGCTGCGGCGACTCGCCGGTAAAGAGCTGCGCGTCACGCAGGAGATGATCGTTACCGCGACGGCGGGTAAAGCCAATGCGGTTGAAATACTCCAGGATCTGGATCGCCAGTTTACGCCCGACGTTCAGCCGATCGCGGAAATCCGCCGCGCAGGTGGAGCCGCGCTCGCTATCCAGCGCCCGGATCAGATTCGCAAAGGTGACGATGCGATCGTGGCGATAGTAACGGTCTTTGACGATCGCGGTGATCAGCCCCTGCTGCGCCGCATGCTTCAGCACCTGACGCATGGTCTGTTCGTCAGTGGCGGTTTCACGCGCCAGGTCGCGTACCCACCAGGGGTCGTCGCGGAACAGCGCCTGCGCTTTTTGCCAGACGGCCTGCTGCTCCGGGGTAAAGCCCGCTTTATGATCCGGCAGATGCAGCCAGCCGTGGTAGCTGTGTAGCTCCCCGCTCTCGCGCATCCGCTCGATCAGCAGCAGCACCAGGGCTTCATCCTCCATCGGCAGCGCCATGCGACGCAGGCGCTCGCGCCCGGGGCCAGGTTCATCCTGATGCTGCTGATGATAGATTGCCAGCACATCGAGAATTTTACGCTGCCAGCGTGCGGCAACCGGGGTGTTTAACAGACTGTTTCCGGCCTGGATGAACGTCGGCTGCTGCGTCAGCTGACGCAGTCCTTCTCCGCTGAGCTGGCGTGCCCAGCCAAAGTCATCCAGATTCATCGCCCCACGCTCCAGGTGCGCCAGCAGGGCGCTGCGGTCATCCGTCGCCGTCTCAAGCGTCGCCAGCCAGTTCAGGTACTCCGGCTTACGCTTTCCGCGACGCGGGGGATTAAGCGTCACGACCCGCGCCCCGGCCAGGGTGACGCGGGCAGAAATATCGCGCAGCACCAGCCGATCGTTGTCGGCCAGCCACAGAGGGGTGTCAAAGACCAGCTCCGCCAGCGCCCCCTCCAGCAGCGAGACACGTCCCGTCACGTGGCTGGCGGCATGGTGAATATGCAGCGGCTGCCACTGCGCGAGCGGTACATCGCTCTGCAGGGAGACAATCACCCGCGTGGCCGGCTCCGGCGGCGTCCCGGCCAGCAGCCAGTCGCCGCGGTTCAGCTCAGCTTTTTCCGTATCACCCACCAGGTTCAGGGCAATACGCTGTCCGGCGTGCGCCTGTTCGACAGGCTGATTCTGCGCGTGCAACCCGCGAATACGTACCGGCTTGTTAACCCCGGTCAGCCACAGGCTGTCACCCACCCGCACCTCGCCAGACAGCGCCGTGCCGGTCACCACCAGCCCCGCCCCTTTCACGGTAAAGGCACGGTCGATAGCCAGCCGAAAACGGTGATGGTCAGCATGGGCGCGCTCAGGGAGCTGTTGCAGATGATCGCGCAGGGCATCGATCCCCCGCCCTTCGGTGGCGACGGTGACAAACAGCGTGGCATCCGCGAAGCCATAATCGAGCAGGGTCGCCAGCACCTCCTCGCGCACCGCCTCCACCCGCTCCTCATCGACGCGATCGGCTTTGGTCAGCGCCACCGTCAGCTGCGGGTTGCCGGTCAGACTGAGGATCTGCAGATGCTCGCGCGTCTGCGCCATCACCCCGTCATCACAGGCCACCACCAGCAGGGCGTGATCGATACCGCCCACCCCCGCCAGCATGTTGGATAAAAACTTTTCGTGCCCCGGCACGTCAATAAACCCCAGCACCCGGCCATCCGGCTGCGGCCAGTAGGCATAACCCAGATCGATGGTCATACCGCGCTTTTTCTCTTCCGGCAGTCGGTCGGCGTTGACGCCGGTGATCGCCTGCAACAACGTCGTTTTGCCATGGTCAACATGACCGGCAGTGGCAATAATCATTTCAACAACATCTCCAGAAACAGTGCTTCATCTTCCAGGCAACGTAAATCCAGCCACAGGCGCCCGTCCTTGATCCGTCCGAGCACCGGCACGGGCAGCGAGCGCCAGCGCAATGCCAGCGCATCCAGCTGGCCGCCGCGCCCGTCGCGCGGGGTAAAGGTCAGTGCCGCGCCGGGCAGACGATCCACCGGCAGCGACCCGCTGCCCGGCTGCGACAGGCAATCTTCCACCCGCACCTCGAAGTCAGGGTAGTGTGCAGCAATGTCTGTCAGCAGCCGCTCCCCCTGACGGTGAATGGAGGCGGCATCGCGGCTCAACAGGCGCAGCGTCGGCAGCCGTTCGGCCAGCGTCTCCGGATGAAGATAGAGGCGCAAGGTCGCCTCCAGCGCGGCGAGGGTCATTTTATCCGCCCGCAGGGCGCGTTTCAGTGGATGCTGTTGCAATCTGGCAATCAGCTCGCGCTTACCGACAATAATCCCCGCCTGCGGACCGCCTAACAGCTTATCCCCCGAGAAGCTCACCAGGCTGACACCGGCGGCAATCAGCGCCTGGGGCATCGGCTCTTTCGGCAGGCCATAGCGGCTGAGATCCACCAGCGAACCGCTACCCAGATCGACGACCACCGGCACCTCTTTCTCCTGTCCGATGCGCACCAGCTCGGCTTCGTCGACGGCATGAGTAAAGCCTTCGATGTGGTAGTTACTGGTATGCACCTTCATCAGCAGAGCGGTGTTTTCATTGATAGCTGCGGCGTAATCCCGGTCGTGGGTACGGTTGGTGGTGCCCACCTCGCGAAGCTGGCACCCGGCCTGGGTCATCACATCCGGGATGCGAAACGCGCCGCCAATCTCCACCAGCTCACCGCGGGAGACCACCACCTCTTTACCGCTTGCCGTCGCGGCCAGCATCAGCAGCACCGCCGCAGCATTGTTATTCACAATGCAGGCATCTTCCGCCCCGGTGAGCTGGCACAGCAGCGCCGCCAGCGCGCGGTCGCGGTGGCCGCGTCCGGCACCGTCGAGATCGTACTCCAGGGTCACTGGCACCTGCATCGCCTGGGTGACCGCGGCAACCGCCTCCTCTGCCAGCAGCGCGCGCCCCAGATTGGTATGCAGCACGGTACCCGTCAGGTTGATGACCGGGCGCAGGCCCGTGGCGTCATCCTGCGCCAGCCGCTTTTCGGTCTCCTGGGGCCAGTCGTCGCACCACGCTGGCAGGCGGTTGTCGGCGCGGATCCCGGCGCGGGCTTCGTCCTGTAACAGACGCAAGGTCTCCACCGTTCGGCTGTGACCAAACCGGGCAATAATGGCAGTAAGACGGGCATCGCGAAGCAGACGATCGGTCGCGGGGAGTTGGCTGTAGAGAGCGTGCTGAGTAGTCATGAATATGCCTGACGGTTAGGTATTTTCCCCCCTCCCGACGGGAGAGGGAGTCAATGTCAGGAGCGATTGTACCGCGTCCGGCAAGGAAGTGTTATCGACGACATCAAGCCTTTGGCGGTTCGGTACGGGCGAAACTTTCGCGCTGGAAGAGGGTTTCCGCCAGCTTAACCAGCTGCGGACGATCGACGCACCAGCCCGGTGAAACCCGGCGGAAATTGAGGTAGCCGATGGCGCAGGCGATGGCGATGGTCGCCAGATTGACGCTGTCGGTGGCAATTTTCCCGTCGCGGATCAGCTGCTCACAATGATCGAGACTGCGAGCGATTTTCTCGCGCTGGCGCAGCAGCTCGGTCTCGGATTGCTGCGCCGCCGGGCGGGCCTGTTCACGCACGGAGGCTAACGCCGCATCCATGATCCCATCCGCCAGCGCCTCGATTTGCCGGATAGCCAGCGCCGCTTTCGGTTCACGGGGGATCATCGCCGGGGCGATATCCAGCAGTTCGATATAGCTGGCAATGATGGGGGAATCGAACCAGTGTTCACCGTCATCGGTTACCAGCGCCGGGACTTTGCCCAGGGGATTGTACTGCGCGACACCGCTTTCAGCCTGATAGGGCTGTTCATTAACAAATTCAAAAGTGATGCCTTTCTCCAGCAGGAGAATGGAGATTTTACGTACAAAGGGACTGGTATAACTGCCGATGAGTTTCATTGCCTGCTCCTTATCCGCCAACAAAAGCATAAGTATGGCTCAGGCAAAGAAAAAAGGCAGGCGATGCATCGCGCATGCCTGCCTTTCAGAGGATTAATGGTCGAGATAGAGGTAGTGCATCCAGCTGGTCATACGCAACAGGACCTTACGCATCACGGAAACATGCGAGAAGTGATCGGAGTAAACCGCCACCTGGGCATAGATACCGTCAGGCAGAGCGTCCACGTCGGCGTTCGGCTCCAGTTCAATGGTGCCCAGCACGCCGTCGGTACCCGGCACTACCGTCAGGGACTGCAGCGAGCACTGCGCCTGGTAAGAACCGCCCGGCACCACCGGCAGAATGCTGGTGAGCTTGCCAGAGAACACCTGGCCCGGCAGGGCGTTGAATACCACTTCAGCTTCATCGCCCGGTTTCAGACGCAGCAACGAGTTCTGGCGGAACTGCGCCACAATCTGCCGTTTCTGCTCAGGAATGAACACCATCACCGGACGCAGCGGCAGTGAAGCCGCATAGGTCCCCGGACGAATCAGCACCTGGGTGATGTAGCCGTTGCTCGGCGCCCGGATGATGGTCTGGTCCAGGTTGTAGGTGGCTTCGGCCAGCTGGGCGCGCAGAGAGGCGATTTGCGACTGTTCGCCGTTAGACATGCTTTCTAACTGGCTCTGGATCTGCACCTGTTCCGCCACCGACGCCTTCACCATGGCGTCCTGCGCCAGGTAGTTTTGCCGCGCGTTATCGATGTCGCTTTCAGAGAACGGATTCACCTTCGCCCGGCTGCCTTTCACATAACGCTGATAGTCTTTGAACAGACGGTCACGCTCGGCGGAGACGCGGGTGGTATTCGATTGTGCTTCCGTAAGCTGGGCTTTCAGAACATCAATATTGTGTGTCGCCGTCACCAGGTCGGCCTGGAGCCGATCGACGCGCGCTTTATACCTGCCCGGGTCGATTTTAAATAACACTTCGCCCTTTTTAATGAGCTGGTTATTTTTATCGGTCACTTCGGTTACTACCCCTGTAACCTGCGGCGTAATCGGAATTGAGATAACCGCTTTCTGCGCTGTAAACGTATAGGGGTGGTTATAGTTCATTAATAAAATAAGGCCGGCCACGATAAATACGCCGCCTAACGTTGCGGTCGCCAGCGTCCACTGGTTTACCGGGATACGGAATATTTTAAAGATGGCCCATGCAAACGCGACATAGGTCAATATGATCAACAGATCCATGATTATCGCTCCGGCGTATTCTTGTCAGCAACGGGCGGCACGGCGGCCAGTTTTTGTTCCAGCTCGGCTACGCGCTTCGCCAGCGCATCTACGTCGGGGCTACGGTCCGGGGGCTGAATGTGGTTCTGCATTCCCCAGCCGCGCTCTGGCTGGTAGAGCGTGGCCCAAATCCACAAAAATGGCCAGATGGCATGGAGCGTAAACAGGCTTATCCATCCCGCCGTATGGATCGCATCGGCATGAGGATGGTTGCGCTTTTTGGCCATATTATAAGGAATGTCATGGATAGCGATGATTCCATAGAAAAGAACCAGGAAAACAAAAATCAACACACCCAGCGCAAAATAGTTGAGAAACATATTTGCCTCGCTAAATAAATCAACAACTCATTTAAGTAATTAAATGGTAAGCAAGCATATTAATTCACTGGTAAGTACACGATCGTGATATTAATATTTCAGAGCCGGGGAGTATGGTTTTTCGTTATATCTCCATGCAAGTTTATAAGCGTGACAAAATATATCCTGAATAATAATAGACTTAAATTTACAATATGGATTACTTTAGCTTATAACTTTTTGCCACACCACATCACAGACATTTAATTTTGGCGATAAGTGTTGTTGACTTACATCCTGGCGCTGTTCGCCAAAGCAGAAGTTGTCTGCGATCACATCCAGAGAAATCCGCATAAAAATTTTTTGTGGTTTTGATCACACTCCAGAAACAAACTCGCGACTTCTAAATGTGATTTACTTCACATTTAAGGGGCTATATTGCCGCTTTCACGTCCATTGTATTTTTTTACACATCAATTTTGTGATATTCATCACGACATTCCTCACCACACCCCCCACATTTACGTGACTCATATCACATAAATTTTGCCCATCTGGACAGTGAAACAATTAAGTGCCAGATTTCACGACATCAGAACAGTGCAGGCTACCTCTGCCACCGCATTCACAACAAACCTCGGGCCGAAGGCCTGCGTAAACAAAAAGAAGGGGTGTTTTATGTCATCCGATTTCAAGATCAAAGTTCAAAGCTTTGGTCGTTTCCTCAGCAACATGGTGATGCCAAATATCGGCGCGTTTATCGCGTGGGGTATCATCACCGCGTTATTTATTCCGACAGGGTGGTTGCCTAACGAAACGCTGGCAAAACTTGTAGGCCCAATGATCACCTATCTGCTGCCGCTGCTCATCGGTTATACCGGTGGTCGTCTGGTAGGCGGTGACCGTGGCGGCGTGGTCGGTGCTATCACCACCATGGGTGTTATTGTCGGTGCGGATATGCCGATGTTCCTCGGCGCAATGATTGCCGGTCCACTGGGCGGCTGGGCAATTAAGAAATTTGACGTCTGGGTTGATGGCAAGATCAAATCCGGCTTCGAAATGCTGGTGAACAACTTCTCTGCCGGCATCATCGGTATGATCCTGGCGATTCTGGCGTTCCTCGGCATTGGCCCGGCAGTTGAAGTGCTTTCCAAACTGCTGGCGGCGGGCGTTAACTTCATGGTTGCCCACGACATGCTGCCGCTGGCGTCCATCTTTGTTGAACCGGCGAAAATCCTGTTCCTTAACAACGCCATCAACCACGGTATCTTCTCACCGCTGGGTATTCAGCAGTCTCACGATCTCGGCAAGTCTATCTTCTTCCTGATTGAAGCGAACCCGGGTCCAGGTATGGGTATCCTGCTGGCGTACATCTTCTTCGGTCGTGGCAGTGCGAAACAGTCTGCGGGCGGTGCGGCAATCATCCACTTCCTGGGTGGTATCCACGAAATTTACTTCCCGTACGTGCTGATGAACCCACGTCTGATCCTCGCCGTTATCCTCGGCGGTATGACCGGTGTGTTCACCCTGAGCGTGCTGGGTGGCGGTCTGGTTTCTCCGGCTTCTCCGGGTTCTATCCTGGCAGTACTGGCGATGACCCCGAAAGGTGCTTACTTCGCTAACCTCGCGGCAATCTTTGCAGCTATGGCAGTCTCCTTCATCGTGGCATCTATCCTGCTGAAAACCAGCAAAGTGAAAGAAGAAGACGATATCGAAGCGGCAACCCGTCGTATGCAGGACATGAAAGCCCAGTCTAAAGGCGCAACGCCGCTGGCTGCGGGCGATGTCTCTAACGACCTGAGCCATGTTCGTAAAATCATCGTCGCCTGCGACGCCGGTATGGGCTCCAGCGCCATGGGTGCAGGCGTACTGCGTAAGAAAGTGGCGGATGCCGGTCTGTCTCAGATCTCCGTTACCAACAGCGCCATTAACAGCCTGCCGCCGGATGTTGACCTGGTCATCACCCACCGCGACCTCACCGAGCGTGCGATGCGCCAGGTACCGCAGGCGCAGCACATTTCGCTGACCAACTTCCTCGACAGCGGCCTGTATACCAGCCTGACCGAACGCCTGGTGGCGGCACAGCGTCACGAAGAAAACGAAGTGAAAGTGCGTACCAGCCTGCAGGACAGCTTTGACGAGAGCAACAGCCACCTGTTCCGTCTGGGTGCAGAGAACATCTTCCTTGGCCGTACCGCGAGCAATAAAGAAGAAGCGATTCGCTTTGCCGGTGAGCAGCTGGTGAAAGGCGGCTACGTTCAGCCAGAATATGTTGAAGCGATGCTGGAACGTGAAAAACTGACCCCGACCTACCTGGGCGAATCCATTGCGGTACCGCACGGTACGGTTGAAGCGAAAGATCGCGTTCTGAAAACCGGCGTGGTGTTCTGTCAGTACCCGGCAGGCGTGCGCTTCGGTGAAGAAGAAGATGACATCGCCCGTCTGGTAATTGGTATCGCGGCCCGTAACAACGAGCACATTCAGGTGATTACCAGCCTGACCAATGCCCTGGACGATGAGAGTGTTATCGAACGTCTGGCTAACACCACCAGCGTAGAAGAAGTTCTGGCGCTGCTGAACAAGTAAGTTAAGCAAACCTCCCTCTCCTCGTTGGGGAGAGGGCTAGGGTGAGGGGAAATTCGCGTGGTTCCTCACCCCAGCCCTCTCGGGTAAAAACATTGATGAAGGTTAATACTATGAAAGCATTACATTTTGGCGCAGGTAACATCGGTCGTGGCTTTATCGGTAAACTGCTGGCAGACGCGGGCATTACGCTGACATTCGCTGATGTCAACCAGACGGTACTTGATGCCCTGAATGCACGTCATAGCTATCAGGTGCATGTGGTTGGCGAAAACGAGCAGGTTGAAACCGTGACCGGCGTCAACGCGGTCAGCAGCATTGGCGACGACGTTATCGATCTGATTGCCGGGGTTGACCTGGTGACGACCGCCGTCGGTCCGGTGGTGCTGGAGCGCATCGCGCCAGCGGTGGCGAAAGGTCTGGCCAAACGTAAGGCCCAGGGTAACGACGCCCCGCTGAATATCATCGCCTGTGAAAACATGGTGCGTGGAACCAGCCAGCTGAAAGGCCACGTGATGGCCGCGGTAGCCGATGAAGATAAAGCCTGGGTTGAAGAGCACGTTGGCTTTGTTGATTCCGCCGTAGACCGTATTGTGCCACCGTCCGCCTCTGCCACGCACGATCCGCTGGAAGTGACCGTCGAGACCTTCAGCGAATGGATTGTCGACAAAACCCAGTTTAAAGGCCCACTGCCTGACATTGCTGGCATGGAATTAACTGATAACCTGATGGCATTTGTCGAACGTAAGCTCTTCACGCTGAACACCGGGCATGCTATAACCGCCTACCTCGGTAAATTAGCCGGTCATCAGACCATTCGTGACGCCATTCTCGATGAGAAGGTCCGCGCCGTGGTAAAAGGTGCAATGGATGAGAGCGGCGCGGTATTGATTAAACGCTACGGTTTTGATGCCGATAAGCACGCGGCATACATTCAGAAAATCCTCGGTCGTTTTGAAAACCCGTATCTGAAAGATGACGTTGAGCGCGTTGGCCGTCAGCCGCTGCGCAAACTGAGTGCGGGCGATCGCCTGATTAAGCCGCTGCTCGGCACCCTGGAATATGGTCTGCCGCACGCCAACCTGGTCAAAGGCATTGCCGCCGCGATGCACTACCGCAGCGAAGAAGATCCGCAGGCGCAGGAGCTGGCGCAGTTAATTGCTGAGAAAGGTCCACAGGCCGCGCTGGCGCAGGTATCCGGTCTGGATGCCAACAGCGACGTGGTCGTGGAGGCGGTGAACGACTATAACGCAACCAAATGATGCAGGAACTGGCGCAGGTCATCCTGCGCCCGGAAGATAGATTGTCAGATATGCAGGCAATAATGGAACAAACCCAGGCCTTTGAAAACCGTGTGCTGGAGCGTCTGAATGCTGGCAAAACCGTTCGAAGTTTCCTGATATCCGCCGTCGAGTTATTAACCGAGGCGGTGAATATCCTGGTGCTTCAGGTGTTTCGCAAAGACGACTACGCAGTGAAATACGCAGTTGAACCGTTGCTCGACGGTGACGGCCCCTTGGGCGATTTATCTGTACGTCTGAAACTGATCTATGGCCTGGGCGTCATCAGCCGTCACGAGTATGAAGATGCGGAACTGCTGATGGCGTTGCGCGAGGAGCTCAATCACGACGGCAACGACTATTCGTTTACCGACGACGAGATCCTCGGTCCGCTGGGCGAGCTGCATTGCGTTACCGCCCTGCCCCCGGCGCCGCATTTTGATACCAGCGATCCTGAGCTTTACGCCATGCAGAAACAGCGTTATCAGCAGATTGTTCGCTCCACCATGGTACTCTCCCTGACCGAGCTGATTTCCCGAATCAGCTTAAAAAAAGCGTTTCAGAAGTAAGCCTGCGCACATTCGTGTATCCTTTGTGGTAATTCCCCCTGTTTTTAGAGCCATTTGTTATGAAAGAAGTCGAAAAGAGTGAAATTAAACGTCTGAGCGATCGTCTGGATCTGATCCGCCACCAGCAGGCCAGCCTCTCTCTGGTTGATGCCGCAGAGAAGTACGCCGAACTGGAAAAAGAGAAAGCGACGCTGGAAACCGAGATCGAACGTCTGCGCAGCGTGCACAGCCAGAAGCTGAGCAAAGAGGCGCAAAAGCTCACTAAGCTGCCGTTCCGCCGTGCGATCACCAAGAAAGAACAGGCAGATATGGGCAAGCTGAAGAAAAGCGTGCGCGGCCTGGTGGTTGTCCATCCGATGACCGAACTGGGTCGTGAAATGGGTCTGAAAGAGATGACCGGCTTCAGCAAGACCGAGTTCTGATTTTTTTCCGGGTGGCACGATGCTGACCCGGCCTACCGCTTTCTTCCCTCTCCACATTGGCCCTACCAATTCACTGAACAACCCTTCCCTGGTTCACATTTCTATAATCTTTGCTCACAAACACATTGCCGACCAATAACATTTGGTTAACCATTTGTTGTCATTAACCCTACATCACACTATTGGCAGGACCACTTTTACACATAATGTGACGCAGAGATGAGCACAGACTCACCGCCTCGCAGAAGGTGTGGTCCTCGGGAGACCTGCAATGAGCCTCTGGCAACAAAACTACGATCCGGCAGGAAATATCTGGCTATCGAGCCTGATCGCCTCGCTACCTATTCTGTTCTTCTTCTTCGCGCTGATTAAGCTCAAGCTGAAGGGCTACCTTGCGGCGACGTACACCGTTGCCATCGCCCTGCTGGTAGCGCTGTTCTTCTACAAAATGCCGGTGGATCGCGCCCTGGCCTCGGTGGTGTATGGCTTCTTCTACGGCCTGTGGCCCATCGCCTGGATCATCATTGCGGCGGTCTTTGTCTATAAAATCTCGGTGAAGACCGGGCAGTTCGACATTATCCGCTCGTCGATCCTCTCCATCACCCCGGACCAGCGCCTGCAGATGCTGATTGTCGGCTTCTCCTTCGGCGCGTTCCTGGAAGGAGCTGCCGGATTTGGTGCCCCGGTGGCGATCACCGCCGCCCTGCTGGTCGGTCTTGGCTTCAATCCGCTCTATGCCGCGGGTCTGTGCCTGATCGTCAACACCGCGCCGGTGGCGTTTGGTGCGATGGGCATTCCGATTCTGGTGGCCGGGCAGGTAACCGGCCTGGACAGTTTCGAGATCGGCCAGATGGTGGGCCGCCAGCTGCCGTTCCTGACCATTATCGTGCTGTTCTGGATCATGGCGATTATGGACGGCTGGCGCGGCATTAAAGAGACCTGGCCTGCGGTAATGGTCGCGGGTGGCTCGTTCGCCATCGCCCAGTACCTGAGCTCTAACTTCCTTGGCCCGGAACTGCCGGACATTATCTCTTCCCTGGTCTCGCTGGTCTGCCTGACGCTGTTCCTGAAACGCTGGCAGCCGGTGCGTATCTTCCGCTTTGCCGATATGGGCGCCTCGCACGTGGATCAGACTCTGGCCCGCACGGGCTATACCGCAGGACAAATCGTCCGCGCCTGGTCGCCGTTCCTGTTCCTGACCGCGACCGTGACGCTGTGGAGTATCCCGCCGTTTAAAGCCCTGTTCGCTCCGAACGGCGCGCTGTATGACATGGTGGTCAATATCTCCGTGCCGTTCCTCGACAAGATGGTTGCCCGTATGCCGCCGGTGGTACATGACGCCACGCCGTACGCGGCGGTGTTCAAGTTCGACTGGTTCTCGGCCACCGGTACCGCCATTCTGTTTGCCGCCCTCCTTTCCGTGATGTGGCTGCGCATGAAGCCTGTTGCCGCGGTGCAGACCTTTGCCGCGACCCTTAAAGAGCTGATGCTGCCGATCTACTCCATCGGCATGGTGCTGGCGTTCGCGTTTATCTCGAACTACTCCGGCCTGTCGTCAACGCTGGCCCTGGCGCTGGCCCATACCGGTTCAGCCTTCACCTTCTTCTCGCCGTTCCTCGGCTGGCTGGGGGTCTTCCTGACCGGGTCAGATACTTCATCGAACGCCCTGTTCGCGGCCCTGCAGGCGACAGCCGCGCAGCAGATTGGCGTGTCGGATGTTCTGCTGGTGGCGGCCAACACCACCGGGGGCGTCACCGGCAAGATGATCTCCCCGCAGTCCATCGCCATTGCCTGTGCGGCGGTAGGCCTGGTGGGGAAAGAGTCCGACCTGTTCCGCTTTACCGTTAAACACAGCCTGATATTTACCTGCATGGTCGGGGTCATCACCACCCTGCAGGCCTATGTCTTAACCTGGATGATCCCATGATAGTGATGCCCAGACGCCTGTCCGACGAGATTGCTACTCGCGTGCGGGCGCTGATTGAAGAGATGCAGCTGGAAGCGGGCATGAAGTTGCCCGCCGAACGCCAGCTTGCCGCCCGGCTTGGCGTATCGCGTAACTCGTTGCGCGAAGCCCTGGCGACCCTGGTCAGCGAAGGGGTGCTGGTGAGCCGTCGCGGTGGCGGCACCTTTGTGCGCTGGCAGGACGATGACTGGTCCGGGCAGAACATTGTTCAGCCATTGAAAACTCTGTTGGAGAACGACCCGGACTACAGCTTTGACATCCTCGAAGCCCGTCACGCCATAGAAACCAGCACCGCCTGGCATGCGGCTATGCGGGCAACCGAAGCGGATAAAGAGAAGCTCAAAGCCTGCTTCGAGGCCACCCAAAGCAGCGATCCGGATATCGCCTCGCAGGCGGACGTCCGGTTTCATCTGGCCATTGCCGAGGCCTCACACAATGTCGTGTTGCTCCAGACCATGCGCGGCTTCTTCGACCTGCTGCAATCGTCCGTAAAGCAGAGTCGCCAGCGCATGTATCTGGTGCCGCCGGTTTTTGCCCGGCTGACCGAGCAGCACGAAGCGGTCCTCAACGCCATTCTGGCAGGTGATGCCGAAGCCGCACGCGCCGCGATGATGGCGCATCTGGGCTTCGTCCACACCACCATTAAACAATTTGATGAAGATCAGGCCCGGCAGGCGCGTATTACCCGCCTACCGGGCGATACTGTTATTTCCAGGGAGAAGAACTGATGATCATTTCCGCAGCCAGTGACTATCGCGCCGCCGCCCAGCGCATCCTGCCACCGTTCCTGTTTCACTATATCGATGGAGGGGCCTATTCCGAGTACACCCTGCGTCGCAACGTGGAAGACCTGTCGGAAGTGGCCCTGCGCCAGCGCGTGCTGAAGAATATGTCCGACCTGAGTCTTGAGACGAAGCTGTTCAATGAAACGCTCTCCATGCCGGTCGCCCTCGCCCCGGTCGGGCTGTGCGGCATGTATGCCCGCCGGGGTGAAGTGCAGGCCGCCGCCGCCGCGGATGCGAAAGGCATTCCGTTTACGCTTTCAACCGTTTCCGTCTGCCCGATTGAAGAGGTGGCTCCCACCATTAAGCGCCCGATGTGGTTCCAGCTGTACGTCCTGCGCGACCGCGGCTTTATGCGCAATGCGCTGGAGCGGGCGAAGGCGGCAGGCTGTTCCACCCTGGTCTTTACCGTGGATATGCCGACCCCCGGCGCACGCTATCGCGATGCCCATTCCGGGATGAGCGGCGCGAATGCCGCGATGCGCCGCTACTGGCAGGCGGTAACGCATCCGCAATGGGCATGGGATGTGGGGCTCAACGGCCGCCCGCACGATCTGGGGAATATCTCCACCTATCTGGGTAAACCGACAGGACTGGAAGATTACATTGGCTGGCTGGCGAATAACTTCGATCCGTCCATCTCGTGGAAAGACCTGGAGTGGATCCGCGAGTTCTGGGATGGCCCGATGGTGATCAAAGGGATCCTCGATCCGGAAGATGCCCGCGATGCGGTCCGTTTCGGCGCCGACGGGATTGTGGTGTCGAACCACGGCGGCCGCCAGCTCGACGGCGTGCTCTCCTCGGCCCGCGCCCTGCCCGCCATTGCCGATGCGGTTAAGGGCGATATCGCGATTCTGGCGGACTCAGGCATCCGCAACGGCCTGGACGTGGTGCGTATGATTGCCCTCGGCGCCGACACCGTCCTGCTGGGCCGCGCCTATCTGTACGCGCTGGCGACCCACGGCCAGGCAGGCGTTGCCAATCTGCTCAACCTGATCGAGAAGGAGATGAAGGTGGCGATGACGCTGACCGGCGCGAAAACCATCCCGGAAATCAGCAAGGAGATGCTGGTGCAGGAGTTGAGTAAACTCCCTGCCGGGCTGGCGCCGCTGGCGCAGGGGAACGCGGCTTAGATGAGTGCGGTCTGATCCCCTCACCCTGACCCTCTCCCCAAAGGGGAGAGGGGATGATATTCTGCCCGCGCTATTTAAGGGGGCAGCATGCTTAACATCGTTCTATTCGAACCAGAAATTCCACCTAATACCGGCAACATCATCCGCCTGTGCGCCAATACCGGGTTCCGTCTGCATATCATCGAGCCAATGGGCTTTACGTGGGACGACAAGCGCCTGCGCCGCGCCGGGCTGGATTACCACGAATTCACCGCCGTGGTGCGCCATCAGGATCTGGCTGCCTTTATGGACGCGGAAAAGCCGGAGCGGATCTTTGCCCTGACGACGAAAGGCACACCTGCTCACAGCGCGGTAAACTATCAGCCGGGGGACTATCTGCTGTTTGGCCCGGAAACGCGCGGCCTGCCAGCCACCATTCTTGATGCCCTGCCTGCTGAACAAAAAATTCGTATTCCGATGATGCCGGACAGCCGCAGTATGAACCTGTCGAACGCGGTGTCGGTGGTGGTGTATGAGGCCTGGCGCCAGCTGGGATACCCTGGCGCGATATTACGTAGCTGATTTCTTGCCGGGTGGCGCTTCGCTTACCCGGCCTACAGGTTAAATCCCGTCGCCATACTCAAAGGTATGGTGGATGCCGTTGAAGAACTGATCCATATCCATCGCTGGCTTGTCGCTGTCTGGCTTGCCGACGATACGTGCCGGGACGCCTGCGGCGGTGGTATGCGGCGGGACAGGTTGCAGCACCACCGAACCGGCGCCAATCTTCGCGCCGCGCCCGACTTCGATGTTGCCGAGGATCTTCGCGCCTGCGCCAATCATCACCCCTTCACGGATTTTCGGGTGACGGTCACCGCTGGTTTTCCCGGTCCCGCCCAGGGTAACGGACTGCAGGATTGAGACGTCGTTTTCAATCACCGCCGTTTCACCCACCACAATACCCGTTGCGTGGTCGAGCATGATGCCGCGGCCAATCTTCGCCGCCGGGTGAATATCCACCTGGAAGCTCACCGAGACCTGATTCTGCAAGAAGATGGCCAGCGCGCGGCGACCTTCGTTCCACAGCCAGTGGCCGATACGGTAGGACTGCAGGGCGTGGAAACCTTTCAGATAGAGTAATGGCGTGGAGTATTTGTCCACCGCCGGGTCGCGGTTGCGTACCGCCTGAATATCGCAGGCGGCGGAGGCGATCATCTCCGGGTCAGCCGCATAGGCCTCTTCCACCACTTCACGGATGGCGATTGCCGGCATGATCGGTGAAGCCAGTTTATTGGCGAGCATATAGCTCAGGGCGCTGCCGAGATTTTCGTGCTTGAGTAGCGTCGCGTGGTAGAAGCTGGCCAGCATGGGCTCACAGTCAGCCAGAGCCCGGGCTTCGGCTTTAATATTGTTCCAGACGATATCCAGTTCTTCACACGGCATTGCTTACTCCAGACGTAATAATAATGACCGGCCAGTTCTTTGCCAGCCGGGTCATTCAGGGGACAACGCTTTCCTGCGGTTAACGGCTGCTACGCTCGTCCTTGCGTGCACGACCTAATAAGGTCAATGCTGCCTCGCGCGCATTTTTTCCGCAATACAATACCTGATAAATTTCCTCGGTTATTGGCATTTCGACACCAAAGCGGTGTGCCAGCTCGCGGACTTCTTTGGTATTGCGGTAGCCTTCCACCACCTGGCCGATCTTCTCCTGCGCGCCGATCACATCCATGCCCTGGCCGAGCATCATGCCAAAACGACGGTTACGGGACTGGTTGTCGGTACAGGTCAGCACCAGATCGCCTAACCCTGCCATCCCCATAAAGGTGGCCGGATCGGCACCGAGCGCCGCGCCAAGACGGGACATTTCAGTTAAACCACGGGTGATCAGAGCGGTACGTGCGTTGGCGCCAAAGCCGATGCCGTCGGACATGCCCGCGCCGATAGCGATAACGTTCTTCACCGCGCCGCCCAGCTGTACGCCGATAAAATCGGGGTTGCTGTAAACGCGAAAGCTCTTACCGCAGTGCAGCAGCTGCTGCAGATCGTCAGCGAAGGTCTCATCGGTCGAGGCAAGTGAAATGGCCGTCGGCAGCCCTGCCGCCAGCTCTTTCGCAAAGGTCGGGCCGGAGATCACCGCCAGCGGAATGGCATCGCCCAGCGCTTCGCGGGCGACATCCTGTAACAGGCGTCCGGTTTCGGCTTCCAGCCCTTTAGTCGCCCATACCACACGCGCATCGTCACGCATCAGCGGTTTAATCTGTCGCAGCACCTGGCCAAACACGTGGCTTGGCACCACGATCAGAATATTGCGGCTGGCGGCAAGCGCCGTCGCAAGATCGCTTTCAAGATGCAGTGAGTCAGGGAAAGGCACATCGGGGAGGAACGCGACGTTGCAGCGATCGGCTTGTAACGTCGCGATATGTTTGGGATCGTGGCCCCAGAGAACCACTTCGTGTCCATTTCTTGCCAGGGTGATGGCAAGAGCGGTGCCGTAAGAGCCGGCACCGATCACAGTCATTGACGCATTGACAGTACTCATCAGGCATCCTGATGTTGTTCAGTACCTTCGCCAGCTTGCTGCTGCAGATAGTTCATGAACAGCGCATCGAAGTTCACTGGCGCAAGGTTCAGTTGCGGGAACGTACCACGGGAAACCAGGCTGGTGATGCATTCGCGGGCATACGGGAACAGAATGTTCGGGCAGTATGCGCCCAGGCAATGCGCCATCTGATTACCTTCGATGCCG
This sequence comes from Leclercia sp. LSNIH1, assembly GCF_002902985.1. Classification (NCBI taxonomy): domain Bacteria; kingdom Pseudomonadati; phylum Pseudomonadota; class Gammaproteobacteria; order Enterobacterales; family Enterobacteriaceae; genus Leclercia; species Leclercia sp. LSNIH1. The sequence continues at coordinate 1,081,115 of NZ_CP026167.1, read as the reverse complement.
CCGATAGAGAAGATGCCGCCCTGCTGTACTTCACACAGGAATGCAGTCTCTTCGCCCAGAGAGGCGGTTACGGTAACACGCAGCACGACTTCATACACATCTTCCGCCAGCTGGGTGGAAGCGGTATCCAGATCAAGTTTAACCTCTGGCTGCCAGTCTTTCTGGAAAACGTGCGGCGCATTAGGTGCTTCGTAGGAGACATCTTTGGTGTAGATGCGCTGGATCTGGAAAGTCATCTCGGTATTATTTTGTTCTGACATGGAAAAGCCCTTTTTAATTGTCCTAAAACGCCTTAGCGCAGCAGCGGATCGAGTCCACCACGCGCGTCAAGCGCATACAAGTCATCACAGCCACCAATGTGCTGCGCATCGATAAAAATCTGCGGAACCGTCGTACGGCCACTACGTTTAATCATCTCTTCACGCTTTGCAGCGTCGCCATCAATCGGCAGTTCCTGGAAGGTAACGCCTTTGCTGTCCAGCAGCGCTTTTGCACGATGGCAGAACGGACAGGTCGCTTTGGTGTAGATCTCGATATTGGCCATGTTCAGACTCCTGTTTACTTACCGCGAACCAGAGGCAGATTTTCGCCGCTCCAGCCAGAGATACCGTCCTTCAGGACAGTGACTTTCTCAAAGCCAGCTTTGACGAGCGTGTTTGCGGGCTCCTGAGCCTGCATACCGGTGCCGTCAACGACAATAATCGGTTTATCTTTATGCTTTTCCAGTTCGCCAAGGTTATTAGCTTTGATGTCGGTCGGCAGCAGGTTAATCGCCCCTGCAATATGGCCTTTGCGGAAATCATCGCGCTGACGCAGATCGACAACCACTGCATCTTCTTTGTTGATAAGACGCGTTGCTTCGCCGCGGTTGATCACCTTCACTTTCGAGGTGAGGCCTTTGAACGTGGTGAAAAGTACTGCCGCCAGTAGACCAATCCACGCGATACAAAGTATGGGGTGGCGGCTGACAAATTGCATAATTTCTTGCATGGGGGGTAACGACTCCCGACTGAGTGAATAAAAAACCAGGACAGGAGTATACCTGTGCGTTGTGGCAAATACAGCCAGCGACAATAAGCTAATCCATTTTCTGCGTACTGCCACGAAAAAAAAGAGCAAAAATGGCCTAACCTTAGCCCTGCCCCCGCGGTTTCTTTGATCTTCTGCGGCTATTTGATCGATTCAGCTGTAGTAAAATTACGCAAATTTTTTGTCTTTTGAGCAAAGAGGTTGTCGCAATGTCGGTTTCTAAAAAACCTATGGTACTGGTGATTCTTGACGGCTATGGCTATCGCGAAGATCAGCAGGATAACGCCATTTTCAACGCTAAAACCCCGGTCATGGATGCGCTGTGGGCAAAACGTCCGCACACCCTGATTGATGCTTCCGGCCTGGAAGTGGGTCTGCCCGATCGCCAGATGGGCAACTCCGAAGTTGGACACGTCAACCTGGGCGCAGGCCGCATTGTTTATCAGGACCTGACCCGTCTGGATGTTGAAATTAAAGAACGCACCTTCTTTGCTAACCCGGTGCTGACTGGCGCGGTTGAGAAAGCGGCGGCCGCGGGCAAAGCGGTGCATATTATGGGTCTGCTCTCCGCGGGCGGCGTTCACAGCCATGAAGATCACATCATGGCGATGGTGGAGCTGGCAGCAGAGAAAGGAGCAGACAAAATCTATCTGCACGCCTTCCTGGATGGCCGCGATACCCCACCACGCAGCGCTGAATCCTCCCTGAAAGCCTTTGAAGAGAAGTTTGCCGCACTGGGCAAAGGCCGCGTAGCCTCTATCATTGGCCGCTACTACGCCATGGACCGCGACAACCGTTGGGATCGCGTAGAGCAGGCCTACAATCTGCTGGTAGAAGCCAAAGGCGAGTTCCAGGCAGATACCGCCGTTGCCGCGCTGGCAGCCGCATATGCCCGCGATGAAAACGACGAATTCGTGAAAGCGACCGTGATCCGTGCTGAAGGCCAGGCTGATGCCGCGATGGAAGATGGCGATGCGCTGATTTTCATGAACTTCCGTGCTGACCGCGCCCGCGAAATCACTCGCGCCTTCGTGAATGCCGATTTCGACGGCTTCGCCCGTAAAAAAGAGGTTAAGCTCGGCGATTTCGTGATGCTGACCGAATATGCCGCCGACATTAAAGCGCCATGCGCTTATCCGCCCTCTTCCCTGGCGAACACCTTCGGCGAGTGGATGGCGAAGCACGACAAGACCCAGCTGCGCATCTCCGAGACCGAGAAATATGCCCACGTTACCTTCTTCTTTAACGGCGGCGTAGAAGAGTCCTTCAAAGGCGAAGAGCGCATCCTGATCAACTCCCCGAAAGTGGCGACCTACGATCTGCAGCCAGAGATGAGCTCCGCCGAGCTGACCGAGAAGCTGGTTGCTGCTATCGAAAGCGGCAAATACGACGCCATCATCTGTAACTACCCGAACGGCGACATGGTGGGCCATACCGGCGTAATGGAAGCGGCAATCAAAGCCATTGAAGCGCTGGATCTGTGCATTAAACAGGTTACCAAAGCAGTGGAAGCCGCAGGCGGCCAGATGCTGATCACCGCTGACCACGGTAACGCCGAGCAGATGCGCGATCCGGCCACCGGCCAGGCGCATACCGCGCATACTAACCTGCCGGTACCACTGATTTATGTCGGTGATAAATCCGTGAAATCCGTTGATGGCGGTAAGCTTTCGGACATCGCCCCGACCATGCTGACCCTGATGGGCATGGAAATCCCGCAAGAGATGACTGGCAAGCCGCTGTTCATCGTGGAATAATCCCTCCCCATGAGGGGAAAGGCGATTGTTTCATTCACATGGGTCGTGAAGCCGTTACGGTTATCAGTCAGGCCTTTACTGTACGCCAGCGCACTCAGCGCTGGCGTATTGTTGTGCGCGGCATCCGCCCAGGCGGACGAGCGCGATCAGCTCAAAAGCATTCAGGCGGATATCGCTGCTAAAGAGCGGGCGGTACGCCAACAGCAGCAGCAACGCTCGTCGCTGCTTGCGCAACTCAAAAAGCAGGAAGAGGCCATCTCCGCGGCCGCACGTCAGCTACGTGAAACCCAGAACACCCTCGCCCAGCTCAATAAACAAATAGACGAGATGAATGCGTCTATCGCCAAACTTGAGCGCCAGCGCGCGGCTCAGGAGCGCAACCTTGCGGCGCAGTTAGACGCAGCCTTTCGCCAGGGCGAACACACCGGCGTTCAGCTGATCCTCAGCGGCGAAGAGAGCCAGCGCGGCCAGCGCCTGCAGGCCTATTTCGGTTACCTCAACCAGTCCCGCCAGGAGACCATCGCCCAGTTGAAGCAGACGCGCGAAGAGGTCACCACGCAGAAAGCGGAGCTGGAAGAGAAACAGAGCCAGCAGCAGACCCTGCTCTACGATCAGCAGGCGCAGCAAGCCAAGCTGGAGCAGGCGCGCAACGAACGTAAGAAAACCCTTGCCGGTCTCGAATCCTCCATTCAGGAAGGTCAGAGCCAGCTGAGCGAAATGCGCGCTAACGAATCGAAATTGCGCAACAGCATCGCCCGTGCAGAGGCAGCAGCGAAAGCGCGCGCCGAAAGAGAGGCCCGCGAAGCGCAGGCCGTGCGTGACAAGCAGCAGGAAGCCTCCCGCAAAGGCACCACCTATAAACCGACCGAAAACGAACGTTCGCTGATGTCCCGCACCGGCGGCTTAGGCTCACCGCGCGGCCAGGCCTACTGGCCGGTACGCGGTTCTATTCTGCATCGCTATGGCGAACAGCTGCAGGGTGAGCTACGTTGGAAGGGGATTGTGATCGGTGCATCGGAAGGCAGCGAAGTCAAAGCTATCGCCGATGGCCGGGTGATCCTCGCCGACTGGCTACAGGGCTACGGCCTGGTGGTGGTGGTAGAGCACGGTAAAGGCGACATGAGTCTTTACGGCTACAACCAGAGCGCGCTGGTCAGCGTTGGTACCCAGGTGCGGGCCGGTCAGGCTATCGCCCTTGTGGGCAGCAGTGGCGGTCAGGGCCGCCCGTCACTCTATTTCGAGATTCGTCGCCAGGGTCAGGCGGTCAATCCACAGCCGTGGTTGGGAAGATAAGTTTTGCTTCAATTTCGTCGTATGGTTTTTCCCCTCGTCAGCGCACTGGCGCTGGCGATGCCGGTTTACGCAGGTAAACTCGCTATCGTTATCGATGACTTCGGTTATCGTCCACACACAGAAAATCAGGTCCTGGCGATGCCCTCCGCCATCTCTGTCGCCGTCCTGCCGAACGCGCCTCACGCGCATGAAATGGCCACCAAAGCCCATAACAGCGGGCATGAAGTGCTGATCCACCTGCCCATGGCGCCGCTCAGTAAACAGCCGCTGGAAAAAGATACGCTGCGCCCGGAGATGACCAGCGACGAGATCGAACGCATCATCCGCGAAGCCTATGGCAAAGTCCCCTACGCCGTAGGACTGAATAACCATATGGGCAGCGCCATGACCTCCAGCCTGTTTGGCATGCAGAAAGTGATGCAGTCGCTGGCGCGCTATAACCTCTATTTCCTGGACAGCATGACCATTGGCAACAGCCAGGCGATGCGCGCCGCGCAGGGCACCGGCGTGAAGGTGATTAAGCGCAAAGTGTTCCTGGACGATACGCAAAACGAAGCCGATATCCGCTTCCAGTTTAACCGTGCCGTGCAGGTGGCCCGCCGATCGGGTTCGGCGATCGCCATCGGACATCCTCACCCGTCCACCGTTCGCGTGTTGCAGCAGATGCTGCCCAACCTGCCTGCGGATATTACCCTGGTACCGGCGAGCAGCCTGCTCAATGAGCCGCAGGTGGATACCTCCCGACCGGTCAGCACGCCGCCCGCTGGCGCTGCGCCTGGCACAAAACCGCGTAACCCTTTCCGTGGCGTGACGCTCTGTGCGCCTAAACAGCCGCCAGAGCCGGTTTACGTCACCCGCTACTTCTCGGTGATTAGCGAAAGCATCAGCCAGAGCACGCTGGTGAAATATGTTCAGTTGCAGTGGCAGGGCTGGGGTAAGAAAAGCTAATCCCGCCTCAGGCGGGATGGCCTACTCAATGACACGAGAGTCCGCGGGCTTTTTTTTGTCCGCGGACGCTTTTTGCTCCTGGTGTTGATACCAGGCTTTGAAATATTTCAGGAAGCTATAAAAGGTAGCGTAGAGACCGGTCACCACCCCCACTCTTCCCTGACGCCACGCGCCGCTAAACAGATACCACTTAAAGAACGCGCCGATGGCGCTGATGACGCCACGGGCAATCGATGGCCTTATGGTCTGGTACTTCACCAGACGGCTGGTGTAGCTGTTGAGCTTGTTGAACACCTCATGCAGGGAATAGAAGGTGTCATGCCGAACGCGGCCCGGTATTTTCGCCGACTGGATCACCCCTTCCACTTTGTCATCCACCGGACGCTGATTAAAACGCGCCTGAGTCCGGTTAAACAGCCGCACCGGGAAATCAGGCGAGGAGATGGGATAAATGGTGCGCACCTCTTCCCCCAGCACATGCCAGTAGCGGGCGATACGCCATGCCAGCTGTGGGTGGGGTTCATCACCTGCTTTCAGACGCAGGATAAAATCCACGGTCTCCGCATCCAGAATTTCATCGCTATCCATGCATAACACCCAGTCATTGCTCGCCAGATCGATGGCGTGATTCATCTGTACGCCATGCATGGCATAGGGGTGGTGATGAGGGGTGATGCCATACTCCTGGCAAATCGCTAATGTGCCGTCGTGACTGCCTGAGTCGAGAACAATGATTTCATCGGCGACGACGATCAACGGAGGCAGCACTTCACGGAGCAGCCGGGCGGAATTACAGGTCAACAAACAAACGGTGAGCTTGAACATATGCGCTGTAAAGTTAAGTAAACCTTAGCCAACTCTATAAGCGCAGGGCGAAAAAAGCGAAGAAAAGTTAGTATCAATCCGTTTGTGGACGTAAAAACGTGAAACCAGCGAAAAAAAGCGCCCGCAGGCGCTTTCTAAATTAATCCCAGCTCAGAATAACTTTTCCTGACTGGCCGGAACGCATCGCGTCAAAGCCCTGCTGGAACTCATCGATGGAGAAACGATGGGTGATAATCGGAGAGAGATCCAGACCCGACTGGATCAGCGCTGCCATCTTGTACCAGGTTTCGAACATCTCACGGCCATAAATACCTTTGATGAACAGCCCCTTGAAGATCACTTTATTCCAGTCGATGGACATATCCGACGGCGGAATACCCAGCATCGCGATACGGCCACCGTGGTTCATGGTGTCGAGCATAGTGCGGAACGCCGGTGGCGCACCGGACATCTCCAGACCGACGTCAAAGCCTTCGGTCATGCCCAGCTCTTCCATCACGTCGTTCAGGCTCTCTTTAGAGACATCCACCGCACGGGTAACGCCCATTTTACGCGCCAGCGACAGACGGTATTCGTTCACGTCGGTGATCACCACGTTACGCGCACCGACGTGCTTCGCCACGGCTGCTGCCATGATGCCGATTGGGCCTGCACCAGACACCAGCACATCTTCGCCTACCAGGTCAAAGGAGAGCGCGGTGTGTACCGCATTACCGAACGGGTCGAAGATGGAGGCGAGATCGTCAGAGATATTGTCCGGGATTTTGAAGGCGTTGAACGCCGGGATCACCAGGTATTCTGCGAAGCAGCCCGGACGGTTGACGCCCACACCTACGGTGTTGCGGCACAGGTGGGTACGGCCACCGCGGCAGTTACGGCAGTGGCCGCAGGTGATATGGCCTTCGCCAGAGACGCGATCGCCAATTTTGAAGCCTTTTACTTCCTGGCCAATGCCTACCACTTCGCCAACATATTCGTGGCCCACTACCATCGGCACGGGGATAGTTTTCTGCGACCACTGGTCCCAGTTGTAGATATGCACGTCAGTGCCGCAGATGGCGGTTTTACGGATTTTAATCAGCAGATCGTTATGACCGACTTCCGGCTCTGGAACGTCGGTCATCCAGATGCCTTCTTCCGCTTTCAGTTTGGATAGTGCTTTCATTATGCGTCCTCAGGCAATCACGCCCAGTTGTTTGCCGATGCGGGTAAAGGCTTCCACCGCACGCTCAATTTGTTCAGGGGAATGCGCCGCAGACATCTGGGTGCGGATACGCGCCTGACCTTTTGGCACCACCGGGAAGAAGAAACCGGTGACGTAAATCCCCTCTTTCTGCAGCTCACGGGCAAAGTTCTGCGCCACGACGGCATCGCCCAACATCACCGGGATAATGGCGTGATCGGCACCGGCCAGGGTAAAGCCTGCGGCGGTCATTTTTTCACGGAACAGACGGGCGTTAGCCCACAGTTTGTCGCGCAGATCGGCGCCGGACTCCACCATCTCCAGCACTTTAATGGAGGCGGAAACGATGGCTGGCGCCAGGGAGTTGGAGAACAGGTACGGACGGGAACGCTGACGCAGCCACTCCACCACCTCTTTACGCGCGGCGGTGTAGCCGCCGGAGGCACCACCCAGCGCTTTACCCAGCGTACCTGTGATGATATCCACGCGGCCCATGACGTCGCAGTATTCGTGGGAGCCGCGACCGTTTTCGCCGACAAAGCCGACGGCGTGGGAGTCATCGACCATCACCAGCGCATCGTATTTGTCCGCCAGGTCGCAGACGCCTTTCAGGTTAGCGATCACGCCGTCCATCGAGAAGACGCCGTCGGTGGCGATCAGCACATGACGCGCGCCAGCCTCGCGGGCCTCTTTCAGACGGGCTTCCAGCTCAACCATGTCGTTGTTGGCGTAGCGGAAACGCTTCGCTTTGCACAGACGCACGCCGTCGATGATGGAAGCGTGGTTCAGGGCGTCGGAGATAATGGCATCTTCCGCGCCGAGCAGGGTCTCAAACAGACCGCCATTGGCGTCAAAGCAGGAGGAGTACAGAATGGCATCTTCCATTCCGAGGAAGGCGGCCAGCTTGCTCTCCAGCGCCTTATGGCTGTCCTGGGTACCGCAGATGAAACGCACGGAGGCCATGCCAAAACCGTGGGTGTCCATGCCCGCCTTCGCCGCGGCAATCAGCTCAGGGTGATTCGCAAGACCCAGGTAGTTGTTGGCGCAGAAGTTAATCACCTGGCCGCCGTCGGCAACGGTGATATCTGCCTGCTGAGCGGAGGTAATGATTCGCTCTTCTTTGAACAACCCTTCCGCCCGCGCGGTTTCCAGGTCACTGTTTAACTGTTTATAAAAATCACCACGCATTGCAATTCTCCAGACTCGGCAAATTTCGGCACATATTACCCAAAGCTATACCCCGATACGAGATGACGCTTTAACAGTTATCGTTTTTGCAGCATAAATCACGTGTACCCCTGCGCTAAGTCGGTGAATGGCTGAAGGGTGGTCATACTAATGATATGATATGAATATCAGCGCCCGGGATTGTCCCCGGGCTCCACACTTCAAAGGTTACAGTTATGATCATCGTTACCGGCGGCGCGGGCTTTATCGGCAGCAATATTGTTAAGGCTCTCAATGACAAAGGCATCACCGACATCCTGGTGGTGGATAACCTGAAAGACGGCACCAAGTTCGTTAACCTGGTGGATCTGAACATTGCCGACTACATGGATAAAGAAGATTTTCTGATCCAGATTATGGCGGGCGAAGAGTTCGGCGATATCGACGCAATCTTCCATGAAGGTGCTTGCTCCTCCACCACCGAGTGGGACGGCAAGTACATGATGGACAACAACTATCAGTACTCCAAAGAGATCCTGCACTACTGCCTGGAGCGCGAAATTCCGTTCCTGTACGCCTCTTCCGCGGCGACCTACGGCGGGCGCACCTCAGACTTTATCGAGTCCCGCGAATATGAGCAGCCGCTGAACGTCTACGGCTACTCCAAGTTCCTGTTCGACGAATATGTACGCCAGGTCCTGCCAGAAGCGAACTCCCAGATCGTCGGTTTCCGCTACTTCAACGTTTACGGACCGCGCGAAGGTCACAAAGGCAGCATGGCGAGCGTGGCATTCCACCTCAACACCCAGCTGAATAATGGCGAAAGTCCGAAACTGTTCGAAGGCAGCGATGGCTTCAAGCGTGACTTCGTCTATGTGGGCGATGTGGCGGCAGTGAACCTGTGGTTCTGGGAAAACGGTGTCTCCGGGATCTTCAACCTGGGCACTGGCCGCGCGGAATCCTTCCAGGCGGTGGCTGACGCCGCGCTGGCGTATCACCAGAAAGGCACCATTGAGTACATCCCGTTCCCGGACAAGCTGAAAGGCCGCTATCAGGCATTCACCCAGGCGGATCTGACCAACCTGCGTGCCGCTGGCTATGACAAGCCGTTCAAGACCGTTGCCGAAGGCGTAACGGAATATATGGCCTGGCTGAACCGCGACGCGTAAGTATGAAAATTTTGGTGGTAGGCCCGTCATGGGTGGGCGACATGATGATGTCGCAAAGTCTCTATCGCACGCTCAAGGCGCGCTATCCCCAGGCGATAATTGACGTGATGGCACCCGCGTGGTGTCGTCCGCTGTTATCGCGGATGCCGGAAGTGAACGAAGCGATCCCGATGCCGCTCGGCCACGGGGCGCTGGAAATTGGCGAACGCCGCAAGCTCGGCCATAGCCTTCGCGACAAGCGCTACGATCGCGCTTATGTACTGCCGAATTCCTTTAAATCTGCCCTGGTTCCCTTCTTTGCGGGCGTTCCGCACCGCACCGGCTGGCGCGGCGAGATGCGCTACGGCCTGCTGAATGACGCGCGGGTACTGGACAAAGAGGCCTGGCCGCTGATGGTAGAGCGCTACGTGGCGCTGGCCTACGACAAAGGGGTGATGCGCAGCGCGAAAGACCTGCCGCAGCCGCTGCTGTGGCCGCAGCTTCAGGTTAACGAGGGTGAGAAATCCCAGATCTGCAATACTTTTGGCCTGCAGGCCGATCGCCCGATCATCGGCTTCTGCCCGGGCGCGGAGTTCGGCCCGGCGAAGCGCTGGCCGCACTATCACTACGCTGAGCTGGCGAAGCAGCTGATCGACGAAGGCTATCAGATTGTGCTGTTCGGCTCGGCGAAAGATCACGAGGTGGGCAATGAAATCCTCGCCGCGCTGAGCATCGAGCAGCAGGCCTGGTGCCGCAATCTGGCCGGGGAGACCCAGCTGGAGCAGGCGGTGATCCTGCTGGCAGCCTGTAAGGCAGTGGTCACGAACGACTCCGGCCTGATGCACGTTGCCGCAGCGCTGAACCGCCCGCTGGTGGCGCTGTACGGCCCGAGCAGCCCGGACTTCACGCCGCCGCTGTCGCATAAAGCGCGCGTGATCCGCCTGATCACCGGCTACCACAAAGTCCGTAAAGGTGACGCCGCTGAAGGCTACCACCAGAGCCTGATCGACATCACTCCGCAGCGTGTCCTCGACGAGCTTAACGAACTGCTGTTGAGCGAAGAAGGATAACGGATGCGGGTATTGATCGTTAAAACCTCCTCAATGGGCGATGTGCTGCATACCCTGCCCTCGCTCACTGACGCCATGCAGGCTATTCCGGGTATCCGTTTCGACTGGGTGGTGGAAGAGGGTTTCGCCCAGATCCCCACCTGGCATGCTGCCGTAGATCGGGTTATACCGGTGGCGATCCGCCGCTGGCGCAAAGCGTGGTTTTCCGCACCGATTAAGGCCGAGCGTAAGGCCTTTCGCGACGCGCTGCAGGCCCACCATTACGATGCGATCATCGACGCCCAGGGGCTGGTAAAAAGCGCGGCGCTGGTCACCCGGTTGGCCCACGGCATAAAGCACGGTATGGACTGGCAGAGCGCCCGTGAACCGCTGGCGAGCCTGTTCTACAATCGTCGCCACGCGATCGCGAAGCAGCAGCATGCCGTGGAGCGCACCCGGGAGCTGTTCGCAAAGAGCCTTGGCTATGCAAAACCGCAACTGCAGGGGGATTACGCCATTTCGCAGCATTTCCTGCACGATGCAAAGCCACACGCACCTTATCTTATCTTCCTGCACGCCACCACCCGGGATGACAAACACTGGCCGGAAGCCCACTGGCGCGATCTTATCGGCCTGCTGAGCAGTGCGGGCCTGCGCATCAGGCTGCCGTGGGGCGCCCCGCACGAAGAGGCGCGGGCGAAGCGTCTGGCGGAAGGCTTTGATTACGTGGACGTGCTGCCCCGGATGAGGCTGGATGGCGTAGCGCAGCAGCTGGCGGGCGCGACGGCGGTGGTGTCGGTGGATACCGGTCTCAGCCACCTGACGGCGGCGCTGGATCGTCCTAATATTACGCTTTACGGCCCGACGGACCCGGGTCTGATTGGCGGCTATGGCAAAAATCAATATATCTGCCGCCCGGAACATTCATCGCAGCTGAGCGACCTTTCCGCCGCTGCGGTTTTTGCGCAATTAGAGCCGTTGCTGGCAGCAGAGAGAGCCTATGTCTGATTTTTTCTCAGCGGAGCGCCCACCGAAGCGCGTGCTGATCGTAAAGCTGCGTCACCACGGTGACGTCCTGCTGACCTCGCCGGTCTTTACGGTACTGAAAACGAACTATCCCGATGTGGAAGTGGATGCCCTGGTGTATGACGACACCCAGGCGATGCTCACCAGCCATCCGTTTATCGACCAGGTGCATACCATCGGGCGTAACTGGCGTAAAAAGGGCTGGTTCGCGCAGTTCCGTCTGTATCGTGCGCTGCTGAAGACCCTGAAAGCGCGTCAGTATGACGTGCTGATCAACCTCACCGAACACTGGCACGGCGCGCGTCTGGCGCGCCGTCTGAAGCCGCGCGTCTCCGTCGGCTTTAAGCCCGATAAACGCGGCGGACTGGCGCGTCGCCGCTGGGTGAAATCCTTCACCACCCTCTACCCGGCGATCCAGGATAACAGCCGCCATATGGTGGAGGTGAATCTCGATGCGCTGCGGCGGATCGGCATCCATCCCCAGACCGATGCAGACAAGCACACCCTGTTTGTACCGGGCGATGCGGCGGAAGCGTCGATTGCCGAAAAACTGGCCGGCTTTGGGCTGAGCAGCGGCTCTTACATTCTGGTGCACCCCACGTCGCGCTGGATGTTTAAGGCCTGGGATATCCAAAAGCTGGCGGCGACCATTGATAACCTGGCGGCCCGCGGCCTGCCGGTTATCCTCTCCGCCGCGCCGTCAAAAGAAGAGACCGACTATATGGATGCGCTGCGGGCTGCGCTCACCCAGCCGGTGTTTGATTTAAGCGGTCAGCTAAACCTGAAAGAGCTGGGCGCGCTGATGAAGCACGCGCGGATCTACTTCGGCGTTGACTCCATGCCGATGCACCTCGCCAGCGCGGTGGGCACACCGACCGTCGCCATCTTCGGCCCGACCGGAGCGATTAAGTGGGCGCCGTGGGGAGTGAACTACCGCGTGATTGTGGCTGGGTTTACCTGCCAGCCGTGCGGTAAAGCGGGCTGCGGCGACAGCGGCGTCTCCGACTGCATTACGGCGATCACCCCGCAAATGGTGCTGAGCGCCATCGATACGCTGCTGCTGGAAAACCCGGCATGAAGCTCGCTATCGTCCGACAGACCTATAACCCCAACGGCGGCGCGGAGCGCTTCGTCTCCCGCGCGCTGAACGTGCTGGCGCAGGATACGGCTCTCGACGTCACGCTGATCGCCCGCCAGTGGGAGGATGCCGCCGGCTGGAAAACGCTGACGGTTAATCCATCATTCCGTAACCGTCTCGATCGCGAGTCGGGTTTTGCCGACGCCGCGGCGGCGCAGTTTACGCAGTTCGATATCGTGCAGAGCCACGAACGTATTCCCGGGGCGACCATCTTCCGCGCCGGGGATGGCGTACACGCAACCTGGCTTGAGCAGTACAACCGCATCCAGTCGCCGCTGGCGCGCTGGGCGCAGTCCCTGAGCCGCTACCATCGCTATATTTTGCGGGCGGAAGCGCAGATGTTTACCCATCCTGCGCTGCGCAAAGTGATCTGCAACTCGAAAATGGTGCGGGACGATATCGCCCGCCGTTTTGGCCTGGCCGATGACAAGCTGACGGTGATCTACAACGGTGTGGATACGACCCACTTCAGCCCGGATGTGCGCACGCTCTCCCAGCGGGACGTCCTGGGTATTCCGCAGCATGCGCCGGTTCTGGCCTATGTCGGCTCCGGCTTCAGCCGTAAAGGGGTGGCGACGGCGCTGCGCGCCATTGTGCCTCACCCTGAGGTCTGGCTGCTGGTTGCCGGGCGGGACAAGCACGCCCACAAATTCGAAAAGCTGGCGCAGACGCTCGGCGTCGCTTCCCGGGTGCGTTTTCTGGGGCCGGTCGCCGATGTGCGCCAGGTCTACGGCACCGCCGACGCGCTGATCCTGCCGACGCTCTACGATCCCTTCCCGAATGTCTGTGTCGAAGCGCTGGCCTGCGGCCTGCCGCTGCTCACCAGCCATGGCTGCGGCGCGGCAGAGTGGATTGAAGAAGGGGTGAACGGCTGGGTGCGCGACGCGCTCGACAGTGACGGATATCAGCAGGCGATAAGCCTCTGGCTTCAGGGCCGTGACCAGGGTGTGGATTATTCAGCAGCAGCACGCGCTACTGCTGAGCCTTATACCCTGGAGCGGATGGCGAAAGCGCTGCAGGCGCTCTATCGCGAACTGCTGCGTTGAGCCGCGTTGGAAAAGACCTTTTCCATTGAGGCAAGCATACATTCACGAGTGAAATGGCGGCACAGGTAATCATAGCCCTGCTGCGCCAGCGTTTGGCGCAGCAAAGCATCCTCATACAGTTTCACAATCGCCTCGCGCAGCGCCGTTTCATCGCGCTGGGCGATCAAAATACCGGTTTTGCCGTCGATCACGGCATCTGCCGTGCCGCCCGCATCGGTGGCGATGGTGGCGATCCGCGAGGCCAGCGACTGCAGCACCCCCTGCGGGACGCCTTCCATATCGTGCGACGGGCTAAGCGCAACATCAAACGCCGGGAACCAGCGCTCAGGATCGCTCCGGTGCCCCGCCATCACTACGCGCGCCTGTAATCCCAGGTCGATAATCTCCTGCTCCAGCGTCGCTTTATGCGGCCCCTCTCCCACTATCGCCAGTTTGATCTGCGGATGATCAATGGCGGCCAGGGCGCGTAGCAGTACGCTATGGCCTTTATTAGGCCGCAGATGTGACACCACCCCCAGCCAGAAATCCCCCTGCGACAGGCCGCAGTATGCGCGGGCCTGTTGCTTATCCGCCGGATGAAAACGCTGCGTATCTACGCCACTCGGTACAGATGTACTTTGGTTCATCGGCACGCCGATGTCGGCCATCTGCTGGCGCAGCGCCTCCCCGGTAGTGACGATATGCGAACAGGCTTTACGAAACAGCCAGCGGGTAGTCCAGTTGTTGCGCGGCACGCCGGAAGCATGGCGGGTACGCACCAGCGGCACCGGGTTTGAGAGGGTAAGATTGGCCAGCGCCACCAGCCAGGTATCGGCGGAATTATGACTATTTATGACATCAATGGATGAACGGTTCTCTTTCAGCCAGCCACGCAGCTGCTGCAGGTTCTGAAGGTTCTTGCGCCGAAGCGGCATGGTGACCACCGTTAACCCGGCATCGCGCGCCAGGCCGTGCAGCGGCGCACTCTCCGGGCAAAGTATGGTCACCTGATGGCCACGCTGAATCATCCCAAGGGACTCATTAATAATGCGTAACGGCTGGCCGCCCTTACCCCCGTCTGCTTCAGTGTGAACAATATGCATACTTTTCCTGGTTATTGTGCATTAGCTGGCATAACAACAAATTATATACGTTACAGCCCCGGTAATACATAAAGCCCAGGCACTGGAAAGCGTGATATGGATTATTCTTGCTTACAAACATTGTCCTTCTGTAGGTCAGGTATTTGTGATAATTTTCTCTGGCTTTTTATTTCCCACTGAAAAACCGTGGAAATCACTCACTGCATTGTTAACCAGCCGGTCAAGAACCGAAAAATCCTTAACCAGCCCAAAAAATATGACAAATACTCGTAACATTCTGACAGGCCTGTTAGTCCTTGCTGTACTGGCCTTATGTTTTGTCTGGCCTATTCCTAACGATCAGCTGCCGTTTCATCGTAATGGTTTGATTTATCCCATTGTCGCGGTCGCTCTTGGTCTCTTTTTTAGCAATAACGCAACCAGACAACGGCTGAATTTAAGCAAAATTAAGTTCGTTCTTATCGTGGTATGGGCGTTAACTTTCTTTATTGTGATTAATGGTTTTTTTGTCGCACCAGATATTAAAGAGATGGTTTCTGCCTGGAGCGGTCAGTGGCTACGCCCGGTATTACTGTTCTGTGCAGGGCTGGTATTATTACCAGCGATCCAAAGAACCTATCCCTCCATGACCGCCGCCCGCTTCTTTACGCTGGTGATCCTCTTTTTCTGGGGCGTGGTCTGCGTTCATTTGCTGGATTCACTCTGGCTCTACTGGCGCGACGGCTATATACACTGGGGTGAAACACGGATTGTTTATAACCGCACCCGCATGAGCTTCCAGGTCAATATGATCACCGGCTTTTTGATGGCCGAGTTGCTGGCGCGTGGTCTGTTGCATCAACGCTTCCTGCGCCTGAAAACCTCAGTACTGGCGTTAATGCTGTTAAGTAATCTGGTGTGTACCGCACTGGTGGACACCCGCTGGGGCACCATCGGTCTGGTCGGCAGCATTTTCTCTACCTTTATCCTGCTGAGCATGCACAACATGCGGCGCAGCCGGGTTATCGTTACAGGTGGTATTCTTGTGGGCATTACTATTGCCTCGGTGTTACTCGGTTACGCTTCCTGGAAAACAGACCCACGCTGGCAAAATCTGGAAAGTGATGCCATAGCGGGCTGGAACGCTCCCTTTACTAGCTTTTGTTACAATAAAACAGACGGAACGGTACCGGTTAACAGTCTCGGTGTACCTATGAACCATTCCAATGGTTGTCGGGCCAGCTTCTTCCATCAGGGCTGGAAACTGATTGCCGAACACCCGGCAGGCATGGGGGCCAGAAAAGAGGCCTTCCGTTATGTATTACGCCGGGATACCCAGGATAACCGTATTAATATCCCCCATAGCCACTACGGCCTGATCGAATTTGGTATTCAGAATGGTGTGATAGGTATCGCCGGCTGGCTGATCCTGCTGGTGGGCTGCTGGTATATCGGCTGGCGGGAGTTTCGTCGCGGCAACATGATGGTGGGGATGTTCCTGCTGCTCTTTACCGTCGGCTTCTTCTGCCGGACCATGGTCGATCACAACCTTAAAGATCACTACCTTGAGCAGTATATGCTGCTGACCGGCCTGCTGGTTGGTATGTGCGCCCTACGCCCTGCACCGACCGAGAAGTTAACATCCTGATGAAGACGTCACGCCAGCGGTGTTTAACACCCTGGCGTGGAACGCTTTAGCCTGCCGGCTGTCGAAATGCCGTTGCATGTGATGGTTATACCCTTTTATTGTTGCGTATTTTTACGGAGAAAGCATGTCTGAAACGCCTCAATTAAGCCTCATCGTTGCCGTTTATAACGGCGAAAAATTCCTGAGCGCTTTTTTTGACAGCATTAAACAGCAGAATTTATCCAGTCTGGAATTGATTATTGTTAATGACGGATCGACGGATCGCTCAGCTGAAATTATTTCCCGCTACGCCAACGAATTTACCCATTTTAAGGTTATCGACCAGGCTAATGGCGGCGTATCAGCCGCGCGCAACACCGGTCTGGCCGCGGCGGCCGGCGAATACGTTGCCTTCCCGGATATTGATGACGTTATTTACCCTGGCATGTACCCGCGCCTGCTGGAGATCGCCTTTGCGGGCCAGCTGGATGTCGCGACCTGCAACGGCACCTATATTTATGACGATGGCCGTCCGTCGAAAAAAATTTTCCCGTCCGATAAGCTGGCCTCCACTGGCGTACTGGATGGCCCCGAATGGTTGCAGATGGCGCTGGCCTCGCGCAAATTCCTGCATGTCACCTGGCTGAATATTTATCGCCACGCCTTTATCAAGGCACAGGGTTTTACCTTCGAACATGGCCTGCGCCATCAGGATATCCCCTGGACCACGGAAGTACTGCTGACCGCGAAACGGGTGCAATACATTGACGAAGTCTATTACGACTATCTGATCCACTCTGCATCGGTCTCCCATACGCCAGGTACCGACGACACCCGCATGCGTTCGTCACGTCACTATATGAAGATCCTCGAAATGCTGGACGCCATCAATAAGCGCTACCCGGAGCAGGTAAAGCGTGTCCCGGCCTGTCAGTGGCAAATCGCCAAAGAGGGTTTGGGTATTTTGCACAGTATTAACAATATCGAAGACAGCGCGAAGAAACGCGAAATTACTCAGGAACTGTTCGATCGCGGCATCTGGTCGATGATCTGGCAAAACGCGCGCGGCTTACGCCAGCGCTGGCGTCTGGGACGTCGTTACTTCCGCCTTAAGAAAATCATCGGCTAACGGATATTATGAGCAAACTTAAATTACACGCAGTCTCCCGCGCTGATTTCATCGCTAAAAACTACGCAGATTTCCAGACGCTGCTGGATAACCGCGTGAACCCGGACACCATCCCGGAGCGCTTTTACTGCGGCGGGCGCGGCGGCTGGACGTTCCAGACCACCCTGGCGCTGAAGCACTATTACGGCGACGATATTGAGTGTTCTTTTGGCTCAGAGTGTCGCCCGGATGCCATCAACCTGATGCATAACGATGATTTTGGATCGCGCGTTAAACCCTGGCGTGGCGTCACCGTCGTCGCCCGTGCCGATCGTCCACCGGTGATTGGCGCCGACGTGGTGGTGGATCAGAATCCGGAAGCGGGCAACCGCAGCAATGGCGTCTTTGTACCCTACTGGCCGCAACCCGGCGTGAAACCGCGCGAACGTACCGATGAAACTGTCAAAACCGTGGCCTTTTTTGGCCGCGTGGACAGCTTCCCGGAGGCCTTCCGTAGCGACGAATTTAAGCAGCGCCTTGCTGAACAGGGCATCGACCTGCGCATCTCCTTCGATAACTGGACCAACTATCAGGACGTCGACGTCTGTATCAGCTTCCGTAAATCCCATGACCATAAGCTGACGCGTAAACCTGCCAGCAAGCTGATTAACAACTGGCTCGGCAAAACGGTAATGATCTGCGATGACGAACCCTCGTACCGTGCTATCCGCGAAAGTGAGCTTGATTACCTGATCGCCAAAACGCCTGATGAAGCCTTCGAGGCCATTATGCGCCTGAAGAATACCCCTGAACTCTATCGTCAGATGCGTGAACAGGGCGATAAACGTCTGCAGGTTTATTCCCGCGAAGCGGTCGCCGCGCGTTGGTTTAATCTGTTTGAGGATATCTGGCGTAAAGGACTGCATAAACGCCCTACTCTGATCCGCGCCCTGCGTTTTGGTTTTGGTAAAGCCATTCGCCCGCTCACTAAAAAGTTTTGAGTTACATTGAGTCCGTTCATGTTTAAAGCATCCTTACTCTCGCCCCTCACGCCGCGCCGCAATATCCTGCGCACCGTGGTGTTAACCCTGGTTTTCCTGGTGCTGTTTTCACTCTGTGAAATCATCATCCTGCTGAAAGACCATGTTTATCAGCCGAAATCCAGCGACATGTCGCTGTACCTGATTATCTCCCTGCTGGCGGCCATTAGCGCCCGCTTCTTCCTGACCCGGCTACTGCTGGCCGTCACCTTTATCGTCCAGATATCGGAAGCGGTCTATTACCAGTTCTACGGTCAGTTTTACGGCCCGAGCGAAGTATGGCTGGCCTTTGTCGAAACCAAAGATATCGCCAGCGGCATTACGGACAGCCTCGGATCGCTTGGGATTTACTTTATCATCATGGCCGTCGCGGTGCTCTTTGCGCTGGTCTTTACCCGCCGCCTCGCGCCGCAGTGGCATAAGTGGGTCGCCATGCCTTGCCTGCTGGCTATCATGGTGATGTTTGTCGGCCAGTTCTATAAAGCCATCGACGGGCAGATGTATAAATTCAACCCGGATCTGCGCCACTCCTTACTGCGTAACGGTCTGTCCGCCATGAGCTTCAGTGCCATTCGTCTGATCCCGGAAGCCATTTCCGGCGAAAACCAGAGCCTCACGCATTATGCGCCCTATAAGGTCACGCCGGTTGAGGGTAGTCAGGCCGGGAAATACTCCATCATCCTGGCGATTGGTGAGAGCCTGAACCCGCACCACGTCAGCGCCCTGGGCTATGAACGTGACACCACCCCGGAGCTGAAAGCGCTGATGCAGCAGTATCAGGGGACCGGGCGTCTGATCGTCTCTAACGCGGTCTCGACCCGCGTGGCAATCCCGATGCTGGTGAACAACCTGCGTGAGCCGGATAACTACGGCGCCTATAAGTCGAAGTCGACCAATATCTTCACTAATGCCAAAAAACAGGGCTACCAGACGGCGTTTATCTCCGCCCAAGGCCTGGAAGGATTGAGCAACTGGATCGGTATTCACGACATTGACCTGTGGGAAGATACGCAGATCCGCCCGGCGCCGGACGTGGGTGCCGATGTGGTGCTGACCCCTTCGGTTGAGCAGGCTAAGCTGGACTGGAACAAACCGTTCCTGATGGTGCTGAACAGCCGTGCGCCGCACATCCCTTACGAGCGCAACATCCCGCAAGGCTTCGCCAAATTCTCTACCCCACGTCTCGATGACGACGTGGCGCAGAAGAAAAACGAGTACGATGATGCCGTTCGCCTGTACGACAGAGAGCTGGCTTCGGCGATCCGTACCGCCATGGCGAAATCAAAGCTGCCGGTGCTGGTCTTTATCACCTCGGATCACGGGGAGCGCGTGGGTGATGGCGGTCTGTTCGGCCACTCCATCGTCGAGATGCCGATTGCCCAGGTGCCGTTCCTCTACTTCAGTAACGATCCGGCGTATGCGATGAGCGCCATCAGCCCGCAGATGCCGCTCAACCATTACCAGATGGCGACGCTGATCAACAAAATGCTGGGGTATACGGTCAGTAATCCGAACCAGAAAGACGACAGCTACTTCATCACCGGGGGTGATATTCGGGGACTGTCGGAGCGTGTCACCTACCACCTGAACGCGTTGCCGGAAGCGGAACGTTAAGCAGAAACAAAAAAACGGGCAGCGAATGCCCGTTTTTTTATCTGTGAACGCACGTAACGCAGGCAAATGGCTGAGCAAACGCGCCAAAGGGATAGCTTTAAACGGCCTAAATGCTTAGAATTTGCCCGCCGAAACTGAAAAAACGGATAATCGCTTGGAATTGTTGTATACCGCTCTGCTCTATATTATTCAGCCACTGGTGTGGCTACGACTGCTGCTGCGTAGCCGTAAAGCGCCTGCCTACCGTAAACGCTGGGCTGAACGCTATGGTTATTGCCGCAACAAAGTTGCGCCGGACGGTATCCTGCTCCATTCCGTTTCGGTGGGTGAAACGCTGGCCGCCATTCCGCTGGTCCGCGCCCTGCGCCACCGCTATCCGTCGCTGCCGATCACCGTCACCACCATGACGCCTACCGGTTCCGAACGCGCCATGTCCGCTTTTGGCAAAGATGTGCATCACGTCTATCTGCCGTATGATTTACCCTGTGCCATGAACCGTTTCCTTAACACCGTTCGCCCTAAGCTGGTGATCGTAATGGAAACCGAACTGTGGCCGAACATGATTTCTGCCCTGCACGCCCGCAAAATTCCCCTGGTGGTGGCTAACGCTCGCCTGTCAGAACGCTCCGCGAAGGGCTACGGCAAGCTGGGCAACTTTATGCGCCGCCTGCTGAGCAAGATCACCCTGATTGCGGCACAAAACGAAGAAGATGGCGCGCGATTCCTGTCGCTGGGCCTGAAGCGCAACCAGCTGGCGGTCACCGGCAGCCTGAAGTTTGATATTTCTGTTACCCCGGAGCTGGCTGCCCGGGCAGTCACATTGCGTCGCCAGTGGGCGCCGCGCCGCAAAGTGTGGATCGCCACCAGTACCCACGACGGTGAAGAAGAAATTATCCTGCAGGCGCACCGCCAGCTTCTTGAACGCTTCCCGGACCTGCTGCTGATCCTCGTGCCTCGTCATCCTGAACGGTTTAAAGATGCCCGCGAGATGGTGCAAAAGGGCGGATTCAGCTTCACGATGCGCAGCAGCGGTGAGATCCCGTCCGCCAGCACCCAGGTAGTGATTGGCGATACCATGGGTGAGCTGATGCTGCTTTACGGTATTGCCGATCTGGCCTTTGTGGGTGGCAGCCTCGTGGAGCGTGGCGGGCATAACCCGCTGGAGCCCGCAGCGCACGCCATCCCGGTGCTGATGGGGCCGCATACCTTCAACTTCAAAGATATCTGCGCCAAACTGCAGCAGGCGGACGGGCTGATTACTGTCACCGATGCGAACGCCATCGAAAAAGAGGTTTCAAACCTGCTGACCGACGAAGATTATCGTCTGTGGTATGGCCGTCACGCTGTCGAAGTGCTGCATCAGAACCAGGGGGCGCTGACCCGCCTGCTGCAGCTGCTGCAACCTTACCTGCCCCTGCGGAGCCACTGATGTCTGCGCGTCTGTCGGTGGTGATGATCGCCAAAAACGCCGCTGACCTGCTGCCGGATTGCCTCGCCTCTGTGGCATGGGCCGATGAGCTGATCCTGCTCGACTCCGGCAGTAGCGACGACACGGTTAACATCGCCCGCGCAGCCGGCGTACAGGTCCATATCGATGCCGACTGGCAGGGTTATGGTATTCAGCGCCAGCGGGCGCAGCAGTACGCCACCGGCGATTATGTCCTGATGCTCGACACCGACGAGCGTGTAACCCCAGAGCTTAAACAGGCCATCCAGCGCGTACTGGCGGCCCCTCAGCCTGATGTTGTCTACAGCATCGCCCGGCGAAACTATTTCCTTGGCCGCTTTATGCGTCACAGCGGCTGGTATCCCGATCGCGTTATGCGTTTTTATCCGCGGACGCGCTATCAGTACAACGATAACCTGGTTCATGAGTCGCTGGCCTGCGACGGTGCGCCGGTGACTGCCCTTGACGGCGACCTCCTGCATCTGACCTGCCGTGATTTCGCCAGCTTTCAGCGTAAACAGCTTAATTACGCCACGGCGTGGGCCCGGGAGCGCCATCAGCGCGGCAAGAAGACCTCGCTGGCTGGGATTTTCAGCCACACCGTCGGCGCGTTTCTGAAGACGCTGGTGCTACGTGGCGGCGTGCTGGACGGTAAACAGGGCTGGTTACTGGCGGTGGTTAATGCCCAGTATACTTTTAATAAATACACCGAGCTGTGGGCGCTGAGCCGCGGCTACTCTGAGAAAGCGTGAGCCATGAGCACAAAAGCGATTTATCCGGGTACCTTTGATCCTGTCACCAACGGCCATATCGATATCGTCACGCGTGCCGCAAGCATGTTTGATACGGTGATTCTGGCGATTGCCGCCAGCCCCAGCAAAAAGCCCCTGTTCGATCTCGATGAGCGGGTTGCGCTGGCGAAAGCCGCGACCGCGCACTTACCCAATGTGGAGGTCGTGGGCTTTAGCGATCTGATGGCGAACTTTGCCCGCGCTCAACAGGCCAATATCCTGATTCGCGGACTGCGCGCGGTGGCCGATTTTGAATATGAGATGCAGCTGGCGCATATGAACCGCCATCTGATGCCTGAACTGGAAAGTGTCTTTCTGATGCCGTCCAAAGAGTGGTCGTTTATCTCCTCTTCGCTGGTCAAAGAGGTGGCGCGCCACGCAGGTGACGTCACCCATTTCTTACCCGCCAGCGTGCATCAGGCGCTGATGGACAAGCTGAAATAAATGTTTTGCCCGGTGGCGCTGCGCTTACCGGGCCTCCGCATCATTTCTGGCACTGACGGCAATAGAACGTTGCCCGCTGGGCATGCTTCGTTGCCACAATCGGTGTGCCACAGACCCGACACGGCTCATCTTTACGGCCATAGACCTGTAGCTCCTGAGCAAAGTAGCCCGGCTTGCCGTCGCTTTGTAGGAAGTCTTTCAGGGTAGTTCCGCCCTGCTCAATCGAACGCAGCAGTACGGCTTTGATCACCCGCACCAGCAGCTCGCACTCCTGCGACGACAGAGATGAGGCTAACCGATCGGGATGGATCCCGGCGGCAAACAGCGATTCGCTGGCGTAGATATTGCCCACGCCGACCACCAGCTTGTTATCCATCAGCCAGGGTTTAATGGCGGTTTTCTTCTTCGCGCACTTCGCCTTCAGGTACTCCGCGTTAAACGCGTCAGAGAGTGGCTCCGGCCCGAGGTGCGCCAGCACATTATGCCCTTCCAGCTCTTTGGTCCACAGCCAGGCACCAAAACGACGCGGATCGGTATAGCGCAGCACTTTGCCGTTGCTCATCACCAGATCGACATGGTCATGTTTTTCTGCGGGCAACTCTTCGCTGAGGATGCGCAGGCTCCCGGACATGCCCAGATGGATGATGATCCAACCGTCAGGCAACTCAAGCAGCAGGTACTTTGCGCGGCGCTGTACGCTGAGAACCGGTTTATCGCTTAGCGCATGGATCTCGTCAGAGACCGGCCAGCGAAGACGACCGTTACGGACAACAGCGTGAAGAATGGTCGCACCGACCAGATGAGGCTCAATGCCACGGCGGCTGGTCTCTACCTCAGGTAATTCAGGCATGGTTCCTCCGTTGAGATGCAGAATGCAAAAAACCCCGCAGATGCGGGGTTTTTCAATACAAGGAATCTAAAATTATTTGATTTTAGCTTCTTTGTACATAACGTGCTGGCGTACAACTGGATCGAACTTTTTCAGTTCCAGTTTTTCCGGCTTAGTACGTTTGTTCTTCGTGGTGGTGTAGAAGTGACCTGTACCAGCAGAAGAAACCAGCTTGATTTTCTCGCGAATACCTTTAGCCATGATTTATTTCCTCTTTAAGTACTTAGTACTTTTCGCCACGGGCACGCAGTTCAGACAGAACTGTATCGATGCCTTTCTTATCAATTACACGCATACCTTTAGCAGATACGCGCAGGGTGACAAAACGCTTCTCGCTCTCAACCCAGAAACGGTGAGAGTGCAGGTTCGGCAGGAAACGGCGTTTAGTCGCGTTCAGTGCGTGGGAACGGTTGTTACCGGTCACCGGACGCTTGCCAGTAACTTGGCAGACTCGGGACATGTCTATTCTCCAAAAATCAAATTAGCTCGAGCTTCGTATGGGGTATCGGCGCCTCGTCAGGCTTTACAGCCCGGTCATCGCGTAGTTCTTAGTGAACCATCGATTGCCAGGCCCAATTGCCAAACCCGAGATTCTCAAAGGTGGCGTAGTATACGCTGACTCGCGGATGTGCTCAAGTCCCGAACAGACAAAGATCCCGATGGATCGCGAGAAATGGCTTAAATCCACCCACGTTCGGCAAACGAAACGTACTCTCCGCGGCCAATGACCAGATGATCAAGAACACAAATGTCCATGAATTGACAGCATTTAATGATGCGTGCGGTCACGTCTCTGTCGGCTTTGCTCGGTTCGGCGCGCCCTGAGGGGTGATTATGCGCGAGGATCACGCCCGCGGCATTCACTTTTATCGCTTCGCGCACAATTTCCCGGGGATGCACCTCAACGTGGCGCAGGGTTCCCGAAAATAACCGGCTGTGGCTCAGCACCCGGTTTTGGTTATCAAGGAAGATAACCATAAAGATCTCGCGCTCCTCTTCCGCCAGTTGGCTGCGCACAAACTCCCGGGTCATCTGCGGGTCTTTTAGCGGATTGATGCTCCGAATCCCCGAGCAGTAATAACGGCGGGCAAGCTCCGCAATCCCTTTCAGCTGGGCGAATGTCGCCAGGCCAATTCCCTCGACCCGCCTGAAATCCTTCAGCTCTGCGGATAACAAACCGTGCAGCGAGCCGAAATGCTGCAACAGATCTCTGGCAAGCGCAAACACGTTTTTACTCCGCGTCCCGGTACGCAGGAAGAGCGCCAGCAGCTCTTCGTCCGTCAGCAGTGTCGCGCCATCCCGTAGCATTTTCTCCCGCGGCAGCAGCGGGGATAGTGTCTCCATACCCTCTCCTTCTCCATCACCACGCTATGCTGCCACAGCACCTGTCGCCTCACGAGGCTCTGTTTTTCGTATTGCGTAGCGCCTCGCAAAGTGGCGGATGGACAACAGCACGATGCTTTTCGGATTGTGATAAAATGCCCGCCTCTCAGCTGAACCCAACAGGAAAGAATCATGATGAGCCTGGCCGGTAAAAAAATCGTTCTTGGCGTGAGCGGCGGCATTGCAGCCTATAAAACGCCGGAACTGGTGCGCCGTTTACGCGAGCGCGGGGCGGACGTGCGGGTGGCAATAACCGAAGGGGGCAAAGCGTTCATTACGCCGCTGAGCCTGCAGGCCGTTTCAGGCTACCCAGTGTCGGACAGCCTGCTCGATCCGGCGGCAGAAGCCGCAATGGGCCATATTGAGCTGGGTAAATGGGCCGATTTAGTCATCCTCGCCCCCGCCACCGCCGATCTCATCGCCCGCGTTGCCGCCGGCATGGCTAACGACCTGGTTACCACTATTTGCCTGGCCACTCCGGCGCCCGTTGCCGTGGTCCCGGCCATGAACCAGCAGATGTACCGCAACGCGGCAACGCAGCATAACCTGGCGACCCTCGCCTCTCGCGGGCTGTTAATCTGGGGGCCGGATAGCGGTAGCCAGGCCTGTGGCGATGTGGGTCCGGGCCGCATGCTGGATCCGCTGGCGATTGTGGATCTGGCCGCGAGTCATTTTTCACCTGTCAACGATCTGCAACATCTCAACATCATGATTACCGCGGGTCCGACGCGTGAACCGCTGGATCCGGTGCGCTATATCACCAACCAAAGCTCCGGCAAGATGGGCTTTGCGATTGCCGCCGCCGCTGCGTCGCGCGGGGCAAAGGTGACGCTGGTGAGCGGCCCGGTTTCGCTGCCAACGTCTCCAGGGGTGCAGCGCATCGACGTCACTACCGCGCTGGAAATGGACGCCGCGGTTCAGGCCCATGCGCAGCAGCAGCAGATTTTTATCGGCTGTGCTGCCGTGGCGGACTATCGTGCTGCCGCCATAGCCGATGAGAAAATCAAAAAGCAAGGCGATGAAATCACGATAAAAATGGTGAAAAACCCCGATATCGTAGCCGGGGTCGCGGCATTAAAAGATCGCCGCCCTTACGTCGTTGGGTTTGCCGCTGAAACGAATAATGTGGAAGAATATGCCCGGCAAAAACGTACCCGCAAAAACCTCGATTTGATTTGCGCGAACGACGTATCGCTGGCCTCACAAGGATTCAACAGCGACAGCAACGCATTGCACCTTTTCTGGCAGGATGGAGATAAAGTCTTACCGCTTGAGCGCAAGGAACTCCTGGGCCAACAATTACTGGACGAGATCGTTACCCGTTATGATGAAAAAAATCGACGTTAAGATTCTGGACCCGCGTGTTGGTCAGCAATTTCCACTGCCGACCTATGCCACTTCCGGCTCTGCCGGTCTTGACCTGCGTGCCTGCCTCGACGACGCCGTAGAACTGGCACCCGGCGCTACCACGCTGCTGCCGACCGGCCTTGCGATCCACATTGCCGACGCCTCTCTGGCGGCGGTGATCCTGCCGCGTTCCGGCCTGGGTCATAAGCATGGTATCGTGCTGGGCAACCTGGTGGGTCTTATCGATTCTGACTATCAGGGTCAACTGATGGTTTCTGTCTGGAACCGTGGCCAGGAGAGCTTCACCATTCAACCCGGCGAGCGTGTCGCCCAGATGGTGTTCGTCCCGGTGGTACAGGCTGAATTTAATCTGGTAGAAGATTTCGACGCGACCGATCGCGGCGAAGGCGGCTTCGGCCATTCCGGGCGTAAATAAACCCGGCTATACGCATCCCACAACGTATAACGTAATAACAAACCGCAAACAGCCGTTTGCGGTCGTTGTGTGGACGTCAGCCTGACTAGTGATTATTTTCAGGGGTATTTTGTAACATGGCAGAAAAACAAACAGCGAAAAGGAATCGTCGCGAAGAAATACTTCAATCTCTGGCTCTGATGCTTGAATCCAGCGATGGCAGTCAACGCATCACCACCGCAAAACTGGCCGCCTCTGTGGGCGTGTCGGAAGCGGCGCTGTACCGTCATTTTCCCAGCAAAACGCGGATGTTCGACAGCCTGATCGAGTTTATCGAAGATAGCCTGATTACGCGTATCAACCTGATTCTGAAGGATGAAAAAGACACCACCGCACGGCTGCGTCTGATTGTCCTGCTGATCCTCGGTTTCGGCGAGCGCAATCCGGGGTTAACCCGTATCCTGACCGGCCACGCGCTGATGTTTGAACAGGACAGATTGCAGGGGCGTATTAACCAGCTTTTCGAACGTATTGAGGCGCAGCTGCGCCAGGTATTACGCGAAAAGAAAATGCGCGAAGGGGAAGGCTTCACCACGGATGAATCACTGCTTGCCGGGCAAGTTCTGGCCTTCTGTGAAGGGATGCTCTCCCGCTTTGTGCGCAGTGAATTCAAATATCGTCCGACGGACGATTTTGATGCCCGCTGGCCGCTCGTGGCCGCGCAGTTGCAGTAACCCTGTTTATCCGGCCTACGGTTTTCGTAGGCCCGGTAAGCGTCGCGCCACCGGGCCATTGACTTATACGCCGTACGCTTCGCGATAGGCGCGCACTGCCGCCAGGCTCTCTGCCATCTCCGGCTTCTCTTCCATCCAGGCAATCAGATCTTTCAGGGTGATGATTGAGGTCACTTTGCAGTTGTAGTCACGCTCCACTTCCTGAATGGCGGAGATATCGCCACGTCCGCGCTCCTGGCGGTCCAGCGAGATCAGCACGCCCGCCAGCGTGGCGTTATTCGCCTGGATAATCTCCATCGATTCACGGATGGCGGTGCCTGCGGTGATCACATCGTCTACCAGCATCACCCGACCTTGCAACGCGCTACCGACCAGGTTACCGCCTTCACCGTGAGTTTTAGCCTCTTTGCGGTTAAAGCAGTACGGCACATCGCGATCGTGATGCTCCGCCAGTGCCACGGCGGTGGTGGTCGCAATCGGAATACCTTTGTACGCCGGGCCAAACAGCAGGTCGAATTCGATCCCGGAATCCACCAGCGCTTCGGCATAGAAGCGGCCTAACAGTGCCAGATCGCGCCCGGTATTAAACAGCCCGGCGTTAAAGAAATAGGGGCTCTTGCGCCCGGATTTCAGCGTAAATTCGCCAAACTTAAGTACCTGCTTGCTAAGCGCAAACTCAATAAACTGGCGCTGATACGGTTTCATGGATTCGCTCCTTTCTCTTTTCTCTCTTACAGGCAAAAAAAAGGCGACTCATCAGTCGCCTTTAAAATCAATTTTCTAACGCCGCCTTCTGCGTCGTTACGATAGATTCGATCCCCTCTCGGGCCAACGCCAGCAGAGAGAGCAGCTCTTCGTGGGTAAACGGCTCACCTTCTGCCGTGCCCTGCACCTCGATGATGCGACCATCTTCGGTCATCACCACGTTCATGTCGGTCTCTGCCGCGGAGTCTTCAACGTACTCCAGATCGCACAGCGCTTCGCCATTGACGATACCTACTGATACCGCCGCCACCATGCCTTTCAGCGGGTTCGCTTTCAGTTTACCGGCCGCAACCAGTTTGTTCAGGGCATCGGCCAGCGCCACACAGGCTCCGGTAATAGAGGCAGTACGGGTGCCGCCGTCCGCCTGGATCACGTCGCAGTCCAGGGTGATGGTGAACTCGCCCAGGGTTTTCAGATCAACAGCGGCGCGCAGCGCACGCGCGATCAGACGCTGGATCTCCATGGTGCGACCGCCCTGCTTGCCCTTCGCCGCTTCGCGGGCGTTACGGGTGTGGGTGGAGCGTGGCAGCATGCCATATTCGGCAGTGATCCAGCCCTGTCCCTGGCCTTTCAGAAAGCGCGGTACGCCCTCTTCAATGGAGGCGGTGCACAGGACTTTGGTGTCACCAAATTCAACAAGCACGGAACCTTCAGCGTGTTTTGTATAGTTACGGGTCAGGGTGACGGGGCGCACCTGGTTGGCGCTACGACCTGATGGACGCATGATGATATCTCCGGCTTGAAACGAATGTGGCTGCGCATTATACGGATTAAACGCGCTTATTCCTATCCTGAGAAAGCCCCGAAAGCTATAATCCCCCCATCTCTCCTCTGAAAACGGAAAAGTCTATGATCCGCAGTATGACCGCCTACGCCCGCCGTGAAATCAAGGGTAGCTGGGGCAGCGCTACCTGGGAAATGCGCTCGGTAAACCAACGCTATCTTGAAACCTATTTCCGTATGCCAGAACAGTTCCGCAGCCTTGAGCCTGTCGTTCGTGAGCGTATCCGCGCTCGCCTGACCCGCGGAAAGATTGAATGCAACCTGCGTTTTGAGCCCGATGCGAGCGCGCAAGGTGAGCTGATCCTGAACGAGAAACTGGCTAAACAGCTGGTGAACGCCGCTAACTGGGTCAAAATGCAGAGCGACGAAGGCGAAATTAACCCGGTGGATATTCTGCGCTGGCCTGGCGTGATGGCGGCAGGCGAACAGGATCTGGACGCCATTACCGCTGAGATCCTTACCGCGCTGGACAGCACGCTGGACGATTTCATTTTAGCCCGTGAAACCGAAGGTCAGGCGTTGAAAGCGCTGATCGAGCAACGCCTGGAAGGCGTTAGCGGTGAAGTGGCGAAAGTCCGCGCCCATATGCCGGAGATTCTGCAGTGGCAGCGTGAGCGTCTGGTCGCCAAACTGGAAGATGCCGAAGTCCAGCTGGAAAACAACCGTCTCGAACAGGAGCTGGTGCTGATGGCCCAGCGTATCGATGTGGCGGAAGAGCTGGATCGTCTGGAAGCGCACGTCAAAGAGACCTACAACATCCTGAAGAAGAAAGAGGCCGTGGGCCGTCGTCTCGACTTTATGATGCAGGAATTCAACCGCGAGTCGAACACGCTGGCGTCCAAGTCTATCAACGCCGAAGTCACTAACTCTGCGATTGAACTGAAGGTGCTTATTGAGCAGATGCGCGAACAGATTCAGAATATCGAGTAAGCTATCAGCAAGATTCACAAAGACACATAAATCACATCAAGCCCGCAACCCAGCGGGCTTTTTTGTTATCATGGGCTATCATAAAGACGCAACAAAGCGCATAGTTAAGGTGTACACCTAGGTGTACCCATGGCGTTAGGTGTACGCAACTAGGTGTACACCCCTTATTAAAAGTTTGGAATAGTTTGGATATTCGCAAAATGCCAAAACTCACAGACATGCAGATCCGCGCATGGATAAAGGCCGGGGAGCGATTCGAGGGACGCTCTGACGGTAACGGGCTTTATCTTTCATACCGCGAAAACTACCAGACCCCCGTCTGGCGATTCCGCTATAAATTCGCTGGGAAACCCCGCGCAATGATGATCGGCTCATATGCTGAGCTATCACTATCAAAAGCCAGAGAGACAGCCAAAGAGCTATCGGCGCGTGTTGCGCTGGGTTATGACGTCGCGGGAGAGAAGCAGGAACGGAAAGCCGAAGCGCTGGCGAAGATGGAAGCAGAGAGAAACGCCATGCGCGTTTCAGAACTTGCCGCTGAATACTTTGAGCGTCAGATCCTGCCGCGCTGGAAGCACCCCGATATACTCCGCCGCCGTATCGACAAAGATATAAACCCCTGCATTGGCAGCATGAAGGTAGAGGACGTGAAGCCGCGCCATATCGACGACATGCTGAAAGGTATTGTTGACCGTGGAGCGCCTACCATAGCAACGGACGTTCTACGCTGGACGCGCCGCATTTTCGATTACGGCATCAAACGGCACGCGCTGGAGATTAACCCGTGTTCAGCCTTTGAGGTGTCAGACGCTGGCGGGAAAGAAGTTGCCCGTGACCGCTGGTTAACACGTGGCGAACTAATCCGACTGTTTCAGGCTATGCGTATGGCTAAGGGATTCAGCCGTCAGAACGAGCTTACCTTCAAGCTACTGCTGACGTTGTGTGTGCGTAAGATGGAGTTATGCGCCGCCCGCTGGGAGGAGTTCGACTTAGACGGGGCTATCTGGCACTTACCCGAAGAACGCAGCAAAAACGGCGATGCTATCGACATACCACTCCCCCCACCAGCCGTAGCATGGCTACGTGAGCTTCACACATTCTCATGTAATACAGCATGGGTGCTGCCAGCCAGAAAGATGCAAAGCCGGATGATTCCCCATATTCAGGAAAGCACCCTACCCGTTGCGCTGGCAAAGGTTCGCGCTGAAATGCCAGACGTACCGAATTACACCATTCATGACTTCCGGCGCACTGCCCGCACCCATCTTGCGGCGTTAGGTGTGGATCCCGTGGTAGCTGAACGCTGCCTGAATCACCGTATTAAGGGCGTGGAGGGTATCTATAACCGTCACCAGTATTTTGATGAGCGTAAAGCGGCGCTGGCGCAGTGGTGTGATTTGCTGGTGGCACTGGAGAAGGGTGAGGATTACAACGTGACGCCTATTATAAAGACGCATAAGCTATCGTAAGAATAGATTGAGCCTAGTCCGACGGGATGAAAAGCGGAAGCCTTACCGCCTGGCTCAATCAAGTGAAAGGCAAAGCGTGAAAGGTAGCGTGATGATCTTACCAAAGCATAGATATTATTCGCTTGAAAAAGTAGCCAAAATCACTAAGTGCGAAGTGTCTGATTTAATACATTTTGCTTCAATAGGCTTATTACAGTTTTGTATTAAGATGCCTCATATTGAATTTCTATTCGATAGCTCGCCAAAAAATGAGAACGAGGAAGTAAAGTTAATTAATGTTGAGTCTGATAGTATATTGCCTGTCGATTACTTAAAAGAAAAATATGATATTAAGCCTGAACCTAATGCTGATCTACACTGCCTAAGATTTAGCTATAAGTCAGATTATTTCTCTGTTACAGAGCAATATGATATGAACTCAGGAAATAAATCTATTGAAAAATGGAGTGGTTTTCTGGCGATCCCTCAAGAGTTCATCGAAGCAGAGGAGAGGTATTTATCTGATTATTGGGATGATTGGGATATAACTATCGATACTCTTGATGTGCCCAGATGCGAAAACGCAACGTTTAGAGATGGCTACGTTGCTGGACGATTTTATTTCGATGACTGGTATACTGTTCATAGTAAGGATATGTATATAACCAGTTATGAGCTTGAATTGCTATGCAATGGCGGCAAGGAAATCACATCAGAAACCGATCTTGCAACAAGAAATAGCCCCAATATTTTATCCACCTCACCACTACCAGTTAATAAAAAAGCTGAGAGACATGCTTCCAATAGAGAGGGGTTATTGAAAGCTGCTATTTATATCCTAAGTAAATATCCTGACGACTGCCGAGGGGAAAGAAAAGAAGTCAGTCCTGAAAAATGGCGGGACTGCTTACTTGAACACAAAGATGAAATTCCACCATTAATGATTACCAATGGTGATGTGATCCTTAAACATCTAAGAGCCTCAGTCAACGGGAAGGGGCAGAGTTAATTTAGTGTAAGGGTACAGTGAGCTTACTGTACCTTATGCTCTCATTTTTTAGCCGCTAACCTCATACCGTAACAACAGCTATCACAGGAGTTACGGGACATATGACAGTACACCACGCAGCGCAATCAGCATTTCCCACTACTGGATACATCCGCCGTTTTCGTATGCCGGAACTTCTGGGTGTTTCCATGCCAACCATTGACCGCTGGGTTAAGAACGGCACGCTGCCGCGCCCAGTGAAACTCACCGATAATGTGACCGCCTTTGATGCGGTAGAGATTAATAACTGGCTGGCTGAGCGCCGGGGAAAGGTGGCCTGATGGAAAAGAAAAACCGCCCCGTACAGCAGGCGGCTAACTCAGATATTCGCACGTCTGATATTACGCCGACCACCAGCCCGGTACAAGTACCTAAGCGAACCCCAAAGAAACACCGCGCCCGCGTCTATATGCTGCGCACTGGCGTAGAGGGATGGACAGAAAATGACATCCTGCGCTACTGCCGTCTTTCATCCGGGCGTAATTATGCGTCTGAACTGGAGCGCCAGCTTGATATTCAACTGGAGCGTATCGACGAGAAAAACCCGGATGGTATCGGCGCACACCTGCGCTACCGCTTTTCCTGCCGTGGCGACGTTCTCAAGGTGATCCATCTTGTGAACCATAACGCCGCCATTAATGAACATCACGGGCTATCTCAGCAGGATATTACCGACATTCTGAACCTCTACCCGGACGCGTTTAACGCCGCATAACGGAGCCGAAAATATGACTATCGAAAAAAGCCGATTCAATTCGGAGGCCGCCCCACAATCCAACGCTTGCCAGGGCGAACATAGCAATAATGACTTTGCCGCGATTGTTCCCGTTATTTCCGGTCAAATTGGCGGGCGTGAGGCCAGTATTGTTAGCGCTAAGGCACTGCATAAAGCGCTCGGAGTAGGTAACGATTTTTCAACCTGGATCAAACTACGCATTGATGAATATGGCTTTAGCCTGAGTGCTGATTACGTGGTTTTTGATTCCTCATATTTCAGGAATCAAAGTTCAAATTTTGAACAGGGTAGCCCCGGATGGGTGACAAAGCGTGG
This sequence comes from Leclercia sp. LSNIH1, assembly GCF_002902985.1. Taxonomy (NCBI): domain Bacteria; kingdom Pseudomonadati; phylum Pseudomonadota; class Gammaproteobacteria; order Enterobacterales; family Enterobacteriaceae; genus Leclercia; species Leclercia sp. LSNIH1. Next base: position 1,047,581 of record NZ_CP026167.1, on the reverse strand, counting down.
CGGCGACCGTCGCAGTAAAGATTATGGCCTTTCTCTGGGAATGGCTAAAGAACTGGCAATGGTAGAGCGAAACGAACAAGGTCGCGCCGTTCGCCGTTACTTTATTCAGTGTGAAGAAGCCCTACAGCGCAGCGTGCCAGAGATTGCCGCTCAGTATCGCCGCCAGCTCAAAGCCCGTATCGGTGCCGCCAACCTGTTTAAACCGATGTGCGTAGCGCTGGAAAGCGCCCGCGCAGAACAGGGTAAACAGACGCAGGCTCGCCACTACAGCAACGAGAGCAACATGATCGCCCGCATTGTTTTGGGTGGCATGACGGCGAAGCAGTGGGCGCAGGCGAATAGCATTACTGGCGAACCACGCGACAGCATGAACGCCGGGCAACTGGAACACCTCACCTACCTGGAGAGTACCAACATTACGCTGATTGATATGGGTATGGGATATGACCAGCGTAAAGCCGAGCTAATCCGCCTCTCTCAGCGCTGGTTAGCTAAACATCTGGGGGCTAATCATGCTTAATGCCGCCGTCCAGAATAAAGCCTTTCCCCTGGCTGGCCTGATGTGTACCTTGCGCGGGATCGCACACACGCATGAGGGTAAAGCTGGCATAACAGTGCCAGCTAATGCCAGCTCCTCATTTTCTCGTCGTGGTGACGAGGAGAGTTTCGAGACCAGTATGCGCACGCGTGAAGGTGAGTTTCTGAAGTCCAGAAAAAAGGGCTTGCCGACTATCGCCAACCCGGTTTATGGTTATAGCGCACCAGCAAAATCTGGTGCCGGGATTGGCGTCCCGATAACCTGTATAGTGCCGACACGCACTAAGCGTGTTTTTTTGTCGGCAAAATTCCTGCGCACCCAAATTATGGTGGGTTGGATGAGGCTTCCGAAAGGAAGGCCGGTGTCTATACAGGCCGGTTACGCCAACCTTGTTCAGCTCACCACCAGTCTGAGATTGGCGTCTCTTGGTGGTGAATTCAAAATTCACTGTATAGAGGCTGCCATCATGGCTACTACCCCTACCCAAAAACCATCATCCATCTGGTTAATCGCAGCCGTTCGCCGCGATATGCCGACAATTACCGCCAAAATCTATCACATTGCTGCTGAAACTGAGCGCGAAGCTCGCCGCACGTTGGCGCGGGATCATGTTTGTTTCTTCGCAGGCCGTATCCGTCTGGAGGTGGCAGCATGAGCCAGTTACCTGACCAGATTGAGGAAGCAACAGCAGTAAGTAACCGCATTCGTGCCGCGCTGGGTTGCGGTGAAATCACCGAACCACACACCCCGGAGAATGTTTCACGCGCCCGCCTTTTGCGTGTACGTGCTGGCCTTTGCCATGTGCTGACGGAGATTATGCCCGGAATAACAGCGAGTGCGGAACGTGACGAGCTGTATGCGTGGTTGTTTGAGATTCACTCCGTGACAAGAGCTGAAGATTGCCAGGCGAGACTGGAGGCGGACAAATGAAACAGTTCCGAATTACCGCAACCTGTTTTGATGGTTCAGGAGCGTCGATTCCGGTCACATGGTACGGCGAGGCCGAGACGCCCGATATTGCCGTTCAGTGTATGAGAGACGAAGTGCATGGCAACGGATTGAGTATGGGAGCAGTCACCGCTGTTCAGCAGCGTGAGAAACAACAGGAGTTAGCAGCATGAACATATTACACCGCGCAGAGGCCACACCGGACGGCGTGAACATCATAACCCGCAATGATGCCGGGATATATGAGCATGTAGCCATTATCACCTATGAGAGCGCTGTAAGCCGTCTGGATGCGGGAGAGTACGACGATACGCCAGATATCGGCTACGCCATTCATTTTGCCGTTGCTGATGGCGGGGCGCGTGGCTGGTTCGACTTTACCACGCAGCATAACGTCACTATGTGGCGCTGGCTGATTGCGGCCTGTTTCGTTGCTGAAATGAAGCGCGAGAACGGCACAACCTCCGTTACTGAGTCTGACGGCACATCATCGCAGGTAGCGATTTACTCCAATGGCACAGCGGGCATTGTGGTTTACCCGTTTGCGGAACGTCTTGCGATGGCAAACAACATTGAGGGCGCACTGATTGAGCGCTACGGCACTGAGCAGGGGGCGGAGAACGCCATTGTGTTCTATCAGGCCATGCTGGATACGGAGCGCGGTGAGCTGACCCCGTTCGGACGTGAAACGCTGGCAGAGCTACACGATCACTTCATTGCTGATCTGGATGAAAACGGCTGGCCTGAAATGCCAGCGGCGCACTGAGGGAGCGACACAATGCGTAATATCGACCTTATCCGCGAAGTGACCACCGCCGCCGCTGGCAACTGGCCTTATGTGCTGGCTGGCCTGTCTATCGACGTGCCTGATTCATCACGCCGCCATTCCCCATGCCCTGCATGTGGCGGTACGGATCGCTTCCGGTTCGATGATAACGGGCGCGGCAGCTTTATCTGCAACCAGTGCGGCGCGGGCGACGGGCTGGATTTAATCAAGCGGGTTAACAACTGCGACACCACGGAGGCGGCGCACCTTGCCGCTGATGTGCTGGGTATTGATTACCGGGAGACAGAAACCGACCCGACGGCAGCGAGCCAGAGGCGGGAGCAAATGGAGTCTGAGCGCCAGCAGCGCGAGCAGGAGCGCCAGAAACAGGCAGCAGAGGACGCAGAGCAGCGAAGGGCTACGTTTGCCCGTCTGTATGCCGGAATGCGCCAGAGCGTCACACAGGGCGAATCTGAATACCTGATTGCTAAGGGGCTGGACGGGTTCACTTTCCCGCTATTGCCTGATGGTTCAGTCCTGCTTGAGCTGGTGGATGAGTCCGGCGCAGTGGCAGCCGCACAGACCATCACCCCACAGGGAGAAAAGCGCCTTATGACAGGTTCAGCAAAGCGCGGGGCATACCATGCCGTAAACGCGCCAGAATCGCCGCAGAGCGTTTTAATTGCCGAGGGGCTGGCTACCGCCCTGTCCGTTCACCAGATGCGGCCTGACGCGCTCACAGTGGCGGCAATTGACGCCGGGAACCTGATCCACGTTGCCGGAGTAATGCGCCGGAAACACCCGCAGTCGCAAATTATTATCGCCGCAGATAACGACCACCCTACAGCAGCCTCCGAAACCGGAGCCACCAACATCGGGAAGGAGGCCGCAGAGAAAGCGGCTTTATCCGTGGCTGGCTGGGTATCGCTGCCACCGACTGACAGCAAAGCTGACTGGAACGACTACCACCAGCAACACGGGCTGGAAGTCGCTACGGCTGCGCTTAACGATTCGATGTACCAGCCGCAGGGGGAATGCGTGAAACCACAACTACAGGCCATTGAGGGCGGTAAAACTGACCAGCCAGAGAAAGACCCGCTAAAACCCCGCATTGAGAGCCGCAAAGATGGCGTTTACTGGATCACGCCTAAAGTGGACAAGGAAAGCGGCGAGATTATCAACAATGAAAGCTGGCTGGCCTCACCGATGGACGTTATCGGCACCGGGCGGGACGACAAGGATCAGTATCTGATACTGCGCTGGCTGGCCTTTGGCGCAGGCATACCGACAACAGCGGCTATCCCCCTGGCTGATATCGGGGAGCGCGAAGGCTGGCGCACCCTGAAAGCGGGCGGGGTTAACGTCACCACCAAAAGCAGCTTGCGGGCGATTCTGGCTGACTGGCTACAGCGTAGCGGCTCACGTGAATTGTGGCGTGTTGCTCACGCTACTGGCTGGCAGTGCGGGGCATACATCATGCCGGACGGGGAGATAATCGGCGCACCTGCGCAACCCGTTTTATTCAGTGGTCGCAGTTCTGCCGTTGCCGGGTACACCGTGGCGGGAACCTCAGAGAGCTGGCGTAAGAGTGTTGCGCGTCTGGCATACGGTAACTACTCGATGATGACAGGCATTGCCGCCGCACTGGCAGCACCGTTAATCGGGCTGGCTGGCGCTGACGGATTCGGCATTCACTTCTATGAACAGTCGAGCGCGGGTAAGACCACCACAGCGAACGTCGCCAGCAGCTTATACGGCAACCCGGACTTGCTACGCCTGACGTGGTACGGCACGGCGCTGGGGCTGGCGAACGAAGCCGCCGCACATAATGACGGGCTGATGCCACTGGATGAAGTCGGACAGGGGGCAGACCCGGTAAGCGTGTCACAGTCTGCCTATGCCCTGTTTAATGGCGTTGGGAAATTGCAGGGGGCGAAGGAAGGGGGAAACCGGGATTTAAAACGCTGGCGCACCGTGGCGATCAGTACCGGGGAAATGGACTTGGAAACCTTCATCGCCACCGCAGGACGCAAGACCAAAGCCGGGCAACTGGTGCGCCTGCTGAATATCCCGCTGAGTAAGGCGGTGCGCTTCCACGACCACCAGAACGGCAAACAGCACGCCGACGCGCTGAAAGACGCTTACCAGCACCATCACGGCGCTGCCGGGCGGGAGTGGATCGGGTGGCTGGCAGACCACCAGCAGCAGGCCATTGATACCGTTCGTGACTGTGAAACCCGCTGGCGCAGCCTTATTCCTGCTGACTATGGCGAGCAGGTACACCGCGTGGCCGCACGTTTTGCCATTCTGGAGGCGGCTTTATTGCTGGGTGAGGTTGTTACCGGATGGGACGATCAGACGTGCCGTGATGCGATACAGCACAGCTACAATGCCTGGCTGCGCGAGTTCGGCACGGGCAACAAAGAGCACCAGCAGATAATTGAGCAGACGGAGGCGTTTTTGAATGCTCATGGCCTGAGCCGCTACGCGCCGCTGGGTTATGACCCCCGTGATTTACCGATCCGTGATTTAGCTGGGTACAGGAAGAAGGGGAACCACGACAGCGACCCGATAATTTTTTACACCTTCCCGGCGACCTTCGAGCAGGAGATCGCACGGGGATTCAATGCCAAACAGTTTGCCGAGGTACTTAAACGCGTCGGGATGCTCACCCCGCCGACCAGCGGCAGAGGTTATCAGGGACGTGTGCGCGAGGATGGCAGGCAAATCCGCGTTTATGTGCTCAACTTCATGGCAGAGGATAGCAGCCAGCCAGAGGAGTGATCTTTTTTCACATGCGTAGTTTTAGTGTTGTCTCAGTTGTCTTTGTTGTCTCAGTTTGTAAATTTGATTGATTTATAAGGTTTTTATTTCATTTTCTGAGACAACAGCGAGACAACATTTAGCTGTTTTGAGACAACATAGTGAAAGTGTGATTTTTTGCCTGGCTGGCAGTGAGACAACATTTACCCTGCGTGAGACAACACAAAATCATCAATGTTGTCTCGGCAAAATCCAGACGTGGCGCGGCCTGTAGCGCCGTGAGACAACAAAGACAACAGAGACAACACTATTTTTGCTTACTATGAAAAAAATCAGCAGGTGTCCCACAATAAGACAGTGCCGGGTAATCTTCATTAGCAAAACTAATAATCGAGGTAACAATGACAGCACAGATATCAGCATACGGGCGGCTGGTGGCAGATCCCCAGACCAGAACGACGAACAGCGGAACCAGCATGGCAATGGGGCGTTTAGCGGTGGCACTCCCCTGCCATGCAGTAGAGGGCGGAGAGGTTACTTTCTGGCTGGGCGTGGTGGCATTCGGCAAACAGGCCGACGCACTGGCAGAACACGTTAAAGGCGATTTAGTCAGTGTTGCCGGAACAATGCAGGTCAATCAGTGGACGGGCAAGGATGGAGGAACGCAGCAGGGGTATCAGGTAGTAGCCGACAGCGTGATCAGTGCGAGGACAGCAAGGCCGGGCGGAAAGCGTGGCGCGTCAGCTAGCAAAAATGAAGTCAACAAAGGCCATACCACGCAACCCGCGCCGGGATGGGAAATATATAACACCCCTGATGATTTTGACCAGCGCCAGCCATTCGACGATGAAGCGCAATTCTGAGGGAGAGAAGCATGGTAAACGACAGGAAAGCCGAGGAACTGGAAGCAAAGGGGCTGTATCGCAGGGCAGCTACACGCTGGCAGGAAGTCATGATGATTTGTGCTGAGGACGATGATAGGGAATGGGTAAAGCAGCGCCGTGATATGTGTCTGGATAACGTGAAGCGACCGCCCGTGAAGGTTGAGGACTTTGGCGACCTGCATAAAGCTGTCACCGAAACTCAGCACCGCATGGGGATAGCGCAACCGAACGGTAATGCCTTCCGGTTAAATGGCGGCAAGAAGCAACGACAGCCCACCAGCGGGGGCGATGGTTCGCAGTAACGTTCGCACCAGAACGGATGTAAATCCTGGACTGTCCTGGACGGATCTTAAACCCTCGTAGCGCTAAACCCGCGCCAGTTGCGGGCTGGAAGCCAGAATGTGATTTAGATTGTCCAAAATATTCTGGTTCGCGCCACTGGTTCGCAGTACGCAGTCAGGTACGCGGCAAAACTGCGTGATACGAAACCCATTCGCAGTTGCGTACCAGCGGGTAAGCCGCATTATCGCTGGGTTTCTACAGTCGAACGCAGTACGCAAAGTGAAAAATCCTCCAAATACGAAACCCGAATATTGCGCAGTAAATTGCGAATTGCGCAGTTCACAAAAAATCTGCGCAAAACGAAACGGATACCAATTCGCAAACCATCCTCAACCCCGCGCGGTTACTGGCTTTATTGATTTGAAATTACAAAAGTGGTGCGCAATTTACAGTAAAATACGCATATTATTTCGTATTCAATTTGCGCACCGTTCGCAGTTAATGCGCAGTAATTCGCAGGAGGCCAGCCAGTGAGAGACAGAACGCGCAGCTATACCACCGACCTGCCCCGCATAGGGTTGCCATTCCTTTCGCACATGCGTAGCAGGCTGGCGGATGCTGAACCGGGTACGCAGCTTTATACCCAGACCGAAAGCGGAACGTTGTATACCTTCAGGCAAGCCGACAGCTACGCCATGACAATCAACGGCGTGACGCGGGCTATTCGCACCACAACCACGAAGGCCGGGTATGGCGTCCGGGAATGGTACGTTTGTCCCCACTGTATGAAACGGGCTGCAAAGCTGTATATCGGCAAGAAAGATATTGGCTGCCGGGCGTGCTGGAAACTTCACTATAAAAGCCAGAGCGCCGACAGACTGGACAGGATGCGCATGAAGATACGCCAGCAGCGATACGCGATATGGGGCAACAATGACCTTACCAATAATCTGTTTAATGACATTCGCATGTTCCCGAAACCAAAGGGGATGCGCTGGGCTACGTTTGACAGGAAGCGGGCAGAGTTGTCAGCAATGGAAATGGCTTACTGGCAGGCATTCAGTCCGGTAGTAGATAGAATCACGGGCGTGATTGAGCGTAAGACGGGGAAAGCAGCCAAAGGTATTGGCCTGACTCTGTAAAAGCAAAACGCCCGCAAAGGGCGTCAGGGAACGGGATAGACTTCTGCGACAATTTGCATTCGCCGCCAATATAGCAAGCCGTCCACATCAAGCAATAAACTATCATCGGGAGGGGGAGGCCAAATCTCTGCAACCCTGAGCCTTACGGACTGCCCGCCTCATCGAATGTTTATACCCGCGAAAAATAAAATTCAAACAAGGGCAAGGGGCGGGTAAAGAGCTCAGACCTCTCGCTATAAAGGACCGCCGCCTAACCTACCTTTGCACCGCCGCAGGTTAGAAAACTTTTTCAGGTACAGAGGCGCAGTAATTCAGGGGCTTACCATGCAAATCGGGGTTAAAATGGGGTACGCACATCACGACAGGGTAAACGTGATTTACTCACTGGCTGGCAGTAGGTACACAGTAGGTACGCAGCAGAACGGAGAGGCCACACAATGACCCCGCAGCAAATAGCCGCCCTGACAGTCGCAGAACTGGAGTATTCAGGCCACAGCATTACAGCAGCCGACCAGAGAGAGATACAGCGCAGCGTCACTGATGATATTGCCCGGCGTAAACGGTTCGGGGAGATGATGCGAGCGCCTGCCTACCAGTGGAAGAAGCCAGCGCCGCGCAGGTAGATATGGGATTATTCCACATGTAACTTATGCGTATTAAGCAAATTACCTTTATTCACCTTTACAGAATTGTGAGTGCGTCAGTATCGTTATCCTTCCGATTCGCATTTATTCAGGATTTGCATGTACCAGCTAAAGATAACCATCCGAGACAGCAAACCACCAATATGGCGGCGTGTGCTGGTTCCAGAGCAAATCCCCTTTAGTGAACTTCACGCGGTGATCCAGTTGGCTTTTGGCTGGAATGACGAACATCTGTATATGTTCGAGAAAGGCCGTAAAGGTGATCTAGGTAGCGAGTATCGCGTATGGGGTGAGGGTGAAAGCATGGGTAACGCGGCAATCACACCACTATGGGCAGCGCTCCAGAATGAGGGTGACAAGCTGGTTTACACGTATGACTTTGGCGACTGGTGGGATTGCGTCATTGTGCTGGAGAAGCAAACACACGATACGAGTAATCAGCCCATTAGCTGCCTGCGTGGGAAAGGCACCACCCCGGCGGAAAACTCAGGCGGCTTGCATGGATACAATGAATTGCTATTACAGGCCAGAGAGTCTGATAATCCTGAGCAGGCCGAGATCCACAATTTCCTGATGCTGGATATTGAACGCCGGGTTTACGACCTGGACAACATTAACAACAGATTGCAGGCTCTTAACTGACCCGCATGTATTCACCTGATATTGCGTTATCAGCGCCGCCACTATCTCGCACAACGGCACACTGTCCCGGTAAACCGTAGCGCACGACCGTTGCGCTGGTTTCACCGCCACGCCGTACCTGACGAGACTCATACACCGTCACACGCTCAAGCAACCCACCAGCAACCATACTTTCAAGAGTTCGCCGGGTTGATTCGTGCTGGTGGCGCTTATCGAACGACGCCATGCCATGAAGAAGGTAGGCCACGCCCGACACATCGAACGGCGGCGCACCAATCTCACCAGTAACCCAATCGAGGCTATCAGGTTCAAAGTAGCTGAGTATCTCTTTTTTGCGGTTGGTCATTCTCATGGCTGGCTGATTCCTTATTGTGGGATAGAGGTATCATACAATAAGAGCGAAAATAGCAAGCTCAAGTTTCCTCTTTTTTGAGATGTTCACAATGCGTTATTTGAGATAACCACATGTACATATGACCCACAACTGGTGGATAGAAAAGGTTTTTTCGTGTAGATTTTGAGATAACGCATACACGGCATTTTAGATAATTAAACTATGGCGACCTTCAATCACTTCGAGCTTGGCCTGATAAATCCTGAATTCGACTCACCGTTAGTTGACGTTCTAACTGAGCTGGAGCTACTTAGGCACCTAAGGCTTGAAACTGACGTGCACCCGATTTTGTTCGTCCAGTTAAAAGATGTTTTTCACATGCTTGAAAGTCTAGGCTCAGCCCGTATCGAGGGGAACCACACAACTCTTGCCGATTACGTTGAAAGTAAGGTTGAGGGCACCAGCAGTTCCACTGACCAGTTGAAAGAGATTTACAACATCGAAGAAGCGATGGAATTCATCGACCAGCATTTTAAAAACGGTGAACCAATAACTGAGCACTTTATCAGGGAGCTGCACAGTCTTGCTGTATTGGGGCTGGATCGAGAGGGCGACAAAACCCCCGGAGCATATCGCCAACACAACGTAAGTATCGCACAATCGGCACACCTTCCACCCGAACACATGCTGGTGCCAGGGTACATGGAAGAATTGACTGCCTTTATTAATCGTGCAGATAAACCAAAATATGACCTGATGAAGATAGCTCTGGCTCACCATCGTTTTGGTTGGATCCACCCATTCGGGAATGGTAATGGTCGAACAGTCCGCTTACTAACCTACGCACTGTTAATTAAGTACGGCTTTAATGTGCAGGCTGGTGGCCGGGTGCTAAATCCTACAGCAGTCTTCTGTAACGACCGAGAACGTTACTACACCATGCTGGGTGAGGCAGATAAAGGCACAGAAGACGGGCTGGAAAGATGGTGCCTATATGTACTGTCTGGGATATCTGTAGAACTAAAAAAAGTTGACCAGTTAACCAACCTAAGCTTCCTCAGCTCGAAGATTTTATACCCGGCTGTAGATTATTCCGTTGAACGCGGTCTTATTAATGACCTTGAAGCGAAGGTGCTAAAAAGAGCCGTGGAAAAAGGCACCATAAAAGCAGGCGATTTGAAGGATGTTCTCCCAGAGCTTAAGGGGCCGCAGATAACTTATCAGATTGGTAAGCTGATCGAGCGTGGGATGCTTCAACCTATAGAAGAAGGCGCAAGGACATACACAGCTAAGTTTTCGAACTCATTTCTCATCCGGGGTGTGATCACTACGTTGAGGATAGAGGGCTTCATACCAAACCTATAAAACATAGGTCTCAGTTGATGCTCAAAAACCAGAGCACTTTAAAAATCCGTGTACACAAGGGTGTACCTAATGAAAAAACGCATTACATGAAATTCAGTAACCATGCGACTTAAGCCCACCTACTCAATAAACAGATTCAGAATATCGAATAAACATTAGCGCGCGTTTTTCGCAATTAATGGTCCCGCTAAGGGACCATTGTCAATTAACGGCTTTAAGTATGTCCTGAATCCCACCTGCGCATCAGAATATAAGAACTCCTTTCCTATTTTTGTTAGAATGCACGCCGCACTCAATATTCTTATCTTTCCTCTCAGGAAACATAATGGCAAACATCAACTTATCCTTAGAGGAAGCCTCCAGCCTCTCAGTTGACCGCGATTTCCGGCAGGACATTAACCTGCTGCGCGGAATAGCCATTCTTTCTGTAGTGTTTTATCACTTTACTGCCACCCTGCTGCCCGGCGGTTTCGCTGGTGTGGATGTGTTTTTCGTTATCTCCGGCTTCTTGATGACCAAAATCATCGCCACAGGCCTTGAGCGAAATAGCTTCAACCTTATTCAGTTTTATGCCGCGCGCTGTAAAAGAATAATTCCCGCGCTGCTGGCGATGTGTCTGATTGTCGCCGCGACGACCTTTTTCTGGTTGCCAACAAATGAGTACCAGAAACTCGGAAATTATATTGGCTATGCTGCCTTATTTATATCCAATCTGAAACTTAACAAAGAGTCCGGGGACTATTTTGCTCCCGACTCCCATGAGAACTGGTTTTTACATACCTGGTCATTGTCCGTCGAATGGCAATTTTATCTGGTGTTACCCTTCATTATGATGGGGCTCTATCCCCTCAGAAAAAAACTGAACACCGGTTTATGCCTGGCCATACTCACCGTTGCGTCGTTTATCGTGAGTGTCACCCACACGCCCAACGCTGCGGCCACCAGCTTCTACCTGATGCCTTATCGCGCCTGGGAGATGTTATGCGGTGGGCTGGTGTGGTATGCCTCACAGCGCTTTGCGATGCCGTTGATGCTTCGCCCGGTTGCGGCAATCGCGGGTTACGCGCTGATCCTGCTGTCACTCTTTTTCATCACCGCTGAGCATGCCTGGCCAGGACCGCTGACCTTACTGCCCATCGCGGGCGCGATGCTGGTGATCTACAGCGACTACCAGCCGCTGGTGAGCCTGTTCGACCGTAATTTTCGCTGGGCGGGGCTGAGCTCGTACTCCGTCTATTTATGGCACTGGCCTGTGGCGGTGGTTCTGCTCTACAGCGGAAAGCAGCACAACGGGCTGTGGGTCATGAGCGCGATTGCGCTCTCCTTCGCCATCGGCTGGCTGTCGTGGGTGCTGATTGAGCAACCCGGCAAAAATTACCTTAGCCAGCGTTCAAGCCGCGCTTTCTGGTTGATCCTCTTTGCCTGCGTAGGTGTCGCCTGGCTGTTCAGCTTTCTGGTGAAAAACCAGATCGTGGTCAGCCAGCCCGACCCGCTCGTCAATAAAATCGCGCTGGAAGCCACCAACAAAAACTACGCTGCCAATCCTAAAACGCACCTGAGCGCCTATGGCACAGGGAAGCCCGTCGCCATCATCATTGGCGACAGCCATGCGGAAGCCACCGCAACCGCGCTGGCAGAAGCGGCGCAAGGTAGGGGCTCTGTTATCGGGATCACCTACTCTGGCTGTCCGACGCTGGCAAGGGGCGAACTGGGGGCGCGCAATCGATGCGGGGAATTTAACCGCTCTCTCCCTTCAAGGCTGAAGGATTACGCGCCGGACGTACCGGTGGTGATTGTGAACCGCCTGACGCACTATGCCGAAAAGCAGCTTGTCACCTTCGGGGCCGGGCAGCAAAACAAGCAGGACTACCTGCGTCAGTACTCTGATGCCATCGTTGATATGGCATGCTCGCTCAACAGTACGCGTCCTGTTTATCTGGTGAATCCGATCCCCGAGATGGCGCAAAACGTTCCCCGCACGTTATCTCATCGCCTGATGACCGGGAAAACCACGCACGACTTATCCATACCCGTCGCGACTTACGCCAAACAAAACGCCGTTATTTTGCAGGCGCAGGCGCGGGCGGCAAAACAGTGTGGCGTTCAGGTGCTCGATCCCACCGCCTGGCTCTGTACGGCGGGCCGCTGCATGGGCAGTAAGAATTTACAACCATGGTATTTCGACGATAACCACCTCAGCGAAACCGGGAATAAGATGCTGGTGCCGATGTTCCGGCAGATTTTTAGCCCCCAGCAGCGTTAAAGGCCAAATTAATCTAATGCAATATCTATGTTAAAAACATGTAATAGCCCTCTTTAAGCCAAATTGGCATTAGATAATCTAATGCATATTCGATCGCACAAGAAAATCTAAATCGTGAGCCAGAGCACAAAACGTTACCCTGACGCTCTTATTTCTGGGGGTAACATGCTGCTGCATATCCTGTATCTGATCGGTATCACCGCTGAAGCCATGACCGGCGCCCTCGCCGCCGGACGTCGTCGTATGGACACCTTCGGCGTCATTATTATTGCCACTGCCACGGCGCTGGGTGGCGGCTCCGTTCGGGATATCCTGCTGGGCCACTATCCGCTCGGCTGGGTCCAACATCCTGAGTATGTGATTATTGTGGCCGTCGCCGCCGTGTTGACCACCATTGCCGCCCCGGTTATGCCCCATCTGCGCCGTCTGTTTCTGGTGCTGGATGCCCTCGGCCTGATCGTCTTCTCCATTATTGGCGCCCAGGTCGCGCTGGATATGGGCCAGGGCCCGGTGATCGCCACTATCGCGGCGGTGATCACCGGCGTCTTTGGCGGCGTGCTGCGCGATATGTTCTGTAAACGCATCCCGCTGGTCTTTCAGAAAGAACTCTACGCTGGCGTCTCTTTCGCCTCCGCCGTGCTCTATGTCGCTTTGCAGCATTACGTGAGCAATCAGGATGTGGTGATCATCTCCACGCTCTTATTTGGCTTTACCGCCCGCATGCTGGCGCTGCGTCTGAAACTGGGATTACCCGTTTTTTATTACACCCACGATAGTCACTAAAAGCCCTCTACGCCCTGTTCACCCAGCCAGGAAGCCAGGGCGTTAACGGTGGGATGATGAACAAAATCCACCAGCCTGAGCGCCTTTTCCGGGCCGATGCCCGGCACCTGATGCCAGCGTAACGCATCTCTCTCCAGTAACTGCTGCCACTGCCGATCGCTAAGCGCGCGCAGGGCCCTTCGCGGCAGGGGAACGCCAAGCGCATCCAGCCAGCGGGTAAAAGGCTGACGGCGAACCAGATTGAATTGATGCCAGAGCCGCAGGCCCCGCTCTGACGTTATGCCGGGTGTGTGTTGCAACTGCTCCTGACTGAGCGCCAGCCAGGAAAAGAGATGTTCAAAGTGGTGCGCCTGATGCAGCGACTGCCAGCCAGCCTCACCCAGCCCGGCGATATTTAACACCGACGACGAACTCAGCCACTTCAGCCGGGCCATAAACTGCCCGTGGCACTCCGGCGCGGCATAAAAACAGGTGAGCGGGGTAAAACGCCTTTCTGGCGGCACGGGTTTGCGGCGATCGCTCCCCCGCCAGACGACGTTATCCACGCGCGGGATCCCCTGCCCGGCCAGACTAATTTGGATCTGATCCCCCGGCGCAATATCCAGCGCCTGCCAGCGTCCCACTGACCCGAGGTTTACGCGCTGCACCTGCTTATCATCAAGCTGTACGGGCTCCAGGATGGCAACCACCGCGATCCTGCCGGTACGCCCCACGGTGAAATTGATGGCCCGAACTTCGGCAACCCGGGCGACCGGCGCATATTTCCACGCCACGACCCAACTGCCCTCGCCGGGAAGCCAGCGGTGACCCGGAGGCTCCTGCGCCGAGCGGATGATGACCCCATCGGTCACAAACGGCAGGGGCGATGTAAACCAGCGTTCGCGTATTTTTTCTGCTGACTCCAGCGAACTGACTTTATGCGTCCATAACCCGGTAAGGGTGAACCCTGCCTGGGTTAATGCCTGTAGCCGTTCAGGCATCGAGGCGGGGCCGTCCGGCCATGCCCAGATGAAAATACCGATCTTATCCAGCCCTGCGCCGGTATCGTGTCGCATCATCGTCCCGGCGACTTTTGCCCGCGCATTCATCCCACCCATCTGCTTCTGGATATGGTTATCGCGCAGTAAAAAGAGCTCCCCCTGCAACACGCTGTTGGCAAGCGGGCCTTTTACCTGCCCGGGAACCGAGGCGATGCGTTTTACTTTCTCCGTCCAGTCTTCGCCTTTAAGTCCGTCGCCACGGCTGGTGGCCTGCACCAGTTGACCCTGGCGGTAGACCAGCGTGACCGCCACACCATCCACTTTTGGCTGGATCCAGAGATCGCGACGCGACTGCATCCACTGGCGGAGCGCTGTTTTATCGGCTATCTTCGCGACTCCAGTGTGGCCGACCGGGTGCCTGACCGAACCACCCGCAGCCACCGATACGTCTGCCGCCTGTTCGTCGCCAAAGCAGTGCCGCCACTGTTTAAGCCTTGCCGCCAGCTGGTCATAGACTTCGTCGTTGACGTCGCTGGTGCCCTGTTGCCAGTACGCCTTATCCCAGCGTGCTATTTGCGCGCTGAGCCTGGCTATCTCCTGCTCTGCCTGGGTAGGCGACCAGACCGGGCATATCGCCTGACCGGCACTGCTCCAGATTGCTAACAGCACGCTAAAATATCGCCACATCGTCACTCCTCCCTGTTTTGCAGGGGGTATAACGCGAAGCACAGCCGCAGGCGAGAGGCAAAAAACGACTTTACGAGGCAATCTCAGAATTAAATCTTTGTTGCAGCAAACGCCCCATAAAACCGGAAAAAGGTACGCAAAAATCAACCGGAATGCGGAAAAAGTGTGACAAAGGCTACGTCACGAAGCGGCGACGTGTATAATAAGCCCGTATGTAGGACTTCAACGCTATCAACATACAAAGACTCTCATGGCTCAAGGCACGCTTTATATTGTTTCTGCCCCAAGTGGCGCGGGTAAATCCAGCCTGATTCAGGCGCTGTTAAAAACCCAACCGTTGTACGATACGCAGGTTTCTGTTTCTCACACCACGCGCGCGCCGCGTCCGGGTGAAGTACACGGTGAACACTATTTCTTTGTCGATCACGATGAATTCAGAACGATGATTGGCAGAGATGCGTTTCTTGAACACGCTGAGGTCTTCGGTAACTATTACGGCACCTCGCGTGAAACCATCGAGCAAGTGCTGTCGACCGGCGTAAACGTATTCCTGGATATCGACTGGCAGGGCGCGCAGCAGATTCGCCAGAAAATGCCCGATTCACGCAGCATTTTTATTTTGCCGCCATCGAAAGATGAGCTGGATCGCCGTCTCCGTGGCCGCGGCCAGGATAGCGAAGAGGTTATCGCAAAACGTATGGCCCAGGCAGTTGCGGAAATGAGCCATTACGCCGAATATGATTACCTGATTGTGAATGATGATTTTGACGCCGCCCTGAGCGATCTCAAAACTATCCTTCGCGCCGAACGTCTGCGTATGAGCCGCCAGAAGCAGCGACATGACGCATTAATCACCAAACTGTTGGCAGACTGAACCCACATTCAGTATCATGCCCAGTCATTTCTTCATCTGTGGAGCATTTTAAGTATGGCACGCGTAACTGTTCAGGACGCTGTAGAGAAAATTGGTAACCGTTTTGACCTGGTGCTGGTCGCCGCGCGTCGCGCTCGTCAGATGCAGTCAGGCGGTAAAGATCCACTGGTACCGGAAGAAAACGATAAAACTACCGTTATCGCACTGCGCGAAATCGAAGAAGGCCTGATCAACAGCCAGATCCTCGATGTTCGTGAGCGCCAGGAGCAGCAAGAGCAGGAAGCCGCAGAACTGCAGGCCGTTACCGCCATTGCTGAAGGTCGTCGTTAATTAAACCTGCGGGTCGCCCTTGTATCTGTTTGAAAGCCTGAATCAACTGATTCAAACCTACCTGCCGGTAGATCAGATTAAACGTCTCCAGCAGGCGTATCTCGTTGCACGTGACGCTCACGAGGGTCAGACACGTTCAAGCGGTGAACCCTATATCACGCACCCGGTAGCGGTGGCCTGTATTCTGGCCGAGATGAAACTCGACTATGAAACACTGATGGCCGCCCTGCTGCATGACGTGATCGAAGACACCCCTGCCACCTACCAGGATATGGAACAGCTGTTTGGCAAAAGCGTTGCCGAACTGGTGGAAGGGGTCTCTAAGCTTGACAAGCTGAATTTCCGCGACAAGAAAGAGGCGCAGGCCGAAAACTTTCGCAAGATGATCATGGCGATGGTGCAGGATATCCGCGTCATTCTGATCAAACTTGCCGACCGTACCCACAATATGCGCACGCTGGGCTCGCTTCGCCCGGACAAACGTCGCCGTATTGCCCGTGAAACCCTCGAAATCTACAGCCCACTGGCGCACCGTTTAGGTATTCATCACATTAAAACCGAGCTGGAAGAGCTGGGTTTTGAAGCGTTGTACCCGAACCGCTTCCGTGTGATCAAAGAGGTGGTGAAAGCCGCGCGTGGCAACCGTAAGGAGATGATTCAGAAGATCCTCTCGGAAATCGAAGGGCGTTTGCAGGAAGCCGGTATTCCCTGTCGCGTCAGCGGTCGCGAAAAGCATTTGTACTCCATCTACTGCAAAATGGTGCTTAAAGAGCAGCGTTTTCACTCGATCATGGATATCTACGCCTTCCGCGTGATCGTTCATGACGCCGACACCTGTTATCGCGTGCTCGGTCAGATGCACAGCCTCTACAAGCCGCGTCCGGGCCGAATGAAAGACTATATCGCCATTCCAAAAGCGAACGGATATCAGTCTCTGCACACCTCGATGATTGGCCCGCACGGCGTGCCGGTTGAGGTGCAAATTCGTACCGAAGATATGGATCAGATGGCGGAGATGGGTGTTGCCGCGCACTGGGCCTACAAAGAGCACGGCGAAACCAGCACTACCGCGCAAATCCGCGCCCAGCGCTGGATGCAGAGCCTGCTGGAGCTGCAGCAGAGCGCCGGTAGCTCGTTTGAATTTATCGAGAGCGTTAAATCCGATCTCTTCCCGGATGAGATTTACGTTTTCACACCAGAAGGGCGCATTGTCGAGCTGCCTGCTGGTGCCACGCCGGTCGACTTCGCCTACGCCGTGCATACCGATATCGGTCATGCCTGCGTGGGGGCACGTGTCGACAGGCAGCCTTACCCGCTGTCACAGCCATTGACCAGCGGCCAGACGGTGGAAATCATTACTGCCCCAGGCGCGCGTCCGAACGCGGCGTGGCTCAACTTCGTCGTGAGCTCGAAAGCGCGCGCCAAGATCCGTCAGCTGCTGAAGAACCTCAAACGCGATGACTCCGTCAGCCTGGGTCGCCGTCTGCTCAACCACGCGTTGGGTGGCAGCCGCAAGCTGGCTGAAATCCCGAAAGAGAGCATTCAGCACGAGCTGGAGCGTATGAAGCTCGCCTCGCTTGATGACCTGCTGGCAGAGATCGGTCTTGGCAACGCGATGAGCGTGGTGGTGGCGAAGAACCTGCAGCAGGGCGAAACCTCTGTGCCGCAGCCGTCATCAACCAGCCATGGGCACCTGCCGATCAAGGGCGCCGACGGCGTACTGATCACCTTTGCCAAGTGCTGCCGCCCTATCCCTGGCGATCCAATTATCGCCCACGTCAGCCCGGGTAAAGGTCTGGTTATCCATCACGAATCCTGTCGTAACATCCGCGGCTATCAGAAAGAGCCAGAGAAGTTTATGGCGGTCGAGTGGGATAAAGAGACCGAGCAGGAATTTATCACCGAGATCAAGGTAGATATGTTCAACCACCAGGGCGCGCTGGCGAACCTGACCGCGGCGATCAATACCGCCTCTTCCAATATTCATAGCCTGAATACCGAAGAGAAGGATGGCCGTGTCTACAGCGCCTTTATTCGTCTGACCGCGCGGGACCGTGTGCATCTGGCGAATATCATGCGTAAAATCCGCGTGATGGCTGACGTCATTAAAGTCACCCGTAACCGAAACTAGTTTTATGAATTCAACGCGTTATGCCCGGATCTGCGAAATGCTTGCCAGGCGTCAGCCCGATCTGACGGTGTGCATGGAGCAGGTGCATAAACCTCATAACGTTGCTGCTATCGTCCGTACCGCTGATGCCGTCGGCGTGCATGAAGTGCACGCCGTCTGGAAGGGGACGCGGATGCGTCCTATGGCCTCGGCTGCCGCAGGCAGCAACAGCTGGGTACAGGTCAAAGCCCACAACACTATTGGCGAAGCCATTTCGCATCTGAAAGGGCGAGGCATGCAGATTCTGGCGACCCACCTTTCCGACAAAGCCGTCGATTTCCGTGAAATTGATTACACCCGCCCGACCTGCATTCTGATGGGTCAGGAGAAGACGGGGATCACTCAGGAAGCCTTAGATCTGGCGGATCAGGACATCATCATTCCGATGATCGGCATGGTGCAGTCGCTGAACGTCTCCGTGGCCTCCGCCCTCATTCTGTATGAAGCCCAGCGTCAGCGGCAAAATGCCGGGATGTACAAACGCGAGAACAGCATGCTGCCGGACGATGAGCAGCAGCGCCTGCTGTTTGAAGGCGGTTATCCGGTGCTGGCCAGAGTGGCGAAGCAGAAAAAATTACCGTACCCCCACGTGAATCTGCAGGGCGAGATTGAAGCCGATGCGACGTGGTGGGCGACGATGCAGGCGGCGAAGTAAATTATGCAGGGCCGTCTGCTGGATGCTGTGCCGCTCAATTCCCTGACGGGTGTTGGCGCAGCCCAGAGCAGCAAACTGGCGAAAATTGGCCTGCATACCGTGCAGGATCTCCTCCTGCACCTCCCCCTGCGTTACGAAGACCGCACTCAGCTTTATCAGATTGGTGAACTCCTGCCTGGCATTTACGCCACCGTTGAAGGCGAAGTCCTGAACTGCAACATCACCTTCGGCGGTCGCCGGATGATGACCTGCCAGATCAGCGACGGCTCCGGCATCCTGACGATGCGCTTTTTTAACTTCAATGCGGCAATGAAAAACAGCCTCGCCACTGGACGACGGGTGCTGGCCTATGGCGAAGCCAAACGCGGGAAATATGGCGCGGAGATGATCCACCCGGAGTACCGCGTGCAGGGCGATCTCAGCACGCCGGAGATGCAGGAGACGCTGACGCCGGTCTACCCGACCACCGAAGGCGTTAAGCAGGCGACGCTGCGCAAGCTGACCGATCAGGCGCTGGAGCTGCTGGACACCTGTGCCATTGCCGAACTTCTGCCGCCGGAGCTGGCGCAGGGGATGATGAGCCTGCCGGATGCGTTGCGTACTCTCCATCGCCCGCCGCCCTCACTGCTGTTGAGCGATTTAGAGAGCGGGCAACACCCGGCGCAGCGACGTCTTATTCTCGAAGAGCTACTGGCGCACAACCTGAGCATGCTGGCGCTGCGCGCCGGGGCACAGCGTTTTCACGCCCTGCCGCTCCCGGCCCGTAATGAATTAAAAGAGAGGCTTCTGGCCTCGCTGCCGTTTAAACCCACCGGGGCGCAGGCCCGCGTCACCGCCGAGATCGAGCATGATATGGCGCTGGACGTGCCGATGATGCGCCTGGTGCAGGGCGACGTAGGCTCGGGCAAAACGCTGGTGGCCGCCCTGGCCGCATTACGCGCCATTGCCCACGGCAGACAGGTCGCCCTGATGGCGCCTACCGAACTGCTGGCCGAGCAGCACGCCAACAATTTCCGCGCCTGGTTTGCGCCGCTGGGCGTGGAGGTGGGCTGGCTTGCCGGTAAGCAAAAAGGCAAAGCGCGACAGGCGCAGCAGGAAGCCATTGCCAGCGGTCAGGTGCAGATGATTGTCGGCACCCATGCCATCTTCCAGGAGCAAGTGCAGTTCCACGGTCTGGCACTGGTGATCATTGATGAGCAGCACCGTTTTGGTGTGCATCAGCGTCTGGCGCTGTGGGAGAAAGGTCTCCAGCAGGGTTATCATCCGCACCAGCTGATCATGACCGCCACGCCCATTCCCCGTACCCTGGCGATGACCGCCTATGCCGATCTAGACACCTCCGTTATCGACGAGCTGCCCCCGGGCCGTACGCCGGTAACCACTGTCGCCATCCCGGATACGCGCCGCAGCGACATCATCGATCGCGTGCGCAACGCCTGCCTGCAGGAAGGGCGTCAGGCCTACTGGGTCTGTACCCTGATTGAAGAGTCCGATCTGCTGGAAGCACAGGCGGCAGAAGCCACGTGGGAAGAGTTAAAGCTGGCCCTGCCGGAGCTGAACGTCGGGCTGGTGCATGGCCGGATGAAACCTGCGGAAAAACAGGCGGTGATGCAGGCCTTCAAGCAGGGCGAACTGCATCTGCTGATTGCCACCACGGTGATTGAAGTGGGGGTGGACGTGCCTAACGCCAGCCTGATGATCATCGAAAACCCGGAACGTCTGGGTCTGGCGCAGCTGCACCAGCTGCGTGGCCGCGTCGGACGTGGCGCGGTGGCCTCGCACTGCGTATTGCTCTATAAAGCCCCGCTGTCGAAAACAGCGCAAAAACGTTTGCAGGTGTTACGCGACAGCAATGACGGCTTTGTGATTGCGCAACAGGATCTGGAGATCCGTGGGCCGGGAGAGTTGCTCGGCACCCGTCAGACCGGTAACGCCGAGTTTAAAGTAGCAGATTTGATGCGCGATCAGGGCATGATCCCCGAAGTTCAGCGTCTGGCACGCCATATTCATGAACGCTACCCCGAACAGGCGGCAGCGTTAATCGATCGCTGGATGCCAGAGACCGGGCGTTACTCGAACGCCTGATCAGCCGAAGATAGGCAGCATCAGATAGAGCTTAATCACGATCGCGTTGACGATATCAATAAAGAACGCCCCCACCATCGGCACCACCAGAAACGCCATATGCGACGGACCGAAACGCTCGGTAATGGCCTGCATGTTGGCGATCGCCGTCGGCGTGGCCCCCAGACCAAAGCCGCAATGGCCGGCCGCCAGCACCGCCGCATCGTAGTTTTTACCCATCATCCGCCAGGTAACGAACATGGCGTACAGCGCCATAAACAGGGCCTGCACGATCAGGATCGCCAGCATTGGCAGCGCAAGCGAGGCCAGCTCCCACAGCTTCAGGCTCATCAGCGCCATCGCCAGGAACAGCGACAGGCAGACGTTGCCCAACACCGACACCGCCCGCTCAAAGACGCGATAAAAGCCCATCAGGGCCAGGCCGTTGCTGAGGATCACCCCCACAAACAATACGCAGACAAAGACCGGCAGCTCCAGCACGGTGCCAGCCAGCAATTGCGCAATCACCTTGCCCACCGTCAGGCAGATGGCGATCAGGGCGATGGTTTCAATCAGCACCAGGGAGGTGATCATGCGTCCGACGTCCGGCTTTTCAAATGCCGATGGCGTCAACTCATCGTCCGGGCAGCCATTCGGGTTGGTGGAGCGCTTCACCAGAAAGCGCGCGACCGGTCCGCCGATCAGGCCGCCCAACACCAGCCCGAAGGTGGCGCAGGCCATTGCCACTTCGGTGGCATTCTGGAAGCCATAGCGTTCAACAAACAGCTTGCTCCAGGCCGCGCCGGTACCGTGACCGCCCGACAGGGTAATCGAACCGGCCAGCAGGCCCATCAGTGGGTCCAGCCCCAGCAGCGACGCCATGCCGATGCCGATGGCGTTCTGCATCACCAGCAGACCGACCACCACAATTAAGAACACCCCAAGCACCTTCCCGCCTGCCCGCAGGCTGGAGAGGTTGGCGTTCAGGCCGATAGTGGCGAAAAAGGCCAGCATCAGCGGGTCTTTTAAGGTCATATCAAAGTTGATTTCCCAGCCCATGCTTTTTTTCAGCACCAGCAGCGCGATGGCGGCCAGCAATCCGCCCGCAACGGGCTCCGGGATGGTGTATTTTCTGAGGAAGGGAACGCTGTGAACCAGTTTACGGCCAAGCAGTAAAACGAGAGTTGCCGCAACGAGGGTCGACAACGTATTGAGATGAATCATAGTGGGCTCCTTTTAAGGCACGTGCTCCATCAACATGCGCGTTTTCCTGTAACGTTTGCGTGTTATAAGCGCAATCGGGAGCAGGAGTGTAATGAACTTTGCCGCATCAGGACAGAAAAAGCCGTCCTGGACGGGTGAATTTATCAACGTTTTTTGTTAGCAATCGTTTGCTTTTCTCATCCACTCGGCTAAAATGCCCGCTTTTCCTCCAGGGGTTTGCAGCAGATGTCCGTTAACGCCATTGAACAGCAGGATGCGCAACCGATTGCGCAGACGCAAAACAGTGAACTGATTTACCGTCTTGAAGACCGTCCGCCGCTGGCGCAGACCTTGTTTGCCGCCTGTCAGCATCTGCTGGCGATGTTTGTGGCCGTTATTACCCCCGCTCTGCTGATCTGCCAGGCTCTCGGTTTACCGGCGCAGGACACCCAGCACATTATCAGCATGTCACTGTTTGCCTCGGGCGTGGCCTCCATCATTCAGATTAAAGCCTGGGGGCCGGTGGGCTCCGGTCTGCTGTCGATTCAGGGTACCAGCTTTAACTTTGTTGCCCCGCTGATCATGGGCGGTACGGCACTGAAAACCGGCGGCGCGGATGTACCTACCATGATGGCGGCGCTGTTCGGCACCCTGATGCTGGCAAGCTGCACCGAGATGGTGATCTCCCGCGTTCTGCACCTGGCGCGCCGCATTATTACCCCGCTGGTCTCCGGCGTAGTGGTGATGATTATCGGCCTGTCGCTGATTCAGGTGGGTCTGACCTCCATCGGCGGCGGCTACGCGGCGATGAACGACCACACCTTCGGCGCACCTAAAAACCTGCTGCTGGCGGGCATTGTGCTGGCAATCATTATTCTGCTTAACCGTCAGCGTAACCCGTACCTGCGCGTCGCCTCGCTGGTGATCGCCATGGCGGCTGGCTACCTGGCCGCCTGGACGATGGGCATGCTGCCGCAGTCTGTTGCGCCGACCGACAGCCCGCTGATCATGGTGCCGACGCCGCTCTACTACGGCCTGGGCATTGACTGGAGCCTGCTGCTGCCGCTGATGCTGGTGTTTATGATCACCTCGCTGGAAACCATAGGCGACATTACCGCGACCTCTGACGTCTCTGAGCAGCCGGTCTCTGGCCCGCTGTATATGAAGCGCCTGAAAGGCGGCGTGCTGGCAAACGGTCTGAACTCGTTTGTCTCCGCCGTGTTCAACACCTTCCCGAACTCCTGCTTCGGCCAGAACAACGGCGTGATCCAGCTGACCGGCGTTGCCAGCCGCTACGTGGGCTTTGTCGTGGCGCTGATGCTGGTTTTACTGGGCCTGTTCCCTGCGGTGAGCGGCTTTGTGCAGCACATTCCTGAGCCGGTCCTGGGCGGCGCAACGCTGGTGATGTTTGGCACCATCGCGGCATCGGGGGTGCGTATCGTCTCCCGCGAGCCGCTGAACCGCCGCGCTATCATGATCATCGCCCTGTCGCTGGCGGTGGGTCTGGGTGTTTCTCAGCAGCCGCTGATCCTGCAGTTTGCCCCGGACTGGGTGAAGAACCTGCTCTCTTCCGGCATCGCCGCCGGTGGGATCACCGCTATCGTCCTGAACCTGATTTTCCCGCCAGAAAAGAACTGATCTCCCTTTACGGCAGCAGGCAACTGCTGCCGTGACACGTAATTACACCATTCCCGCCTTGAGCATTGCGTATAAATCGTGCATAACTCCTTTATGTTCGTTTTACGTGATGGAAGACCATGAAATTTATTGGAAAGCTTCTCGTCGGTATTCTGGCCGTTCTGCTTATTGCGATCCTCGCGCTCTATATCCTTGTACAAACGCGCTGGGGCGCAGCGCAGGTCAGCAGCTGGATCACGGTAAACACCGATTACGAACTCAATTTCGACCTGATGGATCACCGTTTCTCGTCGCCCACGCACCTGGTGCTGAAAAACGTCACATTCGGGCGCGACGGCCAACCCGCGACGCTGGTCGCCAAAATGGTGGATATCGGCGTGAGCAGCCGTCAGCTCACCGATCCGCTGCACATGGATACCATCACCCTGTTTGACGGCACGCTGAACCTCTCGCCGCAGACCGCTCCTCTTCCCTTCCAGGCCGATCGCCTGCTGTTAAACAACATGGCGTTTAACAGCCCCAATACCGCGTGGGATCTGAGCGCCCAGAAGGTGACCGGCGGCGTGCGCCCGTGGGACCCTGAAGCGGGCAATGTGCTGGGTAAAAAGGCCAACATCCAGATCAGCGCCGGGTCGCTGACGCTGAATGGCGTCCCGGCCAGCAACGTGCTGATTGAAGGCGAACTGAATGGTAAAGAGGTGGTGCTGACCACCATCGGCGCAGACATGGCCCGGGGCTCGCTCACCGGCACCGCGCGTCGCGACGCCAACGGCGGCTGGAAGGTGGACAACATGCGCCTGAATGAGATCCGCCTGCAGAGTGATAAATCCCTTGCCGACTTTTTTGCCCCGATTACTACCCTGCCATCGTTGCAGATTGGCCGCCTCGAGGTGACCGACGCCCGTCTGCAGGGGCCGGACTGGGCGGTGACCGATCTCGATTTAAGCCTGCGCAACCTGACCCTGAGCCAGGGCGACTGGCAGAGCGAGGATGGCCGCCTGTCGATGAACGCCAGCGAGTTTATCTACGGTTCACTGCATCTGTTCGACCCGATCCTCAACGCCGAATTCTCCCCGCAGGGGATCGCCCTGCGCCAGTTCACCTCACGCTGGGAAGGCGGAATGGTGCGCACCTCCGGCAACTGGTTGCGCAGCGGTAAAGCACTGGTGCTGGATGATGTCGCCGTCGCCGGGCTGGAATACACCCTGCCGGAGAACTGGAAAACGCAGTGGATGACGACCCTGCCGGAATGGCTGCACAGCGTCACGCTGCGCAAATTTGGCCTGAGCCGCAACCTGGTGATCGATGTCGACTCCACCTTCCCGTGGCAGATCACCGCTCTCGATGGCTATGGCACCAACCTGCAACTGGCGAAAGATCGCGAGTGGGGGGTCTGGTCAGGCACCGCCACCCTGAACGGCGCGGCCGCCACCTTTAATCGCGTGGACGTGCGCCGTCCGTCGCTGTCGCTTACCGCCAACGCCTCGACGATTGCCATCAATGAACTGAGCGCCTTTACCGAGAAAGGGATCCTGGAAGCGAAGGCCAGCGTATCGCAGACCCCGGTGCGCCAGACCACCGTCAATCTGACCGGGCGCGGCGTGCCGTTGAACATCATCCAGCAGTGGGGCTGGCCAGCGCTGCCGGTGTCCGGCGACGGCAATCTTCAGCTCACCGCCAGCGGCAATGTGCAGAAAGATTCCCCGCTGAAACCGACGGTCAACGGCAGGCTGAATGCGGTAAATATGGATAAGCAACAGGTGACCCAGACGATGACGGGCGGGGCGGTAAATACGGTGGCACCACCACCCGCACCATAATGTGGGCCCGGTAAGCGCAGCGCCGCCGGGCATCAGACCGCACTGCATTGCCGGGTGACGGCTTCGCCTTACCCGGCCTACAAAACCCACAGCCTGCACGATCCGTAGGCTTGGTAAGCGCAGCGCCACCGGGCATCAGACCACGCTGCATTGCCGGATGGCGGCTTCGCCTTACCCGGCCTACACAACCTACAGCCTGCGCGATCCGTAGGCCCGGCAAGCAACGCGCCGCCGGGCATCAGACCGCACTGCATTGCCGGGTGGCGGCTTCGCCTTACCCGGCCTACACAACCCACAGCATGCACAACCCGTAGGCCCGGTAAGCGCAGCGCCACCGGGCATCAGACCGCACGGCATTGCCGGGTGGCGGCTTCGCCTTACCCGGCCTACAAAACCCACAGCCTGCGCGATCCGTAGGCCCGGCAAGCAACGCGCCGCCGGGCTTTTCCAGACAACTCAGAGGTGAACCACCACCTCATCCCCTTCGGCTTTCACCACCACGCCCCACTCGCTACCGATGTGAGATGCGCCTTTCACGCCGCTAATCTGCGGCACATTGCGCAGGCAGACCGTCCAGTTCCGCGCCTCGCCGCTCCCTTTCAGGGTGACGGCATCGCCGCTGCGCGTCGCGGTCAGGGTAAAGGCCACATCACCGTTCGCCGCAGGGACTTCGCTTACCGCCGTGGCGCCATCGGCCAGGTTAAACAGCTGGAAGGCGGTGCCTTCGTTCCAGGCGTAGTCCGGTTTCTGGTCGTTGTTACCCAGCGCCAGCAGGGTGTTGTCGCGCACGTAGACCGGCAGGCTCTTGAAATCGTGCTGCTGTTTGTGCCAGCGGCTGCCCTGCAATTCGTCGTTATGCCACAGGTGCGTCCAGCACCCTTCCGGCAGGTAAAACTGCACATCGCCCGCCTCGCTGAATACCGGCGCCACCATCACCGCATCGCCCAGCATATACTGGCGGTCGAGATAGTCGCAGGCCGGATCGTCCGGGAACTCGAGCATCATCGCCCGCAGCATTGGCGTGCCGAACTCGCGGGCCAGCGCCGCCTGGCGATAGAGGTACGGCATCATCCGGCATTTCAGTTGAGTAAAGTGGCGCACCACATCGCAGGACTCGTCATCATACGCCCACGGCACCCGGTAGGATTTGCTGCCATGCAGGCGGCTGTGGCTGGAGAGCAGCCCGAACGCGCACCAGCGTTTGTAGACGTGCGCCGGGGCGGTGTTTTCGAACCCGCCGATATCGTGGCTCCAGAACCCGAATCCGGAGAGCCCGATCGACAGCCCGCCGCGCAGGCTTTCGGCCATCGATTCATAGTTGGCGTAGCAGTCGCCGCCCCAGTGAACCGGGAACTGTTGCGCCCCCACCGAGGCCGAGCGAGCAAACAGCACCGCCTCTTCCTCGCCCACCGTCTCTTTCAGCACGTTCCACACCAGTTCGTTATAGATGTAGGCGTAATGGTTGTGCATTTTCTGCGGATCGGAACCGTCGAACCACTGCACGTCGGTCGGAATGCGCTCGCCAAAGTCGGTTTTAAAGCAGTCGACGCCGATATCCACCAGGCCTTTCAGCTTGTCGGCGTACCAGGCACAAGCCTCCGGATTGGTGAAGTCGTAGATCGCCAACCCCGGCTGCCATTTATCCCACTGCCACAGGGAGCCATCCGGACGTTTCAGCAGATAGCCCTTCTCTTTCAGTTCTTTAAATACCGGGGATTTCTGCCCGATGTAGGGGTTGATCCACACGCAGACCTTGAGCCCTTTCTCCTTCAGGCGGCGGATCATCCCTTCCGGGTCCGGGAAGGTAACCGGGTCCCACTCAAAGTCGCACCACTGGAAGGCCTTCATCCAGAAGCAGTCGAAGTGGAAGACGTGCAGGGGCAGGTCGCGCTCCGCCATGCCGTCGATAAAGCTGTTCACCGTCGCTTCGTCGTAGTTGGTGGTGAACGAGGTGGTGAGCCACAGCCCGAACGACCACGCTGGCGGCAGCGCCGGACGCCCGGTGAACTGCGTATAGCGATTGAGCACCTCTTTCGGCGTCGGGCCGTCGATGACGAAGTACTCCAGATATTCACCCTCGACGCTAAACTGCACTTTCGACACCTTCTCGGAGCCGATTTCAAAGGAGACGTTTTCCGGGTGATTCACCAGCACGCCGTAGCCGCGGTTGGTGAGGTAGAACGGGATATTTTTGTACGACTGCTCGGTGCTGGTGCCGCCGTCGCGGTTCCAGGTTTCGACCGTCTGGCCGTTGCGCACCAGGGCGGTAAAGCGCTCGCCCAGGCCATAGACGGTTTCACCCACGCCCAGATCCAGACGCTCAAACATGTAGTTGCGATCGGTATTGCCGTCCTGCACGTAGCCGTTATTTTTCAACTGGCTGCCGGTGATGCGTTGTCCGTTGCGGAAGAAATCCAGCGACCAGAACTCGCCTTTGGTGACGCGCACGCTGATGTTGCCGCTTTTCAGCTCAGCAAACTCCGCGTCGTTTTCAATCTGCACGTTAACGTCTTTCAGGACGTTGAGCGGGTAGTGCGGGCCGTTATTCAGCGCCCCCTGGAAGTGCTCGATACGCACCCCGACAATCCCCTCCTGCGGCGCAAACAGGCGCACGGTGAACATCAGGGTGTCGAGCTGCCAGGTGCGCTCGCGCACGTCGCGTGGCGCCACATAGACCACCAGGTCGTTGCCCTGCTGCTCCACATCGAATACCTGAACCGGATAGGTCACGTTCAGACCCGGTTGAATTAGCCAGTTTCCATCACTGATTTTCATGCTTTCGTCCTCTTAGTTCTGCAATTCTTTGCTGACCGGCAGGATGTTAAATTCCTGCTCGTTACGTCGCGCGCCCTGCGCCAGATCGTTCATGATTTTGACCAGGAATGGCGTCTTCAGGCTGTAGTAGCGTTTGGCAATCACCGCGCTCAGCAGGTAGCAAGCGGCGGGTACCAGGGTAAACAGGGCGATGATAATGCTGATGGTGGCGCTGTTCTGGGTTTTTGCTGCGGCATCGTAGCCGCCGCCAGCCAGCATCCAGCCGATTAACGCCCCGCCCAGCGCGAGGCCCAGCTTGAGCACGAACAGCGTGCCCGCAAAGCTGATGCCGGTGAGGCGTTTGCCGTTGGTCCACTCGCCGTAATCGACGGTGTCGGACATCATTACCCACTGGATCGGCGTCACCAACTGGTGCAGCACGCCAATCACGAAGATAAAGCCGAACATAGTGATGCTGGCCTGCATCGGCACGAAGAACATCGCCACGCTCGCCACCGCCAGCAGGGCATTGGTCCACCAGAAGACGCTGACTTTGCATTTCCAGTCGGTGAGCGGTTTCGCCAGCGCGGAGCCAATCAGGTTGCCGACGCAGTAGGTGGTAAGGAAGGCGACGAACAGTTCTGGCGAGCCCATGATCCAGGTGACGTAATACATCATCGCCCCGCCGCGCACGCAGACCGCCAGAATGTTGAGGATGGTAAGCAGCCCGACGATGCGCCACTGGTCGTTCTTCCAGATGTCGCGCAGATCTTCGCGCATGGAGGTGGTGCTCGGTGGCACCTGGATGCGCTCTTTGGTGGTGAAGAAGCAGAACGCCAGCATCAGGAACGCTACCACCGACAGCACCGCGATACCGCCCTGGAAGCCGAGCGCTTTATTCTCGCCACCAATCATATTCACCAGCGGCATCATCAGTACCGTGGAGAGCATGCCGCCCGCCGTCGCCAGCACAAAGCGCCAGGACTGGAGGGAGATACGCTGCGTCGGGTCGTTGGTGATCACCCCACCCAGGGCGCAGTACGGGATGTTGACCACGGTATAGAGCACGGTCAGCAGGGTGTAAGTGACAGCAGCGTAGATCATTTTGCCGTTCAGGCTGAGGTCCGGTGTGGTGTAGGCCAGCACGCAGACCAGACCAAACGGGATCGCCCCGAATAGTATCCACGGGCGGAACTTACCCCAACGGCTGCGGGTGCGGTCGGCTATCAGCCCCATGCAGGGGTCGGAGACAGCATCCAGCGCACGCGCCAGCAGGAACATGGTGCCGACAAACCCGGCGGGGATACCGAAGATATCGGTATAGAAAAACATCATGTAGAGCATAACGTTGTCGAAAATGATGTGACTTGCGGCGTCACCCATGCCGTAACCAATTTTCTCTTTGACGGATAAGACTTCGCTTTTCATTGTTTTTCCTTCACGCGTAGGGCGCTGAGACCGGTTACATTTTTTGTAAACCATTCACCCACGGGCAGGTATTGCGTTTTCTGGTTACTTTTTTACGTTTCTTGTTTTTTGTGATCGCGGTAAAAGTGCGGGGGCGGAAAATGTAAGCTGAGGATTTTCTTAAGGTTTACGCTGGAGGGATAACGCAGGTCAAAAAAGGGGTGAAATAAGTGAGGGAAAAGATGGGGTAAATGATTGAAAGTAGCTATAATGCGCCCCGCCTCCATGTAGCAATCGAGGCGCGGAAGATCGTCATCTCCGGTGAGGTGGCTGGACTTCAAATCCAGTTGGGGCCGCCAGCGGTCCTGGGCAGGTTCGACTCCTGTGATCTTCCGCCAAAATTTCCATCATTGTATTGCCTCTAAATATTTAGGTTAATGAAATCTCATGGAAAATGATAATTTTTATGAAATTATTAATTGTGAATCAGCTAGTGAATTCTTAAATTTATTTTTACCTTGGAATAACGCTGATAAGTTTCAAGGATATGTATTTAGAGGCCATGCAGATTCATCGTTTCAACTAGTGCCATCTATACTTAGAAAAGAAACTATTGATAAATGTTGGATAATAGCAGGTGGAAAACCTATTTCCGATCAATATCTTTGGCAACACTGGCAAGTACACTTAGAAAAATCCTTGATAAAGCAATTTTATCACTTAAGCAATAAAAATGGACTCAAAATACCATTAACCAATAAATTTAAAAATGTTCTTTCCGATGCAGATGATTTCTCATCTTTGTTAAACTTTGGAAGTGAAAATTGGATAGATGAGGAATTATACGAAGTTGCTGCTTTAGCACAACATTATGGAGTGCCAACCCGCTTCCTTGATTGGACATATGATCCTTTTGTTGCGATTTACTTTGCTAGCAGAGATGCACGTAACAATACTGGGCATATGGAAATATGGGCAATTAACAAGATGTATCTAAGTTTTTTATGGCCTACGACTAATAGAATCAATGTAGAGTTTTATACTCCCCGCTACTCAGAAAATGATAATATTAACTCCCAAAAAGGGTTGTTTACACATTGGTCAGTTGAAAATCCTTCTATGCATATGTCAGTCACTAACAATCTTCCGCAAATAATGACTAACTTCGCACCTTTAGATCAGTTAATTAGATCACAAATGCTTAATAACGATAAAACGAATATATTTAAAAGAATTAGAATATCTTGCAGTGAAGCATATCAAATCTTTGACAGCATCAGTAGCTTGGGTTATAACTCTGCAAAAATATTCCCCGGATACGACGGCATAGTAAAATCTATGTTTGATAAGATTAATTAAATTCTGCGATATAATATTTGCGAATCAAATCATTTTTTATCTAATCCGCTAGATGATTGTAATCTTATTAAACAGGCTTCTTTCACCCACTTACTAAAATTCCCTTTCCCCGCAGCTTTCTCAATCTGTTCCAAAAGCTCATCCTCAAACCGGATGTTCTTCATCGTGCTTTTGGTGCGGTCAAAATTTGGCTTCTTTTTCTCTTGCATGGTAGGTACCATTTCGGTTAGTTTATCACCACGTGGTACCTACCACATGGATTCACATTTCAAGCAACGCCCAGCAGTGTTACAGCACTAATGGGCGTCTAACCTCACCAACTATCAAGGAGTTGATTATGGCTGATTCGCATTCTACCCCAGACACTACCGCAACCGGAACTGAGCGTACATTAATTGTGGGATATCGCCCGCAAGGTCTCGATCGCAGTACGCCAAATCTGATCCTTTCCGGCAAATGGCTGCGTGCGGCGGGATTTGATACCGGAGATAAAGTCACAGTGAAAGTCATGGATGGCTGCATCGTTGTGATGGCGCACAACCCGCATGAGAAGGCACTTCTCGCTGAATTAAAGCAGGCGCAGCAGAAGCTGAAAGGGATTGAAGGGGCGCTGTCCATGGTGTAATCACAGGCTGATCACCTGATTCTTACTTAACCTGTAAGTCAGGCTTACAGTTTCGGCAGACGCGAAACCAAAGCAGATATGCAGTTGTTCAGCAAAACCGAACAACTGCCGCGGCCCGTAACCCTCATCTCACACTCATCACCATGCAAAAATCAGAATTTTACAAAAAAAGACTGGCAAGCGGCCAGTAAATAGCCCGGTATACTCACGACGATACAAATCAGAATGAGTGCCAGACATGAAAACAATAGCTAATGTCAAAATTAAATGCTTATCGTTCCTGAC
Organism: Leclercia sp. LSNIH1; assembly: GCF_002902985.1. Classification (NCBI taxonomy): domain Bacteria; kingdom Pseudomonadati; phylum Pseudomonadota; class Gammaproteobacteria; order Enterobacterales; family Enterobacteriaceae; genus Leclercia; species Leclercia sp. LSNIH1. Next base: position 1,015,376 of record NZ_CP026167.1, on the reverse strand, counting down.
TCTTATATTACTTTCAGCCTGCCATCACGCTTTCGCGGCCAAAATGACAGGCTTTGCGGAGCAATATTACCGGGATGACCTCTCTTCCCAAGAAGTTGTATCACAACAGCCTATCTCTCCCACCATTACTATCGGCACCAAAGCTATTCAGATGGAGACGACTTCCCTGACGGATATTGCTGACATACCTATTCAGACAGACAGCTCTGCTCGCTGGCTCTGCCTGCATTCAAAAGAGGGTATAAATTATTGGTTTATTTCCGATAATGAAATGGGGAGGGGGTTACTCACTGCTATTGCGATAGCTAAAGACGGCAATCATAAAGAGTGTGTGGCATCGCCAGAATCCATTCGCGTTTCCATAGGGAAGATATCTTTGCTTGATACCACTCGTCAGGATATCGCTCAGTCATTTGGAAATAATGAGGTTATAAAAAAGGAGGCTGTTCTTTTCTATCAGGATACCCCCGTTCAGGAGGGATTTACCCAAAGCAATACCGTCTCTTATTCCTTCGACGGTGAGAAAGTGCGTGGCGTGATCGTGGGGCAAATTACGAGTAACTGATCGGCTTCAGGAAAGGGTTAAGGGGTTATTTCCCCTCCCCCCATAGGGGCGAAGGGGTAGTACGCGCTTTAATTAACCCTTATAGCGCATATGCAGCAGCGGAAACGGATTCCCCTGCCCGTCCCGCTCCGTTCGCCCGACCTGCTCAAACCCCATATAGCGATAAAACCCAACCCCCTGCGGGTTCTGCTCATTCACATCCACTTCATTGGCGCCAAAGTGTTCAATGGCGTGCCTCAGCAGCAGCGTGCCGACGCCTTTCCCCCGGCTCGCATCATCAACAAACAGCATTTCAATGCGGTTCTCATCCACACCTAAAAAGCCATGAATGACGACGGTTTCATCCCGCGCAATAACAACGGTTAAGTTCGGTAAATAGGCGTTAAGCAATAACGGGCGTAATGTCGCGATATCGCTCTCCTGCAAAAAGTGGTGAGTGGCGCGAACGGAAGACTCCCAGATCGCGACAAGACGGTCAAATTGTGAGGGGAATGCGGATTCGATTTTCATGATGCGAGCATGGTCGAAAAACGAATCTACATCAAGCAACAGCACGTGCATTTATAAGTTGTAGCTTATACATTCCTTAGTATAAGCTACAACTTATCAAGGATGACAACATGTGGACGGTAATCTTAGGAGAAGTGTTTGAAGCGTGGCTGGAAGATCAAGAACAAGGCGTTCAGGAAAAGGTATTTGCAGCTCTCATAAACCTGCAAACCTATGGTCCCCGCCTTCCACGTCCCTATGCCGATACAGTCAGAGGCTCGCGACATAACAATATGAAAGAATTACGTATTCAATATTATGGCCGTCCGATTCGTGCATTTTTTGCTTTCGATCCCGTGCGTCAGGCTATTGTGCTTTGCGCAGGCGATAAAAGTCATGACAAAAAATTCTATGAACGACTCATTCGTATTGCAGATGATGAATTTTCGGCTCACCTGGCAGCAATGGAGACAAGAAATTGAAAACCTTGAATGAAGCGATCGCTTCGCGTTCCCCTGAAAGCCAAAAACGCATCAAAGAAATGGCCGACGAAATGATTCTGGAAACGGGCCTGCAAATGATGCGCGAGGAACTGAAATTATCGCAAAAACACGTTGCGGAAGTGATGGGCATCAGCCAGCCCGCTATCACCCAACTTGAGCAGCGTGGCAATGAACTGAAAATCACCACGCTAAAACGCTATATCGAGGCGATGGGCGGTAAACTAAGCCTGGATGTTGAACTCCCGAACGGAAAACGCGTGGCGTTTCACATTTAGTCAATTCCTGGCGAGCCAGTCCTTTTTATCCCTCTCCCCACAGGAGAGGGCGGCATCTGCGGGTCCGCTTTTACCGCCCCGGTAAGCACGATATTTACTGCTTCACCCATACCAGCTGATCGACCCGGAAGCCCAGGCTGCGTGCGGTATTGAGGTAATCCTCTTTCACCGCATCGGGAATGGTCGGGGTGCGCGACAGCAGCCACAGGTAGTCGCGGTTCGGGCCGCTGACCAGCGCGTACTGGTAATTATCGTCCAGCTTGATGACGTTATACCCGCCGTAGAACGGGCCGAAGAAAGAGACCTTCAGCGCGGCGGTAGTAGGCGCGCCGGTGAAAGAGGCTCTCCCCTCGCTCTCGTTCCACTTGCGTTTCACCGGATCGTATCCGCGGTTGATAACGCTGATCTGCCCGTCGCTGCGCTTGCCGTAGGTGGCGGTAACCTGCTCCAGACCACGTTCGAAGCGGTTTTCCAGGCGGGCAACTTCGTACCACTTGCCGAGATAGCGGCTGGCGTCAAAGTTGGTTATCGGCTGCACGCCTTTCGGCGGCGTAGGGGATTTACAGGCAACCAGGGTCAGCGCAATGGCGACACCGGTCACAACAGGCCATAGTTTCATGAGAGCTCCTTTCATTTGCGCGTCTGGATGTAAAGTGTAGTGCACCGCTCTGGTGCTTCATCCCGCAGGCAAATATTCGTAGTATATTGAGATTAATCCTTTCCTTCGGACGCAGACATGGCCTACTCCATCGGCGAATTCGCCAGACTCAGCGGGATCACCGCCACCACCCTGCGGGCGTGGCAGCGCCGCTACGGTTTACTCAAGCCGCAGCGCACGGAGGGCGGCCATCGCCAGTACAGCGAGGAGGATGTCCAACAGGCGCTGAAAATCCTCGACTGGGTGAAAAAAGGCGTCCCGATTGGCCAGGTGAAGCCGCTGCTGGAACGTCCTGCTCCGAGCCGTACCAATAACTGGCAAACGCTGCAACAGAACATGCTGGACCGTCTGCAGGCGGGCAAAATCGAATCCCTGCGCCAGATGATTTACGATGCCGGCCGCGAGTACCCCCGGCCAGAGCTGGTCGCGAAGGTGTTACGCCCCCTGCGTAGCCAGGTCTCGGCGAACGTTCCCGCCGCCATGACCCTGCGCGAGATCCTCGACGGCATTATCATCGCCTATACCTCGTTTTGCCTTGAGAGCGACAAAAAAGCGCCGGGCGACAACCTTCTACTCAGCGGCTGGCACCTGAACGACCCGTGCGAAATCTGGCTCGAAGCCTTAGCGCGCACCGGCCAGGGCCACCGTATCAACCTCCTGCCCATTCCCCCTGCCGCTCTGGCACCGGAGATCTTCCCGGACCGCAAATGGCTGTTGGTCACCAGCGGTAAGCTCAATGCCGCGCGCAAAAGGCAGGTTGAGCAATGGCAGCAGCAGGTTTCCCTTGAGGTGATTATCCTGCGATGATTTTCTCCTGCGGGAATTGTCACGAAAAGTTGAATATTTTCCCGCGCGGCAAATGCTAACGTTTTCCTGTGACTTACTACTCCACAGGAAAACCCAATGAAAAAAAGTGCCCCTCTGCTGATCCTGGCCTCTATGGCCTTTGCTCCTGTCGCCTTTAGCGCCCCTGTCGGTACGCTGAGCGTGCATATTCTTGACCAGCAAACCGGTACGCCGCCGCCGGGCGTCAGCGTCACGCTGGAAAAACAGCAGCAGGACAAATGAACCCCTGTTGCCAGCGGCAAAACCGACCAGGATGGCCGCATCAAGTCGCTCTATCCAGACGATCAGGACATGCAACCTGGCGTCTATAAAGTGACGTTTAAAACCGCAGAGTACTTCCAGGCGAATAAGCTGCAGTCATTCTTCCCCGAGATCCCGGTGCTGTTTACCGTGACCCGCACCAACGAGAAGCTGCACATCCCTCTGCTGCTCAGCCAGTACGGTTACTCGACCTATAAGGGCAGCTAAAAATCGTTGATATATATACACATTAAAAAATAGTTTCGCCAATACTTGGACAAAATAGTCAAGTTGTGTAACTTTTAGATATAGGCTCTGGAGGTACACACCATGACAACGAAACCTGTACTGGGTATTAGCGGATGTTTAACCGGTTCCGCCGTTCGCTTCGACGGCGGTCATAAGCGTATGGGCTTTGTCATGGATGAGCTGGCCCAGTGGGTCAACTTCAGGCCCGTCTGTCCGGAAATGGCTATTGGTCTGCCGACGCCTCGTCCGGCGCTGCGCCTGGTCCTGACCGACAGCGGTGAGACGCAGATGCGGTTCAGCAAAGCGCCTCACGAAGACGTTACGCAGAAGATGGCCGATTTTGCGGCGGGTTATCTGCCAAAAATCGGCGATCTTGCTGGCTTTATCGTCTGTGCCAAATCCCCCAGCTGCGGCATGGAACGCGTGCGGCTTTATGATGAAAACGGCAACCGGGGCCGCAAGGAGGGTGTCGGGCTGTTCACCGCTGCGCTCCTTGAAACCTGGCCATGGCTACCGGTGGAGGAGGATGGACGCCTGCACGATCCGGTACTGCGGGAGAATTTTGTTGAGCGCGTCTTTGCCCTTCACGAACTGAACACCCTGCGCGCCAATGGCCTGACGCGCCGCGCGCTGCTGGACTTCCACAGTCGTTACAAACTCCAGCTGCTGGCCCATCATCAGGCAGGCTACCGGGAGATTGGCCCGTTTGTCGCTTCGCTGCACGAGTGGGAAGATCTGAACGCTTTCTTCGAGGCGTACCGCGAAAAGCTGATGGCGATCCTGAAGCAACCCGCCTCGCGCAAAAACCACACTAACGTCCTGATGCATATTCAGGGCTATTTCCGTAACCAGCTTAACAGCCGCCAGCGCGGCGAACTGCGCGACGTGATCCTGCATTACCGTGACGGATTACTGCCTATTCTCGCCCCGCTCACGCTGCTAAAACACTATCTGGCGGAATATCCTGACCAGTACCTGATGACGCAAAACTACTTTGATCCCTACCCGGATGATTTAGGTCTGCGTCTCGCTGTAGCCTGAAATTCACAATGCGAAGGCCCCATTGACCCCGAGAGGCCCAAAGCAGTACCCCGTTTAGACGACACCCTCACTGTCGTCTTTTTTTTGCAGTTTGCTTAAAATACTGTAACTTTATACAGGTTTAAGCCGCAAAAGGGTCCGCCCATGATCAACACCCTGCACATTCAAAACTACCGTTCGATTCGCGACATGTCGCTGGATCTGGAGCAGCTCAATATCGTTTTCGGCCCGAACGGCAGCGGAAAATCGAATATCTATAAAGCCATCCACCTGATGCACAGCGCGGCGCAGGGGCAGTTTTCCCAGGCGCTGGCGAATGAAGGCGGCATTCTGAAGGTGTTCTGGGCAGGCAAAACCCGCAGCGACCAGCTGCGGCGGATGAATCTGGCGGTGGAAACCGAAACTTACGAGTATGAACTGCAGGTGGGTTTTGTCGAAAAGCTGCCTTATCCCTCGCAGTTTCAGCTCGATCCGGTCATCAAAGAGGAGTCCATCTGGCTGAGCGGCCATCAGCGGCGTCCCTCCGCACGCCTGATGCAGCGCAAAAACCAGACCGTGTTTCTGAATAATGTTCATCACGAGAAGGTGACCCACAGCGGCACCCTGTATGAGAACGAATCGGTCTTCGGCCAGCTCGGCGAGCCGCACCTCTACCCCGAGGTGTCGCAGATGCGCGAATCCCTGCGTAACTGGCGTTTTTATCATGAGTTTTCTGTTTCATCCGGTTCGGCGATGCGCGCCCCGCAGGTGGGGTTCCGTTCGCCAGTGCTGGCCAGCAACGGCGCAAACCTGGCGGCCGCGTTTCAGACCATCGTCGAGATTGGTGACGAGATGCTGCTGATGCGTATTCTCGACCAGGCTTTCCCCGGCTGCGTCTTTTACAGCGACAATACGGGCGGACGTTTCCGGATGATGATGCAGCGCGAAGGCTTAAGCCGGCCGCTGGAGCCCGCAGAGTTTTCCGACGGCACGCTGCGTTTTCTCTGTCTGGCGGTGGCCCTGCTCAGCCCGCGCCCGCCCGCTTTTATCGCCCTCAACGAACCGGAAAACAGCCTGCATCCGCAGATGCTGCCTGCTCTGGCTAGCCTGATTGCTGAGGCCAGCCGCTATTCGCAGATCTGGCTCACCAGCCACTCGCCGGAGCTGGCGAACCTCATTGAGAAGCATCGATCGTTTTCGCTGTATCAGCTGTCGATGGTGGAAGGCGAGACGAGAATGGCGCGGCTGGGGTAAATGCCGGATGGCGCTACGCTTATCCGGCCTGGGCCTGCGTGCGGAAGGTTTTGCGCCACTCCGCCGGGCTGACGCCAAAGCGGGCCTTAAACTGCTGACGCCAGGTTACGGCTGAGAGATAGCCCACCTGCTCTGCCACCGCCTCTATCGGCAGATTGCTGCTCTCCAGCAACAGCTGGCTACGCCGCAGGCGTTCGGCGGTGATCCACGAGGCCACACTCATCCCGGTGGCTTTCATAAAATGGCGGGTCAGGGTGCGGCGACTCATCGCCACGCTCTCTGCCAGCGCATCCAGGCTGAGCGGCTGGCTGATGTTACGCTGGAGATAGTCGATCAGGTTATTGATCCGCGCATCGCGGGTGGTTTCCGGCACCGGCTGGGCGATAAACTGCGCCTGCCCGCCCTCGCGGTGGGGCGGCACGATCATCCGCCGGGCAATCTGGTTGGCCACCACGCCGCCAAAGCGCTGACGGATAATGTACAGGCAGCAGTCCAGCGCGGCGGCGGTACCGGCAGAGGTGATGATGCGGTCGTCATCAACGTACAGCGCGTTGATATCGAGCTGCACGTTCGGGAAAAGCGTCTGAAACTGGCGTTCGAACTCCCAGTGGGTTGCCGCGCGTTTGCCGTCCAGGATACCGGCATAGCCGAGAACAAATGACCCCAGACAGAGCCCGACGATCTCCGCCCCGTGGTCTTTGGCCTGCACCAGGCTGTCGAGCAGCGCCTGCGGGGGACGCGCCAGTACGTGTTGCCAGTAAGGCACCACCACGATATCGGCCTGCCCGATGGCAGAATAATCCTGCGTTGCGTTGAGCGCGAAGCCGTCAGGCGAGGTCAGGAGTCCGGGCTTTTCGGCGCAGATCGTCACATTAAAACGCTTTTTACCGGAAACGGTATCCCCAAACAGAATGCAGGGGACGGAGTAGTGGAACGGGCTGAACCCGTCCACGGCGACAATGGCAACGTGAGTAAGCGGCATTGATCTCTCCTTTCCCCTGATTGCCTCAGAATATAACGGATTCACCGTCCTGAGGAATGCTCAGCACGTCGCTGACCTGATTATCCTCTGCATACTGGCGCAACGCGCTGCGGGTCAGCAGGCAGTGGTTGATGGCCTCCATATGGACCGCCACAATTTTCGCCTGCGGTAGCAGGAAGTGGATATTCAGCACATCCTCCTGACCCATGATGATCGGCCCAAACCCGATCACGTGGGCATAACCGGCGTTGATGACCACCACATCCGGCTGATGTTTTTGCAGGTCGGTTGCTACCGCCTCGCGCCAGATCGTATCCCCAACAATGCAGAGCGTCTTTTCGTCAGGATGACGAAACACCACGCCGCAGGCTTCGCCCAGCCGCTCCGCCAGCTCCGGCACCGCATAGGCGCGATCGGTACCGTGCTGGCCGCCGTCGGTTTTACTTAGCTGGATATCGCCAAACGGGCTGTTGTCCGTCAGCACGCTGAGTTGGGTGAAGCCCTGGCTGCGCAGCAGCTGCGCGTCATCTTCGTTCTGCACGAAGATCGGTTTGTCTTTGGCGATCCGCTCGATGGCGTACTGATCCCAGTGATCGGGGTGGGTATGGGTTACGATAACGGCATCGACATCCAGCAGGGTTTCAATCGGACAGGGCAGTTCCACCATCGGGTTGCGGATCGCCTCCCGGGCAGTGCCCGGAAAGCCGGGGTAAGTCTCTTTAGGTGCCAGCATCGGGTCAACCAGAAAGCGCCTTCCGGCATAGGTGATAAGCTGTGTCGCGTTACGAATGTGGGTGATGTTCATGAGCTCTCCTCCGGTCTGTATTGCAGAAAGAATAGCCGGAGGAGGAACGGCAGAATGTGGGCTAAAGGGCATTCAACGATGGGATTGGGCCAACTTATCTTCATGCCGCAGTGAGCGGCATGATGATTTATTCCCAGCCCGGCACTGCCCCGCCGTTAAAGATGGACTCTGCCGCCTTCGCGACCTCTGGCGACTGGTACGCCTGGATAAACTCCTTCACCTTCTGGGCATCTTTATTATCTTCCCGCGTCACCACAATGTTCACGTAAGGCGAGTTTTTATCTTCGATAAAGACGCTGTCATGCACCGGCGACAGCCCGGTTTGCTGGAGATAGGTGGTGCTGATAATCGCCACATCCACTTTCGGATCGTCCAGCACGCGCGGCAGTTGCGCCCCCTCCAGCTCCATGATTTTCAGGTTTTTTGGGTTGGCGGTGATATCCAGCGCCGTCGGCAGTAAACCAACGTCCGGTTTCAGGGCGATCAGCTTTTCGTTTTGCAGCAGCAACAGCGCACGGCCCAGGTTGGTGGGGTCGTTCGGAATGGCGATGGTTGCGTCATCTTTGAGTTCAGAGACCGATTTGATCTTGCGGGAATAACCCGCCATCGGGAAGACAAAGGTGTTCCCCACTGCCACTAGCTTGTAGCCGTGTGCTTTGTTGTCTTCCGCCAGGAATGGGCGATGCTGGAAGACGTTGGCGTCCAGCTCACCGTGGTTAGTGGCGTCGTTTGGCAGCAGCGAGCCGCTAAAGCCCACCAGCTCAACGTCGAGGCCGAACTTCTCTTTCGCCACTTTTTTGGCGACTTCCGCCACGTCCTGCTCGGCGCCGTTGATCACGCCGACCTTAATGTGTTTAGCATCGCTGCCGCTTTGGTCGCAGCCCGCCAGCAGCAGGCCAGCAAGAAGAAGAGCACCCAATCGAAGTTTCACCGGTCAGTCCTTTTGAGAAATGTTTTATCGACTATATCGGCAACCCAGCGGCAGGTTAAAAAACGAAAAGGAATCAATAAGAAGGATAAGTTATATGCGGGTTTTGCCGGGCGGCGCTGCGCTTGCCCGGCCTACGTGCTGAGACGGAGAACTGTCGCAGGCCCGGTAAGCGTCGCGCCACCGGGTGGGGGGAGTCAGGCTGCGGTAGTCCAGTCTTCGACTGTCAGTTCCTGCACCATGGCGAAAGCCTGATCGTTAGTCACAATCGTTGTGCCCCGGCTGATTGCGTGCGCTGCGATCAACTGATCGAGATCGCCCATGACTTTCCCGCGCTTTTCCATTTCGGCGCGCAGCTTGCCGTATATTGCCGCGGCGTCACTGTCCCAGTCGCAAACGGTGATAGTTTTAAGAAATTCCGAGATGGTTTCGTGCAATCTAAGACTTTGCTTTTTGGCAACGCCGTAAAGCAGCTCAGCCTCCGTTACGCTTGAAATACACATATCTTCTGGCGCCAACCGGGAATAGTGATTTACCACTCCTGGATGCTGCCTCACGAGATGGCTTACTATGTTAGTGTCCAGCATATGCAGCATTTTCTATAATCCTTCAAAAGGATCTCTTGTCGTATAGCTCTGATTGCGTTCCTCTTTACTCAGGAAAGAATCAGGGACATGAGTCTGCTTCAGTAAACGCAAAAAATTTTCCCTGTGCCGTTCCTTCTCTGACATAGCCCTCAACACAACATTCCCCTCTTCATCCCGCCGGATCCAGACATTCTCTGAGTCAAACGCGAACTCAGCAGGCAGTAAAACCGCCTGGTTTCGCCCTTTTTTGAACAGTTTTGCTTTACGTTCCATCGCAACCTCTGCTGATTTATTAACCAGGACAAAGCATGCGCCAGCAGCGTCGGGAATGACAAGCCAGAGCGTCAAAATTCGGAAAGCGACTCGCAACAAATAGCTGACCCGTTAACTTTACGTCTCCCGCTTGCGCAGCGGCGCCTCACGCAGGAACCACGACAGGACAAAGGCCAGCACCATGATCGCGGCAGCCATCAAAAACACCGCATGAATGGCGGAGCCAAAGGCGTCCAGGTAGTCCAGGCGCAGGGCATCCGGCAGGTGATGAATGGCGGTGGGGTTCATCTCCCGCGGCAGTTCGGTCCCCTCGGGGATCCGCGCCATCAGGCCCGACTGCAATACGTGGGTGAAGACCGCGCCAAACAGCGCCACGCCAATCGCCCCGCCGATGGAGCGGAACAACGTTACGCCTGAAGTGGCCACACCGTACTGGCTGGATGAGACGCTGTTCTGTACCGCCAGCACCAGCACCTGCATCACCAGACCCAGCCCCGCCCCCAGCACGCCGGTAAACAGGTAAAGCTGCCAGATCGGTGATTCGATGGTGATCCGCGTGAGCAGGGCCATACCGACCACACCCAGCAGGGTACCGAGGATGGGGAACAGGCGGTATTTCCCGGTGCGGCTGATAATGCGCCCGCTGATAATTGAGGTCAGCAGCAGTCCGCCCATCAGCGGGATCAGCTGTAAACCGGCTTCAGTCGGGGTCGCCTCTTTGACAATCTGCAGATAGAGCGGCAGGAAGGTGACCGAGCCAAACAGCGACATACCGATAATAAAGCCAATCAGGCTGCACAGCAGAAAGCTGCGATCCCGGAAAAGCGACAGGGGAATAATCGGCTCCCACGCCAGACGCTCCTCGTAGATAAACCCGGCGATACCCGTCAGGCCAAAGGCCAGAATGCACCACAGCTGCGGGTCACTCCACTCGCGTACCGTGCCCCCTTCGCTGGTAAACAGAATGATGCACAGCAGGGCCATGCTAAGGTAAATCGCCCCCAGATAGTCGATCTCATGTTTGTTGCGCTTCGCGCTGCCGCGGAAGACCGCGCCAATCACCAGCAGGGCAAACAGGCCCAGCGGCAGATTGATGTAGAAAATCCAGCGCCAGGAGGCGTGCTGCACCAGAAAACCACCGACCAGCGGACCAATCACCGTCGCGAGCCCAAAGACCCCGCCGAATAAGCCCTGATAGCGGCCACGCTCCGCGGGGGGAATAACGTCGGCCACCGCCGCCATGCTGATCACCATCAGCCCCCCGCCGCCCAGCCCTTGCAGGGCGCGCATCAGTACCAGTTGGGTCATATTCTGCGCCAGCCCGCACAGGGCGGAGCCCACCAGAAAAAGAACAATCGCGATTTGCAGCACGATTTTGCGGCCAAAGAGATCGCCAAACTTACCGTACAGCGGCACCACAATCGTGGAGCTCAGAATATAGGCCGTCACGACCCAGGAGAGTTTATCCAGGCCGCCCAGCTCGCCCACAATGGTGGGCAGCGCCGTGGAGACGATGGTCTGATCGAGAGCCGAGAGCAGCATCACCAGCAGGAGCGCGCTGAAGAGCAGCCGCACCGGGGGCGCGTTTTTGGTTTGCGTTGTTGAATCGGAGACCATAAAACACCGCTTGAAATTAATTAATTGGATAATTAATATTTAATGAAGTTATGAATCAGGTCAAGGGATCCTCCGCGCATGTCAGCACATAAAGATAATTCCGACCCTACGCCACAGGCTCGCCGTCCCGGACGCCCACGCGGAAGTAAACCCACCGCCACCAGCCGGGAACAGCTGCTGGATATCGCCCTCGATCTCTTTGCGCGCCAGGGTATTGCCCGCACCTCGCTTAATGCCATTGCCAAAGAAGCGGGCGTGACGCCGGCGATGCTGCACTACTACTTCAACTCCCGGGAACAACTGCTTGATGCGATGATCGAGGAGCGTTTTCTGCCGCTTCGCAGCGCCATCGCGACGCTTTTCAGCGCTCACCCGGACGATCCGGTTACCGCCCTGAGGTTGATGGTGGAAAAGCTGGCGGAACTGGCCGTAAAGCATCACTGGTTCGCGCCGCTGTGGATGCAGGAGGTGATCGGTGAAATGCCGGTACTGCGCGCGCATCTGCAGGCCCGCTTTGGCGATGAGAAATATCAGGGGACGCTGGATACCGTTGCCCGCTGGCAGCAGGAGGGTAAACTGAACCGCGATCTGGCGCCGGAGCTTTTATTCACCACGCTGTTGAGCCTGGTGCTGGTGCCCTTTTCACGCATGCGCAATGACGAGAGGTTAAGCGCCCTCTCGCCGGAACGTATTGTGCGCCATGCTCTGGCGGTGATGGGCAGTGGTATTGGCGGTTAAAGCGCCTTCGACAGGTAATGTCGTTGTATTCCCGGGTAGGGAAAATCGTTGAGCGTCATTTCCAGCTTATAGCCCTGCTTTTCATAAAACGGACGCGCCTGGAAACTGAAAGTGTCCACCAGTGCATGTCGGCACCCCTGCTTCCGGGCCTCCTCTTCAGCGGCATGCATCAACTGGCTGCCAAGCCCGCTTCCACGCAATTCATCGGATACCCACAGGTATTTGATATTCAACCACTCGCCCTGGCGATTGCCGATGAGTCCGCCGCGCATGTTGCCGCTGTCATCGCGGGCATAGACGGCGAGATCGCTCCCCACGCGGGAAAAATCAATAAACTGGCTGTTATAGATCCGCAGTAGCTGGAGTAACTCTTCCTGCTCGTGTTCGGTAATGGTGTCGGTAATACTCAGTTGCATATCAATCCCCCGTTACGTTGCAGATCGACTATCGCATACTCCGCCTGGGATACAAACGCCAAATTCTGGTCCTGTATGGGTTAAAAAATGTAACTGAAATCAACGAAAAATTGCCTTTGCGAGCACTATCACCCCTTGTTACCTGTCACCCGCCAGCCGTCACACATTTTTCTTCTGCGCTTCCCTCTCCGGCAAATTCTGCGGCTACGCTTAGTCGTACCCCTGCGCAACTATTGGCAAAATTAATACTTTCGGCTTGGGTCGCAACGGCGGATGTAACGATATATTTCATAAACGTGTGTGTTTTTTTCCGGAGGTTTCCATGAAGTCAGCGCACCTGTTTTGCCTCATCGTCTGCCTGCTTTTCGCCGCCTTCGTTCATGCTCAGGAGATGAACGATCCGGCAAAGCTAGAGCAGATGAAACAGGCGGTTTTAAAGGATGTGAAAAAAGCCTGTGCCCCGCAACGCAAGCAAACCGATAAAGAGTGGCAGGCGATGATTATGGCGTCTGAGGCGAATCAGATGCTGGTCAAAAACGCGGTGGTGGCGATGGAGCGGAACAATCAGGAAGGTTACTGGGATGCCGTCAGTCAGGTGGACTGCATGGAGGATTACTGATTACGCATAAAGGGGCCATGCAGCCCCCTTAATTTTTTAGCGACGCACATCCGGAATAATTAAATCCCCGCGCAGCACATACGAACCCAGCATCTGGGTCTTCTCATTCAGCCAGCTGACGATCCGTGCCGCCATGGCATCCATTGAGTACTCAATCGCCGGAATGGTTGGAATACCCGGCAGATGCAGTGAACCCGCCAGACTGAAGACCATGATGTCGCCCGGTACCGATCGGTTAAACGCCTGGAGCTGGGGGATCACCCGCTGCGCTTCCTGCTCGTCGGCCACCAGTAAGGCGTTGAAATTGAGCGTAGAGGCGTTATTGAGCAGCTCCTGCAGGGCCACGGAGGATGAGGTGGCTTCCATAAAGACCAGGTTGCGATTAAACGGCAGGAAGTTCTTTTCCAGCCCATGCTTGTAGCCCAGCAGCACCTGATCGGCAAAACCACTGCCGTACGGATGGATCAGGGCAATCTGGCGTCGCCCCTGGCTGGCGAGGAAATTACAGGCGGTTTCCGCGGCGAAAGCGTGGTCATACTGGATACTGTTGACGTTACCGGTTTCCATGCAGTCCACCAGGATGACATTCTCCTGATCGATATGCAGTGGAAAACGGGCGCCGATAATCAGAATGTCATCGCATAGCCCGCAGGAGAGTTCATCCAGCGCGCCCATGACTTCGGCTTTGGTGTTGGCGAAGCGAAGCAGCAGGTGCTTCTGGTGCTGGCTAAGGTGTTTTTCCAGCGCGTAAAGGTAACCCGTAGTCTGGTTGATGTTGTCGTGGGCGCAAATCACGCCGATACAACCGGTTGTCTGGCTCAGCAGCGACTGGGCAATCACGTTTGGCCGGTAGTTCAGCTCTTCAACTGCTTTTAGTACGGCCTGACGGCTGGCTTCCTTCACGCCGCGCGACCCGCTCAACACCCGTGATACCGTGGCTTTGGACACCCCGGCCAGACGTGATACATCGTTGATTGTAGACATCTTTATCCCCTGACAGGTCTCTCCAGGCCCCTGTAATTCCTGATTCCACTTCGGCTCATATTATAGCCACTCAGGAGTATATCTGTTTCCGTTTTCTATGGAAACCGATTTTCCGTTTCCACTCTTAGTGATGTAAAAGCAGCCAAAATATGTGACCCAAATCCGATAAACAGCCCCTATAAGTAATGGATCTTGATGGCTGTCACACTTCTGTCTTATATGCATGGAAACCGGTTTCCATATGTTATCCAATCATCTCCGCAATAACTATTTACATTTTGAGGATGGTTGTCGATGTTCAAGATTATGCTGTGCTGTTCTGCCGGGATGTCCACCAGTCTGCTGGTACGGAAAATGGTCGAAGCCGCGGAAGAACGCGGACTCCCCGTCAAAATCGATGCGTACGGTGTTTCAGAATTTGATACACAGTTTCCGCAATATCAGGTCGTGCTTCTCGGACCGCAAGTCAAATACATGTTAAAAACGCTCTCAGATAAGGCTGCCACTCAGGGCATACCCGTTCAGTCCATCGATACAATGGATTACGGTATGCAACGTGGCGATAAAGTGCTGGACTATGCTCTGTCGCTCATCGAAGCGGCACACTAAGAAGGTGTTCTCATGAGTTCGTTATATCAATCTATGGTTGCCGTCATTGAGCAGTCCATCGCGCCGCTGGCAGGCAAGCTGGGCCAGCAGAAGTACGTGATTGCCATCCGCGACGGATTTACCGCCGCGCTGCCGTTTATGATCATCGGCTCGTTTATGCTGGTGTTCATCTTCCCGCCGTTCTCCGCGGATACCACCAACAGCTTTGCCCGCGGCTGGCTGGACTTCTCTGAAACCTACCGCGACCAGCTGATGTTGCCGTTTAACCTCAGCATGGGCGTGATGACCTTCTTTATCTCGGTAGGGATTGGCGCCAGCCTGGGCCGCCAGTTTAATCTCGACCCGGTAATGTCCGGCCTGCTGGCCTTTATGGCATTCCTGCTGGTCGCCGCGCCGTATGCCGACGGTAAAATCTCCACCCAGTATCTGTCGGGCCAGGGGATCTTCACCGCGCTGATCACCTCTATCTATGCCACCCGCGTCTACGCCTGGCTGAAGGATCATAACGTCACTATTCGCCTGCCGAAGGAAGTGCCGACCGGCGTGGCGCGCTCGTTTGAGATCCTGATCCCGGTGGTGGTGATAATCGGTACGTTGCACCCGCTGAACCTGTTTATCGAAGCGCAAACCGGGATGATCATTCCGCAGGCGATTATGCACCTGCTGGAGCCGCTGGTTTCCGCCTCTGACTCCCTGCCTGCCATTCTGCTCTCTGTGCTGCTGTGCCAGATCTTCTGGTTTGCCGGCATCCACGGCGCGCTGATTGTCACCGGCATCATGAACCCGTTCTGGATGGCTAACCTTTCTGCCAACCAGGCCGCACTGGCTGCCGGCGCAGCACTGCCGCACGTCTATCTGCAGGGCTTCTGGGATCACTACCTGCTGATTGGCGGCGTGGGCTCTACCCTGCCGCTGGCCTTCCTGCTGCTGCGTAGCCGTGCAACGCACCTGCGCACCATCGGCAAAATGGGCATCGTGCCAAGCTTCTTTAATATCAACGAACCGATTCTGTTCGGTGCGCCGATCATCATGAACCCGATGCTGTTTATTCCGTTCGTGTTCGTTCCGATGATCAACGCTTGTCTGGCGTATACCGCCACCAAACTCGGCTGGCTGGCACAGGTTGTGTCGCTGACGCCGTGGACGACGCCGGCTCCGATTGGCGCCTCCTGGGCGGCAAACTGGGCCCTGAGTCCGGTGGTGATGTGCGTCATTTGTATGGTGATGTCGGCGCTGATGTATTTACCGTTCCTGCGTGCTTATGAGCGCTCCCTGGTGAAAACCGAAGAGCAGAAAGCGCAGGCGTCCGTAGGTGCAGCAGAGACCGTCGGCAATTAAGTCAAAGAGGACGTTTTATGAAATATGCATTTCCCGAAAACTTCTGGTGGGGTAGCGCCTGTTCTGCACTGCAAACCGAAGGGGAAAGCCAGGGCGGCGGCAAAGGATTAACCACCTGGGATCACTGGTTCGCCACACAGCCAAATCGCTTTCACAACGGGGTAGGGCCGCAGAATACCTCCACTTTTTATCAGCACTGGAAAGCCGACATTCAGCTGTTAAAGCAGCTGAACCACAATAGCTTTCGCACCTCGATAAGCTGGGCGCGCCTGATCCCGGAAGGTACCGGTGAAGTGAACCAGGAAGCGGTGGCGTTTTACAACCAGGTGATCGACGAACTGATCGCCCAGGGCATTACGCCATTCATCACCCTGTTCCACTTCGACATGCCGATGGCGATGCAGGAGATTGGCGGCTGGGAAAACCGCGATGTGGTCGCGGCCTATGCCCGCTACGCAGAAACCTGCTTTGAGCTTTTTGGTGATCGGGTAATGCACTGGTTTACCTTTAACGAGCCGATTGTGCCGGTAGAGGGCGGGTATCTGTATGACTTCCACTACCCGAACGTGGTCGATTTCCGTCGCGCCGCCACCGTGGCTTATCACACCGTGCTGGCCCATGCGCAGGCGGTTCGCGCCTTCCGCGCCGGGCATTATGCCGGTGAGATTGGCATCGTACTGAACCTGACGCCGTCCTATCCGCGTTCGCAGAACCCGGCGGACGTGAAAGCTGCGCACCATTGCGATCTGCTGTTTAACCGCAGCTTCCTCGACCCGGTGCTGTGCGGTGAATACCCGGCAGATCTGGTGGCGATGCTGAAAGCGCACGATCAGTTGCCTGCCTGTCTGCCAGAGGACAGCGCGCTGATTGCCGACGGTAAAATCGACCTGCTGGGCATTAACTACTACCAGCCGCGTCGGGTGAAGTGCCGTGATACGGCCATTAATCCCAACGCGCCGTTTATGCCGGAGTGGTTCTTCGACAGCTACGAGATGCCGGGCCGCAAAATGAACCCGCATCGCGGCTGGGAAATCTACGAGCCAGGTATTTACGATATTCTTATTAACCTGCGCGATAATTACGGCAACCCACGCTGTTTTATTTCTGAAAATGGTATGGGAGTTGAAAACGAGCAGCGTTTTATTGAGAACGGTCAGATTAACGACCAATATCGTATCGAGTTTATTTCTGAACATCTTAAATGGCTGCATAAAGGCATTAGCGAAGGCTGTAATTGTCTTGGCTACCATATGTGGACATTTATTGATAACTGGTCGTGGTGCAATGCGTATAAAAACCGATATGGCTTTGTCCAGCTCGATTTAGAAACGCAGCAACGCACCATTAAAAAGAGCGGAGAATGGTTTGCCGAAACCTCTCTGAATAATAGTTTCGATAAATAGAGTGGAAGATGATGATTGCCTTAGAAGAAGCAGTAATGGAAATCATCGTCAATGCTGGTCAGTCGCGCAGCCTGTGCTTTGAAGCACTGCATGCTGCGCGGCAGGGCAACTTTGACGAAGCAAAAAGCCTGCTGCGCGAAGCCGATGGCTACGCGCGCCAGGCGCACCATATGCAGACCAAACTCATCGAACAGGACGCAGGCGAAGCCCGTCAGCCGATGACCTTAATTATGGTGCATGCTCAGGATCATTTAATGAACTCGCTGCTGGCCCGTGAATTATCCGAAGAGATTATTCATTTATACCAGCGCTAATATTTAAATATCAGTGATGGAGATAGCTTTACGATAATAGTGTAAACCCTCTGTGCCCGAAAAAATAAAATCAACTTGTTCTGATGATAGCGACATATTTTGTCAATGCGGAACGGGATGGTTATTGTCTGAATAAAATTTAAATATATATTGAGATAACCATGAATATGATTAAAAAACTTCCATTAACAATG
This sequence comes from Leclercia sp. LSNIH1, assembly GCF_002902985.1. Classification (NCBI taxonomy): domain Bacteria; kingdom Pseudomonadati; phylum Pseudomonadota; class Gammaproteobacteria; order Enterobacterales; family Enterobacteriaceae; genus Leclercia; species Leclercia sp. LSNIH1. Next base: position 997,470 of record NZ_CP026167.1, on the reverse strand, counting down.
GCGGTTATCGCCGCGCTTTGCCCAATGACGGTACTCGCACAAGAATTTACGCAGGAGCAAATCGACGCCATTGTGGCCAAAGCGGTGGATAAAGCCCTGGCAGAACGCCAGGCAAAAATGGATGCCGCGGTAGCGAAAAAAGCCGACGTCATCAACGAACCGCAAAGCGCCGCGCAGTCTCCGGATATGGCGATCCCGTTCGGCATTAAATTTACCGGTTATGCCCGTTACGGCGCCCACTTCCAGGCCGCCGATCAGAAATACGTTGCCGTAGATGGCTCCTATAACGGCGCCTCGGCGATTGGTCGTCTGGGTAACGAAAGCAACGGCGGCGAGTTCCAGCTTTCCAAAGCCTTCAAGGGTGACAACGGCGCCATCTGGGACGTCAACGTGATGATTGACCACTGGGGCGACGAAGTTAACCTGAAAAAAGCCTACGCCGGCGTGACCAATATTCTGGAATCCAACCCGAACGCCTATATCTGGGCGGGTCGTGACTTCCACCAGCGTCCGCAGCAGGGCATCAACGATTACTTCTGGATGAACCACGACGGCCAGGGCGCCGGGGTGAAGAACTTCGACATCGGTGGCGTGCAGTTTGACGTGGCCACCGTGGCGGCAGTGGAATCCTGTAGTCCGGAAGTGATGGACGATGAAGCGAACCCGTCGCGCATCACCTGTACCGGCGGCTCCGGCACGGGCGACAAGGGCAACTACGCGGCCACCTCCAAAATTCACGGCATGAAGCTCGGCCCGATCGATCTGGAGCTGTACGCCAACTACGGCTTTGACTCCAAAGCCATCGACACCGAAGAGCGCACCAACGCCTGGCAGGGCGGCGTGGTGCTGAGCCACACCAACGACAGCGGCGTGAACAAAGTGATCGCCCGTTACTCTGATAACTCTGATAACAGCGTGTTCAACAAAACTGAGGATCTGACCACGGTGTACGCCAGCTTCGAAGGGCTGCACAAGTTCACCCCGGCGACCCAGGTGGAGTACATTCTGGCCTTCCACGACTATGACAACAGCCGTGACAACACCGACAACCGTAAGAACTACAACGCCATCGTGCGTCCAATGCACTGGTGGAACGACGTTCACTCCACCTGGCTGGAAGCGGGCTGGCAGCACGTTGATTACGACAACGGCGGCGATAACAAAGGCTGGAAGCTGACCCTGTCGCAGAACATGTCTATCGCTATGGGCCCGGAATTCCGTCCGATGCTGCGCTTCTACGTCACCGGCGGCAAGGTGGATAACGAACGCACCGCCCGCGTGAACAACACCAAAGACGAAACGCTCGACGACTTCAACGTCGGCGCAATGTGGGAAGCCTGGTTCTAACCCCTGCTGCGCCCGGCGGCGCTGCGCTTGCACGGGCCTACAAAGTTTTGTAGGCAGGGTAAGCGTAGCGCCACCCGGCAGGCCCCGTGTTATGCTGCTGGCCTTTGAAAAGCCAATATCGCAGGGGAGAACATGGGTTCCACACGTAAAGGGATGCTGAACGTCCTGATCGCCGCCATTTTATGGGGCAGCTCAGGGGTTTGCGCGCAGTACATCATGGAGAAAAGTCATATTTCCTCGCCTTACCTCACCATGGTTCGCCTGCTGTTTGCCGGCGTGATCCTGCTGACACTCTCATTCGTTCACGGCGACAAGATTTTCTCGGTCATCAAAAATCGCAAAGATGCCCTCAGCCTGCTGATTTTCTCGCTCTTCGGGGCGCTGATCGTCCAGCTCACCTTCCTGGTGACGATTGAAAAATCCAACGCCGCCACCGCCACCGTGCTGCAGTTCCTCTCCCCGACCATTATCGTGGCGTGGTTTGCGCTGGCGCGTAAAAAGCGCCCGGGGATTTTCGTGCTGGCGGCGATCATGACCTCGCTCATCGGCACCTTTTTACTGGTCACTCACGGGGATCCGACTTCGCTGACCATCTCCCCTGCCGCGCTCTGCTGGGGCATCGCCTCCGCCTTCTCCGCGGCGTTCTATACCACCTACCCCTCGGCGCTGATTGCCCGCTACGGCACCCTGCCGATTGTCGGCTGGAGTATGCTGCTGGCCGGGTTAATGCTGACGCCGTTCTATGCCGGGCGCGACACCACCTTCGTGGTCGACGGCAGCCTGCTGCTGGCCTTCTTCTATCTGGTGGTGATCGGCACGTCGGTGACCTTCAGCCTCTATCTGAAAGGCGCGCAGATGATTGGCGGGCCAAAGGCGAGCATTCTGAGCTGCGCCGAGCCGCTGAGCAGCGCCCTGCTGTCGGTGATTTTACTGGGGGTGGCGTTTACCCTGCCAGACTGGCTGGGCACGCTGCTGATTGTGTCGTCGGTGGTGCTGATTTCGATGGATTCGAGAAGAAGGGCTCAGACATCGTCGTAGCCTGATGCCCTCTCCCGGCGGGGAGAGGGCCAAAAACTTACTGCGCCTTCACCTTCCCGGCCACCAGCAGCGCCGTCAGCAGCATCAGGGTGCCGGAAATCACCACCGGTGAGGTGAGCCCTAAATTATCCAGCGCCAGGCCGCCCAACGCCGCACCGCAGGTATTCGCCAGCTGGATCACCGCCACCTGAATGGACCCGGCTTTTTCCGCCTGATCGGCCAGCGAGCGGGTGATCCAGGTCGACCAGCCCACCGGAATCAGCGCAAAGGCAAAGCCCCAGATAATCGCGATCGCCGAGGCAACCCATTTGTCGCTGCCCCACAGAATCAGTACAAGCGCGCTGACCGCCAGCACCAGCGGCGCCCCCGCCAGCGCCACCTTCAGGGAGCGTTTCAGGAACTGCGCCGACAGCGAGGTGCCGACAAAGCTGGCGATACCGAAGCTTAACAGCACCAGCGTCAGGCCATCGACGTCAAACCCGGCCATGGTCATAAACACCGGGCGGATATAGGTGAAGAAGGCGAACTGTCCGGCGAAGGCCATAAAGATGGCGGTCATCCCCGCCAGCACACTCGGGCGTTTCAGCAGGCTGAACATGTTCTGCTTGTGGTGCGCGGCTTCGCCCGGCAGCGACGGCAGCGCTTTCCAGACCCACAGAATACAGAGCACGCCCATCACCGCAGCACCGTTAAAGACGTTGCGCCAGCCGATGATCCCCCCGAGGAAGCTGCCGAGCGGCGCGGCAATCACCAGCGCGATGGAGACCGCACCGAAGATCACCGACAGCGCTTTCGGCACGGTGCGCGCCGGCACCAGTCGCATGGTGAGCGAGGCGGACATCGCCCAGAAGCCGCCGAGTCCCAGCCCGAGGCAGGCGCGCCCTAACAGCAACAGGGTGAAACTATCAGCAAAAGAGACCAGCAGGCAGGAGAGGGTCAGCAGCACGCTGAACAGGATCACCACTTTGCGACGGTCAACGGTGCCGATCGCCTGGGTGATAAACAGGCTGGCAAACATCGCCACAAACGCAGTAACGGTAACCGACTGGCCCGCCAGCCCTTCAGATATGCCCAGATCCTGCGCCATCGGCGTCAGCAGGCTGACCGGCAAAAACTCCACGGTAATCAGGCAGGCGACGCAAAACGCCACGGAAAAAACCGCCGACCAGTTCGGGCGAGAAACCGTTTTGGCCTGCGGTTGAATCGTGGGCTGGATATGTTCTGTCATGGCATCACCTGAGATAAAAACGTGCGGAAAAGTCGCGCAGTTTATCATCAAAAGTGTGACATATTTAACGTTTCGACAACTTTTCTTGCATTGCCGCCTTCGCCAGCCCGACGATCCACTCCTGATGCCCGTTAATCATTGGATTCGGCACGGTGCGCGCCAGCTCTTGTGCAGGAACGCCTTTCTGCGACTCCTGGGTCAGGATGCGCACGCGATTTCCCGGTAAATCTTCAAACAGCCAGGCGTGGATCACATCCAGACGTGAGCTGGCATCGCCCTCTACCCAGCCGTGCCAGGCGATGCGCGCGGCTTGGCCTGCGACCGGCGGCACATATTCCGTAACCTGCGCTTCTACCGGAAAGCCGAAGGTTGTGAAACGGAAGCGCGCGCCGTCGCTGAGCAGCGGGCCGCTGCCGTCGTGAAAGCGAATATCCTCGGCATTGCTGTAATACTCCGGCCACAGACGGGTGTCGTTCAGCTGGTCCCAGACGGCCTGCGCGGTCAGCCCAGCGACGATGATTTCGTTGGATGCAAAATTATCGGTAGTGCCCGGCAGGTACTCCTGCGGCCAGATAATGGCGGATTGATTCATGGTTCACCTCATCGTTTGTTAATGGGGTGATGGTGCGCCGGTTAGTGGTATAAATCTAATGACGATGATTTATAATCCTCATCACGAGGCGTGATATCAGTGCAGGAAGAAGACCCCCTCTTCCGGCAGGAAGAGTTGGTTATAACGCAGCTGGAAGGCATTCAGTTCGTACGGATCCGGCTCCATATCGCGCATAAAGCCAAGCGCCAGGCGAACCTGCGCATCGGTGATCGGCGCGGCAAGACGCGCCTTGCGCAGCAGGCGATACCAGTTCTGCAGGTTGTTTTCACTGCTGTCGACGATGCACACCTGCCAGATCAGCAGCACCTGCGCGGCATTGAGCAGATGCGCCTCGTCAGGACGTTCAAGGTAGCGGATAAACTCATTGCCGGCGCTTTTGCCAAACTGATCGATCATCGACTCCAGCGGCACAGGGGCGATCCCCAGCCGTTCGCTGAGACGACGAATGGCGCGCCGGGAGCCCGACGTCATGACGCGAAAGCCCACCACAAATACCACGGCAAGCGTAGCCAGCATTATCCAGACCATGAATTCTCCTTACGGTTAGTCGAGCATAATATCGGGAAACGCAGCGCGTCGACAGCGGACAACGTCGTATTAATGTACTGAAAACAGGTAGTAGAGGACTATGAAAACGGATATCCGCACGCTGGATTTGAATCTTTTGAAAACTCTGGATGCTCTGATGGATGAGCGCAGCGTCACCCGCGCGGCATCACGCTTATCCCTGACCCAGCCCGCGGTCAGCGGCATGCTCAACCGCCTGCGCGATTACTTTGACGATCCGCTGTTTATCCGCGCCCCGCACGGCATAGTGCCAACCACGCGCGCCGAAGAGCTGGCCGCCCCGGTAAAACGTATTCTGGCGGATATCGACGTGCTGCTGCAGCCCACCGGCTTCGATCCCCTGAGCGCCAGCATGACCTTTACCGTTGCCGCCACCGACTACGCATTGCGGGCAGTAATGGTGCCCTTTATCGCAGCCCTTAAGATACGAGCGCCCGCCATCCGCGTGCGGGTGGTACCGGTGGAATCCGACCGTCTGGTCAGCCAGCTTGAGCGGGGCAGCGTTGACGTGGCGCTGATCACTCCACACACCACGCCGGCCGAATTGCATAGTCGCGCACTTTATGATGAACGGTACGTTTGCATGATGCGTGCCGACCATCCGGACGCGGGCAAACCGCTTTCGCTGGCACGTTTTTGCGCCCTAGAGCATGTGCTGGTCTCTTACGAGGGAGACGGTTTTCGCGGGGTGACCGATAGCGTGCTGGAGAAAATTGGTCGAATGCGGCGTGTGGGACTTTCGGTGAGCCATTTTTTAGTACTACCGGACGTGCTGGCTCTCAGCGATATGATTGCCACCGTACCATCACGCATCGCCGAAAATCAGACGGAGATGTTCGTCTGCGAGACACCCGTTTCCGTGCCAGGCTTTACCAAAAGCATGGCCTGGCACGGCAGAACGCACCGCAATCCCGCGCAGGCCTGGTTGCGCGAGCTAATGCTTAAGACCAGTCAGCGCGCCTGAAGCCCTTTCAGCAGCGCCTCATGGAAACGCTGCGGATCCTGCATCTGCGGGGCATGGCCCATATCGTCAAACTCCACCAGCGTGGCGTGTGGGATACGTTTCGCCGTCTCCTTCCCCAGTACCGCATAGTTGCCGAGCGTTTTACGGATCTCCTGCGGGGCGAGATCTTTGCCGATGGCGGTGTTGTCCTTCGTGCCGATCATCAATAATACCGGCATCTTCAGTTCACTAAATTCGTAGATCACCGGCTGGGTGTAGATCATGTCGTAGAGCAGCGCCGAGTTCCAGGCCACACGTTCTTTTCCCGGCCCGTTGTTCAGTCCGGCGAGCATGGTGACCCAACGCTCGTACTCCGGCTTCCACTCTCCGGCGTAGTAGGTGTTTTTTTCGTACTGGCGGATGCCGTCGGCGCTGGTTTTTAGCTCGCGCTGATACCACTGGTCGACCGTAATGTGCGGCACGCCGCGCGCCTTCCAGTCCTCCAGCCCAATCGGGTTGACCATCACCAGCTGTTCCACCTCCTGGGGCCACATCAGCGCGTAGCGGGTCGCCAGCATGCCGCCGGTGGAGTGACCAATAACGGTAACGCGATCGATCCCCAGCTCTTTCAGCAGGGCATGGGTGTTATCCGCCAGCTGCTGGAAGGTGTATTGATAGCGCTCCGGCTTGGTGGATTTGCAGAAGCCCACCTGATCGGGTGCCACCACGCGATAGCCGCTGGCGGTGAGGGCGCGGATGGTGCCATCCCAGGTGCCGGCGCAGAAGTTTTTACCGTGCATCAGCACCACGGTCCGGCCGTTGGCGTTTTCCGGCTTCACGTCCAGATAGGCCATATCCAGAGACTGTTCTTGCGAGGTGAAGGTGAAGTGTTTTACCGGCCAGGCGTAGTCAAAACCTTCCAGCTTTTCGCCGTAGGTGGGGGTATCGGCCGCCATCGCGGGTGAGGCCAGCGCCACCAGCAGCGCAAGGCAGGACAATCGTCGGGTCAACATGCAAGCTCTCCGTTAGCAAAAGGGCTGAGGCTGCGCGAAAGGCGGCAGCAAACTAAAACTGTAGAGCATAGGACGGAGCGGATGTGTAAAGCGGGGTAAGGTAATCGGGGTGAGAATGTAAAAAAGCCCGGCATCACGCCGGGCAAAAAGTGACCTGCATACTCAGGCTGCTTTCAAACGTTGTACGCGTTTTTCGCGGCGGATCTTGCGCTCTTCCAACACCGCAACCATCGCCATCAGGACGATACAGCCGATGGCTGCCGCATCCAGCGCGGCAAAAGTGCCTGCCCAGCCGGTGAGGCCGAAGATCGGCGTGCCGTCGGCAATCATCCCCAAACCGAGCTTGGCGAAGCTGTCGCCGATCAGGTAAGCGAAGGTGCCTTTAATCCCATCGGCAGCGCCGATCGCTTTTTTCGGCACAAAACCTACCGCCGCCACGCCGATCAACAGCTGCGGACCAAAGACCAGGAAGCCGAGCGCGAACAGGGAGGCGAGATAGACGTACTGGTTGCTTGCATGCTGATAAATACCCAGCGTGGCGATAATCAGCGCCAGCGCGACGCAGGCCACCAGCGCACGACGGCCATTGGCGAGATCCGAGAGCCAGCCCCACAGCAGGGTGCCGACCAGCGCGCCTACTTCAAACAGGGTGAAGCCCTGGATCGCCACCTCTTTGGAGAGCTTCAGCTCCTGGAAGGCATACACGGTCGACCACTGGTCGATACCGATGCGCACCACGTAGAGGAAGATATTGGAGAAGCAGAGCAGCCAGATCACTTTGTTTTTCAGCACGTACTCAACAAAGATCTGCCATTTGGTCATCTCGTTCTCTTCAGTCTCTTTGTCCTCTTCGCTGATCTCTTCATTAAACAGCTCTTCGGCTTTACCCAGACCGTATGATTCCGGAGAGTCACTGCCGAAGCGCAGGCCGATAAAGCCGACGATCAGGGCGATAATCGACGGGAAGATAAACATGCCGATCACGTGGCCGTCGAAGAGGTAGTTCGCGCCGAACAGCGCCACCCCTGCCGCACCCGCCCCGCCGAGGTTGTGGGAGATGTTCCACATGCCGAGGTACGAGCCCCGCTTGCGGCGCGGGGTCCATTTGGTGATGGTGGAGTAGCTGCACGACCCGCCGGTACTCTGGAAGAAACCGCTCAGGGCGTAGAAGGCGATCATCAGGAACAGGCTGACGGAGCCCGCGCCCATGCTGGCGCTGAAGCCGAGCATACAGATGGCGGAGAGGATCAGCATAAACGGCAGGAACTGCTTGGTGTTTTTGCCGTCCGCATAGTACGAGACAACGGTTTTCCCCACCCCGTAGGTGATGGAGAAACCGAGGCCAATCATCCCCAACTGGGTCATGCTCAGCCCGTAGGTCGAGATCATGTCGTTCTGCGCGATGTTAAAGTTTTTGCGGATCAGATACATGGTCAGGTAGCCGATAAAGACCACCAGGTAGGACTGCATGAAGGGTTTGAACCACATTTTGCGCCGCACATCGAGCGGCAGATCCAGGGTCGGCTTGCGCACCTGATTGAGGAAGGCCAGCATGGTTTGCTCCTGAGCTGATTTTTACCTGCGAATGGCAGGCATTGTAAAAATCAGCCAGGAGAGATGCCTGAGACAGCGTCCAGGCGGAACCGGGAAAATTTCTTAGTTTCGCGCCACTCGCGGTGAAAAGGTGAGGCGCATCACATCACACTGGCTTCACGCGGGGCCTGGGCGTTAAGGAACGGCAGCAGCAGCAGGGCCGAAATCCCCGCCGCGATGGCGATCACCGCGAAGAACCCGCTCCAGTGCCAGGTGTCGATCACCCTAGCCAGCGGCCAGCCGGAAAGCGATGCCCCGAGATAGGCGAACAGCCCGACAAAACCGGTCGCCGCCCCTGCCGCGTCCTTGTGGGAGCACTCCGCCGCCGCCATGCCGATCAGCATCTGCGGGCCAAACACAAAGAAGCCGATGGTAAAGAAGCACGCCGCCTGCATCACGTAGCTGGCAAACGGCATCAGCCACAGGGAACCGACCGAGAGCAAAATCCCGGCGGCAAAAATCAGGTTCATTGGACCACGGTTGCCGTTGAAGAGCTTATCCGAGCCCCAGCCCGCCACCAGCGCGCCGATAAACCCGCCCAGCTCAAACATCGTCACCGCGGAGTTGGCGGTGACCAGATCCACACCCAGCGTCTCGGACATGTACAGATTGCCCCAGTCATTGATCGCCGCGCGCACCACGTAGACCAGCACGTAGCAGAGCGACAGCAGCCAGATATAGGGGTTTTTCAGCACATATCGGGTGAGGATCGCCTGGCGGGACAGCCCGGCCCCCTCCTGCTGCTGGGCAATCTCCAGCGCGTCGTGCCGCCAGTCGCCCACCGCCGGCAGACCCACGGTTTGCGGCCGATCGCGCAGACGCCAGCAGAGAAACAGCCCGGCGAGGATCGCGAGACAACCGGCAATCATCATCCCCGCGCGCCAGCCGTAGTGCAGCGCTGCGGCACCGACCACCATCGGGATCAGCGCCCCGCCGACGTTATGGGCGGTGTTCCAGATCGCCCACCAGCCGCCGCGCTCGTTGCGCGAATACCAGGCGGTGAGCAGGCGGGCACAGACCGGCGCGCCCCAGCCCTGGAAAAAGGCGTTCAGCGCCCACAGCAGGGCGAAGGCCCACAGCGAGGTGGAGAAGCCGAACAGGATGTTCACCACCCCGGTGGCGATCAGGCCAAAACCCATAAAGTAGCGGGCGTTGGAGCGGTCGCTGACGATGCCGGAGAAGAACTTCGACAGGCCATAGGTGATGTAAAACAGCGTCGCCAGCAGGCCGATATCGGTGCGGGTCATCACCCCGCTGGCGAGGATCTCCGGCGCGGCGGCGTTAAAGCTTTTGCGGGTGAAGTAGAACAGCGCGTAGCCGAGCCAGAGGGTGATCAGAATATGGCGTCGCCAGTAACGATAGCGGGCGTCGATTTCCGCCTTATCGCTTATCGGGACTGCATCGACAGGGGGTTTAAACATGGTGACTCCGAAGCGGTAAACTGACGCTGACGCGCGTCCCGTGTGTGCAGGAGATAGTCAGCGTGCCGCCCAGCGCCTTCACGCGTTCGCGCATCCCCGCCAGGCCAAAGCCTTGTTGCCCTGAGCCCGGCGGCAGGCCGCAGCCATCGTCTTCAATCACCAGCCTGAGGCTTTCATCCTGCTGCCAGCCCTGCAGCGTCACCGCGCTGGCGTTGGCGTGTTTGACGATATTGTTCAGCCCTTCCTGACAGACGCGAAACAGCGTGACGCGCTGGCCTTCACTCAGCAATGATTCATCAATGCACCAGTCGAGATGGCTGACGATGCCGCGGCTCTCCAGCTCCATCTCACGCATCAGGGAGCGCACCGCCTGTTCCAGGGTCAGATCGTCCAGCTGGCGCGGACGCAGCCTGCCCAGCAGGCGACGCACCGAGTCATACACGCCCAGCGAGAGCTGTTCGATATGCGCCCCGCCCTGCTTCACCCCGGCGTTGTCCGCCGCCAGACGCTGGACGATACCCGCCTGGGTACGAATGGCGGTAATGGTCTGGCCGATGTCGTCGTGCAGTTCACGCGCCACCTCCTGGCGCACGCTCTCTTCGGTCTCCAGCAGGCGTTCTGCCAGGCGGCGATTGCGCGACAGCTCGGTTTGCAGGGACTGGTTCAGCTCACGCAGACGCTGAATGCCCGCGCCGAGCAGCAGCCCGGTCAGGCTCTGGGCCAGCAGAGAGAGCAGCAGATCCACCGGGTGATCGTGCCAGGTCTGGCTGGCAATCAGCGCGATGGCGTTCATCAGCGTGGCGATCAACGCCCCCTGCCAGCCGTAATGCCAGGCGAGTGCGATGATCGGCAGCGCCAGACAAAACGGCGTAAAGCGCGACAGCTCTGCGGGCAGGCCAAGCTGCAACCACAGGCTCACCACAAACAGCAGCAGATACCAGATGAGATGCCGGGCGCGCCAGTTGACGGGCTGAGAAACCAACGCCGGGCCAAGGGGCTGCCAGACGGTGCTGGTGAGGTAATGCCAGATGACGAGGCAGGTCGGGGCCAGGGTCAGGCCGCCGGTCAGGGTCAGCAGCAGGGTGTTCAGCATCTCCTTTTCGCCCACCCACGGCAGGGACTGCAACAGCGCGGCGGCGATCAGCGCCGCCCCCTGGCGCAGCAGGGTGCGCCAGTCGCGCTGGTGACGATAGCGGGAAATAAGCGCAACCGGGAGGAGCGTGAGCAGGCTTCCGGTCATCAATAAGGGCAGATACGCGAGGGCGACTTCCTGCGACAACCAGATCAGCATCAGCCACTCTGCACCCAATAAAACCGGCCAGTAGCCGCGCGGGCATTGCAGCATCAGCCCCAGCCGCAGGCCGAAAGGGAACAGCAACACCGCCAGCTCCGGGCGTTCTACCAGGTGCAGGCTGATGCTCCACAGGCAGAACCAGGCGGCGGAGAAGATAAAGAAGCTGGCGACCACCGCCACCAGCCGGGAGAAAAAGGCGTGCATTACCAGCCGTCAAACATGCGGCGCGCCAGCTCAACGTCATTGCTGACGCCCAGTTTTTCCATCAGGTTGGCGCGGTGAACGTGTACGGTTTTTGGCGACAGGCCAAGCTCAAGGGCGATCTCTTTCACCGCCATTCCCTGAGCCAGCTTTTCCGCCACCTGGCGTTCGCGTCGGGTAAGCGGGTCCTGGCGTCCGGCCGCCAGCTTGAGGGCAATATCTGGCGTCAGGTAGCAACCGCCGGTGGCGACGGTGCGCACGGCGGCAATCAGCTCGTCCGGGCTGCAGCGTTTGGAGAGAAACCCGCGCGCGCCCGCGTTCAGCGCCTGCTCTACCAGCGCCGGACTGTCGTGAACCGAGAGCATGATGGTCGTTATTCCTTTCGGCAGCTGGCTCAGCAGCCCCAGCCCGGAGAGGTCCGGCATTGAGATATCGCAGATACAGACCTGCACCCCGCATCCCGGCAGGCCGGCCAGCGCCTCGCGGCCGGAGCCGAACTCGGCCACCACCTGAAAATCGGGCTCCAGGCTCAGCAGCTGGGCAAATCCGGAGCGGACGATAAGGTGATCGTCGATAAGGGCGATGGTGGTCATGGTGCATTCCTGGCGGGATTAAAAAACGCGCTTACCTTAGCGATAAGCGCGTTACTGTTCAAGCGATGAACGATTCGTGCCGTCAGAGGATGCCTGTGGTCACCGTAAAGCGGCGGGTTTCGGCCGGAGCCAGCGAAATCAGGCTGCCGCTGTGCTGTGCCGCCAGGAACCCTTCCGGGCGGCAGGTGGCCGGAAGCACGAACGCCGCCACCTGCTGATCGCCGTTGTAGAGTATCCAGCGGGTGGCGTAGTTCAGTTCGGCGCTGGCAAAACGCGTAACAAAGGTGACGCCATCCGGGGCGATCATGCGGAATTCCGGGCTATCCGTATAACGATCGAGCTGGTCGGTGAAGAAGACAATCTCCGGATCGTAAAATTGCGGTTCAGAGAGGGTCTTCAGGGTCGCTTCGCCCTGCTGTACACGCTGGTTGAACGCCAGCCACTGTTCGGTAGGTTTAACGTGCGCCGGGATCGACTCGCGCAGCTGAATGGCTTCATCCGGGACGTTCTGGCTGAAGGTGGCCCCCTCAACATACGCATAGTTCATATGGCACATGTACTGGAGCGGCATGGGCACCGTCGCCAGGTTGGTTACCGCCATGGTGATCTCAAACAGGGCGCTGGCTTTACGTAACGTCACCGCCGGCTGCGCCTGATAATGATGACCGAAGCCCATCACATATTCATAGCGTCCGGTCACCGTCAGGCTGTCGCCCTTCAGCTCCAGCCAGGCTTCATCCATTGGCGCGCAGGGCATTTCGCCGTGCAGCGGATGGGTATCTTCCGGGGACGGGCAGCCGTTTGCCAGCAGGCCCGAGTGGAAGGCAAAACAGCCATAGGTTTCCACCACCTCTTTTGCCGCTTTGGGCTGGCGGAACATATTGCGCATCGTCAGGTCGCGGCCATCAAACTCCGCATCCCAGATCATCTGCCCCAGCCAGGGGAGGATCACCAGGTGGCCGCGGCTGTTTTGCACCCGCAGCCCCTCCACGCCGCTGGCGTAGCGAAACGCCGTCACCGTGAAGTCATCGTTTTGCAGCAGGGTGCGCGGCTGTTCGGTAAAGAGCGCGCGCCACAGGGGAAGTTGCGTCATGGTGTTTCTCCTCAGGAAGCGGTGGCTTCGGTCAGTTCACGGCGCACTTTGCTCTCACGCCAGAAATAGACGCCCACGTAGACAAAGCACAGCATCGAGACCAGGAAAGAGGCCTGCAGCGAGTGGAACAGATCGGCGACATAGCCCTGCACCGCAGGCACGACTGCCGCACCCACAATCGCCATCACGATCACCGCGCCCGCCATTTCGGTATGTTCGTTGTCCACGGTATCCAGGGTTCCGGCGTAGATAGTGGCCCAGCATGGCCCGAAGAGAATACTGACCAACACCGCAACGTAAACCGCGCTAAAGCCTGGCGCCAGCGCCACATAGGCCAGGAACAGCGCGCCGACCACCGAGTACATAATGAGCACCTTCGCCGGGTTAAAGCGGGTCATCAGAACGTTGGCGATGAACTTGCCGATGAAGAAGCAGGCAAAGCTGTAGACCATAAAGTTGGAGGCGTCGCGTTCGTTGATATCGCCCAGCTCCAGCGCCAGACGGATGGTGAATGACCACACCGCCACCTGCATGCCCACATAGAGGAACTGCGCCACAATACCGCGACGGAAGCGGGCATTGGTGGCGAGGTAGCGCAGGGTATCCATCGCCGACGGGCGCTTACGCTCCGTGGTTTGCGCCACTTTGCAGGTGGGGAAACGGGTTAACAGAAACAGAACCATCACCACCACCAGAACCATAATCATATACTTGTAAGGCTCCAGCGTGTTCTCCAGCATCAGGATCTTAAAGTTGTGGATCTGCTCGGCGTTCATGCCTGCCATCTGTTTTTCCAGGCTGTCGCCTTCGGAGAAGACCAGATATTTACCCAGCAGGATGCCTGCGGCAGCGCCAATCGGGTAGAAGGTCTGGCTAACGTTCAGGCGCAGCGTGGCATAGGCTTTCGAGCCGATCATTGAGCTGTAGGTATTAGCCGCCGTTTCGAGGAAGCTCAGACCAATCGCGATGGCAAAGATGGCCGCCAGGAACATGGTGTAGGTTGCCATGTGCGAGGCCGGGAAAAAGAGCGTACAGCCTACGATATAGAGCGTTAATCCGATTAAGATCGCCACTTTATAGCTGGTCTTTTTAATTACCAGCGAGGCCGGAATAGCTATCAGGAAATAACCGCCATAAAATGCGCTTTGCACCAGCGCCGAGGCAAAATTGCTGAGTGCAAAGACGCTTTTAAACTGCGTAATTAAAATATCATTTAAAGCAGCAGCGCATCCCCATAATGGGAATAAGCAGGATAACAAAATAAACTGGAACAGAGGGGTTTTATTCAGATAGCCGTCAGGCATCTGAATGATGTTTTTATCGTTCATAGTGCTACCTTTTATTTCGCAGGGTTTTATTATTCGTTCAATGCCAGAAACTCATTGAATTGTTCGATGCTGGGGTAAGAAGACTGGGTGCCTTTCCCGGTGACGCTGAAGGCGGCAAAGAGGGAGGCTTTTTTCATGGCGGCTTCAACGTCGCCGCTCTGGACATAGTAGTGGGCGAAGCAGCCGATAAAGGCATCACCGGCCCCGCTGGTATCGACGGCATTTACTTTAAAGGCCGGGACTTTAACTTCCCGGTCGCGCGTCATCCATAGCGCCCCTTTTTCACCCATGGTGACAATAATATTATTCAGCCCTTTATCTACCAGCGAACGCGCCGCGAGGCAGATATTTTCGTAGGTATTTACCGGCATGCCGGTCAGAATTTCCAGTTCGGTTTCATTCGGCACAAAGAAATCACATTTGCAGGCATAGGACATATCTAATTCACGTAATGCCGGGGCCGGATTTAATAACACCTGAATACCGTGTTTTTTACCAAACTCGATGGCGTGATAAACCGTCTCCAGCTGCACTTCAAGCTGTAAAACAATCAGCTGACACTTTTTCAGATCCTCTGCCGCGCGGTCGATATCTTCCGGCGAGAGGAATTTATTGGCGCCTTTCACAATCAGAATGCTGTTGCTGGAGTTGGCGTTCACAAAGATGGGCGCCACGCCGCTGCTGGTGCATGGCACTTTTTCCACATAGGTGGTGTTGATGCCCCAGGACTCCAGATTGCGGATGGTGTTATCGGCAAAAATATCATCACCGACTTTGGTCAGCATCATCACCTTCGAATTGAGCTTGGCCGCCGCCACCGCCTGATTCGCGCCTTTGCCGCCACAGCCAATTTTAAACGCCGGGGCTTCAAGGGTTTCGCCCTCTTTCGGCATCTGATTGATATAGGTGATGAGATCCACCATGTTGGAGCCGATAACCGCGATATCCATGTTTACTACCTCTCTGAAACAATCACTCAACAATGATATTATCGTAACATTATCATGTTATTTCCGTATCATTTGTGACTGCGATCGCGATTAGCGGATCCATTGACGTCGGTTAATGTTTAATCTTCGCGCGGAGTTAAAAGTGAAAAGCAATGTCGGGAATTTAAAATTAACTCATTAATTACAACAGATTGGATGATAATGACAGTTTCAGAAGCGGCTTTTCTTTCCGGCCGGGCGGCAGTATAGTATGACGCAACAAAAATGTTCCTGACGCATCATGCATGTGTTTAAAGGAACATCCTACTGTGCGGAGAGGGTGAATGGAGACGAAGCAAAAAGAACGAATCCGGCGTCTGGTGGAGCTGTTAAAAAAAACCGACCGCATCCATCTGAAAGATGCCGCCCGGATGCTTGAAGTCTCCGTTATGACTATCCGTCGCGATCTCAGCCCGGATAACCATGAGACCGTGCTGCCCCTGACCCTGCTGGGCGGCTATATCGTGATGGTTAATAAACCGGCCACCGCGCCTGCCGCACCGGTGGTACGCAGCCAGACTCACCACCCCGACGATCTGCCTATCGCCATTCTGGCGGCGGGCATGGTGGCGGAAAACGACCTGGTCTTTTTTGATAATGGCCCGGAGATGCCGCTGGTGATTAGCATGATCCCCGACGACATTACCTTTACCGGCATCTGCTATTCCCATCGCGTATTTATGGCGCTTAATGAGAAGCCCAACGCCACCGCCATTTTGTGTGGCGGCACCTACCGGGCAAAAAGCGATGCGTTTTATGACACCAGCAACCCGTCGATACTGGACTCCCTGAACCCGCGCAAGGTGTTTATCTCCGCCAGCGGCGTGCATGAGCACTATGGGGTTACCTGGTTTAACCTTGACGATCTCGCCACCAAGCGCAAAGCCATGCAACATGGCATCCGCAAGATCCTGCTGGCCCGTTACGCCCTGTTTGATGAAGTGGCCCCCGCCAGCATCGGGCCGCTGTCGGCATTTGATGTGCTGATCAGCGACCGCCCGCTTCCGGCAGACTACCCGGCCCACTGCCGGAACGGCTTTGTGAAAATCATCACCCCGGACGCCGCCGGGGAGTAAGTTACTCGAAGAACACCGCAATTTTGTTAAACATGGTCGGATCGGACTGGTTACGCACCACTTTCACCACATCTTCCAGCTTGTCGATCTGGGCCATCATCTGCTCCAGACGCTGGTCATCATTCACCAGTAGCCAGATACGGCTGTGCTCGCTGCCCTGGATTGGTAAACAGAGGATGCCTTCCACGTTGAACGCCCGGCGGGCAAACAGCCCGCAGACGTGGGTCATGACGCCTGGGTGGTTGCGGACGGTGAGTTCCAGAATGACATTATCATTTTGCTTCTGCATGGCTTATTCCCCCACCATTTCTGTATTGGCCGCACCCGGCGGTACCATCGGATAAACTTTTTGTTGTGGATCGATACGCACGTGGATCAGTGCCGGGCCTGGGCGCGAGATCGCCGCCTGAAGTGCGGCCTGCGCATCCTCTTCGGCATTCAGATCGCAGGTGTGCAGGCCAAACCCGGCGGCAATCTGCATAAAGTTAATCATCCCCGGATAGGTGGCGGCAAAGACGCCCTGCTTGTAGAACAGGCTCTGCTGCTGATGCACCAGGCCCAGCGCTTCGTTGTTCATCAGAATGATTTTCACATCCAGCTGATTTTCCGCCGCGGTGGCCATCTCCTGGATGTTCATCATCAGGCTGCCGTCGCCTGAGAAGCAGATCACCTTGCGGTCCGGATTCGCCAGCGCCGCGCCCACTGCCGCAGGCAGGCCAAAGCCCATGGTCCCCAGCCCGCCGGAGGTCAGCCACTGACGCGGACGGTTCAGTGGATAGGCCTGGGCGGTCCACATCTGATGCTGTCCCACGTCGGTGGTGATAATGGCGCTGTCGTCCACGCAGGCGGCCACGGCGTTAATCAGCCCGTAGTGGCTCAGCGGATCGCCGCCGGTCGGGATAGCGCCCGGGAACTCCTGCTGCAGACCGGTGACCTGCTCACGCCACGCGGTGCGCGGGGTGGCATCGATGTGCGGCAGCAGCTGCGCCAGCACCTCGTTAACATCGCCCTGGATCGCCACGTGCGGCTGCTTGATTTTGCCCAGCTCGGCGCGGTCGATATCCACGTGAATGATTTTGGCGTTCGGGCAGAACTGCTCGGTTTTGCCGATCGCCCGGTCATCAAAACGTGCCCCGAGAACGATCAGCAGGTCAGCTTCCTGCAGAATAAAGTTGGTGCTGCGCGCGCCATGCATCCCGAGCATGCCCAGCGACAGCGGGTGCGCTTTGGGCAGCATGCCCAGCGCCATCAGGGTCATGGTGGTTGGCAGGTTGGCCTTTTCTGCCAGGGTACGCACCGCATCAGGCGCGTCGATCACCCCGCCGCCCAGATAGAGCACCGGACGCTGGGCGGCGTTAATCATCGCCGCCGCCTCGCGCACGCTCTCCGCGCTGAATGCCGGCGATGGCGCACGGGTGCCTGGCTCTGGCAGTACCTCGATCTCAATTTCAGCGGTCTGCACATCCTTAGGAATGTCTATCCACACCGGACCCGGACGACCGGACTGGGCGATACGGAACGCATCGCTGATAACCTGCGGTAATTCGCTGATATCGCGCACTAAATAGTTGTGCTTGGTGATGGGGATAGAGATGCCGTAGGTGTCCACTTCCTGAAACGCATCGGTGCCGATCATCGAGGCAGGCACCTGGCCGGTAATGCAGACTAACGGAATGGAGTCGAGACGCGCGTCGGCGATGGCGGTCACCAGGTTGGTGGCCCCCGGCCCGCTACAGGCCATGCAAACCGCCGGTTTGCCCTGGGTACGCGCCATGCCCTGGGCGATAAAGCCTGCGCCCTGTTCGTGTCGCGCCAGCACGTGACGGATCTGCGTACTCTGGCTTAAGGCGTCATACAGCGGGAGTACCGTTCCGCCAGGGATACCCGCAACCGTGGTAATGCCCTGACGTTCCAGCAGATGAACGATTAACTGCGCGCCTGTGAAACGCGTCTTGTGTGATGTTGTGCCCGAACTTGCCATGCTCCAGTCCTCTTATTGTGATCTGAGCCGACTTTCCGGGGGGCTTTAAACGAAAAACCCCGCCGGTTTGCGCCGGCGGGGTTTGGAATCGTGTGTTGATCCAGTCCCTACGGCGCATTGCCGACGACGACCACCACACGCACGACGACCACTGCGGCTGGTTGCGCAGTTTTTAGTAGGGTCGAGGTCAGCATGGAAGAGGTCATTAGGAACCTGTCTCTGGAATCATTGATAGAATTTATACAAACACAGGTTTTCAGGCGTGACAATGGAAATATTTTCATCTGCGCAAAAATGCGTCAGGGATCACGTTTCGTTTATTAGGTGATGAAAACAAAAAACCCCGCCGGAGCGAGGTTTTTTTACAGCGTTTGCGGCTGGTGACCGCAGAGCACACTGTGTTACGTCAACGCCCGAAGTATACGCGATCGCACAGGAACGCGCAATTTGGGGCACGGATTTTGACGCATTTGAGTATGGATCGCCCTTCACGTTTTGTCCATAAATTACTGTTCATATATACAGTATTTATCTATACTGGTGGTGTTCACAGGGTGTGAGGGGAGCCGCTCGTAGTACACCGGCGCAACGAAGTCCTGGCTGAAACGGGTGGTGCCGTCAGCGCCTCCACTCCCCAACTGAGCACACTGTGTTACGTCAACAAAGGTGCTGGTCACAGGCGGCGGAAAGGTACGCCAGCATCGTGCTCCTTAACCAGAGGAGACGCGTATGAGCGTAGTGGATATGGTTGTACTTATCCTCAAACTCATTGTTGCAGCACTGCAACTGCTTGATGCTGTCCTGAAATACGTGAAGTAATTCAGGTTCAAGTCGCACCGAAGAGGGGCGGGAAACCGCCCCTCTTTAACAACGATAATAACGAGGGAATGCTATGTCGCGTTTGCTAATTGAACCCGTTACGCCGGACGAACCGGGGTATATCGCGCTTAAGGCCGAGAGCGTCGCGCTTAATTTCAACATGCTGCGCAGGCTGGAAGAGAACTGGCAGCGCGGCGAAAACCGCTTCAATGCCCCCGGCGAAAAGCTGCTGGGTGCGTTTCTCAATGGCAAGCTGGTAGGAATTTGCGGACTAAACCGCGATCCGTTCAGCCAGCAGCCGCGGGCCGGTCGCATCCGCCATCTCTATATCAGCGAAAAGTGTCGCGGGCAGGGTATCGGCAGGCAGCTGCTCGATGTGGTGATGGCCGATGCCAGCATCTGGTTCGATTTTCTCAATACCCATGCGCCGCAGGCCGCCTGGACCTTCTATCAGCGCGCTGGTTTTACGCTGGTGATGGATGAACCGCGCATCACGCATCGACTATTCTGTGCGGTTTAAGCAAATGAATTAACGCTGGCAACATTCGTTGCCGCTGTCGTTTAAAAATCCTGCCTTCTTGCCCCTTCCCGTTCTTCAGCCGGGTACTTAACTTGTCATTTTCCTGTGGTAGATTCCTCGCGCATTTATGGGAATGCGTAGTCACTTATTCTTTATTTCTCACTTTTGGCAAAAGTATTCAGCGACATGAAAAAACAGCGGAACGTTAATTTACTCTTGATGTTGATCTTGCTGGTCGCCGTCGGTCAGATGGCGCAAACCATCTATATCCCGGCCATCGCGGGCATGGCGAAGGCACTCCAGGTGCGCGAAGGGGCAATCCAGAGCGTGATGGGCGCCTATCTGTTGACCTATGGGGTATCGCAGCTCGTCTACGGCCCGCTTTCGGACCGCGTGGGTCGCCGCCCGGTGATCCTGGTCGGCATGACGATTTTTATGATCGCGACGGTCATCGCCATGACCACCCACAGCCTGAGCGTGCTGATTGCCGCCAGCGCGTTGCAGGGCGTCGGCACCGGCGTCGGCGGGGTGATGGCACGCACGCTGCCGCGGGATATGTATCAGGGGAGCCAGCTGCGTCACGCCAATAGCCTGCTGAACATGGGCATCCTGGTGAGCCCGCTGCTGGCGCCGCTGATTGGCGGCCTGCTGGATACCGTCTGGTCCTGGCGGGCCTGCTATGGCTTCCTGCTGGTGCTGTGCGCCATCGTCACCTTCAGCATGGCGCGCTGGATGCCGGAAACCCGGCCCGCTGAGGCGCCTCGCACCAGACTGCTCACCAGCTACAAAATCCTTTTCGGCAATGGGGCGTTTAACTGCTACGTGCTGATGCTGATTGGCGGCCTGGCGGGTATCGCCGTATTCGAAGCCAGTTCGGGCGTGCTGTTGGGCGCCGGGCTGGGTCTCAGCAGTATGGTGGTGAGTATTCTGTTTATTCTGCCGATCCCGGCGGCGTTCTTCGGCGCATGGTTTGCCGGACGCGCCAATAAACGCTTTACCACCCTGATGTGGCAGTCGGTGGCAAGCTGCCTGCTGGCGGGGCTGATGATGTGGATCCCGGGGCTGTTCGGGGTGATGAATGTCTGGACCCTGCTGATCCCGGCTGCGCTCTTCTTCTTTGGCGCGGGGATGCTCTTCCCGCTGGCGACCAGCGGCGCGATGGAGCCCTTCCCGTTCCTCGCGGGCACCGCCGGGGCGCTGGTGGGAGGGTTGCAGAATATCGGCTCCGGCGCGCTGGCCTGGCTCTCGGCGATGATGCCGCAAAACGGACAGGCCAGCCTTGGTCTGCTGATGACCTTAATGGGGCTGCTGATTGTGCTGTGCTGGCTGCCGCTGGCCTCCCGCGCCTCACATCACCAGCAGGCGGTGTAGCGTTCACTTGCCCTCGCGTCCGTTTCCTGTTTTCTTAAGGGGATAACGCCTGCGAGGAACCTATGACGCCACAGACCCAGACATTAATCGCGCAATATCCCCTGCTCAATGCGCTGATCGCCCTGAAAGAGACCACCTGGCTTAACCCCAAAGCCACCACGCTGGCCGAAGGGTTGCCGCACGTTGGCCTGACCCAGGCCGACGTGGATGATGCCCACGCGCGCCTGGCGCGGTTTGCGCCGTACCTGGCGAAAGCGTTCCCGGAAACGGCGGCCACAAACGGGATTATCGAATCGGAGCTGGTCGCCATACCGGGGATGCACAAGCGGCTGGAGACGGCGTTCGATATCACCCTTCCCGGCACGTTGCTGTTGAAAAAAGACAGTCATCTGCCGATCTCCGGCTCCATCAAAGCCCGTGGCGGCATCTATGAGGTGCTCACCCACGCGGAAAAACTGGCCCTCGCCGCGGGCCTGTTAACGCCGGAGGAGGATTACAGCATCCTGCTGGAGCCGCGCTTCAAAGATTTCTTCAGCCAGTACAGCATCGCCGTGGGGTCGACCGGCAACCTGGGGATGTCCATCGGCATCATGAGCGCCCGCATCGGCTTTAAGGTGACGGTCCATATGTCCGCCGATGCCCGGGAATGGAAAAAAGCGAAACTGCGCAGCCACGGCGTGACGGTGGTGGAATATGAGCAGGACTACGGCGTGGCGGTGGAGCAAGGCCGCAAAGCGGCCGAAAGCGATCCGAACTGTTTCTTCATTGACGATGAAAACTCCCGTACCCTGTTTTTAGGCTATGCCGTGGCAGGCGCACGACTGAAAGCGCAGTTTGCTGACCAGGGCCGGGTGGTGGACAGGGATCATCCCCTGTTTGTCTATCTGCCATGCGGCGTCGGCGGCGGCCCTGGCGGCGTGGCGTTTGGGCTGAAGCTGGCCTTTGGCGACCATGTGCACTGCTTCTTTGCCGAACCTACTCATTCGCCGTGCATGCTGCTGGGGGTTTATACCGGGCTACATGACCAGATTGCCGTGCAGGATCTGGGGATCGATAACCTCACCGCGGCCGATGGCCTGGCGGTAGGCCGCGCGTCCGGTTTTGTTGGCCGTGCCATGGAGCGCCTGCTCGACGGGTTCTATACCCTCTCCGATCAGAGCATGTATGACATGCTGAGCTGGCTGGCGCAGGGGGAGCAGATTCTTCTTGAGCCCTCCGCGCTGGCGGGAATGGCCGGGCCGGTACGTCTTGCCACTGCCGGGCACTATGCGCTGGACAACGCCACCCACCTGGTGTGGGCCACCGGCGGCGGCATGGTGCCGGACGAGGAGATGGCGAAGTATCTGGCAAAAGGGCGGTAACTTACTGGCTCTGGCGTAACAGGGTCATTAACTCGATGGGCGAACGGTGATGGCGGATAAGATCGCGCATCACCCGCATATGCGGGGCACAATGGCGAAAGAACGCCAGATACCCCGCGCACAGCGCGCTTTTGCCCTCCACCCGGTGTTTCGGGCAGTCGCCGTTGCACAGGTAAAGCGCCGGGCAGGCCTGGCACTCACCGGGTAAAGTGGTTTTTTTACGCTGGCCAAAGGCGATGGCCGCCTCACTGTTATTAAGCTCTGCCAGCGGCGTCTGGTGGATGTTACCCAGCCGGTACTCGGGGTAGACATAGTGATCGCATTGATAGAGATCGCCCTGCGCCTCCAGCGCGAAGGCGTGGCCGCAGGTGACGGCGAGGGAACAGATCTGCGACGGATAGCCGCACCAGACCCCTAACGTCGAGTCGAAAAGCTGCACAAAGATGCGACCAATATCCTCCCGCACCCAGATATCAAACACCGACGACAGGAATGCTCCCCACTGCGCATCGCTGACTGATTCCGGGTTGTCGTGCTCCAGCAGGGGAAGAAACTGCAGATACGGCGTGCCCAGCGCGCGCAAATAGCGATACATGCGCTCCGGCTGGCCGCTGTTCTGCCGGTTGATGACCGTCAGAAGATTAAACGACACCTGATGCGCTCGCAGCTTCTCTATCGCCGCCAGCACCTTATGATGAGTAGGGTTGCCGCTGCGGCTGACGCGGTAAGCATCATGCAGCGCCGCAGGCCCATCGAGAGAGATACCCACCAGCCAGCCCTGTTCACGAAAAAAGATACACCAGGCGTCATTGAGCAGGATGCCGTTGGTCTGAAAAGCGTTGTGGATAC
Organism: Leclercia sp. LSNIH1; assembly: GCF_002902985.1. Classification (NCBI taxonomy): domain Bacteria; kingdom Pseudomonadati; phylum Pseudomonadota; class Gammaproteobacteria; order Enterobacterales; family Enterobacteriaceae; genus Leclercia; species Leclercia sp. LSNIH1. The sequence continues at coordinate 974,232 of NZ_CP026167.1, read as the reverse complement.
GTTTTCCTGCGCCATGCCGCTGTTGCAGTTCCACGACACGACGAAAGAAATCCAGCCCGCACAGGGTCGGTTCCCCGCCCTGCCAGGCGAACTGTACCTCTGGTCCGGGCTGGGCGGCGATATGCTGTTGAATAAAGGTTTCCAGGGTGGCGTCATCCATGATCGCCTGTTGAGGCTTATCGATATAAAAACAGTAGCGGCAATTCAGGTTGCATCGTGAGCTGGCTGGCTTGGCCATAACCTGACATCCTGTCATGTAATACCCCTGATAAAAGTAATGAGATGGTGGACATGGCTAGCAGCAAACAGTAATGCGAGGGATAACACTGCGAGGGCGATCAAAAATTTAATATGCACCGGTCGGGATGATGAAAAATCATACAGAGAAACATCCATTTGCGCCCTGCTGCGGGTGTAATACCAGAGGATCAGCGCCGCGATTGCCAGTACACCCAGCGCCACCCAGAACAGCTGCCCTGCCTGCTGCCAGTTGTGTTTAACCGCCAGCACCATCAGGGCGCCGTAGCCCAGCAGGGTGCGCAGCCAGGCGAGCGAGGTCCGCTCCGGCTGCAGTCCCGGATCGGCCAGGCGGCGGGCTTTGCGATTATCCGCCATAGAGCACCAGTCCCATGACAATCACCGCCACCACCATCAGGATCAGGCTGATAATCAGCAGGCTGTGGGTATAGGGCAGGTCTTCTTTCAGGCGCATCGCCTTTTCATTGCGCAGCCAGCGCAGGTAGCCGTAGATCGCCAGCCCTCCGGAAAAAAGGCACAGCAGCAGCGCCAGCAGCTGGCGGATCACCGGCGTGGCAAAGTCGGGTGCCAGCTGGTCAAGGCCGACACCGGCTGCCAGAAAGCCCAGGGCGGTACGGATCCAGGCCAGAAAGGTGCGCTCGTTTGCCAGCGAGAAGCGATAATCCGGCGCTTCGCCGAGGCGGGAAATTTTCATAACTACTCCTGTCTGGCTGCTCATCGAATAAAACTCAGGCAATAGTAACGTATACAGAGAAGTCATTCCCACCCGCAGGATCCGGTGGTGACAGCCGTATAACCACAGCCAGGGGAACGGGTTACAGGTGGTGTAAAGGCGGCAAGTAACACCAAGCCTTATCTTGCCGCTAAGGTTAATTTTAGATTAATGAGCGCAGCTCATCGTAAGTAAATATTCTGCCGCGATAGCCTAAGCCGGTATCAATATTGTAAACCGACACACCAATATTATTATCGGTATCAAAAACGAAGAAAGATTGTTCGGCACCAAAATAAACATTGTAATATTCGTTCCCGACATCAAATACCGATGATGTGAGTTCGCTGCGCTGGCCTGGGAAATGAAACTGATCCAGGCGCTGAACCGTCGAGGCGGTTAAATCTATGGCAAGAATGGTAGGTAAGGAATCCAGTGCGGCAGCGGTATAAGTAACCGGGTCCGATTCAATCGTCCGGACCAGTTCCTTGCCCTGTTCATCTGCGCAGGAGTTGTTATTGAACAGGGAGACAACGAACTTGTTTTCACCCCGCCACGCCTGGTACCGGCTGTTGTGTGTGACAAAGACGGCATGCTCGCCGTTGGGATAGCTGAAGTTATCCTCATCCACCACCTGCAGATTCAGGGCGCTATTCAGCACAGGAAAAGCTGGGTTATCAATAATCCACTCCGGATCCCCGGAGGCACTATTAAGTCCCAGCACAGTACAACTGGAGCGGGAATTGATCATCAGTTGCCCGGTCTCTGCGACATATTCCAGACTATTGAAATGCACGTCGTTGGTGTCGGTATTATCCAGCACCGTGGCACCCATAAATTCCCGGGAATAATCACGTTGCCAGAGCAACGCCCCGCTGTTGATGTCGTATTTATAGAGGATGCACTCCAGTTTTTGCTCGTCACTCCAACCATCCAGCAGCGAGCCTAACACCCAGAGATTGCCTTGCCCGTCAGTAGTGATGTCGTGATGAAAACCGTAACCCGCTGGAGCAGAGTAGGTTTGCGTGACCTTACCGGCAAGGTTAAAGCGGTACAGTGTTGGCGCAAAAGCATGCTTGTCGGGATCCCAGGTTTCACTGGCTTCGGCTGACCAGAGCGAGTTTTCAATAATTTTTAGGTTGCCGTACATCCAGGGGAACAGGCCGGTAATACGCAGATCGCCATTGATGTCATAGCCATTCCACGCGCTGGTGACAAACCAACCCTGCCCTAAGGTATTCTCTGCCATCGTGCCGTCAGCAATATTGATTGCCAGCGACAGGGGCACTTCGCCATAGTCCTGTCCCTCTGTTGATATCGATATAAGGAGGGTTTCTACGGCATTGTCAGCGGTATAAAGATTCAACGTGACCGAATTTAAATAATTGGCATACAACCCCACCACGACAATCTCTGGATTAACGCTGTATTGATCGGTGCCGTAATGAAAACTGGTGTTCACCGTTTTACCCTTGACGGAGTAGTCAAAGCGTACCGCCTCGGTACTAGCAATAGAAATTAATGCGCACAGTTTGTTTTTATCGTAGGGATTCAGATTAACAGTATAGGTTGCGTTCATTTTTTCATTCCTTTGTTTAATAATGATTGGAAAATTACTTGGCCGTGCGAAAGCTAACTTATACTTCGGTTTAATATAATTTTGTGGCTGAGCCCGCAAAATAAAATCGTCGCCTTTAATTTACTAAATATATCTTCAAAACACTTCCCACCTCAATAATTAAGGTTAAATTATTGACCGTTTATATATTGAATCATCCAATAAGGGCATCCCGGCTTATTCACAAATCCATTGTATATATAAAAAGCTTATCGAATAGAAATTTAAATAATCGAAAGTAATACATCAGTAATTTTGCAAATAGAATCACAAAAAATCAAAATCAATCTTCTAATGACTAAATATGATTATTAAAGTGCATTTGCTGCCAAAAATGTTTGCCTTTATCACCACTAGTCGTTCCGTTATTAAATAAGAAGCAACAAAAAAGTGGATTTTATTAATCTGGAAGCGAATATCACGGAGGTTGACTGCATTATGTTTTCAGACTTCATTTCAGTAATACAATCTTTTTTAACTGAACCCGCTATTTTAATTGGGTTGCTGGTAGGGCTGGGTTATGCCCTCGACAGGAAATCGCCGATCAAAATTATTACCGGTATGGTTAGCGCCATGGTGGGATTAATGATGGTGCTCTTTGGCGGATTTCAGTTCTCAGCCACATTTAAACCCGTTGCCGATGCGGTCAGTAAATCTTATGGCATTCATGGCTATTTAATGGATTCCTATGCCATGAAAGCAGCAACCCAGATTGCACTCGGCGATAATTTCGGTTTTGTAGGTTATGTGTTTGTGCTGGCCTTTTTTACCAACCTGGTGCTGGTCTTACTTGGCCGCTACACAAAGGTGAAAGGCATTTTCCTCACCGGCAATACCGGGGTGTCTCACTCTCAGGCAGTGCTGTGGTTGATCGTCTTCTGGCTGGGCTTTGGCTGGGTGCCGTCGATTATTATCGCCGGGATTTTAACCGGCGTATTCTGGGCGTTTGCGACTACCCTGATAGCCAAACCGGTGGCGAAAATCACCAATAATGCCGGCTTTACCATAGCCCATAACCAGATGCTGGGGATCTGGTTTTTCTCGAAATTCGCCCACCTCTTTGGCGACGCCGAGAAGCAGGATGCCGAGAATATGAAGCTACCCGGCTGGCTGGCGATTTTTAACCATAACGTTACCTCCATCGCCATTGTCATGACCGTGTTCGTCGGCGGGTTCCTGTTGACGACCGGCATCGATAACGTTCAGGTCATGGCAAAAGGTAAGCCCTGGTATATCTACATTATTAATCTCGGCCTGCAGTTCTCCATGTATATGGTGATCCTGCTCCAGGGCGTTCGTATGATGGTCGGGGAAATTAACGCCTCGTTTAAAGGCTGGCAGGATCGTTTAATTCCCGACGCGATTCCCGCTGTCGATGTTGCAGCATTACTTCCCTTCTCCCCGAATGCCGCCACCCTTGGTTTTATTTTCTGTACCTTCGGCACGATTTTTTCGATGGGGATCCTGCTGCTTACCCATAGTCCGATTATGGTATTGCCCGGTTTTGTGCCGCTATTTTTTGCGGGCGGCCCGATCGGCGTATTAGCCAACCGGCTGGGCGGTTACCGCGCCGTTATTATTTGTACTTTCCTGCTGGGAATTATTCAAACCTTCGGCACCGTATGGGCAATTCCCTTAACTGGCCTCGCTGCGGAAGGGGTGGGCTGGACCGGTATTTTCGACTGGGCGACCTTATGGCCAGCGATTTGCGAAGTACTTAAGTTTATTGCCTTAACGTTCCATCTTGGGCCTTATGCGGGCTAACTCATCTCATTGTGAAAAGGATATCGTTATGAAAGACAAAATTAATATTCTGTTTGTTTGCGGCTACGGTGTCGGCAGCAGCGTGATGTTGCAGACGGTGGTAAAAAAAGCGTTAGCTAAATATGACATTGATTTCGCCATGGAGCACACCGCCGCCGGCGAAGTCGGTGGGTTCACCGAATGGGCCGATATCTATGCCATTTCGAAAAAACTGATTGATGTGGTAAGCCTCGATCCGCGGCACGGGCAGTATCTGATCCCCATCGAAAATATTATGGACGGAGAGACCATCGGGAAGCAGATCTACGCCGTGGTTGAAGAGCATTTCCCGCATCTGGTAAAGGCCCGTTAAGGAGCGACGATGAAAGCGATCATTCTGCTCTTCGACAGCCTGAATAAGCACTATCTGCCGCCTTACGGGGATATGATCACCCAGGCGCCAAATTTCCAGCGTCTGGCGGCCCGCTGCGCCACCTTCAACAACAGCTATGTTGGCAGTATGCCCTGCATGCCCGCACGTCGCGAGTTACATACTGGCCGGTATAATTTTTTGCACCGGGAATGGGGGCCGCTGGAGCCGTTCGACGACTCCATGCCGGAGCTACTGAAAAAAGCGGGCATCTATACCCACCTGATCAGCGACCACCTGCACTACTGGGAGGATGGCGGCGGCAACTACCATAACCGCTACAGCTCATGGGAAATTATCCGTGGCCAGGAGGGGGATCACTGGAAGGCCAGCGTCGCCGACCCGGCCATCCCGGAGGTGCTGCGCGTGCCCCAGAAACAAACCGGGGGCGGGGTCTCCGGGCTCTGGCGACACGACTGGGTCAACCGCGACTACATTCAGCAGGAGGCGGACTTCCCGCAAACCCAGGTCTTTAACGCCGGGTGCGAGTTTATCGACAAGAACCATCACCAGGATAGCTGGCTATTGCAGGTGGAAACCTTCGACCCCCACGAGCCGTTTTATACCACCGAGGCGTACCTCTCGTTATACCAGGATGCCTGGAACGGCCCGCACTACGACTGGCCCCGCGGCAAAGTGGAAGAGAGCCCGGAGGCGGTAGAGCATATTCGCTGCCGCTATCGCGCCCTGGTCTCCATGTGCGATCGCAACCTGGGGCGCATTCTGGACCTGATGGACCGCCACGATCTGTGGCGCGATACGATGCTCATCGTCGGCACCGATCACGGCTTTTTGCTCGGGGAGCATGGCTGGTGGGCGAAAAACCAGATGCCCTATTACAACGAAGTGGCGAATAACCCGCTATTTATCTGGGATCCGCGCAGCGGTCATCAGGGGGTGCAGCGAGATGCGCTGGTGCAGATGATTGACTGGGCGCCGACGCTGCTGGAGTTCTTCAACCAGCCCATCCCGCCCGACGTTCAGGGCCGTCCGTTAGCCCGCATTCTTGAAGATGATACCCCGGTGCGTGACGCTGCGCTGTTTGGGGTCTTCAGCGGCCACGTCAACGTCACGGACGGGCGCTATGTCTATATGCGCGCCGCACTGCCTGGCCGTGAGAATGACATCGCCAACTACACCCTGATGCCCATCAAGATGAATACCCGCTTTACCCCGGATGAGCTGGAGGCGATCGCGCTGGCGCCCCCCTTCCGCTTTACCAAAGGGGTCAAAACGCTGCGTATTCCGGCTCAGGAAAAATACCCCGGGGTGAACCGCGTCGGTAATCTACTGTTCGATTTACACACCGACCCGCACCAGCAGTGCCCGATAGAAGATAAAGCCATCGAAGCGCGGATGATTGCCCTGCTGGTGCGTCTGCTACATGAGAGCGACGCCCCGGCAGAGCAGTTCACCAGGCTGGGGTTAGAGGTTTAACCTATCCCCCAGAACAGCACCGCCAGTAGCTGCGGTGTGATAATGCGCATAAACATCACCAGCGGATAGACCGTGGCGTAGGAGAGCGCCGCCGCCCCGCTGGTGGCGTGCAGGTTGTTGGCAAAGGCCAGCGCCGGGGGATCGGTCATCGAACCGGCCAGCATGCCGCAGAGGGTGAGGTAGTTCATCTTCGCCAGTAGCCGCGCCAGAATGCCCATCGTGATCAGCGGGACGGCGGTAATGAGGATGCCGTAACCAATCCAGCTGACGCCGTCACCGCGGGCGAGCGTCTCGACGAAATCCCCGCCAGATTTCAGCCCCACCACCGCCAGAAACAGCACGATCCCCAGCTCACGCAGGGCAAGGTTGGCGCTCGGAGGCATAAACCAGTAGAGCTTACCGACACAGCCGATACGACCGAGGATCAGTGCCATAATCAACGGCCCGCCTGCCAGCCCCAGCTTGAGCGCCACCGGGAACCCCGGTACATAGAGGGGGATAGAGCCGAGCAGGACGCCGAGTCCGATACCGATAAACACCGGTAGCATCTGCACCTGCTGCAGTTTTTGTTGCGCGTTGCCTACCATATTGGCGACGGCGTCAATGGAGGCCGGGCGCCCGACGAGGTTAAGGATGTCGCCAAACTGCAGGCTGGCGTCCGGGCTGGCCACCAGCTCGATCCCGGCGCGGTTCAGGCGAGAGATCACCACGTCGTAGCGCTCTTTTACCTGCAGTTCGCGGATTTTCTTGCCTAATACCTTCTCGTTGGTCACCACCACGCGCTCGACGCGCATATCGGTGCCGCGGGTAGAAAGGGAGGTATCCACCTCCTGGCCAATCACCAGTTGGGCGTTATGCAGGTCCGCCGGTTGCCCCACCAGATGCAGCAGGTCGCCTATCTGGATCACCGTGCCGGGCAGCGGCACCATCAGGGTTTCCTCACGCTTCAGGCGGGAGCAGATAATATTGGCGCTGTTAAGGATCGGCACATCCTGAATTGGCAGATTGTTCAGATTGGGGTTGTCGACGCGGATGTTGATGGTCTTAATCAGCGCCTGTCCGTTCGTAAGGGTAGATTCATGCTCCCGGGCTTCCTGTTCAACGTTAACGCGAAACAGGATACGCATCAGCCACATGGTGAGCAGGATGCCGCAGATGCCGAACGGGTAGGCCATGGCGTAGCTCATCCCCATCTGATCGACGATGTCGGGGGCGATGCCCAGATCGCGCAGGATTTGCTGCCCGGCACCCAGCGCGGGAGTATTGGTTACCGCCCCGGAGAAAATGCCCAACACCACCGGCAGCGGAATGGCGAAGAGTTTATGCAGCAGGGCGGTGACCAGCCCACCCATCACCACAATCCCCATCGCAAAAAGATTAAGCCGCAGGCCAGAGACGCGCAGCGAGGCGAAAAAGCCGGGCCCGACCTGGATGCCGATAGTGTAAACGAAGAGGATCAGGCCAAATTCCTGAATGAAGTGCAGCATTTCCGCGCTGAGCGTAATGCCAAGCTGGTCGGCAAAATGGCCGACAAAAATCCCGCCAAAGAGCACGCCGCCAATGCCGAACCCGACGCCGCGGATTTTGACATTGCCTATCCACAGCCCGACCACCGCAACCAACGCCAGAATACTGACCGTTAACGCTATATCACTCATGACAGCATCCCTGTGAATAACAATATAATTAGCAGGGATTTTCGCAGAGCGCAGGCGGGTTGTATGGGCGATGGCGCACAAAAAAGCCCCGCCGGGGCGGGGCTTTGATTTTGCCCGGCGACGCTTCGCTTGCGCGAGCCTGCGGGTCTTGTAGGTCGGGTAAGCGTAGCGCCCCCCGACACAGTCTATTAACTGTTCAACGCCGGACGTTCACTGATGGCGATCCGCTGCGGAGCAATCGCTTCCGGCACGTTGCGGGTGATGTCGATATGCAGCAGCCCGTTGGTGAAGGTGGCGCCCGTCACCTCCATATGTTCAGCCAGGGTAAAGCTCAGGCTGAACGGCTGGGTCACCAGCCCCTGGTGCAGCCATTTGGTTTCGGTTGCTGGTTTTTCCGGGGTGCCTTTTACCGTCAGGCGTGTGCCTTCCAGCTGAATATCGAGGTTCTGCTGGCTGAAGCCGGCCACTGCGAGCGTAATGCGATAGTGGTTATCGTCGCTCTTTTCGATGTTATACGGCGGGAAGGTCTGGCTTTCGGTGGTGCTTTGCAGCGCGGAGGCCAGTTTGTCAAAACCGATCCACTGACGCAGCAGCGGGGATAAATCGTAATTACGCATACTAAATCTCCTTCTGAGAAGCGAGTTCGGTACAATTTATTTTTGTACACACTTGTTCCTGCAAATCCTTATGGATTCACATATGCTCCCGATATCGGCAAGCATTTATATTTGGGCCGCGAAAGCGACCCGGACAATTAATTAATTTCGATACGGCGCGGTTTTTTCGCTTCCGGGATAACTCGTTCCAGATCGATATAGAGCAGACCGTTAACCAGGTTCGCGCCATGAACGTGGATGTTCTCAGCTAACTGGAATTTACGTTCAAAGTTACGTTCCGCGATGCCCTGATAGAGGTAGGTACGTTCTTTCTGCTCGCCCGCATGAGCGCCTTTCACCACCAGCAGGTTATCCTGAGCGGTGATCTCCAGTTCGCTTTCAGCGAAACCGGCCACGGCAATCGCAATGCGATAATGGTTTTCGTCAACCAGTTCAACATTGTATGGAGGGTAGCCATTGCTCTGGCTTTGGTTGTTTTCTAAATGGTTGAACAGACGATCGAAGCCAATGGCTGAACGATAAAGCGGAGAAAGATCAAAGTTACGCATACAGTTAAAACTCCTGAAATCAGCAAGAATTGTCGCCTTCCACCATGGACAGGCAGGAGTATCCCAAACGCCCCTCAGGCACGTTTGTTCATCGATACATCCTTAAAATGGGTCCGTTTGCGATCTTTTCAAGCATGCCGTTGCGAGAATTTTTTGCACTTTACGGGTACTGGAATAGACTGGGTCTACAGCACGTAAGGTTAAAATGCGATAGGTGCCACAGAGCGGTACTTTTCAACTATTCATTTTGAGAATGGCCCGTTATAAACCCGGTAGCAGGTTTATGCCGTGCCATTGATGATGACTAACTGATGATGAAAAATGTTCTGATAAAACTGACGACGTTCAGCGCAGTGGTTGTGCTTTGCGGGTGTTCGAGCGTGATGTCTCACACCGGCGGTAAAGAAGGAACCTATCCCGGCACGCGAGCCAGCGCGACTATGCTGGCTGACGACGATACCCACTGGGGAACGAAATCGCTGGTGGTGCTCGATATGCCATTTACCGCGGTGGTCGATACCCTGCTGCTGCCGTGGGACCTCTTCCGCACCGATAAATCCGTTCGCTCCCGCGTGGAGCAAAGCGAGCAAGAGACCCTGGCGACCAACGCCGTGATCCCGCCCGCCGGGATGCCCTCTCGCTGATTAGCGTCCGGTCTCTGTCACCCACAGCTGCCGGAATCCGTCGATCTCCTCCATCCAGGCAATGGTGTGCCCATCCGGAGAGTAATTCACCGCATCACCCGACGGCGGATTGCCGTGATCGGACGTCAAAAACGTCACAGCACCAGACGCCGCATCACAGGTTGCAATGCGATCCTCCAGCACAAATCCCAGTGAATGGCCCGCCGGATGCCAGTTAAAGGCCGACTGAATATCGCTTGGGTTATGGGTAAGCTGACGGGGTTCACCCCCTTCAGGGGCGATCAGCCACAGCTGCACCACGCCGTTATCATCCCGCATCAGGAACGCGATTTGTGTCGCCTGGGGGTTGCTGCGCACCCAGTGGCGCGGCACGTTCACCAGCCCCGGATAGCGGTTGCCGTGAGTAAAGGTTAAACGGCGCTGCATGACCCCGGCAGGCGGGGCGGGCATGCGATCTGCCGTGCCCTGAAGCGGTAGATCGCCCGCCTGTTTCCAGCCCTGTTCCTCTTTCGGCAGGTCAACGATAAACAGCTCCGGCACCTTCTTGCCGCTGGCGGTAAGGGTATCGCCGATAAAAGCCAGTTGATGATTACCGACCCAGCCCTCTTCGTAGGCACGGTTGATCTCATCGCTGCCCGGCTGTGGCGCGGGGGTGGTACGGCTGACCAGCACGCTCCAGTGCGTACCGGCATACTCCCGCGGATGGTGGCCCGCAGGGGTCACCGGGCCATAAGGCGCGGCCACGCCCACGTTACGTAAATCCAGCGTCGGATCGAGCGTGTGCAACACATGGTCGTTATAGGTAAAGCTGACGAACTGCCCGTCCGGGCTATACACATGAACATGACTGCCACCGCGCAGCGCGCCGGAGGTGAAAGGCGGGGTGATATCCATCGCATCAAGATTGCTCACCTGCCCGCGCTCTGCAACCACCCCCTGACGGTGATGGAAGTCGTACTGCCAGTGGGCGTCGGGATGTTGCGGGCCGTGGATAAAAACGTATTTATCAGCCGTCGGATGGACGGTGACAACCCCCACATGCGCACCGTTGCTGGCGCGATAGATCACCTCGACGTCGCCGGTTTTAACATTCACTCGTTCAATGGTTTCGCCGGTAAACGACGCCCCGGAAGGCCGGACGTCAAAAGCCAGCCACTGGCTGTCTGCGGTCCAGGTACGGGTATTGGTGAGCTGATGGTTGCGGGGAGCGAAAGTGATTTGTTTCATGAGGATACCCTGATGCGCGGATGTCGCATCAGGGTATAGCATTGCAGGAGATTAGCCTACCCGTTTAACATCGCCCACCAGCAGGATGTAGGAGAGCGCGCCAATCAGGGCCACCGCGGAGATATAGACCAGTGCCGGGCCAAAACCGTAGTCCTGCGCCAGGTAGCCAATCACCAGTGGAACGGTGATCCCGCCCAGGCCGCCAACGAAGTTAAACACCCCGCCGGTCAGACCAATCAGACGCATCGGGGCCAGCGACGACACCAGCGACCAGGTGATGGAGGCAAAGCCATTCCCAAAGAAGGCCACCGCCATCAGGGTCATAATCCATACCGGATCGTTGGTGTAGTTTGCGCCCATGATGCAGGTGGAGATCAGCAGCCCGCAGATGATCGGCGTTTTACGCGCCACGCCGAGGGAGAACCCTTTTTTCACCAGCTTATCCGCCAGCCAGCCGGAGAGCAGCACGCCAAAGAAGGCCGCCAGGAACGGCACGGTGGTCATAAAGCCCGCCTTCAGCGCGGTGATGCCTTTCTCCTGGGTCAGGTAGTTCGGGAACCAGGTCAGGAAGAACCACAGCGTGGAGGTCACCGCAAACTGGCCAAGGTAAACGCCCACCAGCTTACGGTGGAAGACCAGCTTCCAGTCAGCTTTGGTCAGCGGCTGGCGCGCCTCTTTTTTCACTGGCGCATCGCCATCCACCAGACCGCCGCCATCGCGAATATAATCCAGCTCGGCTTTGCTGATGCTTTTGGTCAGGCGCGGCGGCTGATAGACCTTAATCCAGATAAACGACCAGATGATGCCGATCCCGCCGGTGACGATGAACACCCAGTGCCAACTCAGCAGCTCCTGGATCTAGATCAGCAGCGGGGTCAGGAACGCCAGACCAACAAACTGCCCGGAGGTATAGAACCCGACGGCAGAGGCGCGCTCATGTTCAGGGAACCAGCTGGTGACCATGCGGTTATTGGTCGGGAATGCTGGCGCTTCGAAAATACCGGTGATCGCGCGCAGGCCAATCAGCGACATTAAGCCAGTAGCAAAACCCTGGAACAGGGTCGCCACGGACCAGCCGAAAATAGCGATAAAGTAGGTCAGGCGCGAGCCGATGCGGTCGAGGAACCAACCGCCCGGGATCTGGCATAGCGTATAGAGCCAGGCAAACGCCGAGAAGACGTAGCCCATCTCCGCTTTGGTAATGCCGAACTCCTCCTGAATATGGGCCGAAGCCACGGCAAGGTTGGCGCGGTCGACATAACAGATGACCACGGTAATAAAGATCATCATCAGCGTCAGGTAGCGGCGACGCCCGGTTTTGGTAGCTGTAACTGGAATATCCATCGCAATCTGTCTCCAGATTTTGGGCATAGCGAGGCCGCTCACCATGCCCTGTAATTTACAGAGGGTTATATTTTTGTCTGTGAGATTGTTGCCCGGTGGCGCTGCGCTTACCGGGCCTACGGCGTGGTGATCACCATTCCGCTACGCTGCCGTCCTCGTGACGCCATAACGGATTACGCCAGTCCGGCGCATTTTTACTCAGCTCAATGACTTTGGCTTCGTCGATCTCCACGCCAAGGCCCGGCTTCGTTAACGGTTTGAAGAAACCGCCTTCCATGCTGAAGTCTTCTTTATTCTTCACAAAGTCGAGCAGTTCCGCGCCCTTGTTATAGTGAATGCCCATACTCTGCTCCTGGAATACCGCGTTGCGCGAGACAAAGTCCACGTGCAGACAGGCTGCCAGCGCAATCGGGCCCAGCGGGCAGTGCGGTGCCAGGGCCACGTCATAGGCTTCTGCCATCCCGGCAATTTTGTAGCATTCGGTGATGCCGCCCGCGTGGGAGAGGTCCGGTTGCAGGATCGCAATCCCGCCCGCTTCCAGCACGCGTTTAAACTCGAAGCGCGAGAACATGCGTTCGCCCGCCGCGATCGGAATGTGCGTCTGCTCCGCCAGTTTCGGGTAGTACTCGGCCTGCTCGGCCAGCACCGGCTCCTCGATAAACAGCGGACGGTACGGCTCCAGTTCTTTGATCAGCAGTTTCGCCATCGGCGCGCTGACGCGACCGTGGAAATCGAGACCAAACTCAATCTCGTTGCCGAAGGCTTCACGGATTTGCGCCACGGTATTTACCGCGCGATCCACCGCCCGCGAGTTATCAATCACGCCCATCTCTTCGCAGCCGTTAAGTTTGAAGGTGTCGAAACCGATGCTGCGCAGCTTGCTAATGCCGTCGATCACTTCCGCCGGACGGTCACCGCCCACCCAGCTGTAGGCTTTGATTTTGTCGCGTACCAGGCCCCCCATCAGCTGCCAGACCGGGGCGTTCAGCACTTTGCCTTTGATATCCCACAGCGCCTGGTCGATACCGGCGATGGCGCTCATCAGGATTGGGCCGCCGCGGTAGAAGCCCGCACGGTACATCACCTGCCACAGGTCGTTAATACGCGCCGGATCCTGACCAATCAGATATTCGCCCAGCTCATGCACCGCCGCTTCAACGGTGCGCGCACGGCCTTCAATCACCGGCTCGCCCCAGCCAACCACCCCTTCGTCGGTTTCGATTTTCAGGAACATCCAACGCGGCGGTAAACGGTAGGTGGTGAGTTTGGTTATTTTCATTGCATTGCCTCTCGATACGCTTTTACAAATGCTGCCGCCTGCTGTGCGGTACGCTCAATGGACTGCCCGGCGCGATAGAGATCGCTACCCAGACCGGCCCCTACACAGCCCGCGTTCATCCACTGGGCCAGGTTTTCGGGCGTGACGCCGCCCACGGCAAAGACCGGTACGCTGGCGGGCAACACCGCTTTCAGCGCTTTGATGTAATCCGGGCCAAAGGCCGACGACGGGAAGATTTTGAGCGACTGTGCGCCCGCATCGAGAGCGGTAAAGGCTTCTGTCGCCGTGGCGCATCCGGGACAAACCGTCATGCCGTAGCCCACAGCGCGGCGGATCACCTCAGGGTTGATATTGGGCGTCACAATGAGCTTACAGCCCATCTTCGCCAGGCTGTCCACCTGCTCCGGCTGTAATACGGTCCCCGCGCCGATCAGCGCTTTGTCACCAAACGCATCCACGACCGCCGGAATGCTTTTTTCCCATTCCAGGGAGTTGAGCGGGATTTCCACCGCGTCGAACCCGGCGTCGATCACCGCACCAACGTGGGCAATGGCCTCGTCAGGGGTGATGCCGCGCAGAATCGCGATAAGGGGAAGATTAGTTTGCCACTGCATGAGCGATGCTCCTTATTCCTGCCTGAAATGCCGTGTCGCCCTCCACCGCCGCCACGTCACGCCCGATGGCGTGGAACGCCTGGCGGTAACGAGCGGTCAGCGATGAACCCGCGACGAGGGTGATGGACTGCTGCCCGGCGAACTGTTCGCTCAGGGTGGCGACTTCTGCGCCAATCAGCAGGCCCGATAAAAATTCGCTCACATGCTCGCGGGGAAGGGTTCCCAGCACGTGCGAGGCGCGAACCTCAAAAAGCTGCGGCAAAACGGCGGGGGAAGCGATCCCACGCTCAAGCCCGGCGGCAAATGCTTCCGGCGAGGCTGTCTGCTCCGGCAGCCCCGCCCCCACCAGCGAATGCTTCAGCAGTAAATGGTGTAATTCGCCGGTCATCACGGTGCGAAAATCAGCGATCTGCTCAGCATCGGCTTGCACCCATTTGCAGTGCGTACCGGGCATGACATAGACAGAAGAAGGAGAGAGCGTGCGCGCGCCGAGGAGTTGGGTTTCTTCACCGCGCATCACATTGTGATTATCGTCGCAGGAGACGCATAGCCCCGGAATTATCCAGATATTGTCGCCAACAGACGTTAACTGTTCGCCAATAGCGGAGAAACAGGCAGGAACCGGCAGATATGGTGCAACCTTCCAACCCACGTTGCTGCCAACCATGCCTGCCATTACCACCGGCGTGGCGCCGTCGCGCCAGTTTTGTGTCACCTCTGCTAACACCGCTTCAGGAGATTTACCGTTCAGGCGCGTGACGCCTGCTTCTGATTGCCTGCTCTCCAGGCACTGCTCGCCCTGGTAGAGCCAGGCGCGCAGATTGGTCGATCCCCAGTCAATTGCGATGTAGCGAGATGTCATGTGATTTCCTTCAGCCTTCGTGTCGAGCTGGCGATCATGGTGAGCGCCGCCTGCTCTGCCGCATCGCTGTCCTGATGGCGTATCGCATCGAACAGCGCTTTATGTTCCTGGAGCGTCTTCGGCATGTTGGCCTCATCACCCATCCAGGTTCGTTCAAAAACTGCTCGCTGTAACGAGCTGATCGCCACGCTAAGCTGCTGTAGCACCGGGTTATGCACCGACTGCAACACCGCCTCGTGGTAGCGAATATCCGCCTCGTTAAAGGCGTCCCGATCCTGGTTATTGGCGATCATATCGTTCAGGGCCGCCTCAATTTGCGCGAGGTCGCCAGAGGTTGCGCGTTCCGCCGCCCAGCGGGCTATTGCCGGCTCCACCAGGTTTCGCACCTCGCTCATCGCGCCAATCAGCCGTGGGTCGTAGTCGTTTTCCAGCACCCACTGCAAAACCTCGGTATCGAGGTAGTTCCACTGGTTACGCGGGGCAACAAAGGCGCCGCGATAACGCTTCATTTCAATCAGCCGCTTCGCCATCAGCGAACGGAACACTTCCCGGATGATGTTGCGTGAGGTTTCAAACTCCTCACACAGCTCTGCCTCGGCGGGCAGCGGTGACCCAGGAACGTACTTGCCACCCACGATTTGAGTGCCCAGCGTGATGACGATGCGATCGGTTTTATTGAGAGTCATGGAGAGTCCTTGTGCTCTGTAGGTCCGCCCCTACTTTACCGCGACCGCTGAATTTCGCCTCAATTTTGCAGTACAAACGTGATGCCATTCGTCATTGCTGTGGTCGTAATGTAGTACAATCACATTGTGTTGTACTACAATCCAGATCACAAAAAGAGCAATCAGTGAAAGGAATGTTAAAGAAAGGTTCTTGAGGGGATAAAAAAACCCGCAACGAGTGCGGGTTCGGGAGCGCGTATTTTGCCAGGCTTTAATTCAGCACAAACTTCTCAATCGCGTAGGCCACGCCATCTTCGAGGTTAGATTTAGTGACGAAGTTAGCCACCTCTTTCACCGACGGGATCGCGTTCTCCATCGCCACGCCTAAGCCAGCATATTCCAGCATCGCAATGTCGTTTTCCTGATCGCCGAGCGTCATGATCTCTTCCGGCTTGATCCCCAGCGTTTCGGCCAGCGACTTCACGCTGGTGCCTTTATTGACGCGTTTATCGAGGATTTCGAGGAAGTACGGCGCACTTTTCAGCACGGTGTACTTCTCTTTTACCTCATCCGGAATGCGGGCGATGGCCTGGTCGAGAATGGCGGGCTCATCGATCATCATAACCTTCAGGAACTGGGTTTCGGGATCCATTTTTTCCGCTTCGCAGAACACCAGCGGGATGGTGGCGACGTAGGATTCATGTACCGTGTAGTAGCTGATGTCGCGGTTCGCGGTGTACAGCGTGGTGCGGTCGAGGGCGTGGAAGTGCGAGCCTACCTCGCGGGAGAGTTGTTCCAGATAGCGATAGTCTTCATAGCTCAGCGCCGTCTGCGCCACCGTGCTGCCATCGGCCGCTTTCTGCACCAGCGCACCGTTGTAGGTAATGCAGTAATCTCCTGGCTCGTTCATGTGCAGCTCTTTCAGGTAGTTATGCACCCCCGCATATGGGCGACCGGTGCAAAGCACCACGTTCACGCCCTTCTCCCGGGCTGCGGCAATCGCATTTTTAACGGCAGGAGAGATGGTGTGGTCTGGCAGCAGCAGCGTGCCGTCCATATCGATTGCAATGAGTTTGATAGCCATGAGATCCCCGGTTGGAATGAGTCTTTCCTCATGCTAGCGCGATTCCGCTCAAAAAACACGGTAAGAAAGGGGATGGGGTCTGGAGAGGAAATTCCTCTTTTGCATCTAAAGAAAAGCCCGGTGACGCTGACGCGTACCGGGCCTACGAAACCTGTAGCCCCGGTAAGCGCAGCGCCACCGGGGAACAAACGGCTTAGATGTCAATATTCGCCGCTTTCAGGGCGTTCTCTTCGATGAAGGCGCGACGGGGTTCAACCGCATCGCCCATCAGGGTAGTGAACAGCTGGTCGGCAGCAATCGCGTCCTTAACGGTAACCCGCAGCATGCGGCGGCTTTCCGGATCCATGGTCGTTTCCCACAGCTGATCCGGGTTCATTTCGCCCAGACCTTTATAGCGCTGAATGGAGAGGCCACGACGGGACTCTTTCACCAGCCACTCCAGCGCCTGCTCGAAGCTGGCAACCGGCTGACGGCGTTCGCCACGTTCGATGAACGCATCGTCTTCAATCAGGCCACGCAGCTTCTCGCCGAGGGTGCAGATACGACGGTATTCCGCGCCGGTCACGAACTCATGCTCCAGCGGATAGTCAGTATCCACGCCGTGGGTACGCACGCGGATCACCGGCTCGAACTGCTGGGCGGCGTTCTGCTGAATATCGAACTTCCACTGGCTGCCGTGCTGCTCGTTCTCGTTCAGCTCGCTGACCAGGGTATTTACCCAGCGGGTCACCGCCTGCTCGTTATCGAGATCGGCTTCGTTCAGGGTCGGCTGGTAAACCAGCGCCTTCAGCAGCGCTTTTGGATAACGGCGCTCCATGCGGCCAATCATCTTCTGGGTGGCGTTGTACTCGGAGACCAGACGCTCCAGCGGCTCGCCCGCCAGCGCCGGGGCGCTTGAGTTGGCGTGCAGGGTGGCGCCATCAAGAGCAATAGCGATCTGGTACTGATCCATCGCCTCGTCATCTTTGATATACTGCTCCTGCTTGCCTTTTTTCACCTTGTAGAGCGGCGGCTGGGCAATGTAGACGTGGCCACGCTCAACGATCTCCGGCATCTGACGGTAGAAGAAGGTCAGCAGCAGGGTACGAATGTGCGAGCCGTCGACGTCCGCATCGGTCATGATGATGATGCTGTGATAGCGCAGCTTGTCCGGGTTGTACTCGTCGCGGCCAATACCGCAGCCCAGGGCGGTGATCAGGGTTGCTACTTCCTGAGAGGAGAGCATCTTGTCGAAGCGCGCTTTCTCAACGTTGAGGATTTTACCCTTCAGCGGCAGGATCGCCTGGTTCTTACGGTTACGGCCCTGCTTCGCAGAACCGCCCGCAGAGTCCCCTTCCACAAGGTACAGTTCGGACAGCGCCGGGTCGCGTTCCTGGCAGTCCGCCAGTTTGCCCGGCAGGCCTGCTAAGTCCAGCGCGCCTTTACGACGGGTCATTTCACGGGCTTTACGCGCCGCTTCACGGGCACGCGCCGCATCGATAATTTTACCGACGACGATTTTGGCGTCGGACGGGTTTTCCTGCAGGTAGTCGCTCAGCAGCTCGTTCATCTGCTGTTCAACCGCCGATTTCACCTCAGAGGAGACCAGCTTGTCTTTGGTCTGGGAGGAGAACTTCGGATCCGGTACCTTCACGGAGACAACGGCAATCAGGCCTTCACGGGCATCGTCACCGGTGGCGCTGACTTTCGCTTTTTTGCTGTAGCCTTCTTTGTCCATGTAGGCGTTCAGGGTACGGGTCATCGCCGTACGGAAGCCGACCAGGTGCGTACCGCCGTCGCGCTGCGGAATGTTATTGGTGAAGCAGTAGATGTTTTCCTGGAAACCGTCGTTCCACTGCAACGCCACTTCCACGCCGATACCATCTTTTTCGGTGGAGAAATAGAAGATATTTGGGTGAATTGGCGTTTTGTTCTTGTTCAGATACTCAACGAACGCCTTGATACCACCTTCGTAATGGAAGTGGTCTTCTTTGCCGTCGCGCTTGTCGCGCAGGCGAATCGAGACGCCGGAGTTCAGGAATGACAGCTCGCGCAGACGCTTCGCCAGGATGTCATATTCGAACTCGGTCACGTTGGAGAAGGTTTCGAGGCTCGGCCAGAAACGGACCGTGGTACCGGTTTTCTCCGTCTCGCCCGTTACCGCCAGCGGTGCCTGCGGCACGCCGTGGGTATAGACCTGACGGTGAATTTTACCTTCGCGGTTGATCACCAGCTCCAGCTTCTGCGACAGGGCGTTAACGACAGAGACGCCCACGCCGTGCAGACCGCCGGACACTTTATAGGAGTTATCATCGAACTTACCGCCCGCGTGCAGAACGGTCATGATCACTTCCGCCGCAGAGACGCCCTCTTCCGGGTGGATGCCGGTCGGAATGCCACGGCCATCATCCTGTACGGAAACAGAGTTATCGGCGTGGATGGTGACGATAATGTCTTTACAGTGACCCGCGAGCGCTTCGTCGATAGCGTTATCTACCACCTCGAATACCATGTGGTGCAGACCGGTGCCGTCATCCGTGTCGCCGATATACATACCCGGGCGCTTACGCACCGCATCCAGCCCTTTCAGGACTTTGATACTGGAGGAGTCATAAGAATTCGACATCAACGTTTCTCGCTCATTTATTCTTGGGTTAATCCGTTATTTTACCCTTTTCCACGTTAAACATCTTCGAATTTTCGTCCGACATGTCTATTACGTGTTCAGCGCTAATCGCACTGACGAAAACCTGCGACTGCGTGGCTTTTAAGCGGCTGGCAAGCAGCCCGCGCCGCGCGTCGTCAAGTTCCGAGGCAAAATCATCAATCAGATACAGACAGCGTCGCCCGCTCTCACGGGTTAAGTACTCGCCCTGCGCCAGGCGCAGGGCGCACATCAGAAGTTTAAGCTGCCCGCGTGATAAGGTGTCTTCCACCGGCGCGCCATCGGCACGAATGCGGAAATCCGCCTTGTGCGGGCCATGCGCGGTGTAGGTCAGCATGCGATCGCGCTCGAAGCTTCGCTCCAGCACCTCGGCATAATCTGTCTCTTTCTCCCAGCCGCGCTGGAAGGAGAAGCTCAGGGAGAACTCGGGTAAAAACTGCTGGCAGGTGTCCGCCATGTCTTCCGCGATCCCGGCGCTGTACTCCGCACGCCAGCGGCTAATCTGCTCCGCCAGCGGGATCAGCTCTTTATCCCACGCCCGCAGTTGGGCGTAGCGGGTCACCTGGCGCAGCGCGGCATTGCGCTGTTTCAGCAGCCGCTTGAGGTTACTCCAGGCGGTAAAAAAGCCCGCTTCGTTATGGAAGCATCCCCAGTCGAGGAAGGCTCTTCTGTATTTGGGGCCGCCGTTGAGTAAAGTAAACCCCTCGGGGGTGATTAGCTGCATGGGCATCAGCAGCGCCAGCTCGGCCACTTTGTGCCCGTCGGTGCCGTCGATGCGTACCTTGCTGTCACCGTGCTTGTCTTTGGTCAGGCCGATGGCGGTCTCGTGCTCTTCGCCCCGTAAACGGCCATGAAGCACAAACGCGTCCTGCTCGTGGCGAATGACGCGGCCAATCTGCAAACTGCGAAACGCCCGGCCATGGCCGAGCGTATAGATGGCTTCCAGCACGCTGGTTTTGCCGCTGCCGTTGGCGCCAACCAGGAAGTTAAAGCCGGGGGATAAAGCAAGATCCGCGCTTTCGATATTGCGAAAGTCGCGGATCAACAGGCGGGTGAGCGACATTACAGTCTCATTGGCATGACAACATAAGCCGCACTCTGGCTGGCAGCATCTTCAATTTGTACGCTCGACACGGAGTCGGTCAGCAGAATACGCACGTTCTCGCACTTCAGCGCGTTCAGCACATCCAGCACGTAACTGACGTTAAAGCCGATTTCCATCTCGGTGCCTGCGGCATAGGTGACATCCAGAATCTCTTCGGCCTCTTCCTGTTCCGGGTTGTTGGCCGTGATCTTCAGCTGGTTTTCGCTCACATACAGACGCACGCCGCGGAACTTCTCGTTGGAGAGGATTGCCGCGCGGGCAAAGGCCTGCTTGAGGATATCGCAGCCCGCTTCCAGCGTTTTGTCCGGGTTCTTCGGCAATACGCGGCGATAGTCCGGGAAACGGCCATCTACCAGCTTGGAGGTAAAGATGAAGTCGCCCACGTGAGCGCGGATATTGTTGCTGCCAATCTGCACGCGCAGCGGGGTTTCACCGCCGTCGAGCATACGCATCAGTTCAATCACGCCTTTACGCGGTACGATCACCGAATGGTTCGGCAGCGTCACGCCAACCGGCATGGAGCAGACCGCCAGGCGGTGACCGTCGGTGGCAACGGTACGCAGCTCTTCCCCTTCGGTTTCGAACAGCATACCGTTTAAGTAGTAGCGAACGTCCTGATGCGCCATAGAGAACTGGGTAGCTTCAATCAGGCGTTTCATGGTGGCCTGTGGCAGGGTGAATTCGACTTCACTCTGCCAGTCGTCCAGGTTCGGGAAGTCAGCAGCAGGCAGCGTAGAGAGCGAAAAACGGCTGCGGCCAGAGCGCACCAGCATACGGTCGCCTTCCAGCTGCACGGCAATCTCTGCCCCTTCAGGCAGTCCGCGGCAGATATCAAAGAACTTACGCGCCGGAACGGTGGTTGCGCCCGCTTCGTGAGGCTGAGAAAGCGTCACACGTGCGACCATTTCCATCTCGAGATCGGTCCCGGTCAGCGACAGCGTGCCGTCTGCCACCTGCAGCAGCAGGTTACCAAGAATAGGCAGCGTCGGGCGGCCGCCTAATGGGCCACTCACCTGTTGCAGCGGTTTTAATAAATGTTCACGTTCAACGGTAAATTTCATAGCATCACGATGATAATGTTCTGATTAAATTGGAGAAGTCTTCTTTTATGTCGTGGCTTTCTTCACGCAGCTGCTCGATCTTACGGCAGGCGTGCAGCACGGTGGTATGGTCACGGCCACCAAACGCATCGCCGATCTCCGGCAGACTGTGGTTGGTTAATTCCTTTGCCAGCGCCATCGCCATCTGACGCGGTCTCGCCACCGAGCGGGAACGACGTTTAGACAGCAAATCTGCCACTTTAATTTTGTAGTACTCCGCCACCGTCTTCTGAATATTGTCGATGGTGACCAGTTTTTCCTGCAGCGCCAGCAGATCGCGCAGCGCCTCACGCACGAAATCGATGGTGATCGCCCGTCCGGTAAAGTTGGCGTTAGCAATAACGCGGTTCAGTGCGCCCTCAAGCTCACGAACGTTGGAACGCAGACGCTTGGCGATAAAGAACGCCACCTCACCCGGCAGACGAATGTCGTTCTCGTCGGCCTTTTTCATCAGGATCGCCACGCGGGTTTCCAGCTCCGGTGGCTCGATCGCCACGGTCAGGCCCCAGCCGAAGCGCGATTTCAGACGATCTTCAACCCCGTTGATCTCTTTTGGATAGCGATCCGAGGTCAAAATGATCTGCTGATTGCCTTCCAGCAGCGCATTGAAGGTGTGGAAAAACTCTTCCTGGGATCGTTCTTTATTGGCAAAGAACTGGATGTCATCGATCAGCAGCGCATCAACGGAACGGTAATAGCGTTTAAACTCTTCGATCGCATTGTTTTGCAGGGCTTTTACCATATCCTGAACGAAGCGCTCGGAGTGCATATACACCACTTTGGCATTGGGCTTACGCGCCATAATGCCATTGCCTACCGCATGCAGCAGGTGCGTTTTACCCAGACCGGTACCGCCATAAAGGAACAGCGGGTTATAGGCGCCGCCCGGGTTATCCGCCACCTGGCGCGCCGCCGCGCGGGCCAGCTGGTTCGATTTACCTTCGACGAAGTTATCAAAGGTGTGTTTGACGTTAACGTTAGAGCGGTAGGTTGGCTCTGCCGGTGCCGGGACGTTATCCCAGCCCGCACGCGGCGCAGGCGCGACGCGCGGCATCTGAACCTGCGCGGTCTGCGCGGGCGCAGCGGCGACGTTAACGGTCTCTTTGAGGGTTTGGGTGACCGGTTTAGTGCCCACTTCAAAACGCAGCTGTGGGGCATCGGCACCGCAAAATTCGTTTAGCAGTCCGTTGATGTTATTGAGGTATTTGTCCCTGACCCAATCGAGCACAAAACGGTTTGGCGCATACAAAGCCAGCGTGTTATCGCTCAGTTCCGCCTGCAACGGGCGGATCCACATACTGAATTCTGTGGCTGGTAACTCATCCTGCAATCGGGCAAGACACTGCTGCCAAAGCGAAAGTGACACGGCGGACTCCACTCGAACAAAAAAGAAAGCTATTGAATAGTCATGATTGTAGACACACGTCGAAAGAACCCGGCGTTTAGGGGGACGTGCGAACCGCTGTCTGCGGTTTTTTTTACCTGCTCTGGATCCTGGGATCGCGATCAGGACCGCGGATCATAGCCTAAACTGAGCCAGAGATCTTCTGTTTCTCACAGTTTCTTCCCGATTTATCCACAGGAGGATCGAAACGGGGTAAGTGTAAACGATCCTGGCGAAGCGACCCCGCGATTTAGGCCGCATATTGGAAAAATTAATGAGTAGCGACAAATTTTTGCTTAAATGATCTAACGAAGATCCTGGACGATCCTTGCGATTTGCCCGGGAGCCCGTATAATTCCCCACCCGGCGCGTGGGACTCGATTTCCTGCGTCTGACGCTGCTCAATTTGCACGCTAAAAACGTGCGGAAAGACGCGGGAAATAAGGAAAGAGAATTGACTCCGGAGTGTACAATTATTACAATCCGGCCTCTTTAATCACCCATGGCTTCGGCGTCCATCGTTCGTTATTCGTTCGGACTCCACAAAAAGTCATTGAATTTATTCAAGTTTAGGTAGAAATCGCCATGAAACGCACTTTTCAACCGTCTGTACTGAAGCGCAACCGTTCTCACGGCTTCCGTGCTCGTATGGCTACTAAAAATGGTCGTCAGGTTCTGGCACGTCGTCGTGCTAAAGGCCGTTCACGTCTGACCGTTTCCAAGTAATTAAGCTAACCCCTGAGTGGTTAAGCTAGCATTTCCCAGGGAGTTACGTTTGTTAACTCCCACTCATTTCACTTTCGTCTTCCAGCAGCCACAACGGGCTGGCACGCCGCAAATCACCATTCTCGGCCGCCAAAATTCGCTGGGGCATCCCCGTATCGGTCTCACTGTCGCCAAGAAAAACGTTAAGCGTGCGCATGAACGCAATCGGATTAAACGTCTGACGCGTGAAAGCTTCCGTTTACGTCAACATGAACTGCCTTCTATGGATTTCGTGGTGGTGGCTAAAAAAGGGGTTGCCGACCTCGATAACCGTGCTCTCTCGGAAGCGTTGGAAAAATTATGGCGCCGCCACTGTCGCCTGGCTCACGGGTCCTGATCGGCCTTATCCGGGTCTATCAACGCCTGATTAGTCCGCTACTCGGGCCACACTGCCGTTTCAGACCGACCTGTTCGCAATACGGAATTGAGGCATTGCGCAGGTTTGGAGTGATAAAAGGCAGTTGGTTGACGGTGAAACGCGTATTAAAATGCCACCCTTTACACCCAGGTGGAGACGACCCCGTCCCTCCAGGACCTTTTGATACCAGAGAACACTAACGATGGATTCGCAACGCAATCTTCTTATCATCGCTTTGTTGTTCGTGTCTTTCATGATCTTCCAGGCTTGGGAGCAGGACAAAAATCCTCAACCTCAGCAGCAGGTCACGCAGACAACGACCACCGCAGCGGGTAGCGCCGCCGACCAGGGCGTACCGGCCAGTGGCCAGGGGAAACAGATTACGGTTAAGACCGATGTGCTTGAGCTGACTATCAACACCCGTGGTGGTGATATTGAGCAGGCGCTGCTGTTGACCTACCCGAAAGAGCTGAAGTCTTCCGAACCTTTCCAGCTGCTGGAAACCACGCCTGAGTTTATCTATCAGGCACAGAGCGGCCTGACCGGTCGTGATGGCCCGGATAACCCGGCTAACGGTGCGCGTCCGCTGTATAACGTAGACAGCGATACCTTTGTGCTGGCCGATGGTCAGAACGAAATCACCATTCCGCTGACCTACACCGACGCCGCGGGTAACACCTTCACCAAAACCTTCACCCTGAAACGCGGTGAGTTTGCGGTAAACGTGGGCTATAACGTACAGAACGCCGGAGCGAAGCCGCTGGAAGTGTCGACCTTTGGTCAGCTGAAGCAGTCCATCAATCTGCCGTCGCACCGCGACACCGGAAGCAGCAACTTCGCGCTGCACACCTTCCGCGGCGCAGCGTACTCTACGCCAGACGCGAAATACGAGAAATACAAGTTCGACACCATCGCCGATAACGAAAACCTGAACGTCAGCTCCAAAGGCGGCTGGGTTGCGATGCTGCAGCAGTATTTCGCTACCGCGTGGATCCCGAATAACGACGGTACCAACAACTTCTATACCGCGAACCTGGGTAACGGTGTTGCCGCTATCGGCTATAAGTCTCAGCCGGTTCTGGTTCAGCCGGGTCAAACCGGTACGCTGGCCAGCACCCTGTGGGTCGGCCCGGAAATCCAGGACAAAATGGCTGCCGTGGCGCCGCACCTGGACCTGACCGTAGACTACGGTTGGTTGTGGTTCATCTCTCAGCCGCTGTTCAAGCTGCTGAAGTGGATCCACAGCTTCCTGGGTAACTGGGGCTTCTCCATCATCGTTATCACCTTTATCGTTCGTGGCATCATGTACCCGCTGACCAAAGCGCAGTACACCTCCATGGCGAAGATGCGTATGCTACAGCCGAAGATTCAGGCGATGCGTGAGCGTCTGGGCGATGACAAGCAGCGTCAGAGCCAGGAGATGATGGCCCTGTACAAAGCCGAGAAAGTGAACCCGCTGGGTGGCTGCTTCCCGCTGCTGATCCAGATGCCTATCTTCCTTGCGCTCTACTACATGCTGATGGGCTCCGTTGAGCTGCGCCACGCGCCGTTCGCGCTGTGGATCCATGACCTCTCCGCACAGGACCCGTACTACATCCTGCCGATCCTGATGGGCGTGACGATGTTCTTCATCCAGAAGATGTCGCCGACCACCGTGACCGACCCGATGCAGCAGAAGATCATGACCTTTATGCCGGTCATCTTCACCGTGTTCTTCCTGTGGTTCCCGTCAGGTCTGGTGCTGTACTATATCGTCAGCAACCTGGTAACCATCCTTCAGCAACAGCTGATCTACCGTGGTCTGGAAAAACGTGGCCTGCATAGCCGCGAAAAGAAAAGCTCCTGATCCCAAGTAGGCTGTAGCTAAAATAAAGGCGGTCATCAGACCGCCTTTTTTATTGCGTTAAGAAGAGACAAACCATGAGCCATAACGACACTATCGTCGCCCAGGCAACCCCACCGGGACGCGGTGGTGTGGGCATTCTGCGTATCTCCGGCCTGAAGGCGCGCGAGGTAGCAGAAGCGGTGCTGGGTAAACTGCCAAAGCCACGCTATGCCGATTATCTGCCCTTTAAAGATAGCGACGGAACGGCGCTGGACCAGGGCATCGCACTCTGGTTCCCGGGCCCGAACTCCTTTACCGGCGAAGATGTGCTCGAACTGCAGGGCCACGGCGGGCCGGTGATCCTCGACCTGCTGCTGAAACGCATTCTGACCCTGCCGGGCGTACGCATCGCTAAACCGGGCGAGTTCTCCGAGCGGGCGTTTCTGAACGACAAGCTGGATCTGGCCCAGGCAGAAGCGATTGCCGACCTGATCGACGCCAGCTCCGAGCAGGCCGCGCGCTCGGCGCTGAACTCGCTGCAGGGCGCCTTTTCCGCGCGCGTTAACCATCTGGTGGAAGCA
Organism: Leclercia sp. LSNIH1; assembly: GCF_002902985.1. Classification (NCBI taxonomy): domain Bacteria; kingdom Pseudomonadati; phylum Pseudomonadota; class Gammaproteobacteria; order Enterobacterales; family Enterobacteriaceae; genus Leclercia; species Leclercia sp. LSNIH1. The sequence goes on along the minus strand of NZ_CP026167.1, from coordinate 947,730 downwards.
CTTACTCACCTGCGCATCTACGTGGAAGCAGCCATTGATTTCCCGGATGAGGAGATCGACTTCCTCTCCGATGGCAAAATCGAAGCCCAGCTTAACGCGGTGATGAACGATCTCGACGCGGTACGTGCCGAGGCGCGTCAGGGCAGCCTGCTGCGCGAAGGGATGAAGGTGGTGATTGCTGGTCGCCCTAATGCCGGGAAATCGAGCCTGCTGAATGCCCTGGCGGGGCGCGAAGCGGCAATTGTTACCGACATTGCTGGTACCACCCGCGACGTGCTGCGGGAACATATTCATATCGATGGTATGCCGCTGCATATCATCGACACCGCGGGCTTACGCGATGCCAGTGACGAAGTGGAGCGCATCGGTATCGAGCGCGCCTGGCAGGAGATCGAGCAGGCCGACCGGGTGCTGTTTATGGTCGACGGGACTACCACCGCCGCCGTTGACCCGGCCGAGATCTGGCCAGACTTTATCGCCCGCCTGCCGGCAAAACTGCCGATCACCGTGGTGCGTAACAAAGCGGACGTCACCGGCGAAACGCTGGGTATCAGCGATGTGAATGGTCACTCACTTATCCGTCTGTCGGCGCGCACCGGCGAGGGTGTGGATGAGCTGCGCAACCATCTGAAGCAGAGCATGGGCTTTGATACCAGCATGGAGGGCGGCTTCCTCGCCCGTCGTCGCCATCTGCAGGCACTGGAAGAGGCGGCACAGCATCTGGATCAGGGTAAAGCGCAGCTGCTCGGCGCCTGGGCCGGAGAGTTGCTGGCAGAAGAGCTGCGTCTGGCGCAGCAGGCGTTAAGCGAGATCACCGGGGAGTTTACCTCGGACGATCTGCTGGGTCGCATCTTCTCCAGCTTCTGCATCGGGAAATAAACCCGTTGCAGTTAACTGCAAAAAAGCCGCAATAGCATCGCTGTTATTGCGGCTTTTTCTTTTCTCATATTACCTGAATAAATACCAAATACGCCTGTTATATTCTCTGTGATTACAATCACAATTAATATCACCGCGCATAGACAAATATTCTCATTCGAATAGTGTAGTAGCGTGTCTAATGAGGATAAATCAATGATGATTATCTTAAATACATATATCACTTCTAAGTGGTTCAATATTGACAATAAAATTGTCAATCACCATCCTTAATCTCCCTTCGCTTCTCATTCTCTATGCAACCTGAATAGATTAACACTCTATTTATCCGGTATGCCTGAAATCATTGCGCCCATAAGGCTGCAATTGTGCCTCTGCACGTCTCTGTCGGTGAAATATATTCTCCCGGTTGCGTAGCGGTATGGCAGGCCCAGGCATGCCTGTATTAATGGTTATTAAAATAGCCACCAGCACCGCTGCAATAAAAACAGGAATGATATAATGGAAAACTTCAAACATTTACCAGAGCCATTTCGCATCAGAGTTATTGAGCCAGTTAAACGCACCACAAGGGAGCATCGCGAAAACGCTATTATTAAATCCGGGATGAACCCTTTCCTGCTGGATAGCGAAGACGTGTTTATTGATTTACTGACCGACAGCGGCACTGGCGCTGTCACACAAAATATGCAGGCCGCCATGCTGCGCGGTGACGAAGCCTATAGCGGAAGCCGGAGTTACTATGCGCTGTCCGACGCGGTGAAAGAAATTTTCGGCTATCAATATACTATCCCGACCCATCAGGGGCGCGGCGCCGAGCAGATTTATATTCCTGTGTTAATCAAAAAACGCGAGCAGGAGAAGGGGTTAGACCGCTCGAAAATGGTCGCCTTCTCGAACTACTTCTTTGATACCACACAGGGTCATAGCCAGATAAATGGCTGCACCGTGCGCAACGTCTATATTAAGGAAGCATTCGATACCGGCGTCCGTTACGATTTTAAAGGCAATTTTGACCTGCAGGGCCTGGAAAACGGCATTGAAGAGGTGGGGCCGAGTAACGTGCCTTATATTGTCGCAACCATCACCAGCAACTCCGCCGGTGGACAGCCGGTGTCGCTGGCGAATCTGAAAGCGATGTATGCGATTGCCAGAAAATACGATATCCCGGTCGTCATGGATTCGGCGCGCTTCGCAGAAAACGCCTGGTTTATTCAGAAACGTGAAGCGGAATATAAAGACTGGACTATCGCGGAAATAACCCGGGAAACCTATAAGTACGCGGATATGCTGGCGATGTCCGCCAAGAAAGATGCCATGGTGCCCATGGGCGGGTTGCTGTGCATCAAGAACGATGACTACTTCGACGTCTACACCGAGTGCAGAACGTTGTGCGTCGTTCAGGAAGGGTTCCCGACTTACGGTGGCCTTGAAGGTGGCGCGATGGAGCGTCTGGCTGTCGGCCTGCATGATGGCATGGGCCAGGACTGGCTGGCCTACCGGATTAATCAGGTGCAGTACCTGGTTGACGGCCTGGAAGCCATCGGGGTGGTTTGCCAGCAGGCGGGGGGCCATGCTGCCTTCGTGGATGCGGGTAAGTTATTGCCGCACATTCCAGCAGAACAGTTCCCGGCGCAGGCGCTGGCCTGTGAGCTCTATAAAGTAGCAGGTATCCGCGCAGTTGAGATCGGTTCGTTCTTATTAGGCCGCGATCCGAAAACAGGTAAACAATTACCTTGCCCGGCAGAGCTGCTGCGTTTAACGATTCCGCGGGCCACGTATACGCAATCGCATATGGATTTCATCGTCGAAGCCTTTAAACACGTTAAAGAAAATGCGAAGAATATAAAAGGGTTAACCTTCACTTACGAACCTAAAGTATTACGCCACTTCACTGCAAAACTCAAAGAAGTTTAACCTTCTGTCCCCGGGTGGCTAAATAATGTTAGCCACCCACAAAGTAAATATATCAATAACATCAGGCTTACCATAATTGATGGGGGCACCATGGATAACGCTTTAGAATTAGAGACTAAACACTCTTCGGTTTGGGGTGTCATGGTTATAGCAGGTACCGTTATTGGCGGGGGAATGTTTGCTTTACCCGTGGATTTGGCAGGGGCATGGTTTTTTTGGGGTGCCTTTATTTTAATTATTGCCTGGTTTTCAATGCTTCACTCCGGGTTATTATTGCTGGAAGCAAATTTGAACTATCCTGTCGGCTCAAGTTTTAATACGGTCACCAAAGATCTGCTTGGCAATAAATGGAATATCGTAAGTGGTTTCACGGTCGCCTTTGTGCTTTATATCCTGACCTATGCCTATATCTCGGCCAATGGCGCAATCATAAGTGAAACCATCGCCATGAATCAGGGCACGCATGTGAACCCGCGCATTGTGGGTGTCAGTACGGCGCTCTTTGTCGCGGCGGTGTTGTGGTTCAGCTCATTAGCCGCCAGCAGGATTACCTCGCTGTTTTTAGGCATTAAGATCATCGCCTTTATCGTTGTTTTTGGGTCATTTTTCTTTCAGGTTGATTACTCGATATTAAGAGACAGCAACGTTATCTCTGCCAGCAATACCAGCTACTTCCCCTATATCTTTATGGCCCTGCCCGTCTGCCTGGCGTCGTTTGGTTTTCATGGCAATATTCCCAGCCTGATCATCTGCTATGGGAAGCGGAAAGATAAACTGATAAAAAGCCTTGTGTTTGGCTCGCTGCTGGCGCTTTTTATCTATCTGTTCTGGTTGTATTGCACGATGGGGAATATCACCCGCGACAGCTTCAACGAGATCATCTCATCCGGGGGCAACGTCGATTCGCTGGTGAAATCTTTCCTTGGCACCCGCCAGCACGGGGTCATCGAATTTTGCTTACTGGTGTTCTCCAATTTAGCCGTCGCCAGCTCCTTCTTTGGCGTCACGCTAGGCTTGTTCGATTACCTTGCCGACCTCTTTAAACTGGATAATTCCCCCTCCGGTCGTCTGAAGACAATCATGCTGACCTTCCTGCCGCCCACTTTGCTCTACCTTATCTTCCCGAACGGCTTTATCTACGGAATTGGCGGTGCCGGGCTGTGTGCAACCCTATGGGCGGTCATTGTCCCGGCCCTGCTGGCGTTGAAAGCGAGACAGAAATTCCCGGATAAGATCTTCACCGTCTGGGGAGGGATGGCGATCCCTTCTCTGGTGATCCTCTTCGGGGTCGTGGTCATTTTTTGCTGGTTCGGTAATACCTTTAATTTCCTGCCGCGCTTCGGTTGATCCTGCCTGCGTTCCTGTAAGCCACCTCACGCTGAGGTGGCTTTCCTGCCAGGAAATCACCTTTGTCCAAATGGCAACTCGCTAAACCTTCCTTCTCCCCCTATGCTTCATGCCTGCATTTATGGGGGATTTATGGCTCGTTTTCTGTTTTGTAGTTTTGCGCTGGTGCTGCTTTATCCATCGGGCATTGATATGTATCTGGTGGGGCTGCCGCACATCGCCCGCGATCTGGGCGCCAGCGAAGCGCAGCTGCATATCGCGTTTTCAGCCTACCTCGCGGGGATGGCGTCATCGATGGTGTTTGCCGGAAAGATTGCCGATAAAGCCGGACGGCAGCCCGTCGCCATTACCGGGGCGGTAATTTTTGCCCTGGCATCGGTGCTCTGCTCTCTGGCGCAGGAGAGTACGCTGTTTCTGGCCGGGCGCTTTATCCAGGGCATCGGCGCGGGCGGCTGCTACGTGGTGGCGTTTGCGATTTTGCGTGACACCTTAAGCACCCAGCGACGCGCCAAGGTGCTCTCCATGATAAACGGTATCACCTGTATTATTCCGGTGCTGGCACCGGTGGTGGGCTACCTGATCATGCTGCAATTCCCGTGGCAGAGCCTCTTCTGGGCCATGGCGGCGATGGGAATGCTGGTTTTTATCCTCTCTATCGCGGTGCTGAAAGAGACCCATCCGGGAGCGCAAAACCCTGGTCACACGGCGTCGGTTCCGCCGGAGGAGACGCTGCTTAACCGCTTCTTCATTAGCCGGCTGCTGATCACCACCCTGAGCGTGGCGGTGATCCTGACCTATGTAAACGCTTCCCCGGTGTTATTAATGGAAATCATGGGTTTCGATCGAGGCGAGTATTCCACAGTGATGGCGTTAACCGCGCTGGTCAGCATGGTCGTCTCCTTTTCGGCGCCGTTTGCACTGAATATCTTCCGCCAGCGCACGCTGATACTGACCTCGCAGGTACTGTTCCTGGCGGCGGGCGTGGTGCTGGCGACAGCCAGCTCTCCTGCCCTGATGCTGGCCGGTATTACCCTGGTTTGCGCCGGGTTCTCAATGGGGTTTGGCGTGGCAATGAGCCAGGCATTAGGGCCGTTTGCGCTGCGAGCGGGAGTGGCAAGCTCGGTGCTGGGTATTACTCAGGTCTGCGGCTCGTCGCTGTGGATTTGGCTGGCGGCGATAATCGGGCTGAATGCACTGAATATGCTGATCGGGGTTCTGATTGGCTGTAGCATGCTCAGCATCACCCTACTTATGGTCATCCGGCCCGCAGCACATCATGAAGAAGCACCTCAGCAGTCTCGATCTTAACCTGTTGTTGTGCCTGCAGCTTTTGCTGCAGGAACGCAGCGTCACCAAAGCCGCGAAACGGATGAACGTTACCCCGTCCGCGGTGAGTAAATCACTGGCGAAGCTGCGCGACTGGTTCGACGATCCGCTGTTTGTAAAGACCCCTCTGGGGCTGCTGCCTACTCCGCTGACGATGAGTCTGGAACAGAATCTGGCCGACTGGATGCAGATTGGCAACCAGATCCTCGATAAATTCCACCATGACTCTCCCGGCGGCCTGACCTTTGAGCTGGCGGCGGAAACGCCGCTGATGCTGATCCGCTTTAACGCCCTGCTGGAACAGGTGAATCAGCGTTACCCACAGGCGACCGTGAAGATGCGCCACTGGGATTACGATTCGCTGGACGCCATTACCCGGGGAGAGGTCGATCTCGGTTTTACCGGGCGCGAAACGCACCCGCGCTCCCGGGAGTTACTGAAGCTGATGCCGTGGTTTATCGACTACGAAATTCTCTTCAGCGACCGTCCGTGCGTCTATCTGCGTGAGGACCATCCCGCTCTCCAGGAGACGTGGGATCTGGAGACCTTCCTGCGCTATCCGCATATCAGCATCTTCTGGGAGCGAAGCGACACCTGGGCGCTGGATGAGGTGCTGAGAGAGATGGGACGTACGCGTAATATCGCCATGAGCCTGCCTGGATTCGAGCAGTCGATGTTTATGGCGGCGCAGCCGGGCCATAATTATATTGCCACCGCGCCGCACTACTGCCATCACTATAATCAGCTCCACCAGCGGAAGCTGGTTACCCTGCCAATCCCCATCGATGAAGCGCAGGCGCAAAAGCTCACCGTTCCCTTCACCCTGATCTGGCATAAGCGTAACAGCCACAACCCTAAAATCCTCTGGCTGAGAGAAACCATTAAGGCGCTGTATGGTTCTCCATTGCGCTAACGGTCCGGTTTTTGGCTAAGAAAGTGTAAAGTTCCGCTGCAAAACTTCCCTTACCCCCATTTAGCCATTAAAACAGTAGATCAGTTAAGCGATAATGATGTAAACGTTTAACCCGTCTACTGACCATTATCATGGAGCGAAAAATGGCAACGCATTTTGCAAGAGGGACGCTGACCGAGGGGCGGCTGGTTTCGACCAGACTCTCTCCATCCTGTCATATCGAAGCGCGGAAGCTTCCGGAACATCGTCGGGCGCGATTTTTGGCTTCCCGATCGCTGCTTGCTGAACTGATGTTTATGCTTTACGGCACCAGCGAGCTGCCGGACGTAATTACCGAACCTGAGGGTCGCCCGGTTTTTGCCGATCCTGCGCTTCCCCGTTTTTCCATTGCCTACGCCGGCAATATCGTGGGTCTGGCGCTGACCACTGAGGGCGACTGCGGCCTGGATATGGAGCTGCAGCGGACCATTCGCAGCATGGATGGTACCCACGCTCACGACACCTACCCCTTGTCCAGCAACGAGAACTTATGGGTGCGTAATCAGAACGACCCCAACGAAGCCAGAGCACAGCTCATTACCCTGCGCCAGAGCATTCGTAAACTGTCAGGCGACGCCAGCGACTGCGCCAGCCTGCTGCAACTGTTACCGGGCTCAGGTCGTCTACGGGCATCCAGAGCCGCGCAGGTGGAAGCCTTAAGCGATGCCGAAGATGTGCTGATCTGGTCTGTTGCCGTCACCCCGGTTATTGAACGGTTAAAAATCTGGGCATTCGATAGCCGCCTTGGATGGAACGGTCTGCCGGATGTTCCTGCCCGCGCCAACGAGCCGGCAGCACGCCTGATGCGACTCACCAGTTTACCGGCGGAGAAAGCAATTACCCTTACCTGACCCTTCAGCAGGGCCATCATGATGAAGAAGGAGTAGTGATGTCTGATACGTTGAATGTTGTTACGTTACTGGGAAGCCTGCGCAAAGGTTCATTTAACGGCATGGTTGCCCGCACTCTGCCGAAGCTGGCGCCTGAGGGGATGGCAATTAGCGCCCTGCCGTCGATCGGCGATATCCCGCTGTACGACGCCGATATACAGCAGGAAGAGGGATTCCCTGCTGCCGTAGAAGCGCTGGCAGAACAGATCCGCCAGGCAGACGGCGTGGTGATTGTGACTCCGGAATATAACTACTCCGTGCCGGGTGGCTTAAAGAATGCTATCGACTGGCTTTCTCGTCTGCCGGAGCAGCCGCTGGCAGGCAAGCCGGTGCTGATCCAGACCAGCTCAATGGGGGCGATTGGCGGTGCGCGCTGCCAGTATCATCTGCGCCAGATCCTGGTCTTCCTGGATGCGATGGTAATGAACAAGCCGGAATTTATGGGTGGCGTGATTCAGAACAAGGTCGATCCGCAGACGGGTGAAGTGATTGACCAGAGCACGCTGGATCACCTGAGCGGACAGCTGAGCGCGTTCGGGAAGTATATTCAGCGGGTTAAAGCGTAAAAGAACGGACAAAAATTAAAGCCCTTTTCTCAGAAAAGGGCTTTTTTTATTACGCGTCGATAAACGCAATCTTCAGAATGAACAGCAGCGCAACGACCATCACGCACGGGCTGATTTCACGCCAGCGCCCGGTCCCCGCCTTCATGACACAGTAAGAGATAAAGCCCAGCGCAATGCCTTCGGTGATGGAGAAACTGAACGGCATCATCACCGCAGTGATAAACGCTGGCACCGCTTCGGTCAGGTCATCCCACTTCACGCGCGCCAGGCTGGAGGTCATCAGCACACCCACGTAAATCAGCGCGCCTGCGGCAGCGTAGGGCGGCACCATACCGGCCAGCGGAGAGAGGAAGATCACCAGCAGGAACAGCAGGCCGACGACGACAGCGGTCAGGCCGGTACGGCCACCCACGGAGACCCCGGAAGAGGATTCGATGTAGGCGGTCACAGAGGAGGTACCGATAAAGGAGCCGGTGACGGAGGAGATGCTGTCCACAAACAGCGCCTGCTTCATGCGCGGGAATTTGCCCTTCTCATCCGCCAGACCGGCCTTGTCGGTCACGCCAATCAGCGTCCCGGAGGAGTCAAACAGGTTCACCAGCATGAAGGAGAAGATCACCCCGGCCAGACCCAGGTTCAGCGAGCCCGCCAGATCGACGTGGCCAATCACCGTGGAGACGCTCGGCGGCGCGGAGACGATACCGTTGTAATGTACGTCGCCCAGCATCCAGCCCAGCAGGGTAGTGACAATAATCGACACCAGCACCGCCGCATGGATATTGCGTGAGGCCAGAATCGCGATGATGAAGAAGCCCAGCACACCCAGCAGCACGCTGTGGGAGGTGAGTTTACCGATGCTGACCAGGGTCTCCGGGTTCGCCACGATCACGCCGGCGTTTTTCAGCCCCATCATGCCAATAAACAGGCCGATACCGCTGGTGATACCTACGCGCAGACTGACCGGGATATTAGCAATCATCCAGTAACGCACGCGGAAAATGGTCAGCAGCAGCAGACCGACCGCGCCCCAGAAGATGGCGCCCATGCCCACCTGCCACGGCAGGCCCATCGCCTGAACCACGACGAAGGCGAAGAAAGCGTTGAGGCCCATCGCCGGTGCCAGGGCAACCGGCAGGTTAGCGAACAGCCCCATCAGGATGCTGCCGAAGGCGGCGATAAGACAGGTCGTAACGAAGACGGCGCTGGTGTCCATGCCAGCAACGCCCAGAATTTGTGGGTTCACGAAAACGATATAGACCATCGTCAGGAAGGTAGTGAAACCGGCGATCACTTCGGTGCGTGCCGTCGTGCCGTGCTCGCGCAGTTTAAACACGCGCTCAAGCAAACCCGCGCCAGAAGACTGGGTAGTGTGTTGTTGACTCATTATCTATTTCCGAACAGGGAGGGAAAATCCGTCGCTATCCTATACCAAAATGCGACAATAAGGGCGGTTGTGAGGTACTTTTTTTCATTGCATCTGCTTATACGGCAACGATTGCGTCACACCGTTATGCATTACGTAAACGTTAAACTTGTTAAGAAAGGGAAAGGCATGTCTCAGATTGATGCGGTATTTTTCGACTGCGACGGTACGCTGGTCGACAGTGAAGTCATCTGTTCCCGGGCGTATGTCACCATGTTCCAGGAATTTGGTATCACGCTCGATCTCGAAGAGACCTTCAAACGCTTTAAGGGCGTGAAGCTCTACGAGATCATCGACATCATTAATGCCGAACACGGCGTCAGCCTCGCGAAAGCGGATCTGGAGCCTGTTTACCGCGCCGAGGTCGCACGCCTTTTCGACTCGGAACTGGAAGCGATCGCCGGGGCCAGCGCCCTGCTGGATGCCATGGCGGTGCCGATGTGCGTGGTCTCTAACGGCCCGGTGAGCAAAATGCAGCACTCCCTTGGCAAGTTACAGATGCTGCACCATTTCCCGGAAAAACTGTTCAGCGGCTACGATATTCAGCGCTGGAAGCCCGATCCGGCCATGATGTTCCATGCGGCGAAAGCGATGAACGTCAACGTGGAGAACTGCATCCTGGTGGATGACTCCAGCGCAGGCGCGCAGGCGGGGATCGCCGCGGGCATGGAGGTGTTCTACTTCTGCGCCGATCCGCATAACCCGCCGCTCGACCATCCGAAAGTCACGACCTTTACCGATCTGGCGCAGCTGCCGGCACTCTGGAAGGCACGCGGCTGGAATATTACCCGCTAAGCAAATGCCCTCCCCGAACGGGGAGGGCTGATATTTTTACTTAAAGAGTTTTTGTACAAATTCCGCATAGGCCGGACGCCAGACGTCCATTTCGTGATTCAGTCCGGGATACAGCTTGTAGTCAAATTTGATGCCCTGCTTTTCCAGCTCCGCTTTCAGCCCGGCGATATCTTTTCCGGTAACCGAATCATGCTCTCCTACCACTACCGTAAAATTATGCAGCTGTCCGTTGATAACATCGGGCTGCTTAAATCTTGCGGCTACGCCCTCGTCAGGTACGGTAGTTGTGGTAACGCCACTGAAGGTTCCCAGCCAGCCAAAGCTGTCCAGGTGATTCATTCCGGACACCAGCGCCTGATATCCCCCCTGCGACAGACCCGCCAGCGCGCGGCCCTCCGCCTCTTTACGCACGTTGAAGCGGGTATCAATCAGCGGAACTATCTCGCTCATCAGCTCTTGATCTGCCGCTTTAGCGTTGAGGTGATAAAAGGTTTTACGTCTTTCGGCAGGCGGGAAGTTTTCAGGAATCGCCTCCGGAATGTCAGTCTCCGTGTCGGGCACGACCACCAGCATAGGTTTGATTTTACCCTCGGCCATCAGGTTATCCATGATTTGCGGCAGGCGGCCCTGATCGATGGCTGAAAGGCCGGTATCCCCAAACCCATGATAGAAATAGAGAACCGGTAACGGTTCGCCTTTACCGTTATATCCCGGCGGGGTCCAGACATAGACGCGGCGTTCAGCGTTGAGCGCCCGTGAATGCCAGGTCAGGGTGGTCAGATCGCCATGGGGAACCGGACGATCGTCCAGAATGCTGCCGGGGACCAGAATCAGGCTGGTATTGACCTGGCGCTGGGGTTTTGGATAGCGGCTGCCCGTGTCGCTGGAGCGAAAACCGTCAATATCGTAGAAATATTCATACAGGTTCGGTGCCATAGGCTCGCTTTTCCATGACCAGACGCCATTTTTATCTTTCGTCATATCATGGGAAACCCAGGTTTCCGGCATCGATCCCGTCACCACGGAGACCCGCTTCGCAGCAGGCGCAAACAGGCGAAAGGTAATACTTTTATCCGTATTAACCTGCGTGACATAGTGGCTAACCGGCATCGCCGGATCGGGTGTGGCAGGAAAGGGGGCGGCGTTAACCGGCATTCCAGTACTTATTCCAATACTGATTGCCATAGCCAGGCATGCTAATGATTTTTTCATGTTCCATCCTTTGCTGTTTTTCGTCCCACGTTAGCGCGTTTCGGTCGTCAGGCAACGGATGAAGGCAAATAATGTGATTGCACCAGAAATAATCACGCCAGTAAGTACTGGCGTGATGAAAGGAGGTTATTACTCTTTCGGATCTTTACCCGCCAGCATCTTGTCCAGCTCGTCTCCACCCACATGGCGGAAATCCTGGCCCTTCACGAAGTAGAAGATGTATTCGCAAATGTTCTGGCAACGGTCACCGATACGCTCGATAGAACGGGCGCAGAACAGCGCGGTCAGTACACTTGGAATGGTTCGCGTATCTTCCATCATGTAGGTCATCAGCTGGCGCACGATGCCTTCGTACTCCTGGTCGACTTTCTTATCTTCCCGATAAATACGTACCGCTTCATCCAGATCCATACGCGCAAAGGCATCCAGCACATCATGCAGCATCTGCACGGTGTGACGCCCCAGCGACTCCAGGCTCACCAGCAGCGGCTGGTGTTGCTGGGAGAATTTCTCCAGCGCGGTGCGGCAGATTTTGTCCGCCACGTCGCCAATACGTTCCAGCTCGGCGATAGTTTTGATGATCGCCATCACCAGACGCAGGTCGCTCGCTGTCGGCTGACGCTTGGCGATAATGCGCACGCAGGCTTCATCGATCGCCACTTCCATCATGTTGACGTGTTTGTCGCCTTCCACCACGCGCTTCGCCAGCTCGCTGTCCTGGTTATGCATTGCGGTGATCGCGTCAGAAAGCTGCTGCTCTACCATACCGCCCATGGTCATCACCTGGGTGCGGATACTCTCCAGCTCTGCGTTAAACTGGCCGGAAATATGTTTATTAAGATTGAGATTATCCATTGCGCACTCCTGAATCAGCCGTAGCGTCCGGTGATGTAGTCTTCTGTTTGTTTCTTCGCAGGCTTGGTGAACAGGTCGTCCGTTTTACTGAACTCAATCAACTCGCCCAGGTACATAAATGCTGTGTGGTCGGAACAACGGGCAGCCTGCTGCATGTTGTGGGTCACGATCACCACGGTGTAATCCGCCTTCAGCTCGGTGATCAGCTCTTCAATACGCCCGGTGGAGATCGGGTCCAGCGCTGAGCACGGCTCATCCAGCAGCAACACTTCCGGGCGAATGGCGATACCGCGCGCAATGCACAGACGCTGCTGCTGACCACCGGAGAGAGAGTACCCGCTCTGGTGAAGTTTATCTTTGGTTTCGTTCCACAATGCGGCCTTGGTCAAAGCCCACTGCACGCGTTCATCCATATCGGCGCGGGAGAGCTTCTCGAACAGGCGCACGCCAAAGGCGATGTTGTCATAAATCGACATCGGGAATGGCGTAGGCTTCTGGAACACCATACCCACTTTCGCGCGCAGCAGAGCGATATCCTGGGTATTGGTCAGAATGTTGTCGCCATCCAGCAGGATCTCGCCTTCGGCGCGCTGCTCCGGATAAAGCGAATACATTTTGTTAAAGGTACGCAGCAGCGTGGACTTACCGCAGCCAGACGGACCGATGAACGCGGTAACCTGGTTTTTAGCAATATCCAGGTTGATGTTCTTCAGGGCATGGAACTTACCGTAGTAGAAGTTCAGGTCACGAACCGAAAGTTTACCCGGAGCAGTATTCACCATACTCATTGACTCATTTCCTCATCCGGCGCCGCAGCGTGCCACGCCGTCAATAATTAACCGTGTTTCTTCTTCGCGAAAATAACGCGCGCCAGAATGTTCAGTAACAGTACGCACAGGGTAATAATCAGTACCCCGGCCCAGGCCAGTGACTGCCATTCGGCAAACGGGCTCATCGCAAATTTAAAGATCGTCACCGGCAGGTTGGCGATCGGCTGCATCATGTCCGTGCTCCAGAACTGGTTTGAGAGCGCGGTAAAGAGCAGCGGTGCCGTTTCACCGGCGATACGGGCAACGGCCAGCAGCACACCTGTCAGGATCCCCGAGATGGAGGCTTTCAGGGTGATGGCAGAAATCATCTTCCACTTTGGCGTACCCAGTGCGTAGGCCGCTTCACGCAGGCTGTCCGGCACCAGTTTCAGCATGTTCTCGGTGGTACGAATAACGATAGGCACCTGCAGCAGCGCCAGCGCAATCACACCCGCCCAGCCGGAGAAGTGTTCCATCTGCGCCACCACGATGGTGTAGACGAACAGGCCGACCACAATCGATGGGGCAGAGAGCAGGATGTCGTTAATGAAGCGAATCACTTCAGCAATCCAGGATTTACGGCCATACTCCGCCAGGTAAATGCCCGCCATGATGCCAAGTGGCGTGCCGAAGACGGTCGCCCAGAGGATCAGCAGGCCGCTGCCCGCCAGGGCGTTCGCCAGACCACCACCTGCCGTATTTGGCGGCGGTGTCATTTCGGTAAACAACGCCCACGACATGCCGTCGATACCACGCGCCACCGTGGAGAACAGGATCCAGATCAGCCAGAACAGACCAAACGCCATGGTCGCCATGGAGAGCGTCAGGGCGAGGCGGTTTTTCATGCGGCGTTTCGCCTGCATTTTGCGGCGGGATTCCGCCAGCTCCGCGGTATTTTGCATTTCGAGCGTAGCCATTAGCGTGCCCCCTCATTTTTCGCCAGGCGCATGATCATCAGTTTGGAGATCGCCAGAACAATGAAGGTGATAACAAACAGAATTAAGCCCAGTTCCATCAGCGCGGCTACGTGCAGGCCCGACTCCGCTTCAGCGAATTCGTTTGCCAGCGCCGAGGTAATGCTGTTACCCGGCATATAGAGCGAGGCGCTGTCGAGCTGGTAGGTGTTACCGATGATAAAGGTCACTGCCATGGTTTCACCCAGCGCACGACCCAGACCCAGCATAATGCCGCCGATTACCCCATTTTTGGTGAACGGCAGGACGATACGCCAGATAACTTCCCAGGTGGTGCAGCCGATACCGTAGGCCGACTCTTTCATCATCACCGGGGTCTGTTCGAAGACATCGCGCATGACCGCCGCAATGTACGGAATAATCATGATGGCGAGGATCACGCCAGCCGCCAGGATGCCGATACCGAAAGCCGGACCGGAGAATAGCGCGCCCACAAACGGGATGGCGGAAAGGACGTTACCTACCGGCTCCTGAAAATAGGTCGCGAACAGCGGAGCGAAGATAAACAGACCCCACATGCCGTAAACGATACTTGGAATGGCCGCCAGTAGTTCAATGGCAATACCCAGCGGGCGTCGCAGCCAGTTTGGCGCCAGTTCGGTCAGGAACAGGGCGATACCGAAGCTCACCGGCACCGCAATCAGCAGCGCGATAAACGAGGTCACCAGCGTGCCGTAGATAGGCACCAGCGCACCGTAGATATCGTTCGGCGCATCCCACTCTTTGGTCCACAGGAAGGAGAAACCAAATTTCTGGATGCTCGGCCAGGAGGAGAAAATCAGGGACACGATAATGCCGCCCAGCAGCAATAGCACAATCAGCGCAGCCAGTTTTACCAGCGCGCTGAAAATCATGTCACCTTTTTTACCCGGAGGGTTAAATGCAGGCTTGGTTGCAGCCATAAATTACTCTTCTGTTTGAGACGTCTTACGAATATGCCCGGTGACGCTTATGCTTGCCGGGCCTACAGTCGGAACCGTAGAGCGGGTTAGCGCTAGCGCCACCCGCCATCTTCGTCAAAAATATCCTGTTAGTACAGCGCTTTACCGCTGCTGTCTTTCACGTTGGTTTTCCATGCAGCACGAATCTGCTCAACCACGCTGTCCGGCAGGCTGGCGTAATCCAGGTCGTTAGCCTGTTTGCCGCCATTTTTGTATGCCCAGTCGAAGAACTTCAGCACTTCAGCACCCTGCTCTGGCTTCTTCTGATCCTTGTGGACCAGGATGAAGGTGGTAGAGGTGATTGGCCATGCATTGTCGCCTTTCTGGTTGGTCAGATCCTGAGCGAAAGATTTGCTCCAGTCAGCGCCTTTAGCCGCGTTAGCAAAGTTCTCTTCAGTTGGGCTGACCGGTTTGCCGTCGGCAGAAACCAGTTTGGTGTACGCCAGGTTGTTCTGCTTGGCGTAAGCGTATTCTACGTAGCCGATTGAGCCTGGCAGACGCTGTACGAACGCGGCGATACCGTCGTTACCTTTACCGCCCAGACCGGTCGGCCAGTTAACGGTAGAGCCGGAACCGACTTTGGATTTCCACTCTTCGTTCACTTTCGCCAGGTAGCTGGTGAAGACGAAGGAGGTACCGGAGCCGTCAGCACGACGAACCACAGCGATGTTCTGCGAAGGCAGTTTCACGCCCGGGTTCAGTTTAGTGATGGCTTCGTCATCCCATTTTTTGATTTTGCCGAGGTAGATATCACCCAGGGTTTTACCATCCAGCACCAGCTCGCCGGACTTCAGGCCAGGGATATTTACCGCCAGCACAACACCACCGATAACGGTCGGGAACTGGAACAAGCCTTCCTGCGTCAGTTTTTCATCAGACAGCGGAGCGTCGGATGCGCCGAAATCAACGGTATTTGCGGTAATTTGTTTAACGCCACCGGAGGAGCCGATACCCTGGTAGTTCACCTTGTTACCAGTCTCTTTCTGGTAAGTATCAGCCCATTTGGCATACACCGGCGCAGGGAAGGTTGCACCAGCGCCAGTCAGGCTTGCCTCTGCAAATACAGAGAACGCGCTCATCGATAAGGTCGCGGCGACAACAGTTGCGACAGTGGTACGCATAACTTTCATAATGTCTCCTGCAAGATTTTCGTAAATCGTTGTTTAGTGGCTACGATGAGCAAAATAGGACAAAGAGGTGACAGATAAATGTACGAATTATGACAGTTTTATGACAACGAAAATTGCGCAGAAAATTAAGCAAATTAAAGCATCTTTATCAATAAGTTAAAGTGAAATATGACGCATTGATTTCAGAAAAATTTTCTTTCTGTGACACTAAAAAAAATAGCCGAAGATGACAGATTGTCATAGAACGCAGGGCAAAAAAGCAGGCGAAAAAACGGGCAGGAAGGATAAAAAAAGCTCCACCCGAAGGTGGAGCCTGAGAGGATTACTCTACGGTAACGGACTTCGCCAGGTTACGCGGCTGGTCGACGTCGGTGCCTTTGATCAGGGCGACGTGGTAAGCCAGCAGCTGCAGCGGAACGGTATAGAAGATAGGAGCAATGACCTCTTCCACATGCGGCATCTCGATGATGTGCATGTTGTCGCTGCTGGTAAAGCCGGCATCCTGATCCGCGAAGACATAGAGCACGCCGCCACGGGCGCGGACTTCTTCGATGTTGGACTTCAGTTTTTCCAGCAGTTCGTTGTTCGGTGCCACCACGATAACCGGCATATCCGCATCGATCAGCGCCAGTGGGCCGTGTTTCAGCTCACCTGCCGCGTAGGCTTCAGCGTGGATATAGGAGATCTCTTTGAGCTTCAGGGCGCCTTCCAGAGCAATCGGATACTGATCGCCACGACCCAGGAACAGGGCGTGATGCTTGTCGGAGAAATCTTCCGCCAGCGCTTCAATGCGCTTGTCCTGGGAGAGCATCTGCTCAATACGGCTCGGCAGCGCCTGCAGACCGTGCACAATATCGTGCTCAATCGCCGCATCCTGACCTTTCAGACGGGCCAGTTTCGCCACCAGCATCAGCAGGACCGTCAGCTGAGTGGTGAACGCTTTGGTGGAGGCCACGCCGATTTCGGTACCGGCTTTGGTCATCAGCGCCAGGTCAGACTCACGCACCAGCGAGGAGCCCGGTACGTTGCAGATGGCCAGCGAGCCCAGATAGCCCAGCTCTTTGGAGAGACGCAGCGCCGCCAGGGTATCAGCGGTTTCGCCGGACTGAGACAGGGTGATCATCAGGCTGTTACGACGCACGGCTGATTTGCGATAGCGGAACTCGGAGGCGATCTCCACGTCGCACGGCACGCCTGCCAGCGCTTCAAACCAGTAGCGGGAAACCATACCGGAGTTGTAAGAGGTGCCGCAGGCCACGATCTGAATGTGCTCAACTTTTGCCAGCATTTCGTTGGCGTTAGCCCCCAGTTCGCTCAAATCCACTTCGCCGTGGCTGATACGCCCGGTCAGGGTGTTTTTGATGGCGTTCGGCTGCTCGTAGATCTCTTTCTGCATGTAGTGACGGTAAGCGCCTTTATCACCCGCGTCGTACTGCAGGTTGGATTCGATATCCTGACGTTTTACCGGCTCGCCAGATTTATCAAAGATTTTGACGTCACGGCGGGTCACTTCTGCAATATCGCCCTCTTCCATGAAGATAAAGCGACGGGTCACCGGCAGCAGCGCCAGCTGATCGGAGGCGATAAAGTTCTCCCCCATCCCCAGGCCAATCACCATCGGGCTGCCAGAGCGGGCTGCCAGCAGGGTAGACGGGTCGCGGCTGTCCATGATCACGGTGCCGTAGGCGCCGCGCAGCTGTGGGATCGCACGCAGTACGGCCTCACGCAGCGTACCGCCCTGCTCCAGCTCCCAGTGAACCAGGTGGGCAATCACTTCGGTGTCGGTTTCAGAGACGAAGGTGTAACCACGCGCGATAAGCTCTTCACGCAGCGGTTCATGGTTTTCGATGATGCCGTTATGCACCACCACAATGTGTTCAGAGACGTGCGGGTGCGCGTTGCCTTCCGAAGGTTCACCGTGGGTCGCCCAGCGGGTATGGGCAATACCTGTGCCACCGTGCAGCGGGTTCTCTTCCGCGGCCTGTGCCAGCATGTTTACTTTACCGAGGCGACGCAGACGGGTCATATTCCCTTCTGCATCCACCACTGCCAGACCGGCAGAGTCATAACCACGGTATTCCAGACGACGTAAACCTTCGAGAAGGATTTCAGCAATATCACGCTGCGCGACTGCGCCAACAATTCCACACATAGTTTTAGATTCCGAATAGAGGCTTTCGCCTGCGTTGTCGCTGACCTGTTTTGCCCTTTCCGGGCGCCCCGAGCCTTGTAGAGAGTGGGGTTATATTTATGGGTACTGCTGATGGGCGGGGGATTATGTTATCCCCTCATCCCGAACCCTCTCCCGGAGGGGGAGAGGAAATAATCCACTTACTTTTTCTTCACCGGGCGTTTCCAGCCCTGCTTATGCACCTGCGGCACACGGCTTAACACCAGCTCGTTCTCCGCCACATTGCGGGTAACGGTCGTGCCCGCCGCAATGGTTACGCCTTTACCAATCGTCACTGGCGCCACCAGCTGTGAATCCGATCCCACAAACACGTCGTCACCAATAATGGTTTTAAACTTGTTCGCACCGTCATAGTTACAGGTGATAGTCCCGGCGCCGATATTCACGTTATCGCCAATCTCCGCATCGCCCAGATAGGTCAGATGGCCAGCTTTCGAGCCTTTGCCCAGACGCGCCTTTTTCATTTCGACGAAGTTGCCGACATGTGCGCCTTCCAGCAGCTCAGCGCCCGGACGCAGACGGGCGAACGGCCCGATAGTGCAGGCGGCGGAGAGATGAGCATCTTCAACCACGCTATAAGGGCTGATTTCGCAGTCGTCGCCAATGACGCTGTTTTTAATCACACAACCGGCGCCAATTTTGACGCGGTTACCCAGCGTTACGTTGCCTTCCAGAATAACGTTAGTATCGATTTCGACGTCGCGCCCGTGGCTCAGCACCCCACGCAGATCGAAACGCGCTGGATCGCGCAGCATCACGCCCGCCAGCAGCAGCTTTTCAGCCTGCTCGGACTGATATACGCGCTCCAGACGGGACAGCTGAAGACGGTTGTTCACCCCTTCCACTTCGCTTAAGCGATCCGGATGAACGGCAGCGATCTCGCGGCCTTCCTGATACGCCATCGCGATGATATCGGTAATGTAGAATTCGCCCTGGGCGTTATTGTTGTTCAGCTGTGACAGCCAGCGCTTCATGTCCGCGCCGTTGGCGATCAGAATGCCGGTGTTAATTTCCTGAATTTCACGCTGTGCCTCGGTGGCATCTTTGTGCTCAACGATGCCCGTCACCTTGCCGTTATCACGGGTGATACGGCCATAACCGGTTGGATCGTCCAGCTTAACGGTCAGCAGACCGATCCCGCCCTGCGGTTTTGCAGCACGCAGGCGGGTCAGCGTCTCAACGGAGATCAACGGCACGTCGCCGTAGAGCATCAGGATGTCTTCGTCGTCAGAGAAGAACGGGGAGGCCTGCTGCATGGCGTGGCCGGTGCCCAGCTGTTCTGCCTGCAGAACCCAGTTGAGTTTGTCATCGCGTAGCGTCTGCTTCAGCAGATCGCCGCCGTGACCGTAGACCAGATGCACCTGGCTGGCGCCAAGATCGTTAGCGGCGTCAATGACATGCTGCACCATCGCTTTCCCTGCAAGGGTGTGCAGCACTTTAGGAAGATCGGAATACATGCGGGTGCCTTTGCCTGCGGCAAGGATGACCACGCTCATTGCTGTGTTCAACATACACGTCCTGACTGTAATTTGAGTGAAAAGTAAAACCCTTTGGCGTTGAAAATTCTACATATTTTGCGCCAAAAAATGGAGTGGCGGTAAAACGCACAACGTTGCCTGTTTCGGGCAACTTAAAGGTCCTTTTTACCGCAGATTAAAGGGCTTTGCCTGTGAAATATAGCGCCCTTTAGCGAACTCTCCAGCCCTCCCAACATGTTAGCTATTTTTTCGCTCTATTAATAAAGCCTGTTATAAGCAAAACACTGTTTTAATTATCTGAATGTGTGACACACAAAAAAGAAACACTGTTTTATTCTGATGATAATAGCGCTCAATTATTACTCAGGAGAATAAGATGAAGTCTAAAATACCTCTGGCCCTGATGATGTTTAGCGCCTTTTCCGCTATGGCAACAGAACAACCTCATGTCTGGAAAGCCATTGCCTTTGGGCAATCAACGGATCTGAATTTTTCCTCCAACGTGCTGCCCGAGAAAATCGGCGTCAATGATGTGACCATCGACGGGAAAAAGCTCTCGCCCCAGGAGAGCGCTGACCTGGCAAAAGCCATCACCCTGGAAAGCCGGGGCGGCAAAATCGCCAACTCTCACGACGGCTTAACGTTTTTCTATACCGAGCTGCCGACGGGAGAAAATTTTGTTTTGCAGGCCACTGTCCGGGTCGACCAGTTTGGGCCGGAGAATGGCGCGAAACCTGCCGCGCAGGAGGGCGCCGGACTGCTGGTACGTGATGTCCTCGGCAACCCGCGCCAGCAACCGCTAAAAATGGGTTATGAAGAGTTTCCGGCGGCATCGAATCAGGTGATGAACGCCATCATGACCCAGGATAAAAAAGACCATCAGCGGGTAAAAATGCAGGCTATCACCCGGGAGGGGATCAGCCATCCGTGGGGTGATGCCGGAGCCGCCATTAAAAAACAGAGTTACAAGGAAGAGGTGGATCTGAGCCAGACGCCGGAATTTCGCCTGAAACTCCAGCGCACCGACGACGGCTTTATTACCGCCTGGGCCCCGCTGGACAGCGACACCTGGGTGAGCAAGCGCGTGCCGCGCGCTGACCTGATTTCGGTACAGAACAAGGACCACTATTACGTCGGCTTTTTTGCCTCCCGCAATGCCAAAATTACGGTCACTAACGCCTCGCTCATCACCACCAGCGCCCATACCGTGCCTTCGGAGCCCTGGCAGGCAGAGCCACTGCCGGTCGTGGTGCAGCTGGCGTCCGGTACGGTCAGCGCTTCGCCAGATTACCTGCTGCAGGCGCGCGCTAATGAGGACGGGGTATTTAGCGTAAGACAAAACGAAGTGGTGATCGGTAATGAGAAAGCGGTGAAAGCAGGCGAGATGTACACCCTGCCAGCCCGCCTGGAGCAGACCAGCACCTTCACGGTGACCTTTACGCCTGCTCATGGCACGCCAGTGAACCAGCAGCTCACCGTCGAACGCATTGCAGACAGAGATACGACGCACCTGTATGCCGCTCCGGACGGAAAAGCGGATGCACAAGGCACTGCCGATGCGCCACTGGATCTCGCCACCGCCATCGCCCTGCTGGCGCCCGGCGGCAAGCTGGTGCTGAAAAGCGGCGATTACCCGCAGAGTGAGATCCCCGTCGCTGCCAGCGGCAGCAGCGATAAACTCAAAACCTTGCAGGCAGACGGGAAAGTGGTGATCCACGGCCTGTTGCTTGATGCCAGCTACTGGCATATCAACGGTATCGACGTGACCGGCAAAAGTCTGCGCGTTCAGGGTAGCCATAACCTGATCGAGCGCGTCACGGCCTACCGCAATGACGATACCGGGATCCAGATCTCCTCCCCGGATAAGATTGGCCGGCCATTATGGGCAAGCTATAACCGGGTTGTGGATTCTGAATCTTACGGCAATGAAGATCCCGGCAAGATTAACGCCGATGGCTTCGCGGTGAAAATGCGGGTAGGGGAAGGTAACCGGCTGGAGCGTTGCTATTCTCATGACAATATCGACGACGGTTTTGACCTGTTCAACAAGATTGAAGATGGCGCAAACGGCGTGGTCGTGATCGAGAACTCGGTTGCCAGCAACAATACCAGTAACGGCTTTAAGCTCGGCGGAGAAGGGCAGCCTGTGGCGCATCAGATCCGCAACAGCAAAGCCACGGGCAATCACCTGGACGGCTTCACCGATAACTTTAACCCCGGCAGGCTGGTGGTGGAGAACAATATCGCGGTAGATAACCAGCGCTTTAACTACATCTTCCGTCCAAGCCCATACGGCGATGTGACAACTCAGGGAACCTTTACCGGCAACGTATCGATCCGTAATCAGCCAGGCGAGTACGACGATGCGGTGACAGGAAACGTTGATAACACGAACTACTTTATCGCGAAGGGCAGAAGCGCGAACAGTGAAGGGAAGGAACTGGATAAAACGCAGGTAAAAATGTAGGTACCAGAGAGGCGCTTCGCTTATCACACTACGGTAAGCGTGGCGCCACCCGGCATATCAGCACTTAGTGGTTGAACGTACCGAAAGAGACGTTCATGTTGCTGAAAAGGGCGATGATTTTGTTGATCGTTTTCATGATGGCATCCTGATATTTTTGGAGTTCAGTTATGTGACATTCATCACAAAACGAAGTCTACTCCTGACAATTCTGCCGATCAATCTTTTTGTGAGATAAATCACAAAATAATAAAACATCGTTTTAGTTTCAGATTTACTGAAACAGATCCATAAAAAAAGCCAGTCTGAAGACCAGACTGGCTTTCGTGCTTTCAAGCCGGTGTTACATCGCTTTTTTGGTCAACTCGATAACGCGCAGTTTCGCGATCGCTTTGGCCAGCTCTGCAGACGCCTGAGCGTAATCCACGTCGCCATGAGAGCTCTTAATGTGCTCTTCTGCTTTACGCTTCGATTCCAGAGCTCGTGCTTCGTCGAGATCCTGGCCACGAATTGCGGTATCAGCCAGTACGGTCACGCTACCAGGCTGCACTTCAATAATGCCGCCAGACAGATAGATAAACTCTTCATGACCGAACTGTTTAACGATGCGGATCATACCAGGCTTAATGGCGGTGAGCAGCGGGGCGTGACCCGGGAAAATACCCAGTTCACCTTCGCTACCCGTTACCTGGATTTTCTCGACCAGACCAGAGAACATTTGTTGCTCTGCGCTGACGACGTCCAGGTGGTAAGTCATTGCCATATCACCCTCCGATTAAGGCGTTAAAGTTTTTTGGCTTTTTCTACGGCTTCGTCGATGGAACCCACCATATAGAACGCCTGCTCCGGCAGGTGATCGTATTCGCCTTCCATGATGCCTTTAAAGCCACGGATGGTGTCTTTCAGCGCAACGTATTTGCCCGGAGAACCGGTAAATACTTCTGCTACGAAGAACGGCTGGGACAGGAAGCGCTGGATCTTACGCGCACGTGCTACCACCAGTTTGTCTTCTTCAGACAGTTCATCCATACCCAGGATGGCAATGATGTCTTTCAGTTCCTGATAACGCTGCAGCAGGGACTGTACGCCACGCGCGGTGTCGTAGTGTTCCTGACCTACTACCAGTGGATCCAGCTGACGGCTGGTGGAGTCCAGCGGGTCAACGGCCGGGTAGATACCCAGAGACGCGATCTGACGGCTCAGTACCACGGTTGCGTCTAAGTGCGCAAAGGTGGTTGCTGGGGATGGGTCAGTCAAGTCATCCGCAGGTACGTATACCGCCTGAACGGAGGTAATAGAACCGGTTTTGGTTGAGGTGATACGTTCCTGCAGAACACCCATCTCTTCCGCCAGGGTCGGCTGGTAGCCTACCGCTGATGGCATACGACCCAGCAGTGCGGATACTTCCGTACCGGCCAGGGTGTAACGGTAGATGTTGTCGACGAACAGCAGTACGTCACGACCTTCGTCACGGAATTTCTCAGCCATGGTCAGACCGGTCAGCGCAACGCGCAGACGGTTTCCAGGTGGCTCGTTCATCTGACCGTAAACCAGGGATACTTTATCCAGAACGTTAGAGTCGGTCATTTCGTGGTAGAAGTCGTTACCCTCACGAGTACGCTCACCTACGCCCGCAAACACGGAGTAACCGGAGTGCTCGATCGCGATGTTACGGATCAGCTCCATCATGTTTACGGTTTTACCTACACCCGCACCACCGAACAGACCAACTTTACCGCCCTTCGCAAACGGACACATCAGGTCGATAACTTTGATGCCGGTTTCCAGCAGTTCCTGAGAGCTGGACAGCTCTTCATAGGAAGGTGCTGAACGGTGGATAGCCCAACGCTCTTCTTCGCCGATATCGCCTTTCATGTCGATCGGCTGACCCAGGACGTTCATGATACGACCCAGGGTTGCTTTACCTACTGGTACTTCAATTGGGTGCTCAAGGTCTTTTACTTCCAGACCACGACGCAGACCGTCGGAAGAACCCATGGCGATGGTACGCACGATACCGCCACCGAGCTGCTGCTGAACTTCCAGCACCAGATTTTCGTTACCATTCTGAACCTCAAGAGCATCGTACACGCGCGGTACGGCATCCTGAGGGAATTCGACGTCAACTACGGCGCCGATTACCTGGACAATCTTTCCAGTAGCCATCTTGAATCCTCTACGTAATTCGTAAACCTGGTTAAACCGCGGCGGCCCCCGAGACGATCTCGGTGAGTTCCTGAGTAATGCTGGCCTGACGAGCTTTGTTGTATACCAACTGCAGCTCTTTGATCAGGCTGCCACCATTATCGGTAGCGGCTTTCATCGCCACCATACGTGCGGCCTGCTCGCTAGCCAGGTTTTCTACCACGCCCTGATAAACCTGAGATTCAACATAACGACGCAGCAAGGTATCCAGCAGCGGTTTTGGATCCGGTTCATACAGGTAATCCCAGGCTTTATGCTGTAACTCTTCATCTTCTGATGCCGGTAACGGCAGCAGCTGAGTGAGGGTCGGAACCTGTGACATGGTGTTAATAAATTTGTTGTTTACAACGTACAGCCTGTCCAGACGGCCTTCATCATAGGCCTGCAACATCACTTTAACCGGACCGATCAGTTCGGACAGGGACGGGTTATCACCCATACCGGTCACCTGGGCGACGATATTGCCGCCTACGGAATTAAAGAAAGAGACGCCCTTAGAGCCGATCATCGCGATATCGCTTTGAACGCCTTTATCGGACCATGCTTTCATATCCGCCAGCAGTTTTTTGAACAGGTTAATGTTCAAGCCGCCACACAAACCACGGTCGGTAGACACCACCAGGTAGCCCACGCGCTTAACGTCGCGTTCTTCCAGGTAAGGGTGCTTATATTCCAGATTACCGCTCGCAAGGTGACCAATCACTTTGCGCATGGTATCTGCATAAGGACGGCTGGCCGCCATACGTTCCTGCGATTTACGCATTTTGGAAGCGGCGACCATCTCCATCGCTTTAGTGATCTTTTGCGTGTTCTGGACGCTTGCGATCTTACTACGTATCTCTTTTGCGCCGGCCATGAGCTTCTCCTCAATGCCTTGCGGTCTGTCCTAAGACAGACCGCCAGACGTTACCAGGACTGGGTTGCTTTGAAGGAATCGAGCAGGCTCTTCAGCTTGCCTTCGATTTCGTCGTTATAGCCACCGGACTGGTTGATCTCTTGCATCAGTGGAGCATGGTCACGGTCAGCGTAAGCCAGCAGTGCGGCTTCAAAGCTACCGATTTTCGCCAGTTCTACATCCCCCAGATAACCACGTTCTGCTGCGAACAGTACCAGGCCCTGCTGTGCGACTGACATAGGGGCATACTGTTTCTGTTTCAGCAGCTCGGTCACTTTCTGACCGTGGTCAAGCTGTTTACGGGTTGCATCGTCAAGATCGGATGCAAACTGGGAGAACGCTGCCAGTTCACGATACTGTGCCAGTGCGGTACGGATACCACCGGACAGTTTCTTGATGATCTTGGTCTGCGCTGCACCACCCACACGGGATACGGAGATACCCGGGTTAACCGCCGGACGAATACCGGAGTTAAACAGGTTGGTTTCCAGGAAGATCTGACCATCGGTAATGGAGATTACGTTGGTCGGAACGAACGCAGAAACGTCACCCGCCTGGGTTTCAATGATCGGCAGAGCGGTCAGAGAGCCCGTTTTACCCTTCACTTCACCTTTGGTGAAGTTCTCAACGTATTCCGCGTTAACGCGGGATGCACGCTCCAGCAGACGGGAGTGCAGATAGAATACGTCGCCCGGGAATGCTTCACGTCCAGGTGGACGACGGAGCAGCAGGGAAACCTGACGGTAAGCAACAGCCTGTTTAGACAGGTCATCGTATACGATCAGTGCATCTTCACCGCGGTCACGGAAGTATTCGCCCATTGCGCAACCGGCATACGGTGCCAGGTATTGCAGTGCAGCAGATTCAGAAGCGGTCGCCACAACAACGATGGTGTTGGACAGCGCGCCGTGCTCTTCCAGTTTACGCACCACGTTAGAGATGGTGGACGCTTTCTGGCCAATAGCTACGTACACACATTTGATGCCGGAATCGCGCTGGTTGATGATCGCATCGATTGCCATCGCGGTTTTACCGGTCTGACGGTCACCGATGATCAGCTCACGCTGGCCACGGCCGATTGGGATCATGGCGTCAACGGATTTATAACCGGTCTGTACCGGCTGGTCGACGGACTGACGATCGATTACGCCCGGTGCGATAACTTCGATTGGGGAGAAGCCATCGTGCTCAACCGGACCTTTACCGTCGATTGGCGCACCCAGGGTGTTCACCACGCGACCCAGCAGGCCGCGGCCAACTGGAACTTCAAGAATACGGCCAGTACACTTAACCTTCATGCCTTCGGCGAGGTCAGCGTAAGGACCCATCACAACTGCACCTACGGAGTCGCGCTCCAGGTTCAGTGCGATAGCGTAACGGTTACCCGGCAGGGAGATCATTTCACCCTGCATACAATCGGCCAGGCCGTGGATGCGGATAACACCGTCGCTTACAGAAACAATAGTACCTTCGTTGTGAGCTTCACTCACAACACTGAACTGAGCAATGCGCTGCTTGATCAGTTCGCTGATTTCGGTGGAATTCAGTTGCATGCTCCAGTCCCCTTAAGACTGCAAGACGTCTGCAAGGCGCTCAAGACGGCCGCGTACGCTGCCATCAATGACCATATCACCCGCACGGATGATTACGCCTGCCATTACAGACTTATCGATATTGCAATTCAGCTTCACTTTGCGTGACAGACGTTTTTCCATCGCGGCGGTGATTTTCGCAAGCTGTTCGTTACTCAGTTCAGTCGCAGAAGTTACGTGAACTTCAACAGTGGCTTCACTGAGGGCACGCAAGTGCTCAAACTGCTCGAGAACATCCGGGAGCGCTTTCAGACGACCATTTTCTGCCATTACCCGAATCAGGTTCTGGCCGTTGGCGTCCAGCTGCTCACCGCAAATGGCGATGAACGAATCGGCGAGGGTTTCAGGCGCCAGGGCGCCAGAAAGCATCTCAGCCATATGTTCGTTTTTCGTTACCTCAGCGGCAAACGCCAGCATGTTCTGCCAGCGATCGACATTTTGGTGTTCGATAGCAAAGTCAAAAGCTGCTTTGGCGTAGGGGCGAGCTACCGTAACAAATTCAGACATCAGCCCCTCCCTCCTTACAGTTCAGCGACAAGTTTGTCCACGATGTCGCTGTTAGCAGCTTCATCCACGGAACGTTCGATGATCTTCTCGGCGCCAGCAACAGCCAGAATCGCGACCTGCTTACGCAGCTCTTCGCGAGCACGTTTACGCTCGGCATCAATTTCTGCCTGCGCTTGTGTCACGATTTTAGTACGTTCCTGTTCTGCTTCAGCTTTCGCTTCGTCCAGGATCTGAGAACGACGTTTGTTCGCCTGCTCGATGATTACCTGGGCTTCCGCTTTCGCTTTTTTCAGCTGGTCGGTCGCGTTGGCCTGTGCAAGGTCCAAATCTTTCTTAGCGCGTTCTGCAGAAGCCAGGCCGTCAGAAATTTCTTTCTGACGTTTTTCGATGGCAGCCATTAAAGGCGGCCATACATACTTCATGCAGAACCAGACAAAGATAACAAACGCGATGGCCTGGCCGAGGATTGTTGCGTTCATGTTCACAGCACAATACCTCTTTAAATTTACAACTGTGGCTTAGGGTTTAAACGACTTACTACGCGACAGCAAACATCACGTACAGACCCAGACCTACAGCGATCATCGGGATAGCATCCACCAGACCCATAACGATAAAGAACTGAGTACGCAGCAGAGGAATCAGATCTGGCTGACGCGCTGCGCCTTCCAGGAATTTACCCCCGAGGATGCCGATACCGATCGCAGCACCGATAGCCGCCAGACCCATCATCACAGCGGCAGCCATGTACAGCAGATCCATATTCAGGTTTTCCATGACAGTCTCCAGTTTGTTTCAGTTAAAACGTAGTAGTGTTGGTAAAGAATCAGTGCTCTTCAGACGCCATCGACAGATAGACGATCGTCAGAACCATGAAGATAAAGGCTTGCAGCGTAATGATCAGGATGTGGAAAATGGCCCACGGCACATTCAGAACCCACTGTGACCACCACGGCAGAAGACCCGCGATCAGAATGAAAATCAGCTCACCCGCATACATGTTGCCGAACAGTCGCAGACCGAGGGAAATCGGTTTGGACAGCAGGCTAACGCCTTCCAGAATCAGGTTGATCGGAATAAACGCCCAGTGGTTGAACGGCTGCAGGGTAAGCTCTTTCACGAAACCGCCTACACCTTTCATTTTGATGCTGTAGAAAAGAATCAGGATGAATACGCCCAGCGCCATAGACAGGGTGATGTTCACGTCAGCAGACGGCACCACACGCAGCGCAGGCAGACCGAAGATATGCTCGCCGATAAACGGCAGCAGGTCGATCGGCAGCAGGTCCATCAGGTTCATCAGGAAGACCCAGACAAATACGGTCAGCGCCAGCGGTGCAATTACCTTGCTCTTACCGTGGTACATGTCTTTGACGCTACCGTGGACAAAGCCAATGATCATTTCGATAAACGTCTGGAATTTCCCTGGAACGCCGCTGGTCGCACGTTTCGCAACGCCGCGGAAAATGGCCAGGAACAACAGACCCAGTACCACCGAGAAGAACATGGAGTCGATATTAATCGTCCAGAAGGTGGCTGGGGGGTTATGCGGATCCACCAGCGAGAATGTACGTAAGTCCAACTGAAGGTTGTTCAGATGGTGACCTATGTAATCCTGCGGCGTCATATTTTCTGAAGCCATGATGCCTTTTACCCTTTGTTATTGATTACAGCTGGCGCCAGAATTTGTACCACCAGCACCAAAACCCACGTCACTATCAGCGGCAAAAATACCACTTTAAAAACCGCCAGCGCCACCACCAGGAGGGCAAAGGTCAGCAACACCTTACACACTTCGCCGAGGGCGAAGGACCAGGCCATGCGGCCTTTGGCAGGTGTATGCGCCTGATGACGCCAGGCAAAAATCATAAACAACATGTTTGGCACAACCACTGCCAAACCTCCGCTTACCGCAGAGATGCCCCAGAAGGGGTCTTTGAGGCAGAACAGCAATCCACTTGCCATCACCGCCAGAAACTGAATGAACAGAAGCTTACGAGCAACGTTTCGACTCAAGAGCGACACTGATATCACGTTTTTACTCCTGCTCACTTCGAGGTATGTCGCGTGTCGTATAAAACGTTCTTTAAGGCTCAGAGTCAAGCAGCAAAAAGCGGACAAATTATACGGTGCGTCCCCGTGATTTCAAACAATAAGTAGCGAAAAGGTGAATAAATGTTTAAATATTTTTCCCCGGCGCTATTTCTTAACTTTTCGTCAAACTATGAATGGCGCGTCAAAACTGCAAACAACGCGGAAACGTTGACGATAAAGCGTGCACGAGATCACAAAATACACATTTACGATAAGGTCGAATAAATTAAAGCGGTAAAACGTTATATTTCATCTTTATGATATTAAAGATTAATTTCAGCAACTATTCTCAAAACAGCCCTGTATACAACAAAAACCTTTTATTGACATTTTTAATAAATATTTAACATTACAATCTGATTACTCTTCCCTACTTTTAGCAAGCTGATATT
The DNA here is from genome assembly GCF_002902985.1 of Leclercia sp. LSNIH1. NCBI lineage: Bacteria > Pseudomonadati > Pseudomonadota > Gammaproteobacteria > Enterobacterales > Enterobacteriaceae > Leclercia > Leclercia sp. LSNIH1. The sequence goes on along the minus strand of NZ_CP026167.1, from coordinate 917,896 downwards.
TTCGGTGTTTATTATCTTTTGGGTTAACTACATGTCCAGGTTAACCCAAAGAAAATCCCCAGTAAAAAAGTGGTTAAATTAACCTTGTCTATTTCTTAGCCTGTCGCGTAATTTTTAACATCCTAAGAACAGCACAAATTCCACATTTTTTATTATATTTTTAAAAATATTTTGGCTTAACGATCACCAGATGACGCTCGCCTTCCAGCTGGGGAACATGCAATTTAATCGCCTCTTCCACCTCAAAACCTTCAGGCATCTGCGCGATTTCGTCTTCCGGCAGCACCCCTTTCAGGGCATAGAAGCGGCCATTTTCCGCAGGCAGATGCTTACACCAGTCGATCATGTCATTGAGCGAGGCAAAGGCCCGGCTGATCACACCATCAAATGGCGGCTCGGCGGGGAACGCCTCTACCCTACTCTGCACCGGATAAATGTTTTCCAGCTTCAGTTCATGCTGAACCTGACGCAGGAAGCGTACGCGCTTGCCCAGGCTGTCCAGCAGCGTGAAATGGCTCTCGGGACGAACGATAGAGAGTGGAATACCTGGCAGACCCGGCCCCGTTCCCACGTCGATAAAACGCTCTCCTTTGAGATGCGGCGCCACCACGATGCTGTCGAGGATGTGACGAATCAGCATCTCGTTCGGATCGCGAACCGAGGTGAGATTATAGGCCTTGTTCCATTTGTTCAGCATGTCGACATACCCCACCAGCTGATTTTTCTGGTGATCGGTGAGCGAAATACCGGCTTGTTCCAGCAGACGAGTGAGTTTGTTGAGCACGGCGAATACCTGTTGAGATAGGTGTGGGCGGGTGGCGCTACGCGAGCCCGCCCTACGGAATTCTGTAGGCCCGGTAAGCGCAGCGCCACCGGGCAGTTCTTACAATTAAGCGCTGCGGCGCAGCATACCCTGTTTTTTCAGCCACACCAGCAGAATGGAGATGGCCGCAGGCGTGACGCCTGAAATACGCGATGCCTGGCCGATAGACGACGGTTTATGGTCATTCAGCTTGGCGATCACCTCGTTGGAGAGGCCGTTAACCAGACGGTAATCCAGCGTGGCGGGCAGGATCGTACTCTCGTTACGCTGCTGTTTCTCGATCTCATCCTGCTGACGGGCGATATAGCCTTCGTATTTCACCTGGATTTCGACCTGTTCAGCAGCCTGGACATCCTCCAGACCCGGCGCAAACGGCGTCATCTGGATTAGCTGGTCGTAGGTCATCTCCGGACGGCGGAGCAGATCTTCCCCGCTGGCTTCACGGGAGAGCGGCGCAGACAGGTGAGCATTCACTTCGTCTACAGACTCGGCTGTTGGGTTGACCCAGGTCGATTTGAGGCGCTGACGTTCACGCTCGATGTTCTCCAGCTTCTCGTTGAAGCGCGCCCAGCGTGCATCATCCACCAGCCCCAGCTCACGACCGATTTCGGTCAGGCGCAGGTCGGCGTTGTCTTCACGCAGCATCAGACGGTATTCCGCGCGGGAGGTAAACATGCGGTACGGCTCTTTGGTGCCGAGGGTGCAGAGGTCGTCCACCAGTACGCCCAGATAAGCCTGAGAACGACCCGGCGCCCAGCCCTCTTTTTCGGCCGAGAAGCGCGCGGCGTTCAGACCAGCCAGCAGCCCCTGAGCGGCAGCCTCTTCGTAACCGGTTGTGCCGTTGATCTGACCGGCGAAGAAGAGCCCCTGGATAAATTTGCTCTCCAGGGTTGGCTTCAGGTCACGTGGATCGAAGAAGTCATACTCAATGGCATAGCCCGGACGGACGATCTTCGCATTCTCCATCCCCTGCATGGAACGGACGATCTGCATCTGCACGTCGAAAGGCAGGCTGGTGGAGATACCGTTCGGGTAGATCTCGTTGGAGGTCAGCCCTTCAGGCTCCAGGAAGATCTGGTGCTGGTTACGATCGGCGAAGCGCATTACCTTGTCTTCGATCGACGGGCAGTAGCGTGGGCCGATCCCTTCGATCACACCGGCATACATCGGGCTGCGATCGAGGTTACTGCGGATCACGTCATGTGTTTTCTCGTTAGTGTGCGTGACATAGCACGGCACCTGGCGCGGATGTTGATCCACGCTACCCATGAACGAGAAGACCGGCATCGGGTTATCGCCGTGCTGTTGGGCCAGCACGCTGAAATCAATGGTGCGGGCGTCGATACGCGGTGGCGTACCGGTTTTCAGGCGGCTGACGCGCAGCGGCAGCTCGCGCAGACGGCGTGAAAGGGGAATGGACGGCGGATCGCCAGCACGGCCACCGCTGTAGTTGTCCAGTCCGATATGAATTTTGCCGTCAAGGAAGGTCCCGACGGTCAGCACGACGGCTTTGGCACGGAACTTCAGACCCATCTGGGTCACGGCGCCAACGACACGATCGTTTTCCACAATCAGATCCTCAACCGCCTGCTGGAAGATCATCAGGTTCGGCTGATTCTCCAGCGCGGTGCGTACGGCCTGGCGGTAGAGCACGCGGTCCGCCTGAGCACGGGTCGCCCGAACGGCGGGGCCTTTGCTCGCGTTTAGTATCCTAAACTGGATACCCGCATGATCGATCGCGGTTGCCATCAGGCCGCCAAGTGCATCCACTTCTTTTACCAGGTGTCCTTTCCCAATGCCGCCAATCGCCGGATTACAGGACATCTGTCCTAGCGTGTCGATATTGTGTGTCAAAAGCAGGGTCTGCTGACCCATTCGCGCCGCGGCCATTGCGGCCTCGGTGCCTGCATGACCCCCGCCAATGATAATGACGTCAAAAGGATCCTGATAAAACATGGTGGTCTGCCTCGCGTAAAGCGGTAAGAAAATGGATTGAAGCCCGGGCCGTGGATTCTACTCAACTTTAGTCGTTCGAGAAAGCACTGGGATCCTGGCTATTAAAAAGAAGATCTTTTTATTTAGAGATCTGTTTTATTGTGATCTCTTATTAGGATCGCGGGTTTCTGTGGATAAGCCGGATCTCCCAAAGAAGATCATGTGCTTAGAGAGGATCGTTTGCTGTGAATGATCGGTGATCCTGTGACGTATAAGCTGGGATCAGATCGTGATGTTATGCACAGCACAAAAAGTCATCACGGGTTGTTCTTTGTATAACTACCGGTTGATCCAAGCTTTTAACCAGAGTTATCCACATCTGATCGCACGATCTTTAATCTGTTTTGAGTAAATTTTTCCATTCCGCCAGCCAAAGTTCGGCTGGATCTTCCGGAATATCATGATCGAGGATGTTGATCTTCAGCGTTTCACCGATCTGTTGTGCCCCGCAGGACTTCAGTTCGGTCTCGACCTTCTCAACGGCGCCGCAGAAGGTGTCGTACTCCCGGCTGCCAATACCAATGGCACCAAACCGGACGTTCGTCAGGTCGGGCTGCTGCTCTTTTAACTCTTCATATAAAGGAAGAAGGTTATCCGGAAGATCCCCCGCACCGTGGGTGGAGGTGATCAACAGCCAGATCCCGTCGAGCTGGAGATCCTCTAATAACGGTCCATGCAGCGTTTCAGTAGAAAAGCCCGCGTCTTCCAGCTTTTCGGCCAGGTGTTCCGCGACATATTCAGCGCCGCCAAGGGTGCTGCCGCTAATAAGAGTAATGTCCGCCATTGATCGCTCGCTCAGATAAACAGGAGGACATTGTACGCTGTGAACGAGCTGGGATCTACCTGTGGAAAATGTGGTAATTATTTTGCCCGGCTACGGGCGGATGGTACGCATGATCGGGTTCTGCAGGGAGATCAACGTCTCGGTGGACTGAATTTCATCGATTGTTTGGATCTTGTTGATAAGTACCTGTTGCAAAGCGTCGATCGATCGGCACATCACCTTAATAAAGATGCTGTAGTGGCCGGTGGTGTAGTAGGCCTCGGTCACTTCATCCAGCGCATTCAGTTTTGCCAGCGCTGAAGGGTAGTCTTTAGCGCTCTTAAGGATGATGCCGATAAAACAGCAGACGTCATACCCCAGCTGTTTCGGACTGACGTCAATATGGGCGCCGGTAATGATCCCCGCCTGTTTCATCTTCTCTACGCGCACGTGAATGGTCCCCGGGCTGACGCCAAACTGTTTTGCCAGTTCTGCGTAGGCGGTACGTGCGTTAGCCATCAGCGCCTCGAGAATGCCGCGGTCCAGATTGTCGATCTGATAATTTTCCATAGCTTTTTCTTATGAAGATTAATGAATCACTCTATTTTAGCGGGTAATTTTAGCGATTTAAAAGTGAGTTGGGAGTTTTATTGTTGGATTATTGAAAGAGGCTCTTTTTTGTTGCTTAATCAATGCCAACAGGACGCAGGAGTATAAATAATGAAAACCGCTTACATCGCACAACAACGCCAGATCAGTTTCGTTAAATCCCACTTTTCCCGCCAGCTGGAAGAGAAGCTGGGCCTGGTTGAAGTCCAGGCACCTATCTTAAGCCGCGTGGGCGACGGGACGCAGGACAACCTGTCTGGTTGCGAAAAAGCGGTTCAGGTGAAAGTGAAAACACTGCCAGACGCCCAGTTCGAAGTGGTCCATTCCCTTGCGAAGTGGAAGCGTCAAACCCTGGGACAACACGACTTCAGCGCGGGCGAAGGGCTTTACACGCACATGAAAGCCCTTCGCCCCGATGAAGACCGTCTTACCGCGATTCACTCTGTTTACGTTGACCAGTGGGACTGGGAACGCGTTATGGGTGATGGCGAACGTCATACCGGTACGCTGAAAGCGACGGTAGAAGCCATTTATGCCGGGATCAAAGCCACCGAGGCGGCGGTCAGCAAAGAGTTTGGCCTGACCCCGTTCCTGCCGGAGACGATCCACTTTGTTCACAGCCAGGAGCTGCTGAGCCGCTTCCCGGATCTGGATGCCAAAGGGCGTGAGCGTGCGATCGCCAAAGAGTTAGGGGCCGTATTCCTGATCGGGATCGGCGGCAAGCTGTCTCATGGTCAGCGTCACGATGTACGTGCGCCGGATTATGATGACTGGAGCAGCGAAGGCGAGAGCGGCCTGGCGGGCCTGAACGGCGATATTCTGGTCTGGAACCCGGTGCTGGAAGATGCGTTTGAACTCTCTTCCATGGGGATCCGCGTGGATGCCGAGGCGCTGAAGCGCCAGCTGGCTATTACCGGTGATGAAGATCGCCTTAAGCTGGAGTGGCACCAGGCGCTGCTGCGTGGCGAGATGCCGCAGACCATCGGCGGCGGTATCGGCCAGTCTCGTCTGACCATGTTACTGCTGCAACTCTCCCATATCGGCCAGGTTCAGTGTGGCGTATGGCCGCAGCAGGTTCGTGACAGCGTCGACGCCCTGCTGTAATTAGCGTTTCCAGCGCCGCAGCAGGCGGCTACGCAACCCGGTATCAAAGCGCCAGATATGATCGAAGATGCGCATGATGCCGGGTTTTCCATGTGTGGACATCGCCACGGCATGAAAACGATGCTGGTGGACCTGCTGCAGTACCTTCACCTTACTCACCACCTCTTCCGGCAGCCGCTGGGCAATAAAGTCTGAAATCACCACCGCGTCGGCGTCATACCACTCGCCGCCCTGCATCCGCTCAATAATGGCGCGAAAACAGCTGGCGAGATCGGTACCGCCGCGAAAGCGCTGGCTTAAGAAACGGATCGCCTGCTCCAGACCGTGCTGGCCCGAGAGTTCGTAGCCCACCACCTCGCTGGAAAACAGCATGATAATGCAACGTCGTCTGTCGGCGAGCGCCACGCGCATCAGAGCCAGACAGAAGGCTTTGGCGCACTGCTCGTTGAATCCTCCCATCGAACCGGACGTATCCACGCAGACGATAAACGGCCCGCGGGGTTGTTCGTCGAAATCCTGATGCACTGCCGGGCGCTGGCTCACCTTCTCCCGCCAGGCATCGCCTTGCAGACGGTAAGTGAGGAGCTGCTTCTCCACCAGCCGACGGTAAAATTCGTACTCAAGTTCTGTGATGCCGAGGGTCGCCAGCTCTGGCGGCAGCAGGCGCAGAATGTCATCGCTCTGCTGCAGTCCGTCCACCTGCTCCGGCACCGTCGCCGGTTCGCGCACCAGGGTGCGGAAGGTTTCCAGCGGGGCATCCTTTTTTGGCACCGACTTCGCCTCCCGCGAACGGCCCAGCTGTTCCGCCAGTTGCATCAGCTCCGGCTGCTGTGCCAGAAAATCGCCGTAGCGAACGATAAGCTGATGATCCCCCCGCTTGAGCTGACCGGCGCTCATATCCCAGAGGCGACCGGCGGAATTTTCATTCTCCACCAGTACCGGCTCCAGCGCCCCGGCCAGGGTCATCCGCTCCTGTACTTCGCTGAGCAGCTGTTCGCGCTCCTCTTCCAGTAACTGCTGATTCAGGGAGGTGGCCTGCACCACCAGGCTCAGCCGCCAGCGCTGTAAAAAGAGGGTATGCAGGGCGGGGGTAAAGGTGGCGTTATCCACCACCAGCTGCCGCGCCTGGCCGGCAAAGGGGGAGTGAACCTTGTCCAGCAGGGTTAAAATCTGCGGCAGCTGGACGATAAGCTGGGGGGTAGAGAGTAACTGGCTCTGCTGATAACACATCACCTCTTCGGTGAGTTCCGGCGGGACGCGGGTATCTTTCAGCCTTTTACGGAGATTTTCCCGCCAACGAGGAAGATCGTCGGTAATGGCGGTTTTAAGGCGCGGGAATTTTTCGAAAAAGATCGCCAGCTGCGGCGAGGCCAGCAGAGTGAGGATGATCTCTTCGATCATGCCCTCCTCGCCGACGGCAAGCATGACGTTGAGGGTATCCAGCGTCAGCATTGACGCGCCTGTTTGATCTGCGCGCTCACATCCTGCAGGCTGGCTTCAATCCGCCCCAGCCAGTCGCTGTGGATGAACAGACATTTTTGCTGCTCGCTGAAGCGCGTGTGCTGGAGGTGCCACTGATTATCCAGCGCTTCCAGCTGCTGTTTGATCTCTTCCGGCACGCTTTCCGACGCGGTTCCGGGCAGCGCAAGACGCGATCCCTGCAAACTGACGTCGCGGATCACCAGATGCAGGCTGCCGTCCACTTCCATGTTGAGCGGCTGGGCGAAACCAATGCCGTTGAGTTTGCCGCGGATCTCGCCGCCTTTGGTCAGCCACTGCGCCAGCGTTTCCCGCTCGAGGGTGATGTGAATTACCTGCATATCGTGGAGCTTGAGCGGCTGCTGGAGGAGCAGCGTCAGGGTGGTATCACTCAGTTCTGCCGGTAATTCATAGTGTGGGCGACGGGCGAACATGCCGCTCTGACGGATAACGCGCAGGGCGGTTTTGTCGCTCTGCTGCTGCTGAAGCTGAAGGCGGCGCTGGGTAATGGCCCCGAGCTGGTTCAACATCTCCTGCTGTCCCCACGCGTGTCCGGTCATCAATATTTCCAGCTGCTGCTGCATCAGATTCATGCCGCTGGCGTCGTGCCAGAGGCAATCCTTCAGCAGGATCAGATCGATTGGCGCCACCGCATCGCGACCGCTGAACAGCGCGCTGGCCTGCAGCAGGCGGATGGCTTTCTTCCAGCGGCGATCGGAGACGTAAGGCGCCCCCGGCAGGGCATCAAGCTGCTGGCGCAGCATAAAGACCAAGTCGAACACCGCATCAGGCAGGGTGATTTTGCCAATGTCCTGCTGCCACTGCTGATACTCCTCGTCCGTCACCTGCAATGCGGCAGGCACCGGGTTATCGTTTTCATCCTGCTGGCTGGTCAGCAGCGAGCGGAAGTTCGCTTTGTCCTGCACCTTATCGAGCCACAGGCGGATCAGCATACGGTCATACAGGGCTTCGAGGCTGCTGTCGGCTTCGGGCAGTTCGTTGGATGCTGCCACCAGCAGGCGCATCGGAATTTTCTCCTCATGCGCGCCGTTGCGAAACCGGCGTTCGTTAATGGCGGTAAGCAGGGTATTCAGGATCGCCGGGCCGGCTTTCCAGATCTCATCGAGAAAGACAATTTCCGCTTCCGGCAGATAGCCGGTGGTTAACCGTTCGTACCGCCCTTCATCTTTTAACGCCTGAATGGAGAGCGGACCAAAGACCTCTTCCGGCGTGGAAAAGCGGGTCATCAGGTATTCAAACGCCCTGGCGTGCTGAAAAGCGAACTTCAGCCTGCGGGCAATCAGGCTTTTTGCGATGCCGGGCGGCCCCAGCAGAAATACGCTTTCGCCGCTCAACGCCGCCAGTAAACAGAGGCGAATGGCGTGGCTACGTTCATAGAGCCCTTTCTCCAGTGCACCGCTGAGACGGGAAATTCTTTCTGCTAATAAATGAGTGTGAGCCATAATTGTTTTTGCATCCTTTCGCCGTACCCCCGGCTAATTGAAGCGAGTATAGACGTTTCGTTCCGGGCTGGTAATAGACTGAACCACGGTGCTATTTTCTTTGCGCTACGTTAATGAGGTGGCATTTAGGGGTACGATTCTAAGATTAATCGTGCATACTGTGCGCTTTTTGTGGGCCAAGGGACTAAGCACACATTTGTTATTTAAACGAAAAGACTAGTCTATGAGCACTGATAATAAGCAATCATTACCCGCAATTACGCTCGCGGCGATCGGCGTTGTCTACGGTGATATCGGCACCAGCCCGCTTTATACGCTGCGCGAATGTTTGTCCGGTCAGTTTGGATTTGGCGTTGAACGCGACGCTGTGTTTGGTTTTCTGTCCCTGATCTTCTGGCTGCTGATCCTGGTGGTTTCTGTTAAATATCTCTCCTTCGTGATGCGTGCAGATAACGCCGGTGAAGGTGGGATCCTGACCCTGATGTCGCTTGCCGGACGCAATACGTCCGCCAGAATGACCTCGTTCCTGGTCATCATTGGCCTGGTGGGTGGCAGCTTCTTCTATGGTGAAGTGGTGATCACCCCTGCTATCTCGGTGCTGTCGGCGATAGAGGGGCTTGAGATTATCGCGCCGCATCTTGATGAGTGGGTTGTCCCGCTGGCCATACTTGTTTTGACCCTGCTGTTTGTTATTCAGAAACACGGTACCGGGCTGGTGGGCAAACTCTTCGCGCCGATTATGCTCTCCTGGTTCCTGATCCTGGCGGCGCTGGGGTTACGCAGCATCATTGCTAACCCGGAAGTGCTGCATGCCCTGAATCCGATGTGGGCAGTGCATTTCTTCCTCGAATACAAAACCGTGTCGTTTATCGCGCTGGGCGCGGTGGTGCTCTCTATTACCGGTGTTGAAGCGCTCTATGCCGATATGGGCCACTTCGGTAAGTTGCCTATTCGCGTGGCCTGGTTTTTAGTGGTGCTGCCGTCGCTGGTGCTGAACTACTTCGGCCAGGGGGCGCTGCTGCTCAAACATCCGGAGGCGATTAAAAACCCGTTCTTCCTGCTGGCACCTGACTGGGCGCTGGTGCCGATGCTGATCCTGGCGACGCTGGCGACGGTGATTGCTTCTCAGGCGGTGATTTCCGGCGTCTTCTCCCTGACCCGCCAGGCGGTACGTCTGGGCTATCTTTCGCCAATGCGTATCATCCATACCTCCGAGATGGAGTCGGGCCAGATCTACATTCCTTTCGTTAACTGGCTGCTTTATGTCGCGGTGGTAATTGTTATCGTCAGCTTCGAGCACTCCAGTAACCTGGCGGCGGCCTACGGTATTGCCGTTACCGGTACGATGGTGCTGACCTCGATCCTCTCTACCACGGTGGCGTACCGGAATTGGCACTGGAATAAATTCCTTGTGGGGATGATTCTGGTCGGCTTCCTCTGTATTGACGTGCCGCTGTTCTCCGCGAACCTCGACAAGATTGTCTCCGGCGGCTGGCTGCCGCTGACGCTGGGTCTGGTGATGTTCATTGTGATGACCACCTGGAAGAGCGAGCGTTTCCGCCTGCTGCGCCGGATGCATGAACACGGTAATTCTCTGGAGGCGATGATTGCCTCGCTGGAGAAATCTCCGCCGGTGCGCGTACCCGGCACTGCGGTCTATATGTCGCGCGCGCTGAACGTGATCCCGTTTGCCCTGATGCACAACCTCAAGCACAACAAAGTGCTGCACGAGCGGGTGATCCTGTTGACCCTGCGTACCGAGGATGCGCCCTATGTGCATAACGTCCGCCGGGTGCAGATAGAGCAGCTGTCGCCCACCTTCTGGCGGGTGGTGGCCAGCTACGGCTGGCGTGAAACCCCGAACGTGGAAGAGGTGTTCCACCGCTGCGGTCTGGAGGGTTTAAGCTGCCGGATGATGGAGACCTCGTTCTTTATGTCCCACGAGTCGCTGATCATCGGCAAACGCCCGTGGTATCTGCGCCTGCGTGGGAAGCTCTATCTTATTCTCCAGCGTAACGCCCTGCGCGCGCCTGACCAGTTCGAGATCCCGCCTAACCGCGTGATTGAGCTGGGGACGCAAGTCGAGATTTAATCCCTCCTGAAAATGCCGGGTGGCGCTTCGCTTACCCGGCCTACAAAACCCATGCCTGACCGCCATATTTATCTCCCCATTTCACTTAGCGAAACGTTTCGACAACGATCACAAATCTGTTACGTCATGGTGGTTTTCTGCGCATCGGTAAGATAAAACTGATGTCAGCGAAACGTTTCGCTAGTGGAGCAAGAAAATGAAGAAAGGCACGGTACTCAACTCTGAAGTCTCATCGGTCATCTCCCGTCTCGGGCATACCGATACGCTGGTAGTTTGTGATGCGGGTTTACCCATTCCCCACAGCACAACGCGTATTGATCTGGCATTAACGCAGGGCGTGCCCACGTTTATGCAGGTGCTGGATGTGGTGACAACCGAGATGCAGGTTGAGGAAGCCATTCTCGCAACGGAAATCAAACAACATAATCCGCAGCTCCACGAAACGTTGCTTGGCCACATCAAGCAACTGCAACAACACCAGGGAAACACCATAAAAATAAGTTACATAACGCACGAGCAGTTCAAGAAAAATACCGCTGACAGCCAGGCGGTGATTCGCAGCGGGGAGTGTTCCCCGTATGCGAATATCATTCTCTGTGCTGGCGTCACCTTCTGAGGCCATCATGGACGCACTACTGCAACTGAAAGGGATCGATAAATCGTTCCCGGGCGTCAAAGCCCTCTCCGGGGCCGCGCTGAATGTTTACGCCGGGCGCGTGATGGCGCTGGTGGGCGAAAACGGCGCTGGCAAATCCACCATGATGAAAGTGCTGACCGGGATCTATCAACGCGATGCCGGTTCGCTGCTGTGGCTGGGAAAAGAGACCACCTTCAACGGCCCGAAATCCTCCCAGGAAGCCGGGATAGGCATCATCCACCAGGAGCTGAACCTCATCCCGCAGCTCTCCATCGCGGAGAACATCTTCCTGGGGCGTGAGTTTGTTAACCGCTTTGGCAAAATCGACTGGAAACAGATGTATGCCGAAGCCGACAAACTGCTGGCGAAGCTGAATCTGCGCTTTAAGAGCGATCGTCTGGTGGGCGAACTCTCTATCGGCGATCAGCAGATGGTCGAAATCGCCAAGGTCCTGAGTTTCGAATCCCGGGTTATCGTGATGGATGAACCGACCGACGCCCTCACCGATACCGAAACCGACTCCCTGTTCCGCGTGATCCGCGAGCTGAAAGCGCAGGGGCGCGGCATTGTCTATATCTCCCACCGTATGAAAGAGATCTTCGAGATTTGCGATGACGTCACCGTCTTCCGCGACGGGCAGTTTATTGCCGAGCGTGAAGTGGTGACCCTCACCGAAGATACGCTGATTGAGATGATGGTGGGACGTAAGCTGGAAGACCAGTATCCACGTATCGATAAAGCGCCGGGCGAGATCCGCCTGAAGGTCGACAATTTGTCTGGCCCTGGGGTGCATGATGTCAGCTTTACCCTGCGTCAGGGGGAGATCCTCGGCGTGGCCGGGCTGATGGGCGCCGGGCGTACCGAGCTGATGAAGGTGCTGTATGGCGCCAACCCGCGCACCAGCGGCTATGTCACCCTTGATGGTCATGAAGTTGTCACCCGTTCTCCGCAGGATGGCCTGGCGAACGGTATCGTCTATATCTCCGAAGACCGTAAGCGCGATGGCCTGGTACTGGGCATGTCGGTGAAAGAGAACATGTCCTTAACCGCGCTACGCTACTTCAGCCGCAGCGGCGGTGGTCTGAAGCATAAAGACGAGCAGCAGGCAGTCAGCGATTTTATCCGCCTCTTTAATGTTAAAACCCCGTCGATGGAACAGGCTATCGGGCTGCTCTCCGGCGGGAATCAGCAGAAAGTGGCGATTGCCCGCGGTCTGATGACCCGTCCGAAGGTGCTGATTCTTGATGAACCGACGCGCGGCGTGGACGTTGGCGCCAAAAAAGAGATTTACCAGCTCATTAACCAGTTTAAGGCTGACGGGCTAAGCATCATTCTGGTCTCTTCCGAGATGCCAGAGGTATTAGGCATGAGCGATCGCATTATCGTCATGCATGAAGGGCATCTCGGCGGTGAATTCAGTCGCGAGCAGGCCACCCAGGAAATTCTGATGGCTGCCGCTGTGGGCAAGCTTAATCGCGTGGATCAGGAGTAAGAAGATGACTACCCAGGCTGTTTCTGGACGCCGTTATTTCACGAAGGCATGGTTGATGGAACAAAAATCGCTGATTGCCCTGCTGGTGCTGATCGCGATTGTCTCTACCATGAGCCCGAACTTTTTTACCGTTAATAACCTGTTCAACATTCTCCAGCAGACGTCCGTGAACGCCATTATGGCGGTGGGCATGACGCTGGTGATTCTGACCTCGGGTATCGATCTGTCCGTCGGTTCCCTGCTGGCGCTCACCGGCGCGGTTGCTGCTTCAATTGTAGGGATTGAAGTCAACGCGCTGGTGGCCGTTGCAGCGGCGCTGGCGCTGGGTGCGGCTATTGGGGCTGTTACCGGTGTTATTGTGGCGAAAGGTCGTGTTCAGGCGTTTATTGCTACCCTGGTGATGATGCTGTTGCTGCGCGGTGTGACCATGGTTTACACCAACGGCAGCCCGGTTAACACCGGCTTTACCGACAACGCCGATCTGTTTGGCTGGTTCGGTATTGGCCGCCCGCTGGGTATCCCGACGCCGGTCTGGATCATGGGGTTAGTCTTCCTCGCGGCGTGGTACATGTTGCATCACACCCGCCTGGGCCGCTATATCTATGCCCTGGGGGGGAACGAAGCGGCGACGCGTCTGTCCGGTATCAGCGTCAATAAAGTCAAAGTTATCGTCTACTCCCTGAGCGGCCTGCTGGCTTCGCTGGCGGGGATTATCGAAGTGGCGCGTCTCTCGTCTGCGCAACCGACCGCCGGTACGGGCTATGAGCTGGATGCCATCGCCGCGGTCGTGCTGGGCGGCACCAGCCTGGCCGGGGGGAAAGGCCGCATCGTCGGTACGCTGATCGGTGCGCTGATCCTCGGCTTCCTGAATAATGGATTGAATTTGTTAGGTGTTTCTTCCTATTACCAGATGATCGTCAAAGCGGTAGTGATTTTGCTGGCGGTACTGGTAGACAACAAAAAACAGTAACTGACGACACTACAGGACATCTTTGATATGAACATGAAAAAACTGGCTACCCTGGTTTCTGCTGTCGCGCTGAGCGCAACCGTGAGTGCAAACGCCATGGCGAAAGATACCATCGCGCTGGTGGTTTCTACCCTGAACAACCCGTTCTTCGTCTCCCTGAAGGATGGCGCGCAGAAAGAGGCCGACAAACTGGGCTACAACCTGGTGATCCTCGACTCCCAGAACAACCCGGCAAAAGAGCTGGCTAACGTGCAGGACTTAACCGTTCGCGGCACCAAAATTCTGCTGATCAACCCGACCGATTCCGATGCGGTAGGTAACGCCGTGAAGATGGCAAACCAGGCTAACATCCCGGTGATCACCCTGGACCGTCAGGCATCTAAAGGCGAAGTGGTCAGCCACATTGCCTCTGATAACGTGCTGGGCGGCAAAATCGCCGGTGACTACATCGCCAAAAAAGCAGGCGAGGGCGCCAAGGTTATCGAACTGCAGGGTATCGCCGGGACTTCCGCAGCGCGTGAGCGTGGCGAAGGCTTCCAGCAGGCGGTTGCTGCCCACAAATTCAACGTACTGGCCAGCCAGCCGGCAGACTTCGACCGTACTAAGGGCCTGAACGTCATGCAGAACCTGCTGACCGCGCACCCGGACGTTAAAGCGGTATTCGCACAGAACGATGAAATGGCGCTGGGCGCGCTGCGTGCGCTGCAGACTGCGGGTAAATCTGATGTGATGGTGGTTGGATTTGACGGCACGCCTGATGGTGAAAAAGCGGTAAACGATGGCAAACTGGCTGCGACCATCGCTCAGCTGCCAGAGCAGATCGGCGCCACTGGCGTGCAGACTGCTGACAAAGTGCTGAAGGGCGAGAAAGTTCAGGCCAAATACCCTGTTGACCTGAAACTGGTCATCAAGCAGTAATATGCGATTCAGGCAGTCGCAGGCTGCCTGAGGGACAACATATAAAGAAAAGAGTGGCATACGCCACCGGGGCATCCCGGTGGCACTCTCTGATGGACACTTCAACTATGAAAACCGCAGGTAAGCTCGTCGTCCTTGGCAGTATTAATGCCGATCACATTCTTAACCTTGACGCTTTCCCGACACCGGGCGAAACCGTAACGGGTCATCGCTACCAGGTCGCCTTTGGCGGCAAGGGCGCGAACCAGGCGGTCGCTGCCGGACGTAGCGGGGCGAACATCGCCTTTATCGCCTGTACCGGCGATGACGATACCGGGGATCGCGTTCGCCAGCAGCTGGAAAGCGACAACATCGATATTGCGCCAGTGAGCGTGGTGGACGGTGAATCAACCGGCGTGGCGCTGATTTTTGTCAACGGAGAAGGTGAGAATGTCATCGGTATTCATGCGGGGGCAAACGCGGCGCTGATACCTGAACGAGTGGCGGCGCAACATGCGCTTATCGCCAGTGCCGACGCCCTGCTGATGCAGCTGGAATCCCCGGTAGAAAGCGTGCTGGCGGCAGCGAAAATTGCTCATGAAAATCATACCACTGTCGTACTAAATCCCGCGCCAGCCCGTGTATTATCAGACGAGCTTCTGGCGCTGGTGGACATTATTACCCCGAATGAAACCGAGGCCGAAAAGCTGACGGGCATTCGCGTTGAAAACGATGAGGATGCGGCGCGCGCGGCGAAAGCCCTGCACGACAAAGGCATCCACACGGTCATCATTACTCTTGGCAGCCGCGGCGTATGGGCCAGCGTTGAGGGAGAAGGGCGTCGCATTCCTGGCTTTAAGGTGAAAGCTGTCGATACCATCGCTGCGGGCGACACCTTTAATGGTGCGCTGGTGACGGCGCTGCTGGAAGGCGAACACCTGGATGACGCAATCCGCTTTGCCCATGCGGCGGCGGCCATTGCGGTGACCCGTCCAGGTGCACAGCCTTCTGTACCATGGCGTAATGAGATCGATGAATTTTTAAGTCAGCAGAGGTAACGCTTGGCCACAATGAAAGATGTCGCCCGCATGGCGGGCGTCTCTACTTCGACGGTCTCCCACGTCATCAATAACGATCGCTTCGTCAGCGACGCGATTCGGGAGAAGGTCGAGGCTGCCGTTAAATCCCTCAATTATGCGCCTTCCGCCCTGGCGCGCAGTCTGAAACTCAACCAGACGCGTACCATTGGCATGCTCATTACGGCCAGTACCAACCCCTTTTATTCTGAACTGGTGCGCGGCGTTGAGCGCAGCTGTTTTGAGCGTGGCTACAGCCTGGTGTTATGCAATACCGAAGGCGACGAACAGCGGATGAACCGCAATCTGGAGACGCTGATGCAAAAGCGCGTCGACGGATTGCTATTGCTGTGCACCGAAACGCACCAACCCTCCCCCGAGATTATGCAGCGCTACCCCTCCGTTCCCACGGTGATGATGGACTGGGCGCCGTTCGACGGTACCAGCGATCTCATCCAGGATAACTCGTTGCTGGGCGGGGACATGGCGACACAGCATCTGATTGATAAAGGCCACACCCGCATCGCCTGTATTACCGGTCCGCTGGATAAAACCCCCGCCCGCCTGCGGCTGGAAGGGTTCCTGGTGGCGATGGCGCGTGCCGGTTTGCCGGTGCCTGAGGGCTATCAAATCACCGGTGACTTTGAATTTAGCGGCGGGTTTGAGGCGATGCAGGCTCTACTGGCCCAGAAGGAGCGCCCGCAGGCGGTCTTTATTGGTAATGATGCGATGGCGGTAGGGGCTTACAAGGCGCTTTATCAGGCGGGACTGCGTATCCCGGACGATATCGCCGTGGTGGGGTATGACGATATCGAACTGGCGCAGTATATGACGCCGCCGCTCACCACCATCCATCAGCCAAAAGATGAACTGGGCGAGCTGGCGGTTGATGTCCTGATCCACCGTATCGCCCAGCCCGCTCTGCAACAACAGCGGCTGCAGCTTACTCCTGTTCTGATGGAACGGGGGTCTGTTTAGGTTTGTGCCGATCTTTAATAAGATTACGACCATCCTTCGGTTTTAGCAGCATAAAGACCAGCGCCGAGATCACCGTCAGCACGCCCATGGTGATAAAGGTGAAGTGAAACTGTTCGACAGTATTTGTGTTGTCGAACCCTTCATAAAAACGCAGTACTGCCGCACTTACCGCCACCCCCAGACTGATCGACAGCTGTTGTGTCACCGCCAGCACGCTGTTACCGCCGCTGGCATTCTCGTCGTTGAGATCGGCAAGGGTAATGGTGTTCATCGACGTGAACTGGATGGACATCGCCATCCCCAGCACAAACAGCGGCAGGATCAGCAGCCATACCGGCAACGCCGCCGACTGCAGTGAGAACTGTGCAATCATCACACCGATAAATATTGTCACGCCAACCAGCGTCCTGCGGTAGCCCAGCCGGCGCAGCAATTGCGTCACGCCGGATTTGGCGAGGATCGAGCCCACCGCCGTAGGCGCCATCATGCAGCCCGCAATCAGTGCCGGGTAACCAAACCCGACCTGTAGCATCAGCGGCATAAGGAAAGGAACACAACCGGTACCCAACCGTGAGGCAATGTTGCCGGCAATACCCACCGAGAAAGTTCGAGTATTAAACAGCGACAGCGAAATAAGCGGCGTCGGATGACGGCGCGCGTGACGGATATAAAGAAGGAAGAGAACGATGCCGCTGAAAATGATGGAGATAGCCAGCCAGGTCGCCACCACTTTCTCACCGAACAGCTCCATACCGCTTGAAAACAGCACCAGGCTCAGGCCAAACAGGAAAAACCCGCCCATATCAAATTTACGCCGTGGGGTGGTGAAGTTCGGCATAAATTTGCGGGCATAGAAAAGCCCGGCGATCCCAATCGGAATATTAATGAGGAATATCCAGTGCCAGCTGGCCCAGGTGACCAGCACGCCACCCAGTACCGGTCCGAGGATCGGCCCGACCAGGCCCGGCATGGTGACAAAGTTAAGCACCGGCAACAGCTCGCTGCGCGGGTAGGCCCGTAACAGGGCCAGGCGCGCAACCGGCATCATCATCGCGCCGCCTATCCCCTGGATTACCCGGAAGACAACCAGCTCTCCCAGAGAACTGGAGAGTGCGCAAGCCAGCGAGCCCAGCGTAAACAACGTTACCGCCAGCATAAAGACACGGCGGGTGCCGAAGCGATCGGCCAGCCAGCCGCTCACCGGGATCAGCATCGCAACGGTCAGGGTATAACTGATGATGGCCGACTGCATGGCCAGCGGAGAACGGTTCAGGCTTTGGGCTATTGCGGGAAGGGCAGTATTAAGGATGGTCGCATCCAGGGCCTGCATAAAGAAGGCCATTGCCGCTATCCACGGCAGGCCCGCCATACTGCGTGCTTTTTTTACTGTCATTCGAGTTCCTGTTGTTATGGCTAC
This sequence comes from Leclercia sp. LSNIH1, assembly GCF_002902985.1. Lineage (NCBI taxonomy): Bacteria > Pseudomonadati > Pseudomonadota > Gammaproteobacteria > Enterobacterales > Enterobacteriaceae > Leclercia > Leclercia sp. LSNIH1. The sequence continues at coordinate 900,101 of NZ_CP026167.1, read as the reverse complement.
CGTGCTGGTGGGGCAAGCAGCGCCTGGCTGGCTGCCATGGCGCGTGGCCCGTCACTGTCCTGAATGGCATCGACAATAGCCTGATGTAAATCCAGCTTAACCACTTCATCCTGGGTAATAGAGGTAAAGTAGGTGTGATAGACAGAGTGAAAGAGCGAGGCAAAAGAGGTCAGGAACGGATTACCGCTCATCTCATAGATATGCTCGTGCCAGGCCATATCCACATCTATCCAGCGTTCCCGGTTAAAGTTTTTCTTCAGATGAACTATCTCATCCATCAGGGTGTTTAGTCGGGCCTTTTGCTCTGCCGTTCCGATCGTTGCGGCCAGCAGGCAGGCCTGCGGCTCCAGGCTACTGCGCATAACAAGGAAGTGATCAATAACCTGCTGGAAGTTATCTTCCGTCATCCACCAGGAGAGCAGCTCCTGATCGAGGAAGTTCCAGTTGCCCTGAGGCATCACGCGCGTACCGATGCGCGGACGGGGCAGCACCATTCCTTTCGCGGTTAACGTTTTCACAGCTTCACGAACGGCCGTTCGGCTCACGCCAAACTGTTCCCCCAGTTCCAGTTCGCCCGGCAGGATGCTGCCAGGCATGTAAACACCTGCCAGGATCCGCTGTGCCAGTTTTTCTGCCAGCACATAGGAAAGGTTTTTTTGTGCCGCCAGCTGTTGCGCGCTTAAAGGCATAAAGCATATTCCTTAAATCTTGATGCCAGTAAGTATGCCACCTGCAGGCGGGTTGTGGTGACGAAAACAGCAATTAGCACCGTTTCTGGCTAAAAGATGAGGCTTTTGGCGAAAAAAAACACGGTTGGTAGTTTTTTTTAATTTTACGCTTGTCAGCGCCGAAGAACTCCCTATAATGCGCCTCCACTGACACGGAACAACGGCACGCAAGCCGCCGGGTCAGCGGGGTTCAGCGATGAATGCCCGGCAGAGAAAAGGGAAAATAATCGCTTGACTCTGAATGAGGAAAACGTAATATACGGGACCTCGCAACGGTGAGCGAAAGCCGCGTTGCACTGCTCTTTAACAATTTATCAGACAATCTGTGTGGGCACTCAAAGTGACATGGATTCTTAACGTCCTCGGACGAAAAATGAATACCAAGTCTCTGAGTGAACACGTAATTCATTACGAAGTTTAATTCACGAGCATCAAACTTAAATTGAAGAGTTTGATCATGGCTCAGATTGAACGCTGGCGGCAGGCCTAACACATGCAAGTCGAACGGTAGCACAGAGAGCTTGCTCTCGGGTGACGAGTGGCGGACGGGTGAGTAATGTCTGGGAAACTGCCTGATGGAGGGGGATAACTACTGGAAACGGTAGCTAATACCGCATAATGTCGCAAGACCAAAGAGGGGGACCTTCGGGCCTCTTGCCATCGGATGTGCCCAGATGGGATTAGCTAGTAGGTGGGGTAATGGCTCACCTAGGCGACGATCCCTAGCTGGTCTGAGAGGATGACCAGCCACACTGGAACTGAGACACGGTCCAGACTCCTACGGGAGGCAGCAGTGGGGAATATTGCACAATGGGCGCAAGCCTGATGCAGCCATGCCGCGTGTATGAAGAAGGCCTTCGGGTTGTAAAGTACTTTCAGCGAGGAGGAAGGCATTGTGGTTAATAACCACAGTGATTGACGTTACTCGCAGAAGAAGCACCGGCTAACTCCGTGCCAGCAGCCGCGGTAATACGGAGGGTGCAAGCGTTAATCGGAATTACTGGGCGTAAAGCGCACGCAGGCGGTCTGTTAAGTCAGATGTGAAATCCCCGGGCTCAACCTGGGAACTGCATTTGAAACTGGCAGGCTTGAGTCTTGTAGAGGGGGGTAGAATTCCAGGTGTAGCGGTGAAATGCGTAGAGATCTGGAGGAATACCGGTGGCGAAGGCGGCCCCCTGGACAAAGACTGACGCTCAGGTGCGAAAGCGTGGGGAGCAAACAGGATTAGATACCCTGGTAGTCCACGCCGTAAACGATGTCGACTTGGAGGTTGTGCCCTTGAGGCGTGGCTTCCGGAGCTAACGCGTTAAGTCGACCGCCTGGGGAGTACGGCCGCAAGGTTAAAACTCAAATGAATTGACGGGGGCCCGCACAAGCGGTGGAGCATGTGGTTTAATTCGATGCAACGCGAAGAACCTTACCTACTCTTGACATCCAGAGAACTTGCCAGAGATGGCTTGGTGCCTTCGGGAACTCTGAGACAGGTGCTGCATGGCTGTCGTCAGCTCGTGTTGTGAAATGTTGGGTTAAGTCCCGCAACGAGCGCAACCCTTATCCTTTGTTGCCAGCGGTCCGGCCGGGAACTCAAAGGAGACTGCCAGTGATAAACTGGAGGAAGGTGGGGATGACGTCAAGTCATCATGGCCCTTACGAGTAGGGCTACACACGTGCTACAATGGCGCATACAAAGAGAAGCGACCTCGCGAGAGCAAGCGGACCTCATAAAGTGCGTCGTAGTCCGGATTGGAGTCTGCAACTCGACTCCATGAAGTCGGAATCGCTAGTAATCGTAGATCAGAATGCTACGGTGAATACGTTCCCGGGCCTTGTACACACCGCCCGTCACACCATGGGAGTGGGTTGCAAAAGAAGTAGGTAGCTTAACCTTCGGGAGGGCGCTTACCACTTTGTGATTCATGACTGGGGTGAAGTCGTAACAAGGTAACCGTAGGGGAACCTGCGGTTGGATCACCTCCTTACCTTAAAGAACCTGCCTTTGTAGTGTCCACACAGATTGTCTGATGAAAATTAGCAGTAAAAAATCTCTGCAGGCTTGTAGCTCAGGTGGTTAGAGCGCACCCCTGATAAGGGTGAGGTCGGTGGTTCAAGTCCACTCAGGCCTACCAAATTTTTACTGATGCTGCGTTGCGGCGACACTCACATACTTCAGTATGCTTCGTGTCACCACGCCTTGCCTCAGAAAAAATTGGCGGTACAGAGATACCACGATGGGGCTATAGCTCAGCTGGGAGAGCGCCTGCCTTGCACGCAGGAGGTCTGCGGTTCGATCCCGCATAGCTCCACCATCTTTACTGCGAAAACCTGAAAACTTCAGAGTGTACCTGCGAAGGTGCGCTGCGAAGTTTTGCTCTTTAAAAATCTGGATCAAGCTGAAAATTGAAACGACACACTGTGTCTGTTCTCCGTAATAAGAACAGATAAAGGTGTGTTCGAGTCTCTCAAATTTTCACAACACGAAGTGAAACAGCTTCGGGTTGTGAGGTTAAGCGACTAAGCGTACACGGTGGATGCCCTGGCAGTCAGAGGCGATGAAGGACGTGCTAATCTGCGAAAAGCGCCGGCGAGGTGATATGAACCCTTGACCCGGCGATGTCCGAATGGGGAAACCCAGTGCAATTCGTTGCACTATCGTTAGCTGAATACATAGGCTAACGAGGCGAACCGGGGGAACTGAAACATCTAAGTACCCCGAGGAAAAGAAATCAACCGAGATTCCCCCAGTAGCGGCGAGCGAACGGGGAGCAGCCCGGAGTCTGAATCAGCTTGTGTGTTAGTGGAAGCGTCTGGAAAGTCGCAGGGTACAGGGTGATACTCCCGTACACGAAAGCACACTTGCTGTGAACTCGAAGAGTAGGGCGGGACACGTGGTATCCTGTCTGAATATGGGGGGACCATCCTCCAAGGCTAAATACTCCTGACTGACCGATAGTGAACCAGTACCGTGAGGGAAAGGCGAAAAGAACCCCGGCGAGGGGAGTGAAAAAGAACCTGAAACCGTGTACGTACAAGCAGTGGGAGCATCCTTCGGGGTGTGACTGCGTACCTTTTGTATAATGGGTCAGCGACTTATATTCTGTAGCAAGGTTAACCGTATAGGGGAGCCGAAGGGAAACCGAGTCTTAACTGGGCGTTAAGTTGCAGGGTATAGACCCGAAACCCGGTGATCTAGCCATGGGCAGGTTGAAGGTTGGGTAACACTAACTGGAGGACCGAACCGACTAATGTTGAAAAATTAGCGGATGACCTGTGGCTGGGGGTGAAAGGCCAATCAAACCGGGAGATAGCTGGTTCTCCCCGAAAGCTATTTAGGTAGCGCCTCGTGAACTCATCCTCGGGGGTAGAGCACTGTTTCGGCTAGGGGGCCATCCCGGCTTACCAACCCGATGCAAACTGCGAATACCGGGGAATGTTATCACGGGAGACACACGGCGGGTGCTAACGTCCGTCGTGAAGAGGGAAACAACCCAGACCGCCAGCTAAGGTCCCAAAGTCATGGTTAAGTGGGAAACGATGTGGGAAGGCACAGACAGCCAGGATGTTGGCTTAGAAGCAGCCATCATTTAAAGAAAGCGTAATAGCTCACTGGTCGAGTCGGCCTGCGCGGAAGATGTAACGGGGCTAAACCATGCACCGAAGCTGCGGCAGCGACACTATGTGTTGTTGGGTAGGGGAGCGTTCTGTAAGCCTGCGAAGGTGTGCTGTGAGGCATGCTGGAGGTATCAGAAGTGCGAATGCTGACATAAGTAACGATAAAGCGGGTGAAAAGCCCGCTCGCCGGAAGACCAAGGGTTCCTGTCCAACGTTAATCGGGGCAGGGTGAGTCGACCCCTAAGGCGAGGCCGAAAGGCGTAGTCGATGGGAAACAGGTTAATATTCCTGTACTCGGTGTTACTGCGAAGGGGGGACGGAGAAGGCTATGTTGGCCGGGCGACGGTTGTCCCGGTTTAAGCATGTAGGCGGAGGTTCCAGGTAAATCCGGTACCTTTTTAACGCTGAGGTGTGATGACGAGGCACTACGGTGCTGAAGCAACAAATGCCCTGCTTCCAGGAAAAGCCTCTAAGCATCAGGTAACACCAAATCGTACCCCAAACCGACACAGGTGGTCAGGTAGAGAATACCAAGGCGCTTGAGAGAACTCGGGTGAAGGAACTAGGCAAAATGGTGCCGTAACTTCGGGAGAAGGCACGCTGATATGTAGGTGAAGCCCCTGCGGGTGGAGCTGAAATCAGTCGAAGATACCAGCTGGCTGCAACTGTTTATTAAAAACACAGCACTGTGCAAACACGAAAGTGGACGTATACGGTGTGACGCCTGCCCGGTGCCGGAAGGTTAATTGATGGGGTCAGCGGCAACGCGAAGCTCTTGATCGAAGCCCCGGTAAACGGCGGCCGTAACTATAACGGTCCTAAGGTAGCGAAATTCCTTGTCGGGTAAGTTCCGACCTGCACGAATGGCGTAATGATGGCCAGGCTGTCTCCACCCGAGACTCAGTGAAATTGAAATCGCTGTGAAGATGCAGTGTACCCGCGGCAAGACGGAAAGACCCCGTGAACCTTTACTATAGCTTGACACTGAACACTGGTCCTTGATGTGTAGGATAGGTGGGAGGCTTTGAAGCGTGGACGCCAGTCTGCGTGGAGCCGTCCTTGAAATACCACCCTTTAATGGCTGGTGTTCTAACGTAGACCCGTAATCCGGGTTGCGGACAGTGTCTGGTGGGTAGTTTGACTGGGGCGGTCTCCTCCTAAAGAGTAACGGAGGAGCACGAAGGTCAGCTAATCCTGGTCGGACATCAGGAGGTTAGTGCAATGGCATAAGCTGGCTTGACTGCGAGAGTGACGGCTCGAGCAGGTGCGAAAGCAGGTCATAGTGATCCGGTGGTTCTGTATGGAAGGGCCATCGCTCAACGGATAAAAGGTACTCCGGGGATAACAGGCTGATACCGCCCAAGAGTTCATATCGACGGCGGTGTTTGGCACCTCGATGTCGGCTCATCACATCCTGGGGCTGAAGTAGGTCCCAAGGGTATGGCTGTTCGCCATTTAAAGTGGTACGCGAGCTGGGTTTAGAACGTCGTGAGACAGTTCGGTCCCTATCTGCCGTGGGCGCTGGAGAATTGAGGGGGGCTGCTCCTAGTACGAGAGGACCGGAGTGGACGCATCACTGGTGTTCGGGTTGTCATGCCAATGGCACTGCCCGGTAGCTAAATGCGGAAGAGATAAGTGCTGAAAGCATCTAAGCACGAAACTTGCCCCGAGATGAGTTCTCCCTGACCCTTTGAGGGTCCTGAAGGAACGTTGAAGACGACGACGTTGATAGGCCGGGTGTGTAAGCGCAGCGATGCGTTGAGCTAACCGGTACTAATGAACCGTGAGGCTTAACCTTACAACGCCGAAGCTGTTTCGGTGGATTTGAGAGATTTTCAGCATTGATTCAGAGTTAAGTACACAATAGTTTGCGCAGCAGCAAGGCGGCAAGCGAAGGAAAGGAAGGAGCATACTGAAGTATGTGACTGACTTTACGAGCGCGGCCAACGCGGCTGATGCGATAAAGTATTGCGTACAGAGCACCAAGAATTTGCCTGGCGGCTGTAGCGCGGTGGTCCCACCTGACCCCATGCCGAACTCAGAAGTGAAACGCCGTAGCGCCGATGGTAGTGTGGGGTCTCCCCATGCGAGAGTAGGGAACTGCCAGGCATCAATTAAAGCCGAAAGCCCATCCTCACGGATGGGCTTTTTGCGTTGGGCGTTAAAAAAGCCGGGTGGCGGCTTCGCCTTACCCGGCCTACTTTGACCTCATCCATTGTTGAATGAACCCGACGATCTCCTCCGCATTATTGATATCCAGGACCGGTACCTGAAGCGACAGTGAAATATCACTGGCCACCGCGATAACATGCTCATCAAGCGTTAACTCATTAACCTCATGTCCGGTATCGCTGCGAAACAGCAGGATCTTTGCCACCGGTTCATGCTTAAAACCCTCTACCAGGACCAGATCCAGCGTCGAATGATCCATCCGGCTGATAAGGTAAGGCAGATCAAGGTCGTTTGCGTCCGGTGTCTCGGTCATTAAGGCCCAACGTTTACTGCTGGCAACAATGGTTTGTGCCGCGCCAGCTCTGCGCAGTTCATAGCTGTCCTTACCAGGAATATCGACATCCATATTGTGATGAGTGTGTTTGATAAGCCCGGGGCGTACACCTCTGGCGCAGAGCGCCGGGATAATGGCTTTTAACAGGGTGGTTTTCCCCGTACCGCTCCAGGCGGCGATCGCTAAAACAGGTATCATTTGTGCCTCTGCATAGTGTCTATCTGTTCGAGAGTATTGATGTTAATAAACGCCTGTTTCATATCGCTAAAATCGACAGAATGTCCGCCAGCTTGTCGCATAAAGACCATCACCCGACGCTCTCCCGCCGCCAGGTAGTTCTTTAATTCCGGCATCAGCTGACGGTGCATTAGCGCAATGGTTGGATGATCGCGTTCGCCGTCATGCGCCCAGACAACCGCTGACGTTTCCCTGTGTTTAACAAAGCGCTCAGCCAGACAATAGGGGATAAACGGTGTATCGCAGGGGCAAAACAGAAACCACTCGGCATCGCACTGCTGCATAACAGAAAGCATCCCCGCCAGCGGCCCCGGGTAATCAGCCAGCGAGTCGGGATAGACGGGGTGTCCACTTTCCCGATAAACGGCGAGGTTTTTGTTAGCACTGATGGCTAGCGTACTAACTTGTTTACTCAGCGTGTGTGCCACGTGCTGCCATAACGGTGTGCCGTTCAACGTCTGCAGGCCCTTATCGACTCCCCCCATGCGGGATGCCTTGCCGCCGGCTAACACCACACCCGTGATCGTGCTTATCTGGCTCAACAATATCGCCTCTTTTATTGTGGGATTGACCCTGCTAACGTGTCACTCTCAATGAAAGGAGTATTACCATGAAATGTAAACGTCTGAATGAAGTTATTGAACTTCTCCAGCCAGCCTGGCAAAAAGAGCCAGAGCTTAACCTCGTGCAATTCTTACAGAAACTGGCGCAGGAGTCAGGTTATGAAGGCGAACTGGCCGACCTTTCCGATGACATCCTGATCTATCACCTGAAAATGCGCGATTCTGGTAAAGATGCTGTCATTCCCGGTATTCAGAAAGATTACGAAGAGGATTTCAAAACAGCCCTGCTGCGCGCACGTGGCGTAATTAAAGAGTAAAAGCTTGTAAGAGGCGCCACCGTAATCGCCGTTAAATGATATCCTCAATCATTCGTATAATTTCCGGATAATCGGATGAACGACCAGGCCTTTACTTTCCAGACCTTACACCCGGATACCATTATGGATGCTCTGTTTGAGCAGGGCATCCGGGTGGACTCAGGTCTGACCCCATTAAACAGCTATGAAAACCGCGTCTACCAGTTTCAGGATGAGGATCGTCAGCGCTTCGTCGTGAAATTTTATCGCCCGCAGCGCTGGTCAGTCGATCAGATCCAGGAAGAGCATCAGTTCGCCCTCGACCTGGTAGCCGATGACGTTCCCGTTGCCGCACCTCTTCAGTTCAATGGTCAGACGCTACTGTCGCACCAGGGTTTTTATTTTGCCGTTTTCCCAAGCCTCGGTGGCCGGCAATTTGAAGCCGATAATATCGATCAGATGGAATGGGTTGCCCGTTATTTAGGGCGCATACATCAGACGGGTAAGAAAAGCGCCTTTACTTCGCGTCCCACAATCGGCATTGCGGAATATCTGCTCGAACCGCGTCAGGTATTTGAAACCTCCACGCTCATCCCCTCAGGGCTGAAAGCTGAATTTCTGGCCGCAACGGATAATTTAATTAACGCCGTCACAGCGCGCTGGGATAACAACGTCAAAACGCTGCGCCTGCACGGTGATTGCCATGCCGGAAATATCCTCTGGCGTGACGGACCATTATTTGTCGACCTCGATGATGCGAGAATGGGACCGGCGATTCAGGATCTCTGGATGCTGCTGAATGGCGATAAGGCTGAGCAGCGGATGCAGCTTGAGACGATTATCGAAGCCTATGAGGAGTTCACCCCTTTTAATTCAGACGAAATTGCATTAATCGAACCTTTACGCGCCATGCGTTTTGTTTATTATCTTGCATGGTTAATCAGGCGTTGGGACGACCCCGCGTTTCCCAGAAACTTCCCGTGGCTTACCGGAGAAGATTACTGGCGTAACCAGATATCCACATTTATTGAACAGGTAAAGGTTCTGCAGGAACCCCCTTTGCAATTAACGCCAATGTATTAATCGAACACATCCAGGAGAGAGTTGATCATGAAAAAAATATGGCTGGCGCTGGCAGGTATGATTCTGGCATTTAGCGCTTCGGCTGCACAGTTCACCGATGGTAAACAGTATATTACCCTCGACAAACCTGTAGCTGGAGAACCTCAGGTACTGGAGTTCTTCTCATTCTATTGCCCGCACTGCTATGAGTTCGAGCAGGTTCTGCATGTTTCCGAGAACGTGAAGAAGAAGCTGCCTGAAGGCACCAAAATGACCAAGTATCACGTTGAGTTCCTTGGCCCGCTGGGCAAAGACTTAACGCAGGCGTGGGCAGTCGCTATGGCCCTGGGCGTGGAAGACAAAATCACTGCACCGATGTTTGAAGCCGTGCAGAAAACCCAGTCTGTACAGACCACTGCTGATATCCGTAAGGTATTCGTTGATGCAGGCGTTAAGGGTGAAGAATACGATGCAGCCTGGAACAGCTTTGTCGTGAAATCTCTCGTGGCACAGCAGGAAAAAGCGGCCGCCGATCTGCAACTGCGTGGTGTTCCAGCCATGTATGTTAACGGTAAGTACCAGCTGAATATGCAGGGGATGGATACCAGCAGCATGGACATCTTCGTGCAGCAGTATGCCGACACCGTGAAGTATCTGGTTGAGAAGAAGTAATAAAGAAAACGCCGGTCAATGACCGGCGTTGTTGTATTGGGCTTTAATCCTGTCGATTAGCACGTCTTTTTCCGTCCACAGCGTATTCAGCCAGAGCTGGAAGCGTCGCTTAAAGTTCTTATCGCTGACATAGTCCCCGTGTAATTCCTCCGCCACAGGCACCAGATTAATACGCACCACAATCCGGGTTAACTTGCCGCTGAGCATATCGTAAAACGGCGTCTTGTCGTTCTCCGGATAACAGAGCGTCACGTCCAGTAATTTGTCGAACTGTTGGCCCAGTACGTTAAGCGCCATGGCGATCCCCGCCGCTTTTGGCGGCAGCAGGTTGCTGTACGGTGAGCGGGTTTGCTGCTTTTTCTCTTCGGTAAAGCGAGAGCCTTCCACAAAATTGACGATGGTGGTGGGGTGCGCGCGAAACTTCTCGCAGGAGCGGCGTGTCGTTTCAACATCTTTGCCGCGGCGTTCAGGATGGCGGATCAGATAGCTACGGGAATAGCGCTTCATAAACGGCATATCCAGCGCCCAACAGGCCAGCCCAATAAAGGGTACCCAGGCGAGCTGCTGTTTAAGGAAGTACTTATTCATGGGAATGTGTTTGCGGAACAGTACGCATAACACCACGATATCGGCCCAGCTATGGTGGTTGCAGATAAGCAAATACCAGTTTTTCTTGTTAAGTCCTTCCAGACCCTGAACATCCCATTTCAGATGTGGATTAAGACGCAGAAGCACCGCCAGGCCTTCACACCAGCAGTACATCATAACGTTACAGAATGCAGATACGGCACGCCAGACAACGGGGATCGGTAATAGCAGTTTAATTATTCCGGCGATGATGATCGGCACAGAACAGGCGATGGTGACCAGAATAGTTAATGCGATACTTAAGAAGAGGGTGATCGCAGCCAGGAGTCTAGACATGATGAATGTTTTCAGGTAGTTAGCTATGGATGGCGCCTGATAAACAGGCACCGGGCGCTGATTTTACCAGAAAACGGTTAAAGGATGGCGCTTTAACTTGGCGGGCAAGCTGATTTGTATGCGCTGTGGAGAAAAATCCTGTTATGCCGATCCTGCGTGGCTTATATCCACATGGAGTAAATTGTCATCAACCGAAAATATGAGATCGTGATCAAATCACAAGTTATTGATTAATAAGTTTAATAATTATCTCATCGATCCTCATTAAGCACATTTAATCCAGGTTACAGAAAATATTCACAAACTTATCCACAGTTTTAATTTGCGAGCGATCCTCAGGATCACAAAATCTTTGGCTGTATTGGCCGTGAAAAACTGATGTTTTCATCCTTCTGTGGCATCCTTTATTCATAAATTACTTAAAGGCACGGACATTATGGTTCAGATCCCCGAAAATCCGCTTATTCTCGTCGACGGCTCGTCTTACCTCTATCGGGCATATCACGCATTTCCTCCGCTGACCAACAGCGCAGGAGAGCCTACGGGCGCAATGTATGGTGTGCTGAACATGCTGCGTAGCCTGATCATGCAGTATCAGCCAAGCCATGCCGCCGTGGTCTTCGATGCGAAAGGCAAAACTTTCCGGGATGAGCTGTTCGAGCATTACAAATCTCATCGTCCGCCGATGCCGGACGATCTGCGCGCGCAAATTGAGCCTCTGCATAAGATGGTAAAAGCGATGGGGCTGCCTTTGATGGCCGTCTCGGGCGTTGAAGCGGACGATGTTATCGGTACGCTGGCGCGTGAAGCAGAGAAAATGGGCCGCCCGGTCCTGATCAGCACCGGCGATAAAGACATGGCTCAGCTGGTCACGCCGGGGATCACCCTGATTAACACCATGACCAATACCATTCTTGGGCCGGAAGAGGTCGTCGCTAAGTATGGCGTGCCGCCGGAACTGATCATCGACTTCCTCGCGCTGATGGGTGACTCCTCCGATAACATTCCTGGCGTACCGGGCGTGGGCGAAAAGACGGCCCAGGCGCTGCTGCAAGGTCTGGGCGGGCTGGATACGCTGTATAGCGAGCAGGATAAAATCGCCGGGCTGACCTTCCGCGGTGCCAAAACCATGGCCGCTAAGCTTGAGCAGAACAAAGAGGTGGCCTACCTCTCTTATCAGCTGGCAACCATCAAAACAGACGTCGAGCTGGATCTGACCTGTGAACAGCTTGAAGTGCAGCAACCTGCCGTTGAAGAGCTGCTAGGCCTGTTTAAGCAGTACGAGTTCAAACGCTGGATAACCGATGTCGAAGCGGGGAAATGGCTGCAGGCGAAAGGGGCTAAACCAGTAGCTAAGCCAAAAGAGACCCTGGTGATCGATGCAGAAGAGGAGCCGGAAGAAGAAGCCAGCGTGCTCTCTTCTGAGCATTACGAAACCATTCTGGATGAAGCGCAGCTGCAACGCTGGATTGAAAAGTTACACCAGGCACCGGTATTCGCTTTCGATACCGAAACCGACAGCCTCGATAATGTCTCCGCCAATATGGTGGGGCTGTCATTTGCCACAGAGCCGGGCGTTGCCGCCTATGTGCCGGTTGCCCACGACTATCTGGACGCGCCAGAGCAGCTTACCCGTGAGCGCGTGCTCGAACTCCTTAAGCCGATCCTTGAAGATGAAAAAGCGCTGAAGGTAGGGCAAAACCTGAAGTTCGATCGCGGTATCCTGCAAAACTACGGTATCGAACTGCGCGGCATTGCGTTCGATACCATGCTGGAGTCCTATATCCTCGACAGCGTCGCCGGTCGTCACGATATGGATTCGCTCTCCGACCGCTGGCTGAAGCATAAAACCGTCACCTTTGAGCAGATCGCCGGTAAGGGCAAGAATCAGCTGACCTTTAACCAGATCGCCCTGGAAGAGGCGGGGCACTATGCGGCAGAAGACGCTGACGTCACGCTGCAACTGCATTTAAAGATGTGGCCGAAGCTGCAAAAACACGCCGGGCCACTGAACGTGTTCCAGAATATCGAGATGCCGCTGGTGCCGGTTCTGTCCCGCATCGAGCGCAATGGCGTGAAAATCGATCCGGCTGTGTTGCACAAGCACTCAGAAGAGATCGCCCTGCGTCTGCACGAGCTGGAACAAAAAGCGCATGAGATCGCCGGCGAGCCGTTTAATCTCTCGTCCACTAAACAGCTGCAGACCATCCTGTTTGAAAAGCAGGGTATCAAGCCGCTGAAGAAAACGCCGGGCGGGGCGCCGTCCACCTCTGAAGAGGTGCTTGAGGAGCTGGCGCTGGACTATCCTCTGCCAAAAGTGATCCTTCAGTATCGTGGGCTGGCAAAGCTAAAATCGACCTACACCGATAAGCTGCCGTTGATGATCAACCCAAAAACGGGCCGTGTACACACCTCTTACCATCAGGCGGTAGCGGCTACCGGGCGACTCTCCTCAACCGATCCTAACCTGCAAAACATTCCGGTGCGTAATGAAGAAGGGCGCCGTATCCGTCAGGCGTTTATTGCGCCAGAGGATTACGTCATCGTCTCTGCTGACTATTCACAGATTGAGCTGCGCATCATGGCGCACCTCTCCCGGGATAAAGGGCTGTTGACCGCCTTTGCTGAAGGGCAGGATATTCACCGGGCCACGGCAGCCGAAGTGTTTGGTATGCCACTGGAGAGCGTCACCGGGGAACAGCGCCGCAGCGCGAAGGCGATCAACTTTGGCCTTATCTACGGCATGAGCGCCTTTGGCCTCTCCCGCCAGCTCAATATTCCGCGCAAAGAGTCGCAGAAGTATATGGATCTCTATTTCGAGCGCTACCCGGGCGTGCTGCAATATATGGAGAACACGCGCGCCCAGGCAAAAGAAAAAGGCTATGTCGAAACCCTGGAAGGGCGTCGCCTCTATCTGCCGGACATCAAATCCAGTAATGCGGCCCGCCGTGCCGGTGCCGAACGTGCGGCAATCAACGCCCCGATGCAGGGGACGGCGGCAGATATCATCAAACGTGCAATGATCGCCGTTGACGCCTGGCTGGAGAAAGAGCAGCCGCGGGTGCGGATGATCATGCAGGTACACGATGAACTGGTGTTTGAGGTGCATAAAGACGATCTGGAGCCGGTCTCGAAAAAGATCCATGAACTGATGGAGAACAGCGTCAAACTGGATGTGCCGTTGCTGGTAGAAGTCGGCCAGGGAGAAAACTGGGATCAGGCTCACTAACGCTTTCTGGGATATGAACACTTTCTGTAAGTAAGCAACATATCCATGAACGTTTTGTGACGATCATTAGAATTCCCTATGTAAAGAATGAAAAAAAACTACAAAAAGTGCTTTGTCTGTAGTTCAAAAAAGGGTAGAGTTATCCACGTAGGGTACAGAGGTAAGATGTTCTATCTTTCAGACCTTTTACTTCACGTAATCGGATTTGGCTGAATATTTTAGCCGCCCCAGTCAGTAATGACTGGGGCGTTTTTTATTGCGTCAAAGATAAGGTCAGCGCAAAAAAAAGCGCGGACATCGCCGCGCTCATCTTTACTCATCCGCTTCTGACGCGGGTTCCAGCTCGCTGTACCAGATATCCAGTTTCTCACGCAGTTTGTCCACGCCTTGCTTCTTCAGCGAAGAAAACGCCTCTACCTGGATGTCGCCGTTAAACGCCAGCACGGCTTCACGCACCATATTCACCTGCGCTTTACGCGCGCCGCTGGCCAGCTTGTCGGCTTTAGTGAGCAGTACCAGCACCTGGATCCCGCTCTCTACGGCCCAGTGGATCATCTGCTGATCGAGATCTTTAAGCGGATGACGAATATCCATCAGGACGACCAGGCCCTTCAGACACAGACGTTTTTCAAGATATTCCCCCAGCGCGCGCTGCCACTTGAGTTTCATCTCTTCCGGAACTTCTGCATAGCCGTAGCCTGGTAAATCCACCAGGCGCTTGCCCGGTGCGACTTCAAACAGGTTAATCAGCTGGGTGCGGCCAGGCGTTTTAGAGGTACGCGCCAGGCTTTTCTGATTGGTCAGGGTATTCAGAGCGCTGGATTTCCCCGCGTTGGACCGGCCAGCAAATGCCACTTCAAGACCCGTATCGGCGGGTAAATGGCGAATATCAGGCGCACTGAGGAGAAAATGCGTCTGGTGATAATTCAGGTTGGTCACGTGGTTGTCTCCAGAAATTCGTAACGTTGGGGGGATTATACCTGAACAGAGAGAAAAGGCTTTTCCCATCGGCAACCCGGCTGTAAGTAAAAACCCTGAGCTTTGTGAGAGGTCTGCCATTTTTACTATGGGATATTTAAGAAAAATCGCAGCGCATTAAAAAATCAAAACGATTAAAATCAACCTATTAACTTTTAGTCTTAGTCTGAAATACTCGGTAAAAGTGCGTTTGTGGCTTGTGCGTTTAGCCGGAAACGGTAAAGTAGCGTTCAACGGCGAGGATGCCGACAGGAGCCAGACTTAAGGATTAGGGTCAGGAGCGCCAGGAGGCGAAGACACAGGAAAGTCAGGAAGACGTACGCCTTGGAGGCGTTACAAAGGGAAATGGAACCTATCACGGACGGTACCTGCTAATGGATAGACAGGGTGAGTCGTAAGCAAACAGGGATTGTCAGACCCGTAATGGGTTGTGAGTCAGGAAAAAAGGCGACAGATTGCTCTGTCGCCTTTTTTCTTTGCTTGCTTTCTGCTAGATTTCGCCGCAATTCTATACTCAAGAAAACGACTTTAAGACAAAACACATGAAAAAACCGACCTCCGCTGCAGGCGCTAAACGTCCTGCTAAAGCACGCCGCAAAACGCGCGAAGAACTGAATCAGGAAGCGCGCGATCGCAAACGCGAGAAAAAACATCGTGGTCATGCTGCGGGTAGCCGCGCGAGTGGCGGTACTTCGGGCGCGTCTGCGAATAACAAGCAGCAGAAAGACCCGCGTATCGGCAGTAAAAAACCGGTTCCATTAGGCGTGACCGATGCCCCGGTCACCAGGCAGCACAAACCGAAGAGCGAGAAACCTATGCTTTCACCGCAGGCTGAGCTGGATTTGCTGGAGAATGATGAGCGCCTGGACGCGCTGCTGGAACGTCTTGAAGAGGGCGAAACCCTGAATGCCGAAGAGCAGTCATGGGTAGATGCCAAACTGGATCGCATCGATGAACTGATGCAGAAGCTTGGCCTCTCTTACGACGATGAAGACGAAGAGGAAGAAGAAGAGAAACAGGAAGACATGATGCGCCTGTTGAAAGGTGGAAACTAACATTTGCACCCGGCAGGTTCTATTGTCCTGCTAATAACCCTTCCGGTTATATGTTATCTGGTGTGGTTATTCGTTAAACTACGGCGGTTGTCGCGGCGACAGAAGTGGCTGCGCACCCGATTCATGGCCCGCACAGGGGGCAGAACGGGCCGCCGTATACGAACGCGACACCAACGGAAGGAGTGAGCATGTCTGTAGCAACCATCGACTGGGATCTGGCCCTGATCCAGAAATATAACTATTCCGGGCCGCGTTATACCTCGTATCCCACTGCGCTGGAGTTTTCCGACGCGTTCGGTCAAACCCAGTTTCAGCAGGCGGTAGCGCGTTATCCTGACCGCCCGCTCTCTCTGTATGTTCATATCCCGTTCTGCCACAAGCTCTGCTATTTCTGTGGCTGCAACAAAATTGTGACCCGCCAGCAGCACAAGGCGGATCACTATCTGGATGCGCTTGAGCAGGAGATCCTGCACCGCGCGCCGCAGTTCGCCGGTCGTCACGTCAGCCAGCTCCACTGGGGCGGCGGTACGCCGACCTACCTGAATAAAGCGCAGATCAGCCGTCTGATGACCCTGCTGCGGAATAACTTCCGCTTCAATGGCGATGCTGAAATCTCTATCGAAGTAGACCCGCGGGAAATCGAGCTGGATGTGCTCGATCATCTGCGTGCCGAAGGGTTTAACCGGCTGAGTATGGGCGTGCAGGACTTTAATAAAGAGGTCCAGCGGCTGGTTAACCGTGAGCAGGATGAAGAGTTCATCTTCGCTCTGTTAAATCATGCCCGGGAGATTGGCTTCACCTCCACCAATATCGATCTGATTTATGGCCTGCCGAAGCAGACGCCAGAAAGTTTCGCCTACACGTTGAAGCGCGTGGCGGAACTCAACCCGGACCGCCTGAGCGTCTTCAACTATGCGCATCTGCCGACGCTGTTTGCTGCCCAACGCAAAATCAAAGATGCCGATCTGCCATCCGCGCAGCAAAAACTGGATATCCTGCAGGAAACCATCACATCGTTAACCCAGACCGGCTACCAGTTCATCGGCATGGATCACTTTGCCCGACCGGATGACGAGCTGGCGATTGCCCAGCGAGAAGGCGTTCTGCATCGTAACTTCCAGGGTTACACCACCCAGGGCGATACGGACCTGCTGGGGATGGGCGTGTCGGCCATCAGCATGATTGGCGACTGTTATGCGCAAAACCAGAAAGAGCTGAAGCTCTACTATCAGCAGGTGGATGAGACCGGCAACGCACTGTGGCGCGGCATCGCGTTAACCCGCGACGACTGTATTCGCCGGGACGTGATCAAGGCGCTAATCTGTAACTTCCGTCTCGACTTCCGCACGGTGGAAGCGCAGTGGGATCTCGTTTTTAAAGATTACTTTGCGGAAGATATAAAGCTGCTGGCGCCGCTGGCGAAAGATGGGCTGGTGGAGGTGACGGAGAATGCGATTGAAGTTACGCCGAAAGGGCGTTTGTTGATTCGTAATATCTGTATGTGCTTCGATGCCTATCTGCGGCAGAAAGCCCGTATGCAGCAGTTCTCGCGGGTGATTTAAGCCGCATTACCGGGTGGCGGCTTCGCCTTACCCGGCCTACATTTCGCGCTTTCGTAGGCCGGGTAAGCGAAGTGCTAGCTAAACAACCCCACCAGCGCCGCACACAGCACAGCTGCAATGGCCGTTTGTGGTGTATGTCCCGCTGCTGCGCTGGCTTCAAGGCCGCCAGACAACAAATTCACGATCGATTCCAGCATGATGACCCCCCCATTTTCCGGGCAAGATCATACTCAACTCATCAGTACAGTAAAGCGCAAAATAGCATCACTTTGCGCTTAATTAACTCTCTTTACACAGGGGGGAGGCGATCACTCCATCCCCAGTTCTTTTAACTTACGCGTCAGGGTATTGCGCCCCCAGCCGAGCAGGCGTGCCGCCTCCTGCTTGTGGCCCTGGGTATGGCGCAGCGCGGTGGTCAGCAGCGTGCGCTCCATTTCGGGCTGCGCCTCGGAGAGCAGGTCCTGATGACCGGAGCGCAACGCGCGATCGGCCCATTGCGCCAGCAGTGTCGCCCAGCTGTCGGGCAGGCTCTGGCCGGTGCTGCTTTCCGGAACGTGGGTTTCGAAAAGCTCGGGCGGCAGATCCTGAATCAACACCTCCTGGCCGGCAGCCATCACCGTCAGCCAGCGGCAGGTATTTTCCAGCTGACGCACGTTACCCGGCCAGGCCAGACGCGTCAGCGCCGCTTCGGTTTCCGGGTGCAGCAGCTTGGCTTCCACGCCCAGTTCCCGGGCGGCATCCTGCAGGAAATGACGCGCCAGGCGCGGGATATCTTCCCGGCGCTCACGCAGCGGCGGCAGGTGTACGCGAATGACGTTCAGGCGGTGGAACAGGTCTTCACGGAATTTGCCCTCCTGGACGCGCAGCTCCAGGTTCTGGTGGGTGGCGGCGATAATACGCACATCCACTTTGACCGGGGCGTAGCCGCCCACGCGGTAAAACTGGCCGTCCGCCAGCACGCGCAGCAGACGTGTCTGAACGTCGAGAGGCATATCACCGATCTCATCCAGGAACAGCGTCCCGCCGTCGGCCTGCTCAAAGCGACCCTGACGGATGGTGTTAGCGCCGGTAAAGGCCCCTTTTTCATGGCCGAACAGCTCGGACTCAATCAAATCCTTGGGGATCGCCGCCATATTCAGGGCGATAAACGGGGCTTTGACGCGCGGGCTGTGGCGATGCAGGGCATGCGCGACCAGCTCTTTTCCTGTGCCTGACTCGCCGTTAATCAGCACGCTGATGGAGGAGCGTGACAGGCGACCAATGATGCGAAACACATCCTGCATCGCCGGCGCTTCACCAATGATATCGGTGGTAGGCCCGAAAACCGGGGCATTACGCGGCTGCTGCTGTTCCTGATAGTGGCTAATGGCGCGTTCAACCAGCGCCACCGCTTCGTCAATATCGAACGGTTTTGGCAGATAATCGAACGCCCCCTGCTGGTAAGCGCTGACGGCGGCGTCCAGATCGGAGTGGGCGGTCATTATGATGACCGGAAGCATCGGATGACGCTGCTTGATCTGTTTTAACAGCGCGAGCCCATCCATTCCCGGCATACGGATATCGGACAGCAGCACATCCGGGGTTTTGGTGGTGAGTGCATCAAGCACATCGGCACCGCTCTCAAAAGCGGTGCAGCTTAAACCTGCTCCGGTAAGCGCCCGTTCAAGCACCCAGCGGATGGAGCTATCGTCATCAACTACCCAGACTATCCCTCGTTGCATAACCTAACCCTCTATTTCCTGATTGGCAGGTAAACCGAAAACTCGGTATGACCCGGCCAACTGGTAAATTCAATTTTGCCGGAATGCTGATCTATCAAATTACGGGCAATCGATAAGCCAAGCCCGGTCCCGCCTTCACGGCCGCTGACCATCGGGTAAAACAGCGTGTCCTGTAAATGGGAAGGAATGCCCGGGCCGTTATCTTCCACATCAATGCGGGCCGCCAGACGGTAGCGTGTGCCGTGCAGGGTGAGCTGAAAGGCGGTGCGGGTACGCAGAATAATCTCTCCGCCTTCCGCCCCTAATGCCTGCAGGGCGTTGCGCACGATATTCAGTAAAACTTGTTCAATCTGGTCGGGATCGTGCGGCAGTTCCGGCAGGCTGGGATCGTAATCCCGAATTAACCTGACGTTATCCGGCAGTTCCATCGACACCAGCTTGACGACGCGCTCCGCCACTTTGTGAATGCTTTCGGTGACATGCATCCCGGGTTGCTGCGGTCCCAGCAGGCGATCCACCAGGTTCCGCAGGCGGTCGGCCTGTTCAATGATGACGTTGGTGTATTCCGCCAGCGCCGGGTCGGGCAGGGCTTTGGTGAGCAGCTGCGCCGCGCCGCGCAGGCCGCCGAGCGGATTTTTGATCTCATGGGCGAGGCCGCGCACCAGATCGCGGGCGGCAATCTGCTGAGCATGCTGGAGCTGCTCCTGACTCAGGCGACGCTGGTTATCCATCGGCGCCATCTCCAGCAGAATGAGCCCTTCCGGCAGCCGCTGCGCGGTCAGCGACAGAATATGCGAGCGTCCGTCGATCACCAGCGTCACTTCGTTATCGGTAAAACCTTGCCCCGCCTGCAGACTCTCCTGCATCAGGCCGATATTCAGGGAAAAATAACTCAACAGCTCGGGCAGCGGCGCGCCAAACAGTTTGCGTGAACTTTGCGCCAGTAACTGCTGGGCCGCGGGATTGGCGTAATGCACCGCCAGATCGTCATCGACCAGTAAAATGCTGTTGATAAGAGAATTGAGGATCTGCCCAGCATCGGGCAGCGTGCCAGTTGCCATTCAGCAGTCTCCTGGAGTTGTTTGCACTATTTTAGTGCAGTATAGCGTTTTTACGGCGAAAAACGCGTCAGATCAGCTTGTTGGCGGTGAAAAAAGCCCATCCGAAGATGGGCTGAAAAGTTTCCACGGCAACAAAAAAAACGGCTATCAATCTCGCGCGGAAAAGGCCGCGCGACAGGGATTGAAGATTAGACGCTGTAGTACAGTTCGAACTCAACCGGGTGCGGCGTCATGCGAACGCGGTCGTTCTCTTCCATACGCAGTGCGATGTAAGCATCGATCGCTTCGTCAGTGAACACGCCGCCCGCAGTCAGGAACTCGCGGTCTGCGTCCAGCGCCAGCAGGGCTTCTTCAAGAGAACCGGCAACCTGTGGGATCTCTTTCGCTTCTTCTGGCGGCAGGTCGTACAGGTTTTTGTCCATTGCTTCGCCCGGGTGGATCTTGTTCTTGATACCGTCCAGACCCGCCATCAGCAGTGCTGCGAAGCACAGGTATGGGTTAGCAGCTGGGTCCGGGAAGCGCACTTCGATACGACGTGCTTTCGGAGAAGCTACCACCGGAATACGGATAGAAGCAGAACGGTTACGGGCAGAGTAGGCCAGCATTACTGGCGCTTCGTAGCCTGGGACCAGACGCTTGTAGGAGTTAGTGGTTGGGTTCGCCAGGGCGTTGATCGCTTTAGCGTGTTTGATAACCCCACCAATGTAGTGCAGTGCCTGCTCGGACAGACCCGCATACTTGTCGCCAGCGAACAGGTTAGTCCCGTTCTTGGACAGGGACATGTGGCAGTGCATACCGGAACCGTTGTCGCCAAACATTGGTTTTGGCATGAAGGTCGCGGTTTTACCGAAGCGGTGCGCAACGTTGTGAACAACGTATTTGTAGATCTGAATTTCGTCCGCTTTCTTGGTCATGGTGTTGAAACGGGTGGCGATTTCGTTCTGGCCAGCAGTTGCAACTTCATGGTGATGGGCTTCAACAACCAGACCCATCTCTTCCATAATCAGACACATGGTAGAACGGATGTCCTGGGAAGAGTCAACCGGTGGAACCGGGAAGTAACCGCCTTTAACGGCTGGACGGTGACCTTTGTTACCGCCTTCGTATTTGGTGGAGGAGTTCCATGCGCCTTCGATATCATCGATAGCAACGTGGGAACCGGAAGTGGTCGCACCAAAACGGATGTCGTCGAACAGGAAGAACTCTGGCTCTGGCCCGAACAGAACGGTGTCTGCGATGCCGGTGGAGCGCAGATACTCTTCAGCGCGTTTAGCGATAGAGCGTGGGTCGCGGTCGTAACCCTGCAGGGTGCCTGGCTCAAGAATATCGCAACGGATGATCAGGGTAGACTCTTCGAAGAACGGGTCAATGAGGGCAGTAGATGCGTCAGGCATCAGAACCATGTCGGATTCGTTGATACCTTTCCAGCCACCAATGGAGGAGCCGTCAAACATTTTGCCTTCTTCAAAGAATTCGGCATTCACCTGATGAGCAGGAATAGTGACGTGCTGTTCTTTACCTTTGGTATCGGTGAAGCGCAGATCAACAAACTTCACTTCATGTTCGTTCAGCATCGTCAAAACGTGTTCAGCGGACATACTTAACTCTCCAGATTGGTCATTGTCGTCGTGGTAACGAGGTCTTCAAATTCTGTATAAGGCAGGCGGTGGTGCCTTTTGTTGCCGTATTTTTTATAAAGCGAAATCTGTGCCAACTTTTAAAACACCCCAAAAAGGCGCTATCATGCGCACCGTAGTGCAAAAGGGCTGCACCACGGTGGTTTTGTTGCACCATTATAGTGCTTCAATGTGAACATTGAGCACCATATTGGTGCAATTTACGTTAAAGTGCCCTTTTACCGCTCCGTGAAAGCGATCACAAAGCATCTCTGCGATACTTGTTTGCGGGGGATGTTTGTGATCCTGTTTTGTAGTGCGATTAATCCGTGTACAATAACGCGCTATTTCTAATGCCTGAGGCAAAGTTGTGATCGAAAATCTGCGTAATATCGCCATCATCGCGCACGTTGACCATGGTAAAACTACCCTGGTTGATAAGCTGCTGCAGCAATCCGGTACGTTCGATGCGCGTGCCGAAACTCAAGAACGCGTGATGGACTCCAACGATTTGGAGAAAGAGCGTGGGATTACCATCCTCGCTAAAAACACCGCGATCAAATGGAATGACTACCGTATCAACATCGTTGATACCCCAGGGCACGCCGACTTCGGTGGTGAAGTTGAGCGCGTGATGTCCATGGTGGATTCCGTGCTGCTGGTGGTTGACGCATTTGACGGCCCAATGCCGCAGACGCGCTTCGTAACCAAAAAAGCATTCGCCCATGGCCTGAAGCCAATCGTGGTAATCAACAAAGTTGACCGTCCTGGCGCGCGTCCTGACTGGGTTGTTGATCAGGTCTTCGACCTGTTCGTTAACCTGGATGCGACCGACGAACAGCTGGACTTCCCGATCGTTTATGCGTCTGCGCTGAACGGTATCGCTGGTCTGGACCACGAAGACATGGCTGAAGACATGACCCCGCTGTACCAGGCGATTGTTGACCATGTTCCGGCACCAAACGTCGATCTCGACGGTACCCTGCAGATGCAGATCTCTCAGCTGGACTACAACAACTACGTTGGTGTAATCGGCATTGGTCGTATCAAGCGCGGTAAAGTGAAGCCAAACCAGCAGGTCACTATCATCGATAGCGAAGGTAAAACCCGTAACGGTAAAGTCGGTAAAGTGCTGACTCACCTGGGCCTTGAGCGTATCGAGAGCGACATTGCGGAAGCTGGCGACATCATCGCTATCACCGGTCTGGGCGAGCTGAACATCTCTGACACCATCTGCGACCCGCAGAATGTGGAAGCGCTGCCAGCGCTGTCTGTTGATGAGCCGACCGTAACCATGTTCTTCAACGTCAACACCTCTCCGTTCTGTGGTAAAGAAGGTAAGTTCGTTACCTCTCGTCAGATCCTTGACCGCCTGAACAAAGAGCTGGTGCACAACGTTGCGCTGCGCGTTGAAGAAACCGAAGACGCTGATGCATTCCGCGTTTCTGGTCGTGGTGAGCTGCACCTGTCTGTTCTGATCGAAAACATGCGTCGTGAAGGTTTCGAAATGGCGGTTTCCCGTCCGAAAGTTATCTTCCGTGAAATCGATGGCCGTAAACAAGAGCCATTCGAGAACGTGACGCTGGACGTTGAAGAGCAGCATCAGGGTTCTGTAATGCAGGCTCTGGGTGAGCGTAAAGGCGACCTGAAAAACATGAATCCAGATGGCAAAGGCCGCGTACGTCTCGACTACGTCATCCCAAGCCGTGGCCTGATCGGCTTCCGTTCTGAGTTCATGACCATGACTTCCGGTACCGGTCTGCTGTACTCCACCTTCAGCCACTACGACGACGTCCGTCCGGGCGAAGTGGGCCAGCGTAACAACGGCGTTCTGATCTCCAACGGTCAGGGTAAAGCGGTTGCGTTCGCCCTGTTCAGCCTGCAGGATCGCGGTAAGCTGTTCCTGGGTCACGGTGCAGAAGTTTACGAAGGCCAGATCATCGGTATTCACAGCCGTTCTAACGACCTGACGGTAAACTGCCTGACCGGTAAGAAACTGACCAACATGCGTGCGTCCGGTACTGACGAAGCAACGGTTCTGGTTCCACCGGTTAAGATGACGCTGGAGCAGGCTCTGGAATTCATCGATGACGACGAACTGGTAGAAGTAACACCACAGTCTATCCGTATCCGTAAACGTCACCTGACTGAAAACGATCGTAAACGTGCAATGCGCGGTTCAAAAGAAGATTAATACAGTCAGTCTGTAGGCCGGGTAAGCGCATGCGCCTCCCGGCAGGTAAAAAGCCGCTGAGCGATCAGCGGCTTTTTTATTAGAACGCGTACCGCACGCCCAGACGGATTCGGTACTGCTCGCGGTTGTAATCATTCCATCTGTCCAGCCACTGGAGTTCGAGGTACGGCAGCCAGTTTCTGTCGATTTTATAGCTGAACTTGTTCGTTATTTCCCAGTGGTGATCTTTGCCATTCTTACTGTGGTAATCATTTACCCGCTGGAAAAAGTGCGGCTCAAAGGTGTAGAAAAACGCATCCGTCACTTTAAAATTCCAGTAGTTAGCAAACTCGTGCGTGTCGTTCTTATCCATCTGCCCGTTATAGTCCGGCGTATCGTAATTGTTGTGGTTATAGCGATAGCGGAACGTCAGATTGAACCCATCCGTAAATTTGTAGTTGGTATCTAAATAAACAGCGCCGCCCGACCCTGCGCTGCTGTCGTTAATTAAACCGCCCGGCTGGAAAGTGAGTTTGTCGGTGGGTTTAAAGAGCGGATACCACCCCTCTATTTCGTTATAGCTGTGCTTAAGCTCATCCCATTTCCCCACGTTATAAGCGTTGGTGAACATCAGCCCCGCGCCCATATCGAAGTTATAGCCGGCTCGCAGGATCACCTCATGTAGCTCGGAGGCCGTATTGTATGCTTCTCGTGTTTCGACATACGCCCCGGCAAATACCGGGCAGGAGACAGACGACACGATCAGTACAGTAATGATTCTTTTCATAACTTATCCATGTAACAGATAAAGAAAGGCCACCCCTCCCATAGAGAGGGAAGGGATTAATGGCCGGATTTATTGTTATAAAGTGACTGCTGACGCTTTATCGTTGGTGGTTATCTCAGGGGTATTCGCTGATGGTTTTTTTCGTTTTGCAATCTCCTCAATAATAAAGGCGAAGCGCGCTTCGTTGAGTTTATAAAAGAGTCCCATCGTGATGGCGGCGATAATCGCCAGGCCGCAGGGCCAGAGAAAAATAAGCTGGCGCAGCCCCAGCAGCGTGCCTGCGCTCTGCACCGCATGGGGCACGTAACCGATCTGGGTCAGCATAATGCCAGGCAAGAAACCGGCGAGGGCCGCGGAGATTTTGCGCGAGAAGGTATAGCCGGTAT
Organism: Leclercia sp. LSNIH1; assembly: GCF_002902985.1. Classification (NCBI taxonomy): domain Bacteria; kingdom Pseudomonadati; phylum Pseudomonadota; class Gammaproteobacteria; order Enterobacterales; family Enterobacteriaceae; genus Leclercia; species Leclercia sp. LSNIH1. The sequence goes on along the minus strand of NZ_CP026167.1, from coordinate 874,936 downwards.
AAACCGACCCTTCGGCGCGAATGCCGGTTTTCCACTCGCCATAATCAACGGTATCCGGCACCAGGGCCCAGTTCAGGCTGTTGACGAAAGCGGTGCCGAAAAAGGCCATACAGGAAAAGAGCACAAACAGCAGGGAGTTGCTCCCCCAGAAGAAGTTCAGCACGTCGCCCACCGCCCATAGCGTCAGCCCGCCCAGGTAAACCGGTTTTTTGCCGAAACGCTTAACCGCGCCGGGCACCAGAAACACGCCGACCAGAATACAGCCCATGCTGAAAAAGCCCATCCACGACAGCAGGTGCAGATCGTTCAGCACGTACTGGGTGTAATAGACCTGAATCGCCAGCTTGATGTTAAAGGCGGCAAGGGTACAGAGGTTGGCGATGCATAAGACCAGCAGCGGCGGGTTGCGGAAAATCGCGCAGAACGATTTCAGAATGCCGGGTTTATGGTGATCGGGTGTGACTTCCACATAGCGCTCTTTCACGCCGCTATAGCACCACCACATGCAGAACAGCCCGCCGGTGACAAACACCAGAGCGGCAACCAGATAGCCGAGGGAGGGCTGGCTGACGAACAGCGCCTGAATGGGCATAAAGCCGACGGTGCAGAGCAACAACCCCACCGTTGCGCCGCCCTGACGCCACGCCGCCAGCTGCGCGCGCTCGTTCGGGTTTTTGGTGATGGCCGGGACCATCGCACCGTAGGCGCAGTTCATCAGGCTATAGCAGAGGCCGAACATCATAAAGAGCACGGTGGCGATAGCCGTTTTCACCGTCAGGCTAAAGTCGTTAGCCATAAACTGCGCCGCAGCAACCAGCGCAACGGGTACCGAAGCATAGAGAATAAAGGGCCGGAATTTTCCCCGTGCGCCGATATTTCGCCGGGAGTCCACCAGCACGCCGGTCAGCATGTCGGTAAAGGCGGTAAAGAACTTCGCCACCAAAAAAATAATGCCGCCATAGAACGCGGGCATGCCCAGTTCGTCGGTGTAAAACTTCAGCAAATAGAGCGTGCCGATACAGAGCATCAGATTCGAGCCAAAATCGCCCATCCCGTAGGCGCACTTCTCTCGCAGGCTCAATTTCAGGGTTAACGGATCAGTGTTATGTGTCATGGTCGATCCTCAGAGCGCCCATAGGGCGCTCCATCTCGTCATTTATGCGGTACGTTTACGCAGTTCGATCTCTTCCACGATGCGCACATACATCTTTTCGTTGAGGTTGTAGAAACAGCCCATCGCCACAATGGTGATGACTGCCAGCAGGCTGGGGTAGATAAATATCAGCTGCCGCAGCCCTTCAACGGTCCCGGCGGATTGCACCACGTTGGGCACATAGCCGATCTGCGTAAGCATCATCCCCGGGAAGAAGCCCGCCAGTGCCTGGGATACCTTCCTGAAGAAGGTAAAGCCGGTGTAAACCGTCCCCTCAGAGCGCACGCCGGTGCGCCACTCGCCATATTCCACGGTATCGGACACCAGCGCCCAGTTCAGGCTGTTCACAAATGCGGAGCCAAAGAAGGCCAGACAGGAGAACGCCACAAAGCTCACCGAGCCACCGCCGAAGAAGTAGTTGAGCAGATCGCCCGCCACCCAAATCATCAGCCCGCTGATATAGACCTTTTTCTTGCCGAAGCGCCGCACCGCGCCGGGCATCATAAAGACGCCGATAAAAATACAGCCCATGCTGAAGAAGCCCATGTATGACAGCAGGATCGGGTCGTTCAGCACGTACTGCGTGTAGTAAACCTGAATGGCGAGCTTGACGTTAAAGGCACCCAGCGTGCAGAGGTTGGCGATGCAGAGAATAAACAGCGGACGGTTCCCGGCGATGGCGCGAAACGACTGCAACAGTCCCGGTTTTTGCGCCGGATTAGCAGGCTGCGTTTCGACGTAACGCTCGGTCACGCCCTTATAGCACCACCACATAAAGAACAGCCCGAACAGCGAGAAAAGGGTGGCGGCAAAGATATAGCCAAGCTGGTCATTGCCCTCAATCAGGTTCATTACCGGGACAAAACCGACGGTACAGAGCAGCAGGCCAAGCGTGGCACCGCCCTGACGCCAGGCGGCCAGCGAGGCGCGCTCGTCCGGGTTTTTGGTAATGGCGGGCACCATCGCGCCGTAAGAGCAGTTCATCATGCTGAAGAACAGGCCGTACAGCATGAAGAGCACCGTCGCCATCACCGTTTTACCGGTGATTTCAAACGGCGTGCCGACGAAGTTGGCAATCGCCAGCAGCGTCACCGGGAAGGCGGCATACAGTACGAACGGGCGGAATTTTCCTTTCGGGCCGATCTTGCGCCGGGCGTCGAGCATGATCCCGGTGCCCATATCGGTGAAGGCGGTAAAGAACTTGGCAATCAGGAAGATGATCCCGCCGTAGGTCCCCGGCAGGCCCAGCACATCGGTGTAGAACTTCAGCAGATAGAGCGTGCCGATATCCAGCAGGATGTTAGAGCCGAGATCGCCCATCCCGTAGGCGAGTTTTTCTTTAAACGGCAGGCGTAGGGTTGCCGGATCAGAAGTATGTTGACTCATTATTGTTCTCCGTCTGCCCGCAGGTCTCCCCGCGGGCGAGCCTTATCAGATATGACGTAAGGTGCTAAACAGATCTGCCCATTCGCTTTGCTGGCGATAGAAGACCGGCGGTTTGCCGAGTGGGGCCTCAACGGTTATGTCACCGCCCTGGCAGGTTTCACCCGTCCACGCATTCACCCAGCTGTCCTGCGGCAGATAGAGCGACCAGTCATGGCGGCCCTCTTCATACACGGGCGCCACCAGCAGATCGCGGCCAAACAGATACTGGTATTTCAGCGTGTAGGCGCGCGCGTCCTCTTCATAGTGCAGGAACAGCGGGCGCATCACCGGCAGGCCGCTTTTCGCGTTCTGCGCGACGGCAGCTTTGATATACGGTTTCAGGGTGGTGAAGACGGTGGTCATACGCGCAAAGTGAGCGATGGTTTCGGCGTCGCCATCGAACTGCCAGTTGTCGCCAGGACGGTTGCCTTCGTGGGTACGCATCATCGGCGTAAAGGCGCTGAAATCGCACCAGCGCAGCAGCAGCTCTTTGGTGCGTTTCATCTCGAACAGGGTGGTATAGCCGCCGATGTCGCTGTGGTGCAGCCCGTGACCGGTCATCGCCAGAGACAGCGCAGCAGGTACGACGGACGCCAGACCGTCGTCCAGGCTCCAGTCGACGTTCTGATCTCCCGCCCACATCATCACCGAGTGCTTCTGGCTGCCGGTATAACCCGCGCGCATGAAGAACAGGATCTCGCCGAGCTTGCCGGTCTCTTCCAGCGCCTCGTAGTTACATTTCGCCCACAGGGCAGGCCAGGCGTTATGCATGATCTCCGCGCTGACGCCGTTGTGCAGGAAGGTATCGGTTGGCAGATATTCGCCAAAATCGGCCATCCAGCCGCCGCAACCCAGCTCGATCAGGTTCTTTTTGATCACCTCTTTGTACCAGCCGTAGGCTTCCGGGTTGGTCAGGTCGATGACGCCCGCGTAGAACTCGCCGAACTCGACGTGGTACTCCTTGCCGTCGGCATTTTTGGTCAGATAGCCGCGTTTTGCCGCCTCTTCACAGAGATCTTTGTCGCTGGCGACGTACGGGTTGATATAGGAGAGGAACTGCACGCCTTCCTGTTTCCACTGTGCAATACGCTCATCAAGCTGCGGATAGAGCTCGCTGTTCCACTTCCAGTTCCACATCACGCGTTTGCCAAAGGAGGTCATGCGGATGCCGGACCAGTCCTGCGCCCAGATGCCGTTCACCTTCACGCCGCCTTCGCGCATGAGGTCGAGCTTCTGCTGGCACACGTCGGTGCCGCCCTGAATACCCAGCGTCACCCCGTCGTAAACCCAGTCCGGCAGCTCCGGCTGACGCCCCAGCAGGCCGGTGAGTTTTTCCAGCAGATCGACATAGGTTTCTGCGCAGTCGAAGCGCAGCGTGGCGTTATCTTCCCAGAACGCCAGCTCGTGGAAGTCTGGCGCACTGAAGTCGAAGTTCATGTAGCAGCTGTTATCCACGTGGCAGTAGTACTTCTGGGTGCTCACAAAGGTGGGTTGCGGGAAGAAGGTCCAGTAGTAATCCCCGCCCGCGTTCTCTTTGCAGTCGGCCTGCCAGGTCACGTAAGTCTGCTTATTGCGGCCCACCCCCTGTTCGCTGGTCCACAGCGGGAACGGCTTGCCGCGCAGGTCGAAGTAGGAGAACTGCTCCCCGCAGCCGTAGATATGATCTTCAGGCTGGGCCGCCAGCCGCAGCCAGATGCGGTTATGGCGGGTGGCATCGTTTTTGAGCTTTAACGTCAGGCGGCCTTCCGTATCAAGATCCACCAGCAGCGTGGCGCTTACCGCATCGCCACGGGTGAAGCGGATCGCCCAGCCTGCGCTTTGCTGTGTAACGGTCGCGTCCGTCAGGGCGATTTTTTCGTTGAGCTTGTCTTTGATGCTGAAGTTGCCGCGAAACATTTCGATATCGGCAACGCCCGCGCCGATCCACAGGCAAGGTTCATCGGTGGAGTGGGATAAAATCAGACGGTCCTGCCAGCGCAGGGTGAAGCCATGTTCGTTATTTTTCAGATCAATATTGTGTAGGGTACGCATAGAAAACTCCGTCTTTATTATTTGGCCTGGCTATCCAGTAATCCGGCGGCTACGGCAGGGGCTAAGCCCGGGGCCAGCGGCAGGCGGGGGATCACCAGGCAGTGCAGCAGGTGGTAAATATCCTGCTTGCCGTCCCAGACTTTGGTGGTCACTTCGTTGTTGGTGTCCAGCTCCTGCCACCAGGAGCCGTTCTCGTAATCCATCAGGTATTTGATGCAGTAATCCCACCATTTCTGATACCAGGCTTCGTACTGCGCCTCGCCGGTCACGGTATAGAGGGCATAGGCCGTGCCCATCGCTTCGACGATCGGCCAGCGCACGCGTTCGCGCACAATAGGCTTACCATCCCAGCCGACGGAGTAGACGAAGCCGTCGGCCCCGTCCGGCGCCCAGGCATCGCGGATGGTGGCGTGGAACAGTCCTTTTGCGTCTTCCAGCAGCCACGCTGGCGGGGTTTCAAAGCGGGCTTCCAGTGCGGCGCGCAGATGCAACATCAGACGGCCCCACTCAATCCAGTGTCCCGGCGTACCGCCGTAGGCGCGGAAACGGTGGGCAGGGTTATCGATGTTGTAGTCGCGGATCGGGTTCCAGTTGGTGTCAAAATGCTCGTTAACGCGATACTCACCCTTGCGCGCCACGTCGTGAATAATCACCGAGGCGATGCGCAGGGCGCGGTCGAGCCATTTGCGATCGTGGGTGACGTCATAGACGATGAGGAAGGCTTCCACAGCGTGCATATTGGCATTGCCGCCACGGTAATCTTCCGTTTTGCTGAAGGCTTCGTCCCAGGATTCCAGGCACATTTGCTCCTGTTCGCTCCAGAAGTAGCGCTCAATCACCTCGATGGCGTCGTCCAGCAGCTTGCGCGCCTGCGGATGTCCGGTGGTAACGGCGCTCGCCGCGCCGAGCAGCACGAAGAAGTGCTGATAGCCCTGCTTGGAGGCATCCATCACCCCTTCATCGTTAACGCAGGCGTACCAGCCGCCATGCTGTTTGTCGCGCAGCGGGCCGTTCAGGGCATTGATGCCATGCTCAACCAGGGCGTATGCACCCGGGCGCCCCATATTGGCGGCCACCGCGTAGACGTGCAGCATACGGGCGGTGATCCACAGATGCGTGCCCATATCGCTGCGAACCTGGCCGTTATTGCCCAGCCAGCCAAAGCCGGTGGGAACGGCGGCGTTTTTGCCGAAGTCGAGAATGCGGTCGGTCTCTTGTTCGAGCCAGCGGTTATGGTTCAGGGTGTTAAACCATTTCATATTCGGGTCCTCTCTTAACGGCGGGCCATCATTTCGTCGACGATCTCGCCCAGACGCTGTAGTTTTGGTACAGAAATATCGCGGAGCATCAGCCCGGTGTCCGGCAGGCCAATCACTGATGACCAGACGGCGCGACCAGCTAAAAAGCCTGACGCGCCCGCCTGCATCGCCACGCTTACGGCGCGCGGGAAGAGCTTGTCGTCCACGCCGGAGGAGAGGATGACCCAGGGCATGTTGATCTGTTCGTTGAGCTTCTGCGAGGCCGCCAGCAGCGCCTGCTGCGTGCCTTTGCCAAACAGCGGCATCTCCACTTTGTAGAGATCGGCACCGCTGTCTCCCAGCTCTTTGGCCGCGTCGATAATCGCCTGCTCGCGGTTAAACGCGGCACCGCGGCGCGGCGGACGCACCACCGGCTCGATAATGCTCAACAGACCGTTGTCGTGACACAGCGTGTTGAACGCCTTCACCATCTCCAGACGCTGCTGCGGATCTTCGTCGCTGCGCCACAGCACCAGCAGCTTCAGCGCCTTGCCGCCATCGCGTTTGACCGCCTGCGCGTCGACATTCTTGTCGATCACCACGCTGTCGACAGGAATACCGTTCCCCGGAATAAACTCGTCAGCGGCCACAATCATCGCGCAGCTTTTCGCAACCGCGTGCTGCTCCACGATCTGGCGATAGCAGAACTGCTGGTCGACGAGGATCGCGGAGGCGTATGGCGACAGAATTTTCGCCGCGTTGACCTTAAAATCCGTCAGATGCTGGTCCGTGACCGGCACCGGCGCGCCTGCCGCAGCAAACATCAGGCGCATCGCTTCGCGCTGATCGACGGCCAGCATGGCAAAACCGCCGGAAGGTCGGGTGATATCTTTCAGGGTGTACATCGTCATTCCTCAGTCCTTTCGTATCAGTGTGATTTTTTCAGCCCGGCGGATGCGCGAACCTGTTCGAGAATGGCTGTCCAGTCTTCGCGCCCACGCCCGGCGGCGCGGGCCTGGTTGTAAACTTCGCGGGAGGCGGCGCCCAGCGGCATCGGAACGTGGAGCTGGTTGGCCACGTCCAGAGCGATCCCCAGATCTTTATGTGCAAGGTCGATCATAAAGGCGGGAGAAAGATCCCCTTTCAGCACCTTGTTCGGCCAGGAGGTGGTGAAGTGGCCTTTGCCCGCAGGGGTGACGCTCATCACCTTCAGCGCCACCTCGAAAGAGAGGCCGAGGGCTTCACACAGCACGGCCGCCTCGGCAGAGAGGGCGTTCAGGGCGATACTCATGTAGTTATTGATGAGCTTCACGCGGATGCCCATGCCCGGCCCGCTGGCGTTAATCAGCTCATTGCCCATCGCCATTAAGACGGGGGTAGCGCGCTCAACCTGCTGCGCCGTACCGCCTGCCAGCAGGAGCAGCGTGCCGGCGATGGCGTGGTCAGAGGTGCGCCCGACGGGCACATCCATCAGGCTGAAGCCGCGTTCAGCCATGTCGCGGATCAGGGCGTCGGTTTGCAGGGGATGAATGGTGGACATATCGATCACCAGCGCATTGCGGGATAACCCTTCGCACACGCCGTGCTCGCCGAACAGTACGCTGCGCACCAGATCACCGTTGGGCAGCATGGTGATAACGAATTCGGCGTCCATTGCAGCCTGCGCGGGCGTAGTTGCTGCCTGGGCACCGCTTGCAACCAGCGTCTGAACCGCCTGGGGGTTCACATCAAAGACATGAAGCTGGTGGCCTTGCTTCAACAGATTCTTCGCCATTGGCGCGCCCATCTGCCCTAAACCGATAAATGCGATTGCTGACATGCCTCTCTCCTGTCATATCGTGTCAATTTTTGCGCGTCTATGTTGTCTGTTTTTGATCGTATTTGTAATTTATAGTCAAAAAATAGACATGGGTCACTTTTTAAACATTTGGTGAAATTAAAATGAGCGCAACAGAAAACGCAGAAGGAATCACCATGACTCGCATCGTTTGTGTTGGCATCACCGTGCTGGATCGCATCTGGTATCTCGATGATTTACCAAAGGAAGGTGGGAAATATGTCGCAAAAAATTATACGGAAGTGGGCGGCGGCCCGGCAGCAACCGCGGCGGTGGCGGCGGCAAAACTGGGGGCATCCGTGGATTTTATTGGCCGGGTGGGTGACGACGATACCGGCAGAAGGCTGCTTGCGGAGCTGGAATCCCTGGGGGTGAACACCCGCTACACGCGCATAGTGAAAGATGCCCGCTCGTCACAATCGGCGGTGCTGGTGGACGGCAGAGGGGAACGCATCATCGCGAACTATCCCAGCCCCGATCTTCCCGCTGCGGCAGACTGGCTGCAGGGTATCGACTTCTCGCAATGGGATATTGTTTTAGCCGATGTGCGTTGGCATGAAGGGGCGAAGCAGGCGTTTACCCTTGCCCGTCAGCAAGGCGTCACAACGTTGCTCGATGCGGATACAACCCCTCAGGACATCGCGGAACTTATCGCCCTCAGCGATCATGCTGCCTTTTCCGCGCCGGGGCTGCGTCGGGTAAGCCATCTTGAGGAAACGGAAGGTGCGCTTAAAAAAGCACAAACGCTCACAAATGGACACGTCTATGTCACGCAGGGCCGGGACGGCTGCTTTTGGCTGGAGAACGGTGCCCTGTGCCATCAGCCGGGCTTTGAGGTCGAGGTGGTTGATACCACCGGGGCGGGGGATGTTTTCCACGGTGCCCTGGCGGTCAGCCTGGCGCAACGGTTATCTCCAGCGCAAGCCGTGCGTTTCGCCAGCGCTGTCGCCGCGCTGAAATGTACTCTGCCCGGCGGTCGCGCAGGTATACCCGACTGTGATCAAACCCGCTCTTTTTTGTCACTTTTTGTATAAAATGCGGGGCGTGATGGTTTTCAGAGGACAGCCCATGAGCCTTACCGAACTGACCGGCAACCCGCGTCACGATCAGCTGCTGACGCTGATAGCCGATCGCGGATATATGAACATTGATGAACTGGCGCAACTGCTGGACGTCTCGACGCAAACCGTGCGCCGGGATATCCGCAAGCTGAGCGAACAGGGACTGATTACGCGACATCATGGCGGTGCGGGCAGGGCATCCAGCGTGGTGAACACGGCCTTTGAGCAGCGCGAAGTGTCGCTGACTGAAGAGAAGCGGGCGATTGCCGAAGCGATTGCAGACTATATTCCTGATGGTTCGACTATTTTCATTACCATTGGCACGACCGTGGAGCACGTGGCCCGTGCGCTGCTCAACCATAACCATCTGCGTATCATCACTAACAGTCTGCGGGTGGCACACATCCTCTATAAAAATCCGCGTTTTGAGGTGATGGTGCCCGGCGGTACGCTGCGTCCACATAACGGCGGCATTATCGGTCCGGCAGCGACGGCGTTCGTGTCTGGCTTTCGGGCGGATTATCTGGTGACCAGCGTGGGGGCGATTGAACACGACGGCGCGATGATGGAGTTTGACGTCAATGAAGCCAGCGTGGTGAAAACGATGATGGCTCATGCCAGACATATTTTACTGGCGGCCGATCATACGAAATATCACGCCTCTGCTGCGGTTGAAATTGGTAACGTGGCGCAGGCGACGGCACTCTTTACTGACGAGCTACCCGGCTCCGCGCTGCAAACGCACCTTAAATCGAGCAAAGTTGAAGTCATTGAAGTCAATTCAAACGACGAACAGCAGGCGGGTTAACCCTCTTCCGGTCCGACGGTGAGCGTCGGGCCGTTCCTTTCTTTAAGCTGAAGCTGGCGCATAGCCAAACATCTCCTTTCCCGCTACAGTTACTTTTCACGGCAAACAAGGAGAGAGAAATGCTCTATATCTTTGATTTAGGAAACGTAATTGTCGATATCGACTTCAATCGCGTGCTGGGCGCCTGGAGTAATTTCAGTCGCGTGCCGCTGGCGACGCTTAAACAAAGTTTTACGATGGGCGAGGCTTTTCATCAGCATGAGCGCGGTGAGATTTCGGATGAAGTTTTTGCCGAAAAGCTCTGCCATGAGATGGCCCTCCCCCTCAGTTACGAGCAATTTTCCCATGGATGGCAGGCGGTCTTTGTCGGTATCCGCCCTGAAGTGATTGCCATCATGCACAAACTGCGCGAGCAGGGGCATCGGGTGGTGATACTTTCCAACACCAATCGTCTGCACACCACCTTCTGGCCAGAAGAGTATCCCGAAGTGAAAGCGGCTGCGGACAAGATCTATCTCTCTCAGGAGATGGGAATGCGTAAGCCGGAGGCGCGTATCTATCAGGCCGTCCTGCAGGCGGAAGGATTCTCTGCCGCCGATGCCGTCTTTTTTGACGATAACGTCGATAATATAGAGGGAGCTAACCAGGCAGGTATCACGTCAATTCTGGTGACCGGAAAAGAGACGATACCGAACTACTTTGCGAAGCAGTTATGCTAAAAAACGTTCATCAAAAAGCCAGCCACCACACCAGGCCGCTGCGTGCGTGGCTAAAACTTCTCTGGCACCGCATCGATGAGGACAACATGACCACGCTGGCAGGTAACCTTGCCTATGTGTCGTTGCTCTCTCTGGTGCCGCTGGTAGCGGTCATCTTTGCGCTTTTCGCCGCCTTTCCGATGTTTTCGGACGTTAGCCTGCAGTTGCGGCATTTTGTCTTTGCCAACTTTATGCCGGCAACCGGGGATGTCATCCAGAACTACATTGAGCAGTTTGTTGCTAACTCCAGCAAGATGACGGCGGTCGGGGCGGTGGGCCTTATTGTCACTGCGCTGTTGCTGATGTATGCCATTGATAGTGCCCTGAACACTATCTGGCGCAGCACCCGCGCACGGCCTAAAGTTTACTCGTTTGCGGTCTACTGGATGATCCTGACCCTGGGGCCATTACTGGCTGGAGCCAGTCTGGCGATCAGTTCCTATCTGCTCTCTTTGCGTTGGGCCAGCGATCTCAACAGCTTGATTGACGATGTGCTGCGGATCTTTCCGCTGTTCCTCTCCTGGCTCGCTTTCTGGCTGCTATACAGTATTGTGCCTACGACGCGCGTGCCTAACCGGGATGCGATGGTGGGCGCGCTGGTTGCCGCTCTGCTGTTTGAACTGGGCAAGAAAGGATTCGCGCTTTACATCACCATGTTCCCCTCCTATCAACTGATTTATGGCGTGCTGGCGGTGATCCCCATTTTGTTCCTCTGGGTTTACTGGACGTGGTGTATCGTCTTGCTTGGCGCGGAAATTACTGTCACTCTCGGGGTATACCGCGAGCTAAAAAAAGCAGCAGAAGCCGAAAAACAACGAGAAGCAGACCAACCATGATTGCATTGATTCAGCGCGTAACCCGTGCCAGCGTCACCGTGGAGGGGGAAGTGACGGGTGAAATTGGTCCGGGACTTTTAGTCCTGTTAGGTGTCGAAAGGGATGACGACGAGCAAAAAGCCAACCGCTTATGTGAACGCGTGTTGGGTTACCGCATCTTCAGCGATGCGGATGGCAAGATGAACCTTAACGTCCAGCAGGCGGGTGGCAGCGTGCTGGTGGTGTCACAGTTTACGCTGGCGGCTGATACCGAGCGCGGCATGCGCCCCAGCTTTTCTAAAGGGGCGGCGCCGGATCGGGCAGAAGCGCTCTATGAATACTTTGTTGAGCGTTGCCGCCAGCAAGAGATGCATACACAGACCGGACGATTCGCTGCGGATATGCAGGTTTCGCTGGTAAATGATGGCCCTGTCACTTTCTGGCTCCAGATATGAGTGAGCTGACGGTATGGCCGCGGGTAACCAGAGAGAGTACAGCTATGTATCACCTTCGAGTACCGCAAACGGAAGAAGAGTTAGCGCTTTACTACCAGTTCCGCTGGGAGATGTTACGTAAGCCATTACATCAGCCGAAAGGGTCGGAACGCGACGCCTGGGACGCGATGGCGCATCACCAGATGGTGATGGATGAAGAGGGCAATCTTGTCGCGGTTGGGCGGCTCTATATCAATGCCGATAATGAAGCCTCTATCCGCTTTATGGCGGTGCACCCTTCCGTACAGGATAAAGGTCTGGGCACATTAATGGCGATGACGCTGGAGTCCGTAGCCCGCCAGGAGGGTGTTAAGCGCGTCACCTGTAGCGCGCGCGAAGACGCGGTAGAGTTTTTTGCCAAGCTGGGTTTCATAAACCAGGGCGAAATCACCACCCCGCAAACCACCCCGATTCGTCATTTTTTGATGATCAAACCCATCGCCTCGCTGGATGATATTCTGCACCGCGCCGACTGGTGTGGTCAGCTACAGCAGGCCTGGTATCAGCACATCCCCCTGAGCGAAAAGATGGGGGTGCGCATTCAGCAGTACACCGGGCAAAAATTTATCACCACCATGCCGGAGATCGGCAACCAGAACCCGCACCACACCCTGTTTGCCGGCAGCCTCTTCTCGCTGGCGACGCTCACCGGTTGGGGGCTTATCTGGCTCATGCTGCGCGAGCGCCATCTTGGTGGCACCATCATTCTGGCCGACGCCCATATTCGCTACAGCGCGCCAATCAGCGGCAAGCCGAGCGCAGTCGCCGACCTGGGTGCCCTGGGTGGCGATCTCGACCGCCTGGCGCGAGGCCGCAAGGCACGTGTGCAGATGCAGGTCGAACTGTTCGGCGATGAAACACCGGGCGCGGTGTTTGAAGGGACCTATATCGTTCTTCCTGCGAAGCCGTATGGCGCGTATGAAGAGGGCGGGAACGAGGAGGAGTAGTGTCCGGGTTCGAGAGTTACCGGTGGTAAAAGAGGTAACTCTCATTTTCATATCGTCAGGCTAATGACTTAAAAACGATAGCCCATGCCCACGTTAAAACCATTAATTGAATAGTCGCGATCCATACTGGCTTTTGTGCCTTCATAGCCGAGATTAATGGAGAGATTATCGACCGGGTTCATCACCATTCCCACTCCCCAGGCGAAAGACGCTGATCGCTCGGAAATACCGTCATGGTGCACTTCATTATGACCATAATTCACCCAGCGGGTATTCCCGGACGCTTTTACCCATGCGGTACCGCCGAGGGCATAGAGTGAAACATAGTCATTAATGCGGTACGCCGGTCCTGCCAGCAAAGAGTAGTAATTTACGTCTATATCATTGTGAACAATGTCGCGGGTTGCTAAATAATCTTGTTTAGTGTGCGTTTTCATCCAGGTAAAAGAGCCAAGAAGGCCGATCGGTGAATCAAATTCATAGCGATACTGGACGTTAACGCCGTTCAGGTTGTCAAAATCTTTTACGTCGCTGTGCGCGTAGCCTAAAGAAAAGGTGTGATGATTTGCAAAGGCCAGGCTGCTGGTCAGAGAGGCAGCCAGTAAAATTACCAGAGCGCTTTTATTCATTGATGTAATCCATTAATCAAAGAAACTAAATATTTAATAATGATGGTAAGAGGGGAGCGTGAAGATTATTTTCCCTTTATCACACTGCCTTGGGCGATTTATTTTGCGTTGCTAGCTTTGCGGGTGCAAACCTTAATTGCTTTATCACCAATGTGGGATTTCTTAATTCATTCTCTTTCCGCCGACACAGCATCCGCTCGCCAGCAAGCACCGTACTGGCAATGTAACCCGCCCTCCAGTCATCAATATTCTGGCTACATGAAGAGGATTTCCCCTGTGGTGAGAAACGCCTCTGGAAAGCGGCTCGAAAAAGTGTTCGCGGCTTTGACAATTTACTTTAACCCCAGGATGAGACGGTGTAAGTTGCCTGAAAATTAACCAAAGGTGATATGCTGGAGCGATATATGGCTTTATTGGCGAACCTTGCAATGGGCAGAATACTGATCGATTTATCGGATGACGTTATTCAACGTCTTGATAATCTAAAGAAACTCAGAAATCAGCCGCGCGCTGAATTACTACGAGAAGCAATAGAGCAGTATCTCGATCAACAGAGTGTCTCGATCATTCGTGATGCGTTGGGTCTGTGGGGTAACCAGCAAGAAGACGGCCTTGAGTATGAGCGTAAGCTACGCGAGGAGTGGTAACAGTGGAACACATGGCAGTGTTTGATACCAATATTCTCATCGATCTCTTTCATAATCGCATTGAGGCTGCAAATGCCATTGAAAGTGCTGCGTCGCACCGGACAATTAGCCTCATCACCTGGATGGAAGTCATGGTTGGGACTCGCAGGCACGGCCATGAGGCGAAAACGGCGGCAGTTATGGGCGCTTTCGAGATTATCGATATTACGCGTGAGATTGCTGAAAGAAGTGTATTGCTCCGCGAGAAGCATGGGATGAAACTTCCTGATGCCATTATTCTGGCCACAGCTCAGAGCAGAAACTGCCCGTTAATTTCACGCAATACCAAAGATTTTGCAGGTATAGCAGGGGTGGTTTCGCCCTATCAACTGTAGGCCGGGCAAGCTTGCGCCGCCCGGCACTCTCACAGGAGATTACTCCCCTTCACCCGGGAACAGGAACGGGTTAATAGAGCTGCGGGCAAAGCTCTCCTGCTCCATTTTTGCGTCCAGGATCAGCGTTGCGAGATCGTCAGCGACGGCTTCCACTTTCGGGTCTTTTTCCTGATACAAAATCTTCAGGTAGGTGCCGCAATCGCCGCAGCTCTCGGCTTTCACCGCGGACTGTTCATTTTCCAGCGACCAGTAGTGCAGATCGCGGGTCTGTTCACAGTTGCTGCACTTCACGCGCACCACGTGCCACTCGGTTTCACACAGGTTGCAGTGCAGGTAGCGCAACCCCTGAGTGGTTCCAATTTGCACCATGCTGGAGACCGGCATTGAACCGCACACCGGGCAGAACTGGCGGGCTTCACCATATTCAGCGCGGGCTTTACCCGGGATGAGGCTCGCCATTTGCGCCCAGTAGAGCGACAGGGCAGCCCAGATGAACGGGGCTTTATCACTGCTGACCGAGGCAAAATCAGAGGCAAACAGCGCGCTCGCCATCTGCTCCAGCTCCTGCTCGGAGGCTTTCTCAAGATTCTCGATCACCGCCAGCGCCGGGCCGCTCATCTCAGGCTTCAGCTCGGCAATCAGGGAGTGCAGCAGCTTATGCCAGTGCTTGTCGCGCGGCAGAACGTGGATATCCAGCGGCGGTTTGCCCTGCTCGTTCGCCTCTTTAATGCGCGCGGTCAGATCCATCTGCAGCGGATGGTCGTACAGCACCACTTCCTGGGCGTGGGCGATCAGCGCCGCAAAGCGCAGATAGTCGCCAAGCGGGTTGCTCTCAGCCAGCTCACGCAGGCGTTCCGCGCGGCGGTTGTAGAGGTTTTTTAGTCTGGGGAACAGTAACGGCGGAATCACTTCCGCCGTGCGTTTCTCGCTCGAACCCAGCTCATCTTGCGGGATTATGCGAATACTCATTCAGTTTTCTTTTCCGTTGTCTTTCGGACTTCGCGGTACCAGCGCGGGTGATGTTTCTTCGCCCACGTTTTGGTAACCCAGCCCTCCACCATCGCGGTAATGGTGCCTTTCACCCAGAGGGCGGCGTAGATATGCACCATGATAACCACAATTAACGCCACTGCGGCAAATGAATGCAGCATTAACGCAAATCGGATTACCGGGATTGAGAAAGCAGGCGCAAAGTACGGACGCCAGATGATCACGCCGCTCACCAGCAACAGGACCAGGAAGATAATCGCCGCCCAGAATACGCACTTCTGGCCGAAGTTATAACGCCCGGTGTCACCCACTTCCTCGTTGACGACGATCTTACGAATATTCTTCGCCCAAAAGATATCATCCCGATTGATTAGGTTATGGTGCCAGTAACGGAAAAACATGATGATGAACGAGGCAAACATCACCACACCCACGAACGGGTGCAGGATGCGCGCCAGCTGCGGCGTACCCAGGATCTGCATCAGCCAGTTGAAGGAGGGGAAGAAGAACCCCAGCCCGCTTATCGCCGCCAGCATGAAGCAGAAGGCGGTGACCCAGTGGTTGATACGTTCCGGTGCCGTGTAGCGCACGATGGTGTCACGTCTTTTCATTTGCGCACCTCGTCTTTCTCTTCATCCAGGTTGTCCTCTTCCTCTTCCGCACGGTTCGGACCGACACCCACGTAGTGGAAGATGCTCGCGGCGAAGGTGGCAGCAAAGCCCACCGCTGCCAGCGGCTTCCAGATACCTTTCCAGAACTTCACGGTGGCGCTGATCTCCGGGTTCTCCGGCAGGCCATGGTACAGATTCGGCTTGTCGGCGTGGTGCAGCACGTACATGACGTGCGTGCCGCCAACACCGGCCGGATCGTACAGGCCCGCGTTGTCGTAGCCGCGGGTTTTCAGCTCGGCTACGCGCTCACCCGCCAGGGTTTTCATATCCTCTTTGGAGCCAAAGTGGATAGCGCCGGTCGGGCAGGTCTTCACGCACGCCGGCTCCTGGCCGACGTTCACGCGGTCAACGCACAGCGTGCATTTGTAGACGCGGTTGTCTTCCGGGTTCATGCGCGGCACGTCGAACGGGCAGCCGGCGATGCAGTAGCCGCAGCCGATGCACTGCTCGGACTGGAAGTCGACGATGCCGTTGGCATACTGAATGATCGCTCCTTCCGACGGACACGCCTTAAGGCAGCCCGGATCCGCACAGTGCATACAGCCATCTTTGCGGATCAGCCACTCCAGTTTGTCGTTCTGCTCCACTTCCGAGAAGCGCATTACCGTCCAGGACTTGGCGGTCAGGTCGGCGGGGTTATCATAAACCCCGACGTTGTGACCCACTTCGTCACGGATGTCGTTCCACTCTGAACAGGCCACCTGACAGGCTTTACAGCCGATACAGGTGGTTACGTCGATAAGCTTCGCCACTTCCTGCTGGTGGTCCCGCGCCTGGGGCGCGGGGGTGAACCCGTTAGTCGCGGAACGACGAATGATGTCTTGCGATTGATAAGCCATAAGTCGTCTCCGTTACACCTTTTCCACGTTCACGAGGAAGGCCTTAAACTCCGGCGTCTGCGTGTTCGCATCGCCGACGAACGGCGTCAGGGTGTTGGCAATAAACCCTTTCTTCGCCACGCCCTCATAACCCCAGTGAATCGGAATACCGATGGTATCCACCTCCTGACCGTGAACGTTCAGCGTGCGAATACGCTTGGTCACCACTGCCTTGGCCTTGATGTAGCCGCGGTTAGAGGAGACCTTCACGGTATCGCCATGGGCGATGCCGAGCTTGTTCGCCAGCTTCTCGCCGATCTCCACAAACTGCTCCGGCTGCGCGATGGCGTTCAGCAGCGCGTGCTTGGTCCAGTAGTGGAAGTGCTCGGTCAGACGGTAAGTGGTGCCCACATACGGGAACTTGTCTTTTTTGCCCAACGCCTCGAAATCGCTCTTAAAGATACGGGCGGCCGGGTTAGAGACCACGTTCGGGTGCAGCGGGTTAGTGCCCAGCGGCGTCTCAAACGGCTCGTAGTGTTCCGGGAATGGCCCTTCCGCCATCTTATCGATAGCAAACAGGCGTCCCATCCCTTCAGGCTGCATGATAAACGGCCCGACATCGCTGCCCGGAGGCGCGGTGCTGTAGTCCGGAATATCCACGCCGCCCCACTTCGCGCCGTCCCACTTCAGCAGCTGACGCTTCGGATCCCACGGGTTGCCCTGCGGGTCAGCAGAGGCACGGTTATAGAGAATGCGGCGGTTCAGCGGCCACGACCATGCCCAGCCCAGCGTATTGCCGAGGCCCGACGGGTCGGCGTTATCGCGGTTAGCCATCTGGTTGCCTTTCGGCGTCCAGCTACCGGCAAAGATCCAGCAGCCGCTGGAGGTGGTGCCGTCGTCGCGCAGATGGGCAAAGGTACTCAGCTGATCGCCTTTCTTCGCCAGCACCGCCCCGGTGGCCGGGTCGATAACGTCTGCCAGCGCCTTACCGTTGCTCTCCATCGCCACCTCTTCCGGGGATGGATTCTCCGGCGTCGAGTAGTTCCAGGTCATGTTCAGCACCGGTTCCGGGTTCGCGCCGCCTTCAGCCGCGTACATCTTACGCAGACGTAAGAAGATACCGGCCAGGATCTCGCCGTCGTTCATGGCGATGCCCGGGGCGTCTGCACCCTTCCAGTGCCACTGCAGCCAGCGACCGGAGTTAACGATAGAGCCGTTCTCTTCCGCGAAGCAGGTGGATGGCAGACGGAACACTTCGGTCTGAATCGTCGACGGATCGACGTCGTTCGATTCGCCGTGGTTCTGCCAGAAGGTCGAGGTCTCGGTATTGAGCGGGTCAATGGTGACCAGGAACTTCAGTTTCGACAGGGATGCCACAACCTTGTTCTTGTTCGGGAAGGATGCCACCGGGTTAAAGCCCTGGCAGATATAGCCGTTGACCTGGCCCTGGTGCATCATCTCGAAGTACTGGAGTACGTCGTAGCCTTTGTCCCACTTCGGCAGCCAGTCAAAGCCCCAGCTGTTTTCCGCCGTCGCCTTGTCACCGAAGAAGGCTTTCATCATCGAGACGAAGAACTTCGGATAGTTGCTCCAGTAGTTCACCTGGCCTTCAAGCAGCGGTTTCGGGGTGCTGGCCGTCAGGTAGGTTTGCAGGTCGGTCTGTTTTTCGCTTGGCAGGCTCATGTAACCGGTCAGGCTCTGCGACAGCAGGCCGAGGTCGGTCAGACCCTGAATGTTGGAGTGGCCGCGCAGGGCGTTCACGCCGCCGCCTGCCATCCCCATGTTGCCGAGCAGCAGCTGAACCATCGCCATGGTACGAATGTTCTGCGCGCCGATGGAGTGTTGCGTCCAGCCGAGGGCATACAGGAACGACGCGGTTTTATCGTGAACGCTGGTTTCAGCGATCATCTCGCACACCTTCAGGAAGTCCGCTTTCGGCGTCCCGCAGATGTTTTCGACAACCTCCGGCGTATAGCGGGAAACGTGCTCTTTCAGCAGGTTCCACACGCAGCGCGGGTGTTGCAGGGTGGTGTCGCGCTTCGCAAAGCCATTCTCGTCCAGCTCGTAGTTCCAGCTGGTCTTGTCGTACTTGCGTTTTTCGGCGTCATAACCGCTGAACAGGCCATCTTCGAAGTGGTAATCCTCACGCACGATCAGGCTGGCGTTGGTATAGGCTTCGGTGTATTCGCGGTTATATTTTTCGTTGGTCATCAGGTACAGCAGTACGCCTGACAGGAAAGTGATGTCAGTACCTGAACGAATAGGGGTGTAGAAATCCGCCACCGACGCTGTACGCGTAAAGCGGGGATCGATCACAATCAGTTTCGCACCGTTGTGGATTTTGGCTTCCATCGCCCAGCGGAACCCAACAGGGTGCGCTTCAGCGGCGTTACCGCCCATCACCACAATAAGGTTGGCGTTTTTGATGTCGACCCAGTGGTTGGTCATCGCACCGCGACCAAATGTTGGAGCAAGACTTGCTACCGTTGGTCCGTGTCAGACACGCGCCTGGTTGTCGACCGCGAGCATACCGAGTGCGCGCGTAAATTTCTGGGTTAAATAGCCGGTTTCGTTGCTGGAGGCCGAGGCGCACAGCATGCCGGTGGAGAGCCAGCGGTTTACCGTTACACCATCTGCATTCTGGGCAATAAAGTTGGCATCGCGATCTTTTTTAATCAGTGTGGCGATGCGGTCAAATGCCTCTTCCCAGCTGATTTGCTGCCATTTATCTGAACCTGGCGCGCGATACTCAGGATATTTCAGGCGGCTTTCGGAGTGAATAAAGTCCACCAGACCGGCCCCTTTCGGGCAGAGCGCGCCGCGGTTAACCGGATGATCCGGGTCCCCTTCAATATGGAAAATAGATGCTTTGGCGTTTTTCGCGCCGTCGCCGAGGCTATACATTAACAGCCCACAGCCGACGGAGCAGTATGTACAGGTATTACGGGTTTCGCGGGTGCGCAGCAGTTTATACTGCCGCGTTTCCGCCAGCGCGACGCCGGGCGCAAAGCCCAGTGCTGCTGCCGTGGTGCCTGCCATACCGCCAGCGCAGATCTTAAAGAACTGCCTTCTGCTGACCTGCATGGGTCACTCCTTGTTTCGACATTGCTACCCTTCACTCTTCACGCCTGCGCGAATTATTTGGGGTCATTATTGTTTTACTTCACGGTTGATTTTTTGACCGCAAAGTTGAAAATTTGCGTTAAACCCTCATTTCCACGAGGGGTATGCCAGAATACCACAATGTCGGTACGCTTGTTCCAACGGCGTTAAAACAAAGTGAACGTATTATCACGGTGATGATTATAAAATGTGATATTGATCACATGGTGCCCCCGAACTGTTACAAACCTGTTCATGCGTCGGGTTTGTCCCTCAGGTAAAGTTGCGCGGACAGAGCGGTAAAAATTGATCCATACTATGCGCCAGGCCGGAAAAGTATGGTGCAATAGCAGGCCTCCCCACGTGGTTGCTCAGGAAATGCGTTGTGTTGAAACAAAATGGTGATACCCACCTTACGTCACTGCCTGCCGGTGTGGCAGAACGCCGGGTACACAGACCCCCTCAGATTAGCCTCCCGACTCCCGATTTTCTGGCGGAAGAGGTGCCCGTCGCGCTGGTTTATAACGGTATCTCCCATGTGGTGATGATGGCCTCCCCCAAAGATCTGGCGCTGTTTGCCATCGGCTTTTCGCTGTCTGAAGGCATCATTGAGCACCCGCGTGAGATCTACGGCATGGAGGTGATATCTGTGTGCAATGGTCTCGAAGTGCAGATTGAACTCTCCAGCCGACGCTTTATGGCTCTTAAAGAGCGCCGTCGCGCGCTGGCCGGGCGCACCGGCTGCGGCGTATGCGGCGTGGAGCAGCTGAACGACATCGGTAAGCCCATCACGCCGCTGCCCTTCAGCCAGACTTTCACCCTGGCGAACCTCGATATCGCGCTGCAAAATCTCAACTCGGTACAGCCGGTGGGCAATCTGAGTGGATGTACGCACGCCGCCGCCTGGGTTCTGCCGTCGGGTGAGATTGCTGGCGGGCATGAAGATGTCGGACGCCATGTGGCGCTGGATAAACTGCTGGGCCGCCGGGCGGGAGAAAGCGTCGCCTGGCAGCAGGGGGCCGCGCTGGTCTCCAGCCGGGCCAGCTACGAGATGGTGCAAAAAGCGGCGATGTGCGGCGTAGAGATCCTCTTTGCGGTATCCGCAGCCACCACGCTGGCGGTTGAGGTGGCAGAGCGTTGCAACCTGACGCTGGTGGGATTCTGCAAGCCGGGAAGAGCCACGGTCTATACCCATCCGCAGCGGTTGATTGTTGATCAGTAATTTTGAATGAAGTATGCAAATCCTTCCGCTATCAGTTGTTGGTGATGAGGCCTATTATTTATCACATCAAGGCACGGCGCCTTACACCAACAACTTATTGAAAGGGTCACTATCATGAAAAGCATCAAAACTTTTGTCGCTGTTATCGCTCTGGCTACTTCTTTCGGTTCTTTCGCTGCCCAGTCCGTCACCGCATCCGCCAGCACCATTGATGGCGCGGAAGCGAAAATTGCCGCTCAGGCTGAGCAGGCAGGCGCCTCCTCTTACACCATTACTCAGGCCTTCTCCGGCAACCGTGTCCACATGACTGCTGAACTGAACAAATAAGCACAAAGCATCTGTCGAAAGAGCGCCCCCGGGGCGCTTTTTTTGTGTCTAAAAAACTTTTACTTGTTTGTTTATTATCGCTTTTTTTGAGTGGTCTAAAAATTGCAGCGCAGGGAGAGTTTAATAACATAAGGCTCCTGATATGCCCCTGCTCTACCAAAACCCGATTATCCATGCTGACTTTGCCGATCCTGATGTCATTCGACAGGGTGACGACTTCTGGATGGTGGCGTCCAGTTTTCATCTGTTACCCGGTTTACCGCTGCTCCATTCCCGCGATCTCGTTCACTGGAAAATCGTCAACCACATCGTAAAAACCCTCCCATCACCTGAATACGATACTCCCCAGCCGGGCAAAGGTGTCTGGGCCCCGGCGATCCGTTTCCATAATGGCCGCTATTGGGTGTTTTACAGTTTACCGGATGAAGGGATTTACGTTTCTCATGCCGATGATCCGCTGGGTGAGTGGAGTGAACCCTACTGCCTTAAAGCGGAACCTGGCTGGATAGATCCCTGTCCGTTCTGGGACGATGATGGCCGCGCGTGGCTGATTCACGCTTTTGCTTTTAGCCGCAGCGGCGTGAAAAACAAGCTGCAGCTTTTCGAAATGTCACCCGATGCCACCCGACTACTCGACAATGGCCGCATTATTTTTGATGGCACGCCTACGCATCCTACTTTAGAAGGGCCGAAACTGTATAAACGTCACGGTGAATACTGGATTTTTGCCCCGGCGGGGGGAGTTAAACGCGGCTGGCAAACGGTACTCCGTGCTACCACCCTGAACGGGCCGTGGCAAAGTAGGGATGTGCTGCACCAGGGGAACACTGCCGTCAATGGCCCACATCAGGGAGCCTGGATAGAACTGGAAAATGGCGAAAACTGGTTTTTCCACTTTCAGGATAAAGGCGTTTATGGGCGCATTATTCATCTTCAGCCGCTGCGCTGGATGAGCGACGGCTGGCCACACATTGGGGAATCTCTTCATGGCACGCATAAAGGACAGCCCGTTTCGGTTCATCCGCTGCCGCAACTTCCCCTGTCGCCCTGTGCGCCACAAACCAGTGATGACTTTGCCAACGGGAAACCCGGGTTACAGTGGCAATGGCAGGGGAATCCGCAAAAAGAATGGTTAACCGAGGGGGAGACAGGCCTGCATTTAACCTGTTCACCGGCAGAAAACAAACATGCTATTTATCATCTGCCCCAGCTTTTATTACAGAACTTCCCGGCCGAACGCTTTACGGTTCGTACTCCTCTTTCACTTGCGTTTCGTCATGCTAAAGAGGAGGGCGGGCTGGTGGTGTATGGTCAGCGCTTTGCTGCCTTGCGCGCCGTTCAGGGCAATACGGGGGCACAACTCTGTCTGGATCACGGCTGGATAGACGATCGAGGCGAGCTGAATCTGACGTCGCTACCTGTTGTCGATCTGTTTGATGAAAAGCAGGTGGTGCTCGGTTTGCGGGTAGATTACGACGGCATCGTCCATTTTGGTTATCAACTTCCCGGCGAGGAATGGCATAACATTGCCCCGCAGTTTTCAGCAGGAGCTGGAAAATGGATTGGTGCCAGGATGGGGATTTACGCCCGCGGTCAGAATAGCGATCACCCTGGCTATGTGCGCTTTTCCCGCTTTACGGTCGCTACGCATTGAAACAGGGGCAGCGTTGCTGCCCCAAAGCACTTAGTCCAGGTAGTAACGAATACCAAGTCGGAAGCGAACCTGATCGTCATGATTTTGGTCCTGATCCAGCCAGGCAATTTCTGCGTAAGGTAGCCAGTGTTTATCTACGCGGTAGCGGGCAACGATACTCGGCTCCCAGTGGGTTTTTCTGCCGTTGGCTGCATTAAAATCACTGGTATTAACAAAAAACTCAGGGTTGAGTTGTAACCATAATTTTTCTGTTGCCTGATAGTTCATAAATAAATCGAACTGGTGGCTGTCGTTATAATCCATCTCACCGTTATAATCTCGCTCTTTATGGGTCATATGGTTATAACGATAACGACTGCTAAAACTTAACTGTTTACTGAATTTATAATCCAGACTGATATAGGGCGCCAGCTTGGTTCCGTTTGAATCAATATCCGTCAAGCCGCCTGGTGTTACGGACCATTTTTCATCTAAAGGAACAGGATACCAGCCTTCAAACTCCTGAAAGGTGCTCTTCATTTGGTCGAAATCCTGACCTAAATCGTACATCGCGGAGGCTAATACCCCTGCACCATTATCAAATATATGCCCAAGGCCGATTTTATATTGATTCTTTTCAGAAGCGGTTGTATGGGCATAACGATTATCAATCCAGGTGGCGGCGGCCAGCGTGTTCAGTGAAAAACAGGCAAGCGGAAATCCGAGCAGTAATGCATGTAATTTTTTCATTGTTAATCCTGTCATAATTTAAAAATAGGGTGAGACCCTTTATAAATAGCAAGGAGTATGCCAGAAATAATGTCTATAAATTATAAGGGGTTACCATCAGGCAGTTCGACACTTTATAAATAAAGGCGATAATTTCGTTTTTTTAGACGCAATGTATACACTGGCTGAGAATGCCATCACATTATTTCGTGCCTGAATTAAAGCACTCAGGGGCTTTTAGCCACTGTTGAAACTGGTCAAGAATATAATTGACCAGGCGACGCGTTTCATTATTCAACGAACCTGCAATGTGGCTGGTAAGTTGTACATTCGGTAGCGTATAAAGAAGCGAACCTGCGACGGGCGGTTCTGGTTTAGTGACGTCCAGTATTGCCGTCAGGTCAGGACGCGCGAGTAACACCTCAATAAGCTCGGGTTCGTTGACCTGCAAACCGCGCCCAGTGTTGATAAATACGGCACCCTCTCGCATTCGATAAAAAAGTTCGCCGTTAAGAATACCCTGGTTATCTGGCCGGGCAGGAAGATGATTACTGACGACCCAGGCGCGTGAGAAGGCCTCTTCGAGCGTCAATGTTCTTCTTTCTGGCCGTGAAGGTACAACAAGAACATCAAGATAAAAGGGTTGCAGCAGGCGCTGTAACGCTTGCGAAATGGCCCCTGCGCCAATCAGCGCCACGCACTCCTGATAATTGCCGGGCGCAGGGTGATGTTGGGAGAGAGAGACAAACGATCGGGTGCCGTATATTCCCGCTGATTCCGGAAATAGCCTTTACACCCCAGCAGTATGTGCGCGAGACAGAATTCTGCCACCGGAATGGCATTGGCTTGCCAAGCGCTGACAATCTTTACGCCCCGGCCGAGATAAGGCGCAGAAAAATAATCCGTAGAACCTGCGGCGTAAAATATCACCTTCAGGTTGGGCAGTTGGTCAAGCTGCTCCTCAGATAAACTTAACATCCCCCATGTTGCAAATATCACTTCAATCGATTTCAGCCCAGGCAAAAAAGTGTCGATGTTATCTGTTGAAATAATGTCCGGGAAAAGATTAATACGGGAGCGGATGTGATCGAGATGAAGAGGAAGGAAAACCTGATGAAACTTATCAGGCTGATTAGAAAAACACGCGGCTTGCCAGGTCATTTTCACTCCAGAGAAATAGCCCCTTCCAGAGGAAGGGGCGGAGAAGTTTAGACTATTCCAATACCCGCAGCCGCAAAGCCAAGGGCAATTAACAGCAGCAGCACTTTATTTGGGCTGACTTTTTTATTGAGGAGCTTAAGACATCCTAATACCAGTACCAGTGGTATTAAACCCACGCAAATTTTATCGAGAATATCCTGTAATACAAAAGGCTGCCCGGCAATAGTGGTCTGGAAAGTGGTGGTGAACTTCACCATACTGGCGCTCATGGCGCCCACCATCATTAAACCCATTATCGACGACGCTTTGGTAATGCAGCTTAATAATCCAGACTGCGTGGCTTCGGCAATATATTTTGAGCCGAGGCGATAACCCATCACACCACCATAATA
The DNA here is from genome assembly GCF_002902985.1 of Leclercia sp. LSNIH1. Lineage (NCBI taxonomy): Bacteria > Pseudomonadati > Pseudomonadota > Gammaproteobacteria > Enterobacterales > Enterobacteriaceae > Leclercia > Leclercia sp. LSNIH1. The sequence continues at coordinate 849,674 of NZ_CP026167.1, read as the reverse complement.
ACGCAGAAGATAACTGGGGATATTATAAATCAGCAGGAATAACAGAGGGCCCAATGGGTTACCCTGCGATGCCAGACCTATGGCGATACCGGTGGCGATAATACGCAGTACGCCATAGAAAAACGAATCACCGACGCCAGCAAACGGCCCCATCAGCGCAACTTTAATCCCGTTAATACTGGAGGTATCGAAGTTCGGGTTGGTCGCGTTCTCTTTTTCCATCGACAGCGTCAGGCCCATAATAAAGGGCGCGAAATGCTGGTTGGTATTGAAAAACTGACTGTTGCGTTTAAGCGCTTCAAGATAGCGATGCGGATCGTTGGCATAGATTTTTTTTAACATCGGTGCCAGCGCCCACCCGTAGCTCAGACCCTCCATACGGGTGAAGTTCATGGTGCCCAGCAGCGGGAACTGACGAATAAAAAGCTGACGGAATAATCTTTTTTCGCCTCTGTCTTCGCGACTTAGCGTAACGTCTTTCATCTGGATATCAGTCATTGAAGAACCCATCCTTATCATCAACAGAAGCTGGCGCGGCTGCCCCTGCCTGTTTGTTAGCTTTCAGCTGGTTGAACTCGTTGAAGCAGAGATAGACCGCGACCGAGGCGGCAATAATCGCGATGCCCATAATCGGCAGTTTTAAATAGGCCGCCATGGCGAAACCAATAAAGAAGAAGGCGGCAATATTTCGATTCCACAGCGCTTTCAACAAAATGGCAAAGCCCAGTGCAGGCAAAATGCCGCCGACGGCCGTCATACCGCGCATTACGGTGCCAGGAATGCTTTCGACCAGGCTACGGATGACATCGGTGCCAAACAGCACGCCAAAGAAGGCAATCAGGGCGAAGGGAACGCCGTAGAACAACGTCATGCCCAGCGTTAGAGCCAGGGCGGCACGGTCCCGACCTTGATCGAGAAGGGCGTCATATTTTTCGACCAGACCGGTGTAGACCAGCTTCAGCACCTGATAAACGAAGACCGCCAGCAGACTGATAGGTAATGCCAGCGCCACGGCGATCGGGGGTTCGGCGTGGGTCAGGATGGTAAAGGCCGTCGCCAGTACGGAGCCCACCGCCAGATCGGCCGGAACGGAGCCTCCGATGGTGATGGTGCCGAGGAAAATCAGCTCCAGCGTGGCCCCGATAATAATGCCCTGTTCAAGGTCGCCCAGCACCAGACCGACCAGCGCGCCACAGACAAGAGGACGCTCAATAAGAGGCTGGCCCAGCGTATGGTCAGCGGTTTTCACCAGGAACATAATCAACGCGACAAGAAATGCGGACGTTAACATAGCGACCTCGATTAATTGACGGCGCTTGCCAGCATCTCAATCAGGTTTTTCACCGGATGAGAGGGCAGAACCTGATATTCAACGGCGACATGGCGTGCGGCGATGGCCTGGAGGTCTGCCACATCTTCCGGTGTGACATAGACGGTATCGCTGATACGGGTTTTTGCCGCAAGATTGTCGGTAATGCGCCCAAAGTTGGCGACGTTCAGGGTTTTAATGCCCGGAACCTGCTCTACCAGACGACACGCATCCACTGCGTTATTCACAATCACCATTATTTTCATGCTTTCTGAACGCGGGTCATTCAGCACATCGCCAGCGTCTTTGACCGCCATAATGGCGCATTTAGCCGTGTCGGGTGCCGCCATGCGTAGCGACATTTTCTGCACGTCGTTATTCACGATCTGGTCGTTAGCGACGAGAATGCGGTTCACGCCCAGATGTTTGGTCCAGACCACGGCGACCTGGCCGTGAATCAAACGATCATCAATACGAACTAAAGAAATCATGGTGTAGCTCCGGTTAGCAGAAGTAGGGTGTCCAGACGCGGGAAAGGCGAACCAGGGCTTCAAAATAGAAGTAGTCGCCCCACAAATTGGGTTCGTTAATCCCCATGTTGCGGCCAAAGTTATAAACGCCTTCGCGAAGCAGGCCGTCTTGCGGATCCGCGAAGTAGTGTTGATGCAAATTTTGCATAATCAGTGCGATGGCATTGCCATAAGCAGGGCGTAGTGGGTCAGTCAGCGGCAGCTGTTTAAGCAGCTCTGCCAGCCCGCAAACGGCAATCGCTGCCGCTGAGGTATCGCGCCAGGCTTTATCCTCGGGCGTGAAGATAAGATCCCAGTAGCAGACATAATCTTCGGGCAAGCGGTTAAGGAAATAGTGGGCCAGACGGCGAGAAAGCTCAGGCTGGGTGGCGTCTCCCGTGTGGGTGAAGCTCAGAGCAAAACCGTAAATGCCCCACGCCTGGCCGCGGGCCCAGCATGAGCTGTCGCTAAAGCCCTGATGGGTATCCCCGCGCAGCGGTTTGCCGCTGTGGATATCCATATAAAAAGTGTGAAATGTTGACGCGTCATCACGCACCAGGTAGCGTGCCGCCTGCGCCAGATGCCGGGTAGCTGCTTCACGCCAGGTCTGGTTGCCCGTCTCATCGGCAGCCCAGAACAGCAGGGGAACGTTGAGGTTGCAGTCAATAATCATTCGCCCCTGACGCGCGGGGTCGCTCAGATCGCCCCATGCCTGAATCACGCCTGCCGTGGCGTTAAAGCGCTGATACAGCAACTCTGCGGCGCGTAATGCCAGGCTGCGGGCGCGGGTATTGCCGGTGAGCTTCCAGGCATTTACGCAGGAGAGCAAGTAAAGGAAACCCAGGTCGTGGGTATCGACCTTGATTCTGCTATCGAGGCGCTCCTCAAAGCTGTCGAGGAGGCTTTCTGCCACCGCACGATATTTGTTATCGCCGGTCACTTCCCAGGCCAGCCACAGCATTCCGGTCCAGAACCCTTCTGTCCAGTCGACCTTTTCGACCGCCGGATAGCGGCCTTCGGTGGCGCTGGCTGCCGGGAAGGTGGTGGTAAATCGTGGCAGCATGGCGTCGATCTGGCGAATGACTTTTGCGATAGCCTCCTGCAACCAGCGGGCATCCAGCCCGGCGTGCGGCAGGCTATAGCGAGCATCCAGGGTTTCGAGGGCGATCTTCACTGGCTATCCTCCAGGGTAAAGAAATCGTCGACGCCATCCCGGCTATCAGCATGTTGTGGCTGACGAGCCGACGCAATCTCAGGTAAGACGTTCATGTATTGCATTGCCCCGCTGGCCGCCGCTATCGCGTCCTGAAGGCGCAGAGCCGTTTCGTCATGTTCGGACATACAGAATTCCATCAGCATGATCAGGTTTGCCCCGCTGACAACATGCACGTGGGGGTATCTGACCATCATCTGTATGGCCGTGTTATTGACGCTTCCACCAGGCATATCGGTAAACAGCACCAGCTCATTTCCCCGACTGGCTGCCTCCCTGGCCATAGCATCAAAGCGAACGCCCAGCTCTGCTGTGGAGCCGATCTCGCCGCAGTAAGCACAAACGGGCGTGACGCCGTGATCCTCGCCAATTAATAAATTCAGGGCCGAAATAATGCCTTCGGCATAGCGGCCATGGGTTGCGACATACATCTCTCGCATGGGGTATTCCTTACGCTTTTCTGGGTGTCTGACGATAATTTGCAAAGCCCGTGCCATGTTTTTAATGGTTTGATTTTATTGATTTAATTGGTAATTCTGGACGCTGATTTTAGTGTCGGGAAGGGCGTTTATGCAGTGTCGAAGCGTGCGCCAGCCTGCGCTGGCGTCACGGATTACGAAAGGGCATCAGTGGCAATCCACGGCTCCATAATTTCGTAAATCATCAACACTTCAGTGAGAGGGAGAGTGATGTTGTATTTGCGATTTAGCGCCTGGAAAAAGGTGTCATGTACGGCAACGAAGGCCGTCTGCTCGGGTGTAAGTTGCGCCTCTTCGCGCTGGCGCACGCCGTTATTCACCATTACCCGTTCAATCATCAGCGCAATGTGCATAAAGAGATTGATGCGCAGGTAGCTCTCGAAATGGATTTTATAGAATGCTTCGTACTGTTTAATCACCGCTTCCACTTCATCGATGATGACCACCGGATTGAGGAAGTTCAGGCGGCTGGCAACGCCTTCTACGGTGAAGAGTTTCACTACCTCTTCCACCATCGGCTCCAGGCCGCCGTCCGTCAGCAGCCCGTGGAAGTAGTCACGTTTCAGGATTTGAGTTTTCTCTTTAATCAACTGCTCGACGCTAATCAGCGGTATATAGCCCGCCTCCAGATCGGTGGTGGTGATGATGAGACGCGTACCGTTCAGGGCAGGGTCGGCGCGGGTAATTTTCCATTTCAGATCGTCATATTCCATCGTAATGATGTCGATGCTTTCCTGGGCAAGGTAACGCTGAACGATATCTTTCAACTTTCGTGAGATGCCTTCACCAGAGATGCAGGAGATAATGATTTTATTGCCGGGCTGCATCCCCGCGTAGTAGCGTGCTTCCACCTCATAAGCGCCTTTGGTGCCTTCGATGATGGCCTCCATCGACTGCTGTTCCTGAATTCTGGAGGCAATATCCAGCGCCATCGCGGTGCTGACATTGTTAATCACCAGCAGCTCGCCGTGCAGATGAAGCTTAATCTCTTCGTAGATCTCCTTTAGCGACCCCATATCCACCAGGATGATTAATCCGGCACCTTGTCTGAGGCGGGAAAGATGCGTAATCAGTAAATCGATAATTTCCCGGGTGGATGTCGCATTGGGCATATCGAAGGCTTTGAAGTAATAGCCGCCGGTCAGCTGGTTGGCGATGCCAGCAATGCTGGAGGCGGTAGAGCGGCCATGCGAGACAATGATGCCCTGGATAAGATCATCTTCTCCGGCCTGGGTGTGAAACGCGCAGCTCAGCAGCGGCATAAGCAAGGGCAGGGGCTGGTTAACCACGTGCTTTGCCAGCAGCGCGAGGCACTCTTCCGCCAGCAGCCGGGCTTTGCCGGAGACGTAATCTGAGATGTTTTGCAACTCACTAACCGCGTCTGGTTGTTGAGGTGTATTCAACGCATAGTTCAGACAGAGCCAGACCGCTTTACGGATCTCCTGCCCACAGGGAACACCGGTCTGGATCTCGAGTTCATTTATCGCGTGCATGGTGTTTTGCCACAGATAGCCGCTATAAATGGCTTCCGGAGCCATGATGCCACTCACTGAGGTCAGCAGCTGCTCCATCTTACGGTTCAGTAGCAGGACGTTGCCGCTATGGCAGAACTCACGGAAGATCACTGCATCGTGCATCGCCTTTGGGATGACTATGCTGGCATCGGGCGTATCGCCAGGCTGGCGTGCAGAAATCACCAGGGTTTCACCGCTGGTCTGCGCGCTCCGTAGCAAGATGACCGCCGCATCGCGGCGATCGCTCCACGCGCTGGCACACATGACTTTGATCTGGTTTTTAAGTTCGCCAATATTGCCGCGCACCGGAGAGGTCACCAGCTGGTGCATAAGCAAATTGTCGAGGTGAATGTCCCGCCGCAAGCTGCGCGCTTCCTGCTGGAGAAAATGGCTGACGTGAGCAACGCGTTCGGTTAGCGAACGCGATAAATAGTTGGGCAGCGTCACGCGGACCGGGATCCGTCGGCGAAAGGTGTTAAGTAATACCGTCTCGATATTTTCCGTGGTGGCGAAGATAAAGCGCAGCGAGGCAGGGTGACGGGTTCGGTTATCCCCCAGACGGTAGAAATAGCCTTTGTCCATAAACAGGAAGAGTTTCTCCTGATTCTCCGCCGACAGACGATGAACTTCATCCAGAAACAGAAAACCGCCATCGGCCTCATCAAAAGCACCGCGCTTTTCACGATCGGCCCCCGTAAAGGCGCCACGGGTATAGCCAAAAAGGGTGGCTGACAGCAGTTCAGGGTTGTTGGCGTAATCGGCGCAGTTCAGCTCAACAAAAGGTTTCTCCGCAGCCACGACGCCACGCTCCACCGCATAGCGGTGAATAAGCATCGCCAGATGGCTTTTCCCCACGCCGCTTTCACCGGAGATCAGTACCGGCAAACCTTCGCCTGGGTAATCCACTGCGGAACGACAGAGTGCCACCGCCTCTGCCAGACTTCCTTTTGCGCCAATCAGCGTCTGAAAGACGTCCTCTCTTTTCGACACTAAATGAGAAGATGATAGCGTTTCGGTGTTGTTCTGGCGGACATAGAAGCGGACGGGGCGGGTATTTTCCTTACTTAACTGACCATCATCGCAAAGCCTGTTCAGGTAATGGCTAAGTACGCTGCGGTTAACTGGCATAAAGTCAGCACAGTCCTGAGCCGTGAAACCAGAAGGGCTGGCAGCATAATGCGTTAAAATTTTATGGAATAGCTTTTCTTTCGCTGACAGAGCCATCAGTTATTGTCCTGCGTAGAGTAGAAAAAAGTGTCGAAAGTAGTTAGACACTAGACACTAACTTTATGATTCGACACTGATTACTTTCCCCGTCGTGACACGAAAATGAAACCCTGTTTTGGCTGGAATGTGATCCCGATCGCCGGGAATTTTGTGTGGGATTAAAAGCAGGTATTTAAATCAGTAATTTTGAATTAAGTAAGCAAATCCTTCCGCTATCAGTTGTTGGTGATGAGGCCTATTATTTATCACATCAAGGCACGACGCCTTACACCAACAACTTATTGAAAGGGTCACTATCATGAAAAGCATCAAAATTTTTGTCGCTGTTATCGCTCTGGCTACTTCTTTCGGTTCTTTCGCTGCCCAGTCCGTCACCGCATCCGCCAGCACCATTGATGGCGCGGAAGCGAAAATTGCCGCTCAGGCTGAGCAGGCAGGCGCTTCCTCTTACACCATTACCCAGGCCTTCTCCGGTAACCGTGTACACATGACCGCTGAACTGAACAAATAAGCACACAGCATCTGTCGAAAGAGCGCCCCCGGGGCGCTTTTTTAGTTTATGCCCGCCAGACGTAATAGCGCCGTAACCACCGCCGCCGCGACAATCACGAAAATCAACGGCACCTTGCGCCAGGCGAGGAACACCGCAAAGGCCACACCCAACACCCGCGCCATCCCGGCGAAATGTTCTCCTTCATAGAAGGTGGTCGCCAGCGCCACCGAAAAGAGCAACACCGTTGCCGCATCCGAGAGCAGCGCCTGGGAGCGTTCAGACAGCGCTAACCGGCTGCCCAGTTTCGCCCCGCCGAGACGCATCAGGTAGGTGCCTGCGGAAAGCAGGGCGATGCCGAGAATAAAGACGGTTATATTTTCCATTATTTCTTCCTCGCCGCGAGGCCAAGCAGGGAGAGCAGCACCGGCAGCCCCACCGGCGCAAACGGCACCGCGGCCAGGGACAACGCCGCCCCGCTACAGGCGCGAATCAGCGTGGTGCGGTTTTTAAAGGCGGGCACGACTAAGGCCAGCAAAATGGCCGGGAAGACCGCATCCAGCCCGATGGTCTCCGGCTCCGGCAGCAGTTTGCCGACCATCGCTCCCAGCAGGGTGCCCAGCGGCCAGATGATGGCCACCCCCAGGCCGCAGAGCCAGTAGGCGGCTTTACGCTGTTCCGGCGTTTTTTGCGACAGGCCAAAGACCACGCTTTCGTCATTCATAATGTGACAGCCCAGCAAGCTGGCGCCGCGTTTGCCCACCAGCTCACGCACCGTTACGCCAAATGGTACGTGGCGGGCATTGACCAGCAGCCCGGCGGCGGCCGCGGCAAGGGGATTACCGCCGCTGGCGACAATGCCGATAAACATAAATTCCGAGGCGCCCGCCAGCACCGAAATGGAGAGAACAAACGGCACCCACAGCGGAAAACCGTACGCCATCGCCAGCGAGCCGTAGGACATCCCCACGACGCCCACCGCCAGACAGACCAGGATGATGGCTTTGACCGTGTCGCCATTGAGACAAGAGAATGTGTGCTTCATACAAATTTAGCCATATCGAACGAGTATCCATTATAATGAACGCAATAAGATCGTTTATCAAGATGAACGATTCGTTCGTTTTAACAGTGTGTGAGATCGTTTTATGACGCAGCCAATTAGCGTGATCGCCAAAAGTCTGGTGCGAGAGCGCACGCGGACCGGGCTTTCACTGGCGGAGATCGCCCGCCGTGCCGGGATCGCCAAATCCACGCTCTCCCAGCTGGAGTCCGGTAACGGCAACCCCAGCCTCGAAACGTTATGGTCGCTCTGTGTGGCGCTGGATATTCCGTTTGCCCGCCTGCTTGAACCGCAGCAGCCTGCCACCCAGGTGATCCGCCTGGGTGAAGGCACAAAAGTGGTGGCGGAACAGGCAAACTATGAGGCCATTTTACTGGCGGCATGCCCGCCGGGCGCCCGACGCGATATCTATATTTTGATGGCCCAGCCCGGCGCGGATCGTATCTCCCATCCGCACCCGCCGGGTTCGGTTGAGCATATTATTGTGATGAAGGGGCGGGCGCTGATTGGCCTGACCGAATCGCCCGAGGAGCTGGGGCCAGGGGACTATATTTGCTATCCTGCCGACCAGCCGCATCTCTTCAAAGCCCTTGAGCCCGATACGTATGCGCTCATGGTGGCGGAACAAAACTAACCCAAAGACACGGATAATCATGTCGCTTAAAGCCATTGCTAAAGAACTGGGACTGTCGGTAACGACGGTAAGCCGCGCCCTCAACGGCTATTATGACGTTTCCAGCGAGACGCGGGCCCGCGTGGAGGCTGAAGCGCAGCGGCGCGGCTATCGCCCGAACACTTTTGCCCGGCGTCTGAAGATGGGCAAGATCGACGCCGTGGGGCTGGTCTTTCCGGTTCATCCTGTTCCGCTCAATAACAGCGTCTTTATGGACATGGTCGGCGAAATTAGCCACCAATTAGCGCGTCATGAGATCGACTTACTGCTCATTGCCGATGACGATCTGGCTGATAAACACAGCTATATGCGGATGGTGCAGAGCCGTCGTGTGGATGCGCTGATTGTGGCCCATACGCTGGATAACGATCCGCGTCTGGAGCAGTTGCAGGCCGCCGGGTTCCCCTTCCTGGCGCTCGGGCGCAGCCATCTGCCAAAGCCCTATGCCTGGTTCGACTTTGATAACTATGCGGGCACGCATACTGCCACCCAGCACCTGATTGCGCGCGGGCATCAACGCATCGCGTACCTGGGCGAAAGCCACAATCAGGCTTTTATCACTCAGCGCCGTCAGGGCTATCTTGACGCCCTGAAAGAGGCCGGACTCTCCAGCGAATGGCTGCGCACCATGCCGCCTTCACGCCGCGCAGGCTATACCACTACCCAACAACTGCTGGCGCTGGATGCGCCCCCGACAGCGATCGTCACCGATTGCAACACTCACGGTGACGGTGCGGCGATGGCGCTGGCGCAGATGGGACGCTTAACCGGCGAGCATGCCGTGTCGCTGGTGGTGTATGACGGCCTGCCGCAGGACAGCATTGTCGATATCGACGTGGCGGCGGTGATCCAGTCCACCCGTCAGGGCGTGGGTAAGCAGATCGCCGATATGGTGCTGCAACTGATTAATGGCAGCGAAATAAGCCAGCTTCAGGTGTTATGGCAACCGGAATTCTCTCCGGGCCAGACGGCATAATTCTCCCTAATTTCTAAACCCGATCACAAATCCGAAACGTTTTGGTTTGTATCCGAAACGTTTCGGATCAACACTCAGGATATCCCGATGACAGGAGATGTCCGATGCAAGAGGCTATTTTACGACTCGCGAGCGAAACGGTGGATGTGGTGATCAAAACCCATCCGTTCGCCGAAATTCTTTACTGGGGGCCACACCTTCGCCACTTTTCGCCGCAGGATGCGGCCACGCTTTCCCGCCCGATTGCTAACGGCCGGCTTGACGTTGACTCGCCGGTGACGCTGATGGCGGAGCTTGCCCACGGCCTGTTTGGCGCGCCGGGCATTGAAGGCCACCGTCAGGGTCTGGATGGTTCGCCACGGTTTCGGACCGTGGCAGTCGCGCAGCAGGGGCAAAGTCTGATCCTCACCGCCGAAGATGAGATCGCTGGCCTGCGTCTGACCAGCGAGATAGCCCTTGATGACAGCGGCGTGCTGGCGGTTCGTCACGGCCTGACTAACCTCAAAAGCCAGCCGTGGCAGGTGGAGCGCCTGGCCGTCACCCTGCCGCTGGCGGAGCGTGCCCGCGAAGTGATGGCCTTTCATGGCCGCTGGATCCGCGAATTTCAGCCGCATCGCCTGCTGCTGGAGCATGACAGCTTTGTGATTGAGAACCGCCGGGGCCGCAGCTCCCACGAGCATTTCCCGGCGCTGATCGGCGGCACGCCGGGCTTTAGCGAAATGCAGGGTGACGTCTGGGGCGTGCATCTGGGCTGGAGCGGCAACCACCGCCTGCGCGTGGAGGCCAAAACCGATGGCCGCCGTTATCTGCAGGCCGAAGCGCTCTACCTGCCGGGGGAAATGGCGGTGGAGGAGGGGGAAACCCTGTGGACGCCACGCCTTTATGCCAGCTACTCCGCGCACGGGCTGAACGGCATGAGCCAGCAGTTCCACCGCTATCTGCGCGCCAACATCATCCGCTTTCCGGAGAACAAACCGCGCCCGGTGCATCTCAACACCTGGGAGGGGATCTACTTTAACCACGACCCGGAATACATCATGCGGATGGCGGATGAAGCGGCCTCGCTGGGGGTGGAGCGCTTTATCATCGACGACGGCTGGTTCAAAGGCCGCAACGACGACCATGCCGCGCTGGGGGACTGGTATCTCGACGAGCAGAAATACCCCAACGGCCTGACGCCGGTGATCAACCACGTCAAAGATCTCGGGATGGAGTTTGGCATCTGGGTTGAGCCGGAGATGATTAACCCGAACTCCGATCTCTGTCGCGCCCACCCGGACTGGGTGCTGGCCCTGCCGGGGTATGAACAGGCCACCGGCCGCCACCAGTGGGTGCTGAACCTCAACATTCCTGCCGCTTTCGACTACCTGCTGGAGCGCATGAGCTGGCTGCTGGGTGAGCATCAGGTTGACTATGTGAAGTGGGACATGAACCGCGAGCTGGTGCAGCCGGGCCATAACGGTAAGGCCGCGGCCGATGCCCAGACCCGCCGGTTCTACCGCCTGCTGGATATCCTGGGCGAGCGCTTCCCGCACGTGGAGTTTGAATCCTGCTCCTCGGGTGGCGGGCGTATTGACTATGAAGTGCTGACCCGCTGCCATCGCTTCTGGGCCTCGGATAACAACGACGCGCTGGAACGTAATACTATCCAGCGTGGCATGAGCTACTTCTTCCCGCCGGAGGTGATGGGCGCGCACATCGGTCATCATAAATGTCACGCCACTTTCCGCCAGCACAGCATCGCCTTCCGGGGCCTGACGGCGCTGTTCGGCCATATGGGGCTGGAGCTGGATCCCCTCGCCGTGGATGAGCAGGAGCGTGAAGGCTACCGGCACTACGCGGCCCTGCATAAGCAGTGGCGCGAGGTGATCCACCACGGCACCCAGTGGCGGGTGGATATGCCGGACAGCACCACCCTGGCGCAGGGAATTGTGAGCGCGGATCAGCGTCAGGGGCTGTTTATTGTCAGCCAGATGGCGATGCCGGACTACACCCTGATGATGCCGCTGCGTATGCCGGGGCTGGCGGCCAACGCCCGGTACCGCATCACGCTGCTCGATCACCCCAATATCCGCCTGACCGGGGAGGGAGGGCACACCATGCGCAAGCTGCCGGCCTGGATGGAGACGCCGCAAACGGTGAGCGGCGAATGGTTGATGCAGGCGGGGCTGGCCCTGCCGGTTCTGGATCCGGAAACCGCCATTCTGATTGGCGTTGAACGCGTATAAGGGTAACGGGCCGGGCAACCGGCCCTGAGTTGAGGATAAAAATAATGAACACGACTGCCTGTACCCATAAAGACAATCCGAACTTCTGGATCTTCGGGTCGTTCTTCTTTCTCTACTTCTTCATCATGGCCACCTGCTTTCCGTTCCTGCCGATCTGGCTGTCGGATATCATTGGTCTGAATAAAACCCATACCGGGATCGTCTTCTCCTGCATCTCGCTGTTTGCCATCTCATTCCAGCCGGTGCTGGGGGTGGTGTCGGACAAGCTGGGGCTGAAAAAACATCTGCTGTGGATCATCGCGGTCCTGCTGTTTCTCTTCGCGCCCTTTTTCCTCTACGTCTTCGCCCCGCTGCTGAAGACCAACATCTGGCTCGGGGCGCTGAGCGGTGGGGTCTATATCGGCTTTGTCTTCTCGGCGGGATCGGGCGCCATTGAGGCCTATATTGAGCGCGTAAGCCGCAACAGCTTCTTTGAGTACGGCAAGGCGCGCATGTTTGGCTGCCTCGGCTGGGGGCTGTGCGCCTCGACGGGCGGCATCCTGTTTGGCATCGATCCGTCGTATGTCTTCTGGATGGGCTCCGCCGCGGCGCTGGTCCTGATGCTGCTGCTGGTGGTGGCTAAACCGAAGCCGAACCAGACCGCGCAGGTGATGAATGCCCTTGGCGCGAACCAGCCGCAGATCACCGTCAAAACCGTCATCAACCTGTTCCGCCAGCGCAAAATGTGGATGTTTATTCTGTACGTGATTGGCGTGGCCTGCGTCTATGACGTCTTCGATCAGCAGTTCGCCACCTTCTTTAAAACCTTCTTCGCCACGCCGGAGGAGGGCACGCGTGCGTTCGGTTTTGCGACCACTGCCGGAGAGATTTGCAACGCCATCATCATGTTCTGCTCACCGTGGATCATAAACCGCATTGGCGCGAAAAATACGCTGCTGATTGCCGGGGTGATCATGGCGACGCGTATTATCGGTTCGTCATTTGCCACCACCGCCGTCGAAGTGGTGGCCCTGAAGATGCTCCACGCGCTGGAAGTCCCGTTCCTGCTGGTGGGGGCGTTCAAGTACATCACGGGGGTGTTCGATACCCGGCTGTCCGCAACCATCTACCTGATTGGCTTCAACTTCGCCAAACAGCTGGCGGCGATTTTTCTCTCCGCCTTTGCCGGGAATATGTATGACCGGATCGGCTTCCAGGATACCTACCTGATGCTGGGCTGTTTTGTGCTGGCGGTGACGGTGTTGTCGGCGTTTACGTTGAGCAGTAAGCGGGAGATCGCTGCCGCGAGCGCGGCAGCGTTAACACATCAGGCCAGGTAAAACACCTCTTTCAGCCCGGTGCTCACCGGGCTGTTGTCCGGGTTAGCGGGCATCACCTCCCCCATATATTTCCACCAGCGCTGGCAGACATCGGTATTCGCCACCGCGTTCCAGCGCTCTTCCGATTCGATCTCCACCGTGGCAAACAGCAGGTGACGTTCTTTATCGAGATAAATGGCGTAATGGTGGGCGCCGTGGTCTTTCAGCACCGCTTCCAGCTCGGGCCAGATGGGGTTGTGGCGACGTTCATACTCCTCGTGTGCGTCAGGGTTCACCTGCATCACAAAGGCTTTGCGGATCATAATGCCTCCAGATAGAGTTCGCGCACCTCGTCGCGGCTGGCGCTGCGTGGGTTGCAGGGGGCGCAGGGGTCGGCGAGGGCTTTGTCGAGCCAGCCTTCGATGTCGGCTTTGGTGACGCCCAGCTTGCTGAAGCCGGATGGAATACCGACGCGACTGCTCAGGGTGCGGATGGCGTTGATCGCCGCCATGCTGGCCGCTTCGTCGCTCATCTCGCGGGTATCCACGCCCATCGCCTGGGCCACGCGGGCAAAGCGTTCCACGGCGTTCGGGCGGTTAAAGTTTTCGATGATCGGCAGCAGGATGGCGTTGCACACGCCGTGCGGCAGGTTGTGCGTGGCCCCCGGTTGGTGGGCCAGGGCATGCACCAGTCCCAGTCCGGCGCTGTTAAAGGCCATACCTGCCAGATACTGGCCGTAGGCCATCTGCTCGCGCGCCTCCAGGTTATGTCCGTTGTCGACCGCCTCCGGTAGCCAGTGGGCGATCAGGCGAATCGCCTCCAGCGCGTTGGCATCGGTGAGGGGGTGAGCGCCGACGGAGACATAGGCTTCGATGGCGTGGGTCAGGGCGTCCATCCCGGTGGCGGCGGTGACGGAGGCCGGAATATCGAGCATCACGCTGGCGTCATCCACGGCAATGTCCGGGATGATGTTCGGGTCGATAATCACCTCTTTGACCTGACGGGCAGAGTCGATGATCACCGCATTGCTGGTCATCTCTGCCGCCGTACCTGCGGTGGTGTTGATGGCCACCAGCGGCACGCCGGGGTTGAGCACTTTGCCGACGCCGGAATAAGCGGTAGACGGGCCAGGATTGGCGGTGAGAATTTTAATCGCTTTGGCGGTGTCGATCGGGCTGCCGCCCCCGAAGGCAATGATGTAATCGCACTGCGCATCCTGGAAAGCGGCAAAGCCCTGCTGCACCAGTTCTTCCGTCGGATTCGGGAAGACCGCGTCAAACAGATGATACGACATCTGCTCTGCGTCGAGGGCGGTAAACAGGCTGTCGAGCAGGCCCATTTTTACCAGCTGACCGTCGGTGACAATCAGCGCGGTGCCCCACTGTTTGTTTGCCACCAGCTTAACCATATCGCCGATTGCGCCTGCGCCGTGCAGGCTGATTTTCGGCAGCGCCAACATAAAGCTCATGATAATTCTCCTTAATTACGGTGATTTTTATGCCCGGCGGCGCTGCGCTTGTACACAGCGCCACCCGGCACTAGATCCGTCTTCGCTGCATCACGCGGCGGGTGATGATCGGCAGGGAGATCACCACAATCAGCATCGCGCCGATAATTACCGACATCACGATGCCCGGCACGTTGAGCAGGCTCAGGCCGAAGGTGACCAGCCCCATCAGGAAGGCGGCGATAATCACGCCTACCATGCTGCCGGAACCGCCGAGAATATTGACCCCGCCAAGCACCGCCATGGTCACCACCGCCAGCTCCCAGCCCATCGCAATCGTCGGGCGGGTACTGCCCAGACGCGAGGTGAGCAGCACCGAGGCCAGCCCGGCCATCAGCCCCACCAGGGCGAAGAGGATCAGATTGTGACGCTTGACGTTGATGCCGGAATACCATGCCCCGGTGGGGTTATTGCCGATGGCGTAGGTACGACGCCCGAAGTTGGTTTTGTGCAGCACGAAGGCAAACACCACCGCCAGCACCATAAACAGCGCGAACTCAAACGACAGCGCACCCCAGACGTATCCCTGGCCGAACCAGGCGAAGCTCTCCGGCCAGGTATTAAGCGCCTGGTCACCCAGCAGAATGTAGGTGATGCCGCGGTAGAGGCTCATGGTGCCGATGGTGATCACAATCGACGACAGGTTAAAGCGGGTCACCAGCAGGCCGTTGAACAGCCCGCACAGCAGGCCAACCCCTAACCCCACGCAGACCAGCCACGGTGTATCCAGCCCCGCCGCCGCGCAGAAGCCCATCACCGTGGAGCTCAGGGCGATAGTGGAGGCCACCGACAGGTCAATCTCCCGGGCGATAATCAGCATCGCCATCGGCAGCACGATGATCGCCTTTTCGGTGAAGTTGAAGGTCGCATCCGACAGGTTCCAGATATTCAGGAAGTACGGGGAGGCCAGGGCATTGCCCACGAACACCGCCAGGGTGACCGCCAGCAGAAAACCCTCCCAGCACAGCAGGCGCTGGAAAATGCCCGCCGGAGCCGGGGTATTTTTCATCTCTTCAGAGGTCATCACTTTACTCATGATCTTACCGCCTGTTTCTGACGTGCCAGCGCCGCATCGCGCAGGATCAGCCGTCCTTTGCGCTTGTTGCCGCGTTCATTGAGCAGCACCGCAATCACAATCACCGTCCCGGAAATCGCCATCTGCCAGAACGGCGATACGCCGATCACCGGCAGGGCATTGTTGATGACGCCGAGGAAGAGCGCTCCGCACAGGCAACCTAACACCCGGCCAGTGCCGCCCATGGTACTGATGCCGCCGATCACGCAGGCCGCCACTACCTGGAGTTCAAAGCCGTTCGCCACATCGACATAGGCCACCGCGAAGCGCGAGATCCACAGATAGCCGCAGAACCCGGCCAGCGCCCCGGAGAGGCAGAAGCTGACAAACTGCATTTTGCCGGCGTTGATCCCGGTGTAGTACGCCGCCGTGGCGTTACCGCCTGCGGTGTAGAGCGCCCGCCCGGTGCGGCTGTAGCGCAGGAAATAGCCCACCAGCAGCAGGGCGGCGATGGCGCACCAGCTCAGCACCGGTAAACCCAGCACCGACGCACGCGGCAGGCCGAGGAAATCCGCCCCCATCTGGTTGGAGTTGACCCAGCCCCCGCCGGAGAGCAAGAAGATAATCCCGCGGTAGATGCTCATGGTGCCGAGCGTTACCACAATCGCCGGGATGCCCATCTTCCACACCAGCAGACCGTTGATAACGCCCATCAGCAGGCCCAGGGCCGTCGCCAGAATGAGCAGCACCCAGACCGGCACCTCGGGGTAATGAAAGTTAATCAGGGCGACAATCATCCCGGTCAGCGCCAGGTTCGCCGCCATCGACAGGTCGATGCCTTTGGTGAGCAGCACCATCATCTGGCCGAGGGCGAGGATGATCAGAATCGAGGTGTCGTTAAACATCTCCACCAGGTTGCCCGGCGCGATAAACGACGGGACGCGGGTGCCGATGGCGATCACCATCAGCACAATCACCGCCGCCAGCAGCGCCTCGCGGTGTTTAAGCAGTTGTTGCACCATTATGCGGCCTCCTGTCTGGCACCGCTGGCGGCGCTGACGATGGTTTCCGCCGTCGCGCCCCCCGCCTGATACTCCGCCACCATTAACCCTTCATGCATGACGATGATCCTGTCGGCCATGCCCATCACTTCCGGTAGTTCAGAGGAGACCATGATCACCGCCAGCCCCTGACCGACCAGCTCGGACATAAACTGATGCACCGCCGCTTTGGAGCCGATATCGATCCCTTTGGTCGGTTCATCCAGAATGATGACGTCAGGATGGGTCGCCAGCCATTTGCCAATCACCACTTTCTGCTGGTTGCCGCCAGAGAGGGTTTCCACCGCCTGTTTCCAGCTAAAGGCTTTCACCTGCAGCCGCTTTGCATATTCATCCGCCAGCTGCCACTCGCGCGCGTCGTTCAGCACGCCGCTGGCGTTGAGTTTGCCAAGCTGGGGCAGGCTGATGTTCTGGGCAATCGACAGCTCGATAATCGCCCCCTGCTTCTGGCGCTCTTCCGGCACGCAGACGATCCCGGCTCTGATGGCGTCCGCCGGCTGGCGGAAATGCTGCGCTTTGCCGTTCAGCACAATGCTGCCGGAGGAGGGGCGCGAGACGCCGGAGAGCGCCTGCATCAGCTCGGTACGCCCGGCGCCTACCAGGCCATAGAAGCCGAGGATTTCGCCTTTGCGCAGGGTAAAGGAAATATTGGCGAACTCGGTCGGGTGGCAGAGATTTTTCACCTCCAGCACCGTGTCGCCTTTTTCGCATTCCACCTTCGGGAAGGTTTGGGTAATGGCGCGCCCCACCATCATCGCCACCATCCGCTCTTCGGTGATGTCGTTGATGGCCCCGGCGCCGACAAATACGCCGTCGCGCAGGATGGTGTAGTGATCCGCCAGCTCAAAAATCTCGTCGAACTTGTGGGAGATAAAGAGGATGGCTTTTCCCTCCTGCTTTAAGCGTTCGACAATCTGATAGAACTCGAGAATTTCATGCTGTGACAGGGCGGCGGTGGGCTCATCGAGGATCACCACCTGGGCATCAAACGACAGCGCACGGGCAATCGCCACCATATGCCGCTGGGCGATGCTCAGGGTTTTCAGCGTCGCGCGCGGGTCAATCTGCACCTCCAGACGGGCGAGGATCGCCTGCGCCCGGCGGTGCATCTCCGGCCAGTCGAGCTTTTTGAAAAAGCCTTTATAGAGATACTGACCGACAAAAATATTTTCGGTGACCGACAGCTCATCGAACAGCACGGTCTCCTGGTGGATGGCGGTAATACCCACCTTGTGCGCCGCGTCAGGGGTCGGCAGCTGGATGGGGATCGCTTTATAGAGGATTTCGCCCTCGTCGGGCTGGTAGATGCCGGTCATCACTTTCACCAGCGTCGATTTGCCCGCGCCGTTTTCACCGATCAGGGCGGTGACTTTGCCGGGCCAGAGTTCAAGCTGCACGTTTTCAAGGGCACGCACGCCAGGGAAAACCTTGGTGATGCCGTTGAGTGCCAGTAATGGGGTCATGATAGTTCTCCACCATAGGGGATTTTGTAGGCCGGATGGCGCTACGCTTATCCGGCCTACAAAACGCATCAGAAGATTTTCGAGAACTTATCAATGTTGCTGGCATCGTAAACGAACGGCTCAGCCATCGCGCCGTTGCCGTCGGCATCCAGTTTCACTTTGCCCAGTTTGCCCATGCTGGCTTCGTCTTTGGTCGCCGTGCCTTTCACCAGATCATCCGCTAAGTAAGTCGCGGCATAACCGAGGTCAATCGGGTTCCAGATGGCGAAGCTCTTGCTGGCGCCGGATTTCACCGCGCCCGCCATTTCAGACGGCAACCCTAAGCCGGTGACGTACACTTTGCCGATCTTGCCCTGATCTTTCACCGCCTGCGCCGCCGCCACGATACCGACTGACGACGGGGAGACGATCACTTTCAGATCCGGGTAGGTTTTAAGCAGGCCAACCGCTTCGCGGTAGCTCTTGTCAGAGAGATCGTCGCCATAGGCCACGGTCACCAGATTGACGGACGGGTACTGCGGCAGCACCTTTTTCATCTCGGCAATCCAGGTGTTCTGGTTAGTAGAGGTAGGGGTAGCGCTCAGCACCGCCACGTCGCCTTTCTCCACATTCAGCGCTTTCAGCGCGTCGGCCGCCAGCTTGACGTTGGTCTCGCCAATCAGCGCGTTATTAGAAGGGTTGAGGTGGATCTGGCGCCCGGCTTTCGCCACGCCGGAATCCCAGGAGACCACTTTGATCCCGCGCTGCATCGCTTTTTTCAGCACCGGCACCACGGCGTCAGGATCGTTGGCGGAGATAGCGATCGCATCGACACCCTGAGCGATCAACCCGTTGAGGACTTCGATCTGGGCTTCGGCGGTGGTGGTGGTCGGCCCGGTATAGATGACTTTGACATCCCCCAACTCTTTAGCTGCCTCCTGGGCACCCACGTTTGCCGCTTCAAAGAAGCCGTTACCTAAGGATTTCGCCACCAGGGCGATTTTCACTTCAGCTAAAGCAGAACCGGACAACGCCAGGGCGGCAACGGTGAGGATCAAGCTTGTCTTTATTTTCATTGCTTTTACTCCACTTAATTGAGTTTTGTAGGGTTTGCAGGTGTAGATTCGCCCCGTCTCAATGAGCGGGGCGCGATGTTCTTATTTGTAGAGATCTAACGCTGACTGCACAGGATTAACGCCAAAGCGTTTACCCAGCGCAATCAGTTCTTCCCGGGTGATGGTCTGCTTCATGCCACCCATTGAATAAACTTTTACCAGCACTTCCGCCGATTTCTCGGCGGTATCGATCAGGCCAAAGGTTTCGTCCAGCGTCGGGCCGCTGCCGAACACGCCGTGGAATGGCCACAGCACCAGCGAATGTTTTTGCATCTCCACCGCCGTGGCGCTGCCGATTTCGTCGGTACCCGGCACCATCCACGGCAGAATGCCCACGCCATCCGGGAACACCACCAGGCACTCGGTGCTGCCTTCCCACAGCTGGCGGGTGATGACGTCTGAGTTGTTCTCCAGCACAAAGGTCAGGGCGATCAGGTTGGTGGCGTGGCAGTGCATGATCACGCGGTCTTTTCCCCCCGTGGCTTTGATGCGCTCGCAGTGGGAGAGGAAGTGGGCCGGCAGTTCAGATGTTGGCACCGCTTCGTCAGTCAGCCCCCAAAGAATGTGGTAGCCCGCGCCGTCGCTGTCCACTTTTACCACCCCTAAATTGGCGGTGGGATCGAGCTGTACGTTGCGGAAGAATTTGCCGGAACCGGTGACGATAAACGGCGTGTTGGCGAGCAGCGGCATCGGCTGGCTCAGGGCGATATAGCGCGGTTTGGCGTGGAAATCCGCTTCAAACGGGGCGATATCCGCGTCATCCAGGCGCAGCGTCAGGTTGCCGCCGTTGCGCTCGTCCCAGCCTTTCAGCCAGGCGTCGGAGGTGGCTTTGATCATGCCCTGGACGAACCAGGATTGGGTGATGGTCTGCATTTTTTGATTCCTTTGAAAACGCCCGGCGGCGCTTCGCTTGCCGGGCCTACAGCTAAACGTAGGCCGGGTAAGCGAAGCGCCACCCGGCAATGTTATTTACGTGCGACTGGCTAATACGTCCTGCTCATACGCCCGGACGTTATCCAGCCACTGGCTGCCCGCCGGGGCGTCGTTGCGCTGGCAGTACATCTCCCATACCGCCTGCCACGGCAGTGATTTTTGCTCTTCCAGCAGGGCCAGACGCGCGGTGTAATCCCCCGCGGCTTCCAGCGCGCGCAGCTCGGCGGTGGGCTCCAGCAGAGCGCGCAGCAGGGCTTTCTTCATGTTGCGGGTGCCGATCACCCACGCCGCGATGCGGTTGATGGAGGCATCAAAGAAGTCGAGGCCGATATGTACCCGGTCAAACAGGTCATGGCGGATAATTTCGCTGGCGATGGCCTGGGTTTCGTCATCCAGCAGCACCACGTGGTCGCTGTCCCAGCGCACCGGACGGCTGACGTGCAGCAGCAGGTGCGGCACATAGAGCATCGCGGCGGAGATCTTGTCGGAGATGACTTCAGTCGGATGGAAGTGACCCGCGTCCAGACACAGCGCGGTCTGGCGGCTGGTGGCGTAACCCATGTAGAACTCGTTGGAGCCCACGGTGTAGCTCTCGGCGCCAATGCCGAACAGCTTGCTCTCCACGGCATCGATGTGGTGCGCCGGGTCGAGCTTTTCACTGATGGCTTCATCCAGCGCCGCCAGCAGGCGCTGACGTGGGGCGAGGCGGTCCACGGTGATGTCTTTCATCCCGTCCGGGATCCAGATATTCATCACCGATGGGGTGCCAAGCTGCTCGCCAAAGTACGCCGACACGCGACGGCTGGCCTTCACGTGGTCGATCCAGAACTGGCGGATCTCGTCGTCGGCATGGGCGAGGGTAAAGCCGTCGGCGCTCAGCGGATGCGAGAAGCAGGAGGGGTTAAAATCCAGCCCCAGCTTGTTGGCTTTCGCCCACTCGACCCAGTTTTTAAAATGTTCTGGTTTGATGGCGTTACGCTCGACGGGCTCGTCGGATTCCAGATAGATGGCGTGCAGGTTAAGGCGCTTAGGGCCCGGGATCAGGCTCAGGGCCAGCTCCAGATCGGCCCGCAGTTCGGCGGCGTTACGCGCCTTGCCCGGATAGTTACCGGTGGCCTGAATACCGCCGGTCAGCGCCCCGCCCGGGTTCTCAAAACCGGCGACGTCATCACCCTGCCAGCAGTGCATAGAGACCGGCAGACGGTCGAGCTGACGCAGAGCCTCCTCGACATCCACGCCCACGGCGGCGAAACGCTGTTTAGCCAGTTCCCAGGCTTGTTCAAGTTGAGTGGTCATGCGCAAAGCTCCTTTGTCGGTCGTTGTTGCTGAAACTGCGCTCGGTAGCGGGCAATCTCATGATCGGGATGAGGGGTAAAGGTGGTCAGGCCATAGTTGCCGGTCACCACCTGGCGGAACTGGTCGACGTTGTTCAGTTCGTCGAGGGTCATCAGCTGAATGCCAATATTGCCGAGGGTGGAGGCCTCGACCGGCCCGGCTAACACCGTGATGCCGCAGGCGTTGGCGCACAGCTGGTTGAGCAGCTGGTTCTGGCAGCCGCCGCCCACGATGTGCAGCTGGCTGAACGGCATCCCGCGCAGGGTGGCCAGCTCGTGCAGCACCTCGGCATAGAGCAGGGCGAGGCTGTCGAAGATGCAGCGCGCCAGCTCGGCGGCGCTCTCCGGCACCGGCTGCGCGCTTTCGCGGCAGGCGGCCTGGATCTCGGCGCTCATATTGGCCGGATTGATAAAGCGGTCGTCATTGGGGTTGATCAGGACGCGGCACGACGGCAGGATTTCCGTCTCAGCGATCAGGGCAGCCAGGTCGCTGATACCTTTTTCCTTCAGCACCCGCTGTAGCAGCCACAGCCCCATAATGTTTTTCAGCACCCGGTAGCGGCCCTCTGCGCCGCCCTCGTTGGTGATGTTGGCCGCCAGCGCGCTATCGCTGGTGTAGGGGGTTTTGCTCTCAAAGCCCATCAGCGACCAGGTGCCGGAGGAGAGATACGCTGCATCCTTTGAGGCCAGCGGGGCGGCGATCACCGCGCTGGCGGTGTCATGGCTGGCGACGGCCACCACCGGGATGGCATTCTCCCGGGGGCAAATCCAGTGACCGATTACATTGCCCGGATGGGTCGGCGTGCCAAACCAGTCGCGCGGCGCGCCGGTCCAGTTGAGCAGGTTCTCGTCCCAGGTATCGGAATTGATGTTCACCAGCTGGGTGGTGGTGGCGTTGGTATATTCCCAGTTCATCTGGCCGGTAAGGCGGTAGCTGAAGTAGTCCGGGATCAGCAGGGCGTGGGCGACCTTCGCCACCAGCTCCGGCTGCTGTTCAACCAGGGCACGCAGCTGATAGAGGGTATTAAACGGCAGGAACTGGATGCCGCTGCGGCCATAGATCTCCGCTTTGCCCAGCTGCGCCAGCGCGTGCGCCATTACCCCGTCGGTGCGGCTGTCGCGGTAGGAGACCGGCAGGCCCACACGCTGGCCGTTGCTGTCCAGCAGCACATAATCCACGCCCCAGGTATCAATCCCGATGCTGTCGATGCGAATGCCTTCTTCACAAACCTTATTCAGCCCGGTGCGGATCTCCGCTTCCAGGGTGTCGATATCCCAGCAGTCAAAGCCGTCCCGCTTTTGCAGACAGTTAACGAAACGGTGGATTTCGCGAAGCTGAAGCGTGCGCGCCTCGCGGTGGTAGCTTGCCAGCATCACCCGGCCGCTGGATGCGCCTAAATCGACAGCCACACAATGGCGAAAAGTCATGGTCCGGTCCTTCCTGAAGTCATTGCCGGACAGTGTAAAAAAGGGAAGGGAAGGCGACCTTCTTGCTACTGACAGCGCATTTCAGGCGCTGGCAAGAAAGCAAAGATGAACGTGAGAGAGTTCACATTTTCCGTTTTTAACGGCACTTGCAGGCGATGTGACGGTGACCGCATTTCCAGATCTTTCCCGCCGCTTCTTGAAAAAGCGACAGGGTTTGCGCCATTTGCTGTCGAAAATTTAAGGTGAGGCGGGGAACCCTAAATTACTATTTTGAGAACTCTTATCATCTGGTGACCCGTTATGACCGTACTGCACAGCGTGGATTTTTTTCCTTCAGGCCACTCGCCTGTGGCGATTGAGCCGCGGCTGCCCCAGGCTGCCTTTCCGGAACATCATCATGATTTTCATGAGATTGTGATCGTGGAGCACGGTACGGGTATCCACGTCTTCAACGGCCAGCCGTACACCATCAGCGGCGGAACGGTCTGCTTCGTGCGCGATCATGACCGGCACATGTATGAACATACCGATAACCTGTGCCTGACCAACGTGCTCTATCGCTCCCCGGAGGCGTTCCAGTTTTTGTCGGGGTTGAACCAGCTCCTGCCCCAGGAGCTGGACGGGCACTATCCGTCGCACTGGCGGGTGAACCAGGCCACGCTGCAACAGGTGCGCCAGCTGGTGAGCCAGATGGAGCAGGCTGAAGAGGGGCAGGAGACCCACGCCCTCGCCAGCCGTGAAATCCTCTTTATGCAGCTGCTGGTGCTGCTGCGCCGCGGCAGCCTGGTCGAAGGGGCGGCGGATAACGACGCCCGCCTCAACCAGCTGATGGCCTGGCTGGAAGATCACTACGCGGAGGATGTCTGCTGGGAGACGCTGGCGGATAACTTTTCTCTCTCGCTGCGCACCCTGCATCGCCAGCTCAAACAGCACACCGGACAGACGCCGCAGCGCTACCTGAACCGTCTGCGGCTGATTAAAGCGCGGCATCTGCTGCGCCATACCGATGATAGCGTCACGGATATCGCCTATCGCTGCGGTTTCGGCGACAGTAACCACTTTTCGACCCTGTTTCGCCGGGAATTTAGCTGGTCGCCGCGCGATATTCGCCAGGGCCGGGATGCTTCACTTCAGTAACGCGAGGAAAATCACCGTTTTATTGCCGCAAAGCGGGTAATAATGTCAGGTTATTCCCCGGTGAGGTTGTGACGTGGCAGGACAGTTGATTCTTCGCAGAGCCGATTTTTTTGCATCCGCTGCTCAGGCCGTCGCGGTGGCGGACCGCTATCCGCAGAATGTCTTTGCCGAACATACCCACGACTTCTGCGAGCTGGTGCTGGTGTGGCGCGGCAACGGCCTGCATATCCTCAACGATCGCCCCTACCGTATTACCCGCGGTGACCTGTTTTACATCCGCGCGGAAGACAAACACGCCTACGCCTCGGTGAACGATCTGGTGCTGCAGAACATCATCTACTGCCCCGACCGGCTGAAGCTCAACGTGGACTGGGGAGCCAACATCCCCGGCTTTATGAACGCCCGCGGAGCACCGCACTGGCGGCTTGGCAGCAACGGTATGACTCAGGTGCGCCAGATCATTGCCCAACTGGAGCAGGAGAGCCTGAAGGACGATCCCCACGGCTATGACCTGGCGGAGCTGCTGTTTGCCCAGCTGGTGATCATGCTCAAACGCTACCGCTACGCCCCGGACAACCCGACCGCCAGCGAGCCGGAAGCGCTGCTGGATAAGCTCATCACCGCGCTGTCTGGCAGCCTGAACCGCAGCTTTGTGCTGGAGAAGTTTTGCGAGCAGGAGCAGTGCAGCGAGCGCGCCCTGCGCCAGCAGTTCCGAACCCAGACCGGCATGACGGTGAACCACTATCTGCGTCAGCTGCGGATCTGCCACGCCCAGTATCTGCTGCAGCATACCGAGCTGATGGTGAGCGAAGTGGCGATGCAGTGCGGCTTTGAGGACAGCAACTACTTCTCGGTGGTGTTTAACCGCGAAGTGGGGATGACCCCGGTTCAGTGGCGCCACCGCAGCCATAACGCCGCGTAATAGAATCCCGGCTCTACCCCTGACTTCTCCGCAGCCCCCGCCAGATCAGTGACATAACGAAAAGTTATAACCTTATTAAAACTACGGCATTGATAAACATTTTCAATATCATTTAATTAACTATAATGAACCAACTGCTTACGCGGCATTAACACGTTTGCCGCCCGACAATAATGGAGATGATTATGAGCTATACCCTGCCATCCCTGCCGTACGCTTACGACGCCCTGGAGCCGCATTTCGACAAGCAGACGATGGAAATCCATCACACCAAACACCACCAGACTTACGTTAACAACGCCAACGCGGCGCTGGAAAGCCTGCCAGAATTCGCGAGCCTGCCGGTTGAAGAGCTGATCACCAAACTGGATCAGCTGCCAGCCGACAAGAAAACCGTACTGCGCAACAACGCGGGCGGCCATGCTAACCACAGCCTGTTCTGGAAAGGCCTGAAAACCGGTACTACTCTGCAGGGCGACCTGAAATCCGCTATTGAGCGCGACTTCGGCTCCGTTGAGAACTTCAAAGCTGAGTTTGAAAAAGCGGCTGCTACCCGTTTCGGCTCCGGCTGGGCGTGGCTGGTTCTGAAAGGCGACAAACTGGCGGTAGTCTCTACGGCTAACCAGGACTCCCCGCTGATGGGTGAAGCGATCTCTGGCGCATCCGGTTTCCCAATCCTGGGTCTGGACGTGTGGGAACACGCTTACTACCTGAAATTCCAGAACCGTCGTCCGGACTACATCAAAGCCTTCTGGGACGTCGTCAACTGGGACGAAGCTGCGGCACGTTTCGCTGCTAAAAAATAAGGTTGCAAAGCCTTCTGTGAGAAGCGAGTCTGATGACTCGCTTTTTTTGTATCTGAAGGAGTAGAGATGCATTACCCGGTGAATGTGTTTACAGGCAAGGTAAGGGACTACGACGGCAGCCGCCCGAGCGCAATTGCTAAAGTGCAGGTCGACGGTGAGCTGACCTTAACCGACCTTGGACTGGCAGGTGACGAGCAGGCGGAAAAGAAGATCCACGGCGGGCCCGACCGCGCGTTGTGCCACTATCCGCGGGAGCACTATCAGCACTGGGCAAGGGAATTTCCCGCTCAGGCCGATCTGTTTGTCGCCCCGGCGTTTGGCGAAAACCTCTCAACCGAGGGGCTGACGGAGGAGAACGTCTTTATCGGCGACATCTTTCGCTGGGGGGATGCCCTGATCCAGGTGACCCAGCCGCGCTCGCCGTGCTTCAAACTCAACTTCCATTTCGGCATCAGCGATATGGCTACGCAGATGCAGAACGCGGCGAAAACCGGCTGGCTCTATCGGGTGGTGCTGGCAGGGCAGGTATCGGCGGATGCGCCCCTGAAGCTGGTGTCACGCCTGAGCGACGTATCGGTACATGACGCCTGCGCTATCGCCTGGCATATGCCGTTTGACGACGAACAGTATCAGCGTCTGCTGGCGGCGGCGGGCCTGTCAACAAGCTGGACCAGAACCATGCAGAAACGGCGTTTAAGCGGGAAGATCGAGAATAATTCCCGCAGATTGTGGGGAAACCAGGCCGGGTAAGGCGAAGCCGCCACCCGGCATAACAGGCGACAACTACGAACGTTTATACAACGGCAGCCAGAGGGTTAAACGCAATCCACCCAGCGGGCTGTCGTCCGCTTTCACCCAGCCGCGATGCTGCTGAATGGCGGTTTCGACAATCGCCAGACCCAGTCCGGTGCCGCCAGATTCACGGTCGCGGGCTTCGTCAGTACGGTAGAACGGACGGAAAATCTGCTCGCGATCTTCCGGGCTGACGCCAGGACCATCGTCATCCACGTTAATAGTGATGCCGTCTTTATCCACCGAGAACGCCACCTCGATTTTGGTATGCGAGTAGCGCAGGGCGTTACGGACGATATTCTCCAGCGCGCTTTCCAGCGCATTCGGGTTACCGTACAGCGGCCACGGGCCCGGCGGGAAATTAACGGTGAACGATTTACCCATCTGCTCCGCTTCGAAGGCGGCGTTATCTAGCACTTCGCCCCAGAGGTGGTTAGCCTTCATCGTTTCGCTGACCAGCGCGTTTTTCTGCTGATTGCGTGACATCACCAGCAGGTCGTTGATCATGCTGTCCAGACGGTGGGCTTCTGTTTCGATACGCTCCAGCTCCTTGCTCTCACCACTGCGGCGGCGCAGCAGGGCGGTGCCCAGCTGCAGGCGCGTCAGCGGGGTACGCAGCTCGTGCGAGATATCAGAGAGCAGACGCTGCTGGGTCGTCATCATCCGCTCCAGCGCCGTCACCATCTGGTTGAAGCTGGCCCCTGCCGCCAGGAACTCCTGCGGCCCGGCTTCCAGTTCCGGGTGCTGTCGCAGGTTGCCCTGCGCCACTTCATCCGCGGCGTTTTTCAGTTTGCGCGCCGGCTTCGCCAGGCTCCATGCGAGCCACAACAACAGCGGTGAACTCACCAGCATGGTGACAATCAGCAGTAGCAGCGGGCGGTCAAACAGCAGGTTGATAAAGTCGGACTGGGAGCTGCTCGCCGGGCGGATCAGGTAGAGCTGGTAATTATCCTCCCCGTCATTGACGGAGAACGGCCCCACCATCTCCACCCGACCATATTTTTTCTTTTGCGGGTGATCGGCGTTATCCGCCTGGCCAATGAAGTTACGGATGATCTGCATTTCATTGCGGTCCGCACCAATCACGCGACCTTCGCTGGTCACCAGCAGCAGGCGTTGTCCGGGAGGCGCCCATTTTTCGATAGCGCGAAACAGCCTGCGCCACCACATCAAATCATTGGGCGGATCGGTGGCCAGCTCTGCTTCTACGTGTTGCTCGATCATCACACCCTGACGTTGCTCGCTGTCGAGGAGCTCCGTCATCTGGCGTGAGTCGAGTTTTGGCAACATCAATACCAGCATTAAAACCAGTGCCAGCGTCAGCCAGAAAATGGCGAAGATGCGGGCGGTTAAGCTACCTATCATGAAGCGGAAACCATCAGATAGCCGCGTCCACGCAGGGTTTTAAACCACGGGTGACCATCTTTGCGCTCCGGCAGCTTACGGCGCAGGTTCGAGATGTGCATATCGATGGCGCGGTCGAACGGCGTCAGGCGTTTACCCAACACTTCCTGGCTCAGATGTTCACGCGACACCACCTGGCCCAGATGCTGCGCCAGCAGATAAAGCAGGGTGAATTCGGTGCCGGTCAGCTCCAGCGCCTGGCCGTCAAAGCTCGCTTCCTGGCGGCCTGGATTGAGGCTCAGGGAGTCGACTTCCAGCGTCGGTGAACCGTTGTCGGTGTTTTGCTGCTGCTCGCTCCAGTGGGAACGGCGCAGGATCGCCCGAATACGCGCCACCAGCTCGCGGTCGTTAAACGGTTTTGGCAGATAGTCATCAGCGCCCAGCTCAAGGCCGAGTACGCGGTCAAGTTCGCTGCCGCGCGCGGTCAGCATAATAACGGGGGTCTGGTGTGTCTGGCGCAGCTCTTTAAGGGTGTCGATACCGTTTTTCTTCGGCATCATGACGTCGAGCAAAAGCAAGTCGATGCTATCGTCGAGTAGACTCAGCGCCTGCTCCCCATCATGGGCAACCGACACGTCAAAGCCTTCCATGTCGAGCAACTCCTTTAAAAGGGATGTCAGCTCTCGGTCATCATCAACTAACAGGATTTTATTCATTGTTTAAATACCTCCGAGGCAGAAATTACGTCATCAAGGCTATCTAATCCATGACTTTACGTTGTTTTACACCCCCTGACGCATGTTTGCAGCCTGAATCGTAGACTGTCTCTCGTTGAATCGCGACACGAAAGATTTTGGGAGTAAGTGATGCGCATAGTTACCGCTGCCGTCATGGCCTCAACGCTGGCGTTTAGTGCATTTAGCCAGGCTGCTGGAGCTATCACCGGCGATAACCGTTCCTCAGCAGAGGGCATTGCGCAGCAAAACGGCCAGGGCCACATGTTTGACGGCATAAGTTTAACCGAACATCAGCGTCAACAGATGCGAGATCTGATGCAGCGGGCTCGTCATGACCAGCCCCCTGTTAATGTTAGCGAAATGGAGACAATGCACCGCCTTGTCACCGCAGAAAATTTTGACGAAAACGCTGTGCGCGCTCAGGCAAACAAAATGGCGCAGGAACAGGTTGCCCGCCAGGTCGAAATGGCCCGGGTCCGCAACCAGATGTTTCACCTGCTAACGCCAGAGCAGCAAGCGGTTTTGAACCAGAAACACCAGCAACGTATGGACCAGTTGCGCGAGGTTGCCCGGATGCAGAAGAACGCTGAATCGACGCTTTTTAGTAGCAACACCCGTAGTAACCAGTAAACCCTGTTTTCCTTGCCATAGACACCATCCCTGTCTTCCCCCACATGATGTGGGGGTTTTTTTTGCCCATCATTAAAATGCGTTAACCGTTTATTCATCTTATTGACTCCTCCGCATCCGTTATACTAGCGGCATAGCGTGACAGGAGTGTTTATGAATCAATCCTATGGACGGCTGGTGAGCCGGGCGGCAATCGCCGCGACGGTCATGGCGTCGTGCCTGTTAGTCATTAAAATCTTCGCGTGGTGGTATACCGGTTCGGTCAGTATTCTGGCGGCGCTGGTGGACTCCCTTGTGGATATTGCCGCCTCGGTGACGAACCTGTGGGTGGTGCGTTACTCGTTACAGCCGGCGGACGAAGAGCATACCTTTGGTCATGGCAAAGCGGAGTCGCTGGCGGCGCTGGCGCAAAGCATGTTTATTTCCGGTTCGGCGCTGTTCCTCTTTTTGACTGGCATTCAGCACCTGTATACCCCGTCGCCGATGAAAGATCCCGGCGTCGGCGTGGTCGTTACCGTTATTGCACTTATAAGCACATTAATTCTGGTAACGTTCCAGCGCTGGGTGGTGCGTAAAACGCAGAGCCAGGCGGTACGGGCGGATATGCTTCATTATCAGTCTGATGTTATGATGAACGGTGCGATTCTTATTGCGCTCGGTCTGGCCTGGTATGGCTGGCACCGGGCCGATGCGTTATTTGCGTTAGGGATTGGATTCTATATTTTATACAGTGCGTTGCGTATGGGGTACGATGCAGTGCAATCCCTGCTCGATCGCGCACTGCCAGACGCAGAACGGCATGAAATCTTTGAAATTGTGACCTCCTGGCCCGGTGTCAGCGGCGCTCACGATCTTCGCACGCGGCAGTCAGGGCCGACCCGCTTTATTCAGATTCATTTAGAAATGGAAGATAACCTGCCGCTCGTTCAGGCCCATCTGGTGGCGGAACAGGTTGAGCAGGCGATTTTGCAGCGTTTCCCGGGGTCAGATGTCATTATTCACCAGGATCCCTGCTCAGTCGTACCTAAGCCAGGTAATGGACATTTTGAGCTTTCGTAATTCGTTGTAAAAAAGTGAACCGGGGCAGCATTTTGTGGAAAAATAACCGCCATTTGGTCTGACCTGAATCAATTCAGCGGGAAGTGATTGATATACTATTTGCACTATTCGTTGGTCGATAGGACGTCTTCCGGCAACAGATTTCATTTTTGCATTCCTAAGTTCAGAGGTAGTCATGATTAAGAAAATCGGTGTGTTGACAAGCGGCGGTGATGCGCCCGGCATGAACGCAGCAATTCGTGGTGTAGTGCGCGCAGCGTTGACGGAAGGTCTGGAAGTTTTTGGTATCTATGACGGTTATCTGGGCCTGTATGAAGATCGCATGGTGCAGCTCGACCGCTACAGCGTGTCCGACATGATTAACCGTGGCGGTACCTTCCTGGGCTCCGCGCGTTTCCCGGAATTCCGCGATGAGCGCATCCGTGAAGTGGCTATCGAGAACATGAAAAAACGCGGCCTGGACGCGCTGGTTGTTATCGGCGGTGACGGTTCCTACATGGG
This sequence comes from Leclercia sp. LSNIH1, assembly GCF_002902985.1. Classification (NCBI taxonomy): domain Bacteria; kingdom Pseudomonadati; phylum Pseudomonadota; class Gammaproteobacteria; order Enterobacterales; family Enterobacteriaceae; genus Leclercia; species Leclercia sp. LSNIH1. The sequence continues at coordinate 818,932 of NZ_CP026167.1, read as the reverse complement.
GGCAAAACGCCTGACCGAAATGGGCTTCCCATGCATCGGTCTGCCAGGCACCATCGACAACGACATCAAAGGTACCGACTACACCATCGGTTACTTCACTGCGCTGGGCACCGTGGTAGAGGCGATTGACCGTCTGCGCGACACCTCTTCTTCTCACCAGCGTATCTCCATCGTCGAAGTGATGGGCCGCTACTGTGGCGACCTGACCCTGGCGGCGGCGATTGCCGGCGGCTGTGAGTTTATCGTGGTGCCGGAAGTGGAATTCAGCCGTGAAGATCTGGTTAACGAGATCAAAGCCGGTATCGCTAAAGGTAAAAAACACGCCATCGTAGCCATCACCGAGCACATCTGTGACGTTGACGAGCTGGCGAAGTACATTGAAGCCGAAACCAAACGCGAAACCCGCGCGACCGTTCTCGGTCACATCCAGCGTGGCGGCTCTCCGGGTCCTTACGACCGTATCCTGGCATCCCGTATGGGCGCTTACGCGATTGAACTGCTGCAGCAGGGCTTTGGCGGTCGTTGCGTCGGTATTCAGAACGAAAAACTGGTTCACCATGACATCATCGACGCTATTGAAAACATGAAGCGTCCGTTCAAAGGTGACTGGCTGGAGTGCGCGAAAAAGCTGTACTGATCGGCGGCTGTTGCCCGGTGGCGCTGTGCTGACCGGGCCTACAAAAGCATGGTTCGTGGGCCGGGTAAGGCGTAGCTGCCACCCGGCTTTTTTGTGCGCTCACACCCTCTTTTTATTCCCCTGTGTTATAGCCAATCTTTTTTTATTCTTTAATCATTGGTTCGCTTTCTGGCACCCTGCACTCATCAAACACAACATTAAGAGAGTTGGGCGATGAATAAATGGGGCGTGGGTTTAACGTTATTGCTGGCATCGACCAGCGTTCTGGCAAAGGATATTCAGCTACTGAACGTGTCTTACGATCCGACGCGTGAACTGTACGAGCAGTACAACAAAGCGTTTGCCGCACACTGGAAACAGGAAACCGGCGATAACGTCGTGATCCGCCAGTCCCACGGTGGCTCCGGCAAGCAGGCGACCTCGGTGATTAACGGCATTGAAGCCGACGTCGTGACCCTGGCGCTGGCGTATGACGTGGACGCCATCGCGGAACGCGGCCGTATCGATAAAAACTGGATCAAACGCCTGCCGGATAACTCCGCGCCGTATACCTCCACCATCGTTTTCCTGGTTCGCAAAGGTAACCCGAAACAGATCCATGACTGGAACGATCTGGTTAAGCCGGGCGTATCGGTCATCACTCCAAACCCAAAAAGCTCTGGCGGCGCACGCTGGAACTACCTGGCAGCCTGGGGTTACGCCCTGCACCAGAACAATGGCGATCAGGCTAAAGCGCAGGATTTCGTGAAAGCGCTGTTTAAAAACGTCGAAGTGCTGGATTCCGGCGCACGCGGCGCAACCAACACCTTCGTTGAACGCGGCATTGGTGACGTGCTGATTGCCTGGGAAAACGAAGCGCTGCTGGCGGCGAACGAGCTGGGTAAAGACAAATTTGAAATTGTCACCCCAAGCGAATCCATTCTGGCTGAGCCAACCGTCTCTGTGGTCGATAAAGTGGCGGATAAGAAAGGCACCCAGGCCGTGGCGGAAGCCTACCTGAAATACCTTTACTCCCCGGAAGGCCAGGAGATTGCCGCGAAGAATTTCTACCGGCCACGTGATGAGGCGGTGGCGAAAAAATATGAGAACACATTCCCGAAACTGAAGCTCTTCACTATCGATGAGGTCTTCGGCGGCTGGACGAAAGCGCAGAAAGATCACTTCTCGAATGGCGGCACCTTCGATCAGATCAGCAAGCGTTAAGCATTTTTTTGAAGAACGACACGGGACCCGGTGTGAGAAATCCACCGGTTTTTTTATTTGGTCACTTTTATGCGTTACTCTTTGGCGTCAGGTGGATACAGGGAATGCGCTGTGAAAAAAATAATCGTGTTGGTACTGGTTGTGATTGCGCTCGCGGCAGGTGGCGGGTTCTGGCTGAAAGCGGGTAACCCAAACGCGCTGCGGCATATCGTTCTCGACCAGTGTGTGCCTGGTCAGATGCAGAACCGTAACCCGGCGCCCTGTGCGCTGGTAAAAACGGATGCGGGATATGTGGTGTTTAAAGATCGCAACGGGCCGCTGCAATATCTGCTGATGCCCACGTACCGCATCAACGGTACCGAAAGCCCGCTCCTGACCGAGGCTCATACGCCCAATTTCTTCTGGCTGGCGTGGCAGTCGCGCCACTTTATGAGCATGAAGCGGGGGAGCAACGTGCCCGACAGTGCAGTTTCACTGACCATCAACTCCCCGACCGGCCGCACGCAAAACCATTTTCATATCCATATCTCCTGCCTGCGCCCGGACGTGCGCGAGAAGCTCAATGTTAGTCAGGGGCAAATCAGCACCCAGTGGCTGCCGTTCCCCGGTGGGCTGGAGGGGCATGAATACCTGGCGCGTCGGGTGACGGAAGCGGAGCTGGTGAAACGCAGCCCGTTTATGATGCTGGCAGAAGAGCTGCCGGAAGCGCGCGACCATATGGGGCGTTTTGCGCTGGCGATGGCGCAGCAGGCGGACGGATCGTTTGTATTACTGGCAACGGCGCGCAATTTGCTGGCGCTTAACCGCGCTTCTGCTGAGGAATTGCAGGATCATCAATGCACTATCCTGAATGAACCCCACCATAAATAGCGTTTACTCGCCCTGCCTGTCGCCGTAGACTTGCTGAAAAATTCTACAGGAGACAGGCATGTCGCTCTGGTTCACTCACCCGCTGTTTCTGCCCTCGCTGATTATCGTCGTCACCATCATCCTGTGGGCCACCTCGCTGTTGCCGGAATTCCTCACTGCGCTGCTGTTCTTTACCGCGGCGATGATCGCGCGTATCGCCCCGCCGGAGGTGATTTTTGGCGGTTTTGCCTCGTCAGCGTTCTGGCTGGTGTTCAGCGGATTTGTGCTGGGGGTGGCGATCCGCAAAACCGGGCTGGCGGACAGGGCGGCGCGGGCGCTGTCGGCCAGGCTGACCGACTCCTGGCCGCTGATGGTGGCAAGCGTAGTGCTGCTCACCTATGCGCTGGCGTTTGTGATGCCCTCCAATATGGGGCGTATTGCGCTGCTGATGCCCATCGTGGCGGCGATGGCGAAGCGGGCGGGCATTGCCGACGGCTCCCGGGCGTGGTTCGGCCTGGCGCTGGCGGTGGGGTTTGGCACCTTCCAGCTTTCGGCCACCATCCTTCCGGCCAACGTTCCTAACCTGGTGATGAGCGGGGCGGCGGAAGGCTCTTACGGCATCCATCTTAACTATGTTCCGTACCTGCTGCTGCATACTCCGGTGCTGGGTATTCTCAAGGGTCTGGTCCTGATCGGCCTGATCTGCTGGCTGTTCCCCGGCGCGCCAAAACCGGTGAAGGATTTGACCCCGCCAGAGCCGATGGGCCGCGACGAAAAGCGCCTCGCCTGGCTGCTGGCGGTGGTGCTGGTGATGTGGGTAACCGAAAGCTGGCACGGCATTGGACCGGCATGGACCGGGCTTGCGGCGTCGATTGTGGTGATGCTGCCGCGGGTTGGCTTTATCACCGGGGATGAATTCTCGGCGGGGGTGAATATGCGCACCTGTATTTATGTGGCGGGTATTCTCGGGCTGGCGATCACCGTGACGCAAACCGGTATTGGCAGTGCCGTGGGCGAGGCACTGATGCGGGTAATGCCCCTGGATGCCGATGCGCCGTTCACCAGTTTCCTGGCCCTGACCGGCATCACCACCGCCCTGAATTTCATTATGACCGCCAACGGCGTACCGGCGCTGTATACCACCCTGGCGCAAAGCTTCTCGGACGCCACCGGCTTTCCGCTGCTGTCGGTGATTATGATTCAGGTGCTGGGGTATTCCACGCCGCTGCTGCCGTATCAGGCGTCGCCGATTGTGGTGGCGATGGGGCTGGGAAGAGTGCCTGCGCGGGCGGGGATGCTGCTCTGTCTGGCGCTGGCGGTGGCAACCTATCTGGTGCTATTGCCGCTGGATTATCTGTGGTTTAGCCTGCTGGGACGGCTGTAAAAAAGCCCGGTAGCGCTGGCGCTTACCGGGCCTGGAGTATCGTAGGGCGGGTCAGCGAAGCGCCACCCGCCACAGATGCTCTTACGCCTGTTTCGCTGCTTCTGCTGCTTTAACGATCACCGCGAAAGCGTCTGCTTTCAGGGATGCGCCGCCAACCAGCGCGCCGTCGATGTCCGGCTGGGTGAACAGTTCTGCTGCGTTAGATGCGTTTACGGAACCGCCGTACTGGATGATCACTTGCTCAGCAACTTTCGCGTCTGCTTTCGCAATGTGGTCACGGATGAATTTGTGAACGGCCTGAGCCTGTGCTGGGGTGGCAGATTTGCCGGTACCGATCGCCCATACTGGCTCGTAAGCAATGACCGCACCTTCGAACGCGCTTGCGCCCTGAGTGGTCAGGACTGCGTCGATCTGACGTGCACAGACTTCTTCGGTTTTGCCCGCTTCGTTTTCTGCTTCGGTTTCACCGATGCACAGAACCGGGATCAGACCCTGCTCTTTCAGCACAGCGAATTTCTTGGCGATGAACTCGTCGGACTCTTTGTGGTAGGTACGACGCTCAGAGTGGCCGATGATGATGTATTTTGCGCCGATATCTTTCAGCATTTCAGCGGAGGTTTCACCGGTGAACGCGCCAGACAGGTTAACGTCAACGTTCTGGGCACCCAGAACGATGTGGCTGCCGTCAGCCGCTTTCTTAGCCATATCCAGGTACATATCCGGCGGAGCGATAGCAACAGCACAGCCAGTCACACCAGCCAGCTCTTTACGCAGGTTAGCTACCAGCTCGTTTACCATGTGGCGGCTGCCGTTCAGTTTCCAGTTACCCATCACTAAAGGATGTCGCATTTCAATTCTCCACGCTCAAGAGCGAATTAAGGAATATGGCCGCCCAACAGGGCAGCATGGTCTGTGAATCAGTATAGAGATTTTCCCTCGAAAGGCTTTGCTTTTTGTCATTAATTCGACCCGCCGAGTGCCTCAGATAGCGCCAGCTTAATCGGTTCAACAGCGAAGGTCAGCCCCTTTTCGCCGTTATCTGCCACGACATAGCGAACCGCGCCTTCCGTTTCGGCGTAATAGCGCTTGTTTTTACCAGCTGTGAGGAGCTTTTGCAGCTTTTGCTGGCTTTGGGCTTTGGTCAGGGCAGGGGTAAAGGCGCGTAAAATGGCGCTCATATACTCCAGCGCTTTAGCTTTGGCGGCTTTCTGCTCCGGCCCCTGAATCGGCAGCCAGGTAATCTGCATACTCTTGATTTTGAGGGTTCCGCGCTCAAGCGCCGTCGAGGCGTACAAATTCTCATTAATTTTGCTGGCAGCCCGGGTCAGGTTCGGGGTGTCGCGGGTGCCATCAATGGAGCGAAACTCATTGAGCGGCAGCTTTGGATTATCCTGATTGAAAGCTTCACGGAACAGGCTGATAGACTGATCAAAGGTCGGCGCGCCCGGCATCACATAGGGTGCGGTAGCCGATACGGAAGTCTCAGCAGCATGCAGAGGTGCGCTTGCACCCAACAGTGTTAAACCCAGCCAAATAAGGTGAAACCACATCTTCATCAATAAAGTCTCTGAATGTTACTGCCCACGATTAAAACGGGATCCGGCTGGCTTGTCAAAAGGAGGCGACTCCAGGGTAAACTACGCGCCGCGATGACTTTTAGGAACCTGACATGACCATACAGCAGTGGTTGTTTTCATTCAAAGGGCGTATTGGACGCCGTGATTTCTGGATCTGGATTGGCGTATGGATTGTCGCCATGCTGGCTCTGTTTATTTCTGCCAATAACGCCTGGCTGAGCACCCAGACGGCGGCCTTCGCGCTGGTGTCGCTGCTGTGGCCGACCGCGGCGGTGTTAGTAAAACGGCTGCACGATCGTGGGCGTTCAGGGTTGTGGGCGCTACTGGTGATACTGGCGTGGATGCTGCTGGCCGGCAACTGGTCGATGCTGCCCTCCATGCTGCCGTGGGTAGTGGGCAGGCTGATCCCTACCATTATTTTTGTGATGATCATTGTCGACCTGGGCGCGTTTGTGGGCACCCAGGGCGAGAATAAATATGGTAAAGATACGATCGACGTAAAGTACCGCTAATTACCAGTAGTGTTCTGCGGTCATATGGCCCGGCCGACGGCGTAAATGCTTGGTCATTTGCCGGGTCTCTTTCAGGAGCTGTTGGGTATCACGCACCATTTGCGGGTTGCCACACAGCATCACGTGGCTGGTGTCGGCCTCCATCTTCAGACCCACGGCGGCTTCCAGCTCGCCATTTTCAATCAGGGCCGGTACGCGCCCGTGGAGTGACCCCGGCACCGTTTCACGGCTCACTACCGTCTGGATTTTCACTTTCCCTTCATAACGCTTCTGCAGTTCCTGCATCAGCGGCAGGTAGCTCAGGTCTGCGGCGTAGCGCGCGGCATGCACGAGAACGATATTTTTAAAGCGATCCAGGTCCTGCCCGTATTGCAGGATCGACAGGTAAGGGCCGATGGCGGTACCGGTTGCCAGCATCCACAGCGTTTCGCAGTCTGGCACTTCATCCAGCACGAAGAAGCCTGCGGCTTCGCTGACAATCTGGATCTCATCGTCGGGTTTCAGTGCCGCCAGGCGCGGGCTGAGTTTGCCATCGGGAACGGTGACAAGGTAGAACTCGAGATCCGGGTTATCCGGCGCGTTGACATAGGAGTAGGCGCGCTGCACGCGTTCGCCGTCGATCTCCAGCCCCAGCTTGGCAAATTGCCCGGCCGTGAAAGGCTGGATGGGCGCATGTACGGTGAGGCTAAATAGCGCATCGGTCCAGAACTCTACCTTTTTGACTTTACCTGTTACCCAGTCTGCCATGATGTTCTCCTGTACTGATCTCGGGTTCTATCTTCCTTACCTGAGAGGGAGATTTCCAGCCCAGGCGGGCCGGAAAGCTCTATTGATCAAACGGTTTTACAGAATGTGGGTCTGCACGTCCGGATCTTTACGGTCGAGATAGTGAATCGACTGGATGCGGCGAATGGTGCGTGATTTACCGCGGATCAGCAGCGTTTCGGTGGTTGCCATATTGCCTTTGCGGCTGATGCCGTCCAGTAGATCGCCTTTGGTGATGCCGGTCGCCGAGAAGATAACGTTATCGCTGCGCGCCATATCATCCAGACGCAGCACGGTATTGGCTGCAATCCCCATCGCCGCGCAGCGGGCCAGCTCCTGCTCACCGATGCGGCGGTTCTCTTCGCTATCGCCTTTTACGTCATGACGGGCCAGCAGACGGCCATGCATATCGCCGTCGAGGGCGCGGATCACCGCGGCAGAAACCACCCCCTCCGGTGCGCCGCCGATACCGTACAGCACGTCGACTTCGCTGTCCGGCATGCAGGTGAGGATGGAGGCCGCCACGTCGCCATCGGGGATAGCAAAGACGCGCACGCCTAACTGCTGCATCTGGGCGATGACCGCATCGTGACGCGGTTTCGCCAGAATGGTGACCGTCAGTTCGCCAAGGGGCTTATTAAGCGCGGCGGCGATATTACGCAGGTTTTCCGCCAGCGGCAGATTGAGGTCGATGACCCCTTTTGCGCCTGGGCCGACAATCAGCTTCTCCATATACATATCGGGCGCGTTGAGGAAGGTGCCTTTATCGCCCACCGCCAGTACTGCCAGGGCGTTAGCCTGGCCCATGGCCGTCATGCGGGTGCCTTCAATGGGGTCTACCGCGATATCCACCGCATCGCCGTTACCGGTACCGACTTTTTCACCGATGAATAGCATGGGGGCTTCGTCGATCTCACCTTCACCAATCACGATGGTGCCATCGATGTTGACCTGGTTAAGCATGATGCGCATGGCATGGACGGCTGCGCCGTCAGCAGTATTTTTATCACCACGGCCAAGCCACTTGTAGCCTGCCAGAGCGGCGGCCTCGGTTACGCGGGAAAACTCGATAGCAAGTTCACGTTTCATCAGATACTCGTGCAATCAAAAGGAATTGCACGAAGTTTATCACAGAGTGGGAGAGGCGGTTTGGACCCCTCACCCCGACGGGGTGAGGGGGAGGTATTATGACTCGTCGTGCTCTTCCCAGGCCAGCGCGCGTTTCACGGCTTTTTTCCAGCCGCTATAACGGTAGTTACGCTCGGTGGTTTCGATACCCGGACGGAATTCGCGCTCGATGACCGCTTTCTCCTGCAGTTCGTCCAGGTTCTGCCAGAAGCCAACCGCCAGGCCGGCAAGATAGGCCGCACCCAGCGCCGTCACTTCACGCACTTCCGGGCGTTCCACGCGGGTACCCAGAATGTCGGACTGGAACTGCATCAGGAAGTTGTTTGCCACTGCGCCGCCATCCACGCGCAGGGCGTGCAGACGAATGCCGGAGTCAGCCTGCATCGCTTCCAGCACGTCACGGGTCTGATAGGCAATCGACTCCAGCGTGGCGCGGATGATGTGGTTAGAGTTTACCCCACGCGTCAGGCCGAAAATCGCCCCGCGGGCATAGGGATCCCAGTAGGGCGCGCCCAGCCCGGTAAAGGCCGGCACGACGTACACGCCGTTGGTGTCTTTCACCTTGGTGGCGAAATACTCCGAGTCGAAGGCGTCGCTGATAAGCTTCATCTCATCGCGCAGCCACTGGATAGAGGCTCCGGCCATAAACACTGCGCCTTCAAGCGCGTAATTCACCTCGCCGCGCGGGCCGCAGGCGATAGTCGTCAGCAGGCCATGCTCCGATTTCACTGCCTTCTCGCCGGTGTTCATCAGCATAAAGCAGCCGGTGCCGTAGGTATTTTTCGCCATCCCTTCTTTCACGCACAGCTGGCCAAACAGCGCCGCCTGCTGGTCACCGGCGATCCCGGCGATTGGAATACGGGTGCCGCCTTTACCGCCGATGTTGGTCTGACCGTACACTTCAGACGACTTACGTACCTGCGGCAGCATGGCGCGCGGGATGTCCAGCGCGTCCAGCATTTTGTCATCCCAGTCCAGATCGTGGATGTTGAACAGCATGGTGCGCGAGGCGTTGGTGTAGTCGGTGACGTGGACGCGCCCCTGGGTCATCTTCCAGATAAGCCAGGTGTCCACGGTGCCGAACAGCAGTTCACCGCGTTTGGCACGCTCACGAGAGCCTTCGACGTGGTCGAGGATCCATTTTACCTTGGTGCCGGAGAAGTAGGGGTCCACCACCAGGCCAGTGGCGCTACGCACGTACTCTTCCATGCCGTCGCGCTTGAGCTTCTCGCAGATGTCCGCTGTGCGGCGGCACTGCCAGACGATGGCGTTGTAAATCGGTTTACCGGTTTCGCGTTCCCAGACGATGGCCGTTTCACGCTGGTTGGTGATGCCAATTGCCGCAATCTGATCGGAACTGATATCGGCTTTCGCCAGCACTTCAACCAGCGTCGAGCTTTGCGAGGCCCAGATCTCCATCGGGTCGTGTTCAACCCAGCCTGGACGAGGATAGATTTGCTCGAATTCGCGCTGCGATACGCTGACGATGTTCGCGTCATGATCCATAACGACAGCGCGGGAGCTGGTCGTGCCCTGGTCGAGCGCAACGATATATTTTTTGTCGGTCATAGTTGTGGTCCCGTAGTCAGATTACAGCGAAGCGTTTTGTTGTGTGGCAGAGGTGGCGTCCTTCTCCTCTGTGACACAGGTGTCGCACGGCAGGTGGCGGCCAATCAGCTTACGATAGCCAAATGCTCCCAGCGCAGCACCTACAATAGGGCCGAACAGCGGCACCAGGAAGTAAGGAATATCCTTGCCGCCGGTGAAGGCAACGTCGCCCCAGCCGGCAATAAAGGCGAAAGCTTTCGGTCCGATGTCGCGGGCCGGGTTCATGGCGAAGCCCGTCAGCGGTCCCATCGATGCGCCGATCACCGCAATCAGCAGGCCAATCAACAGCGGCGCCAGCGGACCGCGCGGAATGCCGTTGCCGTCATCGGTCAGCGCCAGGATGGTACCCATCAGGATGGCGGTGATCACCATCTCCACCGCGAAGGCCTGCACAAAGTTAATGTGCGGGTTAGGATAGGTGGAGAAGATCCCCGCCAGCTCAAGGCTTTCGGTACTGCCACGCACCATATGGTGCGTCTGCTCGAAGTCGATAAACAGATTGTAATAGAGCCCGTAAACTAACGCCGCTGCACAAAACGCACCAGCAAACTGCGCCACAATAAAAGGCACAACCTTGCGTTTGTCGAAGCAGGCAAACAGACACAGCGCGATGGTGACCGCAGGGTTGAGGTGCGCACCCGAAACACCCGCCGTCAGGTAGATAGCCATCGCCACGCCCAGACCCCAGATCACACTGATTTCCCACTGACCGAAACTGGCACCCGCCACTTTCAGTGCAGCCACACATCCTACGCCAAAGAAAATCAACAACCCAGTACCCAGGAACTCTGCGATGCATTGGCCTTTTAAGGTTGATGTTTCACTCATAATCGGATCCTGAAAAATGATTAATGGTTATTGTTGGCGCGACGGTCGCCATGACCGGCACGATGTCCTGTAGACATAGTGTTAATTTATCGTTAACGAACAAAAACGAGAAATATCGAACTTAAAATGTGTGTGCCGCGTCAACAAAATGAGCGATAACGCGCCATGAAGCGGGCGAGAACTGCTGTAAGCGAAAGGGGGAGTAAGCTTTCTATTAACTAAAGTGTTAACAATTTAGGGGTATATGGCGCGAATGCACCAGGAGGAGACTGAAAAGTGTTGCAAACCGCAATCTGCGCGGTCTGCCGCTGGACAGGGAGGGCGGGGCTCCATACAATCGACACCAGGTGTTGTGCGCGTTTACGTCAAGCGTCGCCTTGCAAATTCAGGAGAGGTAGCATTATGTCGTTAGAAGTGTTTGAGAAACTGGAATCGAAAGTACAGCAGGCGATTGATACCATCACCCTGCTGCAGATGGAAATCGAAGAGCTGAAAGAAAAAAACAACGCGCTGTCGCAGGAAATTCAGACTGCTCAGCATGGTCGTGAAGAGCTGGAGCGTGAAAACCACCAGCTGCGCGAACAGCAGAACGGCTGGCAGGATCGTCTGCATGCTCTGCTCGGGCGCATGGAAGAGGTCTGATTCCGAATTCCTGAAAAAGGCATCCACAATGGATGCCTTTTTTATTTTGCAGGAATAAGATCGCTCAACATGTTACTCATAAGGAATGCGAGATGACAAAGCGAAGCGATATTATTGATAATTCTGACCGATATATTACCCGTAATACTCCCTCTGGCCTCATTTATACAGAAAATCTGGGATGGATAGACTTAGGGCACGCAAATCCCTTCGGTGCTGAACGATTATGGCAACAAATGATAATGCCTGGCGCAGGAGGCGCTGACTGGTTTGAAATCCATTATCATCAAAGCATGTCCAGGAACATCGCAGGATTAAATACGACAACCGGGATATACAGACGTTTTTTAGTGCGGAGAGGCTTAAGCGAAGAGGTCTTAAGAGGAGTCGCCTTATCCATTTTTATGAGTACTTCTCACAGCTTTGAATCCTTGCAGGGTTTTTGGCCCTATATTCTGATTACGGATAGCGGTTACAGCGCAGAAGATTTAGTTTCTAATCTTTTTGGTTTCTGCCAGGCCGTTAACTATGCAGATTACACACCTTTCCTGGACATTTGTTCCAAAGAGAAAGCTTATCGCATCTGGGACTACTATGGCCCCGTTGGGCAATTTAAAAATAAAAGTGTCCTTCCCTTACTGTTTCCAGACCCTAAGGATAAGCGCCTAAAACACCAACCATTCCCGGGCCATTTGCCTGCATTTATGGATTCTATTGTGCCAGTATCTGATCCTTCCGTCGTCAGGGAGGTTCGTATATGAAATGTAGGCATGTCATCATTTTTCTATTCGTTCTGGTGGCCGTGCTCTATTGCGTAATAATGACCAGAATCTTTTCTGATGAATATTATAAACAAGGCAATCTAATTCAATATTACTTATTAACGCCCAAACCACTCAAGGATGCACCAAGGATCACAGAAAACTGGTATTTCACGAAGCAAACCGTTGAAGGGAGTGGTTTGCAGATCAGTACACTCACTTTCACCGGTATCCAAAAGAGTGATCTTCAGAGGATGCACGAAAAGCTTGAAACCTGGATTGATAACTATCCGGATCGTCATGCAACAATGAGCATAGCGGTAGAGGAAAAGAAGGGGGTGTTTGAACTCCGCATTACTCATTACGATACGAATAAAGATAATTAAAAAAAGGCCATCTACATAACAGATGGCCTTTTTTTCTACTCAATATCCAGCGGATCTTCAGAGAGGATAATGCCGGTGTTATCGGCATAGAGATGGTCGCCGGAGAAGAAGGTCACCCCGCCGAAATTGACGCGCACGTCGCTTTCGCCAATGCCATCACCTGCTGCGCCAACCGGAATGGCCGCAATCGCCTGAATGCCGATATCCAGCTCTTCGAGGTCATCCACCTGACGCACCGCGCCATAGACCACAATGCCTTCCCACTCGTTCTGGGTGGCGAGACGGGCAAGTTCTGCATCGATTAACGCGCGACGCACGGAGCCGCCGCCATCAACCAGCAGAATGCGTCCACGGCCGTTCTGTTCGAGCAGATCGTACAGCAACCCGTTGTCCTCAAAACATTTCACCGTAATGATTTGTCCGCCAAACGACGACCGTCCTCCAAAGTTGGAAAACAGCGGTTCTACGACGTTGACATCTTCCTGGTAGATGTCACAAAGCTCGGAGGTATCGTATTTCATAGGCTTAAGTTCAGTTGCTGCGAGTGTTTTCAGTATATCGCGCGAATTGCATTGTTGGCAAAATCATCAATTGTTAATTGATATTTGTCAGCTAATTTAGCGTCTGACTAAGAATAATCCCTATCACGAACAACAGGTTAGTCAGCAGTGCGCCTTTTACCGTGCGTTCCAGCATTGGCGGCATGGCCGAGGCGCTCTGCTCGCGCATCACGTAGCGCGCCTGTTTAACCAGCAGCGGCGTGGCGAGTACAAACAGCCAGCCCCACAGGCTGTGCAGGGAAAGCAGGTTAAACAGTGCCAGACAGAGCAGGGCGCCCATCAGCAGGCAGGCATGGTAACGGCGCGCATTCACCGCGCCTAACCGCACCGCCAGGGTGTTTTTACCGTTCTGACGATCGCTGTCGATATCGCGCAGGTTGTTGATATTCAGCACCGCTGTCGCCAACATGCCGCAGGCGGTGGCTGGCAGGAACAGGGCAGGAATTAACGAGTGCGCCTGCAGATACCAGCTGCCCATCACGCTCAGCCAGCCGAAGAAGACCAGCACGGAGATATCCCCCAGCCCGATGTAACCGTAAGGGCGGGTGCCGACGGTATAGGTGATGGCCGCGACAATCGCCAGCAGACCGAGCACGAGGAAGCCGACCGCATCCGCCGGGGTTTTACAGGCCACCAGCACCAGCGCAATCCCGGAAAGACAGATCAGCGCGACGGTGATAATCAGCGCCCGTTTCATCTCCTCCTGGGTGATCACCCCTTTCTGCATTCCGCGCAATGGCCCGATGCGGTCGGGCTTATCGCTGCCCTTGACGGCATCCCCGTAATCGTTAGCGAGGTTAGAGAGGATTTGCAGAAGCCCGGCGGTCAGCAGCGCCAGGGCAGCCACCAGCGGGTCGAAATGCCCCTGCCACCACGCGAGGGTAGTGCCAACAATAATGGCGGCGAAAGCGAGAGGGAGCGTTTTAGGACGCAGGCTTTCCAGCCAGGCCTGCGTACGGCTGATTTCAGTCATAGTAATTATGTGCCAATAAAAATGGGGCCTTTCAGCCCCATCATTTGTGATGAAAATGCAATTGCCGCGATTATAGGATAAAACGGCTCAGATCTTCATCTGCTACTAAAGCATCAAGGTGCTTACTCACATAGTCGGCATCAATTTTAATGCTTTGACCATTCAGGTCGCTCGCATCATAAGAGATATCTTCCATCAGGCGTTCCAGCACGGTATGCAGACGACGCGCACCGATGTTTTCGGTGGTTTCGTTAACCTGCCATGCGGCCTGGGCGATACGCTTGATCCCGTCTTCGGTGAACTCAATGTTCACCCCTTCGGTCGCCATCAGCGCTTTGTACTGCACGGTGATGGAGGCGTTTGGTTCGGTCAGGATGCGCTCGAAGTCTTCGGTGGTCAGCGCCTGTAGCTCAACGCGGATCGGCAGACGGCCCTGCAGTTCCGGGATCAGATCCGACGGCTTGGCAACCTGGAACGCGCCAGAGGCGATAAATAAAATGTGATCGGTTTTCACCATGCCGTGCTTGGTGGAGACGGTGCAGCCTTCAACCAGCGGCAGCAGATCGCGCTGTACGCCTTCACGGGAAACGTCCGGGCCGGAGGATTCGCCGCGCTTACAGATTTTATCGATCTCATCGATAAACACGATACCGTGCTGTTCAACCGCGTCGATAGCGTCCTGCTTCAGCTCTTCCGGGTTTACCAGCTTCGCCGCTTCTTCTTCAATCAGCAGCTTCATCGCGTCTTTGATTTTCAGCTTACGCGGCTTTTGCTTCTGCCCGCCCAGGTTCTGGAACATGGACTGCAGCTGGCTGGTCATCTCTTCCATACCTGGCGGAGACATAATTTCCACGCCCATTGGCGCGGCGGCGAGCTCGATCTCAATCTCTTTGTCATCCAGCTGGCCTTCACGCAGTTTTTTGCGGAACGCCTGGCGCGCAGCGGATGGCTCAGCAGGCTGTTCTGCCTGGCCCCAGTTGTTTTTCGCCGGTGGGATCAGCACATCCAGCACGCGCTCTTCCGCCATCTCTTCAGCGCGATAGCGGTTTTTTTCGATGGACTGGACGCGGACCATCTTAATGGCAGAGTCGGTCAGATCGCGGATGATAGAGTCCACTTCTTTACCGACATAGCCCACTTCGGTGAACTTAGTCGCTTCGACTTTGATGAATGGCGCGTTGGCCAGTTTAGCCAGACGACGGGCGATTTCGGTTTTACCAACACCGGTTGGGCCGATCATCAGAATGTTTTTTGGCGTCACTTCATGGCGCAGCACTTCATCCAGCTGCATACGACGCCAGCGGTTACGCAGGGCAATTGCCACAGAACGCTTGGCGTTATCCTGGCCGATGATGTGTTTGTTCAGTTCGCTGACAATTTCGCGTGGGGTCATTTCAGACATGAGAAATCCTTACGCCTTAGACGGCAATTCTTCGATGGTGTGGAAGTGGTTGGTATAGATGCAGATATCACCTGCAATATCCAACGCCTTCACAGCGATATCGCGTGCGCCCAGATCGGAGTTTTCCAACAGCGCGCGGGCGGCGGCCTGGGCGTACGGGCCACCGGAACCGATAGCAATCAGGTCATTTTCTGGCTGCACCACGTCACCGTTACCGGTGATGATCAGCGAGGCATTTTCATCGGCCACCGCCAGCAGTGCTTCCAGCTTGCGCAGCATACGGTCGGTACGCCAGTCTTTCGCCAGCTCAACGGCAGCTTTCACCAGATGGCCCTGATGCATTTCCAGTTTACGTTCAAATAGCTCAAACAGCGTGAAGGCGTCCGCAGTACCGCCCGCAAAACCGGCGATCACTTTGTCGTTATACAGACGACGCACTTTTTTCACGTTGCCTTTCATGACGGTATTACCCAGCGTGGCCTGGCCATCACCGGCAATCACCACCTGGCCGTTACGGCGTACACTTACTATTGTTGTCACGAGCAGACCCCCTGGTTACACATTCGGAAAATAGAGGCCCTGAGCCAGTGCTCAGGGCTGAATAGAATGATAGATGGGGGGGATTTTGGGGGTTTCAACCCCCGGAAGCGAGTCGAATGCAGTTTGTGTGACCTGCCATCTTCAGACGGCTGATGGTGCCATCGGCATTGTCTTTGCCTTTAACCGGGCCGATCACTACGCGATTCCAGCCGTTATTGGTGGTAATGCGTGAGTCAAAGCCTTCAAAGGCCAGCTGAGCACGTACGGTTTCCGCCTGCTCTGCGCCTTTAAAGGAACCGCACTGCACCATCCAGTGACGTTCATCTTTCTTCTCAGCCGTTTGCTTCGGCGCCTCGGTCTCTTTGGTGACCGGCGCGGCTTTCGGCTGCTGCGCGGTGGTATGCGCAGGGGTTTGCAGCAGATCCTGATACGGCTGCGTGTTGCTATTTTGCTTCGCAGGCTGCGTCTTCGGCTGTTGCGCCGGTTGCGCCGGTTGCGTCTGTGCCACCTTAGGCTGCTGGTACGGTTGTTCCGTCACCCGCTGCTGTGTTTTCGGCTGCTGTACCGTCTGGGACTGCGCCCACTGCTGCTGCTGTTGCTGCTGAATTTGTTGCTGCGCCTGGCGCTGGCGCTGCAGCGTTTGCTGACGCTGTGCTGGCGTCTGCTCATTCCACGGCACTTCGTTGAGCTGGGTAGGCTGCTGGCGCATATCGGCCTGCATCTGTGCCAGCAGCTGACGTTGTTCGTTGGTTAACTGGTTAGGATCCACCACTTCGCCACCCGCAGAGGGTTCGGTAGGCGCACGCACGCCCGGCTGGCGGCTCTCAAGCTCTTTAATATAGCGCCAGCGCTCTTCCGGTTTAGGGGGCAAGCCATTGCCGACCACTTTATTGCCCTGCAGCGCTTCTGCTTCTTCTTTTTTATGGTGCGTAATGAACCAGAGGCCGCCGATAAATGCCACCAGGACCGCCGCCGCGATCGCCACCATAGCCGGTGAGACTGCGGGCAGGCTGCTGCGTTGCGGTTTCCGTGAGCTACTCTTTTTGCGTCGCGAAGGTGCCGGCTGGCCGCGACGTACATAATCTCGTTGTGCCACTATCGTTTCGCTGTATTTTTTCGTTTGTCAGCCCGTCATGTTACTTAAGCGACGGGCCTTTGACCAGATGAGGACGTCTGAAAGGCGTTTACTTTAAGTCAGGGCCTGGGTTGAACCTCTGACGATCAATTCACAGTCCAGTAAACGGGAGCCGCTGCTAACTGTTTGTCCGTTCAGCTGATCCAGTAACAGCAGCATCGCTTCCCGGCCAATATCATAGCGGGGTTGTGCCACCGTCGAGAGCGGAGGATCGCAAAATTCAGACAGAGAAATATTATCGAAGCCGATGATTGAGAGGTCTTTCGGCACTTTCAGACCGCGCCGTTTGGCATAGGAGAGCGCGCCCAGCGCCATCACGTCGCTGTGACAGAACACCGCGGTCGGCGGCTGCGGCAACGACAGCAGTTTTTCCAGCGCCAGGCCGCCTGCGGCATAGGTAAAATCGCCCCGGGCGATATAGTGCGGATCCACCGTCGCGCCGGTGCGGCGCAGCGCCTGAACATAGCCCTGCAGGCGATAGTGGCACAGCGGCATCTCTTCCGGTCCGGCGATACAGCCGATACGTTTGTGGCCCAGCTCCTGGAGATAATTCACGGCGTTAAAGGCGGCGGTGAGGTTATCAATATGGACGGTAGGCAGTTCCAGCTCAGGGGCAAACTCGTTGGCCATCACCATCGGCGGCAGATTGCGTTGCTCTTCAATGCTGGCATCAAAGGGCAGGCGCGAACCGAGCAGCAGCATACCGTCGATCTGCTTGGTGATAATCAGGTCAATGAAGGTCTTTTCCTGCTGATTCTGATGCGCGCAGTCGCCAATCAGCACCAGGTAGCCCTGCGCGGCGGCGGTCACTTCGATACCGCGGATAATTTCGCTGAAAAAGGGATCGCAGATGTCGGGCACAATGACCAGAATGGTGCGGGATTCGTTCCGTTTGACGTTACGGCCCATAGCCTGGGGCAGATAACCCACCTCCAGCGCAGCCTGCTCAACACGGTTACGCGTGCTCTGAGAGACTTTGTCGGGATTCATTAATGCTCGGGATACCGTTGCCGTTGAGACTTTTGCTTTCAGGGCAACATCTTTCATGGTCGCCGAGGCAACCTCTTTCCTGGACTTCAACTTCTTCTCCTCGCAGGCGTATCACCGCACTTCTGACTGTGTCAGTTTTATCAGATTGCGAATGGAAGCGGTTACAGAATTTTCATAAAAAGTGTGAGTCGTGTTTAATTTTTCGATCCGCCTCCCACCCTTTTTTAGCTTTCGATAGGATCAACGTCCAGGACCCACTTCACTTTACGCGCTTCCGGCAGGGTATTAATCAACGCCAGCGTGCCGCTGACGATATGCTGTAGCCGCACCCGGGAAGGGTGTTGCAGCAGGATTTGCCAGCGATAGCGTCCGCCGCGCTTGGGGGCCAGGGCCGGAACCGGACCTAAAATCCACAGCTGATTATCCACCAGCGGGCTGGCCTGCAGCAGGTTGCGCAGCTGCTGGAGGAACAGTGGCGCCTGCTGGTTGTTGTGATCCTCGGCGCGGATAATCACATGGCTTGTCCACGGTGGGAGTTGCAGGGTCTGACGCTCCGCCAGCGCCTGTTCGGCGAAGGCGTCGTAGCCTTTATGCAGCAGGGTTTGCAGCAGCGGATGCTCGGGGTGGTGGGTTTGTAGCACCACCTCGCCCTGTTTACCGGCGCGCCCGGCACGGCCTGCCACCTGGGTATAGAGCTGGGCAAAGCGCTCCGCGGAGCGGAAATCAGCCGAGAAGAGCGCCCCGTCGACATCCAGCAGCGCCACCAGGGTCACGTCCGGGAAGTGGTGTCCTTTGGCCAGCATCTGGGTACCGATCAGAATACGCGCCCCGCCGCGATGCACTTCCGCCAGCTGTTGCTCAAGGGCACCTTTGCGGCTGGTGGTGTCGCGATCGATACGTGAGATAGCCACGCCCGGGAAGAAGGGGGCCAGCGCCTGCTCCAGCTGCTCGGTGCCCAGACCGACCGGCACCATATGGGTCGAGCCGCAGGAAGGACACTGGCGCGGCACCGGTCGCTGGCTGTCGCAGTGGTGACAGCGCAAATGGTGCTGGGCCTGATGCAGGGTATAGTAGTGATCGCAGCGCGGGCATTCAGCGATCCAGCCGCAGTCGTGGCACAGCAGCGCCGGGGCAAAGCCGCGACGGTTGAGAAACAGAATCACCTGGTTGTCGGCCTGCAGATGCTGGCGCATGCGGGCGATCAGCGCCGGGGCTAGCCCGGCCTGCACCGGCTGACCTTTCAGATCCAGTACGTGCTGCATGGCAGGACGGGCATTACCCGCCCGCCGCGTCAGGCGTAATAGATGGTATTTTCGCTGGCGCACATTATGCAGCGTCTCCAGCGCAGGGGTCGCGGAGCCGAGAATGATTGGGATCTGTTCGCTGTGGGCGCGATAGACCGCCAGGTCGCGGGCGTGATAGCGCCAGCCTTCCTGCTGTTTATAAGAGCTGTCGTGCTCTTCGTCGATGACGATCACCCCGAGATTTTTAAAGGGTGTAAACAGGGATGAGCGGGTGCCAATCACGATTGCTGCTTCGCCATTTTTCGCTTTCAGCCAGGCGCTCAGGCGCTCGCTGTCATTTAAGCCGGAGTGCAGCACCTCGACCGGGGCGTTGAAGCGCTCGCGAAAACGGGCGATGGTCTGCGGGGTCAGACCGATTTCCGGCACCATCACCAGCGCCTGCTTGCCCTGAGCCAGCACATTTTCCAGTACGCTCAGATAGACTTCAGTTTTACCGGAACCGGTCACGCCCGCCAGCAGCCAGGCTGAAAAGCGATCGGACGCGCTGTGGATCGCCCCAACGGCGGTCGCCTGTTCGGTATTGAGCCGCAGACGGTCGCCCGCGACGCTAAAACCGTCGCGCCAGTCGATAAGCGCTGGGGCTTCGCAGGCCAGTTCGCTCAGCCCTTTTTTACGTAAGCTCTGCAACGCCGCGTCGTTAAAGTCGAGGCTCTCAACCTGATGCCGCCAGATCCTGCCCTGGCGTAACGCCGCCAGCGCCTGCTGCTGTTTCGGGGAACGTTTCAGGCTATTAATATCTACCGCCTGGCCCTGCTCGGTGGCAAACCAGTACCACATCGGCGCATGGCTGGCGCTTTTGCCCTGTCGCAGCAGAATGGGTAAGGCGTGAAACAGCACATCGCCAATGGGATGATGATAATAGTCGGCCGCCCACAGCAGCAGTCGCCAGACGCTGGCGGAAAAGACCGGCTCGCTGTCCAGCACCTCGACCACGCTTTTGAGTTCACTGAGAGGCAACTCGCTGTGCTGGCTTACGGAGACGACAATACCCACCCGCTGCTGTTTGCCAAACGGCACATTCACGCGACAGCCCGCCTCAGCCTGCATGTTGTCTGGCAGCAGGTAGTCAAAGGTACGGGGAAGCGGAACGGGCAGGGCAACGTGAGCAACGGGCATCGAATCTTCCTGACTTGAAAAGTGGCGCGTTAGTATACACATTAGTGAAAGGCGGCGTGCGGATCAGTTTGCATACCCTGGTTAAATTCTGTATGATTCGCCGCCTTTGGTGCACTTTGCATCAAAGAACTTACATTCAACATCGCGTGGTGTCTGGCGTTAGGGCTGGAAGAGCGACGCGGCCTTAACTGAGGTTCTCCCATGAAAAAAGATATCCATCCTAAATACGAAATGATTACTGCAAACTGCTCTTGCGGTAACTCTATCCAGATCCGCTCCACCGTGGGTCACGATCTGAACCTGGACGTGTGCGGCCAGTGCCACCCGTTCTACACTGGTAAGCAGCGTGACGTTGCAACCGGTGGCCGTGTTGACCGCTTCAACAAGCGTTTCAGCATCCCGGGTTCCAAGTAAGTTTCCCGAAAAAAAAGCGCCGCAAGGCGCTTTTTTTGTATCTGTAAATCAGTATTCCCACGTCTCCGGGTCGATACCCAGCTCACGCATGATCACCTTTGCCTCTTCCGGAATTTCATCGCTACGCTCTTTGCGCAGGTCTTCATCGTTCGGCAACGGTTGACCGGTAAACGCGTGCAGGAACGCTTCGCACAGCAGTTCGCTGTTGGTAGCGTGACGCAGGTTATTCACCTGACGACGCGTGCGTTCATCGGTGAGGATCTTTAACACCTTCAGAGGAATGGAAACCGTAATTTTTTTTACTTGTTCACTCTTCTTACCGTGCTCAGCGTATGGGCTGATATATTCGCCGCTCCATTCAGCCATGAGATACCTTTAATCCTCTCTGTCATTAATATGAGGCTGACACCGCAGCGATACGCCGGGGTTCTAGCCATAATCGCGCGTAGTTTACCGTAGAGATGCCGTTGTGACACGGATATTGCCTCTGCGGTATGCGCTAAAGCATATAATTTTAACGGCTATTTGCGCATTGCTCAATCTATACGCAAAGAGGTTTAGATGTCCAGATGTATTGACGTCCATATAATCAATGTTTACTCTGGTGCCTGACTTTTCATCCATTAAGCCAGGAAGCCTTCACCATGACGCGTAAACAGGCCACCATCGCAGTGCGTAGCGGATTGAATGATGACGAACAGTACGGCTGCGTTGTCCCGCCGATTCACCTCTCCAGTACCTATAACTTCACCGGATTTAATGAACCACGCGCCCATGACTACTCGCGCCGTGGTAACCCTACGCGTGATGTCACCCAGCGCGCGCTGGCGGAGCTGGAAGGTGGCGCAGGTGCGGTGATGACCAATACCGGCATGTCGGCTATTCACCTGGTGACCACGGTGTTCCTGAAACCTGGCGATCTGCTGGTGGCCCCACACGACTGTTACGGCGGCAGCTACCGCCTGTTTGACAGCCTGGCGAAGCGTGGCTGCTATCGCGTGCTGTTTGTCGATCAGGGTGATGAGCAGGCGCTGAAACAGGCGCTGGCAGAAAAACCGAAGCTGGTATTAATCGAAAGTCCGAGCAATCCATTGCTGCGCGTCGTGGACATTGCAAAAATTTGTCAGCTTGCAAGGGATGCGGGAGCGATAAGTGTAGTGGATAATACGTTCCTCAGTCCGGCGCTACAGAACCCGCTGGCACTGGGAGCAGACCTGGTATTGCATTCATGCACCAAATATTTGAACGGCCACTCGGACGTGGTTGCCGGGGTGGTGATTGCGAAAGATCCAGAGGTTGTCACTGAACTGGCATGGTGGGCGAATAACATCGGCGTCACCGGCAGCGCGTTCGACAGCTATCTGCTGCTGCGTGGTCTGCGTACCCTGTCGCCGCGTATGGATGTGGCGCAGCGTAATGCCCAGGCGATTGTCGATTTCCTGAAGACCCAGCCGCTGGTGAAAAAGCTCTATCACCCGTCGCTGCCGGAGAATCAGGGACACGAGATTGCTGCGCGTCAACAAAAGGGTTTTGGCGCGATGTTAAGTTTTGAGCTGGATGGCGATGAGCAGACGCTACGTCGCTTCCTGAGCGGGCTGTCACTGTTTACGCTGGCGGAATCTTTAGGTGGGGTTGAAAGTTTGATCTCCCACGCCGCCACCATGACGCACGCGGGCATGGCGCCAGAAGCGCGTGCCGCCGCCGGGATCTCCGAGACGCTGTTGCGTATCTCAACCGGTATTGAAGATTGTGAAGATTTAATTGCCGATCTGGAAAATGGCTTCCGGATCGCAGCCAAGGGGTAATCATGAGTGTGATAGCGCAGGCAGGGGCGAAGGGTCGCCAGCTGCACAAGTTTGGTGGTAGTAGTCTTGCTGATGTGAAATGTTACCTGCGGGTCGCGGGGATCATGGCAGAGTATTCGATGCCGGGGGACATGATGGTTGTCTCTGCGGCGGGCAGCACCACCAACCAGTTGATTAGCTGGCTGAAGTTAAGCCAGACCGATCGTCTCTCTGCGCATCAGGTTCAACAAGCGTTACGCCGTTATCAGAGTGAATTGATCGCCGGGTTACTGCCTGCCGACGTGGCCGATGGCCTGATCAGCCACTTTATCCAGGATCTGGAGCGGCTGGCCGCGTTACTCGACAGCGGCGTGACCGATGCCGTTTACGCCGAGGTGGTGGGCCACGGTGAAGTGTGGTCTGCCCGTCTGATGGCGGCGGTTCTGCAACAGCAGGGGCTGGAGGCCGCATGGCTGGACGCGCGGGACTTCCTGCGTGCCGAACGTGGCGCTCAGCCACAGGTTGATGAAGGCCTCTCTTATCCGCTGCTCCAGCAGCTGCTGGTGCAGCATCCGAATAAACGTATTGTCGTGACCGGCTTTATCAGCCGCAGCAATGCGGGTGAAACCGTGCTGCTGGGGCGTAACGGCTCCGACTACTCCGCAACGCAGATTGGTGCGCTGGCGGGCGTGTCGCGCGTCACGATCTGGAGCGACGTGGCGGGCGTCTATAGCGCCGATCCGCGTAAGGTTAAAGATGCCTGCCTGCTGCCGCTGCTGCGTCTCGATGAAGCCAGCGAGCTGGCCCGTCTGGCGGCCCCGGTTCTCCACGCCCGTACCCTGCAGCCGGTTTCCGGCAGCGATATCGATCTGCAGCTGCGCTGTAGCTATACGCCGGATCAGGGTTCCACCCGCATTGAGCGCGTGCTGGCTTCCGGCACGGGGGCGCGTATTGTCACCAGCCATGACGATATCTGCCTGATTGAGTTCCTCGTTCCCGCCGGCCACGATTTCAAACTGGCGCATAAAGAGATCGACCTGATCCTCAAGCGTGCCCAGGTGCGCCCGCTGGCCGTGGGTGTGCATACCGATCGTCACCTGCTGCAGTTCTGCTACACCGCCGAAGTGGCCGACAGCGCGCTGAAGATTCTGGATGAAGCGGGCCTGCCGGGCGAGCTTCGCCTGCGTCAGGGGCTGGCGCTGATTGCGATGGTGGGCGCGGGCGTCACCCGTAACCCACTGCACTGCCACCGTTTCTGGCAGCAGCTGAAGGGGCAGTCGGTTGAATTTACCTGGCAGTCCGAGGAGGGCATCAGCCTGGTGGCGGTCATGCGCACCGGGCCAACGGAGAGTCTGATCCAGGGCCTGCACCAGTCGCTGTTCCGCGCCGAAAAACGCATCGGTTTGATGCTGTTTGGGAAAGGGAATATCGGTTCCCGCTGGCTGGAGCTGTTTGCCCGCGAGCAAACCACGCTGTCAGCGCGTACCGGTTTTGAATTTGTACTGGCGGGCGTGGTGGACAGCCGCCGCAGCCTGCTCAGTTATGAAGGGCTGGACGCCAGCCGTGCGCTGGCCTTCTTCAACGATGAAGCCATCGAACAGGATGAAGAGTCGCTCTTCCTGTGGATGCGCGCCCACCCCTATGATGATCTGGTGGTGCTGGATGTCACCGCCAGCGAGCAGCTGGCCGATCAATATCTTGATTTCGCCAGCCACGGCTTCCACGTCATCAGCGCTAACAAGCTGGCGGGCGCCAGCAATACCCGTAACTATCGTCAAATCCATGACGCCTTTGAAAAAACGGGCCGTCACTGGCTCTACAATGCCACCGTTGGTGCCGGTCTGCCGGTGAATCACACCGTGCGCGATCTGATCGATAGCGGCGACAGCATTCTGGCGATCAGCGGTATCTTCTCCGGGACGCTCTCCTGGCTGTTCCTGCAGTTTGATGGCACCGTGCCGTTCACCGACCTGGTGGATCAGGCGTGGCAGCAGGGGCTGACCGAGCCTGACCCCCGCGTTGACCTCTCAGGGAAAGACGTGATGCGTAAGCTGGTAATCCTGGCGCGTGAAGCGGGCTACGACATCGAGCCGGGTCAGGTTCGCGTGGAGTCGCTGGTGCCGGCGGGTTGCGAAGAGGGGTCTGTGGATCACTTCTTCGAGAACGGTGAAGCGTTGAACGAGCAGATGCTACAGCGGCTGGAAGCGGCGCGCGAAATGGGTCTGGTGCTGCGCTACGTGGCGCGTTTTGATGCCAACGGCAAGGCGCGCGTTGGGGTTGAGGCTGTCCGCCCGGAACATCCGCTGGCGGCGCTGCTGCCGTGCGATAATGTCTTCGCCATTGAAAGCCGCTGGTATCGCGATAACCCGCTGGTGATCCGTGGTCCAGGTGCGGGCCGCGACGTGACCGCCGGGGCGATCCAGTCCGATATCAACCGTCTGGCGCAGCTGCTGTAAAGCCCTATGCCCGGTGGCGCAACGCTTACCGGGCCTTCTTTTTTCCCATCCTGAACTTTTTTCAACTTCCCTGAGCATTCCTCACCGTCAATGGTGATATTTTCAGTTGACGCCAGTCCGCTTTTCCGTCATTTTTACATCTGGACGTCTAAACGTATAGAAGTTCGAAGCATAACAAACAACGACACGCGATTGATGAGGTAAGGTATGAGCTTTTTTCACGCCAACCAGCGGGAAGCCCTGAATCAGAGCCTGGCTGAAGTAAACGGCCAGATTAACGTCTCTTTTGAATTTTTCCCGCCGCGCACCAGTGAAATGGAGCAGACCCTGTGGGCCTCTATCGATCGCCTGAGCAGCCTGAAACCCAAATTTGTCTCCGTGACCTACGGCGCCAACTCCGGCGAGCGCGACCGCACGCACAGTATCATTAAAGGCATTAAGGATCGTACCGGTCTGGAAGCTGCCCCGCATCTGACCTGTATCGACGCCACCCGCGACGAGCTACGCACCATCGCCCAGGATTACTGGAATAACGGTATCCGCCACATCGTGGCCCTGCGTGGCGACCTGCCGCCGGGCAGCGGTAAGCCGGATATGTACGCGACCGATCTGGTAGCGCTGCTGAAAGAGGTGGGCGATTTCGACATCTCCGTTGCGGCTTACCCGGAAGTACACCCGGAAGCGAAAAGTGCCCAGGCGGACCTGCTCAACCTGAAACGCAAAGTGGATGCGGGTGCCAATCGCGCCATCACCCAGTTTTTCTTTGATGTTGAAAGCTATCTGCGTTTCCGTGACCGCTGCGTCTCTGCCGGCATCGACGTGGAAATTATCCCTGGCATCCTGCCGGTTTCTAACTTTAAGCAGGCCAAGAAATTTGCCGACATGACCAACGTGCGCATTCCGCACTGGATGGCGAAGATGTATGAAGGCCTGGACGATGACGCCGAAACCCGCAAGCTGGTGGGTGCCAGTATCGCCATGGATATGGTGAAGATTTTAAGCCGCGAAGGGGTGAAGGATTTCCATTTCTATACCCTCAACCGCGCCGAAATGAGCTACGCGATCTGCCACACGTTAGGGGTTCGCCCGGGTCTGTAAAAACCAGGCCCTCAGTAAGATGAGGGCTTTTTTATTTCAGCCGGATAACAACGGTATTAACTATCAAATCTGTGGATTGTTTCAATTATCTCTTATTCCCGGTGGTGTATATCCTAACGATAAAACCATAGAGGGAGCAGAGCGATGAGTACGTCCGACGAGAACCAGAATTCAGGTAAGTGCCCTTTCCATCAGGGCAGTTATGACAAGAGTGCAGGTGCCGGCACCAACAGCCGGGACTGGTGGCCTAAACAACTTCGTATTGATCTTCTCAACCAGCATTCCGAACGTTCCAACCCGCTAGGCAAAGATTTCAATTACCGCAAAGAATTCAGCAAGCTGGATTACTCCGCTCTGAAAGGCGATCTGAAAGCGCTCCTGACCGATTCCCAACCGTGGTGGCCTGCAGACTGGGGAAGCTATGCCGGTCTGTTCATTCGCATGGCGTGGCACGGTGCGGGCACCTATCGCTCTGTCGACGGGCGTGGCGGCGCAGGCCGCGGTCAACAGCGTTTCTCTCCGCTTAACTCCTGGCCGGACAACGTCAGCCTCGATAAGGCGCGTCGTCTGTTGTGGCCGATCAAACAAAAATATGGCCAGAAAATCTCCTGGGCCGATCTGTTTATTCTTGCGGGCAACGTGGCGCTGGAGAACTCTGGCTTCAGAACCTTTGGCTTTGGCGCCGGACGCGAAGATGTCTGGGAACCAGATCTGGACGTTAACTGGGGCGATGAGAAAGCCTGGCTGGAGCATCGCCATCCGGAAAGCCTGGCGAAAAGCGCCATTGGCGCCACCGAGATGGGGCTTATTTACGTTAACCCTGAAGGGCCCAACGCCAGCGGTGAACCGCTGTCGGCGGCAGCGGCTATCCGCGCCACCTTTGGCAACATGGGGATGAACGATGAAGAGACCGTCGCGCTGATCGCAGGCGGCCATACGCTGGGTAAAACCCACGGGGCAGGGGAAGCCAGCCATGTGGGTGTCGATCCGGAAGGCGGCCCGCTTGAGGCTCAGGGCCTGGGCTGGGCCAGCACCCACGGTACCGGTATCGGGGCGGACGCCATTACCTCCGGCCTGGAGGTGATCTGGTCCCAGACGCCGACCCAGTGGAGCAACTACTTCTTCGAAAATCTCTACAAATACGACTGGGTGCAAACCCGCAGTCCGGCTGGTGCTATCCAGTTCGAAGCGTCAAATGCGCCGGAAATTATGCCGGATCCCTTCGACCCGTCGAAAAAACGTAAACCGACCATGCTGGTGACCGACCTGACGCTGCGTTTCGATCCGGAATTCGACAAAATTTCCCGTCGTTTCCTCAACGATCCGCAGGCCTTTAACGAAGCCTTCGCCCGGGCATGGTTCAAACTGACCCACCGTGATATGGGGCCGATTTCCCGTTATATCGGGCCGGAAGTACCGAAAGAAGAGCTGATTTGGCAGGATCCGCTGCCGCAGCCGTTCTTCCACCCGACCGCTGAAGATATCGAAAGCCTGAAGGCGGACATTGCGGCTTCTGGCCTGTCGGTCAGCGAGCTGGTGTCGGTGGCATGGGCGTCGGCTTCCACCTTCCGCGGTGGCGATAAGCGTGGCGGGGCCAACGGCGCACGTCTGGCGCTGGCACCGCAGCGTAGCTGGGATGTCAACGCCGTGGCTGCGCGCGTACTGCCGGTGCTGGAAGGGATCTATAAATCGGCGCATAAAGCATCGCTGGCGGACATCATCGTGCTGGCCGGTGTGGTGGGCGTTGAGCAGGCGGCGAAAGCGGCGGGCTTCAACATCACCGTACCGTTTACGCCAGGCCGCGTTGATGCGCGTCAGGATCAGACCGATATCGGCATGTTTACGCTGCTGCAGCCGGTTGCCGATGGTTTCCGTAACTACCGGGCGGCGATTGACGTCTCCACCACCGAATCGCTGCTGATTGATAAAGCGCAGCAATTGACGCTGACCGCGCCAGAGATGACGGTGTTGCTGGGTGGGCTGCGCGTGTTGGGCGCTAACTTTGATGGCGGTAAGAGCGGCGTCTTTACCGATCGCGTGGGCGTACTCAGCACCGACTTCTTCGTCAATCTGCTGGATATGGGCACACAGTGGAAAGCCACCGATGAATCCAGCGAGCTGTTCGAAGGGCGCGATCGTGTGAGCGGGGAAGTCAAATATCTGGCGAGTCGTGCCGACCTGGTGTTCGGTTCTAACTCCGTGCTGCGTGCCCTGGCGGAGGTTTACGCCAGCAGCGATGCCCACGAGAAGTTCGTGAACGACTTTGTCGCGGCATGGGTGAAAGTGATGAACCTCGACCGGTTCGATCTGCTGTAAACAGGAAAATCCCCGCTCCGGCGGGGATTTTTTTGCCCGGCGGCGCTACGCTTGCACGGGCCTACGGGTTTTGTAGGCCGGGTAAGGCGCAGCCGCCACCCGGCAATAAGGGCTACTCCCACTCCTGCATAAAACGCTGACCGTACTGGTCGGCCACCAGCAAGGCGGCATACACCTGATCCGCCGTTGCCCCGCCCGGCATGTTATGGATGGTTTCATCTTTCGCACAGGCTGCTGTCGCCACCAGGCGCATTTTAGCGGGGATATCTTCGGTAATATCCAGCTGCGCCAGCGTGATGGGCAACCCTACGCTGTGGCAGAGTGCCGCGACGGTTTCAATCTCTTCAACCGGGGCATTCTCCAGCACCAGCTGGGTCAGCGTGCCAAACGCCACTTTCTCGCCGTGATAGTAATGATGGGCGTCCGGAATGGCGGTCAGGCCGTTATGAATGGCGTGGGCCGCTGCCAGGCCACCGCTTTCAAAACCGACGCCGCTCAGATAGGTGTTGGCTTCAATGACCCGCTCAAGGGCAGGAGTCACCACATGCTGCTCTGCCGCCAGCATCGCTTTTTCACCCTCTTCAATCAGGGTGTTGTAGCACAGTTCGGCCAGCGCCAGCGCGGCCTGGGTGCATTTGCCTCCCGCCATGGTGGTAGCGCCGCTGCGTGAGCAGGCCCGGGCTTCAAACCAGGTTGCCAGCGCGTCGCCGATGCCGGCTGCCAGCAGACGTGCAGGCGCCCCTGCCACCACTTTGGTATCCACAATCACGATGTTCGGGTTATGCGGCAGCATCAGGTAGCGATCAAACTCCCCGCTGTCGGTGTAGATAACAGAAAGCGCGCTGCAGGGTGCATCGGTAGAGGCAATGGTCGGGGCGATGGCGACCGGGACATCCATGAAATGCGCCAGTGCTTTAGCGGTATCCAGTGTTTTACCGCCGCCGATGCCGAGGATTGCCTGGCAATCTGCACTTTTCGCCAGCTTGCGCAGCCGGTCGATCTCGTTCTGTGAACATTCGCCGCCAAATGGCGCGATTTCTACGTACAGTTCCGCCTGTTTAAAGCTCTGGCGCAGCGTCTCTTCCGCAAAGCCCAGCACAAATTTATCGCCCACCACCAGCCAGCGCGCCGCCAGCGGTTTCAGGTAGTCGCCGAGGCGTGAGAGCACATCTGCACCCTGAATGTATTTGCCAGGTGATTGAATAATACGATCCATCCTATGTCTCCTTTACAGGTTGAGGCTACCAAACGCGTTTTTCCAGTCCTGCTCAAACTTGTCTATGGCTGACTCTACCGCTGGCGTATTGAGCATTTGTTGCGCTACATCAGTCGGCAGGGTGATCGCTTCACAACCGGCGAGCAGGCAGTCCAGCGCCTGACGTGGCGTTTTGAAGCTGGCGGCCAGCACGCTGCTCTCTGGTGCATGCATTTCCAGCAGGCTTTGCAGCTCCTGTACCGTGCGGATCCCGTCGCCTCCCTGGGCATCCACGCGATTGACGTAGGGCGCGATGTATTTCGCCCCGGCTAACGCCGCCAGCAAACCTTGTGAGGCGCTGTAAACTGCGGTGCCGAGCGTAGTAATCTCCTCTTTTTTAAGGACTTTAATTGCAACCAGCCCTTCAGCGGTAACCGGAATTTTGACCACGATAGTAGGGATCGCTTTACGCAGGCGTCTGGCTTCGGCAACCATCCCTTCGGCGTCGCGGCTCATTGTCTGGGCAAACAGGATGCCCTGCGGGCCGATGACGTTCTGCAGGCGCGGCAGGACTTCCCAGAGCGGCTCACCGCTGGCGGCAATAATGCTCGGATTGGTGGTGACGCCAGCAATGGGGAAGATGCGGGCGAGGCGTTCAACGTCCGCCACGTTGGCGGTATCCAGATACAGTTCCATGACTCTTCCTCGTTTTACAGTTCTAATTCATGTTGCAGCAGGGTGGCAATAGCCTCTTCGGAGCTGGCATTGACCAGCGCGTTGCGGAAATCGGCATGCATAATCCGGCGCGCCAGGCGCGAGAAGATGCGCATGTGCTGGTCACCAGCGGCATGTTTATTGAGCGTGAGCATAATAATGAACTGGGCCTCCTCCTCGCCCCATGGCACCGGGGTTTTTAATCGGGCGACGCTAATGGTCGACTGTTCAATATGTTCAGATTTGCTATGTGGGATGGCGAAGCTAAAGCCGAGGCCCGTAGAGAACACGGCTTCACGCGCCCAGAGATCGGCCTCCAGCTTGCGCGGATAGCGGCAGCGCCCGGCGAGGAGCAGATTATCCGTCATGCCTTTCAGCACCTCTTCTTTACTGCGCCAGTCGTTATCCAGCGAAATGCAGACCGGGGTCACCAGCGGCGTGTCCTGTTGATTCATACGGAACTGCGCCAGCAGATGTTCAACTTCCAGCGAGGTGCGGCAATTCATTGCCTGATTAAGCAACTGACGGCAGGCGCGGCTGTCCAACTGCGCAAGGCGCGCTTTGGTTGCCGGGATCGCGGGTGAACCCATGCTGATTTCATCCAGCCCCAGGCCGACCAGCAGCGGCAAGACTGAGCCTTTGGCGCCCAACTCGCCGCACAGGCCAATCCATTTTCCCTGGCGGTGGACTGCCTGCACGGCATAATCCAGCGCGCGCAAAAACGCAGGGTTCAGGCTGTTGTAGTGACGGGTGACTTTGGCGTTATCGCGGTCCACCGCCAGCAGATATTGCGTCAGGTCGTTGCTGCCGATACTAAAGAAATCAATCTCTTCGCAGCACTGATCGATGATGAACATCACGGACGGCACCTCCAGCATGATGCCGAGCGGGATTTTTTCATCAAAGGGGATCTGTTCGCTGCGCAGCTGCTGTTTTGCTTCAGCGAGCTTCTCTTTGACCCACAGGATCTCTTCCATTGAGGAGATCATCGGGATCATGATCTTCAGCCTGCCGTGGGCTGATGCGCGGAGGATCGCCCGCAGTTGAGTCGTGAAGAGCGCGGCGTACTCTTCGTAAATACGTACCGCGCGATAGCCCAGGAATGGGTTGTTCTCCGCCGGGATGTTCAGGTACTCCACTGGTTTATCGCCACCGATATCCATCGTGCGCACGATGATGCTGCGCCCACCTGCGCTCTCCAGCGACTGGCAAAAAATGTTGTAAAGCTCGTTTTCACTCGGCGCGCTGGCGCGGTCCATATAGAGCATTTCAGTGCGGAACAGACCGACCGCTTCTGCGCCGTTGCCAAAGGCTGTCTGGGCTTCCAGCGCATGCGCGATGTTGGCAGCCACCTCAATACGCAGGCCATCCGCGCTTCGCGCCTCCTGGTTCAGCCAGACGCTCTGCTGCTGACGCAGGGCTTGCTGAACATACGCTTCCTGCTGGTAATAACGCGCCACAGCTTCGCTGGCGTTCACCACCACCGCGCCGGCATTGCCGTCAATAAATACCGGCTGGTTGCGCCACTGGAGCAGGCTTTCGCTATCAACCCCCACCAGCGTCGGAATATTAAAGGAACGTGCAAGAATAACGGTGTGCGACGTGGTGCCGCCGCTTTTTAACAGCAACCCTTTCAGCAGCGTTTTATCAAGCTCGAGAAACTGGCCGGGAGTAAGATCGTCAGCCAGGCAAATACTCGGTTGCGTCAGCTGGCCCGGCACCGGGAAGCGCTGCTCGCCGTAGATGTGCTGCAACAGCTGATAGCAAACATCGCGTACATCCAGCACGCGCTCCTGAAGATAACTGCTGCTGGAGCGGGCAAACTCTGCGCAAAAATGGCTGGCGGTCTTAACCACGGCCTGCGCGCAGCTTAACCCTTCATTAATGCCTGCCAGAAGCTGCTGGCGCAGCGAGGCGTCCGTGGCCAGCGAGCGATGCGCCTCCAGAATGGCGCTGGCCGTACTGTCGTTATCCAGCATGCGCAGCTCAATGTTTTTAACCAGCAGCTTCAGGCCATTATCCAGCGCCGACTGTTCCTCTTCCTGGGTTCCGGCAGTGGGTAAATCGGTTAACGCATTGAGATCAAGGGAGGTCAGGAGCGTTAAGACCCCCTGGGCGCTACCGCTGCAAACCGCCAGCGCGCGAAACAACGTGGGATTAAGGCGTGTTAAGGATTCAGGCAGCGGGGAAAGTTCGGTATTGATGGCTGCAGCCAGCGGAGCATCGCAGTGAGGAAACTCTTCTTTAAACCACCTTTCAAGTTGCTGATGCGCATCCTGTTCATCCGCGCCAGTAATAAGCAGACGGCAAGCATCCCCTGCCAGCGTGTCGGTGCCAATCAGCGCCAGCGCGCTTTTCGCACTGCCTTTCCGGCCGCTACGCAGATTGTGCCACACAATCTGTGACGTAAATGAATTACACAGCGTTTCAACATGACTTGCCGGCCGCGCATGAACGCCATTAGGCAAATCACAGGTAAATTCCACCACCAGAGCCATAACCACTCCTGAAATCACGAGTCATACATGGCAATCAGCATACGAGTGTGGCGAGGATGCGCGCTATGTGACATTTCTGCCAAAAACTGGACAAATGTAATGTCTCGCTGGAAGTGAGACTTTGTTCACAACACGCCTTTTATCTGGCGCGAGTCAGAAGGAGAAGAAATTAAGAGGCGGATCGCATTTTTCTTTCTATATTACAAAAATCCAGTAAATGGCGTTTTTATCCACTGTCTGTACCCCGCCGGATTGCCTATTGTTTGCCACAACATCGTTATGGATTTGGGCCAAACATAGCCCGGGAGCGACCTATGAAAGAACTGGTGCAGATTCTTAAAAACACGCGACAGCATCTGATGACAGGGGTATCGCATATGATCCCCTTTGTCGTGGCGGGCGGTATCTTGCTGGCGATATCCGTAATGCTCTACGGCAAGGGCGCGGTGCCGGATGCCGCGACCGATCCCAATCTGAAAAAACTGTTTGATATTGGTGTTGCCGGACTCACGCTGATGGTGCCATTCCTGGCCGCCTACATCGGTTATTCCATTGCTGAGCGCGCGGCGTTGGCGCCCTGCGCCATTGCGGCCTGGGTTGGCAACAGCTTCGGCGCCGGGTTCTTCGGGGCGATTATTGCCGGGGTACTGGGCGGTATCGTCGTCTATTACCTGAAAAAGCTGCCCGTAGCGAAAGTTCTGCGCTCCGTCATGCCCATCTTCATCATCCCCATCATCGGCACCTTTATTACTGCAGGCATCATGATGTGGGGGTTGGGTGAACCTGTTGGCGCGCTCACAACTGGCTTAACCCAGTGGCTGCAAGGTATGCAGCAGGGAAGCATCGTCGTACTGGCCGTGATCATGGGGCTGATGCTGGCCTTCGATATGGGTGGGCCCATCAACAAAGTTGCCTATGCCTTTATGCTGATTTGTGTGGCTCAGGGGGTTTATACCGTCGTGGCGATTGCCGCGGTTGGCATCTGTGTGCCGCCGCTGGGGCTGGGCCTGGCAACGCTGATTAATCGTAAAAATTTCAGCGGCGAAGAGCGTGAAGCCGGGAAAGCGGCTCTGGTGATGGGCTGTGTTGGCGTCACCGAAGGGGCGATTCCTTTTGCCGCCGCCGATCCCCTGCGGGTTATCCCCTCGATCATGCTGGGCTCCGTCTGTGGCGCCGTGACCGCGGCAATGCTTGGAGCGCAGTGTTACGCCGGATGGGGCGGCCTGATTGTGCTGCCCGTCGTGGAAGGCAAGCTGGGCTATATCGCTGCGATTGTGGTCGGTGCGGTGGTAACGGCAGTGAGCGTCAATGTGCTGAAGAGTCTGGCGCGTAAGAACACGACTCAGGTTGCGCAAAAAGATGACGACCTGGATCTGGATTTTGAAATTAACTGAGTGAGGAAGAGAGCATGACCCGAATTGTTGCAGTAACCGCATGTCCATCTGGCGTAGCGCATACCTACATGGCTGCGGAAGCGCTTGAAAGCGCGGCGAAAGCGAAAGGCTGGGAAGTCAAAGTCGAAACGCAGGGCTCGATTGGTCTGGAGAATGAGCTTACAGCCGAAGAGATCGCCGCGGCGGATATGGTCATTCTGACCAAAGACATCGGCATCAAATTTGAAGAGCGCTTCACTGGAAAAACCATCGTGCGCGTCAACATCAGCGACGCGGTAAAACGCGCCGAAGCGATCATGAACAAAATTGATGCGCATCTGGCGCAAACTGCCTGATCTCCACCCGCCCTGAGGGGCGGGAGTGTTTTCCTCTACCGGAGTGTCCTCATGACGAACCGTATCCAACGCCTGAAAGACGCGCTATTTGCTCACCCACGAGAGATTTCGCTCGAACGCGCAGTGCTTTACACCGCCAGTCATCAACAAACGGAAGGTGAACCGGTAATGATACGCCGGGCGAAAGCGACGGCGTATATTCTTGACCACGTAGAAATTGCGATTCGTGATGAGGAGTTGATTGCCGGTAACCGCACGGTGAAACCGCGCGCCGGGATTATGTCTCCGGAAATGGATCCCTACTGGCTGCTGAAAGAGCTGGATCAATTCCCCACCCGCCCTCAGGACCGTTTTGAAATCAGCGAGCAGGATAAGCAAACCTATCGCGAACAACTTTATCCCTACTGGGAAAAACGTTCGATGAAAGACTTCATCAACAGCCAGATGACGGATGAGGTAAAAGCCGCCGTTGGCACCCAAATATTCAGTATTAACCAGACGGATAAAGGCCAGGGCCACATTATCATCGACTATCCGCGCTTGTTGAATAACGGTTTGGGCGCCTTAGTGGCCCAGATGCGCGCGCACTGCGCGCAAGATCCACAAAACATCTTCTACCAGGCCGTCTTGTTGCTGCTTGAAGCCTCCCAACGCCACATTTTGCGTTATGCGTTGCTGGCGGATCAGATGGCGGCAAACTGCCCGGATGCCGCGCGTCGTCAGGAGCTACTGACCATCGCTGAGATCTCGCGGCATAACGCGCAGCATAAGCCGCAGACCTTCTGGCAGGCGTGTCAGCTGTTTTGGTATATGAACATTATTTTGCAGTATGAATCGAACGCCAGTTCGCTCTCCATTGGTCGCTTCGACCAATATATGCTGCCGTTCTACCAGGCTTCGCTCACCCAGGGCGAAGACGCCGCGTTCCTCAAAGAGCTGCTGGAATCGCTCTGGGTAAAATGTAATGACGTGGTGCTGCTACGCTCCACCAGTAGCGCCCGCTATTTCGCCGGGTTTCCGACCGGTTATACCGCGCTGTTAGGCGGCCTGACCGAAAATGGCCGCAGCGCGGTGAACGTATTGTCATTTCTCTGTCTGGACGCCTACCAGAGCGTTCAGCTACCGCAACCCAATCTTGGCGTACGCGTCAACGAGCTGATCGACAGGCCCTTCCTGCTGAAAACGGCAGAGACTATCCGCCTCGGTACCGGCATCCCACAGATTTTTAACGATGAAGTGGTGGTGCCCGCATTCCTTAATCGTGGCGTGTCGCTGGAAGATGCCAGGGATTACGCCGTTGTTGGCTGCGTTGAGCTTTCTATACCGGGCAAAACTTACGGTCTACACGATATCGCCATGTTTAACCTGCTGAAAGTCATGGAAATAGCCATACAGGAGAACGAAGGTAATGCCGGGTTGACCTATGAAGGATTGCTCGACGATATTCGCCACAAAATAAACCATTACATTGCCCTGATGGTTGAAGGGAGCAATATCTGCGATATCGGGCATCGGGACTGGGCGCCAGTGCCGCTGCTCTCTTCCTTTATCAGCGATTGCCTGGACAACGGAAAAGAGATCACCGACGGCGGCGCCCGCTATAACTTCTCTGGTGTGCAGGGCATTGGGATCGCCAACCTGAGCGACTCGCTACATGCATTAAAAGGGATGGTGTTTGAGCAGCAGCGCTTAAGTTTTGATGAGCTACTGGCACTATTGAAAGCCAATTTTGCCACTCCGGAAGGAGAAAAAATCCGGGCGCGTCTGATCAACCGCTTCGATAAATATGGCAATGATATCGACGAAGTTGACAATATTAGTGCGGAACTGCTGCGCCATTATTGCAAAGAGGTCGAAAAATATCGCAATCCAAGAGGTGGGCAATTCACGCCGGGCTCTTATACGGTGTCGGCGCACGTCCCGCTAGGTGCCGTAGTGGGAGCTACGCCAGATGGTCGGCTGGCAGGGGAGCAGCTCGCGGATGGCGGTCTCTCACCGATGCTCGGTCAGGATATGCAGGGGCCTACGGCGGTGCTGAAATCAGTCAGTAAACTGGATAATTATCTGCTCTCCAATGGCACTTTGCTCAACGTGAAATTTACTCCGGCGACGCTTGAGGGCGATGCCGGGCTGCAAAAGCTGGCCGATTTCCTGCGCGCGTTTACCCAGCTCAAACTACAGCACGTTCAGTTCAACGTGGTGAATGGAGATACGCTGCGTGAAGCCCAGCTGCGCCCGCAGGATTTTGCCGGGTTGGTGGTCAGGGTTGCCGGATACAGCGCCTTCTTTGTCGAGTTGTCGAAGGAGATCCAGGATGACATTATCCGCCGCACCGCGCATCAGCTGTGAGGTCATTGAGACACGCGCGCCTGTGGCGCGCATCTTCAATATCCAGCGTTACTCCCTGAATGACGGGCGCGGCATACGTACCGTGGTCTTCTTTAAAGGGTGCCCGCATACCTGTCCGTGGTGCGCCAACCCTGAATCGATGTCGCAAAAAATCGAAACCGTACGCCGGGAGAGCAAATGCCTGCATTGCGCGCCCTGTTTACGCGATGCCGATGAGTGCCCTTCGGGGGCGTTTGAGCGGATCGGCCGGGATGTGACGCTCGACGAGCTGGAACAGGAGGTGATGAAAGACGATGTTTTCTTTCGCGCTTCTGGCGGCGGCGTCACGCTGTCAGGCGGAGAAGTACTGATGCAGGCGCCTTTCGCCACACAATTTTTGCAACGTTTGCGCCGTTATGGCGTGCATACCGCAATCGAGACGGCGGGTGATGCGCCGTTGTCGCGTTTGCTGCCGCTGGCGCAGCAGTGCGATGAAGTGCTGTTCGACCTGAAGATCATGGAACCAGAGCAGGCGCGGGCTATCGTGAATATGAATTTGCCCCGCGTGTTACAGAACTTGCGCAGCCTGGCGGCAGAGGGGGTTAACGTCATCCCCCGGGTTCCGCTTATCCCGGGCTACACACTGGACTCGGCCAACATCACGCGCGTGCTGGAATTTCTGATACCCTCAGGGATACGGCAGCTGCATTTACTGCCTTTTCATCAATATGGCGAACCAAAATACCGTCTGCTAGGGCAAACATGGTTAATGCGTGATGTGGCCGCGCCGGATGCGAATGAGATTGCCGCCATACGCCTGCTGGCAGAACGTGCAGGTTTTCAGGTAACCGTGGGAGGTTAACAATGTCAGTCATGACGGGAAGACAACTGGTGGCGGTAACAGCCTGCGTGAGCGGCGTGGCGCACACCTACATGGCCGCCGAGCGTCTGGAAAAACTTTGTCAGCAAGAGAACTGGGCTGTCCGTATCGAAACCCAGGGGGCGTTAGGGATTGAAAACGAGCTGACAGAAGAGGATATCCATCGTGCCGATCTGGCACTGTTAATCACCGATATTGAACTGGCGGGTAGCGAACGCTTTGAATATTGTCGTTATGTGAAATGTGGTATCAACGCCTTTCTGCGCGAGCCGCACAAGGTAATGAGCGCCGTGCGGAAGTTGTTAACCGCCCCTCAGCACACGCAGGTTAATCTGACTTAACCGCCTTACCGGTCAACTGGCTATGATACTGGCGACGATACTCTGACGGGGAACGTTCCGTGTTCTTACGAAACAGCCGACAAAAATAGTTGCTGTCGACAAATCCGCAGGCGTGCGCCACCTCTTTCACTTTCAGATCATAGCCCTTAAGTAACTGACGCGCGTGTTCAAGACGGATATGCGTCAGGTATTCATTAAAGCCCACCGCACCGGTTTTTTGAAAAAGATGCGACAGGTAGTTGGGTGAGATATAAAACGCCTGGGCTACGGATTCCCGGGTAAGCGGCGAAGCGTAATTATCATCGATGTGGCTGCGAATAGCGTCGAACAGCGCCTGGCTGCGCGATGCCGTCTGGATCTGGCTGCCAAGCAGGTCGTTGCAATGACTCAGCAGACTGGCGACGACCAGGCGCGCGGTCTGCTGCTCCTGCGGCTGCATCTGCATTTCGTGCAGCGTTTGCAGCAGAAAAGAACCAATGCGCGGCCCGCGCCGGGCAACATGTTGTTTAGCCAGATTGCGGTGCATGACGCCATCCCATTGCAGGACGCTAAAACCGAGCTGCTGTTTGCCGAAGAGGATACTCAAGGTTGTCGCAGGCTGTCGCCAGTGAGGGAAATTCCATCCGCCCGCGGGTATATACAGGATGTCGTACTGCTGTAACGCCGGTGCGGCGCTCTCCTCAACGACGCCCTCCAGGATAATTTCAAGGCGTGGGAAATCAACCTGTAATGCAAGGGCAGGGGCCGGAGAAGGTGAGCTGGCAAAATGAACATGACCCAGCCGCACAGGGCTACCAATTAATTCTGCCAGTATGTGACTGATATCTGGCTGCATAATTTACCTTCTCCCGTTGCAACAAAGCCAAAACCTTACCTGTAAGCATAAAAAAAGGCCACACATAGTGTGGCCTGATTACATCAGGTTTACGCTTAGCCGGTGTTACGCATCCCCGCCGCAACGCCTGCGATGGTGACCATCAGCGCTTGTTCCACGCGCGGATCTGGCTCCTGACCCTCTTCTTCCGCTTTACGTGAACGGTACAGCAGCTCTGCCTGCAGAACGTTCAGCGGGTCGGTGTAGATGTTACGCAGCTGGATAGACTCCGCAATCCACGGCAGATCGGCCATCAGGTGGGAATCGTTGGCGATAGCCAGCACCACTTTGATGTCGCCTTCCAGTAGCTCGCGCAGCTCTTTACCCAGCTTCCACAGCTCGGGTTTCACCAGGCGCTGGTCGTAGTATTCCGCCAGCCACAGGTCGACTTTGGAGAAGACCATCTCCAGCATGCCCAGACGGGTAGAGAAGAACGGCCAGTCGCGGCACATGGTTTCCAGTTCGCTCTGCTTGCCATCGTCCACCACCTTTTGCAGCGCGGCACCGGCACCCAGCCAGGCCGGGAGCATCAGGCGGTTTTGCGTCCACGCGAAGATCCAGGGAATGGCACGCAGGGACTCTACGCCACCGGTCGGGCGACGCTTGGCCGGACGGGAGCCGAGCGGCAGTTTACCCAGCTCCTGCTCCGGTGTAGCCGAGCGGAAGTAAGGCACGAAATCTTTGTTTTCACGCACGTAGCCGCGGTACAGATCGCAGGAGATATCTGACAGCTCGTCCATAATATGGCACCAGGCTTCTTTCGGCTCCGGCGGCGGCAGCAGGTTGGCTTCCAGAATGGCGCTGGTGTAGAGCGACAGGCTGCTGATGGTCACTTCCGGCAGGCCGTACTTGAAGCGGATCATCTCGCCCTGTTCGGTCACACGCAGACCGCCTTTCAGGCTGCCCGGCGGCTGGGAAAGCAGCGCCGCATGCGCTGGCGCACCGCCACGACCGATAGAGCCGCCGCGACCGTGGAACAGGGTCAGTTCAATACCGGCTTTCTCGCAGGTCTTGATCAGTGCGTCCTGCGCCTGATACTGCGCCCAGGATGCTGCCATTACGCCCGCGTCTTTTGCGGAGTCGGAATAGCCAATCATCACCATCTGTTTGCCCTGAATAAAGCCGCGATACCAGTCGATATTCAGCAGCTGGGTCATCACGTCGTTAGCGTTGTTCAGGTCATCAAGGGTTTCGAACAGCGGTGCCACCGGCAGCGCATAGTCGATGCCCGCCTCTTTCAGCAGCAGATGAACACCCAGCACGTCGGATGGGGTCTTCGCCATGGAGATCACATAGGCGGCCACCGATCCTTTCGGCGCATCAACGATCGCTTTGCAGGTGTTGAGCACTTCGCGAGTTTCGTTGCTTGGCTCCCAGTTGCGCGGCAGCAGCGGACGCTTGGAGTTCAGCTCGCGGATTAGGAAGGCCTGTTTGTCAGCTTCTGACCAGCTTTCATAGTCGCCAATGCCAAGATAGCGGGTCAGCTCGCCCAGCGCTTCGGTGTGACGGGTGCTCTCCTGACGCACGTCGATACGTACCAGCGGCACGCCAAAACACTTCACGCGGCGCAGGGTGTCGAGCAGTTCGCCGTTGGCGATGATGCCCATACCGCAGGCCTGCAGCGATTTATAGCAGGCATACAGCGGATCCCAGAGCTGCTCGTTCTGGCTCAGCAGTCCTTCCGGCTTCGGCAGACGCTGGCCTTTCAGGCGGGCTTCCAGCCAGGCCTGCGTTGCCAGCAACTGGCCGCGCAGTTTTTTCATCAGATAACGGTACGGCTCGCTGGCACCCTCTTCGCCGGCCAGCTCGCGCAGTTCCGGCGTGGCTTCAACCATCGACAGCTCAGAGATGAGCACCTGAATATCTTTCAGGAACAGGTCTGTGGCTTTCCAGCGGCTCAGCAGCAGTACGTGGCGGGTGATGTCGGCAGTCACATTCGGGTTGCCGTCGCGGTCGCCGCCCATCCAGGAGGTGAAGCGTACCGGCACAAAATCCACCGGCAGGCGGTAGCCGAGGTTCTCTTCCAGCTGCTCGTTCAGCTCGCGCAGGTAGTTTGGCACCCCTTCCCACAGGCTGTTTTCCACCACCGCAAAGCCCCATTTGGCTTCGTCAACCGGGCTTGGGCGGTGCTTACGAATTTCATCGGTATGCCAGGACTGGGCAATCAGCTGGCGCAGACGGCGCATCAGCTGGTTACGTTCGTAATCAGCGATCTCTTTGTTATCCAGCTGCTTCAGGCAGTTATTCACTTCCACCATTTTGTGGATCAGGGTACGACGGGTGATCTCGGTCGGGTGGGCGGTGAGCACCAGCTCCAGCGACAGGGACTCGACGGCCTTTTTGATGGTGGCTTCGTTAAGATCGGGTTGGTCCTTGAGTTTTCTGAGCGTGCGGGCAATCACTTCCGGGTTGCTGGCCCCTTCGCCATTCGGCGAAATGCTGTGGTACTGCTCGGCGGTGTTTGCCAGGTTCAGGAACTGGCTGAAGGCTCGGGCAACAGGGAGCAGTTCGTCGTTGGAGAGGTTCTGCAGCGTGGTGAGCAGCTCCTGACGATTGGCTTCGTTACCCGCGCGGGAAGATTTGGACAGCTTACGGATTGTTTCAACGCGATCGAGAATGTTCTCGCCCAACGCATCCTTGATGGTATCTCCCAGCACCTTGCCGAGCATACTGACATTACTACGCAACGCGGAATATTGTTCGTTCATAAAAACCCAGTCACCCCATCATTTTTGTTTATGCCCGTAAAGCCATCTCGCGGACATTATTTTGTCATCTCCCTTTATAAAGCCACGTAAAACCCCCGTCGTCAATTGCTGCGAAAACGGTTCAGCAAACGAATAAATAGGGGCAATTTACGAAATTTAATTCGCTTTGCGTCAGATAAGAGATGCTTATGAGAATGTGACGAAGATCATGAGATTTTTCCCCTCTCGCGAAAGAGGGGAACAGTCATTAATGCCAGCAGAAGTGATGCACAACCTGAGCGATCAGTTCGCGGGTTGGCTTGATAAAGCGGGTTTCCAGGTACTCATCCGGCTGGTGGGCCTGGTTAATAGAGCCTGGGCCAAGCACCAGGGTCGGGCAGAGGGTCTGAATAAACGGCGCTTCGGTGCAGTAGTTCACCACGTCGGTTTTCTCGCCGAGCAGTTTTTCCACCACTTCCACCAGCTGATGGTCCGGCGGGCACTCGTAACCCGGGATTGGCGGATGCAGCTCAGAGACCGTCAGGCGACCCGGCCAGCGCTCGCTCACCGGGGCCAACGCTTCGTTCAGCAAGCCGTCGAGGTCGTTCAGGGTCATGCCCGGCAGCGGGCGAATATCCATATGCAGTTCACAGCAGGCGCAGATACGGTTAGAGGCATCACCACCGTGCAGGCTGCCGAGGTTCAGCGTCGGGTAAGGGACCGTGAAGGCATCGTAGTGATACCGCTCCTTCAGGTCGTCGCGCAGCGTCATGATGCGGCCAATGGCGTCGTGCATCAGTTCAATAGCGTTAACGCCGCGCGCCGGATCGCTGGAGTGGCCGGACTGGCCCAGCACGCGCACCGCCGTAGAGATATGGCCTTTATGCGCGCGAATCGGTTGCAGGGATGTCGGCTCGCCGATGATGGCGCAATCCGGGCGAATCGCCGTGTTTTCCGAGAAGTAGCGTGCCCCGGCCATGCTGGTCTCTTCGTCGGCGGTAGCCAGAATATAGAGCGGCTTTTTCAGTTTTGTCACGTCGACGTCACGCAGCGCGTCGAGGATAAAGGCGAAGAAGCCTTTCATGTCAGCAGTGCCCAGCCCGTAGAGCTTGTTGTCGTGCTCGGTCAGGGTGAAGGGATCGCGCGTCCAGCGTCCGTCATCAAACGGCACGGTGTCGGTATGCCCTGCCAGCAGCAGGCCGCCCGCACCCTGGCCAGTACTGGCGAGCAGGTTAAATTTGTTACGGGTTCCCGGCACCGGCTGAACCTCCACCTTAAACCCGAGATCGCTGAACCAGCCTGCCAGCAGATTGATTAAAGTCTCATTACTCTGATCCAGCGCTTCTTCCGTTGCGCTGATGGACGGCGTGGCAATCAGGGCGCGGTAGATCTCGATAAATGGCGGTAAATTCATTTTCATTGTTGACACACCTTAGGTCGTGATAGTATCAATATTCATGCAATAAATGTGAATAAAAATACATTAACGTTGAGCATAAAGGAACCCGATGTTGAATACGCTGATTGTAGGCGCTAGCGGTTATGCGGGCGCAGAGCTTGTAAGCTACGTGAATCGCCATCCTCATATGACCATAACCGCTTTGACTGTCTCAGCGCAAAGCAATGATGCAGGAAAGTTAATTTCCGATTTACATCCGCAGCTTAAAGGGATTGTCGATCTGCCATTGCAGCCAATGTCGGATATCAGCGAATTTACCGACGGCGTGGATGTGGTGTTT
This sequence comes from Leclercia sp. LSNIH1, assembly GCF_002902985.1. Lineage (NCBI taxonomy): Bacteria > Pseudomonadati > Pseudomonadota > Gammaproteobacteria > Enterobacterales > Enterobacteriaceae > Leclercia > Leclercia sp. LSNIH1. The sequence continues at coordinate 775,579 of NZ_CP026167.1, read as the reverse complement.
TTAGCCACCGCTCACGAAGTCAGCCACGATCTGGCGCCGCAGTTCCTGGCGGCCGGTTGCGTGGTGTTCGATCTCTCCGGTGCGTTCCGCGTGAACGACGCCGCGTTCTATGAAAAATACTACGGTTTCACCCATCAGCACCCGGACCTGCTTGAACAGGCAGTCTACGGTCTGGCGGAGTGGAGCGCAGATAAACTGAAAGAAGCGAATCTGATTGCCGTACCGGGTTGCTACCCGACGGCGGCGCAGCTCTCCCTGAAGCCGTTGATCGACGCGGGTCTGCTGGATCTGAACCAGTGGCCAGTGATCAACGCCACCAGCGGCGTGAGCGGGGCAGGACGCAAAGCGGCTATCTCCAACAGCTTCTGTGAAGTGAGCCTGCAACCGTATGGCGTGTTTAACCATCGCCACCACCCGGAAATTACTACCCATCTGGGCGCGGAGGTGATTTTCACGCCGCACCTGGGCAGTTTCCCGCGTGGGATCCTCGAAACTATCACCTGCCGCCTGAAGCCTGGCGTGACCAAAGAGCAGGTGAGCGAGGCTTTTACCCAGGCGTATGCGGATAAACCGCTGGTGCGTCTCTATGACAAAGGCGTGCCCGCGCTGAAAAATGTGGTCGGCCTGCCGTTCTGCGACATCGGTTTTGCCGTGCAGGGCGAGCACCTGATTGTGGTGGCCGCAGAAGATAACTTACTGAAAGGCGCTGCCGCCCAGGCAATGCAGTGCGCAAATATTCGTTTTGGCTATGCTGAAACGCAGTCTCTTATTTAAGGTGTGATGATGAACCCATTAATTATCAAGCTTGGTGGTGTACTGCTGGACAGCGAAGAGGCGCTGGAGCGTCTGTTTACCGCGCTGGTCAACTATCGCGAATCACATCAACGCCCGCTGGTGATTGTTCACGGCGGCGGCTGTGTGGTCGATGAGTTAATGAAAGGCCTGAACCTGCCGGTGAAAAAGAAAAACGGCCTGCGCGTGACGCCTGCCGATCAGATCGACATCATTACCGGTGCGCTGGCGGGTACGGCAAACAAAACCCTGCTGGCTTGGGCGAAGAAACACCATATCGCCTCTGTCGGTCTCTACCTGGGCGATGGCGACAGCGTTAAGGTGACCCAGCTCGATGAAGAGCTTGGCCACGTTGGCCTGGCCCAGCCGGGTTCGCCAAAATTGATCAATACGCTGCTGGAAGGCGGTTTCCTGCCTGTCGTCAGCTCTATCGGTGTGACCGAAGAGGGGCAACTGATGAACGTCAACGCTGACCAGGCGGCAACCGCCCTGGCGGCAACGCTGGGCGCAGACCTGATCCTGCTCTCCGACGTGAGCGGCATTCTGGACGGCAAAGGCCAGCGCATTGCGGAGATGACCGCGGCAAAAGCCGAGCAGCTGATTGATCAGGGCATTATTACTGACGGCATGATTGTCAAAGTGAACGCCGCGCTGGATGCGGCGCGCACGCTGGGCCGTCCGGTGGATATCGCCTCCTGGCGTCACGCGGAGCAGCTTCCGGCGCTGTTTAACGGCACGCCGATTGGCACGCGTATTCTAGCGTAAGTTTTTAATGAATGACCGTAGGCCGGGTAAGCGCAGCGCCACCCGGCAGAACTAACGAATAAAGGAACGATGTTATGGCACTTTGGGGTGGGCGTTTTACACAGGCAGCGGATCAACGGTTCAAACAGTTCAACGACTCTTTGCGCTTCGACTACCGCCTGGCCGAACAGGATATCGTCGGCTCTGTGGCCTGGTCCAAAGCGCTGGTCACCGTTGGCGTGCTGACCGCAGACGAACAGCTGCAGCTGGAAGAGGCGCTGAACAATCTGCTGGAAGAGGTGCGTCTTAACCCGCAGCAAATCCTTGAAAGCGATGCCGAAGATATTCACAGCTGGGTGGAAGGCAAACTGATCGACAAAGTCGGCCAACTGGGTAAAAAGCTGCACACTGGCCGTAGCCGCAACGACCAGGTCGCAACCGATCTGAAGCTGTGGTGTAAAGAGACCGTGGCGGAACTGCTGGCGGCTAACCGTCAGTTGCAGAGCGCGCTGGTGGAGACCGCGCAGAATAACCAGGATGCGGTGATGCCGGGGTATACCCACCTGCAGCGTGCGCAGCCTGTCACCTTTGCTCATTGGTCGTTGGCCTATGTCGAGATGCTGGCGCGCGATGAAAGCCGTCTGCAGGACACCTTAAAGCGTCTGGACGTGAGCCCGCTGGGCAGCGGCGCGCTGGCCGGCACCGCCTATGAAATCGACCGCGAACAGCTGGCGGGCTGGCTGGGCTTTGCCTCTGCGACCCGTAACAGCCTGGACAGCGTATCCGACCGTGACCACGTGCTGGAGCTGCTCTCCAACGCCTCTATCGGCATGGTCCATCTGTCGCGCTTCGCCGAAGATCTGATCTTCTTCAACTCCGGTGAAGCCGGATTTGTTGAGCTGTCTGATCGCGTGACCTCCGGCTCTTCCCTCATGCCGCAGAAGAAAAACCCGGATGCGCTGGAGCTGATCCGCGGTAAGTGTGGCCGTGTGCAGGGTGCACTGACCGGGATGATGATGACCCTGAAAGGTCTGCCGCTGGCCTACAACAAAGATATGCAGGAAGACAAAGAAGGGCTGTTCGACGCGCTCGACACCTGGCTGGACTGTCTGCATATGGCGGCCCTGGTGCTGGACGGCATTCAGGTGAAACGCCCGCGCTGCCAGGAAGCGGCCCAGCAGGGCTATGCCAACTCCACCGAGCTGGCGGACTATCTTGTGGCGAAAGGCGTTCCGTTCCGTGAAGCGCACCATATTGTCGGTGAAGCGGTCGTGGAAGCGATTCGTCAGGGCAAAGCGCTGGAAGATCTCCCGCTTGCCGATCTGCAAAAATTCAGTAACGTGATTGGCGACGATGTCTACCCGATCCTGGCGTTGCAGTCTTGTCTGGACAAGCGTGCCGCAAAAGGCGGCGTGTCGCCGAAGCAGGTGGCACAGGCCATTGCGGATGCGAAAACCCGTCTGGTGTAATGCCTGATATGTCGGATGGCGGCTTCGCCTTATCCGACCTACAAACCAAAGCCCAACCCTGTGTTGGGCTTTTTTACGCAAAAAAAAAGCGGACCACGGGGTCCGCAAAAGTTCACGTTGGCTTTAGTTGTGCGAGTTTTGAGAGAAACTCGTAAGACGGGACAGGACTTCAAGGGTAATCGGTGCCGCCTCGTCTCTGTGATGCATTATTCAACAGAATGCTTGATAGGGATAATCGTTCGTTGCTATGCTATCTATCGCCATGAACTATCGTGGCGACGGAGGATGAATAATGAATATTCGTGATCTTGAATACCTGGTGGCGTTAGCCGAACACCGCCATTTTCGCCGCGCGGCAGACTCCTGCCACGTCAGCCAGCCTACCCTTAGCGGTCAGATTCGTAAGCTGGAAGACGAGCTTGGCGTGATGCTGCTGGAGCGCACCAGTCGTAAAGTGCTGTTCACCCAGGCAGGCCTTCTGCTGGTGGATCAGGCGCGCACCGTGTTGCGCGAGGTCAAAGTGCTCAAGGAAATGGCAAGCCAGCAGGGGGAGACAATGTCCGGCCCGCTGCATATTGGCCTGATCCCAACCGTTGGCCCATACCTGCTGCCGCATATTATTCCTATGCTGCATCAGACGTTCCCTAAACTCGAAATGTACCTGCATGAAGCGCAAACCCATCAGCTGCTGGCGCAGTTAGATAGCGGTAAGCTCGACTGCGCCATTCTGGCGCTGGTCAAAGAGAGCGAAGCCTTTATCGAAGTGCCGCTGTTTGATGAGCCGATGATGCTGGCGATCTATGAAGATCATCCATGGGCGAGCCGCGATCGCGTGCCGATGGCCGATCTGGCCGGTGAAAAGCTGCTGATGCTGGAAGATGGTCACTGTCTGCGCGATCAGGCGATGGGCTTCTGTTTTGAAGCCGGTGCCGATGAAGATACCCACTTCCGCGCAACCAGCCTGGAAACGCTGCGTAACATGGTGGCGGCAGGAAGCGGTATTACGCTGCTGCCTGCGCTGGCCGTGCCGCGCGAACATAAGCGTGATGGCGTGGTCTATCTGCCATGCATCAAGCCGGAGCCGCGGCGTACCATTGGCCTGGTTTATCGTCCGGGTTCACCGCTGCGCAGCCGCTATGAGCAGCTGGCGGAGGCCATCCGTGGTGCAATGGATGGCCATTTCGACAGCACCTTAAAACAGGCGGTTTAAGCCGTTCAGCGCCGCTACCCGATAGGCTTCCGCCATGGTCGGGTAGTTAAAGGTGGTATTAACAAAGTATTCGATGGTGTTACCGCCACCTTTTTGCTCCATGATCGCCTGGCCGATATGGATGATTTCCGCCGCACGTTCACCGAAGCAGTGAATGCCGAGGATCTCTTTCGTCTCGCGATGGAACAAAATCTTCAGCGTACCGACGCTCATTCCCACGATTTGCGCCCGCGCCAGATGTTTAAACTGGGCACGACCCACTTCGTAAGGCACCTTCATGGCCGTCAGCTGCTGCTCGGTTTTCCCTACAGAACTGATCTCCGGAATGGTGTAAATGCCCGTCGGGATATCTTCGATCAGGTGTGCTGTCGCTTCGCCTTTCACCAGCGCCTGAGCCGCAATGCGCCCCTGGTCATACGCCGCTGACGCCAGGCTTGGATAACCAATCACATCCCCGACGGCATAGATATGTGGCAGGGCGGTCTGGTACATGCTGTTCACCTTGATCTGCCCGCGGCTGTCGGTGGTCAGACCGATGTTTTCCAGCGCCAGCGAATCGGTGTTACCTGTACGGCCATTGGCATACAGCAGGCAGTCGGCTTTCAGCTTTTTACCCGATTTCAGGTGCATGATGACGCCATCATCACAGCCTTCAATCTTCTCGTACTCTTCGTTGTGACGAATCACCACGCCGCTGTTCCAGAAGTGATACGAGAGCGAGTCAGACATCTCCTGATCGAGGAAGGCCAGCAGACGATCGCGGGTGTTAATCAGGTCGACCTTCACGTTCATACCGCGGAAGATAGAGGCATATTCACAGCCGATCACCCCGGCGCCGTAGATGAGTACGTGGCGCGGCTCATGGTGCAGGCTCAGAATGGAGTCGCTGTCGTACACGCGCGGGTGAGAGAAATCGACATCAGCCGGGCGATACGGGCGTGAGCCGCAGGCGATCACAAATTTCTCTGCGGTGATGGTTTCAACAGAACCGTCATGGCACTCCAGCGCCAGCGTATGTTCATCCACAAAATGCGCGCTGCCCTGCAGAATTTCGCAGTGGTTGCGCTCATAAAAACCCTGGCGCATGCGCGTCTGCTGATTAATCACGTTATCCGCGTGATTCAGAATATCGGCAAAGGAGGAACGAAGAAGACGGGAGTGATCGCTGTAAAGAGGGTTCTGGTTAAATTCAATAATGCGGCTGACGGCGTGGCGGAGGGCTTTGGAAGGGATAGTGCCCCAGTGGGTACAGCCGCCGCCAACGTTATGGTAGCGCTCAATAACCGCTACTCTGGCTCCCTGTTTAACCAGTCCCATAGCAGCGCCTTCGCCGCCGGGGCCGGAACCAATAACAATTGCGTCGTAATCGTAGGAATGTGACATGGTAAGGCTTACCTGTTCTTATACATAAAAGCAACAGAATAGTAACATCATTGACAGGATAACCCAATTATCGTTGTGCTCTTTTCGCGCGGTGGAGCACAAACAACATGTAAACCTTCATTCTGTAAGCCAGGTAATCCGATTAATTTTATTCTCTGGTATAGTGCCTGCGGGCCTTTGGAAGGATTCAACTATCGTGATGGGCGTAAGAGCACAACAAAAAGAGAAAACCCGGCGTTCGCTGGTAGAGGCTGCATTCAGTCAACTGAGTGCTGAGCGAAGTTTTGCCAGTCTGAGCCTGCGCGAGGTCGCACGCGAAGCCGGGATTGCGCCTACCTCTTTCTATCGTCATTTCCGTGACGTGGATGAACTGGGTCTGACCATGGTGGATGAGAGCGGGCTGATGCTGCGCCAGCTGATGCGCCAGGCGCGTCAGCGTATCGCCAAAGGGGGTAGCGTGATCCGCACCTCTGTTTCCACTTTTATGGAGTTTATCGGCAATAATCCCAACGCGTTTCGTTTATTGTTACGGGAACGCTCAGGCACCTCGGCCGCGTTTCGTGCCGCCGTGGCCCGCGAGATTCAGCATTTTATTGCGGAACTTGCCGACTATCTTGAACTCGAAAACCATATGCCGCGCGCCTTCACTGAGGCGCAGGCCGAGGCGATGGTAACAATAGTCTTCAGTGCGGGCGCCGAAGCACTGGATGTGAGCGTTGAACAACGCAAGCAACTCGAAGAGCGACTGGTATTGCAACTGCGGATGATCTCTAAAGGGGCTTATTACTGGTATCGCCGTGAACAAGAAAAACTGGCGCATCAATCCGATGAGTGAAAGGTGAGTAATGAAACAGACAGGACAGGATAAAGGAACATTATTGCTGGCATTGATCGCTGGCTTATCCATTAACGGTACGTTCGCAGCGCTTTTTAGCTCTATTGTACCGTTCTCGGTTTTCCCGATGATCTCTCTGGTGCTGACGGTGTACTGTCTGCATCAGCGTTATCAGAATCGCACCATGCCGGTGGGGTTACCGGCATTGTCGGCGGCGTTCTTTGTACTGGGCGTCCTGCTGTATAGCACCGTGGTGCGCGCAGAGTATCCGGACATTGGCTCTAACTTCCTGCCGGCTGTGCTGTCAGTGGCGCTGGTGTTCTGGATTGGCATTAAAATGCGTAACCGTAAGCAGCAGCTGCCAGAGTAATCATCTTGCTGTTCTGTAGGGCAGGTAAGCGCAGCGCCACCTGCCAAAAAGCGCCGGATGGCGCTTCGTTTATCCGGCCTATGCGTTTTTAGCCGTCAGTAACACTCCGCACTCCATATGGTGCGTGTACGGGAACTGATCGAACAGAGCCAGACGTTCAACCTTGTGCGTCTGGCTTAATGTTTCCAGGTTCTGGCACAAGGTCTCCGGATTACAGGAGATATACAAAATACGCGGGTACGCCTGCACCATCTTCTCCGTTTCGCTGTCCAGCCCACTACGTGGCGGGTCGACGAAAATGGTCTCACACTGGTAGCTCTTCAGATCGATCCCCTGCAGACGATTAAAGTCCCTTACGCCCTTCATCGCCTGAGTAAACTCTTCCGCCGACATGCGAATGATCTGCACATTATCAATATGGTTCGCTGCAATGTTGTATTGCGCGGCGGCGACCGACGGCTTGGCGATTTCGGTGGCCAGTACGCGGTCGAAGTTACGCGCCAGCGCCAGCGAGAAGTTGCCGTTACCGCAGTACAGCTCCAGCAGATCCCCGGTTGCGCCCTCGGTGGCGTTCAGCGCCCACTCCAGCATCTGCACGTTCATGGCAGCGTTCGGCTGCGTAAAGCTGTTCTCCACCTGGCGGTAGATCATCTCTTTCCCCGCCACCGGCAGGCGCTCGTCTATATAGTCCTGATCCAGCGCGATTTTGGTTTTGGTCGCGCGGCCAATCAGATGCACATTGATGTTCTGCGCGCGCAGCGCATCACGCAGGGCTTCTGCGGCCTGGCGCCACTCGTCGTTCAACGCCTTATGGTACAGCAGCGAGACGATGGCCTGATTGCTTTGGGTGGTCAGGTAGTCAATCTGGAAGAGCTTATGGCGCAGCAGCGGATTATTGCGCACGCCATCCATCATCAGCGTCATCAACTGGTTAATCAGCTCGCTGGCCGCCGGGAAACTGTCCACGCGGATCCGGCTTTTGGTCTGCTGATCGAAAATAATGTGGTACAGGTCGTCGCCGTCGTGCCAGATGCGGAATTCGGCACGCATACGATAGTGCCTAACCGGGGAGCGGAACACCTCAGGCGCAGGCGCAGCAAAAGGCGTCATCATACTTTGCAGACGGACGACTTTCTCTGCCAGTTGCGCGTCGTACTGTTCTGTCGGGAGGTGTTCTGGAGTCATGATGCTTCCTGTTGATGATGAATTACGCGGGGATTGTAGGGATTGTACAGGGGATGTCCAGCCTTAATGGTCAACGGCAGTCTGGACATCTATACGTGTCTAAATGTAGCATTATGTTTCCGGTCTCTTATGAGTGAAAAGGGAATCCAGTGCAAATCTGGAGCTGACGCGCAGCGGTAAAGACTGGCGGGATGAGTTAACAGACACTGTGAAAATGGGAAGTCTACATCCACTAAACGCCACCTAGCCCGAAGACCTGCCGGGATCACGTCGCATTTGGTTTCATCATCGCGTGCTATCGATGAGGCCTGCGGCATCCTTCTTATATTGTGGATGCTTTTACAATGATTAAAAAAGTATCGCTGTTGACGGCGCTTTCCGTCACGGCATTTTCGGGCTGGGCGCAGGATGGCGCAGACTCGTTGGTGGTGACGGCAAACCGTGTTGCACAACCTGCAAATACCGTTCTGGCTCCGAGTTCTGTCGTTACCCGGGAAGATATCGAGCGTTGGCAGGCTAAAAGCGTCGTTGAAGTGATGTCGCGCTTACCGGGCGTTGATATCGCCCAAAGCGGTGGAATAGGTGCCACCTCTTCTACCTTTATTCGCGGCACGGAATCCCGCCATGTGCTGGTGCTGATTGATGGCATTCCACTGAATAACGCCGGGATCAGTAATTCACCGGATCTCAGCCAAATCCCCGTTTCGCTTATTCAGCGTGTTGAATACATCCGTGGCCCGCGTTCGGCCCTGTATGGTTCAGATGCGATTGGCGGCGTGATTAACATCATTACGGGTCGGGACACGCCAGGGGCGGAAATCACCGCCAGCGTCGGCTCGAAAGGCTATCAATCCTATGATGGTTCCTTCCAGCAGGTGCTGGATAAAACCAAAATTACCCTGGGCGGTAACTATACCTATACCCGCGGCTTTGATATTGATGCGGCGGATGCGCCACGCCAGCCCGACCGTGACGGTTTTATGAGTAAGTCGCTGTTTGGCTCGGTTGAGCAGCAATTCACTGACAGCCTGAGCGGTTTCGTGCGTGGCCTCGGCTACGACAACCGCACCGCGTATGACGGCTATGAGCATTATGACAACAACTTTATGGTCGATGGCCTGCCTGATACCCGTCAGCTTTACAGCCAGAACTGGGACACCGGCCTGCGCTATAACCAGGGGATCTACCAGACACAACTGGTGACCGGTTACGGTCGCAGTAAAGACCAGAACTACGATCCGAGCAAAGGCCGCTATGCTTCCTCTGCTACCATGGATGACGTTAAGCAGTACACGGCCCAGTGGATGAACACCGTCACGGTGGGCCACGGCAATATCGGCGCCGGTCTGGACTGGCAGAAGCAAAAAACCCAGGCGGGAACGGGTTATCTGGATAAAGGCTATGAGCAGCGCAACACTGGGGTATTTCTGTCCGCCCTGCAGCAGTTCGATAGCGTGACCCTGGAAGCGGCCGCGCGTAATGATGACAACTCTAACTTTGGTAACCATAACACCTGGCAGACCAGCGCCGGATGGGAGTTCATTGACGGTTATCGCATCATCGCGTCCTACGGCACCGCCTATAAAGCACCGACCATGAGCCAAATCCACAGTGCGAGCTACGGCAACCCGGATCTGAAACCGGAAGAGAGCAAGCAGTGGGAAGGCGGTTTCGAGGGGCTGACCGGCCCGGTGACCTGGCGTGTATCGGGTTATCGTAACGATATCGACAACCTGATCAGCAGCGACCCGCGTACGTTCCGCTACTACAACGTTGATAAAGCACGTATCAAAGGTATTGAAGCCACGGCGCAGTTTGATACTGGCCCGGTAGGCCATCAGATTTCTTATGACTACGTGGATCCGCGCAATGCCAAAACGAACGAAGTGCTTGCCCGCCGTTCGAAGCAGCAGGTGAAGTATCAGCTGGATACGCAGGTGTGGGATCTCGACTGGAATCTGGCCTACCGCTACCTGGGTACCCGTTATGATGTAGCGTACGATCCTGATACGTTCACCTCAGAGCGAGTGAAAATGGGTGGGGTAAGTTTGTGGGATCTCGCTGTTTCATATCCTGTCACCTCTCACCTTACAGTTCGTGGTAAAATAGCCAACCTGTTCGATAAAGACTACGAGACAGTTTATGGCTACGAAACTGCAGGACGGGAATACACCTTGTCTGGCAGCTACACCTTCTGACCCACGTCCCACCGTACTGGTGTTTGACTCCGGTGTCGGTGGGCTTTCAGTCTATGATGAGATTCGGCAACTTCTGCCGGATCTTCATTACATCTATGCCTTCGATAACGTGGCTTTCCCCTACGGGGAAAAGAGCGAAGCGTTTATTGTTGAACGCGTCGTTGAGATCGTTACCGCTGTGCAACAGCAGTATCCCCTCGCACTGGCGGTGATTGCCTGCAACACCGCCAGTACGGTCTCCCTCCCGGCACTACGCGAAAAGTTCCCGTTCCCGGTTGTGGGCGTGGTGCCGGCAATTAAACCTGCTGCGCGCCTGACGGCAAATGGCGTGGTGGGGCTCCTGGCTACCCGCGGTACGGTTAAGCGGCCTTATACCCGCGAACTGATCGAACGCTTTGCAAATGAATGCCAGATTGCGATGTTAGGTTCTGCCGAGCTGGTTGAGATGGCGGAAGCCAAACTGCACGGCAAAGCGGTCTCGCTGGAAGAGCTGCGCCGTATTCTGCGTCCATGGCTGCGGATGGCGGAGCCGCCGGATACGGTGGTGCTGGGTTGTACGCATTTCCCTTTGCTACAGGAAGAGCTGTTGGCCGTACTTCCGGAAGGCACCCGGCTGGTGGATTCAGGGGCAGCGATTGCCCGTCGCACAGCGTGGCTACTTGAACATGAAGCGCCAGACGCAAAATCTGCCGACGCAAATATCGCTTATTGCATGGCATTGACCGCTGAGACTGAGCAACTTTTACCCGTTTTACATCGTTATGGCTTCGAAACGCTCGAAAAACTAGCGGTGTAGCACGTTTTTGCGCAAAAAAAAGACAGTTGAAAAGTTTTTTTAAATTAGCTCTTGTCAGCGCCGGAGAACTCCCTATAATGCGCCTCCACTGACACGGAACAACGGCACGCAAGCCGCCGGGTCAGCGGGGTTCAGCGATGAATACCCGGCAGAGAAAAGCGCGAAATAATCGCTTGACTCTGAATGAGGAAAACGTAATATACGGGACCTCGCAACGGTGAGCGAAAGCCGCGTTGCACTGCTCTTTAACAATTTATCAGACAATCTGTGTGGGCACTCAAAGTGACATGGATTCTTAATGTCCTCGGACAATAAATGAATACCAAGTCTCTGAGTGAACACGTAATTCATTACGAAGTTTAATTCACGAGCATCAAACTTAAATTGAAGAGTTTGATCATGGCTCAGATTGAACGCTGGCGGCAGGCCTAACACATGTAAGTCGAACGGTAGCACAGAGAGCTTGCTCTCGGGTGACGAGTGGCGGACGGGTGAGTAATGTCTGGGAAACTGCCTGATGGAGGGGGATAACTACTGGAAACGGTAGCTAATACCGCATAACGTCGCAAGACCAAAGAGGGGGACCTTCGGGCCTCTTGCCATCGGATGTGCCCAGATGGGATTAGCTAGTAGGTGGGGTAATGGCTCACCTAGGCGACGATCCCTAGCTGGTCTGAGAGGATGACCAGCCACACTGGAACTGAGACACGGTCCAGACTCCTACGGGAGGCAGCAGTGGGGAATATTGCACAATGGGCGCAAGCCTGATGCAGCCATGCCGCGTGTATGAAGAAGGCCTTCGGGTTGTAAAGTACTTTCAGCGAGGAGGAAGGCATTGTGGTTAATAACCACAGTGATTGACGTTACTCGCAGAAGAAGCACCGGCTAACTCCGTGCCAGCAGCCGCGGTAATACGGAGGGTGCAAGCGTTAATCGGAATTACTGGGCGTAAAGCGCACGCAGGCGGTCTGTTAAGTCAGATGTGAAATCCCCGGGCTCAACCTGGGAACTGCATTTGAAACTGGCAGGCTTGAGTCTTGTAGAGGGGGGTAGAATTCCAGGTGTAGCGGTGAAATGCGTAGAGATCTGGAGGAATACCGGTGGCGAAGGCGGCCCCCTGGACAAAGACTGACGCTCAGGTGCGAAAGCGTGGGGAGCAAACAGGATTAGATACCCTGGTAGTCCACGCCGTAAACGATGTCGACTTGGAGGTTGTGCCCTTGAGGCGTGGCTTCCGGAGCTAACGCGTTAAGTCGACCGCCTGGGGAGTACGGCCGCAAGGTTAAAACTCAAATGAATTGACGGGGGCCCGCACAAGCGGTGGAGCATGTGGTTTAATTCGATGCAACGCGAAGAACCTTACCTACTCTTGACATCCAGAGAACTTGCCAGAGATGGCTTGGTGCCTTCGGGAACTCTGAGACAGGTGCTGCATGGCTGTCGTCAGCTCGTGTTGTGAAATGTTGGGTTAAGTCCCGCAACGAGCGCAACCCTTATCCTTTGTTGCCAGCGGCTAGGCCGGGAACTCAAAGGAGACTGCCAGTGATAAACTGGAGGAAGGTGGGGATGACGTCAAGTCATCATGGCCCTTACGAGTAGGGCTACACACGTGCTACAATGGCGCATACAAAGAGAAGCGACCTCGCGAGAGCAAGCGGACCTCATAAAGTGCGTCGTAGTCCGGATTGGAGTCTGCAACTCGACTCCATGAAGTCGGAATCGCTAGTAATCGTAGATCAGAATGCTACGGTGAATACGTTCCCGGGCCTTGTACACACCGCCCGTCACACCATGGGAGTGGGTTGCAAAAGAAGTAGGTAGCTTAACCTTCGGGAGGGCGCTTACCACTTTGTGATTCATGACTAGGGTGAAGTCGTAACAAGGTAACCGTAGGGGAACCTGCGGTTGGATCACCTCCTTACCTTAAAGAACCTGCCTTTGTAGTGTCCACACAGATTGTCTGATAGAAAGTAGAAAGCAAGACGGCTGCGAAGTCGTGACACCTCGTGTCCCCTTCGTCTAGCGGTTAGGACTCCGCCCTTTCACGGCGGCAACAGGGGTTCGAATCCCCTAGGGGACGCCACTTGCTGGGTGTGAGTGAAAGGCACAACCAAACAGTATCTCAAAACTGACTTCAGAGTCATGTTTGAGATATTTGCTCTTTAAAAATCTGGATCAAGCTGAAAATTGAAACGACACACTGTGTCTGTTCTCCGTAATAAGAACAGATGAAGGTGTGTTCGAGTCTCTCAAATTTTCACAACACGAAGTGAAACAGCTTCGGGTTGTGAGGTTAAGCGACTAAGCGTACACGGTGGATGCCCTGGCAGTCAGAGGCGATGAAGGACGTGCTAATCTGCGAAAAGCGCCGGCGAGGTGATATGAACCCTTGACCCGGCGATGTCCGAATGGGGAAACCCAGTGTGATTCGTCACACTATCGTTAGCTGAATACATAGGCTAACGAGGCGAACCGGGGGAACTGAAACATCTAAGTACCCCGAGGAAAAGAAATCAACCGAGATTCCCCCAGTAGCGGCGAGCGAACGGGGAGCAGCCCGGAGTCTGAATCAGCTTGTGTGTTAGTGGAAGCGTCTGGAAAGTCGCAGGGTACAGGGTGATACTCCCGTACACGAAAGCACACTTGCTGTGAACTCGAAGAGTAGGGCGGGACACGTGGTATCCTGTCTGAATATGGGGGGACCATCCTCCAAGGCTAAATACTCCTGACTGACCGATAGTGAACCAGTACCGTGAGGGAAAGGCGAAAAGAACCCCGGCGAGGGGAGTGAAAAAGAACCTGAAACCGTGTACGTACAAGCAGTGGGAGCACCTTCGGGTGTGACTGCGTACCTTTTGTATAATGGGTCAGCGACTTATATTCTGTAGCAAGGTTAACCGTATAGGGGAGCCGAAGGGAAACCGAGTCTTAACTGGGCGTTAAGTTGCAGGGTATAGACCCGAAACCCGGTGATCTAGCCATGGGCAGGTTGAAGGTTGGGTAACACTAACTGGAGGACCGAACCGACTAATGTTGAAAAATTAGCGGATGACCTGTGGCTGGGGGTGAAAGGCCAATCAAACCGGGAGATAGCTGGTTCTCCCCGAAAGCTATTTAGGTAGCGCCTCGTGAACTCATCCTCGGGGGTAGAGCACTGTTTCGGCTAGGGGGCCATCCCGGCTTACCAACCCGATGCAAACTGCGAATACCGGGGAATGTTATCACGGGAGACACACGGCGGGTGCTAACGTCCGTCGTGAAGAGGGAAACAACCCAGACCGCCAGCTAAGGTCCCAAAGTCATGGTTAAGTGGGAAACGATGTGGGAAGGCACAGACAGCCAGGATGTTGGCTTAGAAGCAGCCATCATTTAAAGAAAGCGTAATAGCTCACTGGTCGAGTCGGCCTGCGCGGAAGATGTAACGGGGCTAAACCATGCACCGAAGCTGCGGCAGCGACACTATGTGTTGTTGGGTAGGGGAGCGTTCTGTAAGCCTGCGAAGGTGTGCTGTGAGGCATGCTGGAGGTATCAGAAGTGCGAATGCTGACATAAGTAACGATAAAGCGGGTGAAAAGCCCGCTCGCCGGAAGACCAAGGGTTCCTGTCCAACGTTAATCGGGGCAGGGTGAGTCGACCCCTAAGGCGAGGCCGAAAGGCGTAGTCGATGGGAAACAGGTTAATATTCCTGTACTCGGTGTTACTGCGAAGGGGGGACGGAGAAGGCTATGTTGGCCGGGCGACGGTTGTCCCGGTTTAAGCATGTAGGCGGAGGTTCCAGGTAAATCCGGTACCTTTTTAACGCTGAGGTGTGATGACGAGGCACTACGGTGCTGAAGCAACAAATGCCCTGCTTCCAGGAAAAGCCTCTAAGCATCAGGTAACACCAAATCGTACCCCAAACCGACACAGGTGGTCAGGTAGAGAATACCAAGGCGCTTGAGAGAACTCGGGTGAAGGAACTAGGCAAAATGGTGCCGTAACTTCGGGAGAAGGCACGCTGATATGTAGGTGAAGCCCCTGCGGGTGGAGCTGAAATCAGTCGAAGATACCAGCTGGCTGCAACTGTTTATTAAAAACACAGCACTGTGCAAACACGAAAGTGGACGTATACGGTGTGACGCCTGCCCGGTGCCGGAAGGTTAATTGATGGGGTCAGCGGCAACGCGAAGCTCTTGATCGAAGCCCCGGTAAACGGCGGCCGTAACTATAACGGTCCTAAGGTAGCGAAATTCCTTGTCGGGTAAGTTCCGACCTGCACGAATGGCGTAATGATGGCCAGGCTGTCTCCACCCGAGACTCAGTGAAATTGAAATCGCTGTGAAGATGCAGTGTACCCGCGGCAAGACGGAAAGACCCCGTGAACCTTTACTATAGCTTGACACTGAACACTGGTCCTTGATGTGTAGGATAGGTGGGAGGCTTTGAAGCGTGGACGCCAGTCTGCGTGGAGCCGTCCTTGAAATACCACCCTTTAATGGCTGGTGTTCTAACGTAGACCCGTAATCCGGGTTGCGGACAGTGTCTGGTGGGTAGTTTGACTGGGGCGGTCTCCTCCTAAAGAGTAACGGAGGAGCACGAAGGTCAGCTAATCCTGGTCGGACATCAGGAGGTTAGTGCAATGGCATAAGCTGGCTTGACTGCGAGAGTGACGGCTCGAGCAGGTGCGAAAGCAGGTCATAGTGATCCGGTGGTTCTGTATGGAAGGGCCATCGCTCAACGGATAAAAGGTACTCCGGGGATAACAGGCTGATACCGCCCAAGAGTTCATATCGACGGCGGTGTTTGGCACCTCGATGTCGGCTCATCACATCCTGGGGCTGAAGTAGGTCCCAAGGGTATGGCTGTTCGCCATTTAAAGTGGTACGCGAGCTGGGTTTAGAACGTCGTGAGACAGTTCGGTCCCTATCTGCCGTGGGCGCTGGAGAATTGAGGGGGGCTGCTCCTAGTACGAGAGGACCGGAGTGGACGCATCACTGGTGTTCGGGTTGTCATGCCAATGGCACTGCCCGGTAGCTAAATGCGGAAGAGATAAGTGCTGAAAGCATCTAAGCACGAAACTTGCCCCGAGATGAGTTCTCCCTGAGCCTTTAAGGCTCCTGAAGGAACGTTGAAGACGACGACGTTGATAGGCCGGGTGTGTAAGCGCAGCGATGCGTTGAGCTAACCGGTACTAATGAACCGTGAGGCTTAACCTTACAACGCCGAAGCTGTTTCGGTGGGTTTGAGAAAATTTTCAGCATTGATTCAGAGTTAAGTACACAATAGTTTGCGCAGCAGCAAGGCGGCAAGCGAAGGAAAGGAAGGAGCATACTGAAGTATGTGACTGACTTTACGAGCGCAGCCAACGCGGCTGATGCGATAAAGTATTGCGTACAGAGCACCAAGAATTTGCCTGGCGGCTGTAGCGCGGTGGTCCCACCTGACCCCATGCCGAACTCAGAAGTGAAACGCCGTAGCGCCGATGGTAGTGTGGGGTCTCCCCATGCGAGAGTAGGGAACTGCCAGGCATCAAATTACGTAGTAAACCGGGGCAATAAACCGGTAGTTGTAGAAGTATTCGGTGGAGCGGTAGTTCAGTCGGTTAGAATACCTGCCTGTCACGCAGGGGGTCGCGGGTTCGAGTCCCGTCCGTTCCGCCACTTATTTAAACTAAGCCTGCTACATTAGCAGGCTTAGTAGTAAGAAATTTAGGGGCGTAGCTCAGTTGGTAGAGCACCGGTCTCCAAAACCGGGTGTCGCGAGTTCGAGTCTCTCCGCCCCTGCCATATAAAGAATCCTTTGCTTCGGCGAAGGATTTTTTTTTGCCTGTAATATTTCAACTTTCCCCTCTTTAAGCCTTTAATTGCGTCCCTGCAACAGGCTGATTCACTCCATCACGCTGATTTTAAGTAGATCTTTGATCTGCCCCTGTTTGTCACTGTTCTGAAGCCAGATAGCGTATAGCGGCCTCTGGAGCAGGGCTGAATCGGTGACCGCATACAGGCCTGGTTTATTACTGGCCCAGCGTTGTGGCAGCCAGGTACAACCTTTAAGCGCTGCGAGTTGTTGGCAGGCTATTTCAGCAGAACTGGTTGTCAGGACTGGAACATCGTCCGCTGCAATCAACCCCGCCTCATGCGGCTGGAAATCGGGGCCCCATTCAAGGCGCAGATAATTCAGGTCGCTTTTCAGAGCGGAAGGTTCCGCCGCATAGAGTCCCAGACTGAACTGGCCGAGAACCTGGCTGTTAAATTCATCCATTTTCGGTGCTTCGGTAGTGATCAGAAGATCCAGTTGTCTTTCATGAAGTTGCTTAACCAGCGACTGCCGTTGCGCAATACGCGCCTCAAACTGCAGATGCCCGTGAGAGCGATATAGCCGACTCAGCCACGGGCTAAGCATGCACTCCCATAGCGAGGCGCTGGCACCGATAGAGAACTCATTATGCTTTGAGGTATGAGCAACCTCTTTACGTGCCGCCTGCCAGGTGTTCATGAGCGTTTCGGCATACGGCAGAAGTTTCTCTCCCGCTGGCGTTAAGCGGATGTTGTTGCGATGGCGGGTGAAAAGGTTTACACCGAGCTGATTTTCAAGCTGTCGAATACGAAAGCTCACTGCCGACTGCGTCAGATAAAGCGCTTCTGCGGCGCGCCCAAAGTGGCGAGTTCTGCTCACTTCGAGAAAAGTTTTTAGCAATTCCGTATCCACGGTATTCTCCGCAAAATTATTTGTCGTTATGATTTAAATGTTTTGTTTGACGCTCTGTCAAGCGTAACTAATACTCCGCGCCATAAATAGCTCGGCCAAAGATATAGGAGCGTGTAGGATGGCGGAAAGCTTTACGACGACTAATCGTTTTTTCGACAACAAAAATTATCCACGCGGATTTTCTCGCCATGGTGATTTCACCATCAAAGAGGCACAACTGCTTGAGCGCCATGGTTATGCCTTCAATGAACTGGATTTGGGAAAACGTGAACCCTCCACTGAAGACGAAAAATCATTTGTTGCCGTCTGCCGTGGCGAGCGCGAGCCAGTAACGGAAGCGGAGCGCGTATGGATCAAATATATGGCGCGTATCAAGCGTCCAAAGCGTTTCCATACTCTGTCTGGTGGTAAACCACAGATGGAAGGTGCGGAAGACTACACCGATTCAGACGATTAATAAAAAGGGGCTAAGGCCCCTTTTTTTATGCCAGCATCTTTTGCAGGTGTAGCAGCAGGCGGTCAATAGCGCGATAGCTCAGCGCTTCCTGTAGATGCCTGCGTTCAATATTTTCACACTCCTCCAGATCGGCAATAGTACGGGCAACTTTTAACAACCGCTGCCACGCACGTACTGACAGACCAAAATGGGTAAGTGTCTCCTCCAGCCACAGCGCGTCATCTGCCGCTAGCCGGCAAAAAGTGCGGATCTCAGCGTTATCCAGATGCGCGTTACGTTTCTTCTGCCTTGCCAGCTGCCTCTCCTGTGCGGCAATCACTCGGTTTCGCACGGTGAGGCTTGATTCCCCCGTTTTATGCGCCTGGCTTAGTAAGCCTGGCGGCGGGAGTGGGATCTCGAGCGATAGATCGAAGCGGTCGAGGAATGGCCCGGACAAGCGACCCAGATAGCGGAGCGTCTGCTCGGGCGAGCAGCGATTATGATTGCCTTGATAGTGCCCCGTTGGGCTGGGGTTCATGGCGGCGATAAGCTGGAAGCGTGCCGGATAACTGATCTTGGCGCGCGTGCGGGAGATATTAATTTGCCCGGATTCAATGGGCTCGCGTAAGGCGTCCAGCACGCGACGCTCAAACTCGGGCAATTCGTCCAGAAACAGAATGCCATTATGTGCCAGTGAGATCTCTCCCGGCGCGGGGATTGCACCTCCACCCACCATGGCTACCAGCGAGGCACTATGATGCGGGGCCCGGAAAGGGCGCTGACGCCATTGTTTATACATTGATGTGGCGCTGACCAGGCTTACGATAGCCGCGCTTTCCAGCGCCTCATGGTTACTGAGTGGCGGCAGCAGAGTGTTGAGCCGGCTCGCGAGCATGGTTTTGCCGGTGCCGGGTGGGCCAATGAGCAGCAGGTTATGCGCACCAGCTGCGGTGATCTCCAGCGCCCTCTTACCCTGTTCCTGGCCGATGATATCGCTGATGTCACACTCGTTATGTTCGGCAACAAACGGCTCCCCAACGGGCGCGGCCAGCTCATGACATCCCTCAAGAAAAGCGCATACTTCCTGGAGGTGTTCAGCAACCAGGCAGCCTTTTTCTTCAATAAGGCTGACTTCAGCAGCATTATCTCTGGCGACGATAATCTCTCTCCCGGCGCGTATAGCCGCCAGAGCGCCAGATATCGCGCCAGGAACCCCTCTTAACGCGCCTGTAAGCGCCAGCTCACCCACAAACTCATATGCGCTTATCCTGGAGGAGGAGAGCTGCTCAGAGGCGACGAGAAGCGCGATGGCGATAGGTAAATCGTATCGTCCCCCTTCCTTAGGGAGATCGGCTGGGGCCAGATTGATGGTGATCTTTTTGGCCGGGAAGGTATAACCACTATTGATGATCGCGCTGCGTACCCGGTCTCTGGCCTCCTTAACGGTAGTTTCGGGCAAGCCGACCAGCGTCAGGCCAGGCAGGCCATTACTGAGATGAACTTCTACGCAAATAAGCGGTGCTTCAACGCCTAATGCAGCGCGGGTATAGACAACCGACAATGACATAAATGGCCTCCTTGTCGTGCCACTATGTCATCTGTCCGACGCGATTTTTACCGTCAGTTCGCGTTTTTACGTGGCCTGTTCATGAATATTTTCCCTTAATTGTAATGTTTTCATCACCATGGAGGCCTGCTCGCAAAAGGGTAATAAGCTTGTCTTCTCACCCTCATTGCCCAGGAAAAAATGAAAATAATTCATTTTCTATTTTTGTCATAAAAAACAATGATTTTTATCTAAACTATTAGCGTAATAAGCAAATGAATTATAAAAAAATGTTGTGTTTGATTCGATATCTGTGATAACTCTTTAGGTATTCCTTCGAACAAGATGCAAAAAGAACAGCAAATGACAGCCCTTCTACGAGTGATTAGCCTGGTCGTGATTAGCGTGGTGGTGATTATTATCCCACCGTGCGGGGCTGCACTTGGACGAGGAAAGGCTTAATAATCAAGCCTTAACGAACTAAGACCCCCGCACCGAAAGGTCCGGGGGTTTTTTTATGACCTTAAAACATAAGCGAGGAGCAGAGGATGAGTAACAGCATAAAATTCTGTTTCTCCCGATTTACGACGGGGAAGTAACTATGAATGGCGCACAATGGGTAGTACATGCGTTGCGAGCGCAGGGAGTCGAGACAGTATTCGGTTACCCGGGTGGTGCAATTATGCCGATTTACGATGCTCTGTATGACGGCGGCGTGGAACATCTGTTGTGCCGACACGAGCAGGGCGCAGCAATGGCGGCCATCGGTTATGCGCGTGCTACGGGGAAAACTGGCGTCTGTATGGCGACCTCTGGCCCGGGCGCGACCAACCTCATCACCGGTCTGGCTGACGCACTGCTCGATTCCGTTCCCGTTGTGGCCATCACCGGTCAGGTTGCCTCTCCCTTCATCGGCACCGATGCTTTCCAGGAAGTGGACGTTCTCGGTTTGTCACTGGCGTGTACGAAACACAGCTTCCTCGTCCAGTCACTCGAAGAGCTGCCTCGCGTCATGGCGGAGGCATTTGAGGTGGCAAACTCAGGCCGTCCTGGTCCGGTTCTGGTTGATATTCCTAAAGATATCCAAGTTGCGCTGGGCGAGCTGGAGCCTCACTTCTCTACCGTTGAGAACGCCGATGATTTCCCGCATACCGAAGCAGATGAAGCGAGCCAGATGCTGACCCACGCGCAAAAACCGATCCTCTACGTAGGCGGCGGCGTTGGGATGGCGCAGGCCGTTCCAGCCCTGCGTGAATTTATCGCGGTTACCCAAATGCCCGCGACCTGCACACTGAAAGGGCTGGGCGCGGTGGATGCCGACTACCCGTACTATCTGGGTATGTTGGGGATGCACGGCACGAAAGCGGCCAACCTTGCGGTGCAGGAGTGCGACCTGTTGATCGCTGTGGGCGCGCGCTTTGACGATCGTGTCACTGGCAAGCTGAATACCTTCGCGCCGAATGCAAAAGTTATTCATATGGATATCGATCCGGCAGAGATGAATAAGCTCCGTCAGGCGCATGTGGCTTTGCAAGGGGATCTCAACGCGGTGTTGCCTGCGTTGCAACAGCCATTAGCGATTGACGCCTGGCGTCAGCATGCGGCAGCGATGCGCCGCGAACATGCCTGGCGCTATGACCATCCGGGTGAAGCTATCTATGCGCCGCTGCTGCTGAAACAGCTGTCGGATCGTAAGCCAGCCGACAGCGTAGTCACCACCGACGTGGGCCAGCACCAGATGTGGTCAGCCCAGCACATGACCTACACGCGCCCGGAAAATTTCATCACGTCCAGCGGCTTAGGCACGATGGGCTTTGGTCTGCCTGCCGCCGTTGGGGCGCAGGTAGCGCGCCCGGACGATACGGTCATCTGCATCTCCGGTGACGGCTCCTTCATGATGAACGTACAGGAGCTCGGCACCATCAAGCGTAAGCAGTTGCCGGTGAAGATCGTGCTGCTGGATAACCAACGTTTGGGCATGGTTCGCCAGTGGCAGCAGCTCTTTTTCCAGGAGCGTTACAGCGAAACCACCCTGACCGATAACCCCGATTTCCTCGTTCTGGCCAGCGCCTTCGGCATCCCTGGCCAGCACATCACCCGTAAAGACCAGGTTGAAGCGGCACTTGATGAAATGTTGTCCAGCAAGGGGCCTTACCTGCTTCATGTCTCAATCGACGAGCTTGAGAATGTCTGGCCGTTGGTGCCGCCCGGCGCCAGTAACTCACAAATGCTGGAGAAATTATCATGATGCAACATCAGGTCGCCGTTCAGGCTCGCTTCAACCCGGAAACGTTAGAACGTGTATTGCGCGTGGTGCGCCATCGTGGGTTCCAGATCTGTTCGATGAACATGGAAACCGCCACCGACGCGCAGAACATAAATATTGAATTGACCGTTGCCAGTCAGCGCCCCGTCGAATTACTGTTTAGCCAGTTGAGCAAACTTGTCGACGTCGCCCGGGTTGATATCCAGCAGCGTGCCGCTTCATCACAAACACAACAAATTCGCGCCTGAGCGCAAAGGAAGAAAAATGACGACGAAAAAAGCTGATTTCATTTGGTCCAATGGTGAGATGGTTCGCTGGGAGGACGCTAAAGTCCACGTGATGTCCCATGCGCTTCACTACGGTACTTCTGTATTTGAAGGTATCCGTTGCTACGACTCACACAAAGGCCCGGTGGTGTTCCGTCATCGTGAACACATGCAACGTCTGCGTGATTCAGCCAAAATTTATCGCTTCCCTGTTTCTCAGAGCGTCGACGAGCTGATGGAAGCTTGCCGCGCGGTGCTGCGTAAAAACAACCTGACCAGCGCCTATATTCGTCCGCTGGTTTTCGTGGGTGATGTGGGTATGGGCGTCAACCCGCCAGCCGGTTACACCACCGATGTGATCATCGCCGCGTTCCCGTGGGGAGCATACCTGGGCGCCGAAGCGCTGGAACAGGGGATCGATGCGATGGTCTCCTCCTGGAACCGTGTGGCGCCAAACACTATCCCGACCGCAGCCAAAGCGGGCGGTAACTATCTCTCCTCCCTGCTGGTAGGCAGCGAAGCGCGCCGTCACGGTTATCAGGAAGGTATCGCCCTGGATGTGAACGGCTATATCTCTGAAGGTGCGGGTGAGAACCTGTTTGAAGTGAAAGATGGCGTCCTCTTCACCCCGCCATTCACCTCTTCCGCCCTGCCAGGGATCACCCGCGACGCCATTATCAAACTGGCGCAGGATCTGGGCATTGAAGTGCGCGAGCAGGTGCTGTCCCGTGAATCACTGTATCTGGCCGATGAAGTGTTCATGTCCGGTACCGCAGCAGAGATCACCCCGGTACGCAGCGTCGACGGCATCCAGGTCGGTGAAGGCCGCCGTGGCCCGGTCACTAAACGTATCCAGGAAGCCTTCTTCGGCCTCTTCACCGGCGAAACCGAAGATAAATGGGGTTGGTTGGACCAGGTTAATCCATAAGCATAAATATGGGACGGCACGCACCGTCCCATTTACCAGATAGACGGGAGTAAATAACGCATGCCTAAGTACCGTTCCGCCACCACCACTCACGGCCGCAATATGGCGGGTGCCCGCGCGCTGTGGCGCGCTACCGGAATGACCGATGCCGATTTCGGGAAACCGATTATCGCCGTGGTCAACTCTTTTACCCAGTTTGTGCCGGGCCACGTGCACCTGCGCGACCTCGGGAAGCTGGTTGCCGAGCAGATTGAAGCCTCCGGCGGCGTGGCAAAAGAGTTCAACACCATCGCCGTGGATGACGGGATCGCAATGGGGCACGGGGGCATGCTCTATTCACTGCCGTCGCGCGAGCTGATTGCCGACTCGGTGGAGTACATGGTGAACGCCCACTGTGCCGATGCCATGGTCTGTATCTCTAACTGCGACAAAATCACCCCGGGGATGCTGATGGCCTCCCTGCGCCTGAACATTCCGGTGATCTTCGTCTCCGGCGGCCCAATGGAAGCGGGTAAAACCAAGCTCTCCGATAAGATCATCAAGCTCGACCTGGTTGACGCGATGATTCAGGGCGCGGACCCGAAAGTCTCCGACGAGCAGAGCGAACAGGTTGAACGTTCAGCATGCCCGACCTGCGGCTCCTGCTCCGGGATGTTCACCGCCAACTCGATGAACTGTCTGACCGAAGCGCTGGGCTTATCTCAGCCGGGTAACGGCTCGCTGCTGGCGACCCACGCCGATCGTAAGGAGCTGTTTATCAATGCCGGTAAACGCATCGTTGAGCTGACCAAACGCTACTACGAGCAGGACGATGCCAGCGCGCTGCCGCGCAATATCGCCAGCAAAGCGGCATTTGAAAACGCCATGACGCTGGATATCGCTATGGGCGGTTCCACTAACACCGTTCTGCACCTGCTGGCCGCCGCGCAGGAAGCGGAGATCGATTTCACCATGAGTGATATCGACAAGCTCTCCCGCAAAGTGCCGCAGCTGTGTAAGGTTGCGCCAAGCACGCAGAAATATCACATGGAAGATGTTCACCGTGCCGGTGGCGTGCTGGGGATCCTCGGTGAGCTGGATCGCGCCGGGTTGATGAACCGCGATGTGAAAAACGTGCTGGGCCTGACGCTGCCGCAGGCGCTGGATCAGTATGACGTGATGCTGACCAAAGATGAGTCAGTGAAAAAGATGTTCCGCGCCGGTCCGGCCGGTATCCGTACCACCCAGGCGTTCTCGCAGGATTGTCGCTGGGACAGTCTGGATGACGATCGCGCAGAGGGTTGTATCCGCTCGCTGGAACATGCCTACAGCAAAGATGGTGGCCTGGCGGTTCTGTACGGCAACTTTGCGGAAAACGGCTGTATCGTTAAAACCGCAGGCGTTGATGACAGCATTCTGAAATTTACCGGTCCGGCAAAAGTCTACGAGAGCCAGGATGAGGCGGTAGAAGCGATCCTCGGCGGCAAAGTGGTTGAAGGCGATGTCGTGGTGATCCGCTACGAAGGGCCGAAAGGCGGGCCTGGAATGCAGGAGATGCTCTACCCGACCACCTTCCTGAAATCGATGGGCCTCGGTAAAGCCTGTGCGCTGATCACCGACGGTCGCTTCTCCGGCGGCACCTCCGGTCTCTCTATTGGCCATGTTTCGCCGGAAGCGGCCAGCGGCGGCAACATCGCGATCATCGAAGATGGCGACCTGATTGAAATCGATATTCCGAATCGCGGTATTCAGCTGAAACTGAGCGACCAGGAAATTGCAGCCCGCCGCGAAGCACAGGAAGCGCGTGGGGATAAAGCCTGGACGCCGAAAGATCGCCAGCGTGAAGTCTCCTTCGCCCTGCGCGCATATGCGACCCTCGCGACCAGTGCAGATAAAGGCGCAGTGCGCGATAAATCTAAACTTGGGGGCTAATGATGGCCGAATCCCAACCCTTATCCGCCGCCCCCGAGGGGGCGGAATATCTCAGGGCGGTACTACGCGCGCCGGTTTATGAAGCGGTGCAGGTCACGCCGCTGCAAAAAATGGAAAAGCTCTCGGCGCGCCTCGATAACGTCATTCTGGTAAAACGTGAAGACCGTCAGCCGGTACACAGCTTTAAGCTGCGCGGCGCTTACGCGATGATGGCCGGGCTGACCGATGAGCAAAAAGCGCGTGGTGTGATCACGGCGTCTGCGGGCAACCATGCCCAGGGGGTGGCGTTCTCGTCCGCGCGTCTGGGGTTAAAAGCGCTGATCGTAATGCCGGTTGCCACGGCGGATATCAAAGTCGATGCGGTGCGCGGTTTTGGCGGTGAAGTGCTGCTCCACGGCGCCAATTTTGACGAAGCGAAAGCCAAAGCGATCGAGCTGGCACAGCAGCAGGGCTTTACCTGGGTGCCGCCGTTCGATCACCCGATGGTGATTGCCGGGCAGGGTACCCTGGCGCTGGAACTGCTGCAGCAGGATGCCCATCTTGACCGGGTGTTTGTTCCGGTCGGCGGCGGTGGCCTGGCGGCGGGCGTGGCGGTACTCATCAAACAGCTGATGCCGCAGATCAAAGTGATTGCCGTGGAAGCGGAAGATTCAGCCTGCCTGAAGGCGGCGCTGGATGCGGGTCATCCGGTCGATCTTCCGCGCGTCGGGCTGTTTGCCGAGGGTGTGGCGGTGAAACGCATCGGGGATGAGACCTTCCGCGTCTGCCGGGAGTATCTCGACGACATCATCACCGTCGACAGCGATGCGATCTGCGCGGCGATGAAAGATCTCTTCGAGGATGTGCGCGCGGTGGCAGAGCCGTCCGGCGCGCTGGCGCTGGCGGGGATGAAAAAATATATCGCCCAGCACAATATTCGCGGCGAGCGTCTGGCCCATGTCCTTTCCGGCGCTAACGTCAACTTCCACGGCCTGCGCTACGTTTCCGAGCGTTGCGAGCTGGGTGAGCAGCGTGAGGCGCTGCTGGCGGTGACCATCCCGGAAGAGAAGGGCAGCTTCCTCAAGTTCTGCCAGCTGCTGGGCGGCCGTTCGGTAACCGAGTTCAACTACCGTTTTGCCGATGCTAAAGATGCCTGCATTTTTGTCGGCGTGCGTTTAAGCCGCGGTCTGGAAGAGCGCAAAGAGATCCTCAGCCTGCTGCATGAAGGTGGCTACAGCGTGGTGGATCTCTCTGATGATGAAATGGCGAAGCTGCACGTGCGCTACATGGTGGGCGGGCGTCCGTCTAAACCGTTACGGGAGCGTCTGTTCAGCTTTGAGTTTCCGGAGTCGCCGGGTGCGCTGCTGAAGTTCCTGCATACCCTGGGCACGCACTGGAACATCTCCCTGTTCCACTACCGCAGCCACGGCACCGACTACGGTCGGGTACTGGCGGCGTTTGAACTGGGCGAGCACGAGCCGGATTTCGAAACGCGGCTGAACGAACTGGGCTACGAGTGTCATGACGAAACCCACAACCCGGCGTTCCGTTTCTTCCTGGCGGGCTAGTGGTTGGGCAATATCTTCCAGAACGCATCAATAAGCGGCTCATGCAGCCGCTTTTTTTGTGCGCAGACGCCAAGCTCAAAAGGCGTTTTCTCGTCGCTGCGCTCCAGAATCATCACGCGATTGCGCACCGGCTCCGGACTGTTCTCCAGCACCACTTCCGGCAACAGCGCCACGCCGCAGCCGAGCGCCACCATTGAGACCATCGCCTCATGGCCGCCCACTGTCGCATAGATGGAGGGGTTGCTGATTTTCTGACGACGGAACCACAGCTCAATGCGACGACGCACCGGCCCCTGATCGGCCATGATAAAGGGCACCGTTGACCAGTCGGGCTTCTCCACCGACACCTGGTTGCGCACCGGGCAGGGCAGCGCCGGAGCGATCAGTACTACGGCCAGATTTTCCAGCATCGAGAAGGCCACCGCCCCCGGCAGGGTTTCCGGTTTGCCGGCAATGGCCAGATCCGCTTCACCCGTCACCACCTTTTCCATCGCATCGGCGGCATCGCCGGTGGTGAGTTTAATTTCAACCGAGGGATGTTCCGCGCGGAAGCGGTCAAGAATGGGGGGAAGATGGCTATAGGCGGCGGTCACCGAGCAGAAGATGTGGAGCTCGCCGGACAGAGAGGGCCCCTGCTGGTCGATGGTGTGGCGCAGCTGCTGATACTGCAATAACGTCTGTTGGGCAAACGTACGCAACTCTTCCCCCGCTTCGGTGAGCGTCACCGTGCGGTTATCACGCACAAACAGCGGCTGGCCGAGATCCTCTTCCAGACGCTGGATCTGGCGGGAAAGCGTGGAGGGGCTGACATGCATCGCCCGCGCGCTGCGGCCAAAATGGCGGCTTTCCGCCAGATGCAAAAACATTTTTAGATCGCGTAAATCCACCGATTCCACTCCCCCTTTTTACATTGCAAATATTGCAACGTGACGTTGTGAATATATCAATTTCCGCAATAAATTTCCTGTTGTAATGTGGGTACATTCTCGCTGAACAGCGAACCGAACAATAAGACACACAACATCACGAGGTATCACCATGGCTAACTACTTCAACACACTGAACCTGCGCCAGCAGCTGGCGCAGCTGGGCAAATGCCGCTTTATGGCGCGCGATGAATTTGCCGATGGCGCAAGCTACCTTCAGGGTAAGAAAGTGGTCATCGTCGGCTGTGGCGCACAGGGTCTGAACCAGGGCCTGAACATGCGCGACTCCGGCCTGGATATCTCTTACGCCCTGCGTAAAGAAGCGATTGCTGAGAAGCGTGCTTCCTGGCGCAAAGCGACCGAAAACGGCTTCAAAGTGGGTACCTACGAAGAGCTGATCCCACAGGCAGATCTGGTTGTTAACCTGACGCCAGACAAACAGCACTCTGACGTTGTGCGTTCCGTACAGCCTATGATGAAAGATGGCGCGGCGCTGGGTTATTCCCACGGCTTCAACATCGTTGAAGTGGGCGAGCAGATCCGTAAAGACATCACCGTCGTGATGGTGGCGCCAAAATGCCCGGGTACCGAAGTGCGTGAAGAGTACAAGCGTGGTTTCGGTGTGCCGACCCTGATCGCGGTTCACCCGGAAAACGATCCGAAAGGCGAAGGGATGGCGATCGCCAAAGCATGGGCAGCAGCTACCGGCGGCCACCGTGCGGGCGTGCTGGAATCCTCCTTCGTGGCCGAAGTGAAGTCTGACCTGATGGGCGAGCAGACTATCCTGTGCGGCATGCTGCAGGCCGGTTCTCTGCTCTGCTTCGATAAGCTGGTGGAAGAGGGTACTGACCCGGCATACGCGGAAAAACTGATTCAGTTCGGCTGGGAAACCATCACCGAAGCGCTGAAGCAGGGCGGCATCACCCTGATGATGGATCGCCTGTCTAACCCGGCGAAACTGCGTGCCTTCGCCCTGTCCGAGCAGCTGAAAACCATCATGGCACCGCTGTTCCAGAAACATATGGACGACATCATCTCTGGCGAGTTCTCTTCCGGCATGATGGCTGACTGGGCCAACGACGATAAGAAACTGCTGACCTGGCGCGAAGAGACCGGTAAGACCGCGTTTGAGACCGCTGAGCAGTATGAAGGCAAAATCGGCGAGCAGGAGTACTTTGATAAAGGCGTTCTGATGATTGCGATGGTGAAAGCGGGCGTTGAGCTGGCGTTCGAAACCATGGTGGATTCCGGCATCATCGAAGAGTCTGCTTACTATGAATCCCTGCACGAACTGCCGCTGATTGCGAACACCATCGCCCGTAAGCGTCTGTATGAGATGAACGTGGTTATCTCCGATACCGCTGAATACGGTAACTACCTGTTCTCTTATGCCTGCGTACCGCTGCTGAAAGAGTTCATGACCACCCTGCAGCCAGGCGCTCTGGGCAAAGCGATTGCCGAAGGTGCGGTAGATAATGCCCAACTGCGTGACGTGAACGAAGCGATTCGCAGCCACGAGATCGAGAAAGTAGGTCACAAACTGCGTGGCTATATGACCGATATGAAACGTATCGCAGTAGCAGGCTAAAACCTCATGTCGGGTGGCGCTGCGCTTACCCGACCTACAAAGCTGTATCAAGTAGGCCGGGTAAGGCGAAGCCGCCACCCGGCTTTTTATTTGCGGTACAGCACTTTAATAACGTGGTAACCGAACTGAGTGTGCAGCGGGCCGGTTGGCTCCAGCACCGGGCAGGAGAAGACCACTTTATCGAACGCCGGAACCATCTGACCCTGGCGGAATTCACCCAGATCGCCGCCGCGTTTGCCTGACGGGCAAATAGAGTGCTTCTTCGCCAGCTTGCCGAAGTCGGCGCCGTTTTTAATCTGCTCCAGAAGATCCAGAGCCAGTTTCTCTTCTTTAACAAGAATATGCAGTGCTGCTGCTGTTTTTGCCATGATCGTGCCTTGAAGGGTTGAGTTAAATCGGGGCGCAATATACCACGCGTTAGCGGCGATACAGCACCTTAATGATATGGTAGCCATACTTCGTTTTGACCGGGCCGCAGGGTTTTAGCAGCGGGCAGCTAAAAACCGCCTCATCGAAAGGGCCCACCATCACACCCTGCTTAAATTCCCCTAAATCGCCGCCGTTGCGCCCGGAGGGACATTTAGAGTAGCGCTTCGCCAGATGATCGAAGCTGATGCCGCGTTCCAGTTTGGCAAGGATCTCCTGCGCCAGCTTCTCTTCTTTTACCAGAATGTGCAGGGCCGCTGCGCTCTTTTTCATGGTTCTGCTCTCGGGGTAAATCGCGTTTTGTTCACTTTATCATTAGCCGGTAAATCTGCGCCCGGCTTTCTGCTACAATCCCCACCCCGTTCGAAGATTGAGCAATATTCCCATGCGTTTAAACCCTGGACAACAACAAGCGGTCGAATTCGTTACTGGACCATGCCTGGTGCTGGCAGGGGCGGGTTCCGGTAAAACCCGCGTCATCACCAACAAAATCGCCCACCTGATCCGCGGCTGCGGCTATCAGGCACGCCACATCGCCGCGGTGACCTTTACCAACAAAGCGGCGCGCGAGATGAAAGAGCGTGTCGGGCAGACGTTAGGGCGCAAAGAGGCCCGCGGCCTGATGATCTCCACCTTCCATACCCTGGGGCTGGATATCATAAAGCGCGAATATGCGGCGTTGGGGATGAAAGCCAACTTCTCGCTGTTTGACGATACCGATCAGGTGGCATTGCTCAAGGAGCTGACCGAAGGGCTGATCGAAGATGACAAAGTGGTGCTGCAGCAGTTGATCTCCACGATCTCAAACTGGAAAAACGATCTGATGAGCCCTGCCCAGGCCGCCGCAAGCGCCAAAGGGGAGCGGGATCGGATCTTCGCCCACTGCTACAGCCTGTATAACGATCATCTCAAAGCCTGCAACGTGCTCGACTTTGACGACCTGATCCTGCTGCCCACGCTGCTGCTGCAAAGCAATGAAGAGGTGCGTGAGCGCTGGCAGAACAAGATCCGCTACCTGCTGGTGGATGAATATCAGGACACCAACACCAGCCAGTACGAGCTGGTGAAACTGCTGGTGGGTCAGCGGGCGCGTTTCACCGTGGTGGGTGACGATGACCAGTCGATCTACTCCTGGCGCGGCGCTCGTCCACAGAACCTGGTCCTGCTCAGTAAGGACTTCCCGGCGCTGCAGGTGATCAAGCTGGAGCAGAACTACCGCTCATCCGGGCGTATTCTGAAGGCGGCCAACATCCTGATCGCCAATAACCCACATGTGTTTGAAAAACGCCTCTTTTCCGAACTGGGATACGGCACGGAGCTGAAGGTGCTCAGCGCCAACAATGAAGATCACGAAGCCGAGCGCGTGGCGGGCGAACTGATTGCCCATCACTTCGTGAACAAAACCAACTACAAAGATTACGCCATTCTCTATCGCGGAAATCACCAGTCGCGCGTCTTTGAGAAGATGCTGATGCAGAACCGCATCCCGTACAAAATTTCCGGCGGAACCTCGTTCTTCTCGCGCCCGGAAATCAAGGATCTGCTCGCCTACCTGCGGGTACTGACCAACCCGGACGATGACAGTGCTTTCCTGCGGATCGTCAATACGCCGAAGCGCGAGATTGGCCCGGCGACACTGCAAAAACTGGGCGAGTGGGCGATGACCCGCAACAAGAGCCTGTTAACGGCCAGTTTCGATATGGGTCTGAGCCAGACCTTAACCGGGCGTGGCTATGAATCGCTGACCCGCTTTACCCACTGGCTGCGCGAGATCCAGCAGCTCAGCGAGCGGGAGCCGATTAATGCGGTGCGGGATCTGATCCGCGGCATCGACTATGAATCCTGGCTGTATGAAACTTCCGCCAGCCCGAAAGCGGCCGAGATGCGGATGAAGAACGTCAACCAGCTTTTCACCTGGATGACTGAGATGCTGGAAGGGACGGAGATCGATGAACCGATGACCCTGACCCAGGTGGTTACCCGCTTTACCCTGCGCGATATGATGGAGCGTGGTGAAAGCGAAGAGGAGGCGGATCAGGTGCAGCTGATGACCCTGCATGCCTCGAAAGGGCTGGAGTTCCCGTATGTCTATCTGGTGGGTATGGAAGAGGGCTTACTGCCGCACCAGAGCAGCATTGATGAAGACAACGTCGATGAAGAGCGTCGTCTGGCCTATGTGGGCATCACGCGGGCGCAAAAAGAGCTGACATTTACGCTGTGTAAGGAGCGGCGCCAGTATGGAGAGCTGGTACGCCCGGAGCCGAGCCGTTTCCTGCTGGAGTTACCTCAGGATGATGTGCGCTGGGAGCAGGAACGTAAGGTCATCACCGCCGAAGAGCGGATGCACAAAGGGCAGGCCAGCATCGCCAATATTCGCGCCATGATGGAAAAAGCGAAAAACCGCTAGGCTGAAGGCCCGGTATGCGTAGCGCTACCGGGCATATCGTCGTAATTAATGAACCTCAAGCGCCCAGTGCACGTAGCTCTGCCACTGGGACTCCTGTACCAGCATTTCGGCGCCCAGCGGATGCGTATCGAGCCAGTTTTCCGGTAAGGCTAGCGTCAGTTTCTCTCCTTCCGCCTTCAGCGTGATGGCCGGCAACAGATCGTCCCGGCGACGGCTGGCAAAGAGGATCGCCAGACGCAGCAGGCGGCACAGATGTTCCGCCACGCGCGGCGGAACCGCGTTTTGCTGGTGGAGCGAAGAGAGATCGACAGGGTTGGTCTGGTTTAACAGCAGCGTCGCCAGGAGTTTCTTTTGCGCCGGGGTAAAGCCGGGCAAATCGAGATTGCGTACCAGATACGCCGCGTGCAGCGGCGCTTGTTTGAAATCGACGCTCAGGCCAATTTCATGTAGCTGACAGGCGCTCAGGAGTAGTTCGCGACAGATAGGCTCAATATGCCACTCATTTTCGACGTGATCGAGGAATTTTGTCGCAAGCCTGGCGACCCGGTGCGCCTGCTCAATATCGACCATAAACCGGCGCTGGATGTTGCGCAGGGTGTGGTCGCGAATATCCTGATCGACCGCCAGATGTAGCATGCCGTAGACCAGCCCTTCCCGCAGCGCGCCACCCGCAAGGGTCATGCACTGAATATTCAGTTCGGTGAAAATGGCAATCAGGATCGCCAGCCCGCTCGGGAAGACCAGCGCGCGTTCAAGGGTGAGTCCTTCAATTTCCAGCTCTTCCAGGCGGCCACAGAGGATCGCGCGCTGTTTTAACTGCTGAAGTTTCGCCAGCGTGATGCGCTCATCCATCCCCTGCGCCATCATGATTTCCTGCAGCGCCTGGACGGTGCCGGACGCGCCAACGCAGACTTTCCAGCCGTGATAACGCAGTTCATCGGCCACCGGACGCAGCACTTCGCGCGCGGCTTTTTCCGCGTCATCAAAGTTTTCTTGCGCCAGATTTCGATCGGTGAAGTAGCGTTCAAGCCAGGTGACACAGCCCATCGATAAGCTGTTCAGGGATGTCGCCTGAGCGCCATTACCGGTGACCAGTTCAGTGCTTGCACCACCGATATCCACCACCAGACGACGCTCGTCACCGCCCGTGGTATGCGCTACCCCCTGATAAATCAGGCGGGCTTCTTCTTCACCGCTGATCACCTGTATCGGGCAGCCCAGGATCTGCTGGGCAGTGGCAATAAATTCACCGGCATTCACCGCCAGACGCAGGGTGGCGGTAGCAACAACACGGATTTGCTGGGTAGGGATATCCTGCAGACGCTCGGCAAAAAGACGCAGACATTGCCAGCCGCGCTCCATGGCTTCTGGAGAGAGCTGATTATCAGCACTCAGGCCCGCCGCGAGGCGGACCTTACGCTTAATACGCGCCAGCGTTTGAACACTGCCCGCCACCTCGCGCACAACCAGCATATGAAAACTATTCGAACCTAAATCAATAGCTGCATAGAGCGAGGTAGACCGGAGCATATTTTTAGCCTGAACGACGACGATTACGCGGTGCGCTGTTACGGCGCGGACCATTGCCAGAACGCGCGCGGGTCAGGCGCTTCGGCGGCGGAAGCTCGCTTAACAGCGCTTCCGGGTTATATTTACTGACCGGAATTGAGTGGCCGATATAGGTCTCAATGGCGGGCAGATTCAGCGCGTACTCTTCACAGGCCAGGCTGATGGAGTGACCGCTTGCACCTGCACGACCAGTACGGCCGATACGGTGAACGTAATCTTCGCAATCATCCGGCAGGTCATAGTTGAAGACGTGCGTGACCGCCGGGATGTGCAGGCCGCGC
Source organism: Leclercia sp. LSNIH1 (assembly GCF_002902985.1). Lineage (NCBI taxonomy): Bacteria > Pseudomonadati > Pseudomonadota > Gammaproteobacteria > Enterobacterales > Enterobacteriaceae > Leclercia > Leclercia sp. LSNIH1. The sequence continues at coordinate 741,813 of NZ_CP026167.1, read as the reverse complement.
GCGGCGACATCCGTTGCAACCAGAATATCCAGATCGCCACGGGTAAACTCTTCAAGAATGCGCAGACGTTTTTTCTGTGCGACATCGCCCGTTAACAGACCAACACGGTGTCCATCCGCAGCCAGGTGGCCCCAGATATCTTCACAGCGGTGTTTAGTGTTGGCGAAAACGATCGCGCGATCCGGCCACTCTTCTTCAATGAGCGACTGCAGCAGACGCATTTTCTCTTCGTTAGAAGGGTAGAAGAGCTCTTCTTTAATACGGTGGCCGGTTTTCTGTTCCGGTTCCACTTCGACGTATTCGGCGTTGTTCATCTGTTCGAACGCCAGTTCACGGACGCGATAAGAGAGCGTGGCCGAGAACAGCATATTCAGACGCTGGTTAGCGGCAGGCATGCGACGGAACAGCCAGCGGATATCTTTAATAAAGCCGAGATCGTACATGCGATCGGCTTCGTCCAGCACCACAACCTGGATAGCGCCGAGGTTAATGTGGTTCTGCTTCGCGTAATCGATAAGACGGCCGGTGGTGCCGATCAGAATATCGACGCCGCTTTCCAGCACTTTCAGCTGTTTGTCATAACCGTCACCGCCGTAGGCCAGGCCGAGTTTCAGGCCGGTAGCTTGCGCCAGGGGTTCTGCATCAGCGTGGATCTGGACCGCCAGTTCTCGCGTCGGTGCCATAATCAGCGCGCGCGGTTGGTTAACTTTACGGTCAGCAATTGCCGGATGAGAGAGTAAATAATGAAACGTTGACGTTAAAAACGCCATCGTTTTGCCGGTACCGGTTTGCGCCTGCCCTGCAACGTCGCGACCCGCCAGCGTCAGCGGAAGGGCGAGAGCCTGAATGGGCGTGCAGTTATGAAACCCTTTTGTTTCAAGGGCTTCGATCACTTTTGGGTGCAGGGCGAAGTCGGAAAACTTCTGTTCTGTTAAATGTGTTTTGCTCATAGTGTGGTAGAATATCAGCTTACTATTGCTTTACGAAAGCGTATCCGGTGAAATAAAGTCAACCTTTAGTTGGTTAATGCGACATCAACAGGTCGTTGATGGATGCAAGATCAACGCGCCAGGCTTATTCCTGTGGAGTTATATATGAGCGATAAAATTATTCACCTGACTGACGACAGTTTTGACACGGACGTACTTAAAGCTGACGGGCTGATCCTCGTCGATTTCTGGGCTGAATGGTGTGGTCCTTGCAAAATGATCGCCCCGATTCTGGATGAGATCGCCGACGAATATCAGGGCAAACTGACCGTGGCTAAACTGAACATCGACCAGAACCCGGGCACCGCGCCAAAATATGGCATCCGCGGCATCCCGACTCTGCTGCTGTTTAAAAACGGTGAAGTGGCAGCGACCAAAGTGGGCGCCCTGTCCAAAGGTCAGCTGAAAGAGTTCCTGGACGCCAATCTGGCGTAAGGCTTCTCGTCTGTGCGTCCAGGGTTTCTAAATTGTTTGGATCTCTGGACGCCCGGCTTGAGTCGTGCTAAGTTACCTATGACTTCGTTTTAAACATACCTTGTTGTTTGAATCTTGTTTTACCCGATACTTCCCGTTGTTGACATAAACAGTGCGAGAAGTGGATAGATTCCGGGCTTGTCACTCAATCCGTCTTGTCGTTTCAGTTCTGTGCTTTCCCTGTGAGCAGACAGCGAACAGACATGAGTTGATAGCCGTTAACAGGCATGGATGACCCTGCCATACCATTCACAAATTAAGTTCGAGTATTACCCCGAGTTTAAGAACCCACACCATTATGAATCTTACCGAATTAAAGAATACGCCGGTTTCTGAGCTGATCACTCTCGGCGAAAATATGGGGCTGGAAAACCAGGCTCGTATGCGCAAGCAGGACATCATTTTTGCCATCCTGAAGCAGCACGCAAAGAGTGGCGAAGATATCTTTGGCGACGGTGTGCTGGAGATATTGCAGGACGGATTTGGTTTCCTCCGCTCTGCAGACAGCTCCTACCTCGCCGGTCCTGATGATATCTACGTTTCTCCCAGCCAAATCCGCCGTTTCAACCTCCGCACTGGTGACACCATTTCAGGTAAGATTCGTCCTCCTAAAGAGGGTGAACGCTACTTTGCGCTGCTGAAAGTTAACGAAGTTAACTACGATAAGCCGGAAAACTCGCGCAATAAGATCCTGTTCGAAAACTTAACGCCGCTGCACGCGAACTCTCGCCTGCGCATGGAGCGTGGTAACGGTTCTACCGAAGATTTAACCGCTCGCGTTCTGGATCTGGCTTCGCCGATTGGTCGCGGTCAGCGTGGTCTGATTGTCGCGCCGCCAAAAGCGGGTAAAACCATGCTGCTGCAGAACATCGCGCAGAGCATCGCTTATAACCACCCAGACTGCGTACTGATGGTACTGCTGATTGACGAACGTCCGGAAGAAGTGACCGAGATGCAGCGTCTGGTGAAAGGTGAAGTGGTAGCGTCGACCTTTGACGAACCGGCCTCCCGCCACGTTCAGGTCGCTGAAATGGTTATCGAGAAGGCGAAGCGTCTGGTTGAGCATAAGAAAGACGTTATCATCCTGCTTGACTCCATCACCCGTCTGGCGCGTGCCTACAACACCGTGGTTCCAGCGTCCGGTAAAGTCTTGACCGGTGGTGTGGATGCCAACGCCCTGCATCGTCCGAAGCGTTTCTTCGGTGCTGCGCGTAACGTGGAAGAGGGCGGCAGCCTGACCATCATCGCAACCGCGCTGATCGACACCGGTTCGAAGATGGATGAAGTGATTTACGAAGAGTTTAAAGGTACAGGCAACATGGAACTGCACCTGTCGCGTAAAATCGCTGAAAAACGCGTCTTCCCGGCTATCGATTACAACCGTTCCGGTACCCGTAAAGAAGAGCTGCTCACCACTCAGGAAGAGCTGCAGAAAATGTGGATCCTGCGCAAAATTATCCATCCAATGGGTGAAATCGACGCGATGGAGTTCCTCATTAACAAGCTGGCGATGACGAAAACTAACGATGATTTCTTCGATATGATGAAACGCTCGTAATATAAATAAAGCGCCGAAACGCCACGTTTTTACGTGGCGTTTTTCTTTTATGGCTTATACGCTGTAACAGTAAGCTGTCAAATTATACTGCCGGGGACGAAAATCGGAATGTTCGTCAAAGCAGAAAAGTAATTGTCTGAAAAATAAACAAAGGGACTTGGGCGAGGCCTGCTTTTTCCTTCTTGAGCCGAGCCTTCAAGGTTATACTTTCGGGATTAACATTTGTTGAGAGCATCCATTGTGAATCTACTCACTGCGGTGACTGAGCTAATCAGTATTTTTCTTTTTACCACCTGTTTTTTATTCCTCGCCCGTAAGGTCGCGAAGAGAGTCGGACTGGTGGATAAGCCCAATTATCGTAAACGCCATCAAGGCTTGATTCCGCTGGTTGGTGGGATCTCGGTTTACGCGGGTATCTGCTTCACCTTCGCCATTGCGGATTATTATATCCCTCATGCGGCACTCTATTTGGCCTGTGCCGGCGTGCTGGTGCTGGTTGGCGCGCTGGATGACCGATACGATATCAGCGTCAAATTCCGCGCCGCGGTTCAGGCGGCTATCGGCGTCATCATGATGGTGGTAGGGAAACTCTATCTCAGCAGCCTGGGCTACATCTTTGGCACCTGGGAGATGGTACTGGGGCCATTCGGCTACTTCCTGACGTTGTTTGCCGTATGGGCGGCGATTAACGCCTTTAACATGGTAGACGGCATTGACGGTCTGCTTGGTGGGCTCTCCAGCGTCTCCTTCGCGGCTATCGGCATCATCCTCTGGTTTGATGGCCAGTACAGCCTGTCGATGTGGTGCTTCGCGATGATCGCCGCCATTCTGCCTTATATCTGCCTTAACCTCGGTGTCCTGGGACGTCGCTACAAGGTCTTTATGGGGGATGCCGGCAGTACGCTGATTGGCTTTACCATCATCTGGATCCTGCTGGAAACTACTCAGGGTAACACCCATCCAATCAGTCCGGTGACGGCACTGTGGATCATCGCCATTCCATTGATGGATATGGTGGCAATAATGTACCGCCGTCTGCGTAAAGGCATGAGTCCCTTCTCCCCAGACCGCCAGCATATTCATCATCTTATTATGCGTGCCGGCTTCACCTCACGACAGGCATTTGTCTTGATTACGCTGGCCGCTGCGCTGTTAGCCGGGATTGGCGTTGCCGCAGAATATGCACATTTCATTCCTGAATGGGTAATGTTGGTATTATTCTTGCTTGCATTTTTCCTGTACGGCTACTGTATTAAACGCGCATGGAAAGTAGCGCGCTTTATTAAACGCGTAAAACGCCGTATGCGTAGAAATAATGGCAATAACCCAACTTTAACTAAGTAAATCGGGACTGTAATGACTCAACCGTTGGCGGGAGCAAAATCAGTGGTAACTGAGAATGAGCTGGATGTTCGTGGCTTGTTCCGCGTGTTATGGGCGGGCAAGTTTTGGATTGCAGGTATTGCGCTGGGCTTTGCACTTATCGCTCTGGCCTATACCTTTTTCGCCAGACAAGAGTGGAGTGCGACGGCGATTACCGACCGTCCTACGGTGAATATGCTTGGAGGTTTCTACTCTCAGCAACAGTTTCTGCAGAATCTGGATGTAAAAGCGAATCCTGCGACCGCCGACCAGACTTCGGTAATGGACGAGTCCTACAAAGAGTTTGTTATGCAGCTCGCCTCCTGGGATACGCGCCGTGATTTCTGGAACCAGACCGACTATTTCAAACAGAGAATGGTCGGCAACAGCAAAGCCGATGCAGCCCTGCTGGATGAGCTGATCAACAACATTCAGTTTATGGCGGGCGATCCGCTGCGCAACATCAACGACAGCGTCAAGCTGATCGCTGAAACCGCGCCGGACGCGAATAACCTGCTGCGTCAGTATGTCGCTTTCGCCAGCCAGCGCGCAGCAAGCCACCTTAATGATGAGCTGAAAGGCGCCTGGGCGGCGCGTACCGTGCAGATGAAAGCGCAGGTCAAACGTCAGGAAGAGGTCGCCAAAGCCATCTTTAACCGCCGGGTACATAACCTCGATCAGGCGCTGAAGATTGCTGAAAAGAGCAATATCTCGCGCAGTGAAACCGATGTGCCTGCCGATGAACTGCCCGATTCTGAAATGTTCCTGCTGGGGCGTCCTATGCTCCAGGCGCGCCTGGAAAATCTGCAGGCCGTTGGGCCAGATTTTGACCTCGATTACGACCAGAACCGCGCCATGCTCAACACCCTCAACGTCGGTCCGACACTGGACCCGCGTTTTCAGACCTATCGTTATTTGCGAACACCTGAAGAACCTGTAAAACGCGATAGTCCACGTCGCGCATTCCTGATGATTATGTGGGGGATTGTGGGTGCTTTAATTGGCGCAGGCGTGGCATTAACCCGTCGTCGCAAAATTTAAGAACGCCGTCTACGATGAAGGCTGCTGGCCTTCATCGCTTAATCGAAGAGAATCGATGTGAAAGTACTCACTGTCTTTGGTACAAGGCCGGAAGCCATCAAGATGGCGCCTCTGGTCCATGCGCTGGCAAGCGACCCTTATTTTGAGGCGAAAGTTTGCGTTACCGCGCAGCATCGGGAGATGCTGGATCAGGTCCTAAAACTCTTTTCCATTGTTCCCGACTACGACCTCAATATTATGAAGCCGGGGCAAGGGCTAACCGAAATTACCTGCCGTATTCTGGAAGGTTTAAAACCTATTCTGGAATCGTTCAGGCCGGATGTCGTGCTGGTGCACGGCGATACCACCACCACCATCGCCACCAGTCTGGCGGCATTCTATCAACGTATTCCGGTTGGACATGTCGAAGCCGGTTTACGCACGGGCGATCTCTCCTCCCCGTGGCCAGAAGAGGCGAACCGGACCCTGACCGGGCATCTGGCAATGTATCACTTTGCGCCAACCGAGAACTCCCGTCAGAACCTGCTGCGCGAAAACGTTAACGACCAGCACATTTTTGTCACCGGCAACACGGTGATCGACGCGCTGATCTGGGTGCGCGACCGGGTGCTGGCGAACGACAGCCTGCGTGGGCAACTGGCCGAACAGTATCCGTTCCTCGCTAACGGTAAAAAGATGATTCTGGTCACCGGACACCGGCGGGAAAGTTTTGGCCAGGGCTTCGAGCAAATTTGCCATGCGCTGGCTGAAATCGCCGCGCGTAACGAAGATGTCCAGATCGTCTATCCGGTGCATCTGAACCCTAATGTCAGCGAGCCGGTCAACCGCATCCTGGGGCATGTCAAAAACGTCATACTTATTGAGCCGCAGGACTATCTGCCATTCGTCTGGCTGATGAACCATGCCTGGCTGATCCTGACGGACTCAGGCGGAATTCAGGAAGAAGCGCCTTCACTGGGGAAACCGGTGCTGGTGATGCGTGAAACCACCGAGCGTCCTGAAGCGGTTAAAGCGGGGACGGTAAGGCTGGTGGGGACCGATTCACGAGCCATCGTGGAAGAGGTGACGCGCCTGCTACATAACAACGAAGAGTATCAGGCCATGAGCCGGGCCCATAACCCGTATGGTGATGGCCAGGCCTGTGACCGCATTTTGTACGCACTTAAACACAATCGGGTATCGCTATGAGTTTTACTACCATTTCTGTCATTGGTCTTGGCTACATTGGGCTGCCCACGGCGGCGGCATTTGCCTCCCGTCAAAAACAGGTAGTGGGTGTTGATATCAACCAGCATGCGGTTGAGACGATCAACAAGGGTGAAATTCATATCGTTGAGCCAGATCTCGACAAGGTGGTAAAAACCGCCGTTGAAGGGGGATACCTCAGGGCCAGTACCACACCAGTGGTTGCCGATGCCTACCTGATTGCTGTGCCGACGCCATTCAAAGGCGAGCATGAGCCGGATATGGCCTATGTCGAAGCGGCAGCGAAATCCATCGCCCCGGTACTAAAAAAAGGCGCGCTGGTGATCCTCGAATCCACCTCACCGGTGGGTGCCACCGAGCAAATGGCCCAGTGGCTGGCTGAGGCGCGCCCGGATCTGACTTTCCCGCAGCAGGCGGGCGAGCAGGCCGATATCAACGTCGCCTACTGCCCGGAGCGCGTGCTGCCGGGGCAGGTGATGGTCGAACTGATTAAAAACGATCGGGTTATTGGCGGCATGACTCCGGTCTGTTCCGCCCGCGCCAGCGAGCTGTATAACATCTTCCTCGAAGGCGAGTGCGTGGTGACCAACTCCCGTACCGCTGAGATGTGCAAACTCACCGAAAACAGCTTCCGCGACGTGAACATTGCGTTTGCTAATGAGCTGTCGCTGATTTGCGCCGATCAGGGGATTAACGTCTGGGAACTGATTCGTCTGGCGAACCGCCATCCGCGCGTGAATATCCTGCAACCCGGGCCGGGCGTAGGCGGGCACTGCATCGCGGTCGACCCGTGGTTTATCGTGTCGCAGAACCCCCAGCAGGCGCGTCTTATCCGTACCGCCCGCGAAGTTAACGACAGCAAGCCGCACTGGGTACTGAACCAGGTGAAAGCCACCCTGGCAGATTACCTGACCCAAAGCGGCAAGCGCGCGAACGAGGTGACCATCGCCTGTTTTGGTCTCGCCTTTAAGCCGAACATTGACGATCTGCGTGAAAGCCCGGCGATGGAAATTGCTGAGATGATTGCCGACTGGCACAGCGGTGAAACGCAGGTGGTGGAACCCAATATTCATGAACTGCCGAAAAAACTGGCTGGACACTGCGCCCTGACCAGCGTTGAAGAGGCGCTGGCAACCGCCGATGTGCTGGTGCTGCTGGTGGACCATAACGAGTTTAAAGCGATCCAGGGCGAGGCCGTCCGTCAGGAATTTATCGTTGATACCAAAGGGGTCTGGCGTTGAGTCAGCTCCACGGTGCGTTACAGCCGCTGGAGTGGGAAAGCGAGTTTTTTGCCCTTCCCACGGCGCTTGTGCGCCTCTCTGATGATGCTCCGCTGCTGACGGCTTCCGGGCTGGACGCCTGGCAGCGGGTGCAGGCTAAAATTCCGGCCACCCGCGCCGACTGGCTGGACGCCTTACAGGCGCAGGGCTTCAGGCTGGTGGAAGGCGAAGTCGATCTCGCCATTACCGTGACGCACCACGCTTGCCCTGGCGCGGAACCTGCGATGGAGCAGGATATCCCGGCGCTGCGCCAGCTGGCTGCTCAGGCCTTTGCGCAGAGCCGCTTTCGCGCCCCCTGGTACGCACCTGACGACAGCGGTCGCTTCTATGCCCAGTGGATCGAGAATGCGGTAAAAGGCACCTTCGACCATCTCTGCCTGGTGTTCCGCGCGCCGGATGGCGCCATCCAGGGCTTTGTCTCCCTGCGCAAGCTCAGCGACAACGAGGCGCGTATCGGTCTGCTGGCCGGGCGCGGCATGGGCGAGAAGTTAATGCAGGCGGCGCTGCACTGGGCGCAGCAACAGCAGATTTCTACTTTGCGGGTGGCGACCCAGATGGGCAACACCGCCGCGCTTAAACGTTATATCGCAAGCGGCGGCAACATCGAAACGACCGCTTACTGGCTATACAGGTGACAAGATGATCCCATTTAATGCGCCTCCTGTGGTGGGCACCGAACTCGATTACATGCAGTCTGCGATGGGCAGCGGCAAACTTTGCGGCGATGGCGGCTATACGCGCCGTTGCCAGCAGTGGATGGAGCAGCGCTTTCAGAGCGCGAAAGTCCTCCTGACCCCCTCCTGCACCGCCTCGCTGGAGATGGCGGCCCTGTTGCTGGACATCGGTCCTGGCGATGAAGTGATCATGCCGAGCTACACCTTTGTCTCCACCGCCAACGCTTTCGTGCTGCGCGGGGCGAAAATCGTCTTTGTCGATATCCGTCCGGATACCATGAACATTGACGAGACGCTGATTGAAGCGGCGATCACCGACAAGACCCGCGCCATCGTGCCGGTACACTATGCCGGGGTGGCGTGCGAGATGGACACCATCATGGCGATTGCCAAAAAGCATAACCTGTACGTGGTGGAAGATGCCGCACAGGGAGTTATGTCCACCTACAAGGGCCGCGCGTTGGGCACCATCGGGCACATCGGCTGCTTCAGCTTCCACGAAACCAAAAACTACACCGCAGGCGGAGAAGGCGGCGCGACGTTGATTAACGATCGCGCCCTGGTGGAGCGTGCGGAGATCATCCGCGAGAAAGGGACCAACCGCAGCCAGTTCTTCCGTGGGCAGGTGGATAAGTACACCTGGCGCGATATCGGCTCCAGCTATCTGATGGCGGATCTGCAGGCGGCGTACCTGTGGGCACAGCTGGAGGCGGCAGACCGTATCAACCAGCAGCGTCTGGCGCTGTGGCAGACCTATCACGATGCGCTGGCTCCCCTGGCGCGCAAGGGCCGTATCGAGCTGCCGACCATTCCGGCGGATTGCGTCCATAACGCCCATATGTTCTATATCAAGCTGCGGGATAACGACGATCGCAGCGCGCTTATTGCATATCTGAAAGAGGCCGAAATTCTGGCGGTGTTCCACTATATTCCGCTGCACTCCAGCCCGGCGGGGGAAGCCTTTGGTCAGTTCGTGGGTGAAGATCGCTTTACCACCAAAGAAAGTGAGCGGTTACTCCGCTTACCGCTGTTCTACAACCTCGCGGCGGTCAACCAGCGCACGGTGATCAATACCCTTCTGAGTTATTTCGGCTGATATGTCTCTGGCGAAAGCATCGGTGTGGACCGCCGCGTCCACACTCGTCAAGATCGGCGCGGGATTGCTGGTGGTAAAACTGCTGGCCGTCTCCTTTGGCCCGGCGGGTGTCGGGCAGGCGGGGAACTTTCGCCAGCTGGTCACCGTCCTCGGTGTACTGGCCGGGGCGGGGATCTTTAACGGCGTGACCAAGTACGTGGCGCAATATCATGACGATAAGGCGCAATTACGCACGGTGGTGGGTACCTCATCAGCGATGGTGCTGGGCTTTTCCACCCTGCTGGCGGTCATCTTTTTACTGGCGGCAGCACCCATCAGCCAGGGGCTGTTCGGTCACACGGGCTATCAGGGTCTGGTAAGGCTGGTGGCGCTGGTGCAGATGGGCATCGCCTGGGCGAACCTGCTGCTGGCGCTGATGAAAGGCTTTCGCGATGCTGCCGGCAATGCGCTGGCGCTCATCGTCGGTAGCGTCATCGGGGTGGTTGCCTATTACGTCTGCTACCGGCTGGGCGGCTATGAAGGCGCACTGCTGGGGCTGGCGCTGGTGCCCGCGCTGGTGGTCGTTCCGGCGGCGTTTATGCTGATGCGCAGGGGCACAATTCCGCTACACTATCTGAAGCCCGGATGGGATCGGCTTCTGGCGGGGCAGCTGGGCAAATTTACCCTGATGGCGCTTATCACCTCCGTCACCTTGCCGGTGGCCTACGTGATGATGCGAAACCTGCTGGCGGCGCACTACAGCTGGGATGAGGTGGGGATCTGGCAGGGGGTCAGCAGCATCTCCGATGCCTATCTGCAGTTTATTACCGCCTCCTTTAGCGTCTACCTGCTGCCCACGCTCTCACGGCTCACCGCCCGGCAGGAGATCACCCGCGAGATCCTCCGTTCGCTGCGCTTCGTCTTACCGGCGGTGGCGGTTGCCAGCTTTACCGTCTGGCTGCTGCGCGATGTCGCCATCTGGCTGCTGTTTTCCGCCAAATTTACCGCGATGCGCGACCTGTTCGCCTGGCAGTTGGTGGGGGACGTACTGAAAGTAGGCGCTTACGTCTTTGGCTATCTGGTGATTGCTAAAGCGTCGCTGCGGCTCTACATTCTGGCGGAAATCAGCCAGTTTGCGTTGCTGACGGCATTCTCTCACTGGTTGATCTCCGCGCATGGCGCGCTGGGAGCGGCTCAGGCCTATATGGCCACCTATATTGTCTATTTTGCTGCCTGTTGCGGCGTCTTTTTACTTTGGCATAAACGCGCATGACTGCACTGATTCACGTCCTGGGATCGGATATCCCACACCATAACCAGACCGTACTGCGGTTCTTTAATGATGAACTGGCTCCCGGCAGCGCGCTGGCGCGCGAATTTATGGTGGTGGGTAAGGACACCGGCCTTAGCGCCGCCTTCCCGGCACTGCAGCTGACCTTCTGGCCGGACAAAGCTACGCTTGCGAAAGCGGTGATCGCCAAAGCCAAAGCCAACCGCCAGCAGCGGTTCTTTTTTCACGGGCAGTTTAATACCGGCCTGTGGCTGGCCTTGTTGAGTGGTGGGATCAGGCCCGCGCAGTTTAACTGGCATATCTGGGGCGCCGACCTGTATGAAGTCTCCCGGGGCTGGAAGTTCCGTCTCTTCTACCCGCTGCGGCGTATGGCGCAGGGGCGGGTGGGCTGCATCTTTGCCACCCGCGGCGATTTAAACTATTTCGCAAAACAGCACCCGAACGTGCGCGGTGAGCTGCTCTATTTCCCGACCCGCATAGACCCGTCGCTGAACGGGTTAGCCCGGGAGGTGAAACGGGAGGGTAAACTGACGATTCTGGTGGGTAATTCCGGGGATCGCAGTAACGAACATATTGCGGCCCTGAAGGCGGTTCATCAGCAGTTTGGCGATACGGTCAACGTGATCGTGCCGATGGGCTATCCTGCTAATAACGCGGCATACATCGATGAAGTCCGTCAGAGTGGACAGGCATTATTCAGCCCGGACAATTTGCAGATCCTCAGCGATAAGCTGGCCTTTGATGACTACCTGGCATTGCTGCGTCAGTGCGATCTGGGCTATTTCATTTTCGCGCGCCAGCAGGGGATCGGCACGCTCTGTCTGCTGATCCAGGCGGGCATTCCCTGTGTGCTTAATCGCGACAACCCGTTCTGGCAGGACATGACCGAACAGCACATTCCGGTGCTGTTTACCACCGATGACCTGAACGAAGAGGTGGTGCGTGAAGCCCAGCGACAGCTTGCGCAGGTGGATAAAAACGCCATCGACTTCTTCAGCCCGAACTACCTTACGCCATGGCACCAGGCGCTGCGGATCGCCTCAGGAGAGAATGCATGAGCCAGTTGCAATTTAGCGGCCTGCTGGTCATCTGGCTTCTGAGCGCCTTGTTTATCGCCACGCTGACGTGGTTTGAATTCCGCCGGGTGCGCTTTAACTTCAACGTCTTCTTCTCGCTGCTGTTTCTGCTGACCTTTTACTTCGGCTTCCCGCTGACCAGCGTGCTGGTGTTCCGCTTCGATGTGGCCGTCGTACCGCCGGAGATCCTGATGCAGGCGCTGCTGTCGGCGACCTGCTTCTATGGGGTCTATTACGTCGCCTATAAGACGCGGCTGAAACCGGCCAGCAGCGACGCATCGCGACGGCCTTTGTTCACCATGAACCGGGTTGAGACGCATCTGACCTGGATGATGCTGATGGGCATTGCCCTTGTCACTGTCGGTATCTTCTTCATGCACAACGGCTTTTTGCTGTTCAAGCTTCACTCCTACAGCCAGATCTTCTCCAGCGAAGTCTCCGGGGTGGCGCTTAAGCGCTTCTTCTATTTCTTCATTCCGGCGATGCTGGTGATCTATTTCCTGCGTCAGGATGCCCGGGCGTGGCTCTTCTTCCTGGTCAGTACCGTGGCGTTTGGCCTGCTGACCTATATGATTGTCGGCGGCACGCGCGCAAACATCATTATCGCCTTCGCGATCTTCCTGTTTATTGGCATTATTCGCGGCTGGATCTCGCTGTGGATGCTGGCTGCGGCGGGCGTGCTGGGGATTGTAGGGATGTTCTGGCTGGCGCTGAAGCGCTACGGCATGGATGTCAGCGGCGACGAAGCGTTTTACACCTTCCTGTACCTCACCCGCGACACCTTCTCGCCGTGGGAAAACTTAGCCCTGCTGCTGCAGAACTACGACAAAATCGATTTTCAGGGGCTGGCGCCCATTGTTCGCGATTTTTATGTCTTTATCCCCACCTGGCTGTGGCCGGACAGACCGGGCGTGGTGCTGAATACGGCAAACTACTTTACCTGGGAAGTGCTGAACAACCACTCCGGGCTGGCAATCTCACCGACGCTGATCGGTTCGTTGGTGGTGATGGGCGGCGGCTGGTTTATCCTGCCTGGGGCGATTGCCGTTGGGCTGATTATAAAATGGTTCGACTGGCTCTATACGCTGGGCAATCAGGAGACCAACCGCTATAAGGCAGCGATTTTGCATAGTTTCTGTTTCGGTGCCATTTTCAATATGATCGTACTGGCGCGAGAAGGGCTGGATTCGTTCGTCTCCCGCGTGGTCTTTTTCATGGTGGTTTTTGGCGCCTGTCTGCTGATGGCGAAGCTGCTGTACTGGCTGTTCGACAGCGCCGGGTTAGTGCATAAGCGCGAACCGGTAAACGGCAGGGCGCTTTCGCGAGTCTGAGTAAGGATAATAATGACTGATAATACCTCAGCACCGCAGTATTACTTGCGGGGCCTGAAGCTGATTGGCTGGCGTGATATGCAGCATGCGCTGGACTATCTCTGTGCCGGGGACGGGATCAAAACCGGCACGCTGGTGGCCATCAATGCAGAAAAAATGCTTACCCTTGAGGATAACGCCCAGGTGCGCGACCTCATCGAGGCGGCCGAATTTAAATATGCGGACGGGATAAGCGTGGTGCGCTCCGTGCGTAAGAAGTACCCGGGGGCGAACATCTCTCGCGTCGCGGGGGCCGATCTCTGGGAAGCGCTGATGGCGCGGGCGGGGGCAGACGGTACGCCAGTCTTCCTCGTCGGCGGCAAACCTGGGGTGCTGGCGCAAACCGAGCAGAAATTGCGTGATCAGTGGCAGGTGAATATCGTCGGCAGCCAGGACGGCTATTTCAGCCCTGACGAGCAGCAGGCGCTATTTGCCCGTATTCGAGACAGCGGGGCGAAGATCATCACCGTTGCGATGGGTTCACCGCGCCAGGAGATCCTGATGCGCGACTGCCGTCAGGTCTATCCGGATGCGCTCTATATGGGCGTGGGCGGCACTTACGATGTCTTTACCGGCCACGTAAAGCGCGCGCCAAAAGTGTGGCAGAACCTGGGGCTGGAGTGGCTCTATCGCCTGTTATCCCAGCCGAGCCGGATCACCCGCCAGCTCCGTCTGCTGCGTTATCTCGGCTGGCACTACTCCGGACGCCTGTAATATCTGAATCGCAGCGCGATATACTGCTCGCGCTGCAATCCGCCCGTAAATCTGCTGCTTTTCTCAACAATACATTCATTTTTTTAACGCATCGTTTGCCATTTCACAAAATTTAAGAAACCATTCCCCTCCGTCACTACCGTACCAGGCTGTTTTTGCATCACCCGTAAACATAAACGGTCCATTACGCACAGCCTGTGATAGCGCATCTGTACCTATAACAATAACCGGCGCAGGCCGGGAGAGTCGCAAGCACAACCGAGGATTTATGTCAGAGAAAAAACCGGAGCTTCAGCGTGGGCTGGAAGCTCGTCATATCGAACTTATCGCCCTTGGCGGGACGATTGGCGTGGGCCTGTTTATGGGCTCCGCCAGCACCCTGAAATGGGCCGGGCCGTCGGTCCTGCTGGCGTATATCATCGCCGGGCTGTTCGTCTTCTTTATCATGCGTTCCATGGGGGAGATGCTGTTCCTCGAGCCGGTCGCCGGTTCGTTCGCCGTTTATGCGCATCGCTACATAAGCCCGTTTTTTGGCTATCTCACGGCGTGGTCGTACTGGTTTATGTGGATGGCGGTGGGCATATCGGAGATCACCGCCATTGGGGTCTACGTGCAGTTCTGGTTCCCGGAGATGGCACAGTGGATACCTGCGCTTATCGCCGTGGGGCTGGTGGCGCTGGCGAACCTCGCCGCCGTGCGTCTGTACGGTGAGATCGAATTCTGGTTTGCGATGATTAAAGTAACCACCATTATCGTGATGATTGTCATCGGCGTGGGGGTGATCTTCTTCGGCCTGGGTAACGGGGGCCAGGCGATTGGCTTTGGCAACCTGACGGAACACGGCGGCTTCTTTGCTGGCGGCTGGAAGGGCTTCCTGACGGCGCTCTGCATTGTGGTGGCGTCCTATCAGGGGGTTGAGCTTATCGGGATCACTGCCGGGGAGGCGAAAAACCCGCAGGTGACCCTGCGCAGCGCGGTCGGCAAGGTGCTGTGGCGTATCCTCATCTTCTATGTCGGCGCGATTTTTGTAATCGTCACTATCTTCCCGTGGAATGAGATTGGCAGTAACGGCAGCCCGTTCGTGCTCACCTTTGCCAAAATCGGCATTACCGCAGCGGCGGCGATTATCAACTTTGTGGTGCTGACGGCGGCGCTCTCCGGCTGTAACAGCGGCATGTATAGTTGCGGGCGTATGCTCTACGCGCTGGCGAACAACCGTCAGCTGCCGGCGGCGGTGGGGAAAGTCTCCGGCGCCGGAGTGCCGGTGGTGGGCGTTGCCATCTCGATTATTATTCTGCTGGTGGGGTCATGCCTGAACTACATCATCCCGAACCCGCAGCGTGTCTTCGTTTATGTCTACAGCGCCAGCGTTCTGCCAGGTATGGTGCCGTGGTTTGTGATCCTGATTAGCCAGCTGCGTTTTCGTCAGGCGCATAAAAACGCGATTGCCAGCCATCCGTTCCGCTCCATTCTCTTTCCATGGGCTAACTATTTAACGATGGCGTTCCTGATCTGCGTGCTGATCGGCATGTACTTCAACGAAGACACCCGCATGTCGCTGTATGTCGGGGCGATATTCCTGGCGGCCGTTAGCGCGGGATACAGGCTATTTGGCCTGGGGCGACACGTGGAAAGGGTCAAAACGCAGTAATATGCGGCAAAGTGCGCAAAGTCTAAGCAAACGCGCATTTATTTTAAAAAAGCACTAGACAGCAGACCGAGACCTCCGTAATATCCAGCCCCGCAACGGCGCTAAGCGCCCGTAGCTCAGCTGGATAGAGCGCTGCCCTCCGGAGGCAGAGGTCTCAGGTTCGAATCCTGTCGGGCGCACCATTCACCCGGTGCTGGAGCTGCGGTGGTCTGTTAAGTAGGCAGAACCGCGTGAAAGAGTAAAGAATCAAGTAGTGGTGGCTATAGCTCAGTTGGTAGAGCCCTGGATTGTGATTCCAGTTGTCGTGGGTTCGAATCCCATTAGCCACCCCATTATTTAAAGAGTTGTGAATTGCGAAGGTGGCGGAATTGGTAGACGCGCTAGCTTCAGGTGTTAGTGTCCTTAGGATGTGGGGGTTCGAGTCCCCCCCCTCGCACCACGACTTTTAATGAATTGAACTAAAAATTCAAAAAAGCAGTATATCGGCGAGTAGCGCAGCTTGGTAGCGCAACTGGTTTGGGACCAGTGGGTCGGAGGTTCGAATCCTCTCTCGCCGACCAATTTTGAACCCCGCTTCGGCGGGGTTTTTTGTTTTCTGCTTTTCCTGCCCCTGTTGTTTATTGCCGACAGCGATATCCTGGCCTGTCGTGAATAAGTGACATATAACCTATTGAAATGAATCAATATATCGCTTTATCCGTCAGCCTGTCTCTTCCTGGAGACACTTTGGCCTGATTATTGGCCCATTCTGCCGCCCGTTTCCTGACTGACAGGGATAATTTCCTTTTATCTTAAAAAGTTGAGATACATACAACTTCGTAATGCAACATTGGCACATTGCATGCAATAATATGCGTGTAGATGCTCATTCCACCTCTTATGTTCGCCTTAGTGCCTCATAAACTCCGGAATGACGCAGAGCCATTTACGGTGCTTATCGTCCACTGACAGATGTCGCTTCGGCCTCATCAAACACCCTGGACACAACGTTGAGTGAAGCACCACAAGTTGTCAAACAGACCTGTTTAACGCCTGCTTTTTAGCAGGCGTTTTTTTATGCCTTATCTGCAGTAGCGCGTCAGGATCCCCACCACCATGAGCAGGGCACAGCCCGAAACGCCATACAGCGCCTGTAGCGGCCCCAGCACGTCAGCAACCAGTGCCGTGAGGCCGGTAAAGAGTGATGCGCTGGCGGTTTGCCATCGCCAGGCCCTGCCGCTGGCCGAGGAGATCAGGTTAGCCTGAAAGCTGCTTAACAGGCTAAAAGTACCCACCGCAAAAACGACGTTCGAAGCGAGATGGGCGACAAAAACGACCCCCAGCGCTTGCATCCCCGATAGCAGCGGGATCGTCCCGTAGGCAAGTAAAAAGAGGCCGAGGCAGGTTAGCAGGAGGCGGTTTTGCCCGGCGTAGCGGGGCAGGCTCTCTCTTTTCAGCAGCAGCGGGCCGCACAGCTGTCCCATGCTGCGGGCAAAAAGCAGAGGCAGGGCCAGCCCGGCAGCATCATTCGGCTCGATCTGCTGCGCCAGTGCAGGCAGCAGCGCCATAGCGGGTGAACCCACGGCGGCGAGGGCAGGAAGCAGCAACAGGCTGCGTTTTTGCTGCGCTCCCAGTGCCTGCCAGCGCATCGCCACCGGTCTTTCGGTTTCTGCTGCCTGCTCAGGCGCCAGAGAAGGCAACGCGCTGCCAGTGAGGCGCAGCAACAGCAAGGAGCCCGCAAAGGTGAGCGCGTCGATCCCCAGCAGTGCCAGCGCGGGCAGATGATGAAACAGCACCATACCCAGCCCGGTGCCCAGTAGCACCTGCGAAGCAAAAATCATCGTCTCCAGGCAGGTCGCCGCAGGCAGCTCGGCTTCGGACAATCCTCGCCGGAACAGCAGGGCCAGCGCGGGCCAGCTCATGCCCGTCAGAAAGGCCTCGGTGGACTGCACCGCCAGCAGCGCTACCATGCTGTGAAACTGAATGCCCAGCAGGGGAAACAGCAGGGCGAGCAGACCCAGCCACTCTGTCAGGAGCAGCAGGCCGATGGGTGAAAAACGCATACAGAACTTCTCCCCGACGAGGCTGCCCAGAAATCCCGGTAGCAGGGCAAACAGATATGCCAGGGTCAGTAAAGAGGCGGGAGCCTGCCACTCCAGCAGCAGACCAAAGACCATCACCTGGGTTAAGCCATTTCCCACAGAGGTAAACAGAAAAGCGCAGGCCAGCAGGCGCAGCCAGCGATGACAGCGCAGCGCGTGAAAAAGCGCATACAAAAGCGTGTTCATGAAACGATCCTTTCAAAAACGATTTAATCCACGCCGTAAAAGGCGTGTACAGAAAAAATGTTCAATGAAAGGAGATCGTTACATTGGCGGAGTGGGTCTCTGAAGAAGATGCTAAGAATGTAGCAAATAAAAAAGGAGGCCGTCAGGCCTCCTGTGCAATTATTGCTGCGGGGGATTGTTCTGTAATGTCAGCAGCAGACCGTCGCGGCGCATTTCGGCAGCCTCTTCCGGCAGATGCAGTTTATCCAGCGTATCCGCCAGCCAGGCATAATCGAACGCATCCGGGCGCTGTTTTAACGCGGCGCGGAAGGCGAGGCTGGCCTCTTTCCATTCGCCATGTCTGGCCAGTGACTGACCCAGAGTGCTCCACAGCAGAGGGCGATCGCCCACGGTTTTGATCTGCTGGCGCAGCATTTTCTCGATCTGCTCCGGATTATTGGTTTTCAGGCGTGGGATCACCATCACCAGACGATCGTCGTACTGGCGTTTCAGGCCATCAAGGATGATGCTCTGGGCGGTATCGTGATCGTCACACTCAATCAGGTGTTCCGCCATCGCCACCTGCAGGGTCACCTGCTGGCGCGTTTTGCGGCTCTGATTTTTCCACCAGGCCTTCAGGCCATCGCTACCCTGATCGGCTCGCGCCTGGTCCATTAGCCCGATCCATGCCTGACGTTGCAGGCTGTCGCGCTGCTCTTCATCGCCGACGTCGGCTTTCGCCATCGACGGGATGATGTCCAGCAGCGAGCCCCACGCGCCGGTGCGGATATAGGCCTGCTCAGCCAGACGCAGCACCTCCGGATGACGCGGCGCGATCTCCAGCAGGCGATCGACGCCGTGACGGGCGGCATGGTTTTCGTTACGCGCCAGCTGCAGGCGCACACGGGTGATCTCAACCGGGATCGGATCGTTTTCAGCCAGCTCGGCGGCACGCTCCAGATGCTGATTGGCACGTGCTTCGTCGCCGCGCTGCTGTGCGGCTTCCGCCGCCAGCAGATAGTTGACCACCGGCTGTTCAGCATGATCGGCATTCTTCGACATCAGCTTCTCAACCTGCTGATAGTCCCCTTCAGC
Source organism: Leclercia sp. LSNIH1 (assembly GCF_002902985.1). Classification (NCBI taxonomy): domain Bacteria; kingdom Pseudomonadati; phylum Pseudomonadota; class Gammaproteobacteria; order Enterobacterales; family Enterobacteriaceae; genus Leclercia; species Leclercia sp. LSNIH1. Next base: position 722,711 of record NZ_CP026167.1, on the reverse strand, counting down.
CAGTTTCAGCAGGGCCTGTTCGGTCTGCTTACGGGCACGGCGGCGCTTGCGTCCGACAAACCAGCTGCGGGTATGGGCCCCGGTACGGAAGATGCGGCGCAGGATCCACTCGATCGCCAGAAACGCCACCATCACCAGGATCAAAATGATCACCAGCCCGGTGACGCTGGTTTCGATATTGTAGTTATCGGTCTGGATCAGCACGTAGCCCTGATGACCCGCCAGCATAGGACCCAGCACGATCCCGGCGAGCAGCAGTGCGAAGAGTAATAAAACTTTTAACATAATTACTCTCCTTGCGGTGCGCTGTCAGGGGCGGGAGCTGGAGCTGGGGCAGGAGACTGCTCCGCCGCTTCGCCCGGCTGTGCCAGCAGGTTACGCACGCGCGTCTGCATCAGCTTCTCCAGAATCGGCTGGCTCTCCAGCTTATCCGGAACGTTCATGGTGATGTTCTGTTGGCTCAGCTTGTCCACCTCTTCGAGGAAAGCGGTAGTGGTGGCATCGTCGGTATCGTAGTAAGCGCGTACCCAGGTGGAGACATTATCCAGCGCCTGCTTGTAGGTCTCTTCCTGATGGCGAGGCACAGCCTGCGCGGCCACCAGCAGACGTGAACGCAGGTTCTCGCGCAGGTAGACGTCCTGATTCGGCGCGAGCAGCGGCACGGCGGTCTCATCGCGGCGGCGAACGGTGATAAAGCTGTCCATAAAGTTCTGCCAGCTTTTTTGCAGGTTGATGCGCCACTCGCTCAATGAGCTGGAGAGTTCGCTGCTGTCGGAATCCATCGGGGAGTCGTCGTCGTTATTATCTGCCAGACGCAGGTTATCGATCTGGTTCGACAGCTGATTCACTTTCAGGATGATGCCGTCATAATCCACCTGCGATACGGTCGACAGGCTGGCGATATCCGCAGTGAGTGCCCGGCGGGCAGTGATCAGGCTTGGGTCGTTCATGTCGCCCAGGCTGGCATCGGCGCTTTTCAGCAGCGCGGCAGCGGTGGTGACATCCTGATCGCTCCACAGCTTGCGCCCGGCCAGTTTGACCAGGAAATCAGCCTGCGCCAGCAGCCAGGTTTTGGCATCGGTACCGGAAATAGCCGCCACTTTTTGCTGCATTTCATCCAGCTGTTTGGTCAGCTCGTCCTGCTTACGGGTGGCGGCGGCCAGCTGATCGGCCTGCTGTTTGATCACCCCATCCAGCTCGGCTTTTTGCGACTGCTGCGCCTGTTGCATGGCGGTGATTTGCGTCACCAGTTCGTCGTTCGTGGCAACCTGATTGGTCGCTTGTTTTTTCACCAGTCCATACAGACCGACGCCAGCGGCCAGCGCAATGGCGATGGCAATCGCGCTTAACGCCAGACTGGTTTTATTGCTGCCATGCTTTTTCTCTGTCGTTTCTGGCTGTGGCGTGGTGTCCACAGTCTCCCTGGTCTCTTCAACCACGGCGGAGGATTTTTCTTGTTCCGTCATTATGGCTTCCCATTATGAGAGTTATTGTAATGCGCGCAGCAGCGCATCGTTGTCGGCGTTATCAGCGATCCGAATATCTTGCCAGCCCAGTTCCCGGGCGAGGTTCGCCAGACGCTCACTGACGACCAGAAGCCGACAGCGGAGTAACCAGTTTTCACGATACCATTGTGGGATCAGCGACCAGAGGTGTTGCAACATTTCGCCGCTGGTCACCACAAGGGTAGTGACGCCGCGCGACTGCCAGCGCATCGCCTCTTCTGCACCGTCATAGTATTTATTACAACGTTGATAACATTCGCAAAATGTCACTTCTGCTCCGCGCTCGCGCAGCGTGTCGCCCAGCAGTTCCCGCCCACCGTTGCCGCGTAAAATCAGAATGCGCTTTCCCACAACGGTTTGTAATTCAGGTAATTGTAGCAACACTTCGCTGGTTTCCCGATCCAGCGGATAGCGAATCTCTTTGCCACTTTCGGTATGCAGCGCCAGGGCGGTGGTTCTGCCGATAGCGAAATAGCGTGGCGCATCCGGCCAGCGCTGGCCTTCCTGCTGCAGCCGGGCGTGGGCAAATGCCACGGCATGTTGCGACAGGGCAAACAGCATGTCATCGGCCCGCAGCGCGGCAAGATGGCCCGCGAGCAGGGGAAGTTCCCGGCCCGGGGAAAACTCAATCAGCGGAAAGCTCCACGCCACCTGCCCCAGTGCGCGCAGACGGCTCACTAACTGATCTCCTGCGGGAGAAGGGCGGGTGACGAGAATACTCATGCCGGGGGTTCTCCATTATAGACATCCGCGAGAATTTCACGGGCGCCGTTATCCAGTAGCTCTTCCGCCAGCGAAATACCCAGCTGTTCGGCGTCCTGCGGTTTGCCGCGACGTTCGCCGCGTACCATCTGCGAACCGTCCGGCGCGCCAACCAGCGCGCGCAGCCACAGTTCGCCATCTGTTAATTCAGCATAGCTGCCAATCGGCACCTGACATCCCCCTTCCAGGCGGGTATTCATGGCGCGCTCCGCCTGCACGCGGATTGCGGTCTCGTCGTGATTGAGCGGTGCCAGCAGCGCATGGGTACGGGTATCGTCGAGCCGGCACTCAATGCCCACCGCGCCCTGGCCCACGGCCGGCAGCGACTGTTCCGGGGAGAGCGCCGCCTTGATACGCGACTCCAGGCCCAGGCGTTTCAGGCCAGCTACCGCCAGAATAATGGCGTCATATTCACCATTATCCAGCTTGCTCAGGCGGGTGCCGACGTTACCGCGCAGGGAGCGGATGATGAGATCCGGGCGATACTCGGCCAGCTGGCACTGGCGGCGTAAACTTGACGTGCCAACGATGCTCCCTTGTGGCAGAGCATCCAGGGAGTCGTAGTGATTCGAGACAAAGGCATCGCGTGGATCTTCCCGCTCGCAAATGGTGACCAGACCCAGCCCCTCAGGGAAATCAACCGGGACGTCCTTCATGGAGTGAACCGCGATATCGGCGCGACCTTCAAGCAGTGCCAGTTCAAGCTCTTTTACGAACAGACCCTTCCCGCCCACTTTCGCCAGCGGTGTATCAAGGATGACATCGCCGCGCGTCACCATCGGCACCAGCTCTACACGCAAACCTGCATGGCAGGCCTCAAGGCGCTGCTTAACATAATGTGCCTGCCAGAGCGCAAGGGGGCTTTGGCGTGTGGCAATTCTTAAAACATTGTCTAACATGCTTGTTACCGTCTTAATCGTCTGCTGACCATCCTAACATTGTTGTCTCAGGACTGTCAGGTTTACGGACGTAGAAGGGGTTCAGGACAGGGCAGCGATTCAGGTTGCCTGCTGCCGTATTCAGGAATTTACACGTTCAGAACGGTGCTACACTTGTATGTAGCGCATCTTTCTTTACGGTCAAACGGCAAGGTGTTAAATTGATCACGTTTTAGACCATTTTTTCGTCTCCATGACCATAAAGATAAGGGCGAAAAAGGGTGACGGCTACTTTCGAAATACTGTGAACGCGTAATCCTCGGTCTTGCTGAAGGTGAGCGCTTTCTGAACATCAGGCGATACGTCTTGTACCTCTATATTGAGACTCTGAAACAGCGACTGGATGCCATCAATCAACTGCGCGTCGATCGCGCGCTTGCTGCAATGGGACCTGCTTTCCAGCAGGTTTACAGTCTGCTGCCGACATTGTTGCATTATCACCATCCGCTGATGCCAGGTTACCTCGATGGTAACGTTCCCAAAGGCATCTGCCTTTTCACGCCTGATGAAACCCAACAGCACTATCTGAAAGAGCTGGAACTCTATCGCGGTATGCCGGCGCAGGAGTCGCCAAAAGGCGAACTGCCTATCACCGGCGTCTACACCATGGGCAGCACCTCTTCGGTGGGGCAAAGCTGCTCGTCGGATCTCGATATCTGGGTCTGCCATCAATCCTGGCTTGATAATGAAGAACGTCAACTGCTGCAGCGTAAATGCAGCCTGCTGGAGAGCTGGGCGGCATCGCTCGGCGTGGAAGTCAGCTTCTTCCTGATTGATGAAAACCGTTTCCGCCATAATGAAAGCGGCAGTCTGGGGGGCGAAGACTGCGGCTCGACCCAGCACATCCTGTTGCTGGATGAATTTTACCGTACCGCCGTGCGCCTGGCCGGGAAGCGTATCCTGTGGAGTATGGTGCCGTGCGACGAAGAGGAGCATTACGACGATTACGTCATGAAGCTCTATGCCCAGGGTGTCCTGACGCCAAACGAGTGGCTGGACCTGGGGGGCTTAAGCTCGCTCTCTGCGGAAGAGTACTTTGGCGCCAGCCTGTGGCAGCTCTATAAAAGTATCGATTCCCCGTACAAAGCGGTGCTGAAAACGCTGCTGCTCGAAGCCTATTCCTGGGAATACCCAACCCCGCGCCTGCTGGCGAAAGACATTAAACAGCGTCTGCATGATGGCGAGATTGTCTCTTTCGGTCTTGATGCCTACTGCATGATGCTTGAGCGCGTCACCGAATACCTGAAAGCCATCGACGATCCGACCCGTCTCGATCTGGTCCGTCGATGTTTCTATCTTAAAGTTTGTGAGAAGCTCAGCCGCGAACGCGCCTGCGTCGGCTGGCGTCGTGAAGTGGTCAGTCAGTTAGTTAAAGAGTGGGGATGGGACGAAGAGCGCCTGTCGATGCTGGATAACCGCGCCAACTGGAAGATCGATCAGGTGCGTGAAGCGCACAACGAACTGCTCGATGCAATGATGCAGAGCTACCGTAACCTGATCCGCTTTGCCCGTCGTAACAACCTCAGCGTTTCCGCCAGCCCGCAGGACATCGGGGTGCTGACCCGTAAGCTGTACGCGGCGTTTGAAGCGCTGCCGGGTAAAGTGACGCTGGTGAACCCACAGATTTCGCCGGACCTGTCTGAACCGAACCTGACCTTTATCTATGTTCCACCGGGTCGTGCTAACCGTACCGGCTGGTATCTGTATAACCGTGCGCCGAGCATGGATTCGATCATCAGCCATCAGCCGCTGGAATATAACCGTTACCTGAACAAGCTGGTGGCGTGGGCCTGGTTCAACGGCCTGTTGACCTCCCGCACGCGTCTGTTTATTAAAGGTAACGAGATTGTCGATTTAGCCAAGCTGCAGGAAATGGTCGCCGATGTGTCGCACCACTTCCCGCTGCGTCTGCCTGCGCCTACGCCGAAAGCGCTCTACAGTCCGTGCGAAATTCGCCATCTGGCGATTATCGTCAACCTGGAATATGACCCGACGGCGGCGTTCCGCAATCAGGTGGTCCATTTTGATTTCCGCAAGCTGGACGTCTTCAGCTTTGGCGAGCAGCAAAACTGCCTGGTGGGCAGCGTCGATCTGCTCTACCGCAACTCGTGGAACGAAGTGCGTACCCTGCACTTCAACGGCGAGCAGGCGATGATCGAAGCGCTGAAAACGATTCTCGGTAAAATGCACCAGGATGCCGCGCCGCCGGACAGCGTCGAGGTCTTCTGTTACAGCCAGCATCTGCGCGGCCTGATCCGTACCCGCGTACAGCAGCTGGTCTCTGAATGTATCGATCTGCGCCTCTCCAGTACCCGTCAGGAAACCGGGCGCTTTAAAGCGCTGCGCGTCTCCGGCCAGACCTGGGGCCTCTTCTTTGAACGTCTGAACGTCTCGGTGCAGAAGCTGGAAAACGCCATTGAGTTTTACGGCGCCATTTCGCACAACAAACTGCACGGTCTGTCGGTACAGGTTGAGACCAACCACGTTAAACTGCCGCAGGTGGTGGACGGCTTCGCCAGTGAAGGGATTATTCAGTTCTTCTTTGAGGAGACGGGGGAGGATGCCGGGTTCAATATCTACATCCTCGACGAAACCAACCGCGCCGAAGTGTATCACCACTGTGAAGGCAGCAAAGAGGAGCTGGTGCGCGACGTCAGCCGCTTCTACTCCTCTTCCCATGACCGCTTCACCTACGGCTCAAGTTTTATCAACTTCAACCTGCCGCAGTTCTATCAGATTGTGAAGGTGGATGGCCGTGCGCAGGTGATCCCGTTCCGCACCCAGGCGATTACCCCGGTCGTCCCTGACAGACAGGACGCCAGTACCCCGCTGTTGCAGCAGTATTTCTCCTGACGGCCATTGCCCGGTGGCGCTACGCTTACCGGGCCTACAAAGGCACGAACCCGTAGGCCGGATAAGCGAAGCGCCATCCGGCAAAACAGCCTTAGCGGAAGCTAACCTCTTCACCCGACTGCTGCGTCGCAGCCTGCTCAAGCAGATCCCAGAAGGTCTCACCGCTGCGATCGCAAATCCACTCGTCGCCTTTCAGGTCGAAGTGGTAGCCGCCCTGTTTGGTGGCGAGCCAGACCTGGTGAAGCGGCTCCTGGCGGTTAATAATGATTTTGCTGCCGTTTTCAAAGCTGATGGTCAGCACGCCGCCATTGATTTCACAATCGATGTCGCTGTCGCCATCCCAGTCATCCAGGCGTTCTTCGATGGTTTGCCACAGGTTATCGGCGAGGCGATGGAATTCACTGTCATTCATGGTTCTGTTCCTGTTTTTCGTGATGGCGGCAGTATAACGCTAAATAATTCCGGTTGCAGGTTAGCGGCAAACTCTTGCTTTTGTGCCTTCTCCTGCGATGATAGAAAACAGATTTGAACTTACAGGCAACATGATAATGAAAAACGTTTTTCGAACGCTTGCCGTTCTCCTTACGCTGTTTAGCCTGACCGGATGTGGTCTGAAAGGGCCGCTCTATTTCCCGCCAGCAGATGAAACCGCACCACCGCCGACCAAAAAAGTGGAAAGCCCAGTGCAAACCACGATGCCGGATCGTAACGATCGTGGCGACAACAACGGTCCAAGCCAGGTCAATTACTGACAAGCGCTCCTGTCCGCGCAATGGAGTAAATAATGCAGTTTTCTAAGATGCATGGCCTTGGCAATGACTTTATGGTCGTCGACGCGGTAACGCAGAATGTCTTCTTTTCCCCGGAGCTGATCCGCCGTCTGGCCGATCGGCACCTGGGGGTGGGGTTTGATCAGCTGCTGGTGGTTGAGCCGCCCTACGATCCGGATCTCGATTTTCACTATCGCATCTTTAATGCCGACGGCAGCGAAGTCTACCAGTGCGGCAACGGCGCGCGCTGTTTTGCCCGTTTTGTCCGTCTGAAGGGGCTCACCAACAAGCGCGATATTCGCGTCAGCACCGCCAACGGACGGATGGTACTGAGCGTGACCGACGACGAGCTGGTGCGGGTGAATATGGGCGAGCCGAACTTCGAACCCTCGCAGGTGCCGTTCCGCGCCAACAAAGCGGAAAAGACCTATATCATGCGCGCGGCGGAACAGACAGTCTTGTGCGGCGTGGTCTCCATGGGGAACCCGCACTGCGTGATTCAGGTTGATGACGTGGCGACGGCGCCCGTCGAAACCCTCGGCCCGGTGCTGGAGAGCCATGAGCGTTTTCCGGAACGCGCCAACATTGGATTTATGCAGGTTCTCACCCGCGAACACATCCGTCTGCGCGTTTTTGAACGTGGCGCAGGCGAGACGCAGGCGTGCGGCAGCGGTGCCTGTGCGGCCGTTGCGGTGGGGATTACGCAGGGTTTACTGGCACCAGAGGTTCGCGTGGATTTACCAGGCGGGCGTCTCGATATCGCCTGGAAAGGCCCGGGCCAGCCGCTCTATATGACCGGCCCGGCGACACAAGTTTATGACGGGTTTATCCATCTATGAAACAACCAGGAGAAGAACTGCAGGAGACGCTGACGGCAATGGACGACCGGGCGGTTGTTGATTACCTGTTGCGCCATCCTGATTTCTTTATTCGCAATGCGCGTGTCGTTGAAGAGATGCGCGTCCCGCACCCGATCCGCGGCACGGTCTCGCTGGTTGAGTGGCATATGGCGCGCGCGCGCAACCATATAAACCATCTTGAAGAGAACATCTCCCTGCTGATGGAGCAGGCGAGCAGTAATGAAGGGCTGTTCTATCGCCTCCTGCACCTGCAATCCCGGCTGGCGTCGGCCAGCAGCCTGGACGAATTTCTTCTCCGTTTGCATCGCTGGGCGCGGGATCTGGGGCTGGCGGGTGCCACGATACGCCTCTTCCCGGACCGCTGGCGCATTGGCGCACCCTCACGTTTTACCCATCTGGCCCTGTCGCGTCAGGCGTTTGAGCCGCTGCGCATTCAGCGTATGGGACAAGCGGACCACTATCTTGGACAGCTGAATGGTCCTGAACTCCTGGTGGTGCTGCCAGAGGCCAAAGCCATCGGGTCGGTAGCCATGTCGCTGATGGGACGCGACGGCGAGCTTGGTGTAATGCTGTTTACCAGCCGCGATCCGCATCATTACCAGCAGGGACAAGGCACACAACTGCTGCAGGAGATTGCGCAGATGCTGCCCGAGCTGCTGGAGCGCTGGATTGAACGCGTATGACGGACGCTCAGCTGGCACCTGCCGTTACCCGTTTTCTGCGCTATCTGGGCATTGAGCGCCAGCTCAGCCCGATCACCCTGTTGAACTATCAGCGTCAGCTTGATGCCATCATGCAGTTAGCCGATGAAATCGGCCTGACGAGCTGGCAACAATGTGATGCCGCCACGGTGCGCACGTTTGCCGTGCGCAGCCGCCGTAAAGGGTTAGGCCCGGCCAGCCTTGCGCTTCGGCTCTCGGCACTGCGCAGCTTCTTTGACTGGCTGGTCAGCCAGGGCGAACTCAGCGCCAATCCGGCCAAAGGGATCGCCGCCCCGAAGGCGCCGCGCCATCTGCCCAAAAATATCGACGTGGATGACGTTAACCGCCTGCTGGATATCGATCTCAACGATCCACTGGCGGTGCGTGACCGCGCCATGCTGGAGGTGATGTACGGCGCCGGCCTGCGTCTTTCCGAGCTGGTTAACCTGGATATCAAACATCTCGATCTGGATACCGGGGAAGTGTGGGTGATGGGCAAAGGCAGCAAAGAGCGGCGCTTGCCCATTGGCCGCAATGCCGTGGTGTGGATTGAGCACTGGCTCGATCTGCGCGGCTTGTTTGGTACCGAAGAGGAGGCGCTCTTCCTCTCGAAGCTCGGCAAGCGCATCTCGGCGCGTAACGTGCAAAAACGGTTTGCCGAGTGGGGGATTAAGCAGGGGCTGAACAGCCATGTCCATCCCCATAAACTGCGCCATTCGTTCGCCACCCACATGCTGGAGTCCAGCGGTGACCTGCGTGGCGTCCAGGAGCTGCTGGGCCACGCCAACTTGTCCACCACCCAAATCTATACCCATCTCGATTTTCAACACCTTGCCTCGGTGTACGACGCGGCGCATCCACGCGCCAAACGGGGGAAATAATGCGTTTTTATCGTCCATTAGGCCAAATCTCTGCCCTGACGTTTGACCTTGATGACACCCTTTACGACAACCGTCAGGTGATCCTGCGAACCGAGCAGGAAGCACTGGCCTTTGTACAAAACTATCATCCGGCGTTAAAAGCGCTGGAAAACAAAGAGTTTCACCGTCTTCGCCAGGCGTTACGGCAGACCGAGCCGGAAATCTATCACGATGTGACGGAATGGCGCCGTCGGGCCGTTGAGCTGGCTATGCTCAACGCGGGTCTGACCGCTGCCGAGGCCGCGCTTGGCGCAGAAGCCTCGATGGCGCACTTCGCGACATGGCGCAGCCGTATCGACGTCCCGCAGGAGACGCACGACACGCTGGCTGCGCTTGCCGAAAAGTGGCCGCTGGTGGCTATCACCAACGGCAATGCCCAGCCGGAACTGTTCGGCCTTGGCGACTACTTCCAGTTTGTGCTGCGCGCAGGCCCGCATGGGCGCTCGAAGCCCTTTAACGATATGTACCATCTGGCGGCGGAGAAGCTCGACCTGCCGCTGGGGAATATTCTTCACGTGGGCGATGACCTGACCACCGATGTTGCTGGGGCGATCCGCTGCGGCATGCAGGCCTGCTGGATCAAGCCTGAAAATGCCGATCTGATGACTACGCTGGACAGCCGTCTGCTGCCGCACCTGGAAATTTCACGGTTGGCATCCCTCACCACGCTGATATAATCACCAGTAATATTGTATAAATTACCAGGGTTTTGCGGTCGAAGGCCCGGTAAGCGAAGCGCCAGCGGGCGTTTTGCAGTCTTCCTGATTACTACGTGACGGTGCCAATGGACGTTTCTTACCTGCTCGACAGCCTCAATGACAAACAGCGTGACGCGGTTGCCGCGACGCGCACCAACATGCTGGTACTGGCTGGGGCGGGCAGTGGTAAGACACGCGTGCTGGTGCACCGTATTGCCTGGTTGCAGAGCGTGGAGAACTGTTCGCCATACTCCATTATGGCGGTGACCTTCACCAACAAAGCGGCGGCGGAGATGCGCCACCGTATCGCCCAGCTGATGGGCACCAGCCAGGGCGGCATGTGGGTGGGTACCTTCCACGGGCTGGCGCACCGCCTGCTGCGTGCGCACCACCTGGACGCTAACCTGCCGCAGGACTTTCAGATCCTCGACAGCGAAGACCAGCTGCGTCTCCTGAAGCGCCTGATCAAGGCGATGAACCTCGACGAGAAGCAGTGGCCGCCGCGTCAGGCGATGTGGTACATCAACAGCCAGAAAGACGAAGGGCTGCGTCCGCACCATATCCAGAGCTTTGGTAACCCGATAGAGCAGACCTGGCAGAAGGTCTACCAGGCCTACCAGGAAGCCTGCGATCGCGCAGGACTGGTAGATTTTGCCGAGCTGCTGTTGCGCGCTCATGAACTGTGGCTCAACAAACCGCATATTCTGCAGCACTATCGCGAACGCTTTACCAACATCCTGGTCGATGAATTCCAGGATACCAACAACATTCAGTATGCCTGGATCCGCCTGCTGGCGGGCGACTCCAGCAAAGTGATGATCGTCGGCGACGACGACCAGTCGATCTACGGCTGGCGCGGCGCGCAGGTCGAGAACATCCAGCGCTTCCTGAAGGATTTCCCGGGCGCAGAGACCATTCGCCTGGAACAGAACTACCGCTCCACCAACAACATTCTGAGCGCCGCCAACGCCCTGATTGAAAATAACAACGGGCGCCTGGGCAAAAAGCTCTGGACCGAGGGCATCGACGGCGAGCCGATCTCCCTCTACTGCGCCTTCAACGAGCTGGATGAAGCCCGCTTTGTGGTCAACCGGATCAAAACCTGGCAGGACAACGGCGGGGCGCTGGAGCAATGCGCCATCCTCTATCGCAGTAACGCCCAGTCGCGTGTGCTGGAAGAGGCGCTGCTACAGGCCAGCATGCCCTACCGCATCTACGGCGGCATGCGCTTCTTCGAACGTCAGGAGATCAAAGACGCGCTCTCCTATCTGCGTCTGATCGCCAATCGCAACGACGACGCAGCCTTCGAGCGCGTGGTCAACACGCCAACCCGCGGCATCGGCGATCGCACCCTGGATGTGGTGCGTCAGACCTCCCGGGATCGCCAGCTGACGCTGTGGCAGGCGTGTCGCGAGCTGCTGCAGGAGCGGGCGCTTGCCGGACGCGCAGCCAGCGCGCTCCAGCGCTTCCTGGAGCTGATCGAAGCTCTGGCCCAGGAAACCGCCGACATGCCGTTGCACGTTCAGACCGACCGGGTGATCAAAGACTCCGGCCTGCGCATGATGTATGAGCAGGAGAAAGGCGAGAAAGGCCAGACCCGTATCGAGAACTTAGAGGAGCTGGTGACCGCCACGCGTCAGTTCAGCTACAACGAAGAAGATGAAGACCTGATGCCGCTGCAGGCGTTCCTGTCCCATGCCGCGCTGGAAGCGGGCGAAGGGCAGGCCGACACCTGGCAGGACGCGGTGCAGCTGATGACCCTCCACTCGGCCAAAGGTCTGGAGTTCCCGCAGGTATTTATCGTCGGCATGGAAGAGGGGATGTTCCCGAGCCAGATGTCGCTGGATGAGGGCGGACGTCTGGAGGAGGAGCGTCGTCTGGCCTATGTGGGCGTGACCCGCGCGATGCAAAAGCTGACCCTGACCTATGCCGAAACCCGCCGTCTGTACGGCAAAGAGGTCTATCACCGCCCGTCACGCTTTGTCGGCGAGCTGCCGGAGGAGTGTGTGGAAGAGGTACGCCTGCGCGCAAGCATCAGCCGCCCGGTGAGCCATCAGCGTCTGGGGACGCCGGTCTCGGAAAGCGACAGCGGCTTTAAGCTGGGCCAGCGCGTTCGCCATGCCAAATTTGGCGAAGGCACCATCGTCAATCTGGAAGGCAGTGGCGAGCACAGCCGTCTGCAGGTGGCGTTCCAGGGGCAGGGCATCAAATGGCTTGTGGCCGCTTACGCCAGGCTGGAAACCGTGTAACTTTCAGAAAAATATCACTATTTTGTAACTATCTGCTAGCCTTATATGTATAAGGCTATTTATTACCCTTCAGCGTTCCGTTGCGAGTTGACGCCGCCGTGACTGCTGGCGTAACATGCGCGCACGATTACGCTAAGAGGACATTCGCCTTGGACACACCCAGTAGATACTGGCTCAATTCCCTGTCATCCAGGAACAACTCCTAAGGCTATCTCCTCACGCTGATGGCCTTAGTGGTTGTCAGCGACACTTCTTCCCGTCGCGCTGAGTCAGGCTGTTTAATGGTCTGAAACCCAAATTGTTTCTGTGTGCCCACCGAACTGTCCGATATTTTTTGCATTGGGAGTCCCGGTCATGCTGAGCGCATTTCAACTGGAAAAAAACCGACTGATTCGGCTTGAAGCTGAAGAGTCACAACCCCTCATTGATGCCGTTTGGGTGGATCTGGTCGAACCGGATGACGACGAACGCCTGCGCGTACAATCTGAGCTCGGACAAAGCCTGGCCACCCGCCCGGAACTGGAAGACATCGAAGCATCGGCCCGTTTCTTTGAAGACGAAGATGGCCTGCATATTCACTCCTTTTTCTTCTTTGAAGATGCCGAAGATCACGCCGGTAACTCCACCGTCGCATTTACCATCCGCGATGGCCGCCTGTTTACCCTGCGCGAGCGTGAACTGCCTGCGTTCCGCCTCTACCGTATGCGTGCCCGTAACCAGGCGATGGTGGACGGCAACGCCTATGAGCTGCTGCTTGACCTGTTTGAAACCAAAATCGAACAGCTGGCGGATGAGATTGAGAACATCTACAGCGATCTGGAAGAGCTGAGCCGGGTGATCATGGAAGGGCATCAGGGCGATGAGTACGATGAAGCGCTGTCAACGCTGGCAGAGCTGGAAGATATCGGCTGGAAAGTCCGTCTGTGTCTGATGGATACCCAGCGCGCGCTGAACTTCCTGGTGCGCAAGGCACGTCTGCCGGGTGGGCAGCTGGAGCAGGCGCGTGAGATCCTCCGCGATATCGAATCCCTGCTGCCGCACAACGAATCCCTGTTCCAGAAGGTGAACTTCCTGATGCAGGCGGCGATGGGCTTTATCAACATCGAGCAGAACCGCATCATCAAGATCTTCTCAGTGGTGTCGGTGGTCTTCCTGCCGCCTACCTTAGTGGCGTCCAGCTACGGGATGAACTTCGAGTTTATGCCGGAGCTGAAGTGGAGCTTTGGCTACCCGGGGGCGATTGTCTTTATGGTGCTTGCCGGGCTGGCGCCGTATCTCTACTTCAAGCGCCGTAACTGGTTGTGAGTGTTGCGCCCGGTGGCGCTACGCTTACCGGGCCTGGAAAAGCACGAACCCGTAGGCCGGATAAGCGAAGCGCCATCCGGCAAAAAAGCACTACAGCCCTCTGCGCGTCCTGCGCTGGGTATAAATCGCATCCGCCACAAACACCGCCAGCGCCACCCAGATAAACGCGAAAGTCACCATCTTATCCGCACCCGGCACTTCGCCGTAGAACAGCACCGCCAGCAGGAACATCAGCGTCGGGCCGATATACTGGAAGAAGCCCAGCGTTGACAGGCGCAAGCGCGTTGCCGCACCGGTAAAGCAGAGCAGCGGGATGGTCGTGACCACACCGGCGGCCATCAGCATCACGTTCAGCGTCCACGGGTTGCTGCCCATATGGCTGGTGCTGCTGTCGGCGATAGCAAACAGATAAATGGCGGCCACTGGCAGCAGCCACAGGGTTTCAAACAGCATCCCGGTTTGCGCTTCGACGGCGATTTTTTTACGTACCAGACCATAAAAGGCGAAGCTGAACGCCAGCCCCAGAGCGATGATCGGCAGCGAGCCAAAGGTCCACAGCTGAACCAGCACGCCACAAAAGGCGAGAAGCACCGCCAGCCACTGCATCCGACGGAAGCGCTCGCCGAGGAACAACATCCCCAGCACGATATTCACCAGCGGGTTAATGAAATAGCCGAGGCTCGCCTCCAGCATATGCTGGTTGTTCACCGCCCAGATGAACAGCAACCAGTTGCCGCCAATCAATACGGCGGAGAGCGCCAGCAGGAAAATTTTCTTAGGCATTTGCAGAAGCGTTTTCACCCCTGACCACTGACGGCTTACGCTCATCAGGGCCACCATAAAGAAAAACGACCAGATCACGCGGTGAGTGAGAATTTCATCGGCAGGAACGTAGTGAATCAGCTTGAAGTAGGCGGGCGCGATACCCCAGATAAAATAAGCGGCAAGCGCGAGTAAAACGCCCTGCCGCGTCTGTTTAGCATCCATCAGGAAAATCCGTTACAAATATGTCACGCAATTTTACCTGATTTTACCCTCTCAACCCACCATATAAGTGGCAGTTGCGCTGGCGATATAGAGCTGCTCTTCGTTATGCAGTTCCACGCGGGCGACGGCGACTTTATTGCCTGCACGCAGCAGGCTGCTGCTGGCGGTGAAGCGATTGCCGCGACCCGGACGCAGATAATCGACGCGCAGGTCGATGGTTCCCATTCGCGACAGGCGCTGGCGCAGCTCATCTTCGTTAATGGTGTCGTGGCGGGTCAGGGTGCTGCCAACGCAGACCAGACCGGCTGCAACGTCGAGGGCGGAGGCAATAACGCCGCCATGCAGAATGCTTTGAGCCCAGTTACCGACCATCATTGGCTGATTGTTAAAGCTCAGTTGGGCGAAATCTTTTTCGTAGCGCTCAAGCTCCAGCCCCAGAGCACGGTTGAACGGCATGTGGTAGACGAAAATCTCGCCGACAAGCTTCAGCGCTTCTTCGGCAGTAAGCGTGGCAGACATAACACGTCACATCCTTATTGTTAAAAGAATGTTGATTTTATGCCCCATCAAATTGAATTGCCAGATTCGGAGCACAGGTGAAGCCACTCATCATTAAATATGCTAAAAGGGATCAAAATATTTCTCATTAAAACGCTTTGCAGGAGAGCAACACCGATGCGGACATATCAGGCCGTACTCATGGCGGCGGCTGCGCTGCCTCTTTCGGCATTTGCGCAGGACGCGACAACTCAGGAGGTGCCTGCCGTGCGGGGCAGCATCATCGCTAACCTGTTGGAGGAGCACGATAATCCTTTTACGCTCTATCCTTACGACAGCAATTACCTGATCTATACCGTGACCAGCGACCTCAATAAAGAGGCGATCAAAACCTATGACTGGGCCGACGATTCGCAGAAAGATGAGGTGAAATTCCAGCTGAGTCTCGCCTTCCCGCTGTGGCGCGGGATTCTGGGGCAGAATTCCATTCTGGGCGCCTCCTATACGCAGAAGTCATGGTGGCAGTTATCTAACAGCGATGAATCGTCGCCGTTCCGTGAGACCAACTACGAGCCGCAGCTGTTCCTTGGCTTCGCCACCGACTACTCGCTGGCGGGCTGGACGCTGCGGGACGTGGAATTTGGCTACAACCATCAATCCAACGGTCGCTCCGATCCCACCTCGCGCAGCTGGAACCGTATCTATAGCCGCCTGATGGCGCAGAACGGCAACTGGCTGGTGGAGGTGAAGCCCTGGTATGTAGTGGGTAACATCGACGATAACCCGGATATCACCAAATACATGGGCTACTACCAGCTGCGGGTGGGCTATCAGCTGGGCGAAGCGGTGCTGAGTGTGAAAGGGCAGTACAACTGGAACACCGGCTATGGCGGCGCAGAGATGGGCGTCAGCTACCCGCTGACCAAACATGTTCGTCTGTATACCCAGGTCTACAGCGGCTATGGTGAATCCCTCATCGACTACAACTTCAACCAGACCCGCGTGGGTGTGGGCGTGATGCTGAACGATCTTTTCTAGCCTCCTCGAATGTTTTTCTCTTAAACGTTGAAGTTTCTCTCGCAGGCGCTGAAAATAGCGCCTGTTTTAATTTCGGGCAAATGGGGTTGATGTGGTGCAGGCGGAAGTCGTTAATCAGGAGTCGCTGGCTAAACAGGTTTTGCATGAAACCTTTGGCTATCACCAGTTCCGCCCGGGCCAGGAAACCATCATCAACACGGCCCTTGAGGGGCGTGACTGTCTGGTGGTCATGCCGACAGGCGGCGGTAAATCGCTGTGCTATCAGGTTCCCGCGCTGGTACTGAATGGCCTGACGGTGGTGGTTTCACCGCTGATCTCGCTGATGAAAGACCAGGTCGACCAGCTGCTGGCGAACGGCGTGGCGGCGGCCTGCCTCAACTCTACCCAGACCCGCGAGCAGCAGCAGGAGGTGATGGCCGGGTGCCGCACCGGGCAGGTTCGTCTGCTCTATATCGCTCCGGAGCGTCTGATGCTGGATAACTTCCTTGAGCATCTGGCGCACTGGAACCCGGTACTGCTGGCGGTAGACGAAGCGCACTGTATCTCCCAGTGGGGGCATGATTTCCGCCCGGAGTATGCCGCCCTCGGTCAGCTGCGTCAGCGCTTCCCGTCGGTGCCGTTTATGGCCCTTACCGCTACCGCCGACGACACCACCCGGCAGGATATTGTCCGTCTGCTGGGGCTCAACGATCCGCTGATCCAGGTCAGCAGCTTCGACCGCCCGAATATCCGCTATATGCTGATGGAGAAATTTAAGCCCCTCGATCAGCTCCTGCGCTACGTCCAGGAGCAGCGCGGTAAATCCGGCATTATCTATTGCAACAGCCGGGCGAAGGTTGAAGACACCGCCGCCCGTCTGCAAAGCCGCGGCTTCAGCGCCGCGGCCTATCATGCGGGGCTGGAAAACCACATCCGTGCCGACGTGCAGGAGAAATTCCAGCGCGACGATCTGCAAATTGTGGTGGCGACCGTCGCCTTCGGTATGGGTATCAACAAGCCGAACGTGCGCTTTGTGGTGCATTTCGACATTCCGCGCAATATCGAATCCTACTACCAGGAGACAGGCCGTGCCGGGCGTGACGGCCTGCCCGCCGAGGCGATGCTCTTCTACGATCCGGCGGATATGGCCTGGCTACGTCGCTGTCTGGAAGAGAAACCGCAGGGGCAGTTGCAGGATATCGAGCGTCACAAGCTCAACGCGATGGGCGCCTTTGCCGAAGCGCAAACCTGTCGCCGTCTGGTGCTGCTGAACTATTTTGGCGAGGGGCGCCAGGAGTCGTGCGGCAACTGCGATATCTGCCTCGACCCGCCGAAGCAGTACGACGGGCTGATGGACGCCCGCAAGGCGCTCTCCACCATTGGCCGCGTCAATCAGCGCTTCGGGATGGGCTACGTGGTGGAAGTGCTGCGCGGCGCCAACAATCAGCGCATCCGCGAGATGGGGCATGACAAGCTGCCGGTGTATGGCATTGGCCGCGATCAGAGCCATGAGCACTGGGTCAGCGTGATCCGCCAGCTTATCCACCTGGGCTTTGCCACCCAGAACATTGCCCAGCACTCCGCGCTGCAGCTCACCGAAGCCGCCCGTCCGGTGCTGCGCGGCGAAGTCGAATTGCAGCTCGCCTTGCCGCGCGTGGTGGCGCTGAAACCGCGTGTGATGCAGAAATCCTACGGCGGCAACTATGATCGTAAGCTGTTTGCCAAGCTGCGTAAGCTGCGCAAAGCCATCGCCGACGAAGAGAATATCCCACCTTATGTGGTGTTCAACGATGCCACGCTGATTGAGATGGCCGAGCAGATGCCGCTCAGCGCCAGCGAAATGCTCAGCGTCAACGGCGTGGGCACCCGCAAACTGGAGCGCTTCGGCAAAGAGTTTATGGCGCTTATTCGTTCTCATACCGATGGTGATGATGAGGAGTAGTCAGCCCGGCAAAAAAGTGCCAGGATGATTGCTCCCTGAACTATTTCCCCGCGAGTTAATTATGTTAACCCTGTTTCTGACCGTGGCGCTGGTGCATATTGTGGCGCTGATGAGCCCTGGCCCCGACTTTTTCTTCGTGTCCCAAACGGCGGTGAGCCGTTCGCGCAAAGAGGCGATGATGGGCGTGCTGGGCATTACGCTTGGCGTTATGGTCTGGGCTGCCCTGGCCCTGCTGGGCCTGAACCTGATCCTCGCTAAGATGGCCTGGCTGCATAACATCATTATGGTCGGCGGCGGTCTCTATCTGTGCTGGATGGGCTATCAGATGCTGCGCGGGGCGTTCAAAAAAGAGGATAACGAAGCGTCTGAGCCTAAAATGGAGCTGGCGGCCAGCGGACGCAGCTTTGTGAAAGGGCTGCTGACGAACCTCGCTAATCCAAAAGCCATTATCTATTTCGGCTCGGTATTTTCACTGTTCGTGGGTGAGGATGTCGGTGCTGGGGCGCGCTGGGGCATTTTCCTGCTGATCGTCCTGGAGACGTTTGCCTGGTTCACCGTGGTGGCAAGCCTGTTTGCGTTACCCTCCATGCGACGCGGCTACCAACGTCTGGCGAAGTGGATTGACGGCGTTGCCGGCGCGTTATTCGCCGGCTTCGGCATTCACCTGATCCTGTCGCGTTAAGCGTGCCTTGCTGATGCCAGCAGCGCACCCACCAGCATAAACAGCGAACCGAACACTTTATTCAGGGCCTTCATCTGACGAGGCCCTTTAATCCATGCCGCAATCCGCGTAGCCAGCGTCGCATAGCCAATCATCACAATGATATCGACCACAACAGTGGTCAAGCCGAGCACCACGTACTGCATGATCTGGGGCTGATGCGGCACGATGAACTGCGGAAACAGGGCGGCAAGAAAGACGATGCTCTTCGGGTTGGTCAGGTTCACAAATACCGCCCGCTTAAACAGTTTTCCCCTGCTTTGCGTCTGGGCGAGCGTGTTGAGGTCAAGGGACCCTGCGGCGCGCCACTGCTGAATACCCAGCCAGATCAGATAGGCTGCCCCGGCCCATTTCAGCACTTCGAAGGCCAGCACCGAACGGGAGAAGAGCGTGCCGAGCCCCACGCCGACCAGCACAATGTGAATAGCCAGCCCGGTTTGCAAGCCGGCAATGGACGCCGCTGCGCCGCGATAGCCGTGGTTCATGGCGGTGGTCATGGTATTGATCGCCCCTGAGCCCGGTGAAAGGCTGAGGATAATGGATGTCAGCAGGTAGGCGAACCACCACTCAAAGGTCATTTGAAACTCCCGAATCGTCTATTTTTATGCCACAATACGCTAATGTTGCGTCATTTTACGGCCTGTCACAAAAAAACGATATTCCTTGGCTTACAGGGGCGTAAACCCGATGTTTCAGCTGAATAAGGACTGGGAAACGCGAGAAAAGGCATTTGCTGCTTTCTCCATGGGACCGTTGACCGATTTCTGGCGCCAGCGCGAGGAAGATGAGTTTACGGGCGTTGGGGATATCCCGGTACGCTTCGTTCGTTTCCGTGATGAAAAAAATGACCGGGTGATTGTCGTCTGCCCCGGACGTATCGAAAGCTACATCAAATATGCCGAGCTGGCGTACGATCTGTTCCATCTGGGTTTTGATGTGTTAATTATCGACCATCGCGGGCAGGGACTTTCCGGTCGGATGTTGCCGGATACCCATCGTGGCCACGTGGAAAACTTCAGCGATTACGTCGACGATCTGGCCGCATTCTGGCAGCAGGAAGTGCAGCCCGGCCCGTGGCGCAAGCGCTATATTCTTGCGCACTCCATGGGCGGCGCCATCTCTACGCTCTTTTTGCAGCGCTACGATCACCAGTGCGATGCCATTGCGCTTACCGCGCCGATGTATGGCATTGTGATACGTTTTCCGGACTGGATGGTGCGCCATCTTCTCGACTGGGCTGAGGGCCATCAGCGCATTCGTGAAGGCTACGCCATCGGAACAGGACGCTGGCGGGCTTTGCCGTTTGCCATCAACGTCTTAACCCACAGCCAGCAGCGTTATCGCCGCAACCTGCGTTTCTATGCCGATGAGCCGCGCTTGCGCGTTGGCGGCCCCACCTGGCATTGGGTACGCGAAGGTATTCTGGCGGGTGAAGAGGTGTTGGCGGGTGCCGGTCAGGACGATACGCCCACGCTCATCCTTCAGGCTGAAGAGGAGCGGGTGGTGGATAACCGCATGCACGACCGCTTCTGTGAACGCCGGGCCGCAGCCGGTCACCCTTGCGAAGGGGGTAAACCGCTGGTCATAAACGGCGCGTACCATGAGATCCTTTTCGAAAAGGACGCCATGCGATCGGTCGCACTCCACGCCATCGTCGACTTTTTCGACAGGCATAACTGATATTCACCAGAGGTTAAATTTTTCTATGTACCAGGTTGTCGCGTCTGATTTAGATGGCACGCTGCTCTCCCCCGATCACACTTTATCGCCCTACGCGAAAGAGACCCTGAAACTCCTGACCGCCCGAGGCGTGAATTTTGTCTTCGCCACCGGTCGCCACCACGTTGATGTGGGGCAGATCCGCGATAATCTGGAGATCAAATCCTATATGATCACCTCCAACGGCGCCCGCGTGCACGATCTGGACGGTAATCTGATCTTCACCCATAACCTCGATCGCGACATCGCCACCGATCTGTTCGGGATCATGCACAACAACCCCGACATCATCACCAACGTCTATCGCGACGACGAGTGGTTTATGAACCGTCACCGCCCGGACGAGATGCGTTTCTTTAAAGAGGCGGTATTCAACTATTCGCTGTATGAGCCGGGTCTGCTGGAGCCGGAAGGCATCAGCAAGGTGTTCTTCACCACCGACAGCCACGAAGCGCTGCTGCCGCTGGAGCAGGCGATTAACGCCCGCTGGGGCGATCGGGTTAACGTTAGCTTCTCCACGCTGACCTGCCTGGAAGTGATGGCGGGCGGCGTCTCCAAGGGGCATGCCCTTGAAGCGGTAGCCAAACGCCTGGGCTTTGATCTTAAGGACTGCATCGCCTTTGGCGACGGCATGAACGACGCCGAAATGCTCTCCATGGCGGGCAAGGGCTGCATCATGGAAAACGCCCACCAGCGCCTGAAAGATCTGCACCCGGAGCTGGAAGTGATCGGCACTAACGGCGATAACGCGGTGCCAAAATATCTGCGTAAGCTGTTTCTTGAATAATCTTCATTTGGTTGTTTAACGTTCAGTTGTCAACCGCGGAGTTCGCTACAATGCCTGTCCATCTTTTCAAGAGACAAGCATTGTGGCGCTACTCATTATCACCACTATTCTGTGGGCCTTCTCCTTTAGCCTTATCGGTGAATATCTCGCCGGATATGTCGACAGCTATTTCTCGGTGCTGATGCGCGTAGGGCTGGCGGCGCTGGTGTTCCTGCCGTTCCTGCGTACGCGCGGACAAACGCTGAAAACCCTTCTGCTGTACATGCTGGTAGGCGCGATGCAGCTCGGCATCATGTACCTGTTCAGCTTCCGCGCTTACGTCTACCTGTCGGTATCGGAATTCCTGCTGTTTACCGTGCTCACGCCGCTCTATATCACGCTGATTTACGATCTGCTGAGCAAACGCCGTTTGCGCTGGGGCTACCTGCTGAGCGCGGCGCTGGCGGTGGTGGGTGCGGCGATCATTCGCTACGACAAAGTGAGCGACCACTTCTGGACCGGGCTGATGTTTGTCCAGCTCGCCAACATCAGCTTTGCCATCGGCATGGTGGGGTATAAGCGTTTGATGGAAACCCGTCCGATGCCGCAGCACAACGCCTTTGCCTGGTTTTATATGGGGGCGGCGATTGTGGCGGTCGCGGCGTGGTTTATGCTGGGGAACCCACAAAAACTGCCGACCACGACGGTGCAGTGGAGCGTGCTGGTCTGGCTGGGGGTGGTGGCATCCGGGCTGGGTTACTTCATGTGGAACTATGGCGCCACGCAGGTTGATGCCGGAACGCTCGGGATTATGAACAACGTTCACGTCCCGGCAGGCCTGCTGGTGAACCTCGCCATCTGGCAGGAACAACCGCACTGGCCGAGCTTCATTATTGGGGGGACGGTGATCCTGGCTTCACTGTGGGTGCATCGCCGTTGGGTCGCTCCGCGCTCCGGACAAACGGCAGATGATCGCAAGCGTGATTCCGCGCTGAGCGAATAAAGGCCTCGGTAACCGGTTGACGCTGCTCGCCATCGCGTACGGCGGCGTACAACCGGCTCCACAATCCCTCGCCCAAGGTTCTGGTCACTACCAGGCCCTGGCGTTCAAAGCTCTCCACCACCCAGTGTGGTAACGCGGCAATACCCATGCGGGCCGCCACCATCTGAATTAACAGCAGAGTATTGTCCACGCTTTTCAGCTGCGGGCTGATACTCGCCGGCTGCAGGAAGTGACGCCAGATATCCAGACGACTGCGCTGGACCGGGTAGATCAGCAGCGTTTCGGTCGCCAGATCTTCCGGCGTAATGCGCGTTCTGGCAGCCAGCGGATGATCCGGGGCCAGCACCAGCCGTACTTCAAAATCAAACATCGGCGAATAGTGCAGGCCACTGCGCGGCAGAATATCCGAGGTCATGACCAGATCCAGCTCGCCCTGCTGGAGTGACGGTTGCGGGTCAAAGGTCACGCCGGATTTAAAGTCCATCTCCACCTGCGGCCATCTCTGGCGGAAGTTCTCAAGCGCGGGTGTCAGCCACTGGATACAGCTGTGGCACTCAATGGCGATGCGCAGCCGGGTTTGCTGGGGCTCATGGCAGGCCTGCAACGCGCTGGCGATCTGCGGCAACACCTGATTCGCCAGCTGCAGCAGGATCTCACCCTGCGGCGTGAAGCGTAGCGGCTGACTCTTACGCACAAACAGACGAAAGCCAAGGCGCTGTTCCAGATCGCTGAACTGGTGGGAAAGGGCGGATTGCGTCTGGTGCAGCGCCGCCGCCGCCGCCGCAAGAGAGCCGCAGTTCCGCAACGCCTGGAGCGTTTTCAGGTGTTTTATCTCGATCATGAATGTCCTTCACTTCGCCATGAACAATTTGCGCTTGAGGAATATACAGTACCTACACATTATGGAAGTGTAAACATCTGGACGGCTAAATACTGAAAATTCCATAAGGAGCACATCATGACAATTCGCAACCATACCCTCGGTTTCCCGCGCGTCGGCCTGCGCCGCGAGCTGAAAAAAGCGCTCGAAAGCTACTGGGCGGGTAACGCCACCCGTGATGAACTGCTGGCGGTGGGACGCGAACTCCGTGCCCGCCACTGGGATCAGCAGAAGCAGGCGGGCATTGACCTGCTGCCGGTGGGCGATTTCGCCTGGTACGACCATGTTCTGACGACCAGCCTGCTGCTGGGCAACGTGCCGGCTCGTCATCAGAACAACGATGGCTCGGTAGATATCGACACCCTGTTCCGCATTGGCCGTGGCCGTGCGCCAACGGGTGAACCCGCGGCGGCGGCAGAGATGACCAAATGGTTCAACACCAACTACCACTACATGGTGCCGGAGTTCGTGAAGGGCCAGCAGTTCAGACTGACCTGGACCCAGTTGCTGGATGAGGTGGACGAAGCCCTGGCCCTCGGCCATCAGGTGAAACCTGTTCTGCTGGGGCCGGTAACGTACCTGTGGCTCGGTAAAGTGAAGGGCGAACAGTTTGATCGCCTGAGCCTGTTGCATGAGATCCTGCCGGTGTACCAGCAGGTGCTGGGCGAACTGGCGAAACGCGGCGTTGAGTGGGTACAGATCGACGAACCGGCGCTGGTGCTGGAGCTGCCGCAGGCATGGCTGGATGCCTTCAAACCGGCATACGACGCCCTCGCGGGCCAGGTGAAGCTGCTGCTCACCACCTATTTCGAAGGCGTGACGCCAAATCTCGATACCATCACTGCGCTGCCGGTGCAGGGACTGCATGTTGATCTGGTGCACGGTAAAGATGACGTGGCAGAACTCCATTCCCGTCTGCCGTCCGACTGGCTGCTCTCTGCCGGGCTGGTGAACGGTCGCAACGTCTGGCGCGCCGATCTGACAGAAAAATATGGTCAGATTAAAGAGATCGTTGGCAAACGCGATCTGTGGATCGCCTCATCCTGCTCCCTGCTGCACAGCCCGATCGACCTCAGCGTCGAAACCCGTCTGGATGCCGAAGTGAAGAGCTGGTTTGCCTTTGCCCTGCAAAAATGCGAAGAGCTGGCCCTGCTGCGCGATGCGCTGAACAGCGGCGATACGGCGGCGATTACCGCATGGAGCGCGCCAATTCAGGCCCGCCGCCACTCTACCCGCGTGCACAACCCGGCGGTTGAGAAACGTCTGGCCGCCATCACCACGAAGGAGAGCCAGCGTCAGAGTCCTTATGAGGTGCGTGCTGAAGCCCAGCGTGCCCGCTTTAAACTCCCGGCCTGGCCAACCACCACTATCGGCTCCTTCCCGCAGACCACCGAGATCCGTGGCCTGCGTCTGGACTTCAAAAAGGGCAATCTGGATGCAGGCAACTACCGCACCGGCATCGCCGAACATATCAAGCAGGCGATTGTGGAGCAGGAGCGCCTGGGGCTGGATGTGCTGGTCCACGGCGAAGCCGAGCGTAACGACATGGTGGAGTACTTCGGTGAGCATCTGGACGGTTTCGTCTTTACCCAGAATGGCTGGGTGCAGAGCTACGGCTCCCGCTGCGTGAAACCGCCGGTGGTGATCGGGGACGTCAGCCGCCCGGAAGCGATCACCGTCGAGTGGGCGAAGTATGCCCAGTCCCTGACCGACAAACCGGTAAAAGGCATGTTGACCGGGCCGGTGACCATTCTCTGCTGGTCCTTCCCGCGTGAGGATGTGACGCGTGAGACCATCGCGAAGCAGATCGCGCTGGCGCTGCGTGACGAAGTGGCGGATCTGGAAGCCGCTGGTATCGGCATCATTCAGATTGACGAACCGGCACTGCGCGAAGGGCTGCCGCTGCGTCGCAGCGACTGGGATGCCTATCTGAAGTGGGGGGTGGAAGCCTTCCGCATCAACGCTGCGGTGGCGAAGGATGAGACCCAGATCCACACCCACATGTGTTACTGCGAGTTCAACGACATCATGGACTCCATCGCCGCGCTGGATGCCGACGTGATCACCATCGAAACCTCACGCTCGGATATGGAGCTGCTGGAGTCGTTTGAAGAGTTCGACTACCCGAACGAGATCGGCCCGGGCGTCTATGACATTCACTCCCCGAACGTCCCGAGCGTAGAGTGGATTGAAGCCCTGCTGCAAAAAGCGGCTCAGCGCATTCCGGCAGAGCGCCTGTGGGTGAACCCGGACTGCGGCCTGAAAACCCGCGGCTGGCCTGAAACGCGCGCCGCACTGGCGAATATGGTGAAAGCGGCGCAGAATTTGCGGCAGGGTTAATTCCGGAGAATAATTGCCGGGCGGCGCGAGGCCTGCCCGGCCTAAGTATGACCCTCCTGAATAATTAAAACTCTCTTGCTATTACCATATAACCATTAAACCTGACTGAGCATTCATCGTCATTTATAAGGCTAGAAGCAATGAATATATCTTCCTTTTTTTTCTTGTTGATATAAGTGTATTTTACAGTGAGGGATTGAGTGTTGTTTTCATAATAACTGTCCAGGTAAGCACCCTCGGGTATTGTCGCTTTTCCCTGTGCCACAGCCATTTCATAATCGATTTTTGCTAATGATTGCGCGTACAGTTTTGATACAGGAGAAAGGTCAATAATTTTAATGGTTGTTTTGTTTCGCTGAATAGTCGACGTATCAATTTGTAAGTCTCGCGAAATGGCATTGAATAAAGCGGTCTCCATTGACGCACCGACAATAGCACATCCATTATTATTTGCGTGCGTATGAAAAGGATAAATAATCAATAGGTAGAGAGATTTTTTATTAAGCATTAATCCTCCACAACGAGTATTTTATCACTGCTTGCAGCAATGATTTTACGACTGGATAAAGTTAGGATGATACATCCGTCGGATGCCTCTCCCGGATGCAATGAACTTTCCCCATGTATCATGAAGCCATCCCGACCGCACATATCGTTCCCGGCGTAGGGAGTTAATCTCATTGTCCATGCTTTGGTTTTAGAATGATAAAAAGCGGGTCCTATTGTATACGTTCCTCTTGGTAGCGGGCCTTTGTTTTTTACACATTCATTTGCTGAGTCGTTTTTAAACCCAGGCCTACCTGCATACTGACCATCAAACTGATAAGTGCCATCCAGATAAAATGAGTGCGAACTTACTTTATAAACCCACGTCATACCGTAGCCTCCTCCTCAGCATCCCATCTGTCTGTATGAATAATATTTCCATCCAGATAGTGCCATGTGATTATTTCATAAGCTAAATAAAAGGCTTCAAGGTGATTGTGCCTTTCAAAGGTGGTATTTTTAATGTCGAACATTAACGGTTCTATTCCATTAACCCTGACATTTTCCATCATTATACGGAAATATTCCTCTTCCTGACCATTATAATTGATACGGAAAAACTTAAGCTCTGCTTGCTTAAATTTTTGACCAGTAGATACGCCTTTATAAAGGTAAGGCGATGAGCTATCAATTTCTTTGATTAAAGCAAAGTCACCATGGATACGTTTGCCAGTAATTTTACCTGTAAGGTTGTCCGTGGGAAGATCGACAGAATGCATAAACTCTATAATCTCAATGCTTCCTTCTCTTCCTTGTATATCAACTGAACCTTTAACCTGATTTCCTGTATGGTCTGTTAACCAAAGATATACCGGTATAGCCATCCTGTAACCTCCTGTTTGGCAAGTAATATGAATGCCAGCGTACGCCCCACATACAGGAGAGAAAAGCATAACTGTATGGTTAATTTCCTAAAGCGTTTGTAATTTATGATGGCTCACAAAATCAGGGAGGCGATTGTTATTTAAATAGTGATCCTCTCTGTAGAATATATAAATAGATGTTTATATTGCTGGAATTAATAACCATGGATTGTACGCCCGGCAGACGTGCCGGGCGTAAGGGTATTATTTTTTAATGCCATACTGCGCAAACCACGCCAGCATCCGCTGCCAGCCATCCTTCGCTGACTCTTCGTGATAGCTCGGACGGTAATCGGCATTAAACGCGTGACCCGCTCCCGGATAGACCACAATCTCCGCCGTTGCGTTCGCCGCGCGCAGGGCATGACGCATCGTCTCGACGGTATCCAGTGGAATGCCGGTGTCTTCGGCGCCATAGAGCCCCAGCACGGGGGCGTTTAAATCGGTAGCCACATCCACCGGATGCTTTGGTGAGTTCAGGGTTTTCTCGCCGACCAGTTTGCCATACCACGCCACGGCTGCTTTCAGCTGCGGGTTATGGGCGGCATAGAGCCAGCTGATCCGTCCGCCCCAGCAGAAACCGGTCGCCAGCAGACGATGAGGATCGCCACCGTTGCGCGCTGCCCAGTTGGCGACATGATCGAGATCCGCCAGCACCTGCGCGTCCGGCACTTTACTGACCAGATTGCTGAACAGGGTAGGGATGTCGCTGTACTCGTTCGGATCGCCCTGACGGAAGTAGAGCTCCGGCGCGACCGCCAGATAGCCTTCCAGCGCCAGGCGGCGACAGATATCGCGAATATGCTCATGTACGCCGAAAATTTCCTGAATCACGATGACGATCGGCAATGCCCCTTGCGCATTTTTGGGCCGGGCATGGTAAGCAGGCATATTATCGCCCTGGGTCGGAATCGAGGTCTCCCCGGCGGTAATCGCCTCGTCGGGGGTAGTGACAACGGTTGAGGCTTGCAGATCAGCAGCAGGGGCAAATCCAGATGTTCCAGTCATGGCATTCTCCGTACCAATTAGCGCAAAAGTAAATATAGTCCGCAGGTTAACAATCCACAGTGCCCGAAACAGGCTATCTTTTGTGCAACAGATAACGATATAAGTCGTTAATGTGATGTTAATCACTATTTCATGGTAATTAAATGCAATCAATTTCATTCGCGGTGATATCTGTCACGAAATTAAGCTATATGCTCCGGTAAAGTACCGCTTTGCTTCTGCTGACAAACTGACCCACAGAGGAGTTTTCTATGTCTAAGTCTGATGTTTTTCATCTCGGCCTCACTAAAAATGATTTACAAGGGGCTACGCTCGCTATCGTCCCTGGCGATCCTGAGCGTGTGGAAAAGATCGCCGCGCTGATGGATAAGCCGGTTAAGCTGGCAGCCCATCGCGAATTCACGACCTGGCGGGCAGAGCTGGATGGCAAAGCGGTGATCGTCTGCTCAACCGGTATCGGTGGCCCGTCTACCTCTATTGCCGTTGAAGAGCTGGCACAGCTGGGCATCCGTACTTTCCTGCGTATCGGTACGACCGGTGCGATCCAGCCGCACATCAACGTTGGCGACGTACTGGTCACCACCGCGTCCGTGCGTCTGGACGGCGCGAGCCTGCACTTTGCCCCGATGGAGTTCCCGGCAGTGGCCGATTTCGAGTGCACCACCGCGCTGGTGGAAGCCGCGAAATCCGTCGGCGCAACCACTCACGTTGGCGTGACCGCCTCCTCAGACACCTTCTACCCGGGCCAGGAGCGCTACGATACCTTCTCCGGTCGCGTGGTCAGCCGTTTCAAAGGCTCGATGGAAGAGTGGCAGTCTATGGGCGTTATGAACTATGAAATGGAATCCGCTACGCTGCTGACCATGTGTGCAAGCCAGGGTCTGCGTGCCGGTATGGTTGCGGGTGTCATTGTGAACCGTACCCAGCAAGAGATCCCGAACGCCGAGACCATGAAGCAGACCGAAAGCCACGCGGTGAAAATCGTGGTGGAAGCGGCCCGCCGCCTGCTTTAATTACTCCTTTTCTTTGCCAAAGGCCGACCCGTTCGGCCTTTTTCTTTGCGTAGCCCCTCGCAGAAAACCCTTTTCAAACTGGACGTTTATACAGCACAATTCTATTTTGTGCGGGTCATACCTTGATGCAGGGGGCGTCGTGGATATTTCCATCCTTTTTTATGTCGTTATCGCGCTGGTCAGCGTCGGCGTGGGCTGGTTGTTCGCCAGCTATCAGCATGCTCAGCAAAAAGCCGATCAGCTGGCCGAACGTGAGGAGATGGTGGCTGCCTTAAGCGCGCTGAAACAACAGGCGGCGCAAAGCGGACACTGGCGCGACGAGTGCGAGCTACTCAATAACGAACTGCGTAATCTGCGGGATATCAACACCTCGCTGGAAGCCGACCTGCGCGAAGTCACCACCCGCCTGGAATCCACCCAACTGCATGCGGAAGATAAAATCCGCCAGATGATCAACAGCGAACAGCGCCTGAGCGAGCAGTTCGAAAACCTGGCGAACCGCATCTTTGAGCAGAGCAACCGCCGTGTTGACGAGCAAAACCGTCAGAGCCTGAACGGTCTGCTGACTCCCCTGCGCGAACAGCTGGACGGTTTTCGTCGCCAGGTGCAGGACAGCTTTGGCCAGGAGGCGCGGGAGCGACACACGCTGGCCCATGAAATTCGCAATCTCCAGCAGCTAAATGCCCAGATGGCCCAGGAAGCGATCAACCTGACCCGGGCGCTGAAAGGCGACAATAAAACCCAGGGCAACTGGGGCGAAGTGGTGTTGACCCGCGTACTGGAAGCTTCCGGCCTGCGTGAAGGGCATGAATATCAGACCCAGGTCAGTATCGAAACAGAATCTCGCGCGCGGATGCAGCCGGATGTCATTGTCCGCCTGCCGCAGGAGAAGGATGTGGTCATCGATGCCAAAATGACGTTGGTGGCCTATGAGCGTTACTTTAATGCCGAGGACGACTACACCCGCGAGACGGCGTTGCAGGAGCATATCGCCTCGGTGCGGAACCACATTCGCCTGCTGGGGCGTAAAGATTATCAGCAGTTACCCGGCCTGCGTTCGCTTGACTATGTGCTTATGTTTATCCCGGTTGAACCCGCCTTCTTACTGGCGCTGGACCGCCAGCCGGAGCTGATCTCCGAAGCGTTAAAAAACAACATTATGCTGGTCAGCCCGACCACGCTGCTGGTGGCGCTGCGTACCATTGCTAATCTTTGGCGCTACGAGCATCAGAGCCGCAATGCCCAGCAGATTGCCGATCGCGCCAGCCGGTTGTACGACAAAATGCGCCTGTTCGTCGATGACATGTCGTCCGTTGGGCAGAGTCTGGATCGCGCCCAGGATAACTATCGTCAGGCGATGAAAAAGCTGGCCTCCGGTCGCGGCAACTTGCTGGCTCAGGCCGAATCGTTCCGCAGCCTTGGCGTGGAGGTTAAACGCGAGATTAATCCGGATTTAGTCGAGCAGGCCACCGCGCAGGATGAAGAGTACCGGTTGCGTGGCGAGGGCGATGTTCAAAAGACAAACAATACGTTAGCAGAGGCACACGCGTCGGCAGACCTGTAGGGCGTTATTCCTGGGGTGGTTGAATCGTAGGGCAAATTCGCCCAATCTGTTACACTTCTCGTACATTTGATTGATAAGCAGGCTCTGAGATGGTTGAAGATTCACAAGACACAACGCACTTTGGCTTTCAGACTGTCGCTAAAGCGCAGAAAGCTGACATGGTGGCCCACGTATTCCATTCCGTGGCGGCGAAGTACGATGTAATGAATGACCTGATGTCATTCGGCATTCATCGCTTGTGGAAGCGCTTCACTATTGATTGTAGCGGCGTGCGTCGTGGGCAAACCGTGCTTGATCTGGCGGGCGGGACCGGCGACCTTACCGCGAAATTCTCGCGTCTGGTAGGGGAAACAGGCCGCGTTGTGCTGGCTGATATCAACGACTCCATGCTGAAAATGGGGCGTGAGAAACTGCGCAATCTCGGTGTGGTCGGCAACGTTGAGTACGTCCAGGCGAACGCCGAGGCGCTGCCTTTCCCGGATAACACTTTTGACTGCATCACCATCTCGTTCGGTCTGCGTAACGTCACCGATAAAGAGAAAGCGCTGCGTTCCATGTACCGCGTGCTGAAACCGGGTGGACGCCTGCTGGTGCTGGAGTTCTCTAAACCGATTATTGAGCCCCTGAGCAAAGCGTACGACGCTTACTCTTTCCACATTCTGCCGCGCATTGGTGAAGTGGTTGCTAACGATGCCGACAGCTATCGCTACCTGGCCGAGTCCATCCGTATGCACCCTAACCAGGACACGTTAAAGGCTATGATGCAGGATGCGGGCTTTGACAATGTTGATTACTTCAACATGACCGCGGGCGTTGTCGCCCTGCATCGCGGGTACAAGTTCTGAGTGGAGGTGGCAGATGCCGTTTAAACCCTTGATCACAGCCGGTGTTGAAAACGTACTCAATACCTTTCTGTATCGCTCGCCCGCGCTCAAAACGGCACGCCAGCGACTGAACGGTAAAGTGCTGCGCGTGGTGGTAAAAGAGTTTTCGACCCCGCTGGTGCTGGTATTTAGCGAGCGTCAGCTCGACGTGCTGGGCGAGTGGGAGGGCGAGGCTGACTGCTCTGTTATCACCCATATGAGTACGCTGCCTAAACTGCGCGATCGCCAGCAGCTCACCGCCCTCATCCGTAGCGGTGAGCTGGAAGTCGACGGCGATATCCAGGTGGTACAAAACTTCGTTTCGCTGGCTGACCTGGCGGAATTTGATCCGGCTGAACTGCTGGCTCCCTGGACGGGCGATATTGCCGCAGAGGGGATCAGTAAAGTGCTGCGCGGCGGTGCCTCATTGCTGAAAAAAGGTTTTCAGCGTCAGCAGCGCTATGCTGCGGAGGTGCTTACCGAAGAGTGGCGCATGGCTCCCGGGCCGCTGGAAGCAGCATGGTTTGCAGAAGAAACCGCAGCGGTTGAACGTTCGGTTGATGCACTGACTAAAAGGCTTGAAAAGCTGGAGGGCAAATGACGCCAGGTGAAATTCGGCGCCTCTATTTTATCATCCGCACCTTTTTGAGCTACGGGCTCGATGAGTTGATCCCTCGAATGCGTATTACCTTGCCGCTGCGCCTCTGGCGGCAAACGCTATTCTGGATGCCAAATCGCCATAAAGACAAGCTGCTCGGTGAGCGGCTGCGGCTGGCGTTGCAGGAGCTGGGTCCGGTATGGATCAAGTTCGGCCAGATGCTCTCGACCCGCCGCGATCTCTTCCCTCCCCAGATTGCCGATCAGCTGGCTCTGCTGCAGGATAAAGTCGCCCCGTTCGATGGCCGGCTGGCAAAGCGGCAGATCGAAAAGGCGATGGGTGATATCCCGGTAGAAAGCTGGTTCGATGACTTCGACATCCAACCGCTGGCTTCGGCCTCTATCGCCCAGGTTCACACCGCGCGGCTGAAAGAGAACGGCAAAGAGGTGGTCATCAAGGTGATCCGCCCGGATATTCTGCCGATCATCAGAGCCGACATGAGACTCATCTACCGTCTGGCTCGCTGGGTGCCGCGTCTGTTGCCTGATGGCCGTCGCCTGCGTCCGATGGAAGTGGTGCGTGAATATGAAAAGACGCTGATTGATGAGCTGAATCTGCTGCGTGAATCGGCGAACGCGATTCAGCTGCGCCGCAATTTTGAAAATAGCCCGATGCTGTATGTGCCGGAGGTCTACTCCGACTATTGCAGCCAGGACATGATGGTGATGGAGCGCATCTACGGCATCCCGGTATCGGACGTCGCGACCCTCGAAAAGCAGGGCACCAACATGAAGCTGCTGGCCGAGCGTGGCGTACAGGTCTTCTTTACCCAGGTGTTCCGCGACAGCTTCTTCCATGCCGATATGCACCCGGGCAATATCTTTGTTAGCTACGAGCACCCGGAAGATCCGCAATACATCGGCATTGACTGCGGTATCGTCGGCTCGCTGAACAAAGAAGATAAGCGCTATCTGGCCGAGAACTTTATCGCCTTCTTCAATCGCGATTACCGTAAAGTGGCTGAACTGCACGTCGACTCCGGTTGGGTTCCTCCGGACACCAACGTCGAAGAGTTTGAGTTCGCTATTCGGACGGTTTGTGAGCCTATTTTCGAGAAACCGCTGGCGGAGATCTCGTTTGGCCATGTGCTGCTGAACCTGTTCAATACCGCCCGACGCTTCAATATGGAAGTGCAGCCGCAATTAGTTTTACTTCAGAAAACATTACTTTACGTTGAAGGGGTGGGGCGGCAACTCTATCCTCAGTTAGACTTATGGAAAACGGCAAAACCGTTCCTTGAGTCCTGGATCAAAGACCAGGTTGGGCTGCCTGCCCTGGTCCGCTCCCTGAAAGAGAAAGCACCTTTCTGGATCGAAAAAATGCCCGAACTGCCGGAACTGGTGTACGACAGTTTGCGTCAGAGCAAAAACTTGCAACATAGCGTAGATAAAATCGCTCGTGAGCTGCAAACCAATCATGTGCGTCAGGGCCAGTCACGGTATCTGTTTGGCATAGGCGCCACGCTGTTGTTAAGCGGCACGCTATTGCTAATCAACCGTCCTGACTGGGAGTTGATGCCCGCCTGGCTGATGGCCGGTGGAGTGGTGGTCTGGCTGGCAGGATGGCGTAAAACACGCTGAATTGCATCGCTATCGCAGGGCCGCATAACGTATAATGCGGCCTGATTAATTTATCATCTACAACTGAGGAAGAAGTATGGGTGGTATCAGTATCTGGCAATTGGTGATTATTGCCGTCATCGTCGTGCTGCTTTTCGGTACCAAAAAACTGGGTTCTATCGGTTCCGATCTTGGCGCCTCCATCAAAGGCTTCAAGAAAGCGATCAAAGATGATGACGAGAAGCAGGACAAATCCAGCCAGGACGCGGATTTCACTGCTAAATCTATCGCCGATAAACCAGACGACGTCAAAAAGGAAAATGCTAAACGCCACGATAACGAGCAGGTGTAATCCGTGTTTGATATTGGTTTTAGCGAACTGCTGCTGGTATTCGTGATTGGCCTCATTGTACTGGGGCCACAGCGTTTGCCGGTGGCAGTAAAAACAATTGCAGGCTGGGTGCGGGCGCTACGTTCGCTTGCGACAACGGTTCAAAACGA
The DNA here is from genome assembly GCF_002902985.1 of Leclercia sp. LSNIH1. Taxonomy (NCBI): domain Bacteria; kingdom Pseudomonadati; phylum Pseudomonadota; class Gammaproteobacteria; order Enterobacterales; family Enterobacteriaceae; genus Leclercia; species Leclercia sp. LSNIH1. Next base: position 688,702 of record NZ_CP026167.1, on the reverse strand, counting down.
GCTGGCGCAGGAGCTTAAGCTGCAGGAGTTTCAGGACAGCCTGAAAAAAGTGGAGAAGGCGAGCATGGATAACCTGACGCCGGAACTCAAAGCCTCCATGGATGAACTGCGCGAAGCGGCGGAATCCATGAAGCGCTCCTACAGCGTTAACGACCCGGAAAAAGCGAGTGATGAAGCCAACACCATTCGCAATCCGCTGGTCAAAGATAACGAAGCGCAGCACGAAGGCGTGACGCCTGCTACCGCAGAACACCAGGCCAGTGCGCCCGAACAGACGCCTTCAGAGCCGGTGATCAAAAATTCAGAACCGACGCCAGCGTCCGCAGAGAAGAAGCCTGCCCCCGTCGCTGATGCGTCCCCCTCGTCGAGTGATAAAGCGTAAATATGGCAGTAGATGAAACTCAACCGCTGATTACGCACCTGATCGAGCTGCGTAAGCGCCTGCTGAACTGCATTATTGCGGTCTTCCTCATTTTTATAGGCCTGGTCTATTTCGCCAACGACATCTATCAGGTGGTCTCTGCGCCGCTGATTAAACAGATGCCGCTGGGTGCAACCATGATTGCGACCGATGTCGCGTCGCCCTTCTTCACGCCGATTAAGCTGACCTTCTGGGTGTCGCTGATTGCTTCTGCCCCGGTGATCCTTTACCAGGTCTGGGCCTTTATTGCCCCTGCGCTGTATAAGCATGAACGCCGTCTGGTGATCCCGCTGCTGGTCTCCAGCTCGCTGCTATTTTATATCGGCATGGCCTTCGCCTACTTCGTGGTTTTCCCCCTGGCCTTTGGCTTCCTGGCAAACACCGCGCCGGTAGGGGTCCAGGTCTCGACGGATATTGCCAGTTATCTGAGCTTTGTGATGGCGCTGTTTATGGCCTTCGGCGTGGCGTTTGAGGTGCCGGTTGCCATCGTGCTGCTCTGCTGGGTGGGGATCACCACGCCGGAAGACTTGCGTAAAAAGCGTCCGTACATTCTGGTGGGTGCCTTCGTCATTGGCATGATGCTAACGCCGCCGGATGTCTTCTCGCAAACCCTGCTGGCAATCCCGATGTATTGCCTGTTTGAGGTCGGCGTCTTCTTCTCGCGCTTCTATATTGGAAAGCGACGTGAAGATCACGAGGAAGAGTCAGAAGAATAAAACCAACCGCCCGCCAGGGCGGTTGTCATATGGGAGCGAGTATGTTTGATATCGGTCTGAACCTGACCAGTCCCCAGTTTGCCCAGGATCGCGATGAGGTCGTTGCCAGGGCCTTCGCTGCCGGGGTAAAGGGCTTACTGCTGACGGGCACCAACCTGCATGAAAGTGAGCAGGCGCAGCAGCTGGCGCAACGTTACGATCGCTGCTGGTCAACGGCAGGCGTTCATCCTCACGACAGCAGCCAGTGGACGACAGAGAGCGCAGATACGCTGCGGGCGTTAGCCGCCTCGCCTGAGGTCGTGGCAATCGGAGAGTGTGGCCTCGACTTTAATCGCAACTTCTCCACCCCCACCGAGCAGGAGCATGCCTTTAGCGCCCAGCTTGCACTGGCCGCGGAGCTGGGTATGCCAGTATTTATGCACTGCCGTGACGCTCACGAACGCTTTCTGGCGTTGCTGGAACCCTGGCTGGATAAACTGCCCGGCGCGGTGCTGCACTGTTTTACCGGCACGCGTGAGGAGGCGATAGCTTGTCTGGATCGTGGCTTATATCTGGGGATCACCGGCTGGGTCTGCGATGAACGGCGCGGGCTGGCGCTGCGTGAACTGTTACCGGTTATTCCTGCCGAACGCCTGCTGATTGAGACCGATGCGCCGTACCTGCTGCCGCGCGATCTCAGCCCTAAACCGGCCTCACGGCGTAATGAGCCAGCCTGGCTGGGCCATATACTTGAGCGGGTGGCCCACTGGCGCGGCGAAGAGACGCAGTGGCTGGCTGCGCAGACGGATGACAACGTGCGTCGTCTGTTTGGCGTCGACTTTTAAACTTTGCGGAAACTGGTGTTTTTCACGCTCTGCTTCACTTCTTTATTCAGCAAGTTCAGCAGCAGCATGGAGCGGGCTTCCCCATCCGGCTCAGCGAAAATCGCTACCAGCCCTTCGAACGCCCCTTCGGTGATCACCACATCATCGCCGGAGAAGGGCGTATCAGGATCGGTCATGCCTTCTGGCTGTTTATAAACCGAGAGCTGGTGGATGACGGAAGAGGGCACCGTGGCCGGATGAACGCCAAAGCGCACGAAGTGGCTGACGCCGCGCGTCGCATTGATGGTGGTGGTGTGGATCACTTCAGGGTCGAATTCAACAAACAGATAGTTAGGAAACAGCGGCTCGCTGACGGTTGTACGTTTACCGCGAACCATTTTTTCCAGCGTGATCACAGGCGTCAGACAGTTCACTGCCTGGCGTTCCAGATGTTCCTGAGCACGCTGAAGTTGCCCACGCTTGCAATACAGTAAATACCAGGCCCGCATAATGACTCTTTTCCGCTTGTTATGCCGGCAAGCATATCAAAACCCTGGCGGGATCGCTAAGCTGATTATAATGGCAGTACGCAGAAGAAGCCGTGAATCTTCACGCTAATTTAACAAAAATACAGCATCACGCAGTCTTACGCCGTATAATGAACCGCATACAGAGAGAGCTTGACTAACTGCATGAAATACAACGATCTACGCGACTTCCTGGAACTGCTGGAAAAGCAGGGCGAACTCAAACGTATTACCCTGCCTGTCGATCCTTATCTGGAGATGACAGAGATTGCCGACCGCACCCTGCGTGCCGGTGGGCCCGCGCTGCTGTTTGAAAATCCGAAAGGCTACACCATGCCGGTGCTCTGTAACCTGTTTGGCACACCGAGGCGTGTGGCGATGGGGATGGGGCAGGAGGATGTCAGCGCGTTGCGTGAAGTAGGTAAGCTGCTGGCTTTTCTGAAAGAGCCTGAGCCACCAAAAGGTTTTCGCGATCTCTTTGATAAGCTGCCGCAGTTTAAGCAGGTGTTGAACATGCCGACCAAACGGCTGCGTGGTGCCCCCTGCCAGCAGAAAATCGTGGAAGGCGATGCGGTCGATCTGACCCGAATTCCCATCATGCAGTGCTGGCCAGAAGACGCCGCCCCGCTGATCACCTGGGGCCTGACCGTAACGCGCGGGCCGCACAAAGAGCGCCAGAATCTTGGGATCTACCGTCAGCAGCTGATCGGTAAAAACAAACTCATTATGCGCTGGCTGTCGCACCGCGGCGGCGCGCTTGATTTCCAGGAGTGGTGTGCTGCGCATCCGGGCGAACGCTTCCCGGTCTCTGTGGCGCTGGGTGCCGATCCGGCCACTATACTCGGCGCAGTGACGCCGGTGCCCGACACGCTGTCGGAATATGCCTTTGCCGGGTTACTGCGTGGCACCAAAACCGAAGTGGTGAAGTGCGTTTCTAACGATCTGGAAGTGCCCGCCAGCGCTGAAATCGTCCTCGAAGGCTACATCGAAGCTGGAGAGATGGCCCCGGAAGGGCCGTATGGCGACCACACCGGCTATTACAATGAAATAGACAACTTCCCGGTATTTACCGTGACGCACATTACCCAGCGGGAAGATGCGATTTACCACTCCACCTATACCGGCCGTCCACCAGATGAACCTGCCGTACTGGGCGTGGCGCTCAACGAAGTGTTTGTGCCTATTCTGCAAAAACAGTTCCCGGAGATCGTTGATTTCTATCTGCCGCCGGAAGGGTGCTCTTATCGCCTGGCGGTAGTAACCATTAAGAAGCAGTATGCGGGTCACGCTAAACGGGTGATGATGGGCGTATGGTCTTTCCTGCGCCAGTTTATGTATACCAAGTTTGTGATCGTTTGCGATGATGACGTCAACGCCCGAGACTGGAATGACGTAATCTGGGCCATTACCACCCGTATGGATCCGGCACGCGATACCGTGTTAGTCGAAAACACGCCAATTGATTACCTGGATTTTGCCTCGCCGGTTTCCGGTCTTGGCTCAAAAATGGGACTGGATGCCACCAATAAATGGCCCGGCGAAACCCAACGTGAATGGGGTCGACCGATCAAAAAGGATCCTGAGGTGACTGCGCGAATTGACGCGATCTGGGATGAACTGGCCATAATGAATAACGGTAAAGACGCCTGAATGCGCCCGTTATGCCCTATAGACTTCCCGACAGAGAGAGCGAATGACAACCTTAAGCTGTAAAGTGACCTCGGTAGACGCTATCACCGACACTGTATATCGCGTCCGTTTAGTACCTGAATCGGCGTTCTCCTTCCGCGCTGGCCAGTATTTGATGGTGGTGATGGATGAACGGGATAAGCGCCCTTTCTCAATGGCCTCCACGCCGGATGAGCAAGAGTTTATCGAGCTGCACATTGGGGCGTCGGAGCTCAACCTGTATGCGATGGCGGTGATGGATCGCATTCTGAAAGAGAACGTGATTGAAGTTGATATGCCTCACGGGGAAGCCTGGCTGCGCGATGACGAAGAGCGTCCGCTCATCCTGATTGCCGGCGGCACCGGTTTCTCCTACGCGCGCTCTATCCTGCTGACGGCGCTGGCGCGTAATCCGGACCGGGATATCACCATCTACTGGGGTGGCCGCGAGTCGAAGCACCTTTACGATCTGTCCGAGCTGGAAGCGCTGAGCGTGACCCATCCAAACCTGCGCGTTGAGCCGGTGGTGGAGCAGCCGGAAGAGGGATGGCGCGGCCGCAGCGGCACCGTGTTAACGGCGGTATTGCAGGATCATGGCACCCTGGTAAATCACGATATCTATATTGCCGGTCGTTTCGAAATGGCGAAAATTGCCCGTAACCTGTTCTGCAATGAACGTGGCGCGCGTGAAGATCGTCTGTTTGGCGACGCATTTGCCTTTATTTGAGACGAAAAAAACCCGCCCCTGACAGGCGGGAAAACGGCAACTAAAACTTTCCCCGTCATCATTCACGCTGCCTCTTTGTTGGTTGCCTTTGCTCACCCCGGTCACATAGTTAACTATGCTCCCGGGGATTCGCGCAGTTGCCGCCGCGATGCAATGCGAATGATTTAGGGGAATATTCTTCGATTACACCCTCTCAAACACCGTCGCGATCCCCTGACCCAGGCCGATACACATAGTCGCCAGACCAAACTGAGCATCTTTACGTTCCATCAGGTTAATCAGCGTGGTGCTGATACGCGCCCCGGAACAGCCCAGCGGGTGACCCAGCGCAATGGCGCCGCCGTTGAGGTTAATCTTCTCGTCGATCTGATCCATCAGGCCCAGATCCTTAATGCACGGCAGGATCTGCGCGGCGAAGGCTTCGTTCATCTCGAACACGTCGATATCGCTGGTGGAAAGCCCGGCTTTTTTCAGCGCCAGCTTTGAGGCCGGTACCGGGCCGTAACCCATAATCGATGGATCGCAGCCCACGACCGCCATCGAGCGGATACGGGCGCGCGGCGTCAGACCCAGCTCGCGGGCGCGGCTTTCGCTCATGACCAGCATGGCGGCAGCACCATCGGAGAGGGCGGAAGAGCTGCCCGCCGTCACGGTGCCGGTCACCGGATCAAAGGCCGGTTTCAGCGCGGAGAGCGCTTCAACGGTGGTTTCCGGACGGATCACTTCGTCGAAGTAGAACTGTTTCAGCACGCCATCGGCATCGTGGCCGCCCGTCGGCAGGATCTCATTTTTGAAGGCGCCGGACTGCGTCGCGGCCCAGGCACGGGCGTGCGAGCGGGCGGCAAAGCTGTCCTGCATTTCACGGCTGATGCCGTGCAGACGGGAGAGCATCTCTGCCGTTAGCCCCATCATGCCCGCGGCTTTCGCCACGGTACGGCTCATGCCGGGATGAAAATCGACGCCGTGGCTCATCGGCACGTGGCCCATGTGTTCCACACCGCCAATCATGCACACCTGCGCGTCGCCGGTCATGATCATGCGTGCCGCATCGTGCAGGGCCTGCATCGACGAACCGCACAGGCGGTTGACGGTGACAGCCGGTACTGAGTGCGGGATTTCCGCCAGCAGCGCGGCGTTACGGGCAATGTTAAAACCCTGCTCCAGGGTCTGCTGTACGCAGCCCCAGTAGATATCGTCCAGCGCGGTGGCTTCCAGCGCCGGGTTGCGCGCCAGCAGGCTACGCATTAAATGTGCGGAGAGATCTTCCGCGCGCACGTTACGAAATGCGCCGCCCTTCGAACGGCCCATCGGGGTGCGAATTGCATCGACAATGACAACCTGTTCCATTGTGACTCCTTAAGCCGTTTTGATTGCGCCAACCGGACGGGCAGGCTCAACCGGAGGATAGTACGCTTCGTTGTGACGCGCTTTGGCACGCAGACCTTCCGGGGCGTGATACAGCGGGCCGAGATGCTCGTACTGTTGCGTCATATCCAGATAGCGGGCGCTGCCGAGCGTATCCAGCCAGCGGAACGCGCCGCCGTGGAACGGAGGGAAGCCCAGGCCGTACACCAGCGCCATATCGGCTTCCGCCGGGCTGGCGATAATGCCCTCTTCGAGACAGCGCACCACTTCATTGACCATCGGGATCATCATGCGGGCAATGATCTCTTCGTCGCTGAAATCACGCTTCGCCTGGCTGACCTCTGCCAGCAGGCTGTCCACGGTGGCATCTTCCTCTTTCTTCGGTTTGCCCTTGCTGTCTTCTTTATAACGCCAGAAGCCGAGGCCGTTTTTCTGACCGTAGCGATTCGATTCAAAGAGTGCGTCGATGGCATCGCGGTAATCTTTCTGCATCCGCGCCGGGAAACCAGCCGCCATTACTGCCTGGGCGTGATGGGCGGTATCAATGCCGACAACATCCAGCAGATAGGCCGGGCCCATTGGCCAGCCAAACTGTTTTTCCATCACTTTGTCGATCTTGCGGAAATCCGCCCCGTCGCGCAGCAGCTGGCTGAAACCGGCAAAGTAGGGGAACAGCACGCGGTTGACGAAGAAGCCCGGGCAGTCATTCACCACAATCGGGGTTTTGCCCATCTTGCTGGCCCACGCCACCACTTTGGCGATCGTTTCATCGGAGGTCTTTTCTCCGCGAATCACTTCAACCAGCGGCATACGGTGCACCGGGTTAAAGAAGTGCATACCGCAGAAGTTTTCCGGGCGCTTCAGCACGCTGGCCAGTTCGCTGATTGGTATGGTAGAGGTGTTGGATGCCAGCACAGTCTCCGGGCGAACCTTCTCTTCTGTTTCCGCCAGCACCGCTTTTTTCACTTTCGGGTTTTCAACTACCGCTTCGACGACCACATCCACGCGATCGAAACCGCTGTATTCCAGCGTCGGATGAATAGTAGAGATCACCCCGGAGAGCTTCAGACCGTCGATCTTGCCGCGCTCCAGCTGTTTGTTCAGCAGCTTGGCCGCTTCCGTCATGCCCAGCGTCAGGGATTTGTCGTTGATATCTTTCATGACAACCGGCACGCCTTTCCATGCCGACTGATACGCAATACCGCCGCCCATAATGCCCGCACCCAGCACCGCAGCCTGTTTTGGCGTCTCGACATGTTTGGTCAGCTGCTTCGCTTTGCCCTTCACGAACTGATCGTTGAGGAAAATACCCACCAGGGCACGCGCTTCGTTGGTGTGAGCCAGCGGAACGAAACTTTGGTTTTCTAATTTCAGTGCTTCGTCACGGCCCAGACGTGCGGCGGCTTCGATGGTTTTCTCCGCGGTGATGGGCGCCGGATAGTGTTTACCCGCCGTCTGCATCACCATGCCTTTAGCGATGGTGAAGCTCATGGTGGCTTCAATTTTACTTAAGTGCAGCGGCTCCAGTTTCGGCTGGCGTTTTGCTTTCCAGTCGAGATCGCCGTTAATCGCCTGGCGCAGTATCGCCAGTGCCCCTTCATGAAGTTTTTCCGGCTTAACGACGCCATCCACCAGACCGAGTTTTAATGCCTGATCGGCACTGACATCTTTACCCGCGGCAATAATTTCCAGGGCGCTATCGGCACCCAGCAGGCGCGGCAGACGTACCGAGCCGCCAAAGCCCGGCATGATGCCCAGCTTCGTTTCAGGCAGACCAATGCGCAGATCCGGCGTCGCCAGACGATAATCGGTCGCCAGCACGCATTCACAGCCGCCACCCAGCGCATAGCCATTAACCGCAGAAAGGGTCGGGACCGGCAGATCTTCCAGACGGTTAAAGACGCTGTTGGCGAAATGGAGCCACTGGCTCAGCTGCTCCTGTGGTACCAGGAACAGCGAGAGGAATTCGGTGATGTCTGCGCCGACAATAAATGCCGCTTTTTCGGAACGCAGCAGCAGACCTTTTAAATCGGTTTGTTTTTCAAGAACGTCCAGCGCCTGGCCAAGGCTGGCCACGGTTGCGGTATCAAGCTTGTTCACTGAGCCGGGGGCGTCGAACACCAGTTCGGCAATGCCACCTTCCAGCCAGTCTACGTACAGGGTGTCGCCTTTGTAGAGCATGTCAGTCTCCTGAATCCAGCAATTGGATCTGGTCATACCAGATGAAACGGAGTGTGGGTTTTGTGTTAATGAAATGCAAATTAGTCATTAAATAATTGTAGGTCTGATCACGCTCGGCGAAGATCACGCAGCTTTTCTGAGGTGTGCTAAGATGCGGGGACTTGAGGTCAAAACGAAAGGAATAATGATGGACTCACTGGCCGCGCTCTACAAAAATCATATTGTTACGTTACAGGAACGTACACGCGACGTACTGGCTCGCTTTAAGCTGGATGCGTTGCTCATCCACTCCGGCGAACTGTTTAATGTCTTCCTTGACGATCATGCTTATCCCTTCAAAGTGAATCCGCAATTTAAAGCCTGGGTGCCGGTAACGCAGGTTCCCAATTGCTGGTTGCTGGTGGATGGTGTGAACAAGCCGAAACTCTGGTTCTATCTGCCAGTGGATTACTGGCACAACGTGGAGCCGCTGCCGACCTCATTCTGGACGGACGAGATAGAGGTGATTGCCCTGCCGAAAGCGGACGGTATTAGCAGCCAGTTACCCGCGGCTCGCGGTAACATTGCCTATATTGGCCCGGTGCCTGAACGGGCACTTGCCATGGAGATCACAGCGGAAAACGTCAACCCGAAAGGGGTGATCGACTATCTGCACTATTACCGCTCATATAAGACCGACTATGAACTGGCGTGTATGCGTGAAGCGCAAAAAACCGCGGTTAACGGCCATCGTGCGGCACATGAAGCGTTCCTGTCCGGCATGAGCGAGTTCGATATTAACCAGGCTTACCTGACGGCGACCGGCCATCGTGATACCGATGTGCCTTACAGCAACATCGTGGCGCTGAACGAACATGCGGCGGTGCTGCATTACACCAAACTCGATCACCGCGCGCCGTCCGAAATGCGCAGCTTCCTGCTGGATGCCGGGGCGGAATATAACGGTTATGCCGCTGACCTGACCCGTACCTGGGCCGGAAACAGCGACACCGAGTTCGCTGCGCTTATCAAAGACGTGAATGATGAACAGCTTGCCCTGATCGCCACCATGAAGGCGGGCGTGAGCTACGTGGAGTACCACATCCAGTTCCATCAGCGCATTGCGAAACTGCTGCGTAAGTACCAGATCGTCAGCGATATGAGCGAAGAGGCGATGGTGGAAAACGACCTGACCGGGCCCTTTATGCCGCACGGTATCGGCCATCCGCTGGGTCTGCAGGTCCACGATACGGCGGGCTTTATGCAGGATGATACCGGTACGCACCTGGCGGCGCCGTCTAAATATCCCTACCTGCGCTGCACCCGTATTCTGCAACCGCGCATGGTGCTGACCATCGAGCCGGGCATCTACTTTATAGAGTCGCTGCTGGCGCCGTGGCGTGAAGGGCAGTTCAGCAAACACTTCAACTGGCAGAAAATCGAAGCGCTGAAGCCGTTTGGTGGGATCCGTATCGAAGATAACGTGGTGATCCACGAGAACGGTACTGAAAACATGACGCGAGATCTGAAGCTGGCGTAATGGAAAGCTGGCTCATACCGGCAGCGCCGGTCACCTTTACGGAAGAGATCAAGAAAAGCCGTTTCATCACGCTGTTGGCGCATACCGACGGCGTGGAGGCGGCGAAGGCGTTTGTAGAGTCAGTAAGAGCGGAGCATCCCGACGCCCGCCACCACTGCGTGGCGTGGGTGGCCGGGCCGCCTGACGACTCGCAAAAGCTCGGGTTCTCGGATGATGGTGAACCGGCGGGCACGGCGGGCAAACCCATGCTCTCGCAGCTCATGGGCAGCGGCGTTGGCGAAATCACCGCCGTCGTGGTGCGATACTACGGCGGCGTATTACTGGGAACGGGCGGGCTGGTCAAGGCCTATGGCGGCGGCGTCCAGCAGGCGCTTAAACAGCTGACGACTATCCGCAAAACGCCACTTACCGAATATACTTTATTGTGCGATTACGCCCAGTTATCCGGCATCGAGGCCTTGCTGAAGCAGTATCAGGGCCTGATCGTACTCAGTGACTACCAGGCGATGGTGCACTTGCGGGTGGCATTACCCCAGGCGGCGCTTCCGGCATTCTCAGCAAAACTGGCTGATTTTAGTCGTGGTTCGTTGCAATTGCGGCCGATTGAAGAATAATCCCCACCCTACTTATTGAATACCAAAGGAAGCGGCAGAGATGCATTTTCGTGCCATAACCCGAATTGTTGGATTGCTGGTCATACTTTTCTCCGGGACGATGATCCTCCCGGGACTGGTAGCGCTTATTTATCGGGATGGTGCGGGCCGCGCCTTTACGCAGACCTTTTTCGTCGCGCTGATGATTGGCTCCCTGCTGTGGTGGCCTAACCGCCGTCAGAAAGGGGAGCTGAAATCCCGGGAAGGCTTCCTGATCGTGGTGCTGTTCTGGACCGTGCTGGGCAGCGTGGGGGCATTACCCTTCATCTTCTCGGAACAACCCAACCTGACGATCACCGATGCCTTCTTCGAATCCTTTTCCGGGCTGACCACCACCGGAGCCACCACGTTGGTGGGGCTGGACTCATTACCTCATGCCATCCTTTTTTACCGGCAGATGCTGCAATGGTTCGGCGGTATGGGGATCATCGTATTAGCCGTAGCTATCCTGCCAATATTGGGCGTCGGGGGGATGCAGCTCTACCGTGCCGAAATGCCGGGGCCGCTGAAAGATAATAAAATGCGCCCGCGTATTGCCGAGACGGCCAAAACGTTATGGCTGATCTATGTTCTGCTGACGGTCGCCTGTGCGCTGGCGCTGTGGTTCGCCGGGATGCCAGCCTTTGATGCCATTGGCCATAGTTTTGCGACCATCGCCATTGGTGGGTTCTCAACCCATGATGCCAGCGTCGGCTATTTTGACAGCCCTACAATCAATACCATCATTGCTATCTTCCTGCTTATCTCCGGCTGTAACTACGGCCTGCACTTCTCGCTGTTAAGCGGCCGTAACCTGAAGGTGTACTGGCGCGACCCGGAGTTCCGCATGTTCATTGGCGTGCAGCTGACGCTGGTGGCTATCTGTACCCTGGTGCTGTGGCTACACGATGTCTATGACTCGGCGGTCACCACCCTTAATCAGGCTTTCTTCCAGGTGGTATCGATGGCGACCACCGCAGGGTTCACCACCGACAGTATCGCGCGCTGGCCGCTCTTCCTGCCTGTGCTGCTGCTCTGTTCGGCCTTTATCGGCGGCTGTGCCGGTTCGACGGGCGGTGGCCTGAAGGTGATCCGCATTCTGCTGCTCTTTAAACAGGGGAACCGCGAGCTTAAGCGTCTGGTACACCCGAATGCGGTTTACAGCATCAAACTGGGCAACCGCGCACTGCCGGAGCGTATTCTGGAGGCGGTGTGGGGCTTCTTCTCTGCCTACGCGCTGGTCTTTATCGTCAGCATGCTGGCGATCATCGCGACGGGCGTGGATGACTTTTCGGCGTTTGCCTCCGTGGTCGCCACACTGAACAACCTGGGGCCGGGCCTTGGCGTGGTCGCAGACAACTTTGCCAGTATGAACCCAACCGCGAAGTGGATCCTGATTGCCAATATGCTGTTCGGGCGTCTTGAGGTCTTTACGCTGTTGGTTCTCCTGACACCAACATTCTGGCGCGAATAAGGGAGCCGTTTGTGAAAACATTAATTCTATTTTCAACGCGCGACGGGCAGACGCGGGAGATTGCCGCTTTTCTGGCTTCTGAGTTAAAAGAGCAGGGTATCTATGCGGATGTCGTCAATCTGAACCGCACAGAAGAGATTGCGTGGCAGGAGTATGACCGCGTGGTGATTGGCGCCTCGATTCGTTACGGTCATTTCCATCCTGCGGTGGATCGCTTCGTGAAAAAGCATACGGCAATGCTGAATAGCCTGCCTGGCGCTTTCTACTCTGTGAATCTGGTGGCGCGTAAAGCGGAAAAGCGCACGCCGCAAACCAACAGCTACACGCGCAAGTTTTTACTGAACTCACCCTGGAAGCCAACTGCCTGTGCCGTCTTTGCGGGTGCGCTGCGTTATCCGCGCTACCGCTGGTACGATCGCTTTATGATCCGCCTTATTATGAAGATGACAGGCGGCGAAACGGATACCCGTAAAGAGGTGGTCTATACCGACTGGTCCCAGGTCTCCAGTTTCGCCCGGGAAATTGCGCAATTAACCCGCAATTCGCGGCATTAATAGTCGCAAAGGTCGAAAAGTAAGCGAACGGAAAACTTTTTAAGATTTCTGCTTGTCACCGTCAGATAACTCCCTATAATGCGCCACCACTGACACGGAACAACGGCAAACACGCCGCCGGGTCAGCGGGGTTCGGTAAGAACCTCACGGAGAAAAGCGAAAATAATCGCTTGACTCTGAGGCGGGGAAGCGTAATATGCACACCCCGCGTCGCAGCGAAAAAGCGAAGCGGCACTGCTCTTTAACAATTTATCAGACAATCTGTGTGGGCACTCAAAGTGACATGGATTCTTAACGTCCTCGGACGAAAAATGAATACCAAGTCTCTGAGTGAACACGTAATTCATTACGAAGTTTAATTCACGAGCATCAAACTTAAATTGAAGAGTTTGATCATGGCTCAGATTGAACGCTGGCGGCAGGCCTAACACATGCAAGTCGAACGGTAGCACAGAGAGCTTGCTCTCGGGTGACGAGTGGCGGACGGGTGAGTAATGTCTGGGAAACTGCCTGATGGAGGGGGATAACTACTGGAAACGGTAGCTAATACCGCATAACGTCGCAAGACCAAAGAGGGGGACCTTCGGGCCTCTTGCCATCGGATGTGCCCAGATGGGATTAGCTAGTAGGTGGGGTAATGGCTCACCTAGGCGACGATCCCTAGCTGGTCTGAGAGGATGACCAGCCACACTGGAACTGAGACACGGTCCAGACTCCTACGGGAGGCAGCAGTGGGGAATATTGCACAATGGGCGCAAGCCTGATGCAGCCATGCCGCGTGTATGAAGAAGGCCTTCGGGTTGTAAAGTACTTTCAGCGAGGAGGAAGGCATTGTGGTTAATAACCACAGTGATTGACGTTACTCGCAGAAGAAGCACCGGCTAACTCCGTGCCAGCAGCCGCGGTAATACGGAGGGTGCAAGCGTTAATCGGAATTACTGGGCGTAAAGCGCACGCAGGCGGTCTGTTAAGTCAGATGTGAAATCCCCGGGCTCAACCTGGGAACTGCATTTGAAACTGGCAGGCTTGAGTCTTGTAGAGGGGGGTAGAATTCCAGGTGTAGCGGTGAAATGCGTAGAGATCTGGAGGAATACCGGTGGCGAAGGCGGCCCCCTGGACAAAGACTGACGCTCAGGTGCGAAAGCGTGGGGAGCAAACAGGATTAGATACCCTGGTAGTCCACGCCGTAAACGATGTCGACTTGGAGGTTGTGCCCTTGAGGCGTGGCTTCCGGAGCTAACGCGTTAAGTCGACCGCCTGGGGAGTACGGCCGCAAGGTTAAAACTCAAATGAATTGACGGGGGCCCGCACAAGCGGTGGAGCATGTGGTTTAATTCGATGCAACGCGAAGAACCTTACCTACTCTTGACATCCAGAGAACTTGCCAGAGATGGCTTGGTGCCTTCGGGAACTCTGAGACAGGTGCTGCATGGCTGTCGTCAGCTCGTGTTGTGAAATGTTGGGTTAAGTCCCGCAACGAGCGCAACCCTTATCCTTTGTTGCCAGCGGCTAGGCCGGGAACTCAAAGGAGACTGCCAGTGATAAACTGGAGGAAGGTGGGGATGACGTCAAGTCATCATGGCCCTTACGAGTAGGGCTACACACGTGCTACAATGGCGCATACAAAGAGAAGCGACCTCGCGAGAGCAAGCGGACCTCATAAAGTGCGTCGTAGTCCGGATTGGAGTCTGCAACTCGACTCCATGAAGTCGGAATCGCTAGTAATCGTAGATCAGAATGCTACGGTGAATACGTTCCCGGGCCTTGTACACACCGCCCGTCACACCATGGGAGTGGGTTGCAAAAGAAGTAGGTAGCTTAACCTTCGGGAGGGCGCTTACCACTTTGTGATTCATGACTGGGGTGAAGTCGTAACAAGGTAACCGTAGGGGAACCTGCGGTTGGATCACCTCCTTACCTTAAAGAACCTGCCTTTGCAGTGCTCACACAGATTGTCTGATAGAAAGTGAATAGCAAGGCGTCTTGCGATTGAGACTTCAGTGTCCCCTTCGTCTAGAGGCCCAGGACACCGCCCTTTCACGGCGGTAACAGGGGTTCGAATCCCCTAGGGGACGCCACTTGCTGGTTTGTGAGTGAAAGTCACCTGCCTTTATATCTCAAAACTAACTCATCGAGTTACGTTTGAGATATTTGCTCTTTAAAAATCTGGATCAAGCTGAAAATTGAAACGACACACGTAAGTGTGTTCGAGTCTCTCAAATTTTCACAACACGAAGTGAAACAGCTTCGGGTTGTGAGGTTAAGCGACTAAGCGTACACGGTGGATGCCCTGGCAGTCAGAGGCGATGAAGGACGTGCTAATCTGCGAAAAGCGCCGGCGAGGTGATATGAACCCTTGACCCGGCGATGTCCGAATGGGGAAACCCAGTGTGATTCGTCACACTATCGTTAGCTGAATACATAGGCTAACGAGGCGAACCGGGGGAACTGAAACATCTAAGTACCCCGAGGAAAAGAAATCAACCGAGATTCCCCCAGTAGCGGCGAGCGAACGGGGAGCAGCCCGGAGTCTGAATCAGCTTGTGTGTTAGTGGAAGCGTCTGGAAAGTCGCAGGGTACAGGGTGATACTCCCGTACACGAAAGCACACTTGCTGTGAACTCGAAGAGTAGGGCGGGACACGTGGTATCCTGTCTGAATATGGGGGGACCATCCTCCAAGGCTAAATACTCCTGACTGACCGATAGTGAACCAGTACCGTGAGGGAAAGGCGAAAAGAACCCCGGCGAGGGGAGTGAAAAAGAACCTGAAACCGTGTACGTACAAGCAGTGGGAGCACCTTCGGGTGTGACTGCGTACCTTTTGTATAATGGGTCAGCGACTTATATTCTGTAGCAAGGTTAACCGTATAGGGGAGCCGAAGGGAAACCGAGTCTTAACTGGGCGTTAAGTTGCAGGGTATAGACCCGAAACCCGGTGATCTAGCCATGGGCAGGTTGAAGGTTGGGTAACACTAACTGGAGGACCGAACCGACTAATGTTGAAAAATTAGCGGATGACCTGTGGCTGGGGGTGAAAGGCCAATCAAACCGGGAGATAGCTGGTTCTCCCCGAAAGCTATTTAGGTAGCGCCTCGTGAACTCATCCTCGGGGGTAGAGCACTGTTTCGGCTAGGGGGCCATCCCGGCTTACCAACCCGATGCAAACTGCGAATACCGGGGAATGTTATCACGGGAGACACACGGCGGGTGCTAACGTCCGTCGTGAAGAGGGAAACAACCCAGACCGCCAGCTAAGGTCCCAAAGTCATGGTTAAGTGGGAAACGATGTGGGAAGGCACAGACAGCCAGGATGTTGGCTTAGAAGCAGCCATCATTTAAAGAAAGCGTAATAGCTCACTGGTCGAGTCGGCCTGCGCGGAAGATGTAACGGGGCTAAACCATGCACCGAAGCTGCGGCAGCGACACTATGTGTTGTTGGGTAGGGGAGCGTTCTGTAAGCCTGCGAAGGTGTGCTGTGAGGCATGCTGGAGGTATCAGAAGTGCGAATGCTGACATAAGTAACGATAAAGCGGGTGAAAAGCCCGCTCGCCGGAAGACCAAGGGTTCCTGTCCAACGTTAATCGGGGCAGGGTGAGTCGACCCCTAAGGCGAGGCCGAAAGGCGTAGTCGATGGGAAACAGGTTAATATTCCTGTACTCGGTGTTACTGCGAAGGGGGGACGGAGAAGGCTATGTTGGCCGGGCGACGGTTGTCCCGGTTTAAGCATGTAGGCGGAGGTTCCAGGTAAATCCGGTACCTTTTTAACGCTGAGGTGTGATGACGAGGCACTACGGTGCTGAAGCAACAAATGCCCTGCTTCCAGGAAAAGCCTCTAAGCATCAGGTAACACCAAATCGTACCCCAAACCGACACAGGTGGTCAGGTAGAGAATACCAAGGCGCTTGAGAGAACTCGGGTGAAGGAACTAGGCAAAATGGTGCCGTAACTTCGGGAGAAGGCACGCTGATATGTAGGTGAAGCCCCTGCGGGTGGAGCTGAAATCAGTCGAAGATACCAGCTGGCTGCAACTGTTTATTAAAAACACAGCACTGTGCAAACACGAAAGTGGACGTATACGGTGTGACGCCTGCCCGGTGCCGGAAGGTTAATTGATGGGGTCAGCGGCAACGCGAAGCTCTTGATCGAAGCCCCGGTAAACGGCGGCCGTAACTATAACGGTCCTAAGGTAGCGAAATTCCTTGTCGGGTAAGTTCCGACCTGCACGAATGGCGTAATGATGGCCAGGCTGTCTCCACCCGAGACTCAGTGAAATTGAAATCGCTGTGAAGATGCAGTGTACCCGCGGCAAGACGGAAAGACCCCGTGAACCTTTACTATAGCTTGACACTGAACACTGGTCCTTGATGTGTAGGATAGGTGGGAGGCTTTGAAGCGTGGACGCCAGTCTGCGTGGAGCCGTCCTTGAAATACCACCCTTTAATGGCTGGTGTTCTAACGTAGACCCGTAATCCGGGTTGCGGACAGTGTCTGGTGGGTAGTTTGACTGGGGCGGTCTCCTCCTAAAGAGTAACGGAGGAGCACGAAGGTCAGCTAATCCTGGTCGGACATCAGGAGGTTAGTGCAATGGCATAAGCTGGCTTGACTGCGAGAGTGACGGCTCGAGCAGGTGCGAAAGCAGGTCATAGTGATCCGGTGGTTCTGTATGGAAGGGCCATCGCTCAACGGATAAAAGGTACTCCGGGGATA
Source organism: Leclercia sp. LSNIH1 (assembly GCF_002902985.1). Taxonomy (NCBI): domain Bacteria; kingdom Pseudomonadati; phylum Pseudomonadota; class Gammaproteobacteria; order Enterobacterales; family Enterobacteriaceae; genus Leclercia; species Leclercia sp. LSNIH1. Next base: position 671,407 of record NZ_CP026167.1, on the reverse strand, counting down.
ACAGGCTGATACCGCCCAAGAGTTCATATCGACGGCGGTGTTTGGCACCTCGATGTCGGCTCATCACATCCTGGGGCTGAAGTAGGTCCCAAGGGTATGGCTGTTCGCCATTTAAAGTGGTACGCGAGCTGGGTTTAGAACGTCGTGAGACAGTTCGGTCCCTATCTGCCGTGGGCGCTGGAGAATTGAGGGGGGCTGCTCCTAGTACGAGAGGACCGGAGTGGACGCATCACTGGTGTTCGGGTTGTCATGCCAATGGCACTGCCCGGTAGCTAAATGCGGAAGAGATAAGTGCTGAAAGCATCTAAGCACGAAACTTGCCCCGAGATGAGTTCTCCCTGAGCCTTTAAGGCTCCTGAAGGAACGTTGAAGACGACGACGTTGATAGGCCGGGTGTGTAAGCGCAGCGATGCGTTGAGCTAACCGGTACTAATGAACCGTGAGGCTTAACCTTACAACGCCGAAGCTGTTTCGGTGGGTTTGAGAAAATTTTCAGCATTGATTCAGAGTTAAGTACACAATAGTTTGCGCAGCAGCAAGGCGGCAAGCGAAGGAAAGGAAGGAGCATACTGAAGTATGTGACTGACTTTACGAGCGCAGCCAACGCGGCTGATGCGATAAAGTATTGCGTACAGAGCACCAAGAATTTGCCTGGCGGCTGTAGCGCGGTGGTCCCACCTGACCCCATGCCGAACTCAGAAGTGAAACGCCGTAGCGCCGATGGTAGTGTGGGGTCTCCCCATGCGAGAGTAGGGAACTGCCAGGCATCAAACAAGCCGAAAGCCCATCCTCACGGATGGGCTTTTTGCGTTTCTGCGTATTCTATCCCGTCTTTAAAGTTATCCCCCTAACCGATTCCATATACGGTAAACTATCCCGGTTTTTGCATCTGGATAGCGTCTATGAATCACTCCCTTAAGCCCTGGAACACCTTCGGTATTGACCGAAATGCCCGACAGATCGTGCGGGCCGACGATGCGCAGCAACTGCTGGCCGCATGGAATCACGCCACGCAACACCACCTCCCTGTTCTTATTCTGGGCGAAGGCAGTAACGTTCTCTTTCTGGAAGACTTTTCTGGTACGGTGATCGTTAACCGCATCAGCGGGATTAAAGTTGAAGAGGCGCAGGATTGCTGGCGTTTGCACGTGGGAGCCGGGGAGAACTGGCATCGCCTGGTGCAGTTTACCCTTGAAAATAATATGCCGGGTCTGGAAAACCTGGCGCTAATCCCTGGCTGTGCGGGTTCATCTCCTATTCAGAATATCGGTGCCTATGGCATCGAACTCAAACATGTTTGTGATTATGTCGACTGTATCGAGCTGGCAACGGGTAATCCGCTGCGTTTAAGTGCGGAACAGTGCCGCTTTGGCTATCGCGACAGCATTTTCAAACATGAGTATCAGGATAAATATGTCATCGTTGCGGTTGGTCTGCGCCTGACCAAAAACTGGCAGCCTGTCCTGACCTACGGCGATCTCACTCGTCTGGATCCTGCCACGGTCACTGCAAAAGAGATTTTCGACGCGGTTTGCCATATGCGAATGAGTAAATTGCCCGATCCGAAAGTGAACGGTAACGCCGGAAGCTTCTTCAAAAATCCGGTTATCTCCGGTGAAAAAGCCGAAACCTTACTCGCCCAGTGGCCGCAGGCGCCACACTATCCGCAGGCAGATGGCAGCGTTAAGCTGGCTGCGGGCTGGCTGATCGATCAGTGTCAGCTTAAAGGCACAACCTGTGGCGGCGCAGCGGTACATCGTCAGCAGGCCCTGGTGCTTATCAACGAAAACAATGCGACCAGCCGTGATGTCGTGCAGCTGGCCCATCAGGTGCGCCAGCATGTGGGTGAGAAATTTGATGTCTGGCTGGAGCCGGAGGTGCGCTTTATCGGCCATCACGGTGAAGTTAATGCGGTGGAGGCCATTGCATGAAGGATCATACCGTTCCCCTGAAGCTTATCTCTGTTCTGGCTGATGGCGATTTCCATTCCGGTGAACAGCTGGGCGAACAGCTGGGAATGAGCCGCGCCGCCATCAATAAACATATTCAGACCCTGCGTGACTGGGGAGTGGATGTCTTTACCGTGCCGGGCAAAGGCTACAGTCTGCCGGAGCCGGTTCAGCTCCTGGACGAAGCCTTTATCAGCGGTCAGATCACCGACAGCAGCGTTGCCGTTCTGCCGGTAATTGACTCTACTAACCAGTATCTGCTCGACCGGCTTGACACGCTACAGTCCGGCGACTGCTGCGTGGCAGAATACCAACAGGCGGGTCGTGGCCGCCGGGGACGTAAATGGTTTTCGCCTTTTGGTGCCAATCTTTATCTCTCCATGTACTGGCGTCTGGAACAAGGTCCCGCCGCCGCCATCGGCCTCAGTCTGGTGATTGGCATTGTGCTGGCAGAAGTGTTGCAGTCGCTGGGCGCCGACAAAGTGCGCGTGAAGTGGCCAAACGATCTCTATCTGAACGATCGCAAACTGGCTGGTATTCTGGTAGAACTGACCGGGAAAACCGGTGATGCCGCGCAGATCGTAATGGGTGCGGGGATAAATCTGGTGATGCGCAATGTACAGGCCGAAGATATTAATCAGGGCTGGATCAACCTGCAGGAAGCAGGGATCGCCATCGATCGCAATGTCCTTGCCGTGCAGGTGATTAACGAGCTACGCCATTCGCTGAAAATCTTCGAACAGGAAGGTGTAGCCCCGTTCCTGCCCCGCTGGGAAAAGCTGGATAACTTTGCTCACCGTGCGGTGAAGCTGATCATCGGCGACAAAGAGGTCTACGGCACGTCGCGCGGTATCAACGAGCAGGGCGCGCTGTTGCTGGAGCAGGATGGCGTGATTAAACCATGGATCGGCGGCGAGATTTCACTGCGCAGCGCCGAATAAATTGCGGGGAGCCGCGGGCTCCCCGGTTCTTCAGCTATACCGCCGCCATCCCCCGTGCGAAGCGGCAACCAGAATAATCCCTAAACGCCTGGTTACACTCTCTTAAACAGTTCCCGATAAGGTATACTCTGAAAGCAGCAGGGTAACAGTTGATTAACCTGCCTTTCGCGTTTCTGGAGATCCATTTTGCGTGTCAGCCGCTCTTTAACTATCAAACAAATGGCGATGGTCACTGCCGTCACTATGGTGTTTGTTTTCGTCTTTTGCGTTATTTTGCTGTTTCATGCCATTCAGCAAAATCGCTACAACACGGCTACGCAACTCGAGAGCATCGCCCGCTCAATCCGTGAGCCTCTCTCTGCCGCTATTCTGAAGGGTGATATTCCTCAGGCGGAGTCCATTATCAAAAGCATCAAGCCGGCAGGGGTCGTCAGCCAGGCGGATGTTGTGCTGCCGAATCAGTTTCAGGCGCTACGCATGAACTTTATCCCGGAGCATCCGGTACCGGTGATGATGAAGCGGCTGTTTGAAATGCCGGTGCAGATCTCCCTTCCGGTCTATTCGTTGCAGCGTCCGGCGAACCCGCAGCCGCTGGCCTATCTGGTGCTACAGTCTGACTCCTGGCGGATGTACAAATTTGTCATCAGTTGGATCTCGACGTTGGTAACCACTTACTTATTGTTGACGCTGATGCTTACCGTGGCGCTGACCTGGTGCATAAACCGTCTCATCGTCCATCCGCTGCGTCGCATTGCCCGGGAGCTGGATACCCTCTCGCCGCAGCAACAGATGGGGCACCAGCTTGCCCTGCCGCGCCTGCATCACGACGACGAAATTGGCATGCTGGTCCGCAGCTACAACCTCAACCAGCAGCGTATGCTGCGCCAGCATGATGAGCTCAACCACAATGCCACCCGTTTCCCGGTGTCGGAACTGCCCAACAAGGCGTTTCTGATGGTGATGCTGGAGCAGGCGGTGAAGCGGCAGCAGACCATGGCGCTGATAGTGGTGGCCTGTGAAACATTGCAGGATACCGCCGGCGTGCTGAAAGAGAGCCAGCGAGAGATGGTCTTGCTGACGCTGGTTGAAAAGCTGAAATCCGTGCTTGCGCCGCGGATGGTACTGACGCAGGTAAGCGGCTACGACTTCGTGATTATCGCTAATGGCGTCAAGGAGCCGTGGCATGCCATCACATTAGGTCAGCAAGTGCTTACTGTTATCAATGAGCGGTTGCCGGTTCAGGGGATCCAGCTGCGCCCGAGCGCCAGTATTGGTATCGCCATGTTTTACGGCAACCTGACCGCAGAGCAACTTTACCGCCGGGCCTTTTCCGCCGCGTTTACCGCCCGGCAGAAGGGTAAGAATCAGATTCAGTTCTTTGAGCCCGAGCAGATGGAGAAAGCGCAGCAGCGGCTCTCAGAAGAGAACGATATTCTGACCGCGCTGGACAGCAACAATTTTGCCATCTGGCTACAGCCGCAGGTCGATCTGCGTACCGGTGAGGTCCATAGCGCCGAAGCGCTGTTGCGGATGCGTCAGCCCGATGGCAGTTGGGCGCTTCCGGAAGGGCTGATCGACCGTATTGAAAATTGCGGCCTGATTGTGACGGTGGGTCACTGGGTACTGGAAGAGTCCTGTCGTCTGCTGTCAGCCTGGCAGTCGCGTGGGGTGATGATGCCGCTATCGGTTAACCTGTCGGCGCTCCAGCTAATGCACCCCAACATGGTTCCGGACCTGCTGGCGATGATTCTCCGCTATCGGATTAAGCCGGATACCCTCATTCTGGAAGTGACCGAGAGCCGCCGAATTGACGATCCTAACGAAGCGGTAGCGATACTCCGCCCGCTGCGGAATGCCGGGGTGCGCATCGCGCTGGACGATTTTGGCATGGGATACGCTGGTCTGCGCCAGCTGCAACATATGAAAACCCTGCCGGTAGATGTACTGAAGATTGATAAGGCGTTTGTGGAGGGGCTGCCGGAAGACAGCAGCATGGTCGAGGCGATTATCCAGCTGGCGCGTAGCCTGAAGCTGAGCATTATTGCCGAAGGGATCGAAACCGAAGCCCAGCGTCATTGGCTGGCCGATGCCGGGGTAGAGTGCGGGCAAGGATATCTGTTCGATAAAGCCGTTCCTGGCGATATTTTTGAGAGTCGCTATCTTAAACACAATGCCAATAGCGCTGATGACTGAAATGTTGCTGGATTGTGCGAGTCAGCTCAAATTTCTTAACATTTGCGTTTCAATTTCAGCCTGAACTTCTATCTGTCCTGATTTATGGGTGGTATTTTAAGGCCGCAGGTAACGGGTAACCCTACATTTCCTGCGGCTTTTCTTCCCAAGGACATCTTATGAAAACCTCTCTCTTCAAAAGTCTTTACTTTCAGGTATTAACCGCCATTGCCATTGGTATTCTGCTTGGTCATCACTACCCTGAATTAGGCGCCCAGATGAAACCGCTTGGCGATGCTTTCGTTAAGCTGATTAAGATGGTGATCGCGCCGGTTATTTTCTGCACCGTCGTGACCGGTATCGCAGGCATGGAAAGCATGAAAGCCGTTGGCCGTACGGGTGCAGTGGCGCTGCTCTATTTCGAAGTCGTCAGTACCCTCGCGCTGATCATTGGTCTGGTGATTGTTAACGTCGTGCAGCCCGGCGCGGGCATGAACGTTGACCCCTCGACGCTGGATGCAAAAGCGGTGGCGGTCTATGCCGAGCAGGCGAAAGATCAGGGTGTGGTCGCCTTCCTGCTGGATGTGATCCCCGGCAGCGTGATTGGCGCCTTCGCCAGCGGGAATATCCTGCAGGTGCTGCTGTTCGCCGTGATGTTTGGTTTTGCCCTGCATCGCCTCGGCAGCAAAGGTCAGCTGATTTTTAACGTTATTGAAAGCTTCTCGCAGGTGATTTTCGGCATCATCAACATGATTATGCGTCTGGCACCCATTGGCGCCTTCGGGGCAATGGCCTTCACCATCGGTAAATATGGTGTCGGTACCCTCGTGCAGCTGGGCCAGCTGATCGTCTGCTTCTATATCACCTGTATTCTGTTTGTGGTGGTGGTGCTGGGCAGCATCGCCCGCGCGACCGGCTTCAGCATCTTCAAGTTCATTCGCTACATCCGTGAAGAGCTGCTGATTGTGCTGGGCACCTCCTCATCCGAATCGGCGCTGCCGCGCATGCTCGATAAGATGGAGAAGCTGGGCTGCCGTAAATCGGTCGTCGGGCTGGTGATCCCCACCGGCTACTCCTTTAACCTGGATGGGACATCGATCTACCTGACGATGGCGGCGGTGTTTATCGCCCAGGCCACTAACAGCCATATGGATATCTTCCATCAAATTACGCTGCTGGTTGTGCTGCTGCTCTCCTCAAAAGGGGCGGCTGGGGTCACGGGGAGCGGATTTATCGTCCTGGCGGCAACCATCTCCGCGGTGGGACATCTGCCGGTGGCCGGCCTGGCGTTGATCCTCGGTATCGACCGCTTTATGTCTGAAGCCCGTGCGCTGACCAACCTGGTCGGTAACGGCGTGGCAACAGTAGTCGTGGCGAAGTGGGTAAAAGAGCTGGACCACAAAAAGCTCGACGATACGCTGAATAATCGTGCGCCAGACGGCAAAACACACGGTTTGTCCTCCTAAAATCTTCCCTCAGGCCCGCATTCCCTTGTCGGGGTGCGGGCTCCTGCGCATAATGGCCCAGCATACTTGTCATAATTCGATAAGATTTATTTCGGGTAAATTTCACTTCATGCCGTGACGTTTCGTTTCATGCGCGGTCTAATCGGAGTGTTTTGTACATCATATTTAGAGTGCGACAGGGCGTGTGGCACTCTTTGTTACCAGGAATGTTGATCAGGGGTTCACATGCAGGGCACAAAAATTCGACTCTTAACCGGCGGTTTGCTCATGATGGCAGCAGCCAGTTACGTGCAGGCTGACGCGCTCCAGCCGGACCCGGCCTGGCAACAGGGAACGCTGTCTAACGGTTTTCAGTGGCAAGTTTTAGCCACCCCACAGCGCCCCAGCGACCGCATTGAAATCCGCCTTTCCGTCAATACCGGCTCCCTGACCGAGAGTACGCAACAGAGCGGTTTCAGTCATTTCCTGCCCCGACTGGCTCTGACCCAAAGCGGTAGCCTTCAGGCTGTACAGGCCCGTTCACTGTGGCAACAGGGTATCGATCCGAAACGCCCGCTGCCGCCTGCTGTCGTCTCCTACGACTACACCATGTTTAACCTCAGCCTGCCAAACAACCGCAACGATCTGCTTAAAGAGGCGCTGACCTGGCTGTCAGATACCGCCGGTAACGTGTCCATTACCCCTGAGACGGTGAATTACGCCCTGAGCAACAGCGACATGGTGGCGACCTGGCCTGCGGATACCAAAGAGGGCTGGTGGCGCTATCGTCTGAAAGGTTCGGCGCTGCTGGGCCACGATCCGGCAGAGCCGCTAAAGCAACCGGTTGATATTGAACAGGTGAAGTCGTTCTACCAGACCTGGTATACCCCGGATGCCATGACCCTGATTGTGGTCGGTAACATTGATAGCCGCGCGGTGATTGAGCAGATTGGCAAAACCTTCGGCGAGCTGAAAGGCAAACGTAACACGCCAGCGCCGGTGCCAACGCTTTCACCTCTGCGCGCAGAGCCGGTGAGCATCATGACCGATGCCGTGCGCCAGGATCGTCTCTCCATCATGTGGGACAGCCCGTGGCAGCCGATTCGTGAGTCTGCCGCGCTGCTGCGCTACTGGCGCGCCGATTTAGCCCGTGAAGCGCTGTTCTGGCATGTTCAGCAAACCCTGAGTAAGAACAACGCCAAAGATATTGGTCTGGGCTTTGATTGCCGGGTGCTGTTCCAGCGCGCCCAGTGCGCCATTAATGTTGAGTCGCCGGGCGACAAGCTGAACGCCAATATGGCGATAGTGGCAAAAGAGTTGGCGAAAGTACGTGATAATGGCCTGAGCGAAGAGGAGTTCAACGCGCTGGTGGCGCAGAAAAATATTGAGCTGCAAAAACTGTTCGCCACCTATGCCCGTACCGATACCGATATCCTGATCAGCCAGCGTATTCGCTCCCTGCAAAATCAGGTGGTGGATATCGCGCCGGAACAGTATCAGAAGCTGCGCCAGGATTTCCTTAACAGCCTGACCGCGGATATGTTGAGCCAGGATCTGCGTCAGCAGCTTTCTCAGGATATGTCGCTAATTTTAATGCAGCCGAAAGGTGAACCTGAATATGATATGAAGGAGCTGCAGGCGACGTGGAACGACATTATGGCACGCGCGCAGTAAAAGGAAAAAGGCAACGTAAGTTGCCTTTTTTAATGGATACAGCCCTTAAGCAGGCATCGCTTCGCGTGGAATGATGGCGCCGCGATACTGGATCACCGTGCTGGCGGTCAGGTGGCCGCGCTGCGCTGCCGCTTCCGGCGTACCGCCCGTCAGACGCACCGCCAGATAGCCGGCGCTGAAGGAGTCACCCGCCGCGGTCGTATCAATCACTTTCTCTTTCGCCAGCTTCACCGCAGGTACTTCGATAACCGCTTCTCCGGCGATCGCCACCAGGCAGGAATCTGCCCCGCGCTTAATTACCACTTCGCTGACACCGGCGGCCTGCGTACGCGCAATCACCTCATCAACCGGCTTCTCGCCCCACAGCGCATCTTCGTCGTCGAGGGTTAAGAAAGCGATATCGGTGCATTCCAGCATCTGGCTATAGGCCTGCTGCGTCTCTTCGCGGCTGGCCCACAGGCGTGGACGGTAGTTGTTGTCGAAAATCACCTTCCCGCCGTTGGCGCGGCATTCGCGCAGTAAGGAGAGCAGTTTTTCACGGCTGCTCTGGCTGAGGATCGCAAGGCTGATGCCGCTCAGATAGAGGTAGTCGAAATGGGCCAGCGTTTCGCAGATCTGCGCCGCGCTGTCGCTCTCCAGCCAGAATTTGGCGGCAGCTTCGTTACGCCAGTAATAGAAGGTGCGCTCGCCGGTGCTGTCGGTCTCGATGTAATAGAGGCCCGGCAGGCGGTTTTCCATCCGCTGGGTCAGGGAAGTATCGACATTTTCACTCTGCCATGCGTCCAGCATCTGCTGGCTGAAATTGTCGGTGCCCAGCGCCGTAACATAGTTTACCGCCAGCGCGTCAGCATCGACCTGACGAGCAATATATACGGAGGTATTTAAGGTGTCGCCACCAAAGCCGCGGCTGACTTCCGCGCCTTTCTGGGAGAGTTCGATCATACATTCGCCGATCACGGCAATTTTTTTGGACATAGTCGTGAACCTGGATAATTAAACTGCGGTTAGTTTGCGCTGGAGGCCGGAAGCGGTCAACTGTATTAAAACGACGTTCCATTATTTTTTTGAACTCGGACAAGTTCCTGACGGGTTTGATATCTCAGATTTTCATTTTCGTCCGCAACCGGACATAAAGTTCTCTTACCAGGAGCCGATAATCCTTTGACCAGTCCCGACAGGCTCTTTCCCATTCAACAGGACATCTGAAATGAAGTTAAGGCAGGACATCCAGCTGCTGAGCATCCCTGAAGCGAGTATTGAGAACTTACAGGAACACCGCTACTGGCTGCAATGTGAGCGCGCTTATACTTATCAGCCGATCTACCGTACCGACGGTAAGCTGATGGCGATTGAGATCCTGACCGTCGTGACCCATCCTTCAAACCCGGCACAGCGGATTGCACCGGATCGCTACTTCGCGGAAGTCCCCGTGCGTCATCGTCTGGATATCCTGGAGGAGCAGCTCGCCATGCTGGCGGTGAGACAAAACTTTTTCGCCGACAACAACATTCTGGCTTCGGTTAACGTCGATGGCCCAACTCTGCTGGCGGTGCGGCAGGATGAGAGCCTGCAGAAGCTGATCCAGCGGCTGCCGTGGCTGCGCTTTGAGCTGGTGGAGCACGTTCGTCTGCCGCAGGACTCCTCGTTTGCCACCATGTGTGAGTTTGGCCCGCTGTGGCTGGACGACTTTGGCACCGGTATGGCGAACTTCTCCGCCCTGAGCGAAGTGCGTTACGATTACATCAAAGTGGCGCGCGATCTGTTCATTATGCTGCGCCAGACGCCGGAAGGGCGCAATCTGTTCACGCTTCTGCTGCAACTGATGAACCGCTACTGCCAGGGGGTTATCGTCGAAGGCGTCGAGACGCTGGAAGAGTGGCGCGATGTACAGAACTCACCCGCCGCTGCCGCCCAGGGCTATTTCCTCTCCCGCCCGGTGTCGATGGAGACGCTCGACAACGTAATCATCACCCTGTAAAACCCAGCAGCTTCCCGTAATAGCGCGTGGTTAACGCGTTATTACCGGACGCTGCCGCCCCCTTTCCGCATGCCTGGACTATATTCATGAAAGGCAAGTGATTACTGAAAGGGAGTATGGGATGACAAAAACAGCGAAGATTATCACCTGGACAGGGGGAGTCTTCTTGTTGCTGATTGTGGTGCTGATTGTCGTGATCGCGACATTTGACTGGAACCGCCTCAAACCGACCATCAACCAGAAAGTCTCGACCGAACTTAACCGTCCTTTCGCTATTCGCGGGGACTTGGGCGTGGTATGGGAGCGGCAGAAGGGCGAAACGGGCTGGCGCAGCTGGATACCCTGGCCGCACGTTCACGCTAACGACGTTATTCTCGGCAACCCGCCGGACATTCCTGAAATCACCATGGTGCATCTCCCGCGCGTGGAGGCCACCCTTGCGCCGCTGGCACTGCTTACCAAAACGGTCTATCTGCCGTGGATCAAACTGCAACAGCCAGATGCCCGGCTGATCCGCCTGTCGGAGAAGACCAATAACTGGACCTTCGATCTGGCAGGCGATGATAAAGAAAAAGATCCTGATGCCCAGCCTTCGTCCTGGTCTTTCCGCCTCGATAATATTCTGTTCGATCGTGGGCGGATCGACGTGAACGACGCGGTCAGCAAAGCACAGATGGAGCTCTTCGTCGATCCGCTGGGCAAGCCGGTACCCTTCAGCGAAGTGACTGGCGATAAAGGCAAAAAGGATAAGGTCGGCGATTACGTCTTTGGCCTGAAGGCGGAAGGGCGCTACAACGATCAGCCGCTGCGCGGCACCGGTAAAATTGGCGGTATGCTGGCGTTGCGCAGCGAAGGCACCCCCTTCCCGGTGCAGGCTGACTTCCGCTCCGGCAATACCCGGGTGGCTTTTGTCGGTACGGTGAACGACCCAATGAAGATGGGCGGCGTCGATCTGAAGCTGAAATTTGCCGGGGATTCGCTGGGCGAACTTTATGAGCTGACCGGCGTACTGCTGCCTGATACGCCGCCGTTTGAAACCGATGGTCGGCTGGTGGCGAAGATCAATTCGGAAGAGGCCTCGGTCTACGATTACCGCAACTTTAATGGCCGGATCGGTGACAGCGATATCCACGGTTCGCTGACCTACACCACCGGCAAACCGCGGCCGAAGCTGGAAGGGGATGTGGAGTCGCGTCAGCTGCGGCTGGCGGACCTCGGGCCGCTGATTGGCGTCGACTCCGGTAAAGGCACCAAAGCGGAGGAGGTACGCAAGCAGGCACCGCCGTCCGGCAAAGTGCTGCCGAACGACCGCTTCGAAACCGATAAGTGGGACGTAATGGATGCGGACGTGCGCTTCAAAGGGCGGCGGATCGAGCATGGCAGCAGCCTGCCTATCAGTAATCTTTCTACCCATATCCTCCTGAAAAACGCCGACCTGCGTCTGGAGCCGCTGAAGTTTGGTCTGGCTGGCGGCACCATCTCCTCAAATATCCATCTTGAAGGCGATAAAAATCCGATGCGGGGCCAGGCCGATATTCAGGCGCGACGGCTGAAGCTGAAGGAGCTGATGCCGGATGTGGAGCTGATGCAGAAAACCCTGGGGGAGATGAATGGCGATGCCAAAATTCGCGGTACCGGCAACTCTGTTGCGGCCCTGCTGGGGAACGGTAACGGCAATCTGAAGCTGCTGATGAACGACGGGCTGGTGAGCCGTAACCTGATGGAAATTCTGGGTCTGAACGTCGGGAACTTCATCGTCGGCCAGATCTTTGGCGACGACGAGGTGCGGGTAAACTGCGCAGCGGCCAATATTGACCTGGTCAACGGCGTCGCACGGCCGCAGATTTTCGCCTTCGATACTGAAAACGCGGTGATCAACGTCACCGGCACCGCCAGTATGGCCTCGGAACAGCTGGATCTCACCATCAACCCGGAAAGTAAAGGCATTCGCATCGTGACGCTGCGCTCGCCGCTGTACGTGCGTGGTAGCTTTAAAGATCCGGATGCGGGGGTGAAGGCGGGGCCGTTAATTGCTCGTGGTGCGGTGGCCGCTGCGCTGGCGACCCTGGTTACCCCTGCTGCAGCGCTGCTGGCGCTCATCTCGCCGTCTGAGGGGCAGGCCAATCAGTGTCAAACCATTCTGTCGCAGATGAAGAAATAGTGGGAGGCTTTGCCCGGCCTACAGGAGAATGTAGGCCGGGTAAGCGCAGCGCCACCCGGCATTAAGGATCACAATGACTGATGGCGAGTCTCGTGAGTCAGCAGCAGCGCAATCAGCGTCAGTGCCGCCATCGCCGCCAGGTAGATCCCTACGTATTGCAGACCGTAATTCGCCTGTAACCAGGTAGCGATATACGGCGCCACGGACGCACCCAGAATCGAAGAGACGTTATAGGAGAAGGAGGCGCCCGTGTAACGCACTTCGGTCGGGAACAGCTCTGGCAGCAGCGCGCCCATCGGACCGAATGTCAGCCCCATCAGGCTCAGGCCAATCAGCAGATACGCCATCACCAGCGCCGGATTACCGGAACCGAGCAGCGGCGGGAAGACGAACAGCGCAAACAGAATAATCAGCGAAGTGATCACAATCATGCTCGGGCGACGGCCAAAACGGTCGGCCAGCAGGCCCGCAATCGGCACCATCACGCCAAAACCGATAACCGCCATCATCAGCATCCACAGCACTTCGTTACGCGGCAGGCCCAGGCCCACCGGCGCAGGCGTGGTGCTGAAGGTCATGGAATAGACGGTCATGATATAGAACAGCGTGTAGGTCGCCAGCATGATGAAGGTGCCGAGCACGGTCACGCGAACGTGTTTGGTCAGCAGCGTGCCCAGCGGGATTTTTACCTGTTTTTTCGCGGCGGCCACTTTGGCAAACACCGGGGTCTCGTGCAGGGAGACGCGCACATAGAGGCCAATCAGCACCAGCACCGCCGAGAAGATAAACGGAATACGCCAGCCCCAGGTCATGAACTGCTCGTCAGTCAGCAGCCAGGAGAGCAGCAGGAAGGTGCCGTTGGCAAAGAAGAAGCCAATCGGCGCGCCCAACTGTGGGAAGGATCCATACAGCGCACGTTTGCGTGGCGGGGCATTTTCGGTGGCCAGCAGCGCCGCGCCGCCCCATTCCCCGCCCAGTCCCAGACCCTGGCCAAAACGGGCCAGCGCCAGAAGCAGCGGGGCCAGAATCCCGATGGTTTCATAGGTCGGCAGCAGGCCGATGGCAACGGTAGAGATACCCATGGTCAGCAGCGAAGCAACCAGGGTTACCTTACGCCCGACGCGATCGCCGAAGTGACCGAACAGGGCCGAGCCGATAGGGCGCGCAACAAAGGCGATGGCGAAGGTTGCCAGCGACTGTAGCGTGGCCGCCGTCGGGTCGCCCTGCGGGAAGAAGATATGCGGGAAAACGATAACCGCAGCGGTGGCGTAAATATAGAAGTCGAAGAATTCAATGGCGGTGCCAATCAGTGACGCGACGACGACTTTATTGCGCGAGTTAACCGGGGCGTTTTCCTGCTCTGAATTAAGTGTTGTGGCTGTGGCTTGCATAAACTTTTCTTATTTTTGGCGAACGAAAGGCCATATTACGCACAGCAAAAGCGATATTTCAATCTGTAACAAACGCAGCGGCCGGTGAAAAAGCGAGCAAAAAGCGGATAATTTTCGGACCAGAAGAATCACATCTATGAAATGCTTCACAGAAATAAAAAGTTGGAATATATAACTGGTTTTCGGTTAAATAAAAGTTACAGGCTGGATTTATATGCTGAAATGATGAATCGGGCTGATATATTTCATTCTTATTCAGCCCGATAGGGGAATTAACGGTGGCTTTTACCGGGCATTCGCCGGTCATCCGGGTACTCGGCGGTGGCGATCCATGCCGCGCAGAAGAGGGTCAGTCTGGCGAAGAAATAGAAGAAGGCCAGCAACCCCAGCACGGAGCCGAATGCCGCCCCGGACGGGGAGGTCACCAGTGACGGCAGGGTGTAGGTCATCACGATTTTAATGACCTCAAAGCCGATAGCGGCAATGAACGTGCCGCGGATCAGCGCCTTACGGCGAGGGCGATGGCGCGGCAGGCGCCAGAAAATCCAGAAGAAGAGCAGGTAGTTCGCCAGCATCGAGATCCCTAACCCCACCAGATGCCAGACTGGCTTCAGCCACTCGATGGTGTCGAGATAGAGCGCGGAGATGATCATCTGCTGCGCCGAGCCTGCCGCGGAAGTGATGGAGAGGGTGATAACCAGCGCCACCAGCAGCCCGATCAGCGAGACGAAGTCGCGGAAATACTTAATCCAGATTTTCTCCTGGTCCTGCGGCTTACGCTCCCAGACGTCGCGCGACTGGGCGCGGATCGCTTCACGCAGGTTGCCCATCCAGTTGATGCCGGAGTAGAGCGCCACAAACAAACCGACAATCCCGACAGTAGTACGTTGCTGGACGGCGGTGTTGATGGTGCTTTTCAGGGTCGAGGCCAGCGTCGGATCGCTGACGTTTTGCAGGATTTTGCTGAAGATGTCCTGCAACAGCGTCGGGTGCGACACCAGCACAAACCCAGCTGCCGCAAAGGAGAGCATCAGGATGGGGATCATCGACAGGAAGGAGAAGTAGGTGATTGCGGCGCCAAACTGGTTGCCCAACCGATCGTTAAAACGCTCGGCGGCGCGCAGCAGGTGAGCAATCATCGGCCGCTGTTGGATCAGCTGGATGAGATCTTTCGCCTTGTCGAGCAGGCTGCCCCTTTTACGCACGGCGGTAATTTTGGGTTCATCTGGCGCCGGGGGCGGGCTATTTTCCAGTTTCTTAATCGGCTCGTAGTCCAGATCCTGGGTGGGACGTTGCTGGCTGCTATCCGGCATCAGTCACGTTTTCCTTATCGTTAGCGAGAGTTCATTGCAATTATAGCCTGCGCTCAGTCAACGTAGGTTTTCATGATTTCCGTGAGCCAGGCCATAAACAGATGCACCCGGCGGGAGAGGTTGCGGCGGTGGGGATAAATGAGCGACACCGGCATGGGCCTGGCGCGGTACTGCGGGAGGATCTCCAGCAGCTTTTTGGCCCGCAGGGCGTCACGCACGCCTACCCGCGGCACCTGAATAATTCCCAGCCCGGCGAGGGCGGAGGCATGGTAAGTCTCGGTGCTGTTGACCGTCAGGACACCGCCGGTCTTAACCCAGTGGGTCGCCTCACCATCGTAATATTCGAACCCCTGGGGCCGGGTGCCGAGATGCGTTGCGTAATGCACCACCGCATGGGAGGTTAAATCATCCAGCCCGTCGGGATAGCCAAAACGCGACAGATAATCGGGGCTGGCGCAGTTGATCACCGACAGCCTGCCGAGCGGGCGGGCAATTAAGCCGGAATCTTTCAGGGTGCCGACGCGCACCACGCAATCAAATCCTTCCCGAATCACATCCACCAGCCGGTCGCTGCTGCTCAGCTCCAGTTCAATGCCGGGGTACTGTTGCAGGAAGAGTGGCAGTTTGGGGATGACTAAATTTCGCGCAACGTTGGCCGGCATATCGACGCGTATTCTTCCACTGACGCTGGCAGGATCGTGCAAAAAAAGACCATCCAGTTCTTCCATATTGGTCAGCAGATCTTTGGCCCGCTCGTAGTAGACCATACCGTCCTGCGTCAGGCTGACCCGACGCGTGGTGCGGTGCAGCAGCTGGGTGCCAAGCCCGTTCTCCAGCGCCTGAATCTGGCGCGATACGCTACCTTTAGGCAGGCCCATTGAATCTGCGGCGCGGGAAAAACTCTCCAGTTCAGCGACGCGAATAAATAACTGCATTGCGTGAATTTTATCCATAGGGAGCGCTCATTGTTGTTTATTTTGAAACAGTGAAGCGTTGCGTAGCGTATTTATTGATTTTCTATCACCTAATAAGCTCTTTCTCAATCATCACAACAGCCGAAACGAGGTTTCTTATGACTGAACGTATAGCAATAGTGACCGGCGGCAGCCGCGGGCTCGGTAAAAACGCGGCGCTGAAGCTGGCAGCAAAGGGTGTCGGGATCCTGCTGACCTACAACCGGAGCGAGCAGGAAGCGCTCGAAGTTGTACGTGAAATTGAACAAAAAGGGGTAAAAGCAGCAGCATTGCAGCTGAACGTCGGGGATATTGCCAGCTTTGAACAGTTCGCCACTAAGGTGATTGAAAAACTGCATTCAGTCTGGAAGCGCAACACCTTCGATTATTTGTTGAACAACGCAGGTGTGGGTTTATATGCCCCCTATATGGAAACCACTGAAGCGCAGTTTGATGAAGTGATGAACATCCATTTCAAAGGCCCGTTCTTTCTGACCCAGGGGCTATTGCCGCTGATGGAAAACGGCGGGCGGATCCTCAACGTCTCATCTGGCCTGGCTCGTTTTGCGCTACCGGGCTCCAGCACCTATGCGGCGATGAAAGGGGCTATGGAAGTGCTCACCCGCTACCAGGCTAAGGAGCTGGGGGCGCGCGGGATCACCGCCAACATTATCGCCCCGGGGGCTATCGAAACCGATTTTGGCGGCGGTCGCGTACGCGATAACAAAGCAATCAATCAGCAGATCGCCTCCCAGACAGCGTTGGGCCGCGTTGGGTTACCGGACGATATCGGCGATGCGATTGCGGCGCTGCTCAGCGACGAACTCGGCTGGATGAATGCGCAGCGCGTTGAGGTCTCCGGAGGGATGTTCCTGTAATCAGGTGCCGGGGAGGGAGCCCCGCGGCACGCTTAGCAGTACTCTTTTCTTAACAGCCCAAACAGCCAGTCGTTTTGCCACTCACCTGCCAGCCAGTAGCTTTCGCGCAGTTCACCTTCCAGCACAAAGCCCACTTTTTCCAGCAGACGTTTAGAGGCGACATTGCCCGCCGTCACCGTAGCGGTCAAACGGCGGATATCTCCCTGCATAAAGGCGTAATCGCACACCGCCTGTAAGGATTCAAAGCCGTAACCTTTGCCCTGCGCCTGCGGGGCGAAAAGGAACCCCACTTCGGCACAATCATCATCGCGATGAATATAGCCCGTGACCCCAAGCGGGGTCTGATTGTGATCGCGCACCACCAGGCACAGCCAGTGATCACTGCCTGGAGACCACGCGGGCAGGCGAGAGGTAAACGTTTCGCGAATGGCCTCTTCCGGACGGGCTTCGGCCACGTAGCGCATCACATCGGGGTGTTGCTGTAGGGAGAGAAAAAAGGGCCAGTCCTCTTCCTGCAGTGGGGAACAGGTTAAACGCGGGGTGTGCAGCACAGGCATGCCAGATCTCCGGGAGCTTTTGTAAATGATATTAACATTATCACTGAAATAGTGCCGGTTATCGGGTATGTTTAATCTGGTATAACCACTTAAAAAACAACCGCTCTCCGTTCGCTGCGCCTGAATCTTTGCGCGGCAGTTAAGGATAATGATGACCCTCAGTAAATCGCACGTGATCCGCGAGCAGTTTGAACGCTGTCTGGGAATTATTCGTCAGGCCTCTGTGGAGATCCTGCTCCTGTTAAAGGTGCATGTTGCCGAAGGCAAAGATCCCCGTTGGTTCCTTGAGCAGCTGGATTCCGCCAGGCTGGCGCTGGGGGGCTGGGCGAGCGTGGCAAAACGCCTGAACCTCAACGATGCGGAGCTCTCACAATTCACCCTGCAATTGCGGCTTTTGCAGCAGCGGGTGCCGCAGTATGAGAGCGGGCAGGATGTGAGCGACAACCAGCTGATTGCCGCGACGCGCTTTGTGACGGCCCTGGAACACCTGCGTTTGCAGCAGCCGCTGCTGACCTACAGTACCGAAATGAGCCCCGGCGATGAGCTTCAGCAACAGCAAGCCCGGAAACAGGTACGTGCGCTGGAATTGATGATTAAAGGGCTGATTATGCAGGCCTGGCCAGATCCAACGCGCCTGAACAATCACCTTAAAACGCTCTTCGGTGCCGATCGGGTTCGCCGCTGGCTGCAGCAGGGCGAGCGCAACGATGCCCTCGGCGGCATGATGTTTAGCGAGCTGGCGCTGATGCTGGTGGACAAGAAAGAGTACTCCCGCTCTTATTCGGCGCTGTTCAGCGATCCCGCTCTGCTGACGCTGATGGTGGAACCGCGTAAGACGCTCCACTCCTTTCTTGATGATATCCGCCTGATCCGCAACAACATCATTGCCCGGCAGCCGCTGACCTCTGCGCAAATCCTGCTGCTGGACAACTACTACGCCCAGATTGCCGGCCCCGTTCAGCGTGCCTTTAACGAAGGCCGTACCGCCGTAAACCCGACGGGGTTGATGGCAGAGAATAACCACGAGCTGGAGCTCTTCTGGGAAAATGCGCGAGAAAAAAGCCGGGCCACCGGCGATGACATTTTTGAGGTGCGCGACGCTATCGATAAACCGAACCGTCGGCCCGCGCGCACCCCGGAGCAACGCGATCATCTGATCTCGGTGGGACTGTGGGGGGCGGTGGGGGTGATGGTGATGGGAATGCTGGCGGCGGGTACCTGGCTATTAATGGAAAGCAGCACGCCGACCCAGGCGGCCAGTACCACCTCGCCTCCTGTGCAAACGGCGGCGGAAGAGATGCGTGAGTCGCCCTCCTCCCGCGAAACGCTGACGCGCATGGGCGTCACCTGGGATGAGAATAACTTCCGCGCAGCGATTGACAGGAACGATACCCGCGTGGCGCTGCTGTTTCTGAAGGCGGGAATGGAGTGGAAGCTCTCCTGGACAGAGCACGCCCTGTCGGTGGGACATCGGGAGGTGCTGGATATCCTGATGCGCTATCGTCTGCAGATGGGGCAGGCGAAGCCCTGCCGACAGTTTATCAACACCCTCGCACACGCGATGTCAGCGGGCGAACCGCTGACGGATCTGCGTAAAGAGTATCTGCAGGCATTTTGTACCGTTCCGGCGGTGGTAGAACGCCAGCGACGCGAGATGGATCAGGCGAAGCGGCGGGCACAGGCCCAGCCGGACGCCAGTACCAAAAAATGGCAGACGATTCATACAGCCATTTATGAGGTGATCCGCTGACAACGCGGGGAGCTACGGCTCCCCGTACAGGCCAATGAGTCTGCGCACCACGCCGTTAGTCCAGCCAAAACCGTCCTGCAGGGGATACTCACCCCCGCCCCCTTCCCGGGGCTGGCTGCTGGCGATGTGGTACTTCTCGATGAGCTTGTGATTCATTTTGTAGAAATGGTTTACCGTGTGCAGCCAGCTCCACGCGATCTCATCCCCCAGAGAATCATTGCCGTATTGTTTGAATCCCTGGATCGCCATCCACTGTAATGGCGCCCAGCCGTTAGGTTTATCCCACTGCTCCCCGGTTTCATACTCGGTGGCAAGGATACCGCCCGGCGTCAGGAGACGCGCTTTTACCGCGTCGGATAACCGTTCGGCCTGCTCATGGGTACACATACCGACATACAGCGGCACGATGCTGGCCGCGGAAAAGAGCGCCAGCTGCTCCCGGCGCCAGTCATAATCGCGATAGCAGCCGTTCTCCTCATCCCACAGATAGCGGTTAACCGCCGCGCGGCGATCGCTCGCTTTCTGGCGGAAGCGATCCGCAGTCTCTTTATCCCCTTTTGAGGCTGAAATATTGGCGATGGCGCTCTCCAGCTTGAACAGGAACGCGTTGAGATCGATAGGGATAAACTGCGTGGTGCGGATACTCGCCAGCCGGCTCGGATCCCGCAGCCAGCGGGAGGAGTAGTCCCAACCGGAGGCAGCCCCGGCGCGCAGATCGCGATAGACCTCGTTAGGTGGACGCCCGGAGTGACGGGCGGTTTCAACGTCCTCTATCCAGGATTCATCCCTTGGAGTGTCACGGTCATCCCAGTAACGGTTGAGCAGAGAGCCGTCCGGCATACGTACCGCACTGCGGTAAGCCTGGTTGAGCAGCAGCGACTCTGCGCCGTCCATCCAGAAGGCGTACTCCATCTTCAGATGGTCCAGATAGCGTTTGGCACCGCGCACGCCATCCTCTTCAAACAGCTCCACCATCAGGGCAAACACCGGCGGTTGCGAGCGGCTCAGATAGTAGGTGCGGTTGCCGTTAGGAATATGACCGTACTTTTCAATCATCCACGCAAAGTTATCCGCCATGCACTTGAGCATGTCGTGGCGACCGCTTTCGGCCAGCCCCAGCATGGTAAAATAGGAGTCCCAGTAGTAGGTCTCGCTGAATCGCCCGCCGGGGACGATGTAGGCCTGCGGCAGCGCCAGCAGTGACGACCACGGGATATGATCTTGCGGCTCCCGGGTCAGTACCGGCCACAGGTTGTCGATATGGTCTTTGAGCGAGAAAGAGGGATCCGATACATATTCGCTCGACAGCACTTCTGGCAGCCAGAAGTGGTTTTCCACAAACTGGCGCAGGTCAAAGTCGCGGTGTCGTCTCACCTTGCGATAGCGGATAAGGATATCCAGCGGATCCATTTTCGGCGCACAGTCTGGAAAGGTTTTGCTGTCTTCAAACAGTCGCGACGACTGAACATGCTCGAAGAGTTCAAGGTAGCGATCGGCAGGGGTGAGCGCATCGGATGCGGGCAGCCCTTCAATCATTTCAGGTTCCGGTTCCGCCTCGAGCATTTCATCCAGTTTTAACTCGCAGGGATCGATTTCGTAGAGAAGTTCTTGTTCTATGTCGAACTCTACGGTCTCTACAGTGCGTATTTTCTGGTTGAACATGGTGGTCAGGACCTCCGGTTTGCGTAGTCTCAGGTCTGGTTTTATCCGGTTGCTTACTAATCTTAGACATTCGCTTCGGTCTGTGAAGAGGTATATGTGCGGTAGATCACATTTTACTGGCGGGGCAAAACGGGCACTACTGGAGGCATGTTGATGTTATTGCAGGCAATAAACGGGCAATCCAGCAGTGCGCAGGCGATCTAAAATTCGGATCATTCGCTTTGCAACAGAGTATGAATCAGAGGGCTTCTTCTGTCTCCTCGTTGAAGCGCCAGGCTTTCGCGCGGTCAAAAATCTCTTCAGAGGAGAGACGGGCGCGGAAACCCCGGCCTTCAGGCTGAATTACGATCTGTAGGGATGCTGATAGCGCGACAGGTTGCTCATTACTGTCGGTCCCGATGTTGGCATTTGGGGCGAAGTGGGCAATAGCCTCAGCAAACGCCTCCTGCATCTCTTCATGCGTTTTATAATGCGCATCTTCGATATTAAGGGCGCTATGGAGAAGAGCGCAGTCAAGCATCGTGCCCTGCAACCAGTAGCATGAAGAGGAATAGGCGGCGCACCAGGTCAGTTTGCTACCTTCCAGAAACGCCTCCAGTAAATGGGGGTCGCTGCCCGCAAAACATGAGCCCAGCATCAAACCTTTGATGTTGAACTTCCGGGATTTATCATTAATGGCGTCAAGGATGTCGGTGAGAGAAACATCGCCGATACGGGTTTTACTGCCATGCGCCGCAATATAGACGAGGGTATTATCAAATTTCTGACGGCACAGGCAATCCAGCGCAATCTCGAAGCTCTTTTTATTATAAAAATTCAGAGAGTAGACCTCAGTGTCGCCATGCATTTTGGCAATTCCGTGCACGAACGGCAGCACGGATGAGCGGTTGGCATCATAATCATCGAGTTTCCACGGTGATTCAAACACCAGAATAGCGTTCTTACTTTTGCTGATTGGCATTAAATATCCCCTTAAGGTAAATTATTTTTGTAGTTGTTTAATAACGCTGTGTATTCGACTTTTCTTTTATTGGCCAACTCTGCAAATAAGTGTCCAAAATCGCCATTGTTTCGCTACGCGCAAATAAGTAATTAAGGCCTTTCACCTCGTCGTCATCGTCTCTGATGACGCGCTCAAACAGGAAATCCTTATGAACCTTAACGCGAAGCGTCAGGGCGCTATGCCTTTTTCTTTTGCAAAGCCGAGCGGCTATCAATCCACTATAACAGAACTGCAGGGGCTGCTGGAAAGCCACCATTTAGCATGGCTGGATATTTTTGAAGGAGAGAACAACGCCATTATTTTCCGCTGTAATCTGAAGCAGAGTGTGTTCCGCAATATACAGTTCAGCAGTTTATTAATTAACCGCTGTTATATCGACGAGCTCTGTTTTGAAAATTGCGATATGCGCAATGTCTTTTTATCAAATAGCGTGGTTACGCAGCCGATCCGCTTACGCTATTGCCAGGTGGCGGGAATGCGCCTGTTAAATATGCCACGCAGAATGTTTATTTTTGAGGAGTGTACCGGCGTCGGGCAGATCCTGTTTGCCTGACACCGGTGAGGCACGATCAGTGCGCCTGACGTGGATCGCCTGCTATTTCATCAGTCTTTTGCCGGGTCTCTTCGCTTTGATTCAGGGCATTGCTGGCCGCTTTTTCCGCATGGGCCGCGCTATAGGCCGCCAGATGCGAAACCACAATGGCGTAAATACTCATCAGAGAGACCCAAAGAATACTGTTTTTCCACCACAGAAGGGTGGGTATGGTTAACATCGCCCATACCAGGGCAAGAATCAGATGGAATTTAGCCAGCCTTTTTGCGTTGATCTTCACTTGCATACTCTTTTCTCTAATCTTAATTAATCGATCCAGGTAAGCGCTTAATACTTTTTAAGCGTAGCCAGGCCTGCCGTCATTACCGGTGAATTTTGTTACCGTATGTACATCTGCGCCAGCAGCGGCGTGGCGGTGGGGGAGGGTGCATAAAAAAACCGGCCACTGAGGGCCGGTCTTTAAACGTGCATACTCGCTGACAAGGCGAACTAACGCATGGTCACGAACTCTTCTGCCGCCGTTGGGTGAATAGCTACGGTATTATCGAAGTCTTTCTTGGTCGCACCCATTTTCAGCGCGACCGCAAAGCCCTGCAGGATCTCATCCATACCAAAGCCGATACCGTGAATGCCGACAATCTTCTCATCCGGGCCGACGCACACTAACTTCATGCGGCACGGCTGACGGTGAGACGTGACCGCGGTATACATGGCGGTGAAGGCGGATTTATACACTTTCACCTGGTCGTCGCCATAGTGCGCTCGCGCCTGAGGCTCGGTTAAACCGACGGTACCGATTGGCGGGTGGCTGAAGACCACGGTCGGGATGTTGTTGTAATCCAGGTGCTCTTCCGGTTTGTTGTTAAACAGACGCTCGGAAAGACGACGACCCGCGGCGACAGCAACAGGGGTCAGTTCAACGGCGCCGGTATTATCGCCCACGGCGTAGATGCCCGGTACGCTGGTGTTCTGGAACTTATCGACAACGATATAGCCTTTCTCATTGGTTTTGACACCCGTGACGGCCAGGTTGAAGTTGTCGTTTGCGGGTTCACGGCCAATGGCCCAGATCAGGCAATCAACGGTCTGGCTGCGGCCATCTTCCAGCTCAAGGGTCAGGCTGCCGTCAGCGTTTTTCACAACCGCTTTCGGAATGGCTTCGGTATGCAGATGTGGGCCTTCGGCATTCATCACCTCCACCAGGGTATCGACGATCAGCGGATCGAAGTTGCGCAGCGGGGCGTGTTTACGCACAAACAGGTGCGCTTCGGCGCCGAGGCCGTTAATCACGCCCGCCAGCTCCACGGCGATGTAACCCGCGCCAACGATGGCAACGCGTTTCGGCAGGGCAGGCAGCTCAAAGAAACCGTCGGAGTCGATACCGTATTCCGCACCCGGAATAGCTGGATGACTCGGGCGGCCACCGGTAGCGATCAGGATATGATCGGCGGTGATCGTTTCACCGTTGACTTCGATCGTCTTCGCATCGACAAAGCGGGCAAAACCGCGGATCACATCGACATTATTCTTGCCCAGCACGTTATCGTAGGAGGTGTGAATACGATCGATGTAGGCGGTACGGCTGGCGATCAGACGATCCCAGTCGAAGTTATTAATGGTGGTATCAAAACCATAATCCGGGCCATAGAGATGGATGGCCTCGCGGATCTGCGCCGCATGCCACATCACCTTTTTCGGTACACAACCGACGTTAACGCAGGTGCCGCCGAGATCTTTTGCTTCAATCAGCGCGCACTTCTGGCCGTACATGGCCGCACGGTTAATCGAGGCGATACCGCCGCTGCCGCCGCCGATAGCGATGTAATCGTAATGCTTGGTCATGGTCTTATCCTTAATCGTTAATTGCCGCGATTGTATACCTGAAATCAATAGTTTCCATCGATGACTGCGATTACTCTGGCACGATCCAGCTAACGGTAGTATGGCCGGTACCGGCCGGGACCAGCTTTTTGTGCAGCCACGGCAGGACGTTATTCATCTGCGCTTCGAGCTTCCAGGGCGGGTTAATCACAATCATGCCGGACGCGGTCATGCCGCGCTGATCGCTGTCCGGGCGAACGGCCAGCTCAATTTGCAGGATCTTACGGATGCCGGTCGCTTCCAGATCCTTGATCATGCGTTTGATCTGTGAACGCAGCACCACCGGATACCACAGCGCATAGGTGCCGGTGGCAAAGCGTTTGTAGCCCTCGTTGATACCCGCAACCACCGCCTGGTAGTCGCTTTTGATTTCGTATGGCGGGTCGATCAGCACCAGACCGCGACGGGAAACCGGCGGCAACTTCGCTTTCAGCTGCTGGTAGCCGTCCGATTTCTCCACGCGCGCGCGGCTGTCTTTCTGGAATTCAGAGCGCAGCAGCGGGTAGTCGCTTGGATGCAGTTCAGTCAGCTGAATGCTGTCCTGCTCGCGCAGCAGCTGGCGCGCGATAAGCGGCGAACCCGGGTAGTAGCGTAACTGGCCGCTGCGGTTAAAATGGTTGATCACGCCGATATAGGGTTCCAGCTCCGCCGGCAGGTCATCCTGCTGCCAGATGCGGGCGATGCCTTCGAGGTACTCTCCGGTGCGCTCGGCATGCTCGCCGCTCAGCTGATAGCGGCCCGCGCCGGCATGGGTGTCCAGATAGAGAAAAGGCTTATCTTTCTCTTTCAGCGCCTCGATGATCAGACTCTGTACGGTGTGTTTAAGAACGTCGGCGTGGTTGCCCGCGTGAAAGCTGTGGCGATAACTGAGCATGGGTAGATATGTTCCGATAATGTCGATTGAGCACAGTTTACAGCAGAACGGCACAGATTACCCGCAGGCCCGGCACGCACCGTCGCGGCGGCTGTTTTTCTGTCACCTCAGCCATTGAAATTCACTACACTTAACCCCATCCTGGAAACAATATGCTCGCGCAGGATGCGCGCTTCATTCACTCATTTAACAGGACAGTGCTTATGACCAATCCATTACTGACGCCTTTTTCGTTGCCACCGTTTTCCTCCATTTTGCCTGAACATGTTGTTCCCGCTGTCACCAAAGCACTGGACGATTGCCGTGCCGCCGTTGAGAGCGTGGTAGCGCATGGCGCCCCTTATACCTGGGAAAACCTGTGTCAGCCGCTGGCGGAAGTGGATGATGTGCTCGGCCGCATCTTTTCCCCGGTCAGCCACCTGAACTCGGTGAAAAACAGCCCGGAACTGCGTGAGGCCTACGAACAAACCCTGCCCCTGCTGTCGGAGTACAGCACCTGGGTCGGGCAGCACGAAGGGCTCTACAAAGCGTACCGCGACCTGCGCGAGGGCGATCACTATGCGACGCTGAATATCGCGCAGAAAAAGGCTGTCGATAACGCGCTGCGCGATTTTGAACTGTCGGGCATTGGTCTGGCAAAAGAGAAGCAGCAGCGCTACGGCGAAATCGCGACGCGCCTGTCTGAGCTGGGCAACCAGTACAGCAATAACGTGCTGGATGCCACCATGGGCTGGACGAAGCTGATTACCGACGAAGCGGAGCTGGCTGGCATGCCGGAAAGCGCCCTGGCGGCAGCAAAAGCGCAAGCCGAAGCGAAAGAGCAGGACGGTTATCTGTTGACGCTGGATATCCCGAGCTATCTGCCGGTAATGACCTACTGCGATAACCAGGCCCTGCGTGAAGAGATGTATCGCGCCTACAGCACCCGCGCGTCCGATCAAGGCCCGAACGCCGGGAAGTGGGATAACACCCCGGTGATGGCGGAAATTCTTGCCTTGCGTCACGAGCTGGCGCAGCTGCTGGGCTTTGACAGCTACGCAGATAAATCTCTTGCTACCAAAATGGCCGAAAACCCGCAGCAGGTACTCGATTTCTTAACCGATCTGGCCAAACGCGCTCGTCCTCAGGGCGAGAAAGAGCTGGCCCAGCTGCGCGCCTTTGCCAAAGCGGAATTCGGCGTCGATGAGCTGCAGCCGTGGGATATCGCGTATTACAGCGAGAAACAGAAGCAGCATCTCTACAGCATCAGCGATGAGCAGCTGCGTCCGTACTTCCCGGAAAACAAAGCCGTTAACGGCCTGTTCGAAGTGGTGAAACGCATTTACGGCATCACCGCCAAAGAGCGCAACGATGTGGAAGTGTGGCACGACGACGTGCGCTTCTTCGAACTGTACGACGACCAGAACGAACTGCGCGGCAGCTTCTATCTCGACCTCTACGCCCGCGAAAATAAACGCGGCGGCGCCTGGATGGATGACTGCGTAGGGCAGATGCGTAAAGCGGATGGCTCGCTGCAAAAGCCGGTTGCTTATCTGACCTGTAACTTCAACCGTCCGGTTAACGGCAAACCTGCGCTGTTCACCCATGACGAAGTGATCACTCTGTTCCACGAATTCGGCCACGGTCTGCACCACATGCTGACCCGCATTGAAGCGGCAGGCGTTGCCGGTATCAGCGGTGTACCGTGGGATGCCGTGGAGCTGCCGAGCCAGTTTATGGAAAACTGGTGCTGGGAGCCGGACGCGCTGGCGTTTATCTCCGGCCACTATGAGACCGGCGAGCCGCTGCCAAAAGCGCTGCTGGATAAGATGCTGGAAGCGAAAAACTACCAGGCGGCAATGTTTATCCTGCGCCAACTGGAGTTCGGTCTGTTCGATTTCCGTCTGCATGCGGAGTTCAGCCCGGAGCAGGGGGCGAAGGTCCTCGAAACCCTGGCGGAGATCAAAAAGCAGGTTGCCCTTATTCCAGGCCCGGCCTGGGGACGCTTCCCGCACGCGTTCAGCCATATCTTTGCGGGCGGCTATGCGGCGGGCTACTACAGCTACCTGTGGGCAGACGTGCTGGCGGCAGACGCCTACTCCCGCTTCGAGGAAGAGGGGATTTTCAACCGCGAAACCGGTCAGTCATTCCTGGATAACATCCTGACCCGCGGCGGTTCTGAAGAGCCAATGGAGCTGTTCAAACGCTTCCGTGGCCGCGAACCGCAGCTGGATGCGATGCTGGAGCATTACGGGATCAAGGGTTAGTTGATTCGTGAAGATTCACTTAGTTGATGAAACAGGCGCCGGAGACGGCGCCTTATCTGTTCTTGCCGCCCGCTGGGGGCTGGAGCACGATGAAGAAAACCTGATGGCGCTGGTGATGACCCCGGACCATCTGGAGCTGCGCAAGCGCGACGAGCCCAAACTCGGCGGCATTTTCGTCGATTTTGTTGGTGGGGCGATGGCGCACCGGCGCAAGTTTGGCGGCGGACGCGGCGAAGCGGTGGCCAAAGCGGTCGGGATTAAGGGCAGCTACCTGCCGGACGTGGTGGATGCCACGGCGGGACTCGGGCGCGACGCTTTTGTGCTGGCCTCGGTAGGCTGTCGTGTGCGGATGCTGGAGCGCAATCCGGTGGTGGCCGCGCTGCTGGATGACGGCCTGACCCGTGGCTATGCCGATCCGGAAATCGGCGGCTGGTTGCAGGAGAGGTTACAGCTGATCCACGCCTCAAGCCTGACGGCGCTGACCGATATCACCCCACGCCCGCAGGTGGTCTATCTCGACCCGATGTTCCCGCATAAGCAGAAAAGCGCGCTGGTGAAGAAAGAGATGCGGGTGTTTCAGTCGCTGGTGGGGCCGGATCTCGATGCGGATGGCCTGCTGGCGCCTGCGCGTCTGCTGGCTACGAAGCGCGTGGTGGTGAAGCGCCCGGATTACGCGCCGCCACTGGCGGAGGTTGCGACGACCAATGCGGTGGTGACCAAAGGGCACCGGTTTGATATCTATTCCGGTACCCCGGAATAAAAAAAGCCGGGTGGCGGCTTCGCCTTACCCGGCCTACATTCAGGCAATCCCGCCTTACTCGTCGTCTTCGTCGCGCAGCGGCACAATCAGCATATCAACGTGTACGGTGTTAATCAGCTGACGGGCGGATGACATCAGCTTGCTCCAGAAGTCCTGGTGATGGCCGCAGACCACCAGATCCATATCGTATTTCTTAATCGCATCGACCAGCACCTGGCCCAGGTCGCCGCTGCCGCTCAGGGTTTCGGTGATCGGATAGCCCGCATTGGTGGAAAGCTCGGTCAGTGCATGGTGGGTCTCTTCGGAGATACGCTTCTGCATATCCCCCAGATTCACATCGATCAGGCCGGTATAGAGATCGGAGTAGTTTACGTCCACATGAATTAAGGAAACTTTCGCATTGTACGGACGCGCCATGGATACCGCTTTATCAACCAGCACTTTGCTCTCCGGGGAGAGGTCAACAGCGATCAGAATATGTTTATAAGCCATAGTGTTACTCCTTCCTTAAGTTATCGATGACCAATGCCTGTAGCAGTCGTCTACCTGCTTTCATTACGGCCCAGTTAAACAAAATTTTCAAGCATTGGTGTTGATAACGATTAACCTTGTGGCAAAAAAATTAACGGATCTCCTACACTATTGAATAAGCCGTTCGGATAATAAAATGTGAAGCCGATCGGTTTTTACGTCTCTCTATCACTGAACCGTCTGTCAGGGCATTGGGGTGCGGTAGTCCCGAAGCGTTGCTTCGAGGGCGGACGCCGGGGAGGAAGTATGATTAGCACCGTCGCATTGTTTTGGGCGTTATGTGTGGTTTGCATTGTAAATATGGCGCGTTATTTCTCATCCTTGCGCGCGCTATTGGTGGTACTTCGTGGCTGCGATCCGTTGCTTTATCAATATGTGGATGGCGGGGGCTTCTTTACCTCGCACGGGCAGCCCAGCAAACAGATGCGCCTGGTGTGGTATATCTACGCCCAGCGTTATCGCGATCATCATGATGATGAGTTTATCCGTCGCTGTGAGCGCCTGCGTCGTCAGTTCATCCTGACCAGCGCACTGTGCGGCCTGGTGGTGGTGAGCATGATTGCTCTCCTCATCTGGCATTGAGCGCAAAAAAAAGCGGGCCAGTTACCTGACCCGCTCTTCGCGTAACCTGCCTGCGATTACAGGAATTGCAGGGAGATCCAGTACAGACAGCCGGACAGCAGAATCGATGCCGGCAGGGTAAATACCCAGGCCATCAGAATGCTGGTCACGGTTTTGCGTTGCAGACCGCCGCCATCAACCAGCATGGTACCCGCCACGGACGAAGAGAGAACGTGGGTAGTGGATACCGGCATACCGGTGTAGCTGGCCAGACCGATAGAGACTGCCGCCGTCATCTGAGCGGACATCCCCTGGGCATAGGTCATGCCTTTCTTACCGATCTTCTCGCCGATGGTTGTCGCCACGCGACGCCAGCCGATCATCGTACCGAGACCCAGCGCCAGCGCGACCGCCATGATGATCCAGATCGGTGCGTACTCAATGGTGTTCAGCATGTCGACTTTCAGCTTCTTCAGCAGACGTTTGTCGTCGGCAGAGACTTCAGGCAGCTTAGAAACTTTGTCGGTGACGTCGGAGATGCACAGCATGATGCGGCGCATCTGGCCACGCTGCTCTACGGAGAGCTTGTCGTAGCTTTCAACGTCCGTCAGCATGCCTTTTGCGCGCTCCAGGGCGCTGATCGCATTAGCCGGATGGCAATGGAACTCCGCCGGTTGGGTCGCGCCCGCTTCCGGAGAAGGGATCAGCTGGTCAACGCCGGTCGCTTTTTTCAGCAGGTCAGGACGCTGCTGGAAATAGGTCTCGACGTTGTTGATGGCGTCACGGGTACGGGTAATTTCGTAACCGGACGCATTCATATTCACCACGAAGCCCGCCGGGGCCACGCCGATCAGCACCAGCATCACCAGACCAATGCCTTTCTGACCATCGTTAGCGCCGTGCGAGAAAGCCACGCCGATAGCAGAGATGATCAGGGCGATACGCGTCCAGAATGGCGGCTTCTTCTTACCGTCTTTCTTTTCACGCTCGGCCGGCGTCAGGTGGATACGGGCACGTTTTTTCGTACCGCTCCAGTAACGACGCAGCAGGAAGATCAAGCCACCCGCCACAACCAGACCGACAATCGGGGAGATAATCAGTGAACCGAAAATACCCAGAACTTTAGGGATGTTCAGGGCGTCCACCACAGACGTACCGGTCATCAGCGCATTGGTTAAACCAATACCGATGATAGCGCCGATCAGCGTGTGGGAACTGGATGCTGGCAGGCCGAAATACCAGGTACCGAGGTTCCAGATAATTGCAGCAAACAGCAGGGAGAAGACCATGGCGAGACCATGACCAGAGCTGACATTCAACAGCAGATCCGTTGGCAGCATATGCACAATGGCGTAGGCTACGCTCAGACCTCCAAGAAGAACGCCAAAGAAGTTAAACACTGCAGCCATCACCACCGCAACTTGCGATCGTAATGCCCGGGTGTAGATAACCGTTGCCACTGCGTTTGCAGTATCGTGGAAGCCGTTAATCGCTTCGTAGAACAATACAAAGGCCAGAGCAAGCAAAAGTAAAAGCCCGGTATGGAAATCCAGGCCAGCAAACAAATGTAGCATAGGACGTTACGCCATTTTGAGGACATGAACGCGGCGCATTATCCAGGACAAATGCGCAACGGGCAAAGTGAAATATAGCCTTTTTTTGATTTGCTTACTGACATAAGCGTAGCAGCAAAAGAATTACTTTTTAAATTTCAACGAAATGCATGAAATTACAGATTTTTACGCTGGTGCGTTTCTTGAGGAAACTTTACAATTCGCGCCTGAAAACCAGGAGGATCGAGACGTGGAAAAGTACGATGCCATCATTATTGGCGCAGGTGCGGCGGGTTTATTCTGTGCGGCGATGGCCGGACAGGCAGGACGCCGGGTTCTGCTGCTCGATAACGGCAAAAAGCCAGGTCGTAAAATCCTGATGTCTGGTGGGGGCCGCTGCAACTTTACTAATCTTTATATCGAACCTACGGCCTATCTGAGCCAGAACCGTCATTTTTGCAAATCTGCGTTAGCGCGCTACACCCAGTGGGACTTCATCGACCTCGTCGGTAAACATGGGATCGCCTGGCATGAGAAAACGCTGGGGCAATTATTTTGCGACGATTCCGCGCAACAAATCGTCGATATGCTGGTGGCGGAGTGTGAAAAAGGTCAGGTTACCCTGCGACTTCGCAGCGAAGTGCTGGATGTGGCGCGTGATGAGGCAGGTTACACGCTGCAGCTTAATGGCGAAACCGTGTGCGCAGATAAGCTGGTGATCGCCAGCGGCGGGCTCTCCATGCCGGGGCTGGGTGCCACGCCGTTTGGCTATAAAATTGCCGAGCAGTTTGGGCTGAAGGTACTCCCGACCCGTGCCGGACTGGTGCCATTCACCCTGCATAAGCCGCTGCTGGAACAGCTGCAGACCCTCTCCGGCGTGTCGGTGCCGTCGGTGATTACCGCCGAAGACGGTACGGTGTTTCGGGAGAATCTGCTGTTCACCCATCGTGGCCTCTCCGGCCCGGCGGTGCTGCAAATCTCCAGCTACTGGCAGCCGGGTGAGTTTGTCACCATCAATTTAGTGCCGGATTGCGATCTGGAGAGCTTCCTCAATGAGCAGCGTGCGGCGCACCCTAACCAGAGCCTGAAAAACACCCTGGCGATACAGCTGCCGAAACGGCTGGTGGAGTGCCTGCAGCAGCTGGGGCAAATTCCTGATGTGTCACTCAAGCAGCTCAACAGCCGCGATCAGCAGGCGCTGGTCGAAACCTTAAGCGCCTGGCGCGTACAACCCAACGGCACCGAAGGTTATCGCACCGCGGAAGTGACGCTGGGGGGTGTGGACACTAACGAACTCTCTTCGCGCACCATGGAGGCCCGCAACGTGCCTGGACTCTATTTTATCGGCGAAGTCATGGACGTTACCGGCTGGCTGGGTGGCTATAACTTCCAGTGGGCGTGGGCCAGCGCCTGGGCCTGTGCAGAGGCGCTGGCAGAAAGGTAGTATTCCGGCGCAACTATTGCACCCTGTACTTCGCCCCCATCCGCTACACTGCATCTCAAACGTTCCGCTATTTTACGCCCTGTTCAGCTGAGCAGGGCGTATTGCGTTACCTTTCAGAGAGTGTGATATGCAGCTTGTGAGCATTATTATTTTGATCAACCTGACGGTGATCATTCATTCCACATGGATGTTTTTTATACTGAAATTCATCAACCTGAATGTGGAATCGGTGATGCGCGTGGTGTTCCGCAATATCGTTATCATCATGACTGCCCTGTTTGCCCATCTGCTTGAAGCCAGCCTGTTTGCCGTTTTTTATCGCTATGTCGGCGCGTTTAATGACTGGAACACCAGCTTCTATTTCTCGCTGGTCAGCTACGCTACAGTGGGATATGGCGACGTCACGTTGCCGGAACACTGGCGACTGACTGGCGGAGTGGAAGGGCTGGTTGGCGCGCTGATGGTTGGCTGGTCGGTGGCGGTGCTGGTGGCCGTCCTGCAGCGGCTGCGCGGCATGAGCCAGTAAAGCGCCGATGGCAGAACCTCCGCAATGTGAGGTAAAGTACACTCCCTCACGCAGGGTTATGCGTTTTAAGGGGAGAAGCCGGTAAACGGTCCCTTTTTTTTCTTTACTGGCCTCGCCAGTCTGCATGGTGTGTATTTTGTCTTCAAAAAGGGTTGTCTATGTCCTCTGCTCATCTCGGTTTCCCGACGGAAACCGTTGTTGTTTTTGTGGTTATGGCTGTCGGGGCGATGTTTATCGACCTCTTCATGCATCGCCATGACAAACCAATTTCACTGAAAAGCGCCTCACTCTGGTCCCTCTTCTGGGTGATGATGGCGATGGCGTTCGCCGGGTTCCTCTACGTGCATCACGGTGCCGAAGTGGCGAGCCTGTTCCTCACCGGTTACGCCCTGGAAGAGGTGCTCTCCGTTGATAACCTCTTCGTGATGATGGCGATCTTCGCCTGGTTTGGCGTGCCGGATCAGTATCGTCACCGGGTGCTCTACTGGGGGGTGATTGGCGCGATTGTCTTCCGCGGGATCTTCGTCGCCATCGGCACCAGCCTGCTGAGCCTGGGGCCATACGTTGAAGTGGTCTTTGCCCTGATTGTGGCCTGGACGGCGGTGATGATGCTTAAACGCGGCGAAGAGCAGGACGAGATTGAGGATTACTCCCAGCATCTGGCCTACCGCGCGGTAAAACGCTTCTATCCGATCTGGCCAAAAATCACCGGTAACGCGTTTCTTCTCAGCCAGAAAGAGGTGGATGCCGAGCTGGCCAAGCCTGAAAACCAGGATGTGATGGTGGGACGGGTGAAGAAGGCGAAGCGCTATGCCACGCCGCTGCTGCTCTGTGTGGCGGTGGTGGAGCTGTCAGACGTGATGTTCGCCTTTGACTCGGTGCCGGCGATCATCGCCGTCAGCCGCGAGCCGCTGATTATCTACAGCGCCATGATGTTCGCCATCCTCGGCCTGCGTACCCTCTACTTCGTGCTGGAGGCGCTGAAGCAGTATCTGGTGCATCTGGAGAAAGCGGTGATCGCGCTGCTCTTCTTCGTCGCCTTTAAGCTCGGTCTGAACGCGACGGATCACTTCTGGCACCACGGCTACGGTATCGGCGCTACGGCGAGTCTGTTGGTGGTGTTGGGCGTACTGGCAGCGGGGATTCTGGCGAGCCTGCTCTTCCCGGGGAAACGGGAAGCCTGACGGATTTTGCCCGGCGGCGCTACGCTTGCCGGGCCTACAACACCCGGCATCTTTTACGGCTTGATCGGTGAATTGCGGCGCGCGCGCGGCGGATGGAAATGGCGCCAGTGCGGATCCTGCGCCGCCGCCAGCAGCTCGTGGTCGCCCCGGGTGTCGCCCCAGGCGCGCACGTGGTAATTGGTCAGGCTGCCGTACACGCTCTCCAGCCGGGCCACCTTCTGCGCACAGCGGCAGTTATGGCCGGTGATCCGCCCGGTCAGCTTGCCCTCTTTCACCTCCAGTTGGGTACCGATAAGCTTAATGCCGAGCTTGTCAGCCCATGGCTGCAACACCAGCGCCGGCGAGGCAGAGCAGATGGTCACTTCCGCGCCGGAGTTGACTTCCGCCGCCACCGCCAGCACCCCCTGGGGGCGCATCAGTTTATCCCAGTACTTTTCGCAGAACCGCTCTGCCTGCTCACGCAGCCAGTGCTCATCCACGCCGGTCAGGAAGGTTTTGATCAGCACCTCTTTCAGTTCATCACGGGTCAGCTTGCGGCGTACGCAGTGAATGGTGGGCAAGGCCATCCGCACCAGGCGACCGGCAAAGTAGCGCTTACCGAACGCAAAGCGTAAGAAGGGGATAAAGCTGTCGTGATGGGTCAGCGTGCCATCAAAGTCGAACACGGAGAGGACGCTGGATTTTGCCATCGCCTCATCGGCAATCATATTGGTCATAACAGAGTCTTAGCGTAAATTCACATTCTGTCCTCAGTTTACCTGCTTTAGCGTCAGATGCCACCCGCCAGCGGACGGGTAGCCATCGGCAGCGCTAGATAATATCGTCCACCACGCCGCCATCCACGCGCAGCGCCGCGCCGGAGGTGGCGGATGCCTGCTGGGAACAGACGTAAACCACCATGTTCGCCACTTCGTCTACCGTGGCGGCTCGCTGGATCACCGAGCTTGGGCGATTGGCCATCACGAACTCTTTTGCCAGCGTCTCCAGGGACTTGCCGGTTTTCTCTATTTCGTCTTTCATCATCTCAGCAAAGCCGTCCGACATCGTCGGGCCAGGCAGGACGCTGTTCACGGTGACGCCACTCCCGGCGACAAACTTTGCCAGACCGCGCGCCAGAGAGAGCTGGGCGGTTTTGGTGACCCCATAGTGGATCATGTCCGCCGGAATATTGCAGGCCGACTCGGAGGAGATAAAGACCACCCGGCCCCAGCCTTTTTGCACCATGCCGGGCAGCAGGGCGCGCGATAGCCGTACACCGGACATCACGTTGGTTTGCCAGTAGTGATTCCAGGTCTCGTCGTCGGTAGCGTAAAAATCCTGAGGGCCGTAGATCCCGGCATTGTTGACGAGGATATCGACGCCCGAAGCGACCCGGAGCAGAGCATCCACCCCTTCCTGCGAACTGAGGTCGGCAATGGCAGCCCGCACCTGAACGCCCGGTATCTGCTGCTGCAGCTGCTGGATGCCCCGGTTGACCGAGTCGACGCTGCGTCCGTTAACAATCACCTCTGCACCGCTCTCCGCCAGCCCTCTGGCAATGGCGAAGCCAATGCCGCCTGTGGAGGCGGTCACTAACGCCACTTTTCCCGTAAGATCGATTTTCACGGTCTGCTCCTTGTCATATTTGAAGTTCAGACCATTAAGCGTAGCAGTTCACCTTTGCGACGGCTGGCTGAAGAGGTGCAGTAAGGTTTCCACCTGTTCGTCGAGCGGGGCGAGCGTGCGTTTTACAATCAGATGCAGCGGTGTAGCACGGCGCGTGCCGTGGCTCAGGGGCACCGTTTTTAGCACACCGGTTTCCAGCTGTTGCTGAATTCGCTCTTCCGGCAGCCAGCCATACCCCACCTGATACATCACCGCATCGATAGCGGCGTCGATGGTGGAGAAGGTCCAGGCTTCGCCGCCGGGAGGCGCGGCGTAGTTCTGCCCGGCGATCTGGATGAGTGGCCAGGAGCGTAGCATTTCATCAGTGAGCGGCGTGTCGTGTTCAAACAGCGGATGTTCCCGATGCGCCACGGCGACAAAGTCGATATTCATCAACCACTCGCCGCGCCCGGTCACATCCTGGCGGCGGGTTAGCACCATCACGTCGGCTTCGCTCTGGGCCAGCGCCTCGCCGGTGTTCTCAAGTATTTCGGTCAGATGCACCTCGGTTTGCGGATAGCGCTGTTGAAACTGGCGCAGAATGGCAAACAGATGACGGCGAGGGAAAATGCTGTCCACCACCACATCCAGTCGGGTACGCATCCCGTTGCGTAGCGTCGTGGCGCGCGTCTCCAGCAGGGTAAAGGCGTTTAGCAGCGGTTTGACCTGATTTAACAGCAGCTCTCCTTCCGGGGTCAGCACCGCCTTACGCCCCACCTGGACCAGAAGCGCCACGCCCAGCCGCTCCTGCAACAATGCCAGGTTATAACTGACGGAAGATTGGCTGCGATGCGTCTCCTCTGCGGCGCGGGCAAAGCTGCCCAACTCAACGACGCGTTCCAGCAGCGACCACTGCTCAAGGGTAGTTTTGTGCATAACTAATCTAATTTTTGGATGAATTTGATTAAATCATAGCGTTATTCATCCAATTTTTGCAGGCGTAAGATGGGCTCATTGAAACAGAGGAGAAAGATTATGAGCCAGTTTGATAAACATGATTTGAGCGGTTTCGTCGGCAAACATTTGGTATATACCTACGATAACGGCTGGAACTACGAAATTTATGTCAAAAACGAGCAGACGCTCGACTACCGTATTCATAGCGGGATCGTGGCAAACCGTTGGGTAAAAGATCAGCAGGCTTATATCGTTCGTGTGGGCGAGAGTATTTATAAAATTTCGTGGACTGAACCGACCGGTACCGATGTGAGCCTGATTGTGAACCTCGGCGACAAGCTGTTCCACGGCACGATCTTCTTCCCGCGTTGGGTGATGAATAACCCGGAAAAAACCGTCTGCTTCCAGAACGATCATATTCCGCTGATGGTCTCTTATCGCGAGGCGGGCCCGGCCTACCCAACCGAGGTCATTGATGAGTTCGCCACCATTACCTTTGTGCGCGACTGCGGTGCCAATAACGATGCTGTCATTGACTGTGCTGCCAGCGAGCTGCCGGCAGACTTTCCGAATAATTTGAAATAAGCGGGTTACAGAAGCTGAAGTGCGCCGTTATGGAGGGTGAAGGGCGTTGGCGTACAGACCGCAAGGCTGAGTTCGCCGCGCTGAAAGTGGCTGACGCAGAGCGCCGATCTTAAGGTGCTGTCGATACTGACAATCTGCCAGGCGCTGCCGCCGCGCTGTTTGACGATCGCCTCTTTACGCGTCCAGATGCGCCAGAAGGCCGACAGTTTTGCCTCAGGTGCCTCCCGCTCCAGCTCATCATGTTCGGCGAGGCTAAAGACGGCGTTAGCCAGCGCCTGCCAGTTATCCCGCGGACGGATCACTTCGATATCGCAGCCCACTTCGCCTTCGTCGCTTAACAGCAGGGCGATATCGTCCCCGCTGTGGCTCAGGTTAAACCAATAGGGTCTGGCATCGACGAAGGCCGGTTTGCCCTGTTCACCGAAGACAATTTCCGGTACCGGGGCGGGCGATAAGGCCCGGGCGAGCAGCGCCCGGCCAGCCAGCCAGGGGAGTCGGCGCGCGCCCTGCGGCGCCTGCTCAGAAAGCGCTGACGCCAGAGAGTCAGCGCTGAGGGTAGAAATCTTTCCCAGAAGAAACTGGTACATAGTCACGCCCAGCGTTTAATGATTATGGAAGTATTAATGCCGCCGAACGCGAAGTTATTACTTTGAATATATTCGCAGTCAATGTGACGGGCTTCACCCATAATATAATCTAACGTGCCGCATTGCTCATCCGGTTATCTTAAATTGATGGTCGGCGCGAACCCGCCCCCACGCATCATCTGCGGGCTCATTCACGCCTCCAGCGCGTACAGGGATTATCCCGGCAGCCTGCTTTTTGGTCTGCCTGGCCCAAGCAGGATCGCCAGTTTGCTGCCGCCCCGGGTGGTCTCCATCCAGATCTTACAGACGCTGGTGAGCGGCACGGAAAGTAACATCCCCACCGGGCCGAGCAACCAGCCCCAGATCAATAACGACAGGAAGACCACCAGAGTGGACATTCCCAGCCGGTGGCCCATCATTCGCGGCTCAACGATATTGCCCAGCACCATGTGGACGATAAGGAATAGCGCCCCCACCATCATGCATTCGTAAAAACCGTTGAACAGGAACGCCTGGATCATCGGCGGTACGGCGGAGATCACCGCGCCGATATTAGGCACATAGTTCAGCAGGAAGGCCAGCACGCCCCACATCAGGGCAAACTGCACCCCCAGCAGCGTCAGCCCCAGCCAGACAATGGCCCCGGTCCACAAACTCAGCAGCGTTTTCAGCGCCAGGTAGTGCGACACGCCCTTCAGGGCGCGGTGTAAACCGGCGATATGGATCTGCGGATTATTGAGGGCAAAACGCATCTTGTACGGCACGTGGCGCACTTCAAACAGCATAAAGACCACGGTCATCACCAGCAGCAAAATGCTGGCCATCGCCCCGGAAAGCTGAGTCATCAGCGCGGTGGCAAAGGTCATCACCTTTTCCGAGTCCATCCGTCTCAGCATCCGCTCCGGGGAGATGTGCAGGTTGAGGAACGGGAACATTTGCTGCAGATCGACAATCTTGCGCGTCAGCTCTTTGTTGTATTTCGGCAGCATGGCGGCAAATTCATTGAGCGAGGCCGCCAGCACCCCAAACAGCGCCGTCAGTCCAATCAGCATTACCACCACGACAATGGTGATGGCAACAGGGCGGCTTACCCCCCGGCGCAAAAACCAGGTGACGAGGGGGTTAAGGACGATGGCGAAAAAGAGCGCCAGCAATAGCTGAACGAGAATATCTGCTGCGGCGTGAATGCCTGCCAGGATCACCACCAGACAGGCCAGCTTCATTAAAATATGGAGACCCGCTTTATCAGCGGGTGGAAGACCCGTTTTATCGGGCGGCGTGATTATCATGATTATTCCTCTTATAAGATGCTCCTAAGTGTAGTGCGCCCGCAGCGCTTCGGCTGACGCCGTTAATCTTAAAGTCGCTGCTGCATTTCTCTCCCTGGCGTGGTAATAGTGAAACACTGTTGTAAAAATTCTGGTGAACCTGATGCCCGAACCTGCCGCCGAACCGGCACTGAGTGGATTGCGCCTCAACCTGCGTATTGTTTCCGTCGTGATTTTCAACTTTGCCAGCTATCTGACCATCGGCCTGCCGCTGGCCGTCCTGCCGGGCTATGTGCATGACATCATGGGATTTAGCGCCTTCTGGGCGGGTCTGGTCATCAGCCTGCAATACTTCGCCACCCTGTTAAGCCGCCCCTATGCCGGGCGCTATGCCGATCTGTTCGGGCCCAAGAGCATTGTGGTGCTGGGGCTGTGCGGCTGCTTCCTGAGCGGGGTGAGCTATTTCCTGGCCGGGTTGACCAGCGCCTGGCCGGTGGTCAGCCTGGCGCTGCTCTGTTTTGGCCGGGTGATCTTAGGCATCGGACAAAGCCTTGCCGGAACGGGCTCAACGCTGTGGGGCGTGGGGGTAGTGGGAGCTTCGCACATCGGGCGGGTGATCTCCTGGAACGGCATCGTCACCTATGGCGCAATGGCGATGGGCGCGCCCCTTGGCGTGCTCTGCTATCGCTACACCGGCCTGAGCGGGCTGGCGTTGACCATTATGGGGGTGGCGTTGCTGGCGATCCTCTTCGCCCTGCCACGTCCGAAAGTGAAGGCCAGCAAAGGCAAGCCGATGCCGTTTCGCACGGTGCTGGGGCGCGTCTGGCCCTACGGCATGGCGCTGGCGCTCGGTTCGGCAGGTTTTGGGGTTATCGCCACTTTCATTACGCTGTTTTACGCCGATAAAGGCTGGGACGGCGCGGCCTTCGCGCTGACGCTCTTTAGCTGCGCCTTCGTCGGCACCCGCCTGCTGTTCCCCAACGGCATCAACCGGCTGGGCGGACTGAACGTGGCGATGATCTGCTTTAGCGTTGAGATCCTCGGCCTGCTGCTGACCGGCATCGCTGAGGCGCCGTGGATGGCGCGGATCGGGGTGTTCCTTGCGGGGGCAGGCTTCTCGCTGGTCTTCCCGGCGCTGGGGGTGGTGGCGGTCAAAGCGGTACCGCAGCAGAACCAGGGGGCGGCGCTGGCGACCTATACGGTGTTTATGGATATGTCGCTGGGGGTGACCGGGCCGCTGGCCGGGCTGGTGATGGCGTGGGCCGGGGTACCGGTTATCTATCTGGCGGCGGCGGGGTTGGTGGCGGTGGCGTTACTGCTGACGTGGCGGCTAAAAAAATGGCCTCCGGAGGAGGCCATTTCATCGTGATGACTTACTGAATCACCAGGGTATTGATGATGTTCTCTGCGGCAGTTTGCGCTTTCTGCTGGTCGTCAGCAGGCAGCGTGATCTGCAGGGTCAGCAGCTTGTTGTCCACTTTACCCAGCACCACGGATGAGTAAGCGGTCTGGCCTTTGGCAGAGATAATGCTGTCCAGCTGTTGCAGGGTGTGGCCTTTCAGATCGATGGCTTTGTTGGTGACCACCTGCAGCTGCGGGTCGCGGCTGCGCTGCTGATCTTCCAGACGTTTCGCCAGCACGCCCAGGTCTTCACTGGTGTCGTCGCCGACGATCACAATCACCGCTTTCTGCCCGGTGGCATCGGAATAGACGTGCATATTGTTCGCCTGCGTACCCAGCTTGCCGCTCTGATCGGTCATATCCGCGGGCAGTGAGAAACTGAGTTTGCCATCCATCAGGCTGACCGGCTGACCCGTGGCGTTGCTTTCCGCAGACGCAGCCTGAGCAGGTGCTTTCGTGTCGCTGTTATCACAAGCGGCAAGCCCCATCACCAGCAGGCCAATCCCGACATATTTAACCAGATTGCGCATTACATTCTTCCTTTCGATAAACGGCCATAACGGCGCATCAATCCATCTTATCACAACTGTTCAGGGGAACCTTTAACCTGCCCGTAATGCTGAAATTTCAGATTTATCCTCGAATCTTTTCAGCAACATATTCAGCAGTACGCCGTACATCGGCAGGAAGAAGACCAGGCTGATAAGCACCTTGAAGGCGTAATCCACGAGGGCAATTTCCATCCAGTGTTCGGCCATAAACGCATCCGGGCTGCGCCAGAAGGCGATAAAGAAAAAGGCCAGCGTATCGCTGACGTTGCCAAACAGCGTGGAGGCGGTCGGCGCCATCCACCAGAGATGGTTCTGGCGCAGGCGGTTAAAGACATGCACGTCGAGGATCTGCCCCAGCGCATAGGCCATAAAGCTGGCGGCGGCGATACGGGCGACAAAAAGGTTAAAGTGCGTCAGCGCCTCAAAGCCCTGCCAGCTTCCCATATAGAACAGCGAGGAGATCCCGTATGACACAAATAGCGCCGGAAGCATGACGGCAAAAATAATGCGTCGGGCGAGCGGTGCGCCAAAGATACGGACGGTAAGATCGGTCGCAAGGAAGATAAACGGGAAACTGAACGCGCCCCAGGTGGTATGAAAACCAAAAATGGAGATCGGCAGCTGTACCAGGTAGTTACTGGAGGTAATCACCAGCAGATGGAAAAGCGAAAGCCAGAACAACGCTTTTACGCGCTGCGATTGAGAGAACTGCGTCATATTGTGACCTTTTTAAGAGTTGGGGTGAGGGAACCCAATAAACCGGCCGCATCATACTGCTTTCATTGTGCTTTGCAACGGCTAATTTTTACGCAATCGTTAACCTGGTTTGCTTTGCCCGGCCTGGGGCGTAAACTACTGCCGTTTTTTATCTGAACGAGACGACGATGACCGATCTGTTTTCCAGCCCAGACCATACTCTTGACGCCCAGGGCCTGCGCTGCCCGGAACCGGTGATGATGGTGCGCAAAACCGTGCGCACGATGCAAACCGGCGAGACGCTATTAATTATTGCCGACGATCCGGCCACCACCCGCGATATTCCCGGCTTTTGTACCTTTATGGAACATGAGCTGCTGGCACAGGAAACCGCCTCGCTGCCCTATCGCTATCTGATCCGCAAAGGCTAATGCCATTTTGCCCGGCGGCGCTGCGCTTGCACGGGCCTACGCGTAGGCCGGGTAAGGCGTAGCCGCCCTCCGGCACGCCCTCCTGCACGGGCCTGAAAGGCCATTCGTTTGAACTCCATCACCAATTTGAACCATTGTTTCAAATTTTAGCGCTTTTTTGTGAGGCGCTTCACCCTCGTTTTCCAGGCCTTAGGCTAGTTTTGAAGCTGAAAACTAAAACGCCGTTCCAACGCTTACCTCATACCCTGGAGTTGACTCAATGAAAACGACCATCAAGCCGTTGCTGGCCGCTCTGTGTCTGTCTGCTTTTGCTGCCTCTGTCTCTGCTCAAACCATTAAAGCTGCTGATGTGCATCCTGAAGGCTACCCGAACGTGGTGGCGGTGGAGCATATGGGTGAAAAACTTAAACAACAAACCGACGGCAAGCTGGAGATCAAAGTCTTCCCTGGCGGCGTACTGGGTGATGAAAAGCAGATGATTGAGCAGGCGCAGATGGGCGCCATCGATATGATCCGCGTCTCCATGGCGCCGGTTGCGGCCATCCTGCCGGATATCGAAGTCTTTACCCTGCCGTATGTATTCCGCGATG
The DNA here is from genome assembly GCF_002902985.1 of Leclercia sp. LSNIH1. NCBI lineage: Bacteria > Pseudomonadati > Pseudomonadota > Gammaproteobacteria > Enterobacterales > Enterobacteriaceae > Leclercia > Leclercia sp. LSNIH1. The sequence goes on along the minus strand of NZ_CP026167.1, from coordinate 628,817 downwards.
AAGACCATATGCACAAAGTGATCGACGGCGACATCGGTAAGCAGATCGGCGAAAAACTGACGGCGAACCCGAAATCGAAGCTGGTCTTCCTCGGCTGGATGGACTCCGGCACCCGTAACCTGATCACCAAAGATCCGATTGTTAAACCGGAAGATTTGAAAGGTAAGAAAATCCGCGTTCAGGGCAGCCCGGTGGCGCTGGCGACGTTGAAAGATATGGGCGCCAACTCGGTGGCGATGGGGGTAAGTGAAGTCTACAGCGGCATGCAGACCGGCGTTATCGACGGCGCTGAGAATAACCCACCGACCTATATCGCCCACAACTACATGCCGGTGGCCAAAAACTACACCCTGAGCGGCCACTTTATCACTCCGGAAATGCTGCTCTACTCCAAAGTGAAGTGGGACAAGCTGAGCGCCGACGAGCAGGAAAAAATTAAGACCCTGGCCCGTGAAGCGCAGATGGAGCAGCGTAAGCTGTGGCAGGCCTACAACGACGAAGCGCTGGCGAAGATGAAGGCGGGCGGCGTGCAGTTCCACGACATCGACAAGGCGGTGTTCGTCAAAGCGACCGAGCCGGTGCGCGCCCAGTATGGTGAAAAACATCAGGATCTGATGAAAGCCATCGCTGACGTTAAGTAAGCCGGAGTATTTATGTCCGAACTCTATCTGAAATGGATGGACCGTCTCTACCTGCTGGCGATGGCCATTGCCGGGCTGTCGCTGCTGGTGATGACCATCGTTATCCCGATTGGCATCTTTTCGCGCTACGTACTCAACCGCGGTGAGTCGTGGCCGGAGCCGATTGCCATTATCTGCATGGTGACGTTCACCTTTATCGGCGCGGCGGTGAGCTACCGCGCCGGCTCACATATTGCGGTGAACATGCTCACAGACAGATTGCCAGACTCACTGAAAACGGTCTGCGCACGGGTGGTGGATCTGCTGATGCTGGTCATCTCCGGCATCATGTTCTGGTACAGCTACCTGCTGTGCATTGAACTCTGGGACCAGCCGGTCGCGGAGTTTCCGATCCTGACCTCCGGCGAAAGTTATCTGCCGCTGCCGGTGGGGTCGGCGATTTTGATCCTGTTTGTGCTTGAGCGCCTGCTGTTTGGCTCTCAGGAAAGTCGCCCGGTCGTGCTGATCGGCAACCACAGTTAAGGGGTGAACAATGGATGCCTTTGTTTTGTTATTCACCCTCGCCATTCTGCTGGCGCTGGGGATGCCGGTGGCCTTTGCCGTCGGCTTAAGCGCCGTGGCTGGCGCGCTGTGGATTGATCTGCCGCTGGAAGCATTAATGATCCAAATCACCAGCGGGGTGAACAAATTTACCCTGCTGGCGATCCCGTTCTTTATCCTCGCGGGGGCGATCATGGCGGAAGGGGGCATTGCCCGGCGGCTGGTTAACTTCGCCTATATCTTTGTCGGCTTTATTCGCGGCGGGCTGTCGCTGGTGAATATCGTCGCTTCGACCTTTTTCGGCGCTATTTCCGGCTCCTCGGTGGCGGATACCGCCTCCATCGGGACCGTGATGATCCCGGAGATGGAGAAGAAGGGCTATCCGCGCGAATATGCGGCGGCGGTCACCGCCAGCGGCTCTGTGCAGGCGATTCTGATCCCGCCGAGCCACAACTCGGTGATCTACTCCCTGGCGGCAGGCGGCACGGTCTCTATCGCCACGCTGTTTATCGCGGGCGTACTGCCGGGTCTGCTGCTGGGCATGGGGCTGATGGCGCTCTGTTTATGCTTCGCGCGCAAGCGCGGCTACCCGAAAGGGGAGCGCATTCCGTTCAAGCAGGCGTTAAAAACCATGCTGGATGCGCTGTGGGGCCTGATGACGGTGGTGATTATTCTCGGCGGGATCCTGTCGGGTATCTTTACCGCAACGGAGTCTGCGGCGGTCGCCTGCCTGTGGGCCTTCTTCGTCACCATGTTTATCTATCGCGACTATAAGTGGAACGAGCTGCCGAAGCTGATGTGCCGCACGGTCAAAACGGTCACCATCGTGATGATCCTGATTGGCTTTGCCGCGGCCTTTGGCGCGGTGATGACCTACATGCAGCTGCCGATGCGCATCACCGCATTCTTTACGTCGCTGTCGGATAACAAGTACGTCATTCTGATGTACCTCAACATCATGCTGCTGCTGATTGGCACCCTGATGGACATGGCGCCGATCATCCTGATCCTGACGCCGGTCCTGCTGCCGGTGACCAACGCCCTGGGTATCGATCCGGTGCACTTCGGCATGATCATGATGGTTAACCTCGGGATCGGCCTGATTACCCCGCCGGTAGGCTCGGTGCTGTTTGTCGCCAGCGCGGTGAGCAAGCAGAAGATCGAAGCCGTAGTGAAGGAGATGCTGCCGTTCTATGCCATGCTGCTGATAGTGTTAGGGATGGTGACCTACATTCCGGCAATATCGCTGTGGTTGCCGCACACGTTGGGAATGCAGTAACGATGGGGCCGGGCGGCGCTGCGCTTGCCCGGCCTGGAAAATCGTAGGCCCGGTAAGGCGCAGCCGCCACCGGGCTTTTTCTTACCTCTGGCGCAATAACCGCAGCGCGTTGGCCGTCACCAGCACCGTCGCCCCGGTATCCGCCAGCACCGCCAGCCATAATCCCGTCATGCCCAGCAGGGTGGTCAGCAGGAAAATTCCCTTCAACCCCAGCGCGATAGTAATATTCTGCCGGATATTGGCGCGGGTGGCGCGCGCGAGGCTGATCATCTGCGCCAGCCCGCTCAGGCGGTTGTGGGTGAGGGCCGCGTCGGCGGTCTCCAGCGCCACATCGGTGCCACTGCCCATTGCAATGCCAAGGGTTGCCGCCTTCATTGCCGGGGCGTCGTTAATACCGTCTCCTACCATCGCCAGCGGCGCGGTGTCATTCAGCGCCGTCACCGCCTGCACTTTATCGGCGGGCAGCAGCCCCGCCCGGAAATCCAGCCCCAGTTCGCCGGCAATGGCCGCGGCGGCGCGCGGGTTATCCCCGGTGAGAATCACACCTTTGATCCCCAGCTGATGCAGGGCCTGCACGGCCTCTTTCGCATCATCCCGCAGGGTGTCGCGCAGCGTAATAAGTCCCTTGGCCACGCCCTCCTGAACCACCGTCACCACCGTCTGTCCGGCCTGCTCCAGGGTAGTGATTTGCACCGCCAGGTGCGGGGCAGGGAATTTATCCGCGGCGCAAATCAGCACTTTACTGCCCGCGACCTCGGCTTCAATCCCGGAGCCCATTAGCGCCCGCTGCGCGGTCGCCGCCGCAATCGTCAGCCCGCGAGCTTTTGCTTCACGCACAATCGCCTGCGCCAGCGGGTGGGTGGAACCCTGCTCTACCGCCGCCGCCAGCGCCAGCAGGGCGTTTTCGCTGTTGTCGAGCGGATAAATGCCCGTCACCTGAGGTTTGCCGACCGTCAGGGTACCGGTTTTATCGAAGGCCACCCGCTGCACCTGCGCCAGCTGCTCCAGCGCCGCGCCGCCCTTAATCAACGCGCCACGTCGCGCTGCGGCTGCCAGCCCGGAGGTGATCGCCGCTGGCGTCGAGATCACCAGCGCACATGGACAGCCAATCAGCAGCAGGGTCAGCCCCTTGTAGATCCAGCCCTCCCAGGGCGCGCTGAACAGCAGCGGTGGCACTACAGCAACCAGCAGGGCGATGAGCATAATCACCGGGGTATAGAGGCGGCTGAAGCGGTCGATAAAGCGCTCCACCGGGGCGCGGCGCGCTTCCGCCTCTTCAATCAGCTTCAGGATGCGGTCGATGGCGCTCTCGCCCGGCTCCGACAAGACCGTCAGCTCGACCAGACGATCGACGCTGGTGGCTCCCGCTAGCACCTTTTCGCCCGCGGTGCGATCGACCGGGATGGACTCGCCGGTGAGGGCGCTTTCATCAAAGCTGGCGGCGGCGGTAAGCAGCGTCCCGTCGGCGGGCAGGCGTCCACCAGCGGCGACTTCGATCACATCCCCCGGGCGCAGCCCGGCAATGGGCACCGTTTTGCGCTCGCCGTTGATTATCTGCGTGGCGGTTTCCGGTTTCAGCGCCATCAGCGCGCTCACCCCTTTGCGCGCCCGGCTCGCCGCCCAGCCCTCCAGCCGTTCGCCGGTTAAAAACAGCAGCAGCACCATCGCCGCTTCCGCCGTGGCACCGATAAACAGCGCCCCGATGGCGGCGACGCTCATCAGCGTCTCAATGGCGAACCAACTGCCGCTCTTCATCAGACGCAGCGCCTGACGGGCCACCGGCCAGAGCCCGACCAGCGTGGTGGCGATAAAGGCGATATTGCCGAGGGGAGGGTTAACCTGCGCCAGACCCCAGCTCAGGGCCATCAACACTATCAGCGTGAGGAGCGGGAGGTTATCGCGCAGCATGGAGGATTTTTCGACCGGCGCGTTTTCATTGCGCAGCGTGTAGCCTGCCTTCACTACCGCGGCCTCGACCTGGCCGCTGACGTTGCTTGCGGCATCAACCAGCAGCTTTTGCGTGGCAAACAGCACCTGGACATGGTTCACCCCCGCCACCTGGCGAACGGCGTTTTCCACTTTGCGCGCGCAGGCGGCGCAGTCCATGCCATTGACCACCCAGCTGTAACGCTCGCCCTCGGCAGGCAGCACGGTTTCGGCCTGCGGTGGAGTGTGATCCACGCTACAACAGGCCTCTTTAGCAGGAAGGGGGGCGAGTTTAAGCGCCGCGAACTGCGGCACTTTTTTCGGTGTTTCTGGAGTCGACATGGCACTCTCCGGCAATGATAATTTTCTCATTAACCGCAGCATACACTCTGGAGTCGACTCCAGAGTCAAGCGTTAAATATAGAGCGAACGCACGATCAGGAAGTGCCCGGCAAAATAGCAGGCGGCGGCAATGGCATTATCGGCGCGGAAACGGCGACGGTAATGACTGCCCAGCCAGACAATATTGCTCAGCAGCAGGAGCGTGGCCCCCACGAAAGCCGACAGCGCCGGGGCCGTCGGACGGAAGAACCACAGCTCACCTGCCAGCCACACCATCACCAGCGTCATGGCGATAAACGTACAGATTGGCCAGCGCATCTCCTCCAGACGCGTCCAGACCACCGCTATCAGCACCGCGCCAACGACCAGCAGCGCCAGCGGCAGCGGCCAGAAGAAGGAGAGCGTCATCTGGCTGGCGAAATAGATGGTGTAGAGCAGATGCGATAAGAAAAACGCCCCCACGGCATAGAGCAGGCGCTGGCGCGGCAGCAGGGTCAGGGCATCGCCCACCAGCGATGCGCAGAGCCCTGCGAGCACCAGGTAGCTGATGGCGTTGAACATCGGCGCCTGCCAGGCCAGCAGCAGTAGCAGCAGGAGGGTGACGGGTTTAAACAGCCAGCGCTGCCAGGCAGGGCCGCGGTAGGACGCATCGACATACAGCCATGCGGAGAAACAGACAGCGATAAATGACCAAAGCATATTAAGTCCCTGTATCTGTTATTGTTGAATAAACAGTTTCACTTCAGTGTAGTGGTGCAGACGGGCCAATAGCAATGCACAGCGTGGCACGCTATCCTGATTTCAGCCTGGTCTTAAGGATTGTCTAATGAGCAAGATGCCGCTCTTTTTTATTATCGTTCTGGCAATTATCGTCGTTGCCGCGTCATTTCGCTTTGTGCAGCAGCGTCGGGAAAAGGCCGATAACGACGCCGCGCCGCTGCTGCAAAAGCGGGTGGTGGTGAGCAATAAACGGGAAAAAGCGCTAAACGATCGTCGATCGCGTCAGCAGCAGGTTACGCCTGCCGGCACCAGCATGCGCTATGAAGCGAGCTTTAAGCCGGAAAGCGGCGGTCTGGAGATGACCTTTCGCCTCGACGAGAAGCAGTACCATCAGCTGACGGTGGGGGATAAAGGAACGTTGCGTTACAAGGGGTCACGGTTTGAGGGGTTTGATCCGGCGCCGTAGTCAGCCAGCCCGCACGAAACGTAGGCCCGGTAAGCGCAGCGCCACCGGGCAGAAGGCCGCAGGTTACTTCTTCGCCTGCGCTTTAAATTTCTTCATCCACACCAGCAGCTCAAACACGCCGAAGATAAAGACGCGGGCCTGCTGCCAGCCGGTCATCTGCGGACCGTCTTTCGGTAAGCCGTTTTTTAGCATCACCATCTGCAGGGCATGCATAAACGAGGTAAAAATCAGCGCCACGTTAACAAAAATGTTCATCGGGCGTGGGAACGGGTGGACGAGGTTGAGGAGCAAAAATGCCCAGACCCCCAGCATCAGCAAACGACCCAGATTAATCAGTACCGGCATCAGTCTCTCCTTGTGATTGACGGTGATAAAGACGATAGGCGACCTGTCCGGCTACTTTCTCCCGGTGCAGATCCCAGTGGGCGGGCACCGGCGGTAAACCGTTTTCTACCTCGCTCTCGACGTAGATTAGCGCATCATCCGCCAGCCAGCCGTTGTTTTCCAGCAGCGACAGCGTCTCTTCCAGCAGCCCTTTGCGAAACGGCGGATCGACAAATACTACATCGTGCGGGGTGCCCGCCTGGGCCAGAAACGCGAGGGTGTTGGTGTTAACGACGCGGGCGTGCGCCGCTTTCAGCGTCACCAGGTTTTGCTGCAACTGCTGGGCGACGCTGCGATCCATCTCCAGCAGCGTGGCGCTGGCGGCGTAGCGTGAAAGGGCTTCAAGGCCGAGCGCGCCGCTTCCGGCGAAGCAGTCCAGGCAACGGGCATCTACCATTGAAGGTGCCAGCCAGTTAAACAGCGTCTCACGGACGCGGTCGGTGGTCGGGCGCAGGCCGGGGCTGTCCGGGACGGGAAGTTTACGGCCACGCCACTGACCACCGATAATGCGAATTTGGCCCGCGGCAGCACGGTTGGGTTTCTTCATATTGTTGCTCAGGTCACTCGTACGGCCTGCGTTTGCAGGCGGTGATGTGCGTTAAGTTAAGTGATAAACTATTTCATCATTTTTTTAGCTTCCATGTATATAGCGCCAGTAATTAACCGCGAGGGGTGTAGTCGCAGATGGCAAAAGAGAAAAAACGTGGCTTCTTTTCCTGGCTGGGATTTGGTCAAAAAGAGCAGGAAACCGAGCAGCAGAACGAAGAACAACAGAGCGCAGAACAGCCGCAGCCTGAAACCCCTGTTGAAACCGTCGCTGACGTAGAAGCAGAAGCGCGCACCCACAGCCCGCAAGAGACTGAAGCCTTTGCTGAAGAGGTGGTTGAGGTCACAGAGCAGGTTCAGGAGCGTGAAAAACCGCAGCCGGTTGAACCGGAGCCTGTCGCCGTTGAGCCAGAACCTGTCGCGGTCGAGGAGATTGTCGAGCCGGTCGCGGAGGCGGTCCCGCCGCAGGCTGTCGAGCATGAAGAATTACCGCTGCCGGAAGAGATCGCTGAAGAGAGTAAAGAGGCGATCCCGGAAGAGTATTTGCCAGAAACCGAAGAAGAGACGATCAGCGACGAAGAGCTTGAAGCGCAGGCGCTGGCGGCTGAGGCGGCAGAAGAGGCGGTGATGGTTGTCCCGGTCGCCGACGAGAACGAGCCGGTTGAAGAGATTGTTCAGGAGCAGGAAAAGCCGACCAAAGAAGGTTTCTTTGCGCGCCTGAAACGCAGCCTGATCAAAACCAAAGAGAACCTCGGTTCCGGATTTATCAGTCTGTTCCGCGGCAAGAAAATCGATGATGATCTCTTTGAAGAGCTGGAAGAACAGCTCCTGATTGCCGATGTTGGCGTGGAAACCACCCGCAAAATCATCAGCAGCCTGACGGAGAGCGCCAGCCGTAAACAGCTGCGCGATGCCGAAGCGCTCTACGGCCTGCTGAAAGAAGAGATGGGTGAAATCCTCGCAAAAGTTGACGAACCGCTTAATATTGAAGGCAAAATGCCTTTTGTTATTCTGATGGTGGGCGTTAACGGCGTGGGTAAAACCACCACTATCGGCAAGCTGGCGCGTCAGTTTGAACAGCAAGGTAAATCGGTGATGCTGGCCGCGGGGGATACCTTCCGTGCCGCCGCCGTTGAGCAGCTGCAGGTGTGGGGCCAGCGCAACAATATTCCGGTGATTGCCCAGCACACCGGCGCAGACTCCGCATCGGTAATTTTCGATGCGATTCAGGCGGCGAAAGCGCGCAATGTTGATGTCCTGATTGCCGATACCGCAGGGCGTCTGCAGAATAAATCGCACCTGATGGAAGAGCTGAAGAAGATCGTCCGCGTGATGAAAAAGCTGGACGAAGATGCACCGCATGAAATTATGCTGACTATTGATGCCAGCACCGGACAGAACGCCATCAGCCAGGCGAAGCTGTTCCATGAAGCGGTAGGGCTGACCGGGATCACGCTGACCAAGCTGGATGGCACCGCGAAAGGCGGGGTGATCTTCTCGGTAGCGGATCAGTTTGGTATTCCTATCCGCTACATTGGTGTTGGCGAACGTATCGAAGATTTACGTCCGTTTAAATCGGGCGACTTTATTGAGGCACTTTTTGCCCGAGAGGATTAACAATGATTCGCTTTGAACACGTCAGCAAGGCCTATCTCGGTGGGAGACAAGCGCTGCAGGGAGTGACATTCCACCTGCAGCCGGGCGAGATGGCATTTCTGACCGGCCACTCCGGCGCGGGGAAAAGTACCCTGCTCAAGCTTATCTGTGGGATCGAACGGCCAAGCGCCGGGAAAATCTGGTTCAGTGGCCACGACATCAGCCGCCTGAAAAACCGCGAAGTGCCGTTTCTGCGTCGGCAGATCGGTATGATTTTCCAGGATCACCATCTGCTGATGGACCGCACGGTCTTCGACAACGTGGCGATCCCGCTGATTATCGCGGGCGCCAGCGGGGATGATATTCGTCGTCGCGTATCGGCGGCGCTGGATAAGGTCGGGCTGCTGGACAAAGCGAAGAACTTCCCTATCCAGCTTTCCGGCGGTGAACAGCAGCGCGTGGGCATTGCCCGCGCGGTGGTGAACAAACCGGCGGTGCTGCTGGCGGATGAACCGACCGGTAACCTGGACGACGCCCTTTCCGAAGGGATCCTGCGTCTGTTTGAGGAGTTTAACCGCGTGGGGGTGACAGTACTGATGGCGACGCACGACATGGGGCTGATTGCTCGTCGTTCGTACCGCATGCTGACGCTCAGCGACGGTCATTTGCACGGAGGCCTCGGTGAATAAGCGTGACGCAATGAACCAGATGCGGCAGTTTGGCAGCAAACTTGACCGTTTTCGTAAATCGGCAGGCGGCCCGGGAGAGGGCAACCGCAATGCGCCGAAGCGCAGCAAATCCGCGCCAAGACCCAACTCGCGCAAAACCAACGTGTTTAACGAGCAGGTGCGTTACGCCTTCCAGGGCGCACTGCAGGATCTGAAAAGCAAACCGTTCGCCACCTTCCTGACGGTCATGGTGATCGCCATCTCCCTGACCCTGCCCAGCGTCTGCTACATGGTCTATAAAAACGTTAATCAGGCGGCGTCGCAGTACTATCCTTCTCCGCAGATCACCGTTTATCTCGATAAATCCCTCGACGATAACGCCGCTGCCCAGGTTGTGGGTCAGCTACAGGCCGAGCAGGGGGTTGAGAAGGTGAACTACCTGTCGCGGGAAGACGCGCTGGGCGAGTTCCGTAACTGGTCCGGGTTTGGCGGCGCGCTGGATATGCTGGAAGAGAACCCTCTGCCTGCGGTGGCGGTGGTGATCCCAAAACTCGATTTCCAGGGCACCGAGTCGCTAAACACCCTGCGCGATCGCGTCTCCCGTATTCACGGCATTGATGAGGTGCGGATGGACGACAGCTGGTTCGCCCGTCTGACGGCGCTGACGGGCCTTGTGGGGCGCGTTGCGGCGATGATCGGCGTGCTGATGGTAGCGGCGGTGTTCCTCGTTATCGGCAACAGCGTGCGCCTGAGCATCTTTGCCCGTCGCGACACCATTAACGTACAGAAGCTGATCGGCGCCACCGATGGCTTCATCCTGCGTCCGTTCCTGTATGGCGGCGCACTGCTCGGTTTTGCCGGTGCATTTCTTTCACTGATTTTGTCAGAAATTTTGGTGATGCGACTTTCCGCCGCGGTAACCGAAGTGGCGCAGGTTTTTGGAACTAAGTTTAATATCAGCGGTTTATCCTTTGACGAGTGCCTCTTATTGCTGCTGGTTTGCTCGATGATCGGCTGGATAGCGGCCTGGTTAGCAACCGTGCAACATTTACGTCACTTTACCCCTGACTAAAAAATCTCTGGTATAATCTTTCCCTGCATTGAGAATCACCGTGCAGGGAAAGAGCCTTTCGTTGACTCTGACCCGCATCATCATCTTCACGTCACATTTTGTGCGTAATTTATTCACAGTTTCACTCGGAACTTGTGGATAAAATCACTGTCTGATAAAAGAGTGAGTGATATTCTCGTTGCTCATTAATTCTGGCATGTTCGTTGCCTGATGGGGACTAACCGCCGCCAGAAAAATTGATTGAGAGGAATGAATGACCAAAGAAATGCAAACTTTAGCTTTAGCCCCTGTTGGTAACCTGGAATCTTACATCCGGGCCGCTAACACCTGGCCGATGTTGACGGCCGAGGAAGAAAAGGAGCTTGCTGAAAAGCTGCATTACCAGGGCGATCTGGAAGCAGCTAAGACGCTGATCCTGTCTCACCTGCGCTTTGTTGTTCACGTTGCTCGTAATTACGCGGGCTACGGCCTGCCGCAGGCAGACCTGATCCAGGAAGGTAACATTGGCCTGATGAAGGCGGTGCGTCGCTTCAACCCGGAAGTGGGTGTGCGTCTGGTCTCCTTTGCTGTGCACTGGATCAAAGCGGAAATCCACGAATACGTGCTGCGTAACTGGCGTATCGTGAAGGTCGCCACCACCAAAGCACAGCGTAAACTGTTCTTTAACCTGCGTAAAACCAAGCAGCGTCTGGGCTGGTTCAACCAGGACGAAGTGGAAATGGTTGCCCGCGAGCTGGGCGTCTCCAGCAAAGACGTGCGTGAGATGGAATCGCGGATGGCCGCGCAGGACATGACCTTTGATATGTCCTCTGACGACGATGCCTCCGACAGCCAGCCGATGGCCCCGGTCCTCTATCTGCAGGATAAGTCATCTAACTTTGCCGACGGCATTGAAGATGATAACTGGGAGGAGCAGGCCGCCAACAAGCTGACCTATGCAATGGAAGGCCTTGACGAGCGTAGCCAGGATATCATCCGTGCCCGCTGGCTGGACGAAGACAACAAGTCCACCCTGCAGGAGCTGGCCGACCGCTATGGTGTCTCCGCTGAACGTGTGCGTCAGCTGGAAAAGAACGCCATGAAAAAACTTCGCGCCGCTATCGAAGCGTAATCCTCGCGAAGTTACCCGATAACCCTCGAATGCAAATTCGGGGGTTTTGTTTTTTTAGCGCCCGTACTGGCAAATACTCCCCTCCTGGCAAACAGTTACCTGATGCCGTGTGCTGACTCGTTAAAGCCTCGCTTACCTTATATACATTACAAAATAGCTATTCCAATTCGATAAAAATGGGGTATGTTTTAGCAGAGTATGCTGAAAAGGCGCGCACGGCAGACGCATAATTGAAATAAAGCGCCAAAAAACAACATCACAACAAACACAATAACCATCACAATGGGGATTCTCAGGATGAATATGAAGGGTAAAGCCTTACTGGCAGGATGTATCGCGTTGGCTTTCGGCACCGCTCAGGCTGATATCAAAGTGGCCGTTGTCGGCGCAATGTCCGGTCCGGTAGCCCAGTACGGCGACCAGGAATTCACTGGTGCAGAGCAGGCAGTTGCCGACATTAATGCCAAGGGCGGCATCAAAGGCGAAAAACTGCAGATCGTAAAATATGATGATGCCTGCGACCCGAAACAAGCGGTTGCGATTGCCAACAAAGTGGTGAATGACGGCATCAAATACGTTATCGGCCACCTCTGCTCCTCTTCCACGCAGCCCGCGTCTGACATCTACGAAGACGAAGGCATTCTGATGATCACCCCAGCGGCTACCGCGCCGGAGCTGACCTCCCGTGGCTATAAGATGGTCATGCGTACCACCGGGCTGGACTCTGACCAGGGCCCAACCGCAGCGAAATATATCGTTGAGAAAGTGAAGCCGAAGCGTATCGCCATTGTCCATGACAAGCAGCAGTACGGTGAAGGCCTGGCGCGTTCCGTGCAGGACAACCTGAAAAAAGCGAACGCTAACGTGGTCTTCTTCGACGGTATCACTGCCGGTGAGAAAGATTTCTCTACTCTGGTGGCGCGCCTGAAGAAAGAGAACATCGATTTCGTTTACTACGGGGGTTATCACCCGGAGATGGGCCAGATCCTGCGTCAGTCTCGCGCTGCCGGTCTGAAAACGCAGTTCATGGGTCCGGAAGGGGTGGCGAACGTCTCCCTGTCTAACATCGCCGGTGAATCTGCTGAAGGCCTGCTGGTGACCAAGCCGAAGAACTACGACCAGGTTCCTGCCAACAAACCGATCGTAGACGCCATCAAGGCGAAGAAACAGGATCCAAGCGGTGCCTTCGTCTGGACCACCTACGCGGCGCTGCAAACCCTGCAGGCGGGCCTGAATCAGTCCGCTGAACCGGCTGACATCGCTACCTGGCTGAAAGCGAACTCCGTTGAAACCGTAATGGGGCCGCTCTCCTGGGATGAGAAAGGCGACCTGAAAGGCTTTGAATTCGGCGTGTTTGACTGGCATGCCAACGGTACGGCGACCGACGCCAAATAATCCTCAGGGCGAGCGATGAAACGCTCGCCCTTTTCTTATCTTCTCGAATTCTCTCCTCTGGCATCATCCCCGCCGCTTAGTGCTCGCTGCTATTCCCTCTTTCTAATCTCATAAAATGTGATCATATACCTTATTTTTTAAAACTATATAGTTTTAATATGTCGCTATTGCAGGCTGATGGATAACGTTTTATATATGGATAACTTTAAAAATTTATTTTGATATATACAGCTCGTTAATACAATCGGATGTATATAACTTGCAGCGCGACGGCAATGATTCCGACGACCGCTACGGCGTGCAACTGCGCTTTAAATATTTTTCTGTTAAAGTCTTATATTTGCCGCTTATTACGACAATAAATAATTGCTGAGGATAATAGACAATATCGCTTTGCCGATAGCGTTTGGCCCGCCTGCGCCCAAATGGCATTTATCCGCGAATAACTTATTGCCGCTCTGCACAAAAACAGGGGTTTTGCATAAAGGGAGAATACCTATGCCAGAAAATTACGAAGGAATGATTACGGGGCTGATTACCCATGCCGGCAGCTGCAACAGCCTGGCTTTCGCTGCGCTTCAGGGGGCGAAACGACAGGATCATGATCAGGTGCAGCGTCTGTTAGCCGGGGCGAAAAAGGTCCACCAGAACAGAGCGGAAGGCAGATCATGACGGTTTTAGATACGATAGCCGGTTTTTCGCAAAAACTGGCTGGCCAGGTGCATCTGCGCAGCCTGCGCGACAGCTTTATTATCGCTATCCCGTTTTTAGTGTTGGCCGGGCTTTTTATTATGGTCAACTACGTCTTTCTTGATACCAACGGCTTTATGCGTCACGTGCTCTCTGCCGACACCATGGTGCAGTGGCGGGGGATCGGCGAGCGGGCGCTGAACGGCACCATGAACATTTTGTCCATTATGCTGGCGGTGCTGGTGGCCTATTCGCTGGCCAGCAAGCGTAAGTTCGAAAGCCCGATCATTGCCGCGATGGTTTCGCTGGCCTGCTTTTTTGTGCTGATGCCGGTCACCGCCTCCGTTACCGCTGCCACCGGCGAGACGGTGAGTGTGACGGGCGTGGTGCCCTACGCGCAGACCAACGCGGGTGGGGTATTTCTGGCGATTCTGTGCGCCTTTCTCTCTACCAGCATTTTTCTGAAGATCTCCGGCTCCCCGGCGCTGCGGATCTCGCTGGGAGAGGAGGTGCCTCCTATGGTGCAGCAGTCGTTTAACGCCCTGTCTGCCATCATGATCACCGTGGCTTTCTTCTCCGTCGCCACCTTTGCCATTACCAGCCTGACGCATACCGAGCTGTTTGCGCTGATCCAGACCCTGGTGCAAAAGCCGCTGGTCCATCTGACCACCAGCCTGCCGGGCTTTATTACCTTAACCACCCTGACGAACTTGCTGTTTTCGCTGGGTATTCATCCCTCAGGTATTATCAACCCGGTACTGGAGCCGCCGCTGCTGGTCGCCATGCAGGAGAACATGGCCGCCTTCGCCGCTGGCCTGCCGCCGCCGCACATTATCGTGCTGCCGTTTCGCGACCTGTATGGTCACATGGGCGGAACGGGTTCAACGCTGGCGCTGTTGCTGGCGATCCTGCTGCGCAGCCGCATGAGCAGCCATAAAAAGTTCGCCAGAACGGTGATTGCCCCTGGGGTGTTTAATATCAACGAGCCGGTGATTTTTGGCCTACCGGTGATCCTCAACCCGCTGATGATGATCCCGTTTATTTTCTACCCGCAGATAAACTTTATCATCGCCTATTACGCCACCGCCTGGGGCTGGGTATCGCATATTGTCGCCTACGTGCCCTGGTCGGTACCGCCTTTGCTTTCCGGCTGGCTGGGATCGGGGGGCGATCTGCGCAACGTGGTGCTGCAAATTATCCTGATTGGGGTTGGGGTCGTGATTTACCTTCCCTTCCTGCTGGCCTATGAGCGCTCAATCAGCGCGAAAAAAGCGCAGCAGGTCATCGAGACCATCGCCACGACGCCGCCAGCAGATCCTCAGCCAGAACCGGCAATCGCGCAGCCGCTGCGCGAGGGCGAGGCCCACCCGCTGGACAATAAAACCATCGTGCTGGTGTGTAACGAGGGCATGTCCACCTCGCTGGTGGCAAAAAAGATGCGGCAATATGCAGAGAGCATCCACTGTACCGCGTCGATTAGCGCCACCCATATCGGCAACCTCGAAGAAACCGTGCAAAAAGCTGACCTGATACTCCTCTCGCCGCAGCTTACCTATATGGAAAGCAACGTTCGGGAAACGGCAGGAGATCGCTGCCTCGTGGCGCGGGTTAACCCGCAGCATTTTTCAAATATGGATGGTCAGGCGCTCATTGAGCATGCCGTCACGTTGTTAAAATAAGGAAGTTATATGATTAATTGCGCATTTATTGGCTTTGGTAAAAGTGCTACCCGCTACCATTTGCCCTACGTCCTGATCCGCAACGATAAATATCGTGTGAAAACGATTTACGATATTGTCGCTAAGCCGGAGATTGAGTCCCGGCCGCAATACCGCGGAATTACTTTTACCCGTGACGTTAACGAGATCCTTACGGATGACACCATCCGCCTGGTGGTTATCTGCACCCACCCGGACAGCCACTATTCCTGGGCAAAGGCCTGTATCGAGCACGGCAAAAACGTCATGGTCGAGAAGCCGTTCACCACCACGCTGGACGAGGCGAAGACGCTGCTGGCGCTGGCGAAGCAGCACGGCGTCACCGTCACGCCGTTTCAGAACCGCCGCTTCGACTCCTGTTTCCTGACCGTGCAGCAGGTAATTAAGAGCGGCCTGCTCGGGGATATCGTGGAAATTGAGAGCCACTTCGACTATTTCCGCCCCGAGGCGCAGCCGCAGGTTAACCACCCCTTCAACGGCGCATTTTATGGCCTTGGGATCCACACCCTTGACCAGATGCTGGCGCTGTTTGGCCGGCCGCGCCAGGTAGCCTATGACATCCGTAGCCTGCGGCTGAAGCAAAATCCCGACGATACCTTTGAAGCCCAGCTCTATTACGACGACCTGAAGGCGATCATTAAAACCAGCCATCTGGTGATGACGCCCTATCCGCGATTTATCGTTCACGGCACCCGCGGCTCCTTTATTCAGATGCAGATCGACCAGCAGGAGAGTTACCTGAAAGAGAATATCATGCCGGACCACCCGACATTTTGTGCCAATAACCAGCCGGGCATTATTGAATATCTGAATGAGGAGCAGCAGACGGTTAAGCGCGAGGTGCCTGCGGTGCGCGGCGATTATGGCCGGGTGTATGACGCGCTCTACGACACCATAATGAACGGTGCCGCCAATTACGTCAGCGAGCAGGATATGTTGACCAACCTGGAAATACTTGAGGGCGGTTTTAGTCGCGCCACGCCTTTCGTTATCGATTTGGATTAATACTATGAAACGGATATTAAATTGTCGGGCATCCGATTTTCAGCGTCAGTCTGAAGCAGAAGAGTTAGTGGCGGCTATTCGCGCCTCTGAGGGGCGGGTCGTGCTCGCCGAAGTGGCGGCGGAAACCCCGCCACTCTACCCGGACGTCACCAATGCCGAGCTGGTGGCGGCGTTTGGTGCCGATATGGTTCTGCTCAAGGGATACAATACCGCCACCCATGTGGTCGCCGGAGCGCCCGTGGCGGGGGGAATTGAGCAGGTCAAAGCCCTTACCGGCAGGCTGGTGGGCGTCAGCCTTGAGGTGACGCCCGAAAACGACGCCGATAACCCGCGCAGCCTGTCGCGGCACGCGCTTGAACAGGTGCAGGGTGCGGATTTCCTCTGCCTGACCGGCTACGACAAGCCGGGGGTGGATCGGCACAGCATGCTTCAGGCGATAAGCCTTGCGAAGGCGCACTTCCCTGGCTTTATCATGGTGGCAAAGTTCAGCGCCCGGGGGCTGATGGCGGCGGCGGAATATGCGGAGTACGCGGCGGCGGGCGCCCACGCGGTAGTGATCCCCGCACCAGGAACCTGTCAGGGGAGCCGTGAGGGGGAGGTGAGCGCGATCGTTGATGCCGTACACCTGGCGGGTGCGCTGGCTATCACCACCATCAGTACCAGTCAGGAGGGGGCAGACGGCGCAACGGTGAGCCAGATTGGTCTTGCCAGCAAGCGCTGCGGCAGCGACATCCATAGCTTTGGGGATGCTGGCTGCGCGGGAATAGCCGACCCGGAAGCGATTTACCGCCTGTCGATTGCCGTAAGAGGAAAGAGGCACACCTGGGTTCGAATGGCCTCATCTATAAGGCGTTGAGATTTCTATCTACCTGTATTTATAGTATAACAGGCCTATGTTTATAGGTCTGTATTGTGGTCAGAATGCCGAAGTATCTTGCAATATATAAAGAGATTAAAAAAAGAATACTTTCTGGCTATTACGCACAGAATAGCCAGCTGCCGGAAGGAAAGAAATTCGCACTGCTTTTTGATTGCAGCGAACTGACTATTACCAAGGCGCTGGATATTCTGGTTAAAGAGGGGCTGGTCGTCAGAAAAAGAGGTCTCGGCTCTTTTGTTAAATTACCGTTTAATACCTCGTCAATTAATAGCCATCTGAAGGGCACGAAAGCGCGCTGTGATGAATCAGGCGAGACAATAACAACGCGAGTAATTGCTTTTTCCGCCATTCCCGCCCCGGCCGACGTGCAGGAAAAGCTCCAGCTTGGCGGCGATGAGATGGTCTATTCGATCCTTCGCGTCAGGGTTATTAACGACGTGCCGGCCATTATCGAAAAAACCTTTATGCCGGTGAACGTTATTCCAGGCCTCAACTATGCCAACGTGGCGGACTCCATATATAGCTATATTACCGACGCGCTGGGTTATCAGATCCACAGCAGCCATATGATGATCACCGCCTCCATAGCTGATGAGCAGCAAAGCCAGCTATTGCAGCTGGCAGAGCCGGAGGTGGTTATTCACGTTGAGCAGACCGCCTATTTAGATAACGGTAAGCTGTTTGAATACTCGGTCGCCACTCACCGCTATAACCGGTTTAAATTCGCCACCGAGTTTATTAAATACAATTAAGGCCGGGTTTATTCCTGCCCGTGATGGACCCATCCATCCTGCTGCGCCACGAACCCCAGCGCCTGCATAAAGGCCGCCATCACGCCGCGGTCTTCGACGCCCACGTCCGCCATCCACCACGAGGCTACGCTCGGGTTATCGCGCACCACCTCTTCAACCAGATATTGCCCTACGCCGCGACGACGCGTGACTTCACGCACGCGCAGGGAGTCCAGCGCGCCTTCCGTCCCGCTCAGCGTGACGCGCACCGCGCCTAACAGCCGCTCGTTAAAGCGCGCAGCATAAATTCGATGGGTATCATCAACGGTGAGGGAGGCGGGGGAGTATTCCGGCCAGATTTTGCCAAGATCGATAAGATCCTGGTCGCTAAAGGTCACCAGACGAACGATAGTCAGTTTCATTAGCAGCTTATCCACGTAAAAAAAGTACAGGCAGTGTACTCAATTTATCCTGCTGGCGGCTTCTCCTTTTTCAATCCATTCTCCAGGTGATTACTTTTTTAGCAGCCAAATGTGCAGCCAGAAAACGCAGGGATCGAAAAATAAGCAGAATATTAACCTAAAAGGCAGCGTTTTATTCCGCTCTTTGTACCGTTATTTTATGCTGCAATTTGTACTTTTAGTTGTTTATCTCTGCCTGATTTCAGAATATTATCTTTGCTTAATCACCTGAAATATAGAGATTTTACTCTGATTTTTGTGAAAAAACTGTGCTAAACCATTAAAGGCAATAGCAAAAGTTGCGTTGTTTAATAAAAGTACAGAATGCTTTTTAACCATAATAAAACAAAATATATACATCACGTCACGAATGGGGATTCACCAATGAAAAGGAACGCGAAGACATTGATCGCGGGAATGGTTGCACTGGCAGTTTCGCAGGCGGCCATGGCGGAGGATATTAAAGTTGCTGTGGTAGGTGCGTTGTCCGGTCCGGTTGCCCAGTGGGGTGATATGGAGTTCAACGGCGCGCGCCAGGCAATTAAAGACATCAACGCCAAAGGCGGCATAAAAGGCGACAAACTGGTCGGTGTGGAATATGACGATGCCTGCGACCCGAAACAGGCCGTGGCCGTTGCCAACAAAATTGTGAACGATGGCATTCAGTATGTGATTGGCCATCTCTGCTCTTCCTCCACCCAGCCTGCCTCCGATATCTACGAGGATGAAGGCATTCTGATGATCACGCCGGGCGCCACTAACCCTGAGCTGACCCAGCGCGGCTATCAGTACATCATGCGTACCGCAGGGCTCGACTCTTCACAGGGGCCGACTGCGGCGAAGTACATTCTCGAGAGCGTGAAGCCGCAGCGTATTGCCATCATTCATGATAAGCAGCAGTACGGCGAAGGGCTGGCCCGCTCTGTACAGGATGGCCTGAAAAAAGGCGGCGCCAATGTGGTCTTCTTCGACGGCATCACTGCAGGCGAAAAAGACTTCTCCGCACTGCTGGCGCGTCTGCAAAAAGAGAACATCGATTTCGTCTACTACGGCGGCTACTACCCGGAAATGGGGCAGATGCTGCGCCAGGCGCGCGCTATCGGCCTGAAAACCCAGTTTATGGGGCCGGAAGGGGTAGGTAACGCCTCCCTGTCGAACATTGCAGGCGATGCGGGCGAAGGCATGCTGGTGACGATGCCAAAACGCTATGACCAGGATCCGGCGAACAGCGCTATCGTTAACGCCCTGAAAGCCGAGAAGAAAGATGCGAGTGGTCCGTACGTCTGGATCACCTATGCCGCCGTACAGTCTCTGGCTACCGCCATGGATCGTACCGGCAGCAAAGCGCCGCAGGATCTGATTAAAGATTTAAAAGCACACGGGGCTAACACCGTGATTGGGCCGCTGAACTGGGATGAGAAAGGCGATCTGAAGGGATTTGAGTTTGGTGTCTTTAAGTGGCACGCCGACGGTTCATCCTCGGCCGCCAAATAATTATCCCACCGCCCGGCAGGACCGGGCGGGAATAGAAAGGTTACCTTATGTCCGAGCAGTTTCTCTATTTTCTGCAGCAGATGTTTAACGGCGTCACGCTGGGAAGCACCTATGCACTGATCGCCATCGGTTACACGATGGTGTACGGCATTATCGGCATGATCAACTTCGCCCACGGCGAGGTCTATATGATCGGCAGCTATGTCTCCTTTATGATTATCGCCGCGCTGATGATGATGGGCATCGACAGTAGCTGGCTGCTGGTGGCCGCCGGATTTGTCGGGGCGATTGTCATTGCCAGCGCCTACGGCTGGAGTATCGAACGGGTGGCCTACCGCCCGGTGCGTAGCTCCAAGCGTCTGATTGCGCTGATCTCCGCGATTGGTATGTCCATCT
Organism: Leclercia sp. LSNIH1; assembly: GCF_002902985.1. Taxonomy (NCBI): domain Bacteria; kingdom Pseudomonadati; phylum Pseudomonadota; class Gammaproteobacteria; order Enterobacterales; family Enterobacteriaceae; genus Leclercia; species Leclercia sp. LSNIH1. Next base: position 608,756 of record NZ_CP026167.1, on the reverse strand, counting down.
TCCTGCAAAACTACGTCAGCCTCACCGAAGGGTCGCGCGACGTGGCGCTGCCAAGCCTGTTTAACGGCCAGTGGATTGTCGGTGCCAGCGAGAACTTCTCCGCCTCCATCACCACCATGCAGCTGGTGATTTGGGTTGTGACCTTTATTGCGATGCTGGCCCTGACGCTGTTTATCCGCTACTCCCGCATGGGTCGCGCCTGCCGCGCCTGTGCAGAAGATCTGAAAATGGCGAGCCTGCTCGGTATCAACACCGACCGCGTGATTGCCCTGACCTTCGTGATTGGTGCGGCGATGGCGGCGGTTGCCGGTGTTCTGCTCGGTCAGTTCTACGGCGTGATTAACCCGTACATCGGCTTTATGGCCGGGATGAAAGCCTTCACCGCGGCGGTACTGGGCGGTATCGGCAGTATTCCGGGCGCGATGATCGGCGGCCTGATTCTGGGCGTGGCCGAAGCGCTCTCCTCGGCCTATCTGAGTACCGAATATAAAGATGTGGTGTCGTTTGCCCTGCTGATTCTGGTTCTGCTGGTCATGCCTACCGGTATTCTGGGTCGTCCGGAGGTAGAGAAAGTATGAAACCGATGCATTTTGCTATGGCACTGCTCTCTGCGGCGATGTTCTTCGTGCTGGCGGCGGTCTTTATGGGCGTTCAGCTGGAGCTGAGCGGCACTAAGCTGGTGGTGGATTCCGCGTCGGATATCCGCTGGCAGTGGGTCTTTGTTGGCACCGCAGTGGTCTTCTTCTTCCAGCTGCTGCGTCCGGTTTTCCAGAAGACGTTGAAAAGCGTCTCCGGGCCGAAGTTCGTTCTGCCGGCTATCGACGGCTCAACCGTTAAACAGAAGCTGTTCCTCGTGGCGCTGCTGGTGGCGGCCGTGGCGTGGCCCTTCGTGGTTTCGCGTGGGACGGTGGATATCGCCACCCTGACCATGATTTACGTGATCCTCGGCCTCGGCCTGAACGTAGTGGTGGGGCTCTCTGGCCTGCTGGTATTGGGCTACGGCGGTTTCTATGCCATCGGCGCCTACACCTTCGCCCTGCTGAACCACTATTACGGTCTTGGCTTCTGGACCTGTCTGCCGCTGGCGGGGCTGGTCTCTGCTGCCGCCGGTTTCCTGCTCGGCTTCCCGGTGCTACGCCTGCGCGGTGACTATCTGGCGATTGTGACCTTAGGCTTCGGCGAAATCGTCCGTATCCTGCTGCTCAACAATACCGAAGTGACCGGCGGCCCGAACGGCATTAGCCAGATCCCGAAACCGACCTTCTTCGGCCTGGAGTTCAGCCGTTCCGCCCGTGAAGGCGGCTGGGACACCTTCAGCAACTTCTTCGGCGTGAAGTACGACCCGTCCGACCGCGTGATCTGGCTCTATCTGGTGGCGCTGCTGCTGGTGGTTCTCACCCTGTTCGTGATTAACCGCCTGCTGCGTATGCCGCTGGGGCGTGCATGGGAAGCGCTGCGTGAAGATGAGATCGCCTGCCGCTCCCTGGGCCTGAACCCGACCCGCATCAAGCTGACTGCCTTTACCATCAGCGCCGCGTTTGCCGGTTTTGCCGGAACGCTGTTTGCCGCGCGTCAGGGCTTCGTCAGCCCGGAGTCGTTCACCTTTGCGGAATCCGCCTTCGTGCTGGCGATTGTGGTGCTGGGTGGGATGGGCTCGCAGTTCGCGGTTATTCTTGCGGCGATCCTGCTGGTGGTCTCCCGTGAATTGATGCGCGACTTTAACGAATACAGCATGCTGATGCTGGGTGGTTTGATGGTGCTGATGATGATCTGGCGTCCGCAGGGTCTGCTGCCGATGACCCGTCCGCAGCTGAAGCTGAAGAACGGGCAGACAAAAGGAGAGCAGGCATGAGTCAGCCATTATTATCCGCTAACGGCCTGATGATGCGTTTTGGCGGCCTGCTGGCGGTCAACAATGTCTCTTTGGATCTGCATCAAAAAGAGATTGTGTCGCTGATCGGCCCGAACGGTGCCGGTAAGACCACGGTCTTTAACTGCCTGACCGGTTTCTACAAGCCGACGGGTGGCACTATCATGCTGCGCGACCAGCACCTGGAAGGGCTGCCGGGCCAGCAGATTGCCCGCATGGGCGTGGTGCGTACCTTCCAGCACGTGCGTCTGTTCCGCGAGATGACGGTAATTGAAAACCTGCTGGTAGCCCAGCATCAGCAGCTGAAAACCGGGCTCTTCTCCGGCCTGCTGAAAACCCCGGCGTTTCGCCGTGCCCAGGACGAAGCATTAGATCGCGCCGCCACCTGGCTCGATCGTATCGGCCTGCTTCAGCATGCCAACCGCCAGGCGAGCAACCTCGCTTACGGCGATCAGCGTCGTCTGGAGATTATCCGCTGCATGGTGACCCAGCCGGAGATCCTGATGCTCGACGAACCGGCGGCAGGGCTTAACCCGAAAGAGACCAAAGAGCTGGACGAACTGATTGTCGAGCTGCGTAACCATCACGACACCACCATCCTGCTGATTGAGCACGATATGAAGCTGGTGATGGGCATTTCGGATCGTATTTACGTGGTGAACCAGGGGACGCCGCTGGCGAACGGCACGCCGGAAGAGATCCGCAACAATCCGGACGTGATCCGCGCTTACCTGGGTGAGGCATAAGATGGAAAAAGCGATGTTATCTTTTGACAAGGTTAATGCCCACTACGGCAAGATCCAGGCCCTGCACGACGTCAGTCTGCACATCAATCAGGGCGAAATCGTCACCCTGATTGGCGCCAACGGCGCGGGGAAAACCACCCTGCTCGGCACCCTGTGCGGCGACCCGCGCGCCACCAGCGGGCGTATCGTCTTTGACGGTAAAGACATCACCGACTGGCAGACCGCAAAAATCATGCGTGAAGCGGTGGCGATTGTCCCGGAAGGACGGCGCGTCTTCTCCCGCATGACGGTAGAAGAGAACCTGGCGATGGGCGGCTTCTTTGCCGAGCGCGAACAGTTCCAGACCCGCATCAAGCGCGTGTATGACCTCTTCCCGCGCCTGTTTGAACGCCGTATTCAGCGGGCGGGCACCATGTCCGGCGGGGAACAGCAGATGCTGGCGATTGGCCGTGCGCTGATGAGCCAGCCGCGCCTGCTGCTGCTCGACGAACCCTCGCTCGGGCTGGCACCGATCATCATTCAGCAGATCTTCGACACCATCGAGCAGTTGCGCAGCGAGGGGATGACCATCTTCCTCGTGGAGCAGAACGCCAACCAGGCGCTGAAGCTCGCGGATCGCGGCTACGTGCTGGAGAATGGTCGGGTGGTGCTGGAAGACACCGGCGACGCGCTGCTGGCGAACGAGGCGGTGCGGAGCGCGTATTTAGGCGGCTGAGCCGTCTCTATTGCCCGGTGGCGCTTACGCTTACCGGGCCTACGGGATCGCCCAGGCCGGGTAAGGCGAAGCCGCCACCCGGCTTTTTCACATAAACCCCTTCACACAACCATCATCCCCCTGACGCCCTGTTGTCATATCTCTGTAAACAAACGGTTATTTTTCTGTCATTCGAGCATGTCATGTTACCTCGCGAGCACAAAACGCGTGATATCGCGCATCCGGCACAATAAGAGAGATGACAATGACATCGTTACGACACACAGCTTTGGGTCTGGCAATGGGTCTGGCTTTTGCGGCTAACGCAATGGCCGTCACCACTATTCCGTTCTGGCATTCCATGGAAGGGGAGTTGGGTAAAGAGGTTGACTCCCTGGCGCAGCGTTTCAACGACAGCCACCCGGATTATAAAATTGTGCCGGTGTACAAAGGCAACTACGAGCAGAGCCTGAGCGCGGGCATTGCCGCGTTCCGTACCGGTAACGCCCCGGCGCTGTTGCAGGTCTATGAAGTGGGTACGGCCACCATGATGGCCTCCAAAGCCATCAAGCCGGTCTATGAGGTGTTTAACGAGGCGGGCATTAACTTCGACGAATCGCAGTTCGTGCCAACCGTCGCAGGCTATTACACCGATTCCAAATCCGGCCATCTGCTCTCCCAGCCGTTTAACAGCTCCACCCCGGTGCTGTACTACAACAAAGACGCCTTTAAGAAAGCCGGTTTAGATCCGGAGCAGCCGCCGAAAACCTGGCAGGATCTGGCGGAGTACACCGCCAAACTAAAAGCGGCCGGCATGAAGTGCGGCTACGCCAGCGGCTGGCAGGGCTGGATCCAGATCGAAAACTTCAGCGCCTGGCACGGCCAGCCGGTAGCCACCGAGAACAACGGTTTCAACGGCACCAACGCGGTCCTGGAGTTCAACAAGCCGGAGCAGGTGAAGCACATTGCCCTGCTGGCCGATCTGAACAAGAAGGGCGATTTCAGCTACTTCGGACGTAAAGACGAATCCACCGAGAAGTTCTACAGCGGCGACTGCGCCATCACCACCGCCTCGTCCGGCTCGCTGGCGGATATCCGTCACTACGCCAAATTTAACTACGGCGTGGGGATGATGCCATACGACGCCGACTCAAAAGGCGCGCCGCAGAACGCCATCATCGGCGGGGCCAGCCTGTGGGTAATGCAGGGTAAAGACAAGGACACTTACAAGGGCGTGGCGGAGTTCCTCGACTTCCTGGCGAAGCCGGAAAACGCCGCCGAATGGCACCAGAAGACTGGCTACCTGCCGATCACCAAAGCCGCTTATGACCTGACCCGCGAACAGGGCTTCTATGACAAGAACCCGGGGGCAGACATCGCCACGCGTCAGATGCTGAACAAACCACCGTTGCCGTACACCAAAGGGCTGCGTCTGGGCAACATGCCGCAGATCCGTACCGTCGTGGATGAAGAGCTGGAAAGCGTCTGGACCGGCAAGAAAACCCCTCAGCAGGCGCTGGATGCGGCAGTCGAGCGCGGAAACCAGCTGCTGCGCCGCTTTGAGCAGTCGACCAAATCGTAATGTGAAATGCCCGGTGACGCGTAGCGATCCGGGCCTGGAAGACCGTAGGCCGGGTAAGGCGTAGCCGCCACCCGGCGCTGTTCAGGAACACAACCCTCATGTCCTCATCCCGTCCGGTGTTTCGCTCCCGTTGGCTGCCGTACCTGCTGGTCGCGCCGCAACTGGTCATCACCGTTATCTTCTTTATCTGGCCTGCGGGCGAAGCGCTGTGGTACTCGGTGCAAAGCGTCGATCCGTTCGGGCTCTCCAGCCAGTTTGTTGGCCTGGATAACTTCGCTGCCCTGTGGCACGACAGCTACTACATCGACGCCTTCTGGACGACGATCAAATTCAGCACCCTGGTGACGGTGAGCGGTCTTCTCGCCTCGCTCTTCTTTGCCGCGCTGGTGGATTACGTGGTGCGCGGCAGCCGTCTTTACCAGACCCTGATGCTGCTGCCTTATGCCGTGGCCCCCGCCGTCGCCGCGGTGCTGTGGATCTTCCTCTTTAACCCCGGGCGCGGGTTGATTACCCACTTCCTGGCCGAGCTGGGCTATGACTGGAACCACGCCCAGCACAGCGGCCAGGCGATGTTCCTGGTGGTTTTCGCCTCGGTGTGGAAGCAGATCAGCTACAACTTCCTCTTCTTCTTTGCCGCGCTACAGTCCATTCCGCGTTCGCTGGTAGAAGCTGCGGCGATTGACGGCGCAGGCCCGATCCGCCGCTTCTTCCGGCTGTCGCTGCCGCTGATCGCCCCGGTGAGTTTTTTCCTGCTGGTGGTCAACCTGGTCTACGCCTTCTTCGACACCTTCCCGGTGATCGACGCCGCCACCGCAGGCGGCCCGGTGCAGGCCACCACCACGCTGATCTATAAGATCTACCGCGAAGGCTTTGCCGGTCTGGATCTCTCGGCCTCTGCCGCCCAGTCGGTGGTGCTGATGTTCCTCGTCATCATCCTCACGGTGGTGCAGTTCCGCTATGTTGAAAGTAAGGTGCGCTACCAATGATTGAGAACCGTCGCGGGCTGACGATTTTCAGCCATACCATGCTGATCCTGGGGATCGTCGTTATCCTGTTCCCGCTGTACGTCGCCTTTGTCGCCGCCACGCAGGACAGAAACGCCATCTTTGAAACCCCAATGACCCTGGTGCCGGGTTCGCATCTCTTCGAAAACATGGCGACCATCTGGACCCAGGGTGTGGGGGTTAACAGTGCCCCGTTCTGGCTGATGATGCTCAACAGCTTCATCATGGCGTTCGGTATTACAGTGGGCAAAATTACGGTGTCGATGCTCTCGGCCTTCGCCATCGTCTGGTTCCGCTTTCCGCTGCGTAACCTCTTCTTCTGGATGATCTTCATCACCCTGATGCTGCCGGTGGAAGTGCGTATCTTCCCGACGGTGGAGGTGATCGCCAATCTCGGCATGCTCGACAGCTATGCGGGCTTAACCCTGCCGCTGATGGCCTCGGCCACCGCCACCTTCCTGTTCCGCCAGTTCTTTATGACCCTGCCGGACGAGCTGATTGAGGCCGCGCGGATCGACGGCGCCTCGCCGATGCGCTTTTTCCGCGACATCGTGCTGCCGCTGTCGAGAACCAACCTCGCGGCGCTCTTTGTCATCACCTTTATCTACGGCTGGAACCAGTACCTGTGGCCGCTGCTGATTATCCAGGACGTCAACCTCGGCACCGCCGTGGCGGGCATCAAGGGCATGATTTCAACCGGCGAAGGCACCACCCTCTGGAACCAGGTGATGGCGGCGATGCTGCTCACCCTTATCCCACCCGTAGTCATTGTTTTAGCCATGCAGCGTGCCTTTATCCGCGGCCTGGTCGATAGCGAGAAATAAGATGGCAGGACTTAAATTACAGGCAGTAACCAAAAGCTGGGATGGCAAGACCCAGGTGATTCAGCCGCTGACCCTCGACGTGGCGGACGGCGAATTTATTGTGATGGTTGGCCCGTCGGGCTGCGGCAAATCCACCCTGCTGCGCATGGTGGCGGGGCTCGAGCGCGTCACCTCGGGCGATATCTGGATTGACCGCCAGCGCGTGACCGAGATGGAACCCAAAGATCGCGGCATCGCGATGGTGTTTCAGAACTATGCCCTCTATCCGCACATGAGCGTGGAAGAGAACATGGCCTGGGGGCTGAAAATTCGTGGGATGGGTAAAAGCCACATCGACGAGCGCGTCAAAGAGGCGGCGCGCATTCTGGAGCTGGATGGCCTGCTGAAGCGCCGCCCGCGCGAGCTCTCCGGCGGCCAGCGCCAGCGCGTGGCGATGGGCCGCGCTATCGTGCGTGACCCGGCGGTATTCCTGTTCGATGAACCGCTCTCCAACCTCGATGCCAAGCTGCGCGTGCAGATGCGCCTTGAGTTACAGCAGCTGCACCGACGACTGAACACCACCTCTCTGTACGTTACCCACGATCAGGTGGAGGCGATGACCCTCGCCCAGCGGGTGATGGTGATGAACAAAGGGGTGGCCGAGCAGATTGGCACCCCGGTGGAGGTGTATGAAAAGCCCGCCAGCCGCTTTGTGGCGAGCTTTATCGGCAGCCCGGCGATGAACCTGCTGGAAGGGCGCATCAGCACTGCGGGCACCCATTTCGAACTGGAGAGCGGCATGGCGCTGCCGATCAACTGGTACTATCGCGGCTACGCCGGGCGTAAGATGACCCTGGGTATCCGCCCGGAACATATTGCGCTAAGCTCGCAGGCGGAAGGCGGCGTACCGCTGGTGATGGACACCCTGGAGATGCTGGGGGCCGATAACCTGGCGCACGGACGCTGGGGCGAACAGAAGCTGGTGGTGCGTATGTCGCACGAGGAGCGCCCGAAAGCGGGCAGCACGCTATGGCTGCATCTGCCGGAAAATCATCTGCACTTATTTGATGGTGAAACAGGACAACGCATATGAGTAACTGGCCTTATCCCCGCATCGTCGCCCACCGGGGCGGCGGTAAACTGGCACCGGAAAATACCCTGGCGGCCATCGACGTTGGCGCGCGTTACGGTCATACCATGATTGAGTTCGATGCCAAGCTGTCGAAAGACGGGGAGATTTTCCTCCTGCATGACGACAATCTTGAGCGCACCAGCAACGGCTGGGGCGTGGCGGGTCACCTGCCGTGGTGCGATCTGCTGAAGGTGGACGCCGGAAGCTGGTTTAGCGGCGAGTTTAAAGGCGAGCCGCTGCCGCTGCTGACTGAGGTGGCCGACCGCTGTCGTCAACACGGGATGATGGCCAACATCGAAATTAAACCGACCACCGGTACGGGGCCGTTAACCGGCAAGGTGATTGCGCTGGCGGCGCGTGAGCTATGGGCAGGAATGACTCCACCGCTGCTGTCGTCGTTTGAGATTGACGCGCTGGAAGCCGCGCAGGCTGCTGCGCCTGAATTGCCGCGTGGGTTACTGCTGGATGCCTGGCGTGATGACTGGCGCGAGCTGACCACTCGACTGGCGTGCGTATCCATTCACCTGAACCATCGCCTGCTGGATGAAGCGCGGGTAAGCACACTGAAAAACGCCGGATTACATATCCTGGTTTACACCGTCAATCAGCCCCAGCGAGCAGCGGAACTGCTGCGCTGGGGCGTCGATTGTATCTGTACCGATGCGATTGCCCTTATCGGCCCGGACTTTCAGCCCTAAGGGTTATTGAGCATGTCGCCATTCTGCCGCTGCGGCAGCATATGTTGCTGCTGCACGCCGCCAGAGTCGACACTGCCGCCGCTGAGCATCCCGCCGCTGGTATTAGGCAGTACCTGCCCCCCCGGCTGGCTCTGCTGAATCCGCTGGGTGTTGTTATCCATCTGCGTTTGCAGGTGCTGCTGCTGAACGCGGGTTTGCGTTTGCAGCTGCTGGTTTAGCATCCCTGTTTGCTGTTGCTGCTGCATCATCATCTGATTTTGCATTCGCTGCTGGCTGGGGTTCTGATAGCCCGGCTGATTGGGGTTATTCAGGGTGTTGATAGGCTGCGCGAATACGGCAAACGGCAGTAATGCCGCCACAAGAATGAGACGTTTCATGGTCATTCCCTCCATCTGAAGCCTTCTGTAAGTTTATCTCGAATCCGCCATTACGATGATTTTTTAAGAGTTATGAACCAGGCTTAAGCGGGAGCATGAGTCCCTGTACCTGGAGAATAACAATGATGAAACCAACGTTTTTACGCTGGGTGGCGATTGCTGCCCTGACGGCAGGCGGTACGTTTTGCGTGGCAGCGAATCCGCCGGCGGCACCGCCGGTCTCCTATGGTGTGGAAGAGGATGTGTTCCATCCCGTGCGGGCGCAGAAGGGGATGGTCTCCTCAGTAGACGCCCTCGCTACTCAGGTGGGGGTGGATATCCTCAAACAGGGCGGTAATGCGGTGGATGCGGCGGTGGCGGTGGGCTATGCGCTGGCGGTGACCCACCCGCAGGCGGGCAACCTCGGCGGTGGCGGCTTTATGATGCTGCGTACCAAAGATGGCACCACCACGGCGATCGACTTCCGCGAAATGGCGCCGAACCAGGCCACGCGGGACATGTTCCTCGATGACCAGGGCAATGCCGACAGTAAAAAATCGCTTACCTCCCATCTGGCGACCGGTACGCCGGGCACCGTAGCGGGCTTCTCGCTGGCGCTGGATAAATATGGCACCCTGCCGCTGAACAAGGTGGTGCAGCCCGCCATCAAACTGGCGCGGGACGGCTTTGAGGTCAACGACGCGCTGGCCGACGACCTGAAAACCTACGGCAGCGAAGTGATCCCCAGCCATGAGAACAGCAAAGCGATCTTCTGGAAGGAGGGCGAGCCGCTGAAGAAGGGCGATAAGCTGGTGCAGAAGAACCTCGCCAAAAGCCTGGAGATGATCGCGGAGAACGGCCCGGACGCCTTCTATAAAGGGGCGATTGCCGACCAGATTGCCGAAGAGATGAGTAAGAACGGCGGGCTGATCACCAAAGCGGATCTGGCGGAGTACAAGGCGGTGGAGCGCACGCCGATTAGCGGCGACTACCGCGGGTATCAGGTCTACTCCATGCCGCCACCGTCATCCGGCGGGATCCACATCGTGCAGATCCTCAACATCCTCGAAAACTTTGATCTGCATAAGTTTGGCTTCGGCAGTGCCGACACATTGCAGGTGATGGCCGAGGCGGAGAAATATGCCTATGCCGACCGCTCGGAGTATCTGGGCGACCCGGACTTCGTTAAGGTGCCGTGGCAGGCGTTGACCAATAAAGCCTACGCCAAAACCCTGGCCGATCAGATTGATATCAACAAGGCCAGACCGTCGAGCGAGATCCGCCCCGGCAAGCTGGCGCCGTATGAGAGCAACCAGACCACCCACTTCTCGGTGGTGGATAAAGATGGTAACGCGGTGGCGGTGACCTATACCCTCAATACCACCTTTGGGACCGGGATCGTGGCGGGCAACAGCGGCATTCTGCTCAACAACGAGATGGATGACTTCTCTGCCAAGCCGGGCGTGCCGAACGTCTACGGGCTGGTGGGCGGGGATGCCAACGCCGTGGGGCCGAAGAAGCGTCCGCTGTCGTCAATGTCGCCGACGATTGTGGTGAAAGATGGCAAAACCTGGCTGGTGACCGGCAGCCCGGGCGGCAGCCGGATTATCACCACCGTACTGCAGATGGTGGTAAACAGCATCGATTTCGGGATGAACGTGGCCGAGGCGACCAACGCCCCGCGCTTCCATCACCAGTGGCTGCCGGATGAATTGCGGGTGGAGAAGGGCTTTAGCCCGGATACGCTGAAGCTGCTGGAGCAGCGCGGACAAAAAGTGGCGGTGAAAGAGGCGATGGGCAGCACCCAAAGCATTATGGTCGGGCCCGATGGCGCGCTGTATGGGGCATCGGATCCGCGCTCGCCAGGGGATTTGACGGCGGGGTATTAAACGGTTTGCCGGGTGGCGGCTCCGCCTTACCCGGCCTACAAGGTTTCGTAGGCCCGGATCGCTACGCGTCACCGGGCAATACTCACTTAACCCGCGCCATATAGAGCGCATCCACAAATTCGCCGTCACGCAGGGCGAATCTCTTCCCGGTGCCTTCCACCTCAAATCCATACTTGCGGTACAAGGCAATGGCAGGCGCGTTGTCGGCAAACACCGTCAATTCAATGCGCTCGATGCGCAGCCAGTTATCGCACAGGTTGATCATCTCCCGCATCAATGCGCTGCCCGCCCCGCGCCCCTGCACCTCGGCAGAGACACTGATGCCAAAGGTCGCCACGTGGCTGCGTCGGGGGTTTTCCATCACGTCCAGCGCCAGATGACCGACAACCTTATCGTCCAGGCAGGCCACCAGATGGCGTCTGCCCGGCTTTTTCATTACCCGTTCCTGCCACATCTCCATCGACGGATGAGGAAGCTGTAGTGTCTGGTGATACACCCCCGGATGGGTATTAAGCAGGCGTAAAGCTTCGGCATCGGCGGCTTCAACGTGGCGTATCACTATCTCATTCATTCCTTCTTCCTCAGTCAGTTAGGTTCCTTTCCAACATCCATGAGTTTGAAATGTGCGTCAACCGCCATTTTTTGCAAAAAAGTATTGGACAAGTGCGAATGAGAATGATTATTATTGTCTTGCGTTCAGGGAGTCCACGACGGAAACCTGAAAGCACGACATTGCTCACATTGCTTCCAGTATTATTTTAGCCAGCGTCTCGCTGGCTTTTTTTTGTTTAAAGCTTTTGTGAATGCAGGCGATCCGGCATATCAGACAGGTTCTCTTTTATCATACCCACCACGTTGTTCTTCTCCGTCACAGTCGGTAAGACCTCCGCCTGCCCGGAAAAGACGCCGCCTTTTTTGATCGCCAGGGTCCGGTAGAGCAGGGTGCCGGTAATCTGACCATTTTCGCAGATTTCAATAGTATCGCTGCTGCACTGACCGATGACCTTACCGTCCACGATCAGCTCCCGGCAGGTGATGTTTCCCTCCACCTGGCCGCCACGCATAATTTTTATCAGGCTCTCTTTAGAGTCGATATTGCCGTTCAGTGTGCCGTGAACATAGACGTGCCCGCCGGAAACGATATTGCCTTCAAATTGCACATCGCTGGCTATGACGGTGGTGCCGTACTTCTCCACCGCAGTAGGTTCTTTTTCAATGACCGGTGCCTGAGGGAGGATTTCTTGCTTGTCAGTTTCGATCTTTTTTTGTTTTTTAAACATGAGGTTAACCTGATTAGATAGGAGAGGGAGACTAAAAGCCATTAGGGTTAATGCCGCGAACAGCCACGTCAGGGAGCGGGCGTTGAAGCCCCAGGCGACCAGGGCGAGCAGCCAGAAGAGAAGTGCGCTATTTAACGCGAGGTATTTTCTGTCCATAGAAAATGAGCGCGACTCCTTTCGCGAGCATGTTAATTTGACTGCCTTCTTATCCTGGGATTCAGCAGCAGGGTCAAGGTTATGCCCCTTATTTTCGGATTCGATATAGCAATATATTCACCGCGCGGTTTTCCCCCCGGAATAAGCCTAAAAGATTGATGGGGTTAAATTCGCCAGCAGGTTGCGCTATGGTTGAAGGCAGAGACCTTAGCCAGGAACAACATCATGACACTACACTGCGCATTTATTGGATTTGGCAAAAGCACCACCCGCTATCACCTTCCCTATGTACTTACCCGTAAAGCCAGCTGGCATGTGGCGCATATCTTCCGCCGCCACCCGAAACCGGAAGAGCAGTCTCCGCAGTACTCCCATATTCACTTCACCAGCGATCTCGACGAGGTATTGAACGATCCCGAGGTGAAGCTGGTGATCGTCTGTACCCATGCCGACAGCCATTTTGAGTATGCGAAACGCGCGCTGGAAGCGGGTAAAAACGTGCTGGTGGAGAAGCCATTTACCCCGACGATGGCCGAGGCGAAAACGCTGTTCGAGCTGGCGCCCAGCAAAGGGCTGACCGTCACGCCCTATCAGAACCGTCGCTTTGACACCTGCTTCCTTACCGCGAAGCAGGCGATTGAGAGCGGCAAGCTGGGCGAGATTGTCGAAATCGAAAGCCACTTCGATTACTACCGCCCGGTGGCGGAGACCAAACCCGGCCTGCCGCAGGATGGCTCCTTCTATGGCCTTGGCGTCCATACCATGGACCAGATAATCAGCCTGTTTGGCCGCCCGGATCACGTGGCCTATGACATCCGCAGCCTGCGTAATAAAGTCAACCCGGACGATACCTTTGAAGCACAGCTCTTCTACGGCGACCTGAAAGCGATTGTCAAAACCAGCCATCTGGTAAAGACCGATTACCCGAAATTTATCGTTCACGGCACCAAAGGCTCGTTTATCAAATACGGTATCGACCAGCAGGAGACCAGCCTGAAGGCTAATATCATGCCGGGTGAACCAGGGTTTGCGGCGGACGATTCCGTGGGCGTGCTGGAGTACGTTAACGACGCGGGTGTGACGGTGAAAGAGGAGATCAAACCGGGCACCGGCGACTATGGCCAGGTCTACGATGCGCTGTACCAGACCCTCACCTGCGGCGCGCCAAATTACGTCAAGGAAATTGAAGTGATGACCAACCTGGAAATCCTTGAACGCGCCTTCGAACAGGCATCACCTGCCACGATAACCCTTGCCCGATAAGCCTGAATGACTCCTCTGTGCTTGTTCAGATATTTTGAACAGAGGAGTCAATTTTCACCCTCTATGATCCCAGGTCGATTGCGTCCACACTTACTCCATCGAAACGAACTGAGGGTAAAAACAATGATCTTCTTACGCAAAGCAAACGACCGTGGACACGCAAATCATGGCTGGCTGGACTCATGGCACAGCTTCTCGTTCGCCGATTATTACGACCCGAATTTTATGGGCTTCTCGGCACTGCGCGTGATCAACGATGACGTGATTGACGCAGGCCAGGGCTTCGGTACCCACCCGCACAAAGATATGGAAATCCTGACTTACGTGCTGGAAGGGGCGGTGGAGCACCAGGACAGCATGGGTAATAAAGAGCAGGTGCCAGCGGGTGAGTTCCAGATTATGAGTGCGGGTACCGGAGTGCGTCACTCTGAATACAACCCGAGCAAAACGGAAAAACTGCACCTCTATCAAATCTGGATCATTCCAGAAGCGAAAGGCATCACCCCGCGCTACGAGCAACGCCGCTTTGACGCGCAGCAGGGTAAACAGCTGGTCCTGTCACCGGATGCGCGTGAAGGTTCGCTGAAAGTGCATCAGGATATGGAGCTGTACCGTTGGGCGCTGGCGAAAGATGAGCAGTCTGTGCACCAGATTGCCGCCAACCGTAAAGTGTGGATCCAGGTGGTGAAAGGCGACGTGACCATCAACGGCACTAAAGCGACCACCAGCGACGGTCTGGCCATCTGGGATGAGCAGGCGATCTCTGTCCATGCTGACAGCGCCGCTGAAATCCTGCTGTTCGACCTGCCGCCGGTCTAAATAATTACGCAACCTTCCCTTTAAACGGGGAAGGTTGCGCTTTGTCCGTGATAAACTGAGAAAATCTCTCACTCATGATTTCTCAGGACGATGAAAAAGAAACGCCCCGTACTTCAGGATGTCGCCGATCGCGTCGGTGTGACCAAAATGACGGTCAGCCGTTTTTTACGTAACCCGGAACAGGTTTCCGTGGCCTTACGTGGCAAGATTGCTGCTGCTCTCGATGAACTGGGTTATATCCCCAACCGTGCACCCGACATTCTCTCGAATGCGACCAGCCGTGCGGTGGGCGTCCTGCTTCCCTCCTTAACCAACCAGGTTTTCGCCGAGGTGCTTCGCGGCATCGAAAGCGTCACCGACGCCTTTGGCTATCAGACCATGCTCGCCCACTACGGCTACAAGCCGGAGCTGGAAGAGGAGCGTCTCGAATCTATGCTTTCCTGGAACATTGACGGCCTGATCCTGACCGAACGCACCCACACCCCACGCACGCTGAAGATGATCGAAGTGGCGGGTATTCCGGTGGTGGAGCTGATGGACAGCCAGTCGCCGTGCCTGGATATCGCGGTCGGGTTCGATAACTTTGAAGCGGCCCGGCAGATGACGGCGGCGATCATCGCCCGCGGCCATCGCCATGTCGCCTATCTTGGCGCACGTCTGGACGAACGTACTATCATCAAACAGAAGGGGTACGAGCAGGCGATGCTCGACGCGAACTTAACGCCCTACAGTGTGATGGTAGAGCAGTCCTCTTCCTACACCTCCGGCATTGAGCTGATGCGTCAGGCGCGTCGTGAATATCCGCAGCTTGATGGCATCTTCTGTACTAACGATGACCTCGCGGTGGGCGCCGCTTTTGAATGCCAGCGTCTGGGCCTGAAAATCCCGCAGGATATGGCGATTGCCGGTTTCCACGGTCACGACATCGGCCAGGTCATGGAGCCGCGTCTGGCGAGCGTCCTGACGCCGCGTGAACGCATGGGCCGTATCGGTGCGGAACGCCTGCTGGCGCGCATTCGTGGTGAAGCGGTGTCGCCTAAAATGTTAGATTTAGGTTTCACCCTGTCACCAGGCGGATCTATTTAGCGTGACAAGTTTGAACTAGCTCACACTTATTCACTTCGCGCACGTTTGGATATTGCTTCTCTTCAGCCCCGGCAGGACAATGTTACCGATAACTGTTACCCGTAACAATCGACTGAGGGACATACTTTGAGCACCACAAATCCAGATCACCACGTTTATGTCCTGATGGGCGTTTCCGGTAGCGGTAAGTCCGCCGTTGCCAGCGAAGTGGCACATCAAATCCATGCTGCGTTTCTTGATGGTGATTTTCTCCATCCGCGCAGCAACATCAACAAAATGGCCTCAGGTGAGCCGCTGAACGACGACGATCGTAAACCATGGCTGCAGGCCCTGAACGATGCGGCGTTTGCCATGCAGCGCACCAACAAAGTCTCGCTGATCGTCTGCTCTGCGTTGAAAAAAGCCTACCGCGACCAGCTTCGCGAAGGTAACGCCAACCTCTCTTTCATCTACCTGAAGGGCGACTTTGAGGTGATCGAAAGCCGTCTGAAAGCGCGCAAAGGGCACTTCTTTAAGACCCAGATGCTGGTGACGCAGTTTGAAACCCTGCAAGAGCCGGGCGCAGATGAAAGCGATGTGCTGGTGGTCGATATCGATCAACCGTTAGACGGTGTTGTGGCAAGCACCATTGAGGTCATCAACAAAAGGCAGTAAGTTTTGAGTACGTTAACGCTTGTTTTAACAGCAGTAGGCTCCGTGCTGCTACTGCTGTTTTTGGTCATGAAGGCCCGTATGCACGCCTTCGTGGCTTTGATGGTGGTCTCTATTGGTGCAGGTCTCTTTTCCGGCATGCCGCTCGACAAAATCGCTGCGACCATGGAAAAAGGGATGGGAGGCACGCTGGGCTTCCTGGCGATTGTGGTCGCGCTTGGCGCGATGTTTGGCAAAATCCTGCATGAAACCGGCGCGGTCGATCAGATCGCCGTCAAGATGCTGAAATCTTTCGGTCACAGCCGGGCGCATTACGCCATCGGTCTGGCCGGTCTGATTTGCGCCCTGCCGCTGTTTTTTGAAGTGGCGGTAGTGCTGCTGATTAGCGTGGCGTTTTCGATGGCGCGCCACACCGGCACCAACCTTGTGAAGCTTGTTATTCCGCTGTTTGCCGGTGTCGCCGCCGCCGCCGCGTTCCTGCTGCCTGGCCCCGCGCCGATGCTGCTGGCCTCGCAGATGCACGCTGATTTTGGCTGGATGATCCTCATCGGCCTGTGCGCGGCAATCCCGGGCATGCTCATTGCCGGTCCGCTGTGGGGTAACTTTATCAGCCGTTACGTTGAGTTGCACATTCCTGACGAGATCACCGAGCCGCATCTGGGCGAAAACAAAATGCCCTCCTTCGGCTTTAGCCTTGCCCTGATCCTGCTGCCGCTGGTGCTGGTCGGGCTCAAAACCATCGCCGCGCGCTTTGTGCCGGAAGGCTCTACCGCCTACGAATGGTTTGAGTTTATCGGTCACCCGTTCACGGCGATCCTGGTGGCCTGTCTGGTGGCGATTTATGGTCTGGCAATGCGCCAGGGCATGGCAAAAGACCGCGTGATGGAGATCTGCGGTGCAGCGCTGCAGCCGGCGGGTATTATTCTGCTGGTGATCGGTGCGGGCGGCGTGTTCAAGCAGGTGCTGGTGGATTCCGGCGTTGGCCCGGCGTTAGGTGGGGCGCTTACCGGTATGGGTCTGCCGATTGCGGTGACCTGCTTCGTGCTGGCTGCGGCGGTGCGTATCATTCAGGGCTCCGCTACCGTGGCCTGTTTGACCGCCGTCGGGCTGGTGATGCCGGTGATTGAACAGCTGAACTACTCCGGCGCGCAGATGGCGGCGCTCTCTATCTGTATCGCGGGGGGATCTATTGTGGTCTCTCATGTGAACGACGCGGGATTCTGGTTGTTCGGTAAATTTACCGGGGCGACGGAAGCGCAGACGCTGAAGACCTGGACGATGATGGAAACTATCCTCGGGACGACCGGGGCGATTGTCGGGATGATTGCGTTTACGTTGTTGAGCTAGCGGCTACCGTAAACCGTAGGCCGGGTAAGGCGTAGCCGCCACCCGGCTTTTTTGTGTGTACAGGGGAACATGCGGCTCCGTTGGCGGTTCCGTTCACTTTACGTTCAATGCTTCTCTGGGGCGCCAGAACCCGTGAACGTGTCAGGGGGGCTCGCCGCCGCCCCCCTGACCACCCCGGCTCCCGGCCAGGAAAATCGCCGCTTCGCGGTGCCCTCAGCTTATTCCTTCCGGCTATCGGGTCGGGGGCGATCCTACATCCCTGTAGGTCGCCCCCTCTCGGCGCGTCCCTGCGCCTCGCCCCGGCCTCCCGTCAACGCTTCGGCGATTTTCAGCCGGACCAGGGAGCCGCTGCGGGTGTTGTGCTTACCTGGCCCTTTTCGCTGCTGGAGATTTAATTTCGGGTTATGCGGAGGGACGTAGGCCGGGTAAGGCGTAGCCGCCACCCGGCTTTTTTGTGCGTGCAGGAGAACATGCGGCTCTGTTGGCGGTTCCGTTCACTTTACGTTCAATGCTTCTCTGGGGCGCCAGAACCCGTGAACGTGTCAGGGGGGCTCGCCGCCGCCCCCCTGACCACCCCGGCTCCCGGCCAGGAAAATCGCCGCTTCGCGGTGCCCTCAGCTTATTCCTTCCGGCTATCGGGTCGGGGGCGATCCTACATCCCTGTAGGTCGCCCCCTCTCGGCGCATCCCTGCGCCTCGCCCCGGCCTCCCGTCAACGCTTCGGCGATTTTCAGCCGGAACAGGGAGCCGCTGCGGGTGTTGTGCTTATCTGACTACTTTTGCCGCTGGAGATTTAATTTCGGGTTATGCGAGCAGCCTTCCAGAGCCTCGCTTGATACACCCTCAGCAAAGCGGTATCTTCTCGCCACGCCTGCAAAATCGGGCGTCAGGGTTGGTCCCCTGTTATTCTCATCCGTGATAAAGCTCGTTTTTATCGCGCAGCCCGTTACACCTCAATGGTGGGCTGGACGGTGGCACCGCAAGGTGCGCCGGTAGCTGATGAGGCCGGTAGGACCAACTCCGTTCAGTCCATCACCAGTAAGGTTGGTCCCTTCTGTGGTGGTCAAATTAACTCATCAGAGGCTGTCTTATGACTACTACCCTTAGCTTTTCTCACTCTTTATTCACCACACCCTTCGATCACAACACGGATTTCACTGCGCTGGCGGATAACTGTGCGCGCTTTGTTGATGTACTGGCCGAGTGCGACGATCCGGCGCAAAAGATGGCGCTGTGCGGGCGGCTTTCAGCTTGTCTTGCTCTGCTTCAGCCAACCCTGCTTGAACCTGTACCCGAGCATTTAAAAGCGAGCCTGACGGTGGATGACTTGCCGCTGGACGTGCCGGTCTTTGAGCCGGAAGCAGATCAGCTTGGGCGTTACTGCCAGCTATTAACACAGCTACTTCTCAGTCAATCCCTGTCAAAAAGTGATGAAAGAGTGGCAGGAGATTTACTCCAGGAACTGGTCAGTTTTTATAGCGATACGCTAAAAGCACCGCGCTGGCTGCGCACAGATGAAGGTGTCGTGCTGCTGTAAAACGCCGGGTGGCGCTTGTGCTTACCCGGCCTACATTTCTTAACGCGATGGCCAAATTACAGGAAAGTAAAAAAGCTACAGCGGCACCCAGGTCCGGCTGAAAATCGCTGAGTCGTTTCCCGCAGGCCGGGGCGAGGCGCATGGACGCGCCGAGAGGGCATAGCCTGCATGGATGCAGGCTGGTGCCCGACCCGATAGCCGGAGGGAAAAAGACGAAGACAAAATTGCCGGGAGCAATTTTGGACAGCGCTTGCGCTGGCCCCGAAGGGGTGAGCCCCAGAGATGGGGCGAACAATCCGCGAAGCGGCGATTTTCTTGCCGGTAGCCCGGGTTGCCAGGGTGGTGGCGACTGAGCCACCCTGGCACGTTCACCGGCGCGGGTGTAACAGAGAAGTACTGGCAGTAAAGTGAACGGAACTACCACCCCCGCCGCATATTCTCACCCCATCACCCCATAAACCCTCACCCCTTCATCCACGCCCGAATCCCATCCAGGAACATCTGTGTCGCCATCATCACCAGAATCAGCCCCATCAGCCGCTCCAGCGCATTTACCCCTTTCTCCCCCAGCAGGCGCAAAAACAGCGACGACTGCAGCAGAATGATGAACGTTCCGCCCCAGGCAATCAGCAGGGCAATCACCAGATGGCTCATCTGGTTCGGATACTGATGCGACAGCAGCATCAGCGTCGCCAGGATGGTCGGCCCGGCGACCAGCGGGATCGCCAGCGGCACAATAAACGGCTCTTCACCCGCAGGCAGGCCGCTGCTGTTGCCTTCGGTGCTCGGGAAAATCATTTTGATGGCAATCAGGAACAGAATGATCCCGCCGGAAATGGAGACCGTTTCAGCGCGTAAGTTCAGGAATGCGAGAATTTTCTCGCCGGCAAACAGGAAGATAAACATCACCAGCAGAGCGATGAGCAGCTCGCGGATCATGATGGCCCGACGGCGCTTCGGCTCGGTGTGCTTCAACACCGACATGAAAATAGGCAAGTTTCCGAGTGGATCCATAATTAGGATCAATAAAACAGCTGCGGAAATGATTTCACTCATCGTAAATTATCCCTGATACTTGTATGGTTTCCCCGATGATTAGCTCTTTTTCTGATAGCCGGGCAATCATCGATTAATTTCGCTTGCGACTTTGGCAGCATTTTGTAATGTGAAGCATATCCCAGTTCAATACTGGCTTGCACAAACAGCACACACCCTCTGCAGGAAAAAAATGCTATGAAAAACGTTGGTTTTATCGGCTGGCGCGGTATGGTCGGCTCTGTACTCATGCAACGCATGGTTGAAGAGCGCGATTTCGACGCTATCCGTCCGGTCTTCTTCTCCACTTCCCAGCTCGGCCAGGCTGCACCGTCCTTTGGAGGTACCACAGGCACATTGCAGGATGCTTACGATCTGGAAGCGTTGAAGGCGCTGGATATTATTGTCACCTGCCAGGGCGGCGATTATACCAACGAAATTTATCCAAAGCTTCGTGAAAGCGGCTGGCAGGGCTACTGGATTGACGCGGCCTCTTCGCTGCGCATGAAAGACGACGCCATCATTATTCTTGACCCGGTTAACCAGGATGTCATTACCGACGGCCTGAACAAGGGCGTGAAGACCTTCGTGGGCGGCAACTGCACCGTCAGCCTGATGCTGATGTCGCTGGGTGGCCTGTTTGCTCAGGATCTGGTGGAGTGGGTCTCTGTGGCGACCTACCAGGCGGCCTCCGGCGGCGGCGCGCGCCATATGCGCGAACTGCTGACCCAGATGGGCCAACTGCACCACAGTGTTGCTGATGAGCTGGCAAACCCGGCGTCCGCTATCCTCGATATCGAACGCAGAGTGACTCAGCTGACCCGCAGCGGCGAGCTGCCGGTGGATAACTTCGGCGTACCGCTGGCCGGTGGCCTGATCCCGTGGATCGACAAACAGTTGGATAATGGCCAGACCCGCGAAGAGTGGAAAGGCCAGGCTGAGACCAACAAAATCCTGCGTACCGCTTCCGCGATCCCAGTTGATGGCCTGTGCGTGCGCATCGGTGCACTGCGCTGCCACAGCCAGGCATTCACCATTAAACTGAAAAAAGATGTGTCTATCCCAACCGTGGAAGAACTGCTCGCATCACACAATGCGTGGGCGAAAGTGGTGCCAAACGACCGCGACATCACCATGCGCGAACTGACCCCTGCGGCCGTCACCGGCACATTATCTACCCCGGTAGGCCGTCTGCGTAAACTAAATATGGGGCCGGAGTACCTCTCCGCCTTTACCGTCGGCGACCAGCTGTTGTGGGGTGCTGCCGAACCGCTGCGCAGAATGCTGCGCCAGCTCGCGTAATAAATACTTAATACTAAGGGGTGATTTATCACCCCTTTTTTTGCGTACTACATGGAGTAAACGCCAAATGGTCCATAATTTTTCAGGAGTCATATAAAGCGTTGGCTATGCTTTATGCGGGATGTCACATATTCCGCCTGGAGGTTGAACGGAACAGAGAGGATGCACAATGTGCGGTTCCGTTCAGGTCACATCAAGGTCGTACCCGGCGCGCGAAAGGGGCGGCAACTAAAAAAACAGGATGAATACCATGTCCGTTCGTATTGATAGAGACGTGATTAATGCGCTTATTACGGGTCACTTTGCGGATCCGTTTTCTGTACTTGGCATGCACCGCACTGATGCCGGCCTGGAAGTCCGGGCACTGTTACCTGACGCAACGGAAGTGTGGGTGATTGAACCTAAAACCGGCCGCAAGGTCGGGAAACTCGAATGTCTCGATTCACGCGGCTTTTTCGCTGGCGTGATGGCCCGCCGTAAAAATTTCTTCCGCTACCAGCTCGCTGTGATCTGGCATGGACAACAGAATCTGATCGACGATCCCTATCGCTTTGGTCCACTGTTGCAGGAGATGGATGCCTGGCTACTGTCTGAAGGTACGCACCTGCGTCCTTATGAAACGCTTGGCGCCCATGCCGACACCATGGATGGCGTCACCGGCACCCGTTTTACCGTCTGGGCGCCGAATGCCCAGCGCGTCTCCGTGGTGGGGCAGTTCAACTACTGGGATGGCCGTCGCCATCCGATGCGTCTGCGGCGTGAAACCGGCATCTGGGAGCTATTTATCCCCGGAGCCCTGAACGGCCAGCTCTACAAATATGAGCTGATCGATGCGCAGGGCAAGCTGCGCATCAAGGCTGATCCGTATGCCTTCGAAGCGCAGATGCGCCCGGAAACGGCGTCACTCATTTGCGGCCTGCCGGAGAAAGTCGCCCAGAGCGAAGAGCGTATTCGGGCGAACCAGTTCGATATGCCGATCTCTATTTATGAAGTCCATCTTGGCTCCTGGCGTCGTCATACCGACAACAACTTCTGGCTCAGCTACCGGGAGCTGGCCGACCAACTGATCCCCTATGTGAAGTGGATGGGCTTTACCCATCTGGAACTGCTGCCCATTAACGAGCATCCGTTTGACGGCAGCTGGGGCTACCAGCCAACCGGGATGTATGCCCCGACCCGCCGTTTCGGCACCCGCGACGACTTCCGCTATTTTATCAACGCCGCGCACGCCGCCGGGCTGAACGTGATCCTCGACTGGGTGCCAGGCCACTTCCCGTCCGATGATTTTGGCCTCGCGCAATTTGACGGCACCAGCCTGTATGAGCACAGCGACCCGCGGGAAGGCTATCACCAGGACTGGAATACCCTGATCTATAACTATGGCCGTCGGGAAGTGACCAACTACCTGGTGGGCAACGCCCTCTACTGGATCGAGCGTTTCGGCATTGATGCCCTGCGCGTGGACGCCGTCGCCTCGATGATCTACCGCGACTACAGCCGCAAAGAGGGCGAGTGGATCCCGAACGAGTTCGGGGGCCGTGAAAACCTGGAAGCGATTGAGTTTCTGCGCAGCACCAACCGCATTCTTGGCGAACAGGCGCCAGGGGCGGTCACGATGGCTGAAGAGTCCACCGACTTCCCGGGCGTCTCCCGTCCGCCGTCAATGGGCGGGCTGGGCTTCTGGTACAAGTGGAACCTGGGCTGGATGCATGACACCCTGGATTACATGAAGCTGGATCCGGTGCATCGTCAGTATCATCACGACAAACTGACCTTCGGCATGCTCTATAACGGCACCGAGAACTTTGTCCTGCCGCTCTCCCACGATGAAGTGGTGCACGGCAAAAAATCGATTCTCGACCGTATGCCAGGAGACGCGTGGCAGAAATTTGCCAATCTGCGCGCTTACTACGGCTGGATGTTCGCCTTCCCGGGGAAAAAGCTGCTGTTTATGGGCAACGAGTTCGCCCAGGGCCGCGAGTGGAACCACGATGCGAGCCTCGACTGGCATCTGCTGGAAGGGGGCGACAACTGGCACCACGGCGTTCAGCGCCTGGTGCGCGACCTCAACCATACCTACCGTCACCACAAAGCCCTGCACGAACTCGACTTTGATGATTACGGCTTTGAGTGGCTGGTGGTGGATGACCACGAGCGCTCGGTGCTGATCTTTGTCCGTCGCGACAAGGCGGGTAACGAAATTATCGTCGCCAGTAACTTCACCCCGGTGACGCGCCATCACTACCGTTTCGGCATCAATCAGCCAGGCAAATGGCGTGAAGTGCTGAATACCGACTCCATGCACTATCACGGCAGCAACGCGGGTAACGGGGGGCTGGTACAGAGCGATGAGCAGGAGAGCCACGGTCGTCCACAATCCCTGAGCATTACGTTGCCGCCGTTAGCCACTATCTGGCTGGTCCGGGAGGGGGAATGACGCAACTCGCCGCAGGTAAACCCGCTCCGCTTGGCGCATGCTATGACGGAAAAGGAGTGAATTTCACTCTCTTTTCCGCCCACGCTGATCGGGTTGAACTCTGCGTGTTTGACGGCAAAGGCATTGAACATCGGTACGATATGGTGGCGCGCAGCGGCGATATCTGGCATGGCTATCTGGAACATGCCCGCCCCGGCATGCGCTATGGCTTTCGGGTTTATGGCCCGTGGGATCCGGCAAAGGGGCTGCGCTTTAACCCGGCAAAACTGCTGCTTGACCCGCGCGCGTATCAGGTCGAAGGCACGCTGAATGATGATCCCCTGCTGCACAGCGGCAAAGATACCCCGGATCACCGTGACAGTGCGGCCGTTGCGCCAAAAAGCGTCGTGGTCAGCGATCACTACGACTGGGAAGAGGACGCCCCGCCCAACATACCGTGGGGCAAAACGGTTATCTATGAAGCCCATGTCAAAGGGCTGACCTGGCTGCACCCTGACCTCCCCGAAGATATCCGCGGCACCTACAAAGCGCTCAGCCACCCGGTGATGATTGCTTATTTTAAGCACCTCGGCATCACTGCGCTGGAATTATTGCCGGTGGCCCATTTCGCCAGCGAGCCGCGCCTGCAACGCCTCGGTCTCAGTAACTACTGGGGCTATAACCCAATGGCGATGTTCGCCCTTGAACCGCGCTATGCCTCGCATCCCGACCGGGCAAGAGATGAGTTTCGTGACGCGGTGAAGGCGCTGCACGAAGCGGGTATCGAGGTCATTCTGGATATCGTCCTCAATCACAGCGCCGAGCTGGATCTTGAGGGGCCGACGTTCTCCCTGCGCGGAATTGATAACCCTAGCTATTATTGGTTAAGAGAGGATGGTGATTATCACAACTGGACCGGTTGCGGTAACACTCTCAATCTCAGCCATCCGGCAGTGACAGACTATGCGTATGCCTGCCTGAAGTACTGGGTTGAAACCTTCCATGTCGACGGTTTTCGTTTTGATCTTGCGTCGGTGATGGGACGCACGCCGGAATTCAGCCAGCAGTCGCCGCTGTTTGAGGCGATAAAAAACTGCCCGCTGCTCTCAGGTGTGAAGCTGATTGCAGAACCCTGGGATATCGGCCCGGGCGGCTACCAGGTGGGAAATTTCCCGCCGCCGTTTGCGGAGTGGAACGATCACTATCGTGATGCGGCGCGCCGCTTCTGGTTGGCGCGCGATCTCTCTTTGGGAACATTTGCCGGACGTTTCGCCGCTTCCAGCGATCTGTTTAAACGCAACGGGCGCTTGCCTTCCGCGTCGATCAACCTGTTGACGGCGCACGACGGTTTCACCTTGCGCGACTGCGTTTGTTTCAATCAGAAACACAATGAAGCAAACGGTGAAGAGAACCGTGACGGCACCTCCAGTAACCACAGTTTTAACCATGGCGTTGAAGGGTTAAGTGGCAATCTGGATGTGATCGAGCGGCGCCGCGCCAGCGTGCATGCGCTGCTGACGACGCTTTTACTGTCACAGGGTACGCCGATGCTGCTGGCGGGCGATGAACATGGCCACAGTCAGCACGGCAACAACAATGCTTATTGCCAGGATAACGCGTTAACCTGGCTTGACTGGCAGCAGGCAAACGAGGGACTCGTCGCCTTTACTGCCGCGTTGGTCCATCTGCGTAAGCAGATCCCGGCGCTCACCGAGGATCGGTGGTGGGAAGAGGGCGACGGCAACGTTCGCTGGTTAAATAAAATGGCGCAACCGTTAGGTGCGCACGAGTGGCAGAACGGTGTGCCGCGCCTGCAAATCCTGCTTTCGGATTGCTGGCTCATCACCCTCAATGCCACAGATGAGGTCGCAGAAATTATTTTACCTGAAGGGGAGTGGCGGGCTATCCCCCCATTTGCCGGAGAGGATAATCCGGTCGTTATGACTGTCTGGCATGGGCCTGCGCACGGTGTATGTGTATTCCAGAGATGATAATAAAAGGAGTTGATCATGGTTAGGTTAGATAAGAACGACCCTCTAATGTTGGCGCGTCAGCTGCCATTGAAGTCTGTTGCCCTGATTCTTGCTGGCGGCCGCGGTACCCGATTAAAAGATTTAACGATCAAGCGCGCCAAACCCGCCGTCCACTTCGGCGGTAAATTCCGTATTATCGATTTTGCTCTGTCCAATTGCCTCAACTCAGGCATTCGCCGTATTGGCGTCATTACCCAGTATCAGTCACACACTCTGGTGCAGCACATTCAGCGCGGCTGGTCGTTCTTCAGTGAGGAGATGAACGAGTTTGTCGATCTGTTGCCTGCCCAACAGCGCGTACATGGCGAAAACTGGTACCGCGGCACCGCCGATGCGGTCACGCAGAACCTCGATATCATCCGCCGTTATAATGCCGAGTATGTGGTGATCCTTGCCGGGGACCATATCTACAAGCAGGACTACTCGCGCATGCTTATCGACCATGTCGAAAAAGGGGCGCGCTGCACCGTAGCCTGTTTGCCGGTGCCCGTTGCCGAGGCGACGGCGTTTGGCGTCATGGCGGTGGACGAAAACGACAAGGTGATCGATTTCGTAGAAAAACCGGCAAACCCACCTTCAATGCCGGGCGATGACACTAAAGCGCTTGCCAGCATGGGTATCTATGTCTTTGATGCAGATTACCTTTACCAGCTGCTGGAAGAGGACGACAAGGATGAAAAATCCAGCCACGACTTCGGCAAAGACATCATCCCGAAAATCACCAAATCTGGCATGGCCTATGCACATCCTTTCCCGCTCTCCTGCGTGCAGTCCGATCCGAATTCAGAACCGTACTGGCGCGATGTAGGAACCCTGGAGGCGTACTGGAAGGCTAACCTCGATCTGGCCTCTGTCACGCCGGAACTGGATATGTACGACCATAACTGGCCGATTCGTACTCATATGGAGTCTCTGCCGCCGGCAAAATTTGTCCAGGACCGTTCGGGCAGCCACGGCATGACCCTGAACTCGCTGGTTTCCGGCGGGTGCATTATCTCCGGCTCGGTGGTGGTGCAGTCGGTGTTGTTCCCGCGCGTGCGGGTGAACTCCTTCTGCAATATTGATTCATCAGTGCTGTTACCCGACGTCTGGGTGGGCCGCTCGTGCCGCCTGCGTCGTTGCGTTATCGACCGTGCCTGCGTGATTCCGGAAGGCATGGTAATTGGAGAAAATGCGGAAGAGGACGCGCGCCGTTTCTACCGCTCAGAAGAAGGTATCGTGCTGGTTACGCGTGAAATGCTGCGTAAACTGCAGATCAAACAGGAGCGATGATGCAGGTTTTACACGTTTGTTCTGAAATGTTCCCGTTGCTCAAAACCGGCGGGTTGGCGGATGTGATAGGGGCGTTACCGGCGGCGCAAATTGCAGGTGGGGTTGATACCCGCGTGCTGTTACCCGCTTTTCCAGATATTCGTCGCGGCGTGCCTGACGCGCAGATCGTCAGCCGCCGCGAGACCTTTGCCGGGCGCATCACATTACTGTTTGGCCATTACAACGGCGTGGGCATCTACCTGATTGACGCGCCGCATCTTTATGACCGCCCAGGGAGCCCGTACCACGACACTAACCTGTTTGCCTATACCGATAACGTGCTGCGTTTCGCGCTGCTCGGCTGGGTAGGGGCGGAGATGGCCTGTGGGCTGGATCCGTTCTGGCGTCCGGACGTGGTGCATGCCCACGACTGGCACGCCGGGTTAGCGCCAGCCTATCTGGCGGCACGCGGCCATCCGGCGAAGTCGGTCTTTACCGTGCATAACCTGGCATACCAGGGCATGTATTTCGCCAAACATATGGATGACATCGATTTGCCATGGTCATTCTTTAATATGCACGGGCTGGAGTTTAAGGGGCAGATCTCCTTCCTCAAGGCCGGGCTTTACTACGCCGATCACATTACCGCCGTCAGTCCAACCTACGCGCGGGAGATCACCGAAGCGCAGTTTGGCTATGGGATGGAGGGGCTGCTCAGTCAGCGTCATCGCGAAGGCCGACTGTCGGGCATTCTCAACGGCGTGGATGAAAAAATCTGGAGTCCGGAAACCGATCTGCTGCTGGGCGCGCGCTATAACCGCGACTCCGTGGAAGATAAGGCCGAGAACAAACGTCAGCTGCAGGTTGCCATGGGACTGAAGGTCAACGACAAGGTGCCGCTGTTTGCGGTGGTAAGCCGTCTGACCAGCCAGAAAGGACTCGATCTGGTGCTCGAGGCGCTGCCGGGTCTGCTGGAGCAGGGCGGGCAACTGGCGCTGCTAGGGGCGGGCGATCCGGTACTGCAGGAGGGCTTCCTCGCCGCCGCCGCCGAACATCCGGGACAGGTGGGTGTGCAGATTGGCTATCACGAAGCGTTTTCGCACCGCATCATGGCGGGCGCAGACGTTATTCTGGTGCCGAGCCGTTTTGAGCCCTGCGGCTTAACCCAGCTGTATGGTCTGAAGTACGGCACACTGCCACTGGTGCGGCGTACTGGCGGGCTGGCGGATACCGTATCCGACACCTCGCTGGAGAATCTGGCGGATGGGATCGCCACCGGATTTGTCTTTGAAGACAGTAATGCCTGGTCGCTGTTACGCGCGATTCGTCGTGCTTTCGTGTTGTGGTCACGTCCTTCTTTATGGCGTTTTGTTCAACGTCAGGCGATGGCCATGGATTTTAGCTGGCAAGTTGCGGCGCAGTCCTACCGCGATCTTTATCAACGCTTGATGTAACAATGCTGGAATCAGAGATATGAATGCACCCTTTTCCTATGCGTCTCCCACGGTAAGCATTGAGGCGTTAAAGCACTCCATTGCTTACAAGCTGATGTTCACCATTGGCAAAGACCCGGTCATCGCCAACAAACATGAATGGCTCAACGCCACCCTGTTTGCGGTGCGTGACCGGCTGGTTGAGCGCTGGCTGCGCTCCAACCGCGCTCAGCTCTCACAGGAGACTCGCCAGGTTTACTATCTGTCGATGGAGTTTTTGATTGGCCGCACCCTTTCCAACGCGCTGCTGTCGCTGGGTATCTATGACGACGTCAAAACCGCGCTGGAAGAGATGGGGTTAGATTTAGAAGAGCTGATTGACGAAGAGAACGACCCTGGCCTCGGCAACGGTGGTCTGGGTCGTCTGGCAGCCTGCTTCCTCGATTCGCTGGCGACCCTCGCCCTGCCAGGGCGTGGCTACGGTATCCGCTACGATTACGGCATGTTCAAACAGAACATTGTCGATGGCCGACAGAAAGAGTCTCCGGACTACTGGCTGGAGTACGGCAACCCGTGGGAGTTCAAGCGCCACAATACCCGTTATAAAGTCCGCTTCGGTGGCCGTATTCAGCAGGAAGGCAAGAAGAGCCGCTGGGTCGAGACCGAAGAGATCCTGGCCGTGGCTTACGATCAGATCATTCCCGGCTACGACACTGACGCCACCAACACGCTGCGCCTGTGGAACGCCCAGGCCAGTAGCGAGATTAACCTCGGTAAGTTCAACCAGGGCGACTACTTCGCGGCGGTGGAAGATAAAAACCACTCCGAGAACGTCTCCCGGGTGCTCTATCCGGATGATTCCACCTACTCCGGGCGCGAGCTGCGCCTGCGTCAGGAGTACTTCCTGGTCTCCGCGACCATTCAGGATATCCTGAGCCGTCACTACCAGCTGCACAAAACCTACGCCAATCTGGCGGATAAGATCGCGATTCACCTGAATGATACCCACCCGGTGTTGTCGATCCCTGAGCTGATGCGCCTGCTGATTGACGAGCATAAGTTCAGCTGGGACGAGGCGTTTGAGGTGACCTGCCAGGTCTTCTCCTACACCAACCACACGTTGATGAGCGAAGCGCTGGAAACCTGGCCGGTGGATATGCTGGGCAAAATCCTGCCGCGCCACCTGCAGATTATCTTTGAGATTAACGACTTCTTCCTGAGAACGTTGCAGGAGCAGTATCCGCACGACACCGGCCTGCTGAGCCGCACCTCGATCATTGATGAATCCAATGGCCGCCGGGTGCGCATGGCGTGGCTGGCGGTGGTGATCAGCCACAAGGTCAATGGCGTGTCTGAGCTGCACTCGAACCTGATGGTGCAGTCGCTGTTCGCAGACTTTGCGAAAATTTTCCCGATGCGTTTCTGCAACGTCACCAACGGGGTAACGCCGCGCCGCTGGCTGGCGCTGGCGAACCAGCCGCTCTCCGATGTGCTCGACGAGAACATCGGTCGCACCTGGCGGACCGATTTAAGCCAGCTGAGCGAGCTTGAGCAGCATGCTGACTTCCCGACGGTGAATAAAGCGGTGCGTGATGCCAAGCTGCTCAATAAAAAGCGGCTGGCGGTGTGGATGGCGCTGCATCTGAACGTAGTCGCTAACCCGAAAGCGCTGTTCGACGTCCAGATCAAACGTATCCACGAGTACAAGCGTCAGCTGATGAACGTGCTGCACGTGATCACCCGCTACAACCGCATCAAGGCCGACCCTGATGCGGACTGGGTGCCACGCGTGAACATTTTCGCCGGGAAAGCGGCGTCGGCCTACTACATGGCGAAGCACATTATTCATCTGATCAACGATGTGGCGAAGGTGATCAATAACGATCCGCAGATTGGCGACAAGCTGAAGGTCGTCTTCATCCCGAACTACAGCGTGAGTCTGGCCCAGCTGATCATTCCGGCCGCCGATCTCTCGGAGCAGATCTCCACCGCAGGCACCGAGGCGTCGGGCACCAGTAACATGAAGTTTGCCCTCAATGGCGCGCTGACCATCGGCACGCTGGATGGCGCCAATGTTGAGATGCTGGAGCACGTGGGTGAAGAGAACATCTTTATCTTCGGTAACACCACAGAAGAGGTGGAGGCGCTGCGTGCTAAGGGCTACTCACCGCGTGATTATTACGAGCAGGATGAAGAGCTGCGTCAGGTGCTGACCCAGATCGGCACCGGGGTATTTAACCCGGATGAGCCTGGCCGCTATCGCGACCTGGTGGATTCGCTGATTAACTTCGGTGACCACTACCAGGTGCTGGCGGACTACCGCAGCTATGTGGATTGTCAGGACCGGGTGGACGAGCTGTACCGTAAGCCGGAAGAGTGGGCCACCAAAGCGATGCACAACATCGCCAATATGGGCTACTTCTCGTCGGATCGCACCATTCAGGAGTATGCCGAGAACATCTGGCATATCAAACCGGTGCGGTTGTAAAAAAAACGCCGGGTGGCGGCTGCGCCTTACCCGGCCTACGTTCATTTGTCTTTTGTAGGCCCGGTAAGCGCCAGCGCCACCGGGCACGAAGCCCGCATGAAACCTGTAGGCCCGGTAAGCGTTAGCGCCACCGGGCATTTTTTATGATGCTAACGACAGCTCACGCTTTCCCATACGCTGCGCCAGCCACAGCGCCACGCGCGACTGTTGTTCCGCATTAAGCCACATCCCCTCTTTGGTGCGACGCCAGAGCGCATCGTCCGCGCGGCGTACCCACTCGTGGTCGGCTAAGTAGCGCAGTTCCGCCTCGTAAAACTCATGGCCAAAATGTTCGCCCAGATCGGTCAGATCCTTCGCCCCGTTCAGGATCAGCTCGCTATTGCTGCCGTAGGTGCGGGCAAAGTGGCGGGCCATGGATTCGCTGATAAACGGATAGCGACGGCGCAGTTTTGCCGCATAGTCATCGCGGTTGCCGCCGATATCACCGCCGGGCAGCACCGCGCCTTTGGTCCATGCCGGGCCGATACCCTGGTAGAAGGGGGCCAGTTTTTCCATCGCATGTTCCGCCAGCTTACGGTAGGTGGTGAGCTTGCCGCCAAACACCGACAGCAGCGGCGCTTTGCCGTGATCGTCGTGAATATCGAGCGTGTAGTCGCGAGTAATAGCCTGCGGTGAATCGGATTCGTCGTCGCACAGCGGACGTACGCCAGAGTAACTCCAGACCACATCCTCGCGCGCCAGCGTCTTTTTAAAGTGCGCGTTATAGACCTCCAGCAGATAGCTGACTTCGCTCTCGTCGATCTCAACGTTCTTCGGATCGCCTTTGTACTCCACGTCGGTGGTGCCGATGATGGAGAACTCATCCATCCACGGGATGACAAACACGATGCGCTTGTCTTCGTTTTGCAGAATATAGGCCTGCTTCTGGGTATGGACGCGCGGCACTACAATGTGACTGCCTTTGATCAGGCGGATGCCATACGGCGACGGCAGCTGCATCCCCTGGTCAAAGAACTGCTTCACCCAGGGGCCGGTTGCGTTCACCAGCCCGCGTGCCTGCCAGCTGAAGCGCTCGCCGGTATCGATATCTTCCGCTTCGACGATCCACAGCCCTTTTTCCCGGCGCGCCGAGACCGCGCGGGTGCGGGTTTTCACCTCGCCGCCTTTACGTTCAACCATTTGCGCGTTGGCCAGTACCAGGCGGGCATCGTCCACCCAGCAGTCGGAATATTCGAATCCGCGCACAATCTCAGGCTTCAGCACCGAGTCTGCGCCAAAACGCACACCGGCAGAGGCGGGCAGGCTGGTGCGTTTGCCCAGGTGATCGTACATAAACAGACCAATGCGGATCATCCATGCCGGGCGCAGATGCGGGCGGTGCGGCAGACGAAAACGCATCGGCGTGGCGATATGGGGAGCCATTTTCAGCAGCACTTCACGTTCCGCCAGGGCTTCACTCACCAGGCGGAACTCGTAGTGTTCCAGGTAACGCAGGCCACCGTGGATCAGTTTGGAGCTGGCGGAGGAGGTGGCACAGGCGAGATCCTGCGCTTCCAGCATCAGGACAGATAACCCGCGCCCGGCCGCATCAGCCGCAATGCCTGCACCGTTGATACCGCCACCTATTACAATCAGATCTTTAGTTTCCATTGTACCCTCAGCACTTTCGTTAAAGCTCAAAAATGTTCGATATCGCTCATATTAGCAAAGGAAATGGATTTTAGTAACATCAAAAAAACATTTTTGAGTGATAGAGCTAACATAATGGCGTTTACCCGCCGCCACGACGTACACTAACCGTTAAAATAGTGCGGTCCCAGGCCGCACGGCACGTGAACAGACAACAGAGAGCACCATGGAACAATTTGAATGTATTAACGTAGAAGAAGCCCATCAGAAGATGCACCAGGGCACCGCAGTGCTGGTGGATATTCGCGATCCGCAAAGTTTTGCGATGGGCCACACCCCGGGCGCATTCCATCTGACCAATGCCTCGCTCGCCGAGTTTATGCGTGACAACGATTTCGACACCCCGGTGATGGTGATGTGCTATCACGGCAACAGCAGTAAGGGGGCGGCGCAATATCTGCTGCAACAGGGCTATGACTCGGTTTACAGCGTGGACGGCGGCTTCGATGCCTGGCACCGTCATTTCCCGGCAGAAGTCGAGCACGCGGGCATTTAGGGTATATACTGTCCCCTTTTGTGTGGAATAAGCGACTGCCGCCGATGCTACTGATCACCTCTTTTAACAACCCGCGCGTCGCCCAGGCGTTTGTCGACTACATGGCGACGCAGGGTGTCATTCTTACCATTCAACAACATACGCAAACCGACGTCTGGCTGGCGGATGAGAGCCAGGCTGCCCGGGTTGAGGCAGAGCTGGCGCGTTTTCTGGAAAATCCCGGCGATGCGCGCTATCTGGCGGCGAGCTGGCAGTCCGGCCATACCGGTAGCGGCCTGCGTTATCAGCGCTTTCCTTTCCTTGCGACCGTGCGCGAACGCGCGGGGCCGTTTACCCTGGGGTTAATGGCGGCCTGCATTCTGGTCTTCATTATGATGAGCGTGGTGGGCGATCAGCAGATCATGCTGCTGCTGGCTTGGCCCTATGACGCCTCGTTAGAGTTCGAATTCTGGCGCTACTTCACCCACGCGCTGATGCACTTCTCGTTCCTGCATATCCTCTTTAACCTGCTGTGGTGGTGGTATCTCGGCGGGGCGGTGGAGAAACGGCTCGGCAGCGGCAAGCTCATCGTGCTCACCCTCATCAGCGCGCTGCTTAGCGGCTTTATTCAGCATAAATTCAGCGGCCCGTGGTTTGGCGGGCTTTCTGGCGTGGTCTACGCGCTGATGGGCTATGTCTGGCTGCGCGGCGAGCGCGATCCAGAGAGCGGTATCTACCTGCAGCGCGGGTTAATGACTTTCGCGTTAATCTGGATTATTGCCGGATGGTTTGATCTGTTTGGTATGGCGATTGCCAACGGTGCTCACGTTGCCGGGCTGGCGGTCGGGCTGGCGATGGCGTTTGCCGATACGCTCAATGCGCGAAAACGAACATAAATCTGGCAGGGAACTCCGATGAAACAAACACAACGTCATGATGCCATTATTGACCTGGTGAAAAAGCAGGGATACGTCAGTACCGAAGAGCTGGTGGAGCAGTTTGCCGTCAGCCCGCAGACCATCCGCCGCGACCTCAACGACCTGGCCGATCAGAACCGTATCCTGCGCCACCACGGCGGCGCGGCGCTGCCCTCCAGTTCGGTCAACACCCCCTGGCATGACCGCAAGGCGACGCAGACCTCGGAAAAGGAGCGTATCGCCCGTAAGGTCGCCAGTCAGATCCCCAACGGCGCGACGCTGTTTATCGACATCGGCACCACGCCGGAGGCGGTGGCGCATGCCCTGCTCGGCCATGAAAACCTGCGTATCGTGACCAACAACCTCAACGTCGCCACCACCCTGATGCAGAAAGAGGACTTTCGCATCATTCTGGCGGGCGGCGAGCTGCGCAGCCGTGACGGCGGCATTATTGGCGAGGCGACCCTCGACTTCATCTCCCAGTTCCGCCTCGACTTTGGCATTCTCGGCATCAGCGGTATCGATACGGACGGCTCGCTGCTGGAGTTTGACTACCACGAAGTGCGCACCAAACGGGCGATCATTGAGAACTCGCGCCATGTCATGCTGGTGGTGGATCACTCCAAGTTTGGCCGTAACGCGATGGTGAATATGGGCAGCATAAGTATGGTGAATGCGGTCTATACGGATGTGATGCCGCCGGAAGGGGTGTTAAAAGTGATTCGCGATCATAAGTTGCAGTTAGAACTGTGCTGAGTTTGTGCCGGGTGGCGGCTTCGCCTTACCCGGCCTACAAAACCGTAGGCCCGTGCAAGCGTAGCGTCGCCGGGCAATAAATGGCAACAAAACCGTAGACCCGCGCAAGCGCAGCGCCGCCGGGCAATGCCCTACACGCCGTACCCCATCATCTTCAACAGCTGCTGCGCATGCTGCACCGCATCCTGACGGTGGGCGACGCCCAGCTTCTGATACAGGTTACGGATATGCGTTTTAATGGTGGTGGCCGCCACCGCCAGCTCACCGGCAATCTGCTCGTTGCTGTAGCCTGAGTAAATCAGCCCCAGAACCTGCCACTCGCGCTGGGTCAGCGGACTGGTGCGGATCAGCTCCGGCACTTCCGGGTGATTCAGCAGACGCTCCACAAAGGTCTCGTCGAAGTGGGCAAACTTGTGGCGATGATGCTGGTTAATCTCACGCAGAATGCGCTGGGCACGGTGCTGATCCAGCTCCGGCAGCGTGTTGAGCTGAATCAACTGGCGCAGCTGCTGCGCCATAGTCTCGCCTTCAATCACAAAGTGGCTGATAAAGCCGGTGCGGTTCGCCAGCTGCAACGCTTCCAGCAGCACGCGTTGGGCGTCATTCTTACGGCCTGACTGCCAGTAAAGCTGGTTTTGCAGCAGCAGGTTGCGGTTGAGATCGCTCATCAGACGCAGGCTGCGGGCATTTTCGTTCAGCTCTTCCAGCACCATCTCGGCCGGTTCAAATTCGCCTAACAGGATCTGCGCCCGGGCAATGTTGCGCCACTGGCTCTGCAGGAAGTGGTTATTGGCGAACGCCGGCTTCGGCGTCTGGCGCAGCCAGTTGGCCGCCGATTTCTTGTCGCCGGTCATCTGCCAGTAGATCACCCGCACCTTATCGGCGTTCGATACCCAGTCGCTGTGGTACTGACCGTTGCCGAGCAGGTTTTCCAGGCGGTTGAGATGGTTCCGGGCGTTGTCGAGATCGCCGCGCGCCAGGGAGCACTGCACCAGCAGGCCCAGACACTGCAACTGCTGCTGCGGCTGATAGGTGGAGAGCACATTGACCCCAAGACGGGCGGTGCTTTCGGCTTCGTCCAGACGTGCCCACGCCCACAGAAGCTGGGCGCGAATGCGCAGCAGGAACTCGTGCATTGGCAGCTGTTCCAGATGCTGATCGCGGATCAGGTTGAATGCTTTTTCCTGCGTCTCCCAGGCGGCCTGCAGGAAGCCCTGGGCAAACAAAATTTCGCTCTGCTGGATCAGGCTCCACAGCGCGTAGTGCCAGACATCGTGACGGCGCGCCATCTGTTCGGTCTGCTGCATCAGCGACAGGGAGCGGGTGAGATCGCCTTTACAGTGCAGCACTTCCCCATGCACCGAGGTGGCAACGATACGGCTGTAGAAGTTCGCCAGGGGCAGCTCTTCCAGCGCGACCATCGACAGGCGCTGGGCCTCTTCCTGGTCGCCGTCATTGATCGCCACCTGCGCGCGCAGGGCGTTAAACTCGCCGTGCAGGGCGGCATCCATCTCGCCCTTCATCTCCTGCTCGGCGCGGGCCAGCAGGGTGTTTACTTCGCTGTAGCGATGCTGGCTTTGCATCAGCCAGGCCTGGAGCAGCACCAGGCGTGGATTTTCCAGCAGGCTCTCCCACGGCAGGGCGCGCAGCGACTCTTCCAGCAGGGCCAGCTCGCTGTGATTAAACAGGCTCCAGGCGTGGTTGAGCAGGATATCGCGCAGCATATGGGCATCGCCCGCTGCCAGCGCGTGATGAATCGCCTCGCTCGGGAACCCCTGCGCCATCCAGCTTTCTGCCGCGGCGCGGTGGATTTCCGGCAGTTCGGTCGCCAGCTCCCACTGACAGCGCTGGCGCAGGAAGCTGCCAAACAGCGGATGGTAGCTGAACCATTCGCCGGAGTCGTCCATACGCTGCAGGAACAACCCCTGACGCTCAATCTCTTCCAGGCGCATCTGGCCGTTGTCTTCGCCGGTGACGCGCACAATCAGGGCATCGTTCATCGAGCGCAGCAGGGAGCTTTTCAGCAGGAACTGACGGGTGGTTTGATCGACGCTGTTGAGCACTTCATCCACCAGGTAATCGGAGAGGTGGCTGGCATTGATCCCCGACAGACGACGGGCGGACTGCTGCGTCGGGCTATTGTTATGCCGCGCCGACAGCGCAATAAGCTGCAGGGCGGTCGCCCAGCCTGCTACGTCGTCGCACAGGCGGCTGCTTTCCGCCACCTCGATAGGGGATTTCAGGCGGCAGTCAAAGAACTGCTTCGCCTCCTGATGGGTAAAGGAGAGCTGCTGGCTGCCGATTTCCAGCAGCTGATCGCGCACGCGCAGGTTAGCAATGCCCAGCTGCGGCAGGTTGCGCGACAGTACCACCAGGGTCAGGTTTTCCGGCTGATGGCGCAGGAAGAAGCGCATCGACTCATGGATCACCGGGTTGGTGATCAGATGATAATCGTCAATGACCAGATAGAGCGGGCGATGCCATTCGGCCAGCTCGATAAACAGTTGGGAAAACAGTGAGGAGAGGCTGGCGTACTGCCGCTTTTGCACCATGCTTTCGCTGGTTACGCAGTGTCCGTTGGTCGCCTGCTGAATGGCGGCGATCAGATAACTGGCGAAGCGCTCCTGCTGGTTATCGCCCTCATCAAGGGAGTACCAGCCAAGATCGGTCTTGCCGGATGCCCACTGCGAAATGAGCGTGGTTTTGCCGTAGCCGGCAGGGCTCGTTACCAGCGCCAGTCGAAAATTGTTCGCGCCGGAAAGTTTCGCCAGCAAGCGTTCGCGGACCACAGTATGGTCAAGACGAACCGGGCGACTTAATTTGGACGGAATCAACATAGTTTTCACTTCACTGTGTGGAAATCGAGATTTTTGATTTTTTTGCGCTTCGTAATTAATGCATATAAGGTCGGTCAGAAACCTCTTTATTGCAAGTTATGTCCGGGTTTTATATCCCTTAATTTGCACTCGGTCACAAAAATATATGCTGGGGTGCGGGAACTTTTCCGATGGGCCTCGAAAGCGCATGGATACTGGTTTGGCGAGCATGCGGAAGGTTAAGCATAAAAAGGAATATAGAATCGTAAAGGCTGTGAAAAGTTAATAAAGTCTCGGGATGGTTACCCTGGTAAAATAACCCTCTGCGATACAGTAAAATCCTACAGTTATTATTTCAGGTAAGTAATTATTACTGCGCTCATATATTTCTTCTGAAAACCTGTTTCATTTTTTGACACTCTTCCCGGTAATCTCGTCTGCAATGCCCCACACTCTGGCTGTGGAAAGTGGCCGCGATCACACTTTATCGCTCATCCCCGCTACTCCTCCCCGCCTAATCCCCGGCAGGAGGAGGAAGAGCCATAAGTAGCCAGGCACACTAGCGCCAACGTTTTATTTTCTCTCTACAGGATGCAGATTCCCTATGTCACA
This sequence comes from Leclercia sp. LSNIH1, assembly GCF_002902985.1. Lineage (NCBI taxonomy): Bacteria > Pseudomonadati > Pseudomonadota > Gammaproteobacteria > Enterobacterales > Enterobacteriaceae > Leclercia > Leclercia sp. LSNIH1. Next base: position 570,621 of record NZ_CP026167.1, on the reverse strand, counting down.
GCCTACTTTCAACAAAGCTCAATTCCAGGCTGCCCTGACGCGTCAGTGGCAGCGTTTTGGTTTACATGCCGCTGAAGAGATGACCTCCCGCCAGTGGTGGCAGGCCGTCAGTGGAGCGCTCGCCGAGTTACTGAGCGCCCAACCCGCAGTAGAACCGGCGAAAGATCAGCGCCACGTTAACTACATCTCAATGGAATTCCTGATTGGCCGTCTGACCGGTAACAATCTGCTTAACCTGGGCTGGTATCAGGAGGTGAGCGATGTGCTGAACGCGCACAACGTTAACCTGACCGACCTGCTGGAAGAGGAGATCGACCCGGCGCTCGGCAACGGCGGCCTGGGGCGTCTGGCGGCCTGCTTCCTGGACTCCATGGCGACGGTAGGCCAGTCGGCGATCGGCTATGGTTTGAACTATCAGTACGGCCTGTTCCGTCAGTCCTTTGCCGACGGCCAGCAGATGGAAGCCCCGGATGACTGGCATCGTGGCAGCTACCCGTGGTTCCGCCACAACGAAGCGCTGGATGTACAGGTGGGTATTGGCGGTAAAGTGACCAAAGCGGGCCAGTGGGAGCCGGGCTTCACCATCACCGGCCAGGCCTGGGATCTGCCGGTGCTGGGTTACCGTAACGGCGTGGCGCAGCCGCTGCGTCTGTGGCAGGCGACCCATGCCCATCCGTTCAACCTGACCAAATTCAACGACGGCGATTTCCTGCGTGCCGAGCAGCAGGGGATCGACGCCGACAAGCTGACCAAGGTTCTCTACCCGAACGACAACCATCTGGCGGGCAAAAAGCTGCGCCTGATGCAGCAGTACTTCCAGTGCGCCTGCTCCGTGGCCGACATTCTCCGTCGCCACCACCAGGCGGGCCGCAAACTGGCGGAGCTGGCGGATTACGAAGTGATCCAGCTGAACGACACCCACCCAACCATCGCCATTCCGGAACTGCTGCGCGTGCTGATCGACGAGCATCAGCTGAGCTGGGATGACGCCTGGGCGATCACCAGCAAGACCTTCGCCTACACCAACCACACCCTGATGCCAGAGGCGCTGGAGTGCTGGGACGAGAAGCTGATTAAAACCCTGCTGCCTCGCCATATGCAGATCATCACCGAGATCAACAACCGCTTCAAAAAGCGGGTCGAGAAAACCTGGCCGGGCGATAAAGCGGTATGGGCGAAGCTGGCAGTGGTGTTCGACAAACAGGTGCGCATGGCTAACCTCTGCGTGGTGAGCGGTTTTGCGGTAAACGGCGTGGCTGCGCTGCACTCCGACCTGGTGGTGAAAGATCTGTTCCCGGAATATCACCAGCTGTGGCCGAACAAGTTCCACAACGTGACCAACGGCATCACCCCGCGTCGCTGGATCAAGCAGTGCAACCCGGCACTCTCCGCGCTGCTGGATTCTTCGCTGGATAAAGAGTGGGCCAACGATCTCGATCAGCTGATCAACCTGGAGAAATATGCCGACGATGCGGCATTCCGCGAGTCTTACCGCACCATCAAGCAGGACAACAAAGTGCGCCTGGCGGCGTACGTCAAAGCCCGTACCGGGATTGAGATCAACCCGAACGCGCTGTTTGATATTCAGATTAAACGTCTGCACGAGTACAAGCGTCAGCACCTGAACCTGCTGCACATTCTGGCGCTGTACAAAGAGATCCGCGAGAACCCGCAGGCCGATCGCGTGCCGCGCGTGTTCCTGTTTGGCGCGAAAGCGGCGCCGGGCTACTACCTGGCAAAAAACATCATCTTCGCTATCAATAAAGTGGCCGACGCGGTGAACAACGATCCGAAAGTGGGCGACAAGCTGAAAGTGGTCTTCCTGCCGGATTACTGCGTCTCGGCGGCCGAGCTGTTAATCCCGGCAGCGGACGTTTCTGAGCAGATTTCTACTGCCGGTAAAGAGGCCTCCGGCACCGGCAACATGAAGCTGGCCCTGAACGGCGCGCTGACGGTGGGTACTCTGGACGGGGCGAACGTTGAGATTGCCGAGCAGGTGGGCGACGAGAACATCTTTATCTTCGGCCATACTGTGGAAGAGGTGAAAGCCATTAAAGCCAAAGGTTACGACCCGGTGAAATGGCGTAAAAAAGACAAACTGCTGGATGCGGTACTGAAAGAGCTGGAGAGCGGCAAATACAGCGATGGCGACAAGCATGCGTTCGACCAGATGCTGCACAGCATCGGTAAAGAGGGCGGCGACCCGTACCTGCTGATGGCGGACTTTGCCGGCTACGTTGAGGCGCAGAAACAGGTCGATGTTCTGTACCGCGACCAGGAAGCCTGGACCCGGGCGTGCATTCTGAACACCGCGCGCTGTGGCATGTTCAGCTCTGACCGTTCAATCCGCGACTACCAGGCCCGCATCTGGCAGGCAAAACGCTAAGGAAGCGCGATGGAAAGTAAACGTCTCGATAATGCCGCACTGGCGGCGGGCATCAGCCCCAGCTACATCAATGCTCATGGTAAACCGCAGTCTATTGGTGCTGAAACCAAGAGGCGTTTGCTGGATGCCATGCATAAAGCCAAACCCGTCGCGAAAGCGGCGGTCACCCCCGTCCCGAACGTGATGGTCTACACCGCCGGGAAAAAGATGCCGCTGACGATCGAAGGCAGCGGCGACTTTAGCTGGCTACTGACCACCGAAGAGGGACATCAGCACAAGGGCCACGCCACGGGCGGCAAAAACCTCAACCTTCCGGCAAAACTGCCGGAGGGCTACCACACGCTGACGCTCACCCAGGACGGCCAGCGCTGGCACTGCCGGGTGATTGTGGCGCCAAAACGCTGCTACGAGCCGCAGGCGCTGAAAGAGGGCAAAAAGCTGTGGGGCGCCTGTGTGCAGCTCTACACGCTGCGCTCGGAGGCTAACTGGGGGATCGGCGATTTTGGCGATCTGAAAAAGATGCTGGCGGACGTTGGCAAGCGCGGCGGGGCCTTTATCGGCCTTAACCCGATCCATGCGCTCTATCCGGCCAACCCGGAGAGCGCCAGCCCGTACAGCCCGTCGTCCCGTCGCTGGCTGAACGTGATTTATATCGACGTGAACGCCGTGGAGGATTTTCGCAACAGCGACGAGGCGCAGGCGTGGTGGAAGATGGAGACTACCCGGCAGACGCTGCAACGCGCCCGCGATGCCGAGTGGGTCGATTATGCCTCCGTCACCGCGCTGAAGATGGCCGCGCTGCGTATGGCGTGGAAAGGCTTTGCGCAGCGTGACGACGACCAGATGGCGGCCTTCCGGGCGTTTGTTGCCCGCGAAGGGGAGAGCCTCTACTGGCAGGCGGCGTTCGACGCCCTGCATGCGCATCAGGTGCAAGAGGATGAAATGCGCTGGGGCTGGCCGGTCTGGCCTGAGCAGTATCAGTCCGTCGAGTCCCCGGCGGTGAAAGCGTTTTGCGACGAACATGCCGACGAGGTCGATTTTTACCTCTGGCTGCAGTGGCTCGCCTACAGCCAGTTCGCAGCCTGCTGGCAGGAGAGCCAGGGTTACGACATGCCGATTGGTCTCTACCGTGACCTGGCGGTTGGCGTGGCTGAAGGCGGGGCGGAAACCTGGTGCGATCGCGAGCTCTACTGCCTGAAAGCCTCGGTCGGCGCGCCACCGGATATTCTGGGCCCGCTCGGTCAGAACTGGGGTCTGCCGCCGATGGACCCGCACGTGATTGCGGCTCGCGCCTATGAGCCCTTTATCGAACTATTGCGCGCCAACATGCAGAACTGCGGTGCGCTGCGTATCGACCATGTGATGTCGGTGTTGCGTCTGTGGTGGATCCCCTACGGCGAAACCGCCGACCACGGCGCCTACGTTCACTATCCGGTGGACGATCTGCTCTCTATCCTTGCGCTGGAGAGTAAGCGCCATAACTGTATGGTGATCGGCGAAGATCTCGGTACCGTACCGGTAGAAATTGTCAGCAAGCTGCGTGACAGCGGCGTGTACTCCTACAAGGTGCTCTATTTTGAAAACGACCTTGAAAAGAACTTCCGCGCGCCGGAGGCGTATCCAGAACAATCAATGGCAGTCGCGACGACGCATGACCTTCCTACGCTTCGTGGCTGGTGGGACAGCGGCGACCTTACCCTGGGCAAGACGCTGGGTCTCTACCCTGACGAAGTGATGCTCCACGGGCTCTATCAGGATCGTGAGCTGTCGAAGCAGGGGCTGCTGGATGCGTTGCATGAGCACGGCTGCCTGCCAAAACGCACCGGGCATAAGGCGTCGTTGATGTCGATGACCGCCACGCTCAACCGCGGTTTGCAGCGCTACATTGCCGACAGCAACAGTGCGCTGCTGGGATTGCAGCCGGAAGACTGGCTGGGTATGGCGGAGCCGGTTAACATCCCGGGCACCAGCTACCAGTACAAGAACTGGCGTCGCAAGCTCTCCACCTCCCTTGAGGCGATGTTTGCCGATGACGGCGTGAACAAGCTGATTAAGGATTTGGATAAGCGGCGAAAAGCGGCTGCGAAGAAGTGATAAAAAAACCCGCCGGATGGCGGGTTTTTTATTGCCCGGTGACGCGTAGCGATCCGGGCCTACGGAATGTGCATGTTCTGTTTATGTAGGCCGGGAAAGGCGCAGCCGCCACCCGGCACTATCACATCACACCACCATACCCAGCAGCAGACACCCAATCAGGCCGCAGACGGAGATGATGGTCTCCAGCATCGACCAGGACTTGATGGTCTCACCGATGGTCAGGTTGAAGTACTCCTTGAACAGCCAGAAGCCCGGATCGTTGACGTGAGAGAAGATCACGCTACCGGAACCCACCGCGATAACCATCAGCTCAGGGCTGACACCCGTCGTCGCAATCAGTGGCGCCACGATACCGCCCGCAGTGATAGCGGCCACGGTGGCAGAACCCAGCGCGATACGCAGAACCGCCGCGATAGACCAGGCCATCAGGATAGGAGAGATGTTGGTTTCATGCATCATGGAGGCGATGTACTTGTCCACGCCGCTATCCACCAGAACCTGTTTGAACGCACCGCCACCACCGATGATCAGCAGCATCATGGCGATGATTTTGATCGAGGAGCCCAGGGTGTCGTTAATCTGATCCATGGAGCGGCCACGGTTCAGACCAAAGGTGAAGAGCGCAATCAGAACCGCGATCAGCGTCGCCATTACCGGGTCGCCCAGGAACTCCGCCACGCCCAGAACCGGATGGCCTTTCGGCAGCACCATTTCACAGACGGCGCGCAGGGCCATCAGCACAACCGGTACCAGAGAGGTCCAGACGCTGACGGCAAAGCTTGGCATTTCGGCTTCAGTAAAGGTTTTGGCGTTATACAACCCTTCCGGGATCGGCTTGTCGATTCCTTTCAGGCAGCGCGCAAACACCGGGCCTGCCAGAATGACGGTCGGGATCGCAAGGATAGTACCGAACAGCAGGGTTTTACCCATATCCGCATGGAAGATGGTGGCGATAGCGGTCGGGCCCGGGTGCGGCGGCAGGAAGCCGTGTGTCACTGACAGTGCAGCAGCCATCGGCACACCGACATAGAGCAGCGGGATGCTGGCAGAAGCGGCGATGGTGAACACCAGCGGCAGCATCAGCACGAAGCCCACTTCGTAGAACAGCGCGAAACCAACGGTGAAGCCGGTTAAAACCACCGCCCACTGAATGTTGTTTTTGCCGAATTTAGCAATCAGCGTGGTTGCGATGCGCTGTGCGCCACCGCAGTCAGCCAGCATTTTACCGAGCATGGCACCGAAGCCCATGATCAGCGCGAGGCTACCGAGCGTACCGCCCACGCCAGCTTTAATGGAGCTGATAACTTTTACCAGCGGCATACCCTGCATCAGGCCGACAGCAAGTGCCACCAGAACAAGGGCGATAAAACCGTTCATTTTGAAACGGATCATCAAGAGCAGTAACAGGATTACACCGATAGCGACAATGACTAATGGCATGATTATCTGGCCTTAAAAATTGTTATGGGTAACGTCATTATTTCAACGACATACTAATGTTGCCCCAACTGGGAACGGCTAACTGATGGCACACAGAGAGGCTGCCTTCTAAATCTTTAGTTTAGTCGGTCGGCGTAAAGCTGTTTTAGTGCCCGTGAGAATGATACGGGTAACATGTGCGGCTTGAGAATGACCCCCGCGGTCAAAATGTGAATTCTGAGACGCAGGTCATGTTATGAGGCAAGGGAAGAGGGGATGTGCGTTTGTAGGCCCGGTAAGCGTAGCGCCACCGGGCAAGCAAACGGGCAATCAGTAGTAAGAGTGTTCGCCGCGCTGGTGTTCGGTAAGATCGCGTACGCCTTTCAGCTCCGGGAACTCGTTCAGCAGCTGCTTCTCGATCCCCTCTTTCAGGGTGACGTCGACCATTGAACAGCCGTTACAGCCGCCGCCAAACTGCAGAATGGCGAAGCCTTCGTCGGTGATCTCCATCAGGGAAACACGACCGCCGTGGCCCGCCAGCTGCGGGTTGATCTGGGACTGCAGCAGATACTCCACGCGCTCCATCAGCGGAGCGTCATCGCCTACTTTACGCATTTTGGCGTTTGGCGCTTTCAGCGTTAACTGCGAGCCCAGCTGGTCGGTGACAAAATCGATTTCCGCATCTTCCAGATACGGGGCGCTCAGCTCATCGACATAGGCAGTGAGCTGCTCAAATTTCAGGGCGGTGTCAGTTGCTTCCACAGCATCCGGTGGGCAATAAGAGACGCCGCATTCTGCATTCGGGGTGCCAGGGTTGATCACGAAAACGCGGATCTGGGTCCCTTCTTCCTGATTTGCCAGCAGTTTGGCAAAGTGCGCTTGTGCAGCATCGGAAATACGGATCATAGAATTGGCCTAATAGTTGACTAAATTACCTGGGTATAATACGCCCAACCTGAGGGCGCTACAAGGTTCGACACAGACACCATACCTGAACCGACGCCGCGCCGCTTCGCAAAAGCAGGCGGGAGAGCTCCGCAACGGTAGCACCTGTTGTCACGACATCATCCACCAGAGCGATATGGCGCCCTGCCACCGGAAATTCAAGCGCAAAGGCGTGCCGCAGGTTGCGTTTACGCAGCCGCGCGCTGAGCCGATGCTGGGCCGGGGTCGCGCGGATGCGGCGAAGCGCGTCGGGAACATAGCGGCAGTTTAGCCAGCGGGCCAGCGGGCGACAGAGCAGGTCACTCTGGTTAAAACCGCGCCGCCAGTGCCGCCGGGACCAGAGCGGCACGCTGACCATCATATCGACACGCGGTAAACCGTGGCTGCGCCTGGCCCGCAACAGCGCCAACAGTAACAGCCTCGCCAGCGGCTGGGCCAGCTGGCTGCGGCGGGAAAATTTTAGCTGATGGACAAGCAGGCTCACCGGCGGCCTGTAACCGCACACCGCCACCAGTGCCTGCCACGGCGGCGGTTTACGCAGGCAGCGCCCACAGGGCAGGTGAGGGTGAATGGCCGGCAAGCCGCACCGGGGACAACGGCTCCCCCGCGGGGCAATTCCCCTTTCACATACGGAACAGACTCCCCAATGGCCGAGGGTCAGCGGCATCCGGCATAGCCAGCACAAGCCGGGCACTGTTAGCATAGACAACCTCCTTGTGAAAAAAGAGAACAGTAATCGATGAACAACCTTTGGTGGCAGACCGTCGGGACAGGAAATTGTCATCTTGTGCTGCTGCACGGATGGGGGCTGAATGCCGAAGTATGGCGTTGCGTCAGTGAGGAACTGGCCTCGCATTTTACGCTGCACCTGGTGGATCTGCCGGGCTTTGGCCGCAGCCGGGATTTTGGCGCAATGACGCTTGAGGAGATGGCGGAGCAGGTGCTGGCTCAGGCTCCGGATCGGGCGATCTGGGTGGGCTGGAGCCTGGGCGGGCTGGTGGCGAGCCAGATTGCCCTGACGCACCCTGAGCGGGTGCATGCTCTGGTGACCGTCGCCTCTTCCCCCTGTTTTAGCGCCCAGGAGGAGTGGCCGGGGATCAAACCTGAGGTGCTGGCCGGCTTCCAGCAGCAGCTGAGCAATGACTTCCAGCGCACGGTGGAGCGCTTCCTCGCCCTGCAAACCATGGGCACAGAAACGGCGCGCCAGGATGCCCGCACGCTGAAAACCACGGTGCTGTCATTGCCGATGCCGGAGGTGGCGGTGCTGAATGGCGGGCTGGAGATCCTGAAAACGGTCGATCTCCGCGCGCCGCTGGCGACGCTTTCGCTGCCGCATCTGCGAATTTATGGCTATCTCGACGGGCTGGTGCCGCGCAAAATCGTGCCGCTGCTGGATGAGCAATGGCCGCAGAGTGAAGCCCTGATCATCGCTAAAGCGGCGCATGCGCCCTTTATCTCTCACTCCGACGAATTTTGCGCGGCGTTGATCGCCTTAAGTCGTCGTTTAAACTGATTATTTTTCATTTCAGCTGGAAAAAGTGACGTACCGCAACAATACTCAATATATCGTTGCGGTTATCCCGCGTTCGATAATCAAAATTACAATCATCTTTGGGAGTCATGACTATGAAACTTGTCACAGGTATTGTTGCTTCTCTGGTTATTGGATCACTCTCTTTCGGTGTTATGGCGGCGGAAGAGATCCAGAAAGACAAAGTGAAAGAGATGAATTTGACGAAAGTTGGCCATATCTCTACGTCTGACACCACCGCGCCAATGGATGCGCGAAAAGAGCTTTCACAGAAAGCTGATGAGATGGGCGGTAAGTACTTTGTCGTCACCAGCGCCAACAAAGATTCGAAAGACATCCGCGCGACCGCAGAAGTCTACAAATAATTGCACAAAGCCGGGCAGAGTTGCCCGGCTTTATTCACACTTAACGCAGCGCCCACCACTCCCTGAGGCAGGCTTTTCCTTCGGGGCAGCTTTTACAGCTGCCGGTTAAGCAGCCGTCGGCATCTTCCTGAATCCGCTTCGCTTTGCCCATCGCCTCAAGACGTTGCAGCATGGCCTCGATCATCGCCTGCGGGGTATGCAGCATCTGGCTAAGCTGGGTGGCCTCCATTCTTCCCTGTAGCGCCAGTAAATCACGTACTTCAATTAACGATGCCATGCCGCCTCCTAATGACAGTCGCTTACCGGACTTTCACAGCAGGCCGCCGCGGTTCTGCCTTTCGCCAGCAGATTAACGTCCACACGGCTGCGGGCCCGGCGTAACAGCCCGATCACCACCACGTTAAACAGTACCACTGCCAGGATGCAGACCAGGCTGTACTGCGGATGCTGAGTAAAATTGACCGTCTGGTAGTAGACCGTCGCCAGCGAGTAGGCGATGTTCAGCCCCCACAGCACCGAAAAGCCCATCCAGCCGCGGCTCGATTCGCGGGCGATGGCTCCCATGACCGAGATGCAGGGAATGTAGAGCAGAACGAAGATCAGGTAGCTGTAGGCCGCTGAGGCGCTGCCAAACTTCTCGCTCATCACGCCCATTGCGCCCGTCGCCATCTCGCCGTCGCCTTTGCTGGCTTCAATCGGGTTTGCAAGAACGCTCAGGCTGAAGGTCGCTTTCAGGCTCTGCCAGGTTTCATCCACGGCGCTGACCAGCTCGTCGCCGAGGTGGAAATCGGCCGGGTTAAACGCGGCTTCCTGAATATTCTCGGCGGTATAGAGGGTGTTAAGCGTACCCACCACCACCTCTTTCGCCATTGCGCCGGTGAACAGCCCGACGGTAGCCTGCCAGTTGTCTTCATGCACGCCAATGGGTTTGAACAGCGGGGTGATAACGCGGCTGACGGAGGCCAGGGCGGAGTCGTCAATGTTGTCTACCGCCTTGCCGTTCAGGGAGAAGCTGTTGAGCGCGCTGAGGAAGATGCTGACCACCACAATCACTTTACCCGCCCGCAGCACAAAGCCTTTAAGCCGCTGCCAGGTCTGGATCAGCAGGCTTTTCAGGTGTGGAACGTGGTAAACCGGCAGCTCCATCACAAACGGGGTCGCCTCACCACGCATGATGGTGTGCTTGAGCATCAGACCGGTAAGGATCGCCATCACGATCCCCAGCACGTAGAGCGAGAAGACCGCCAGGGCCCCCTCCTGGCCAAAGAAGGCGGCGGCAAACACCGCGAAGATCGCCAGCCGTGCGCCGCAGGACATAAACGGCGCCATCATGATGGTCATCAGGCGCTCGCGGGGCGCATCCAGCGTCCGCGCCCCCATCACCGACGGCACGTTGCAGCCGAAGCCGACAATCAGCGGCACGAACGATTTGCCCGGCAGGCCGAGGGCCTGCATCAGACGATCCATCACGAAGGCGGCGCGGGCCATGTAGCCGGAGTCCTCCAGGAAAGAGAGGAACAGATACATCATGCCGATCTGCGGCACCAGCGGCAGGACGGTGTTGATCCCGCCGCCCAGCCCCTGGGCGAGGAAGATAGTCAGCCATTCCGGCAGATGCAGCGTATAACCCAGCCACTGAATGCCGTGAATAAAGAGGGCGACAGAGCCGACGTCAAACAGCGGCTGCAGCGCGCCGCCAATGTTGATGGCCAGCAGGAACATCACGTACATCACCAGCAGAAAGACCGGCAGACCGAGGAAACGGTTGAGGATGACCGTGTCCATCGCCTGGGTAAAACGGCTCGGCTCGGCGGTAAGGGCATTGCTGACCACGTCGCAAATGGCAGCGATGCTTTGATAGCGGGCATCGGCAATGTGCAGGGCAGGGTCGTCCAGCTCGTCATTCAGCCGCGCAAGGGAGGCATCCAGCTGGTGGGCGGCATCACCGGCATAGGCACGACTGTAGATATCGCCTTCCAGCATTTGCAGGCCGAGCCAGTGGCGCTGTCTGAACGGCATGCTGTGCGCCATTGCCTTTGCGAGGATCCCGGCTTCACTCAGCAGGGGCTGGGCATAGTGCACCAGCTCCACCTCAGCATTGCGGCTGTGGCGGTCAATGGCAAGCTTCAGGGCGTCGATACCGCGGGCGCGGGTTGAGACCAGCGGCACCACCGGGCAACCGAGACGGGCGGAAAGCGCGTCGACATCGATGCGGATCTGCTGTTTTTCCGCAATATCGAGCATGTTCAGCGCCACCACGCAGGGGATACCCAGCTCCAGAAGCTGCAACGTGAGGTAGAGGTTTCGCTCAAGGTTTGAGGCGTCCACCACATTGATCAGCAGGTCGGCGTCGCCGCTCAGAATATAGTGGCAGGCGATCTGCTCATCGAGCGAGGTCTGGGAGGAGATGGTGGTTAACGAGTAGGTGCCGGGCAGATCGACGAGGGTGACCTGATTGTCGGTGGTCGTAAACTGGCCCTCTTTACGCTCGACCGTGACGCCCGCCCAGTTACCGACGCGCTGACGGGCGCCGGTAAGCTGGTTAAATAACGTTGTCTTGCCGGAATTGGGGTTGCCAATTAAGCCAATGGTTAATTTTTTCATTTTTTCAGACTCGCTACGAGAGCTGGCGTTTTATTGTGACAGAGCTTCAACTTCTATTAAGGCGAGATCTTTCTTACGCAGAACCAGATTCACACGTCGGGTTTCGATATGGACCGGATCGCCCAGCGGGGCCACACGTACAACGTGGAATGAGGAGCCGGGAAGCATCCCCAAAGAGAGCAGCTTCTGGCGATAGGCCGGGCTGATTTCGCGGGTGAAGCCGGTGATCTTCCACGCGCTGTCTGGAGTAAATTGCATAGTGCCTACTTAACGGAAGGTTAAATAATCAACAGACACAATGGTAATGAGAATGGTTTCTATCATCAATATTAAATATGTGACGGAATGTGCATGGCGCTATTAATTTGCAGCCTGGTTGACCTTGCTCAATATTTACGGCGCTGAAGGGAAGAGATAAAAAGATTTATTGTTAACGGAGTGATAATTATCGGTTTAAATATGGATGTGCAATAGGTTACATATTGATAAAGAAATGAGTGAGTACATTTTAATGTAATTCGTGCGTTGGGCGACAAAACCGTAGGCCCGGTAAGCGAAGCGCCACCGGGCATTACGTAAGCTAGCGTTTCTTACCCATCGCCGCCGCCAGCGCATCCATCATCGCGCTGTTGCCGGCGGGTTGTGCTTCACGCCCGCGCGGTTTCGCCGCCGGACGCTGCTGACGTGCCTCGCTGTTACCGCCGCCACGACGGGCGTTGGTCTCGCCAGGCTGCTCGTCCAGACGCATGGTGAGGGCGATACGCTTGCGCTGCAGATCCACCTCCAGCACTTTCACTTTTACGATGTCGCCAGCTTTCACCACGGTATGTGGATCTTCCACGAACTTGTCGGCCAGAGAGGAGATATGCACCAGGCCATCCTGATGCACGCCGATATCCACAAACGCGCCAAAGTTGGTGACGTTAGTGACCGCGCCTTCCAGCACCATACCCGGCAGCAGGTCGTTCATCGTCTCGACGCCTTCCGCAAACTGCGCGGTTTTGAACTCCGGACGCGGGTCGCGGCCAGGTTTTTCCAGCTCTTTGATGATGTCGGTCACGGTCGGCACACCGAATTTCTCGTCGGTGAAGTCAACGGCTTTCAGGTTACGCAGCTCGCTGCTGTTGCCCATCAGCGTCTTCAGCGCCTGCTGGGTAGCGGCCAGAATGCGCTCGACCACCGGGTAGGCTTCCGGGTGAACGGTGGAGGCGTCCAGCGGGTTATCGCCGTGGTTGATGCGCAGGAAGCCCGCGCACTGCTCAAACGCTTTTGGCCCGAGACGGCTTACCTTCAGCAGCTGCTGGCGGTTCTGGAACTGACCGTTCTCATCACGCCAGGCGACGATGTTCTGCGCCATCATGCGGGTTAAGCCCGCCACGCGGGTCAGCAGGGGAACGGAGGCGGTATTCAGGTCAACGCCCACGGCGTTCACGCAGTCTTCCACCACCGCGTCCAGCTTACGCGCCAGCTGGGTCTGGCTGACGTCATGCTGGTACTGGCCCACGCCGATGGATTTCGGGTCGATCTTCACCAGCTCCGCCAGCGGATCCTGCAGACGGCGGGCGATAGAGACCGCGCCGCGCAGGGAAACATCGAGATCCGGGAACTCCTGCGCAGCCAGTTCGGACGCCGAGTAGACCGAGGCCCCCGCTTCGCTGACAATCACCTTCTGGGCGGTCACTTTCGGGAACTGCTTTTGCAGATCGAGGAAGAAACGCTCGGTTTCGCGGGAGGCGGTGCCGTTACCGATCGCCACCAGCTCGACGTTGTGCTTTTCGCACAGCGCCGCAACCGCGACCGCAGCTTTTGCCGCCTGGCCGGTATGCGGATAAATGGTATCGGTGGCCACCAACTTGCCGGTGCCATCCACCACGGCGACCTTCACGCCGGTACGCAGACCCGGATCGAGGCCCATGGTGGCGCGCAGGCCGGCAGGGGCCGCCATCAGCAGGTCGTGCAGGTTACGGGCAAAGACGTTGATCGCTTCGTCCTCGGCGCGCTCGCGCACGGTGCCCATCAGTTCGGTTTCGAGATGCATCAGCACCTTGATACGCCAGGTCCAGCTCACCACCCCTTTGCGCCAGCTGTCTGCCGGGGCGTTGTTCAGGCGCAGACCGAGATGATCGGTGATGATCTGCTCGCCGTGGCTCTCTTTCGGCGGCTCGTCGAACTGCGGGTCGGCGTTCAGGGAGAGCTGCAAAATGCCCTCGTTGCGACCGCGGAACATCGCCAGCGCACGGTGAGAGGGCACGGTTGAAATCGGTTCATGGTGATCGAAGTAGTCGCGGAACTTCGCCCCTTCTTCCTCTTTGCCGCTGACCACGGTGGAGACGATATGGGCGTTCTTCCACAGGTAATCACGCACTTTTGCCAGCAGGGCTGCATCTTCGGCGAAGCGCTCCATCAGGATGTAGCGAGCGCCATCAAGGGCGGCTTTGGTGTCGGCCACGCCTTTATCGGCATCGATAAATTTCGCGGCTTCGGTTTCCGGGTCGTGTGCGGGTTCGTTCCACAGCAGATCGGCCAGCGGCTCCAGGCCGGCTTCGATGGCAATCTGCCCGCGGGTACGGCGCTTGGGTTTATAGGGAAGATAGAGGTCTTCCAGCTCGGTTTTGCTCAGGGTGCCATTAATGGCTTTTTCCAGATCGCTGGTCAGCTTGCCCTGTTCGCCGATGGATTTCAGAATCGCCTGGCGCCTCTCTTCCAGCTCACGGAGATAGCCAAGGCGGGTCTCCAGGTTACGCAGCTGCGTATCATCCAGACCGCCGGTGACTTCCTTACGATAACGTGCAATAAACGGCACGGTGTTCCCTTCATCAAGCAGGCGAACGGCAGCTTCTACCTGTTCAGCCCTTGCCTGAAGTTCACCCGCAATAATGCGGCAGAGCGAATCTTTCATCATGGCTATTTCATCTTGTGGGTCAAAAAATCAGGGGATAGTTATACGGACTGGCACAGCAAAATGCCAGTCGCGGGGGGCGCTCCAGGACTATTTTACGTACTCGATTTCATTTACATACCAGCTGGCTTCTCCCGCCGGGGTCTGGACGATAGCCAGATCGCCCACCTCTTTTTTCAGCAGCGCGCGGGCCATTGGCGAATCGATAGAAATGTAATCCTTACGACCAAAAATTTCATCGTAACCGACGATACGAAAGCGCTTGAGATCGCCATCGTCGTTTTCAATTTCGACCCATGCGCCGAAGAAGACTTTGCCCTCCTGCTGCGGGGAATAGTCGACGATTTTCAGGTTCTCAAGGCATTTGGTCAGATAACGCACCCGGCGGTCGATTTCGCGCAGCCGCTTTTTGTTGTACTGGTAGTCGGCATTCTCACTGCGGTCGCCGAGACTTGCTGCCCAGGTCACTTTTTTCGTCACTTCCGGGCGCTCTTCCCGCCACAGGGTGTCCAGCTCTTTCTTCAGGTTTTCATACCCTTCGCGGGTGATCAGGGGCGTTTTCATTCTTTTGCCTTACGACGAGGTTGCTTACCTTGCGCACATTACGTATCACTTATCTTAACAGACAGGATTAATAATGAGTTATGTGATGGAATGTATATATAAGCTGCTGTTAAATATGCTTTGTAACAATTTCGACTAGAATTTATACCAGAATTAGCTGGTCGTAGACGCGCACTTTTTTAGAATACGCATCTGCAAGATTATCCGAACCTTTGGGAGTACTGACAATGCAAGAGAATTATAAGATTCTGGTGGTGGATGACGACATGCGCCTGCGTGCGCTCCTTGAGCGTTATCTGACCGAGCAGGGCTTCCAGGTTCGTAGCGTGGCTAACGCCGAACAGATGGATCGCCTGCTGACCCGCGAATCCTTCCACCTGATGGTGCTGGATCTGATGCTGCCGGGCGAAGATGGCCTCTCTATCTGCCGCCGTCTGCGCAGCCAAAGCAACCCAATGCCGATCATTATGGTGACGGCGAAAGGGGAAGAGGTTGACCGTATCGTGGGGCTGGAAATTGGCGCCGACGACTACATTCCAAAACCGTTTAACCCGCGTGAGCTGCTGGCGCGTATCCGTGCCGTACTGCGCCGTCAGGCGAACGAACTGCCTGGCGCACCGTCGCAGGAAGAGGCGGTAATTGCCTTCGGTAAGTTCAAGCTGAATCTGGGCACCCGCGAGATGTTCCGCGAAGATGAGCCGATGCCGCTCACCAGCGGCGAATTCGCGGTCCTGAAAGCGCTGGTCAGCCACCCGCGCGAGCCGCTGTCGCGCGATAAGCTGATGAACCTGGCCCGTGGCCGTGAGTACTCCGCGATGGAGCGTTCCATCGACGTACAGATCTCCCGCCTGCGCCGCATGGTGGAAGAGGACCCGGCGCATCCGCGCTATATCCAAACCGTCTGGGGTCTGGGCTACGTGTTTGTCCCGGACGGCTCTAAAGCATGAGGCGAATGCGTTTTTCGCCGCGAAGCTCGTTTGCCCGCACCCTGTTACTGATCGTCACCCTGCTGTTTGTCAGCCTGGTGACGACCTATCTGGTGGTGCTGAACTTTGCGATCCTACCGAGCCTTCAGCAGTTTAATAAGGTCCTGGCCTACGAAGTACGTATGCTGATGACCGATAAACTGCAGCTGGAAGATGGCACGCAGCTGGTGGTTCCCCCTGCGTTTCGCCGTGAAATCTACCGTGAGCTGGGGATATCGCTCTACTCTAACGAAGCGGCGGAAGACGCAGGCCTGCGTTGGGCGCAACATTATGAATTTTTAAGCCAGCAGATGGCGCAGCAGCTGGGCGGCCCAACGGAAGTGCGCGTTGAGGTCAACAAAAGCTCGCCGGTGGTCTGGCTAAAAACCTGGCTCTCACCCAACATCTGGGTACGCGTGCCCCTCACCGAAATCCATCAGGGCGACTTCTCGCCGCTGTTCCGCTACACCCTGGCGATCATGCTGCTGGCGATAGGCGGCGCGTGGCTGTTTATCCGCATCCAGAACCGACCTCTGGTCGACCTGGAGCATGCGGCGCTCCAGGTCGGTAAAGGGATTATTCCTCCTCCGCTGCGCGAATATGGCGCGTCGGAAGTGCGTTCCGTTACCCGCGCGTTCAACCATATGGCGGCGGGGGTGAAACAACTGGCCGATGACCGTACCCTGCTGATGGCTGGCGTCAGCCATGACCTGCGCACCCCGTTAACGCGTATCCGTCTGGCGACCGAAATGATGGGCGAGGAAGATGGCTACCTGGCGGAGTCCATCAACAAGGACATCGAAGAGTGCAACGCCATTATCGAGCAGTTCATCGACTACCTGCGCACCGGGCAGGAGATGCCGATGGAGATGGCGGATCTGAACGCGGTGCTGGGTGAAGTGGTGGCGGCCGAAAGCGGCTACGAGCGTGAGATCGAAACCGATCTGCAGCCGGGCGATATCACCGTGCGGATGCACCCGCTCTCTATTAAGCGCGCCGTGGCGAATATGGTGGTCAATGCCGCCCGGTACGGCAACGGCTGGATCAAGGTCAGCAGCGGCTCCGAGCTGAGCCGCGCCTGGTTCCAGGTGGAAGATGACGGTCCGGGGATCAAACCGGAGCAGCGCAAACACCTGTTCCAGCCGTTTGTGCGCGGCGACAGCGCGCGCAGCACCAGCGGCACCGGTTTAGGTCTGGCGATTGTGCAGCGTATTGTGGATAACCATAACGGTCTGCTGGAGATTGGCACCAGCGAACGGGGTGGGTTGAGTATCCGCGCCTGGCTGCCGGTTCCGTTTCCGCGCGGGGCAGGCGAAAGAGAGTTAACAGCAAAACGGTAACCCGCAGGTTACCGTTTTTTATGGGCAGGCCGGGTAAGCGCAGCGCTACCCGGCACAATTTTTACAGCTTCGGTCCCGCACTCACCAACGCCGCACCCGCTGGCGTATCGGTGTACTTCTCAAAGTTTTGCACAAACAGCTTCGCAAGCGTGGTGGCTTTTTCCTGCCACTGCTCCGGCGACGCGTAGGTGTTGCGTGGGTCGAGGATATGGCTGTCCACGCCCGGCAGTTCGGTCGGGATTGCCAGATCGAACATCGGCAGGGTGAAGGTTTCCGCATCATCCAGCGAACCATTCAGAATGGCGTCGATAATGGCGCGGGTATCTTTGATGGAGATACGTTTGCCAGTGCCGTTCCAGCCGGTGTTGACCAGATACGCCTGGGCACCCGAGGCCTGCATGCGTTTCACCAGCACTTCGGCGTACTGCGTCGGGTGCAGCGACAGGAAGGCTGCGCCAAAGCAGGCGGAGAAGGTAGGCGTCGGCTCAGTCACACCCCGTTCGG
This sequence comes from Leclercia sp. LSNIH1, assembly GCF_002902985.1. Taxonomy (NCBI): domain Bacteria; kingdom Pseudomonadati; phylum Pseudomonadota; class Gammaproteobacteria; order Enterobacterales; family Enterobacteriaceae; genus Leclercia; species Leclercia sp. LSNIH1. Next base: position 553,002 of record NZ_CP026167.1, on the reverse strand, counting down.
TACCGGCCAGCTTGGCGGTAAACCCGGAGAGGAAGTGATACTGCGTCTGGCTGGCGGTAAGACGTGAAACCGGCGGCAGCACACCAAACGCGTCGGCGGTGAGAAAGATCACCTTGGTCGCGTGGCCCGCTTTTGAAACAGGCTTAACGATATTGTCGATGTGGTAGATAGGGTAACTGACGCGGGTGTTTTCCGTTTTTGACGCATCGTCAAAATCGACCGTGCCGTCAGCGCGTACCGTCACGTTCTCCAGCAGCGCATCACGACGGATCGCCTGGAAGATATCCGGCTCCGCCTCAGCCGACAGACGAATGGTCTTGGCGTAGCAACCGCCTTCGAAGTTAAACACGCCGTCGTCATCCCAGCCGTGCTCGTCATCGCCAATCAGGCGGCGTTTCGGATCGGTGGAGAGGGTAGTTTTACCGGTGCCGGAGAGGCCAAAGAAGACCGCCACGTCGCCTTTCTCGCCCACGTTCGCCGAGCAGTGCATGGAGGCAATGCCTTTTAACGGCAGCAGGTAGTTCATCACCGAGAACATCCCTTTCTTCATTTCGCCGCCGTACCAGGTGCCGCCGATAAGCTGGATACGCTCCGTCAGGTTAAAGGCGACAAAGTTTTCCGAGTTCAGCCCCTGCTCTTTCCACTGCGGGTTGGTGCATTTCGCACCGTTCATCACCACAAAGTCAGGCTCGAAGCTCTGTAACTCTTCCTCGGTCGGGCGAATGAACATGTTCTTCACGAAATGGGCCTGCCAGGCGACTTCAGTGATAAAACGAACGGAAAGACGGGTATCGGCGTTGGCACCGCAGTAAGCGTCGATAATGAACAGACGTTTACCGGAAAGTTGTTGGGTGACGAGGGATTTCAGATGCTGCCAGATTTCAGGGGAGATCGCTTTGTTGTCGTTCTTCCCTTTGCCGTGATCGGCCCACCACAGGGTGTCGCGGGTGGTGTCGTCACGAACAATGTACTTATCTTTCGGCGAACGGCCGGTAAAGATACCGGTGTCGACAGCGATAGCGCCGGTGGTCGTCAATATACCGCGCTCGTATCCTTCGAGTGCTGGATTGAGCTCTTCCTGATAAAGCGTATCGTAATCAGGGTTATAGACGATATCGCGAGCGTCGTTGATACCATAAGCCTTGAGATCTTGCGGGGTTAAACCATTAACACGCATATCACTGCTCCTTAGCCAATTTATACTGCCTGAAATTGTAGGGGTTTTCTTCGAATGTTAACCGCGACCGGGCTCATAGATTTGCGTATCTGGACAAAAACCCTTTATGACGGAAAACGCTGTGACTCCTGTCACTTTGCGGTGCAGATTATGGCAGGAATCACTTTTCGGTTGGGGAAAATGTTCCGAAAAGGTTAATGAGCGATAAATTAAACTGCGAGAATGTGAATGTAAGCGCATACATGAAAGAAAATTACGAAAGTCTTACATCACTGATAACGATTCAGCAGATTGGGGTAAATAGTGAATGAAATTAATGAGTAGGGGAGGGGGAAAGGTTAACTGCCCCCTCAAGAGGGCAGTTAACGGCAGGACTTAGTGCAGCTGCGGATCGGCCGGGGAGGCGTTGTTGCGGATCTCGGCAATGTCCATTGCGTTAAAGACGTAGTGAGAGCCGCAGTAATCGCAGTTCATGTCGATTTCGCCATCTTCTGCCAGGATGCTGTCAATCTCTTCATCCGGCAATGTTTTCAGCGCACCCGCGCAGCGTTCACGGGAACAGGTGCACTTGAACTCGACATCCTGCGGATCGTAGAGCGTCACCTCTTCTTCGTGATACAGACGCCACAGTACTTCGTTCGCCGGTAAGGTGAACAGCTCTTCGGCTTTGATGGTTTCAGTCAGGGTGGCCAGGTGATCGAAATCATCTGCCTGCGCGTTCTGGGCTGGCAGTACCTGGAGCAGCATCCCGCCGGCACACGGCTGGCCGTCGACTTCGCCGGTACGGATAAACAGGCGCGTCGGCAGCTGTTCGGAGCGCAGGAAGTAGTCTTCCAGGCAGGCTGCCAGCGTATCGCCTTCCAGACCGACGACCCCCTGATAGCGCTCGCCCTCTTCCGGGGAGATGGTGATCACCAGGTAGCCATTGCCCACCAGCGTTTTCAGGTCTGCGTTTTCAGGGATATCGCCCTGTACGCGCGCCACGCCGCGCATCTGCTGCTGGTTGTTGCCGTTGATCACCGCCAGGCTCATCGGGCCATCACCCTGCAGCTGCACGGTGATGTCACCGGCAAATTTCAGGGTCGCAGTCAGCAGGCTGGTCGCGACCAGCAGCTCGCCCAGCACGGTTTTCACCGGCAGCGGGTAGTTGTGGTTTTCCAGGATCTGTTTCCAGGTTTCGGATACGGTAACCAGCTCGCCGCGAACGGCAAATTGTTCAAACAGATAGCGGTGTAATTGGTCGTGTTGGGCCATAGTCATCTCTCGTTCAGCAAGAATCACTCATTCTCGCCATTTTTAAATTTAATCAGATCGCGACGTTCTTTCTTGTCAGGGCGTCTGTCGGGATGCGGCATGGTCAGGGCATTCAGCTTTCGCGCCTGCGCCATCTTTTCGCGCTTCTCCACGCTTTCTGCCGTCTCTTCGTACAGGGTGCTGGCTTCCACTGCCGGGCGACGTTGTTCGGTTACGTTCTTCACGATCACCGTCCGCTCGTCGTTGCCCTGACGCAGGGTCAGGGTGGCGTTCAGCTCCACGAGCTTGCTCGGCTTGCTGCGCTGCCCGTTGTAATGCACCTTGCCGCCTTCAATCATTTCGCGGGCGAGGGCGCGCGTTTTGTAAAAGCGGGCAGCCCATAACCATTTATCCAGTCTTACCCCTTCAGAGGGTTTCTCTTTCATGGCGTCTCCTTCACGGTGAGTGAGGGGATCATCCGGCGATAGTCGTTCATCCCCGGATGTCGCAGATAGCTTTTTTCAGCCAGGCCAGAATCAGGATTGGTCACGCCAAGGCAATAACGAATGCCAAATTTTGCCGCCGCATCCAGAATGGGTTCGCTGTCATCAATGAACAACGTTCTTTCTGGCTGCAGGCCGGTCTCTTCTGCCACCGCCTGCCACAATCGCTGATCCTCTTTCGGATAACCAAATGTGTGGGTGGAAAGTAATAAATCAAGGTGTGAACCCAGCCCGGTATGTTCCAGCTTCACCGCCAGATTATGCGGGTGCGCGTTGGTCAGCAAAATGCGCCGCTTGCCGCTGGCTTTGAGTGCCTCCAGAAAGGGGACGGTATCTTCACGCAAAACGGCGCGCGGGCCCTGAGCAGTGGTCATGGCACAAATATCCAGACCAAGGCGTTCGCTCCAGTAGTCCAGACAGTACCAGTTTAGCGTATGTTGTACGGCGGTATATTGCTGGCGTATGAATTCCTGCGCCTCCAGCGGGGTGATCCCTTGCTGCTCGCCGTAGGTTTCCGGCACCAGTTTTTGCCAGAAGTAGTTATCAAACGCGAGGTCCAGCAGCGTGCCGTCCATATCCAGCAGAACGGTATCAACGTCCTGCCAGGCGATATCAAGATGCATAGGGAATACTCCAGCCAGAAGAATCGTGCGCGACAGGGTAGCATATCTGCTCGCGCACAGAGGTTATCCGATCAGGCTCTCAGGGGTAGGAACAAGCTTCGGATTGAGGCAATTTTCGTAGTACTGCTGGATCTCCGCCAGGCGGGTGCGCGAGCGCTGGTAGCGGCGTAACGCCATCACGCCGTTCCAGATAATGCAGACCACCATCGCCAGCATCAGCAGCGAAGTGGCAATGTAGCGCCATAAAACGGCGCTATCCGGTATCCGGTGCAGCTCGATATGACGGGTGCCATTGGCATCGGTAAAGATGCCGGTGACAATCCCTTCGGCGCTGAACGGCGTACGCATCAGCATCTGCGCCAGTCGTTGAAACTCTTCCCACTGCTCCTGCGCAGGGTAGTCATACAGCGCTACCGGCGGGTAGGGCTGATCGACCAGATCGCTGCCTTCATCGCTGACAATCACAAAGCCGCCGGGTGCCGGGCTGTTAAGCGCCTGCGCGGCACGTGAAGTTTCGCGCATAACGAATGGCGCGGTAGAGGTGGCGACCAGGTTTTCCAGCGACTCGGCGCTCACCGGACGCAGCAGGACGTTAACACCATCAAGACGGCCATTCGTGGCACGTTTCACCAGCGCTTCCCAGTCTTTGCTGTTGCCGAGGTTTACCAGCGCGTTCTTCAGCCGGATGCACTCATCCGCCTCTGCGCACAGATCCTGGGTCTTCAGTACGATATCGCCAAAATCATCCAGCAGGATCATGCCCGATTTCTGAATGGCGGAGCGCAACGCCGGGCTGACTCGCGTTATATCTTCCGGTTTTGGATGGAGCTGTCGGCTCAGGGCCTGGGTCAGCGCCGTGGCTTTGTTAACCGTGTCCGATTCCGGCAGCGGCAGCGGGGCCGCGTCATTCCAGATCAGCTGCGAGCAGTCAAAAGGCGCAAAAGGCGAACTCTGGCGGGCGTTCCAGTTGCCCGGCGCGTGGATATTACACATTCCCGTTCCCTTCAGATTCAGCGTATCGCCGACACGCACGCCGGCGTTTTCAAGCTGCTCGACGCTGGTGGCCTCGATGGTCTGGGCGCCTTTGATCCACGACAGGGTAAATTTAATCGGCATATCCAGCGGCACGAGGAAAATCAGCATCGCCAGCACCAGCGCTGCGCCACAGGCAATCACCGTGCTGCGCAACCAGTGCTGCAGCGGGAAGTTTTTCACTTCGTCATGCAGGGATAAGTAACGTCCCTGGCGCACCACATGCCTGTCCAGATAGATATCAACATCGGTCTTTTGCCCTAAATCCTGGGCCAGCCACGGCTGCCAGTGGCGCGGGTAGATCAGGTCAATAATGCCCATCGAGATGTTGTTGACGTGATCCTGATCGTTTTCGCCAAACAGACCCCAGCGCTTTGGCGTTCCGCGCAGGCAGTGGATCTCACGCAGCGCGTTTTTCGCTGGCGGGGCAAATAATCCCCATAAGCCCGCCGCCAGCAGCAGCATGCCGCCGCCGGCAAGCCACGGAGCAAACACATCCGGGCTCAGCAGGCAGAAGAAGAACAGCAGGAAGGCGGCGACAATCAGCAGCGCTTCACGAATGCCATCCGGGCGGCTGAGGGCATACTCTTCGTGAGTCTCCTGACGAATGTTCAGCAGCTCGATCTGCTCTGTCTCTTCGCCACGAATCGACGCCTGGGTTGAGCTGACATGTTCCAGCGCCAGATGCGGCGCTTCCTGGACATACTCGGCGATGGAGTGGCCGTTCAGGACAATCACCAGCGGGATAGTGTCGGTGTGGATCAGCTCAACGCTGTTTTCATCATTGATGTACTGCTCCCAGAACGGCGGCAGGTGCACTTCGATGGAGTCGAGGTAGTAGCGCCATTTATTGGGATCGTCTGTGGTAATGCCATAGCGGGTAATGGAGCGCGTCAGGCAGAGCACGGTATTGCTCTCAGCGTTCAGGCTTAACGAGACCGGGGCCGCGCTGGCACCTGTCGCAGGCATCTGCTGAATGCGGTTAAACGACTCGAGATATTGCTCAATCGCGCTGCGCTCTTCGGCGGCGAGTTTACGTGTGCTCGCCCCGGTAAAGGCGTTGAGATAAGGCAGGCGATATCGACGCTGCGAACGACGTCTGAACAACCACCCTGCAATCAATGCGCAGGCCAGCATAGCAGCGATAATTATTAAAATGGTGCTCATGCTTTCCCCATCTTACTTTTCTTACAGGTGTAGTCAGTAGCACCTTATAACAGTGAATGCGTGTCTGTGGTTGGCTATCGGCATGTAAGGCGTTGAACTTGAGCAATTTGAAGCGCATCCCAGTGTTCGCTGATGATAGCAAAGGCAACCGTGGCGGAATATCAGCAAATTCCTGGAATAATTTCAACCTATTGACTTTTGTGTTGAAATGCGTAATGAATCTGATTAGGTTGCACAAATGTAAATAAAGCGCGAATGACATTGCCGAAACCGTGCGGCGTATCGCACAATGAGGCCAGTTCACCCAGCAAAGACCCGTCAAAATGAGCAAACCCTTACAAAAGCCCACTATCCTGAATGTGGAGACCGTCGCCAAATCGCGGCTGTTTAACGTTGAGAGCGTGGACCTGGAGTTCAGTAACGGCGTGCGCCGCGTCTACGAGCGTATGCGTCCCTCCACGCGCGAAGCCGTCATGATTGTGCCTATTGTCGACGAGCATCTGATCCTGATCCGCGAATACGCGGTGGGAACGGAATCTTATGAGCTGGGCTTCTCCAAAGGACTTATCGATCCCGGCGAGTCGGTTTATGAAGCTGCGAACCGTGAACTGAAAGAAGAGGTAGGTTTTGGCGCAAAGGAGCTTACCTTCCTGAAAAAACTCAGCATGGCGCCCTCCTATTTCTCCAGCAAGATGAATATCGTGCTGGCGGAAGATCTCTATCCTGAATCGCTGGAAGGCGATGAACCTGAACCGCTGCCGCAGGTACGCTGGCCGCTGGCGCATCTGATGGATCTGCTTGAAGAGCCCGATTTTAACGAAGCCCGAAACGTGAGCGCACTGTTTCTGGTGCGGGAGTGGCTGAAAGGGCAGGGAAGGCTGTAGCGGAAAGTCCCCCCTCCACAGGGAAGGGGGAGATAGATCAGAAGAGTTCTTGCGTTTCGCCGTTATCTATCAACGTTGTACCCACCTCATGCACCACCTGATGCGTTGGCTGCGTACCTTCGATGAAATACTCCTCACGACTGTTACCCCCGTTAGCCAGCTGACCGCTGCTGCGATCGATATTGACCGTTACGATGCCCGGCGGTGGCGTGAGCGGCTCTTCCGGTACGCCATCAAGAACGATCTTCATAAAGGCATCCCACGCGGGCTGCGCGCTTTTGGCTCCGCCCTCGTAACCGGAGATCTGATCTTTAATCGCCCCGGAAGCCGTGGTACGACCTAAATCGCGACGGTGATCGTCAAAGCCGATCCACACCGAAGTGACCGCGCCCGGGCCATAACCTGAGAACCAGGCATCTTTGGAGCTGTTGGTGGTGCCGGTTTTGCCGCCGATATCCTTGCGCTGCAAATCACGACCGGCACGCCAGCCTGTACCCTGCCAGCCCGGTTCACCAAAGATGTTGCTGTTCAGCGCGCTCTTGATCAGGAACGCCAGCGGAGTGTTAATCACGTGCGGGGCGTACTCCTGAGCACCGGTCTGGGCGACCAGCGCCTGGTTCGCCTGCTGGAGCTGCGGCATCGGCACCGCCGCATTTTGCCGCTCCTGTGAAATCGCCACATCCTCCATGTCCTGGTTGTTCAGTGCGTCTGACTTAGGCGTATCGCCATAGATGACGGGAATGTCACACTCGGCGCAGGCGATCTTCGGCTTGGCCTCGAACAGCACGCCGCCCTGGTCGTTCTCGATTTTGCTGATGAAGAACGGATCGACCAGGAAGCCGCCGTTGGCCATCACCGCATAACCGCGGGCGACCTGTAGCGGGGTAAACGACGCGGAGCCCAGCGCCAGCGACTCGGTATGCACAATATTCTGCGCCGGGAAGCCGAAGCGCTGCAGGTACTCCGCCGCATAATCGACGCCCATGGCACGCATGGCGCGCACCATCACTACGTTTTTCGACTGCCCCAGTCCCTGACGCAGGCGAATCGGACCCGCGTACTCTGCCGGTGAGTTTTTTGGCCGCCAGTCGGAACCGGCCCCGGCATCCCAGCGGGAGATCGGCACGTCATTGAGAATACTGGCGAGGGTTAGACCCTTGTCCATTGCCGCGGTGTAGAGGAACGGCTTGATATTGGAACCGACCTGACGCAGCGCCTGAGTGGCACGGTTAAACTTGCTCTGATTGAAGTCGAAGCCGCCCACCAGCGCCAGGACCGCGCCGTTATGCGGGTCGATAGAGACCAGCGCCGAGTTAACGTCCGGGATCTGTCCCAGCCACCAGGCGTCATTAACCTGGCGGACCCAGATTTGCTGGCCCACCTGTACTACGTCGGTCACTTTGCGTGGCGTCGCGCCCTGCTGTGTATCAGAGCGATACGGACGTGCCCAGCGTACCCCTTCCATCCGCAGCGACACGGAGGTGCCGTCGGCGAGCATCGCCGTGGCTTCCTGCGGATTGGCCTGGGTCACTACCGCCGCCACGAAGGGCCCATAGCCCGGCAGCGGCTTCAGGGTGTCGGTAATTTTTTTACTGCTCCAGGCGGATTCACCCACCTTCCACAGCACGTTTGACGGGCCGCGGTAGCCGTGGCGCATATCGTAATCAATGACGTTGTTACGCACCGCCTGCTGCGCGCCCTGCTGGATGTTGCGGCTGATGGTGGTGTAGACGCGGTAGCCATCCTCGTAGGCTTGTTCGCCGTAGCGGGAGACCATCTCCTGACGAACCATTTCACTCAGATAGGGAGCGGAGAAGGCAATTTCCGGCGCGTGATAGTTGGCATCAATCACCTCACTGCGCGCCTGATCGTACTGCGTCTGGCTGATATAGCCCTCGCTCAGCATACGCGACAGCACCACATTGCGACGTGCTGTCGCGCGATCCAGCGAGTAGAGCGGGTTGAAGGTAGAAGGCGCCTTCGGCAAACCGGCGATGGTCGCCATTTCACTCAGGGTCAGCTGTTCGATGGATTTACCGAAATAGACCTGCGCCGCCGCGCCCACGCCATAGGCACGGTAGCCGAGATAGATCTTGTTGAGGTAAAGCTCAAGGATCTCATCTTTATTCAGCAGCTGCTCAATGCGGATCGCCAGGAAGACTTCCTTAATCTTACGCATCAGCGTTTTTTCAGGACTCAGGAAGAAGTTACGCGCCAGCTGCTGGGTGATGGTACTCGCCCCCTGCGAAGCATGGCCGGAGAAGAGCGCCACGCTTGCGGCACGGAAAATCCCCACCGGGTCGACGCCGTGGTGCTCATAAAAGCGGCTATCTTCTGTGGCAATAAAGGCTTTCACCATTTCTGGCGGAATTTGATTCAGCGTCAGCGGGATACGCCGCTTTTCGCCGTACTGGGCAATCAGCTCGCCATCGGCGCTATAAACCTGCATCGGGATCTGAAGGCGTACGTCACGAAGCGTAGCGACATCAGGCAGTTGCGGCTCAATATATTTGTACAAACCAAAAATCGAGCCTGCTCCAAGCAGAATGCAACAGACTGCAAGGATCAATAAATACTTTACGAACTTCACTGGAGATTTCCCATTTAGTTTGAACTGGGCAGTTTCTAAACAATCGCGCGGTAGTATAAAGGCAAGCCTGTAGCATTGATATAGCCGTTATCCCCCCGGACGATAAGGAGATCGTGAAACATGGTATTTAAAACATGGCGAACAGGCGTTCATATTCAACAGGATAAGGTGCTGGCCGTCGCGCTGGTACGCAGAAAGTCGGGCTGGGGGCTGCGCCGCTGGTGGCAGCTCCCCCTCGCGGAGGGTGTTATCCGCGACGGGCAAATTCTTCAGCCCGAACAACTGGCTGCAGCGCTGCGCGAGTGGCGACAGTGGCTGCCTTACCAGCATCAGGTACTTCTCGCCTTTCCGGCCGCCCGCACCCTGCAACGCACCTTTCCGCGCCCGGCGATAACCCTGCGCGACAGCGAAGAGACGGCCTGGATTGGCGCGGCCTTGAGCCGCGAGCTGGAGATGGCACCCGATGCCCTGCGTTTTGATTATGCGGAAGATACGTTCAGCCAGGGGTATCAGGTTACCGCGGCACAAAATAAAGAGATCGCCACGCTGCTGGAGCTGGCCCGGGTGTTGCGTCTGCGGCTGGCCGCGATCACACCCGATGCCGGGGCGCTGGCCCATTTTCTGCCTTTTGTAGACGCGCCTGCCCAGTGCGTTGCCTGGCGCGATCGGGATCAATGGCTATGGGCGATGCGTCACCAGTGGGGCAGGCGTGGGCTGGCGGAGGCGCCCGATGTTGAAAGCCTTGCAGCCCTGCTGGCGCTAAGGGTTGAGGAGATCGCCTGCTGCGATATGCGCAGTTTCGACCCCTGGAACGTGTTGTCCCACCGGCAACCGCCGCTGCCTGAAAATGGCGCGGATTTTAGCGTCGCACTGGCGTTAGCGCTGGCGACGGGAGGCTATGCGCGATGAGCGCGGCCAATCTGCTGCCGTGGCGTCAGCAACAAAAACGCCACTGCCTGCGCTTCTGGGGCTTGCTGTTCACCGGCTCGCTGCTGGTAACGCTGGGGCTCTGGACCGCCCGGCGGGCCGACGCCCCGCTGCAAGCGCAGGTTTTCGCGCAGCGACAGGCCAGCGATGTGGCGCTGAGGCAGGCGCTGGCGCAGCGGCAAACGCAGTGGACGGCGCGTATTGTTCAGCGCCAGCAACAGCAGCGCTGGGCGCAAAAAAAAGCGCAGACGGAGGCATGGCAGACGATCCTCATCGCCCTGGCCCGCGCCCTGCCGGAGCAGGCATGGCTGGCGCAGCTCCGTTTCCAGCACTCTACCCTCTCCCTGAGTGGCTACGCCGCCACGTTACCGGCGCTTGCGGCGCTGGAGAGAGCGCTACGCCAGCTGCCGGGGTTTACCCCCGCCGCGCCCGGCGAGATGCGCCAGGACGCGCAGGGGCGCTGGCAATTTAGCTGGGCGCTGACCCGCAAGGAGCAGGCTGATGCGGATCCCTCCTGACATCTGGTACGCGTTGTCCCCGCGCTGGCGCTGGCTGTGCTGGGGCCTCAGCTCAGGGTTGATGCTGCTCTGCGTGATCGGGGGGCAGCTAGGCATGCAGCAGCAACAGCTTGCCACGCATCAGGCTCAGCACGCGCGTGACGCGGCGATCAACGGCCGCTTATGGACCGCGGTGCGTAAGCTCTCGCCCGTTGAGGAGGCGCCATCGTCCGTGGCGTCACGGCCCTTTTCGCCGCTGGAGTTCGATACCGGTGAGCTACGCATGGTGCGCTGGCAACCCGTCAGTGCTGGAGGCGAACTGGTGGTCGAGGCGGTCTGGGGGCAGATCCCCGGGCTGTTTGCCACTCTCGCCCAACGCGACGTGGCGGTGGCGCGTTTTACGCTCCAGCCAGAACAGCAAAAGCTGCGCCTCACCCTGCACCTGGAGCGCCAGAATGCGGGTTAGCGGTGGCGTACTGCTTCTGCTGCCGCTTCTTCTCGGCATGCGCGATCCGTTTCAGGCTCCGGTGTCACGCTGCCCCGATGCAGCCCTGAGCCAGTGGCATTATGCCGGGCTGGTATCCGGCGCGGTGCCGGTGGGCATCGTCAGGGATGAAAAGTCCCGCTGGTTGCGGGTGCGTCGCGGCGACACGTTGCCTCAGGGCTGGCGGGTAAGGGTGCTGGATGAAAAGGAGTTGGTCATCGACACGTCTGAGGCGTGTGAACCGCCGTTATGGCGATGGCAACGACAAGGAACGAAACAGGATGAAAAGAGGGATGGTGGCATTGCTGCTGATCGGCGGCCAGACGCTGGCAGCGGAACCGTTGGCCGTGAATCTGGTCGTGGATGATGTGCCGGTCGCCCAGCTTCTGCAGGCCCTGGCGGAGCAGGAGAACCGCAATATGATTATCGCACCGGACGTGAGCGGCAATGTCTCTCTGCGTCTGCAAAAGGTTCCCTGGTTACAGGCGATACAGACGGTGGTGACCAGCGCCGGGCTGGTGATGCGCCAGCAGGAGGGCATCTTTTATATCCACAGCGCCGCCTGGCAACAACAGCAGCAGGCCAGAAAAGAGGCGGAGCGCGCTAAGCGTCAGCTCAGTGTGCCGCTGGAGGCGCGCAGTTTTTCTCTCTCCTATGCGGATGCGGGCGATCTCAGGCAGGCTGCCGAAAAGCTCCTCAGCCCAAAAGGCAGCCTTGCGGTGGACAAACGCACCAACCGTCTGCTGGTGCGCGACAGCCGGGCTGCGCTGGATGCGTTACAGCACTGGGTGGGGCAGATGGATCTGCCGGTAGCCCAGGTCGAGTTGGCGGCACACATTGTCAGCATGAGTGAAAAAAGCCTGCGGGAGCTGGGCGTAAAGTGGAGTCTGGCGCAGGCGCAGCAGCCCGGTAAGCCCGGAGAGCTGACGATACTCAACAGCGATCTTGCGGTGACCAACGCCACGACGCAGGTGGGTTTCACTATCGGCCGGATTAATGGCCGGTTGCTGGACATTGAGCTCTCCGCCCTGGAACAAAAACAGCAGGTGGATATTATCGCCAGCCCGCGTCTGCTGGCGTCGCACATGCAGCCTGCCAGCATTAAACAGGGGAGTGAAATTCCCTATCAGGTCTCCAGCGGAGAGAGCGGCGCGACGTCGGTGGAATTTAAAGAGGCGGTACTGGGCATGGAGGTGACCCCGGTGGTGCTGGCCAATGGACGTGTACGCCTGAAGCTGCGCATCAGCGAGAACAGCCCGGGCCAGGTGCTGAAGCAGGCCGACAGTGAAACCATGACGATAGACAAGCAGGAGATCGAAACCCAGGTAGAGGTCAAAAGTGGTGAAACGCTGGCCTTAGGTGGAATTTTTTCTCAGAGACATAAAAGCGGGAGTGAAAATGTGCCAGGCTTGAGCCGTATCCCCATCCTGGGGCAGTTTTTTCGCCATCAGGGTAAAGACAACGAGCGCCGGGAATTAGTGGTTTTTATTACCCCTCGTCTGGTTGCGACACCCTGATAAGCGGTAACGCCCCACCTGATTTTGCATTCTGTTTGTTGCAGATGTTTGACGTGGGGCATTAATTAGCATACAAGGAGTACCGATTTGAGAATCAGCCTACTCAATCTCACACCTTAACAACTTAAGCGGCAGGCAGGGTGATTTATTCTGTTGCCAAACAAGCTGGAGTATTGAGATAATTTTTAGTCTGACTCTCGCTCTATCGCATATGAGGTTTCAGTTCATGTCCTGTTACGCCAGGTATCGGCGAAGCGGGTTTACCATTAACGAATAGTCTTAGTAGTACCGAAAAAATGGCAGAGAAACGCAATATCTTTCTGGTTGGGCCTATGGGTGCCGGCAAAAGCACTATTGGGCGCCAGTTAGCTCAACAACTCAATATGGAATTTTACGATTCTGATCAAGAGATTGAGAAACGAACCGGAGCTGATGTGGGCTGGGTCTTCGATGTAGAAGGCGAAGAGGGTTTCCGTGACCGAGAAGAAAAAGTCATCAATGAACTTACGGAAAAACAGGGCATTGTGCTGGCTACTGGCGGCGGCTCTGTAAAATCTCGCGAAACTCGCAACCGTCTCTCCGCCCGCGGTGTCGTGGTCTATCTCGAAACGACCATCGAAAAACAACTGGCGCGTACGCAGCGTGATAAAAAACGCCCGTTGCTGCAGGTTGAGACGCCTCCACGTGAAGTTCTGGAAGCGCTGGCAGATGAACGCAATCCCCTGTACGAAGAGATTGCTGACGTCACCATTCGCACAGACGATCAGAGCGCTAAAGTGGTCGCAAACCAGATTATTCATATGCTGGAAAGCAACTGATTCTGGCTTTATATATACTCGCCTGCGGGTAAAAAGTATTTAAGGTGGATGTCGCGCTATGGAGAGGATTACAGTCACGCTCGGTGAACGGAGTTACCCTATCACTATCGCGGCTGGTTTGTTTAACGACCCAGCTTCCTTCTTACCACTGAAAGCGGGTGATCAGGCAATGCTGGTCACCAATGAGACACTGGCTCCGCTTTATCTCGACCGCGTACGTCAGCTGCTTGAACAGGCTGGCGTGAAGGTCGACAGTGTGATTCTGCCTGATGGCGAACAGTATAAAAGCCTGACGGTACTTGATACCGTCTTCACCGCATTACTGCAAAAACCGCACGGTCGCGACACAACACTGCTGGCATTAGGCGGCGGTGTTGTTGGCGATCTGACCGGGTTTGCGGCAGCAAGCTATCAGCGTGGCGTTCGTTTTATTCAGATCCCGACCACGCTGTTGTCGCAGGTTGACTCTTCTGTTGGCGGCAAAACCGCCGTAAACCATCCGCTTGGCAAAAACATGATTGGCGCGTTCTATCAGCCCGCGTCGGTGGTGGTGGATCTCGACTGCCTGCAAACGCTGCCGAAGCGCGAGCTGGCATCTGGCCTGGCGGAAGTGATCAAGTACGGCATTATTCTGGATGGCGAGTTCTTTAGCTGGCTTGAAGAGAATATGGACGCCTTATTGCGCCTGGATGGTCAGGCGATGGCGTACTGTATTCGCCGTTGTTGTGAGCTGAAAGCAGAAGTGGTTGCCGCAGACGAGCGCGAAACAGGCTTACGTGCTTTACTGAATCTGGGGCACACCTATGGCCATGCTATCGAAGCCGAAATGGGCTACGGTAACTGGCTGCATGGCGAGGCCGTGGCGGCAGGGATGGTGATGGCCGCTCGCACCTCAGAGCGTCTGGGTCAGTTCAGCAAGGCGGATACACAACGCATTATCACGTTGCTTGAGCGTGCCGGGTTACCGGTGACGGGACCGCGCGAAATGTCAGCGCAGGCCTACTTGCCGCACATGATGCGTGATAAAAAAGTATTAGCAGGCGAGATGCGTCTGGTACTCCCGCTTGCAATCGGAAAGAGTGAAGTTCGTGGCGGTGTGCCGCACGATGTCGTTCTTGGCGCTATTGCTGATTGCCAGCAAGCGTAACTATTAGAAAGGTCCGGCTGCGGTAATACGTAGCCATTTTGCTTCAGGTGATGTGCAAAGTCGTAGGCATAAGCCTTTTAGTGGGGTGTTAAATGGATGAATTCAAACCAGAAGACGAGCTGAAACCCGATCCCAGCGATCGTCGTACTGGTCGTACTCGCCAATCTTCAGAACGCGATAACGAGCCGCAAATCAACTTTGATGAGGTCGATCTGGACAATGACGATCCTCGTCCTTCGCGTGGCCGCGCCGCCCGCGAGGAGCGTGAAGAAGAGGATTATGAGTCCGAAGATGATTCAATGGACGAAGCGCCCGTACAGCGTCGCCCGCGCAAGCGTAAGGCCGCTGCGGCGAAACCCGCTTCCCGCCAGTATATTATGATGGGCCTGGGGGTGCTGGTCCTGCTGCTGCTGATTATCGGCGTCGGCTCCGCACTGAAAGCCCCGTCCACCTCGCCTGCTGAACAAACTGCTTCCGGCGAGAAGAGTATCGATCTTTCCGGCAGCGCTGCCGACCAGGCAAATGGCTCGCAGCCAGCGCCAGGCGCTACCTCCGCAGAGAATACGCAGCAGGAGATCTCTCTGCCGCCTGTTGCCTCCACGCCGACTCAGGGCCAGTCTCCGGCTACTCCTGAAGGCCAGCAGCGCGTTGAGGTTCAGGGCAATCTGAATAACGCCCTGACGCAGCCGCAGAGCGAGCAGCAGGTTAACAATGTAGTGGTGAACTCCACCCTGCCGACCGAGCCTGCGACCGTAGCGCCAATCCGTGGTGCTACCGGGCAACAGCAGACGGCGGCGGCAGAATCTGCGCCACGTCAGACTAAACCTGCGCAGCATCAGGAGCGTAAGCAGGCGGTAATTGAGCCGAAGCGTGAAGCGAAGCCGCAGCCTGTTGCGAAAGCAGAAGCGCCTAAAGCAGCCGCGCAGCCGAAGCACACTGAGACGGCAACCAGCGCCCCGGCGAAAGCGCCTGCGACAACCGCGACGGCACCGAAAGCAACGCCAGCGCCGACCGCAACAGCATCGACGCCAGCGGCGAGCGCCCCGGCGGCTTCTGCCAGCACCGGTAAATCGACAGGGAACGTGAGTTCACTGAAGTCTGCGCCGTCCACCAACTACACGTTGCAGCTGAGCAGCTCTTCCAGCTATGACAACCTCAACGGCTGGGCGAAAAAATCGAACCTGAAAAACTTTGTTGTCTATGAGACCACCCGTAACGGTCAGCCATGGTATGTGCTGGTAAGCGGTGTGTACTCATCGAAAGACGAAGCAAAACGCGCGGTTGCCACACTGCCAGCCGACGTTCAGGCGAAAAATCCGTGGGCGAAGCCGATCCGTCAGGTTCAGTCCGATTTGAAGTAATCTGTGAAGCGCAGGATGCTGTCGGAGCTTTCTCCACAGCCGGAGAAGGTGTAATCAGTTAGTCAGCATGAAAAAAAATCGCGCTTTTTTGAAATGGGCAGGGGGGAAATACCCCCTGCTCGATGATATTCAAAAACACCTGCCAGACGGCGAGTGTCTTGTCGAACCCTTTGTTGGTGCGGGCTCGGTATTTCTCAATACCAACTACTCCCGCTATATCCTTGCGGATATCAACAGCGACCTGATCAGTCTTTACAACATCGTAAAAGAGCGTACCGATGAGTACGTCGATGAGGCGCGCAAGCTGTTTACGCCAGAGAACAACACCCCGGACGTTTACTATCAGCACCGCGCTGAGTTTAATCAGTGCCAGGATAAGTTCCGCCGTGCGCTGCTGTTCCTCTATCTTAATCGCCACGGTTACAACGGCCTGTGCCGGTATAATCTGCGTGGTGAATTCAACGTGCCGTTTGGCCGCTACAAGCGTCCCTATTTCCCTCAGGCCGAGCTGTATCACTTTGCTGAAAAAGCGCAGAATGCAGAGTTTTATTGCCTCTCGTATGAAGAGTGTATGAACCTTGCTGACGTCAATTCGGTGGTTTACTGTGACCCCCCGTACGCACCGCTGTCTGCTACGGCGAACTTTACCGCTTATCACACCAACAGCTTTAGCCCTGCCGAGCAGGCGCATCTGGCGGGGATGGCGGAAAAGCTGGTCAGCAAAAGTATCCCGGTGTTAATTTCGAATCACGATACGCCCGATACGCGCGAATGGTACAAGGCCGCGGAGCATTTTCAGGTCAAAGTCCGGCGCAGCATCAGCAGCAACGGCGGCACACGTAAAAAGGTGGACGAACTGCTGGCACTCTATCTGCCCTGAGCCGTTTCGCCCGCCGTTAAACAAAGTTCAAGGAGATGCGGATGAAACAGTATTTGATTGCACCCTCAATTCTTTCGGCTGATTTTGCCCGGCTGGGCGAAGATACCGCGAAAGCACTGGCTGCCGGTGCGGATGTCGTTCATTTCGACGTTATGGATAACCACTACGTGCCTAACCTGACCATCGGCCCGATGGTCCTGAAGGCGCTGCGCAATTATGGCGTGACCGCACCGATTGACGTGCACCTGATGGTAAAACCGGTCGATCGCATCGTGCCAGATTTTGCCGCCGCGGGTGCCAGCATCATCACCTTCCATCCTGAAGCCTCCGAACACGTTGACCGTACGCTACAGCTGATCAAAGAGCACGGCTGTAAGGCGGGCCTGGTCTTCAATCCGGCCACGCCGCTGAGCTACCTGGATTACGTCATGAACAAGCTGGACGTGATCCTGCTGATGTCCGTTAACCCGGGCTTTGGCGGGCAGTCTTTCATTCCGCATACGCTGGATAAACTGCGGGAAGTACGTCGCCGTATCGACGAGTCTGGCTTTGATATCCGCCTCGAAGTGGATGGCGGCGTGAAGGTCAGCAACATCGGCGAAATCGCGGCGGCGGGGGCAGATATGTTTGTCGCGGGTTCGGCTATTTTCGATCAGCCGGACTACAAAAAAGTCATTGATGAAATGCGCAGTGAACTGGCGAAGGTAAGTCATGGATAATTTGCAGGCAATTCGGGGTGTTGCATTTGACCTCGACGGTACGCTGGTGGACAGCGCACCGGGTTTAACCGCGGCGGTCGATCAGGCGCTGTACGCGCTGGAGCTGCCGGTGGCGGGCGAAGAACGTGTGGTGACGTGGATCGGTAACGGGGCTGACGTGCTGATGGAGCGCGCGCTGACCTGGGCGCGCCAGGAGCGTGCTGTTCAACGTGCGGCGCAGGGCAAGCCGGGTGTCGATCATGCAGACATCCCTCAGGAAGAGCAGGTGCGTATCCTGCGTAAGCTGTTTAACCGTTTTTATGAAGAGACGGTGGAAGAGGGTAGCTTCCTGTTCCCGGATGTGGCCGCTACGCTGAGCGCGCTGCATGCTCAGGGTCTGCCGCTAGGGCTGGTGACCAACAAGCCGACGGCGTTCGTCGCCCCGCTGCTGGAAGCGCTCGATATCGCTCACTATTTCTCGGTTATTGTCGGCGGCGACGATGTGCAGAACAAGAAGCCGCATCCCGAACCGCTACTGCTGGTGGCAGGAAAATTATCCTTACCGCCTGAAGCGCTGCTCTTTGTGGGTGATTCGCGCAATGATATTCTGGCTGCCAGGGCCGCAGGCTGCCCGTCCGTTGGCCTGACTTATGGCTATAACTACGGTGAATCCATTACGCTGAGTGAGCCGGATTTTGTCTTCGACCACTTCAAAGATTTGTTGCCCGTTCTCGGGCTTTCGCACAGTGAAAATCAGGAATTGAAAAATGACTAAGCCCATCGTATTTAGTGGCGCACAGCCCTCAGGTGAACTGACCATTGGCAACTATATGGGTGCGCTGCGTCAGTGGGTTGGCATGCAGGATGATTACCACTGCATTTATTGCATCGTGGATTTGCACGCTATCACCGCGCGTCAGGATCCTGAGAAACTGCGTAAGGCCACGCTGGATACGCTTGCGCTCTATCTGGCCTGTGGTATCGACCCGGAGAAAAGCACCATTTTCGTTCAGTCTCACGTGCCGGAGCATGCGCAGCTGGGCTGGGCGCTGAACTGCTACACCTACTTTGGCGAACTGAGCCGCATGACCCAGTTCAAGGACAAATCGGCCCGCTATTCGGAAAACATCAACGCCGGTCTGTTTGATTACCCGGTGCTGATGGCCGCTGACATTCTGCTCTACCAGACCAACCAGGTGCCGGTGGGTGAAGATCAGAAGCAGCATCTGGAGCTGAGCCGCGATATCGCCCAGCGCTTTAACGCGCTGTATGGTGATGTCTTCAAAGTGCCGGAGCCGTTTATTCCGAAGTCCGGCGCCCGCGTGATGTCCCTGCTGGAGCCGACCAAAAAGATGTCCAAGTCGGACGATAACCGCAACAACGTTATCGGCCTGCTGGAAGATCCGAAAGCGGTGGTGAAAAAGCTCAAGCGTGCGGTGACCGATTCGGACGAGCCGCCTGTGGTGCGTTACGACGTGCAGAACAAAGCGGGCGTCTCTAACCTGCTGGATATTCTCTCTGGCGTGACGGGCCGTACCATTCCGGAGCTGGAGCAGCACTTCGAAGGTAAGATGTATGGCCATCTGAAAGGTGAAGTGGCTGAAGCGGTTTCCGGCATGCTCACCGAGCTGCAGGCGCGCTATCACCAGTTCCGCAATGACGAAGCTTACCTGCAGAAGGTGATGAAAGAGGGCGCCGAGAAGGCCAGCGCACGCGCCTCAGAAACCCTGAAAGCGGTCTACGAAGCGATTGGGTTTGTGGCGAAGCCTTAAGCTTGTTTGCCGGGTGGCGGCTTCGCCTTACCCGGCCTACGGGATATAAAAAAACCGGGAATTTCCCGGTTTTTTTATTGCCTGTGAAACGATTACTGATTTGCTGCCGGGCCGCAGCCACCGATGATCTTAGAGATGGAGATCGCCGGGTGGAGCAGGTAATCGTAGCTGCAGTTATTTTTGGTGTTTTGCACATGGCCAGTGCACGCCGTCAGGGTTGTTAAGATGCCTGCAACCAGGGCAATCTTTGCCAGTTTGAACATAACGCTTCCTTGTCTGTAACGTGAGGGAATATATAGAAAATGTGCTTTCGCGGAAGGTATGTTATCGACAGCGCTAAGACAGGAGTAGTCCATAACAGGACTACTCATTTGGCGGGGAATATGTTCAGCCTGACCTAGTGGTTTGAAAACCAGTTGAGTTTGTCACGCAGCGCCACCACGCGACCCACCACGATCAGCGCCGGGCTTTCAACCTGCTGCGCCAGCTCGCCCAACTGGGTTAACACGCCGCTGACCACGCGCTGTTTAATCGATGTGCCGTTCTCTACCAGCGCAACCGGCATTTCTGCATCCATGCCATGTTCAAGCAGTTTCGCCTGTATCGTCGCCGCCTGGTTCAGCCCCATATAGAAGACCAGAGTCTGTTTTTCTGCGGCCAGGTTATGCCAGTCCAGCTCGCTGCCGGTTTTCAGATGGCCGGTAACCAGACGTACGCTCTGGGCGTAATCGCGATGGGTCAGCGGAATGCCGGAATAGGCGGAGCAACCGGAGGCTGCGGTAATGCCCGGCACCACCGAGAAGGGAATGCCCGCTTCGCATAGCGTCTCCAGCTCCTCGCCGCCGCGCCCGAAGATAAACGGATCGCCGCCTTTCAGCCGCACCACGCGTTTACCCTTCTGGGCTTCACGCAGCAGGATCTGGTTAATCTCTTCCTGCGGAACGCAGTGATAACCTGCGCGCTTGCCGACAAACACCCGGTCGGCATCCCGGCGCACCAGGTTCATAATGTCGTCAGAGACCAGGCGGTCATAGACCACGATATCCGCCTGCTGGATCTGCTGTAGCCCTTTCAGGGTTAACAGGCCGGCATCACCCGGACCGGCACCCACCAGCACCACTTCGCCCCGGTGATCGAGCGGGGCATTGATCAGTTGCTCGGTGGTTTCATCCACGGCCTTTTGATCCTGATTCGCCAGCGACTGCGCCAGCCGGTCGTTCACAAAGAATTTTTCCCAGAAACGACGGCGTTCGCCCACGGTGGCAAACTGCTTTTTCACACGGCTTCGCAGCTGCCCCGCATACTGGGCCACCTGGCCTAAATGCTGCGGCAGAATGGCTTCCAGCTTTTCACGCAGCAGGCGCGCCAGTACCGGCGAGGTGCCACCGGAGGAGACAGCGACCATCAACGGCGAGCGGTCGATAATCGACGGCATGATAAAGCTCGCCTCTTTCGGCGCATCCACCACGTTGCAGAAGATCCGCCGCGCTTCACAGGCGTCGCTGACGCGCTGGTTAACCGCATCGTCGTCGGTGGCGGCGATGGTCAGCCAGCAGGTATCGAGCAGCGTTTCGTTGAACTCACCCTCAACGAGGGTGAGCATCCCTTCCTGCGCCCACACGGTGAATTGCGGGGCGAAGTCGAGAGCGTTGACGGTAAGTCGGGCACCTGCGTCTAACAGCAGGCGGGCTTTGCGTTCAGCCACATCGCCACCACCTACGAGCAGGCAGTCACGATTGCGTAATTGACAGAATATTGGCAGGTGATCCACGACATTACCTCTTACTGGTTGGCTTTCGCCTGAACGGTTGCGATGGTTGCAGGAGTCGGACGCTCCGCTTTAGGGGTAGCATACCAGTAACCCCAACCCATAAATACAACCCCGGAAAGGGTATTGCCAAGCGTTACCCACAACAGGTTATGGCCGATACCTGACAGGGTATACGCTTCGCTGTGGTGACCGAACCAGGAGAGGGCAAACAGCGTCATGTTGGCGATGGAGTGTTCGTAGCCAGAGGCGATAAAGGCCAGCAGACACCACCAGATAGCGATGAACTTCGCGGCGCCGTCAGTACGGATTGCCATCCAGATAGCCAGGCAAACCAGCCAGTTACAGAGCGCGCCTTTAAAGAAGAGCACCATCGCCGGGGCGGTAGTTTTTGCCAGCGCGACGGTGTGCACGAGGCTGGTATCGACCGGCAACAGGCTTCCGCCGCCCCAGCTATACAGCAGCGCGACAAACACCGAGCCCACCAGGTTACCGAGCCAGGTCTGCGGCAGAATGCCCCACATCTGGCCCTGAGTGATGGTGCCCGCTTTGACACCCAGCGTCAGGAACATGGTGTGACCGGTGAACAGTTCAGAACCGGCGATGATGACCAGGGTTAAAGCGATCCCGAAGGTGGCGCCCATCACCAGCGGACGCACAGACGGGTCGACGAGGTTACCAAGAGTGAAAATTAAAATGATCCCCAGGCCGACATAGGCGCCCGCCATGGCGGAGCTGATCCAGAAGCCGAGAGGACTGTTTTTACTGAGGCGTGCAATCCGGGCAGCGTTAGCCGCACACTTATTGATGGTGTCTGTAAACATTTGATTATCCAGAATAGTAATGAAAGAAAGAATAAATACGTTGTAGGCCGGATAAGGAGCCTGCTCCGCCACCCGGCAACTGCCCGGCGGCGCAGCGCTTGCCGGGCCTACAACATCAAAATCAAAACAAATAGCGGGGGCATTGCGCCCCCGTTTCAATCAGCCTCTCAGCTGCACCTTGCCGTCCTTCACGCGAACGTCATAGTGTTTAACGGAGCGGGTTTCGTCTTCCATACAGTGGCCGTCGCTCAGGCGGAAGCGCTGCTTTTTCAGCGGGCTGGCAACCCACAGCTCCCCCTGATGCTCAGCGATAATCCCACGGGAAAGCACGCTGGCCTCAAAGAACGGGTCGATATTGCTGATGGCAAAAACCTGTTCGTCGTGGCGCGGACGGAAAATGGCAACCTGCTCATGACCTAACAGCGCGCATACGCCGGTGGCAGGCAGGATCTCGTCGATGTTGCAGATGTTTACCCACTGGCTCATACGTTTTCCTCCACCAGCATCACCGGAATACGTTCATACGGCGTTGCCGGGCGATGTTGTTCGCGCTCAGGCACGACCTGCACGCTCGGATCGCGCTGGTTGCTGTTGATAAAGTGCTTGAAGCGAACCTGCGCCGACGGGGTGTTGACGGTTTCTGTCCATTCGCAAATCACGGCGTCGCGAAGGCGAGCCATCTCTTCTTCCAGCGTCGCGTTCAGGCCGAGCTTGTCGTCGATGATGACGGACTTCAGGTAGTCGATGCCGCCTTCCAGGTTATCCAGCCACGGCGCGGTACGGGTCAGTTTGTCCGCGGTACGGATGTAGAACATCATGAAACGGTCGAGGTATTTGATCAGCGTTTCACGGTCGATATCCGCCGCCAGCAGATCTGCATGGCGTGGTTTCATCCCGCCGTTACCGCAGACGTACAGGTTCCAGCCTTTCTCAGTGGCGATGATACCCACATCTTTACCCTGCGCTTCGGCACATTCACGGGTACAGCCGGAGACGCCGAACTTCATTTTGTGCGGGGTACGAATACCTTTGTAGCGGTTTTCCAGCTCGACGCCGAAGCCGACGCTGTCGCCCACGCCGTAACGGCACCAGGTGCTGCCGACGCAGGTTTTCGCCATACGCAGCGCTTTGGCATAGGCGTGACCGGTTTCGAAGCCCGCTTCAATCAGCTGACGCCAGATTTCCGGCAGGTCATCTTTCTGCGCACCGAACAGGCCGATACGCTGGGAGCCGGTGATTTTGGTGTAGAGGTTAAATTCGCGGGCGATGCGGCCGACCGCCACCAGCCCTTCCGGGGTGATTTCGCCGCCGGCAGAGCGTGGGATCACCGAGTAGGTGCCATCTTTCTGGATGTTCGCCAGGAAGTTGTCGTTGGTGTCCTGCAGCGGCGTGTGCTGTGGTTTGAGCACATACTCATTCCAGCAGGAGGCCAGCAGAGAACCGACGGTCGGTTTACACACTTCACAGCCATAACCCTGGCCATGTTTTTGCAGCAGCTCGTCGAAGGATTTGATGCCTTCCACGCGGATCAGGTGGTACAGCTCCTGGCGAGAGTAAGCGAAGTGCTCGCACAGGTTGTTGTTCACTTCGATACCCTGTTTCGCCAGCTCGGCGTTGAGCACCTGGGTCACCAGTGGGATACAGCCGCCGCAGCCGGTACCGGCTTTGGTTTCCGCTTTCAGCGCCGCCACGGTGTGGCAGCCTTTGTTGATGGCAGAAATCAGCATGCCTTTGGTGACATCGAAGCAGGAGCAAATTTGCGCGCTGTCGGGCAGCTTATCGACACCGATAGAGGGTTTACCGCTGGCCGCATGAGCAGGCAGGATCAGCGCATCCGGGTTCTCCGGCAGTTCGATAGCGTTCAGCACCAGCTGCAGCAGGTTGCCGAAATCGCTGGTGTCGCCCACCAGCACCGCGCCGAGCAGGGTTTTGTTATCTTCGCTGACGATAAGACGTTTATAGACCTCTTTGCTTTCGTCGAGATAGACGTAGCTGCGGGAGTTTGGCGTACGGCCATGCGCATCGCCGATACCGCCTACGTCCACGCCCAGCAGTTTCAGCTTGGCGCTCATGTCCGCGCCTTCGAAGGCGTTTTCATTGCCGAGGATATGGTCAACGGCGACCTGCGCCATTTTGTAGCCAGGGGCGACCAGACCGTAGACGTGGTTTTCCCAGCTGGCGCACTCGCCGATGGCGTAGATATCCGGATCGGAGGTCTGGCAGGTTGAGTTGATCATGATGCCGCCACGCTGGGCAACCGCCAGGCCGCACTGGGTGGCCAGCTTGTCGCGCGGGCGAATACCGGTGGAGAAGACGATAAAGTCGACTTCCAGCTCGCTGCCGTCGGCGAAGCGCATGGTTTTACGCGCCTCGGTGCCTTCCTGCACGATCTCTTTGGTATTTTTGCTGGTGTGAACCTTCACACCCATGCTCTCAATTTTGCGTTTGAGCTGCTCGCCACCCATGTGGTCAAGCTGCTCTGCCATCAGCATCGGGGCAAATTCGATGACGTGGGTTTCAACGCCTAAGTTCTTCAGTGCACCAGCGGCTTCGAGGCCGAGCAGGCCGCCGCCGACCACCGCGCCGCGTTTACTGCGACGGGCGCAGGATTCGATGGCGTTGAGATCTTCAATGGTGCGATAGACGAAGCAGTCCTGGGTTTCCGAGCCTTTGATCGGCGGGATCCACGGATAGGAGCCAGTCGCCATGATCAGCTTGTCGTAAAAAACCGTGCGTCCCGCACTGGAATGAATCACTTTTTCCTGACGGTTGATGGTGATAGCGCGCTCGCCCACCAGCACCTTCACGCCATGTTTCTCGTAAAAACCTTCGCGCACCAGAGAGAGCTCCTCGGCGGTGTGGTGAGAGAAATAGGAGGAGAGGTGCACGCGGTCGTACGCCTTACGGGGTTCTTCACAGAACACGGTAATGTCGAACTGGGCGGCATCGGCTTTATCGAGTAGATCCTCAATAAAGCGGTGACCGACCATGCCGTTACCGATAATAGCGAGTCTGACTTTGCTCATTTTTGCCTCGATTTCTTTTCTATTACTGCCTACCTTAACGATTCAGCAACGGCGCTTATTGATGCAAATCAAATACGCCTTCAACTACTCCTTAGTGGGTAGATGCCTGATTTGTCAGGTTTTTTATAAGTCGTGGAAATCGCAGGCTTTTCATAATCGATGATTATGTGTACAAATCAGGAGGCTAATTTTTAATTTCAGCTACTCCTGAATTTCAGCCCCCATCTTAGGGAGAATATGATGTCTACAGCACCGCTTTGGCTTATTCAGAACGTCCGTTTACCGGGCCGTGACGGCTTTTGGCAACTGACTATTGAGAACGGTCGTTTTGGCGAAATCACCCCGACGGGCGAAAAGCAGGTTGAGAGCTATGAAGTGTTGAATGCCCGCGGAGGGTTAGCCATCCCGCCTTTTATCGAACCGCATATCCACCTGGATACCACCCAGACCGCAGGTGAGCCGAACTGGAACCAGTCCGGGACGCTGTTTGAAGGCATAGAGCGTTGGGCAGAGCGCAAAGCGCTGCTCAGCCATGAGGATGTTAAAGCCCGTGCCTGGAAAACCCTGAAGTGGCAGATCGCCAACGGCATCCAGTTTGTACGCACCCATGTGGATGTCTCCGACCCGACGCTGACCGCCCTGAAAGCGATGCTGGAGGTGAAGCAGGAGGTCGCCCCGTGGGTGACGCTGCAGATTGTGGCCTTCCCGCAGGAAGGGATTCTCTCTTACCCGAATGGCGCGGCGCTGCTGGAAGAGGCCTTAAAGCTGGGGGCGGATGTGGTGGGCGCCATCCCGCACTTCGAATTCACCCGGGAGTATGGCGTTCAGTCCCTGCATATCGCCTTTGAACTGGCGAAGAAGTACGACCGGCCGCTGGATATTCACTGCGATGAGATCGACGATGAACAGTCACGGTTTGTCGAAACGGTGGCGACGCTGGCGTATGAGGCCGGGATCGGCCCGCGCGTCACTGCCAGCCATACCACCGCCATGCACTCTTATAACGGGGCTTACACTTCGCGGCTGTTTCGTCTGCTGAAGCTCTCCGGGATTAACTTTGTGGCCAATCCGCTGGTGAATATCCATCTGCAGGGGCGCTTTGATGATTATCCGAAGCGGCGCGGCATTACCCGCGTGAAGGAGCTGCTTGAGGCGGGCGTCAACGTCTGCTTCGGCCATGACGACGTGTTTGATCCGTGGTATCCGCTGGGCACCGGCAATATGTTGCAGGTGCTGCATATGGGGCTGCATGTCTGTCAGATGATGGGGTATCAGCAAATTGATAGCGGACTTAACTTGATCACCCATAACAGCGCCAGAACGTTTGGGCTGAGCGATTACGGTATTGAGACGGGGAATCCGGCGAATCTGGTGATTCTGCCCGCGGAAAGTGGCTTTGAGGCGGTGCGTTGTCAGGTGCCTGTGCGCTGGTCGATTCGTCAGGGCAGGGTCATTGCCGCCACGCAGTTAGCCCAGACATGGGTTCAGATGGACAGCGGTGGGGAAGAGGTATGCTTTACCAAAAACAGCCCCTTTACTGAGCGCAAAGGGGCATAAGGATTAGTGCGTCGCTGCCGCCGCGTTATGCTGGCGGTGGCGGGTGACGAAGCCCAGCACCAGGCACATTACAAATACCACGGCATAAAGACCATTGGCGGTGTGTAACGCTGCCAGCGGGCCGCTGTGCGCCACAATCGGGCCGGTTACCACGAAGGTCAGCATGGTGCCGATGGTGCCGCAGGTCAGCACGAAGTTAACCAGCTTCGGCGAAGCCACTTTGGTCTGCAGGGAGCCCAGAGTGATGATCGAGGTGTAAATGGCGCTGGAGAAGAAGCCGAGCGTCAGGATAAACCACGGCATCTGCTCCGGAGAGCCGTTGATAAACAGGTACATCAGCACGGTGGCGGCGCCCGCCAGCACGGTGAGGATCCGCTGCAGATCGAAGAAGCGCAGGATAAAGCTGAACGCCCACATGCCGAACATGTAGGACATCCAGAAGTCACTCACCAGCTTACCGGCATCGTTCAGGCTCATCCCCAGACCTTTGGCATACTCCGGCACCCAGGAGATAAAGCCCAGTTGACCCAGGATGTAGCAGAGGGCGGCGATGGAGAGGAACAGGACACCAATCCCCCATTTTTCTTTCACCACCGGCTCGCTGGTGGTCTGCGCTTTTTTGCCCAGGACCGGGAAGTCACAGCCGAAGGTCAGAATAAAGATCGCCACGTAGACCAGACCAATGCAGGCGTAAACCCAGTACCACTCAATGCTGCGGGCCAGCAGCGCGGCGGCCACAATCGGGAAGATCATCCCTGCCATGCTGAAGAAGGAGTCGGTGAAGAGCAGTCGCGCGCCGCGCTGACGGCCTTCATACATGTGGGTAATGAGGAAGGTACCAATCGACATGGTGATGCCGCTGACCAGACCCAGCACAAACATGGCGGCGGAGAACAATGCGATGCTATGGCTGAGCATCAGACCCGCCACGGCAAGCACCATCAGCACAAAGCCAAAACGCAGCTGGGTTTTCAGTGGGACGATTTCCATCAGCCAGGCATTGAGAAAAATGGAGATCAGGATCCCGGCGTTAAGAAAGGTGAAGGTGTTACTCATGCTGGAAACGGGCAGGTTGAAATAGTCTGCGATATTTCCCATCACCATCCCGGTGACAATTACCAACGCACCGGTGAGGGCGTAGGAGAAGAAGCTGATCCATGTGAGCTTGATACGATTGCTGTTAGTCATGACTGGCCTGTGAAGAGAAGTGTAAAGCGCATTGGCTGCGCTGCGAGCGGCCAGATTTTAATCGTGAATGTGATCTAATTAAATCTTTTAGGTCAAATTAATCATTCATTGCATGATAAATAGTGATATTAATCACGTTAATGGTGCTGGCACGACTTTGCCGGGCGGTTACATCTGTTTCAAATAGGTAAAATTAGGTAAAGGGCTGGCCTGGATTCATACTGCTCTTTAGAATCAAGCCATTCGCTTTCTTTACTGCGCTTTGTTAAGGAATTCTCATGCTCAAATCAACTCTGGCGGCTGTCGCGGCTGTATTCGCTCTTTCAGCCCTCTCTCCTGCTGCGCTGGCAGCGAAAGGAGACCCGCACGTTCTGTTGACCACCTCTGCCGGCAACATTGAGCTGGAACTGAACAGTCAGAAAGCTCCCGTTTCTGTGAAAAACTTCCTCGATTATGTCAACAGCGGTTTTTATAACGGCACTACGTTCCACCGTGTGATCCCGGGCTTTATGGTGCAGGGCGGCGGCTTCAACGATCAGATGCAGCAGAAGCAGCCAAACCCGCCAATCAAGAACGAAGCGGATAACGGCCTGCGTAACACCCGCGGCACCATCTCTATGGCGCGTACCGCCGATAAAGACAGCGCAACCAGCCAGTTCTTCCTCAACGTGGCGGACAACGCCTTCCTTGACCACGGCCAGCGTGACTTTGGCTATGCGGTATTTGGTAAAGTTGTGAAAGGCATGGACGTGGCCGATAAAATCTCTCAGGTACAGACGCACGACGTCGGCCCTTACCAGAATGTGCCGTCAAAACCGATAGTTATCCTCTCTGCGAAAGTCCTGCCTTAATCCGTAATGGCGCGGGCAGGTTTTGCCCGCGTTGCCTTTACCTCCCTGCGAAACCGCAGTTTGCTGCTTATACTTGTGGCAACACGGGCACAAGCAGGGAGGAAAAGGGTGAAAAAACTCACTGATAAGCAAAAATCCCGTCTTTGGGAACAACAGCGAAACGCGAATTTTCAGGCCAGTCGCCGTCTTGAAGGCGTCGATAGTCCCTTAGTCACGCTCAATGCCGACGAGGCAGAACTGCGTCTTGAGGAGCTCAGGAGGCAGTATGAGCGATAAATACGGCAACGATCGCGATCCCTATCTCTATCCCGGCCTGAATGTCATGCGTAACCGGCTGGGCATCCGCCAGGCGGAGCGTCTGGCGCAGGCGGCGTATCAATTTACCGCACTGCGAGCGGCAACCCTGGGGCTGGGGCCGCTGCTGCGCGGCCTCCCACATCTGTGCGCCATTCATCAGCATATCTATCAGGATATCTTTGACTGGGCGGGTGATATTCGTGAGATGGATATTTACCAGGGCGATACCCGCTTCTGCCACTTCGCCTACATCGAAAAAGAGGGCAACGCCCTGATGCAGGATCTGGAGGAGGAGGGCTATCTCGTTGGGCTGGAGAGAGAGGAGTTCATTAACCGCCTCAGCCACTACTATTGCGAGATCAACGTTCTGCATCCGTTCCGCATCGGCAACGGTATTGTTCAGCGCATCTTCTTTGAGCAGCTGGCGATCCATGCGGGCTACCAGCTTGACTGGCGCGATATCGATCCGGAAGAGTGGGCGCAGGCCAACCAGAGCGGTGCGATGGGGGATCTGAGCGCGTTGAACGCAATCTTCAGTAAAGTGGTAAGCGAAGCCGGGGAAACTGAGTAGAATAGGGCGGCCATTTTTTCAGGAGCCGCCATGATTCTGCTGATTGATAACTACGATTCCTTCACCTGGAACCTGTACCAGTATTTTTGCGAGCTGGGGGCGGAGGTGGTGGTCCGGCGCAACGACGCACTCTCGCTGGAGGATGTCGCCACGCTCAATCCGCAAAAAATCGTTATCTCCCCCGGCCCCTGCACGCCGGATGAGTCTGGCATCTCGCTGGCGGTGATCCAGCGCTATGCCGGTAAAGTGCCGATTCTGGGCGTCTGCCTCGGGCATCAGGCCATCGCCCAGGTCTTTGGCGCCACCATTGTGCGGGCCGCGAAAGTGATGCATGGCAAAACCTCCCCGGTGACGCACAACGGCGTCGGGGTCTTCTGCGGCCTGAATAACCCCCTTACCGTTACCCGCTATCACTCACTGATTATCGATCCGCCCACCTTACCCGACTGCTTTGAGGTCACCGCCTGGAGCGAAACGCAGGAGATCATGGGTATCCGTCACCGTGAATGGGATCTGGAGGGGGTGCAGTTCCACCCCGAAAGCATTCTCAGCGAACAGGGCCACCAGCTGCTGGCTAATTTCCTCAATCGTTGATTTTTAGTTGCCATAAAGTGATTTTTTAAGCATATTTCGTGATTATATTTTCACTTCTGCTTTGTGCTTAAAAAAGGGTGGGATTACATGGCAACTGAACAATCTGCAATTACGCGCGCAACATTCGATGAAGTGATACTGCCAGTTTATGCACCGGCTGAGTTTATCCCGGTGAAGGGGAAAGGCAGCCGCGTCTGGGATCAGCAGGGCAAAGAGTACATTGATTTTGCGGGCGGCATTGCGGTGACGGCGTTAGGTCACTGCCACCCGGCGCTGGTCGAGGCGCTGAAAACCCAGGGCGAAACCCTGTGGCACACCAGCAACGTCTTTACCAACGAACCTGCGCTACGTCTCGGGCGCAAAATCATCGAGGCTACCTTTGCCGAGCGTGTGCTGTTTATGAACTCCGGCACCGAAGCCAACGAAACCGCTTTCAAGCTGGCCCGTTATTACGCCTCCACCCGCCACAGCCCGTTTAAAACCAAAATCATCGCCTTCCACAATGCGTTTCATGGCCGTTCGCTGTTTACCGTGACCGTGGGCGGTCAGCCAAAATATTCCGATGGTTTTGGCCCGAAACCGGCCGACATCATCCACGTGCCGTTTAACGATCTGCATGCGGTAAAAGCGGTGATGGACGATCACACCTGCGCGGTGGTGGTTGAGCCGATCCAGGGTGAAGGCGGCGTGATGGCGGCAACGCCAGAATTCCTGCAGGGGCTACGCGATCTGTGCGATCAGCACCAGGCCCTGCTGGTCTTTGACGAAGTGCAGAGCGGCATGGGCCGTACCGGGGATCTCTTTGCTTATATGCACTACGGCGTGACGCCGGACATCCTGACCAGCGCCAAAGCGCTCGGGGGTGGCTTCCCGGTGAGCGCCGTGCTCACCACGCAGGATATCGCATCGGCATTCCACGTGGGCTCTCACGGCTCGACCTATGGCGGCAACCCGCTGGCGTGCGCGGTTGCCGGAGCGGCGTTCGATATCATCAATACCCCGGAAGTGCTGAGCGGCGTCAATACAAAGCGCGAGCAGTTTGTGAAGCATCTTCAGCAGATCGATGCGCAGTACGATGTCTTCAGTGATATCCGCGGCATGGGACTGTTGATTGGTGCCGAACTGAAGCCGCAGTACAAAGGCCGGGCGCGCGATTTTCTCTACGCCGCCGCCAGCGAAGGGGCGATGGTGCTCAACGCCGGGCCGGACGTGATGCGCTTTGCGCCGTCGCTGCTGGTGGAAAGCCAGGATATCGAAGAGGGGATGACCCGCTTTGCGCAGGCGGTGAAGCGGGTGGTTCAGCAGTAGCTGTGTAGCCCGGCGGCGCTACGCTTGCACGGGCCTACAAGACCGTAGGCCGGGTAAGCGCAGCGCCACCCGGCGTTTAATACGGTGTGCGTTTCAAACGCCGGATCAACCAGATGCCATGATGTGGACGCTGGCGCCAGGCCACCGACGAAATGGTGTGCATAGTATTCAGATGCCCCAGAATGCGCTGCAGATGTTGTTCCAGCGTACTCATGGGGCCTTGCGTCAGGGTCTCTGGCGCTTCCAGAATATTGCTGTCTCCGCTCTCACCCGGCGCGTCATACTCCAGGCGCTGCTGGCAGCGCTGAAGGCCGATTTCACACGACTGCAAATAACGCTGCGCCAGGTCTGGCGTCAGCATCGTATGCTCCCGCGCCAGGGTTGTCATCGCGTTGATATGCTCGACGATAAACTGGCTGTGCGTCACCCACAGTTTCATATCCGCCAGATAGGCCGAATTGAAGCCCGGCTCCTGCATCGCCTGGTTGAGGGAGTTGAACAGGGCATTGTGCGCCTGGTTGACCTTCATGCGCTGCCAGGCCAGCGGCGTGGGTTGCGGATCGTCGCTGAGGATCAGGCGGATGGCCTCCTGGTCGGCCTCCAGCGCGTCGTGGGCGTTCTGTCGCAGCAATCCGCTCTGCCACTGCGGCCACAGCCACACCATGCCGCCAAAGGCAATCAGGCAGCCAATCAGCGTATCTGCCAGCCGGGCGATAATAAACTGCTCACCATTGAGCGTAATCAGTTGCAGGGTGTAGACCGCGGTCAGCGTAAAGCCCACCGTCGCCCAGCCGTAGTTCTTACGGATGATGAGGTAACTCACCAGCGTTACCAGCAGCATACCCGTCAGGGTATAGCCTTCCGGGACGTGAAGGTGCAGGGTGATCCCCGCAATAATCAGCCCCGCCATCGTGCCGCCTGCCCGGTGGAGGATGCGCACCCGCGTGGCGCTGTAGCCGTTTTGCGTCACCAGCAGAACGGTCATTAAGATCCAGTAAGGCTTAGGCAGGTGCAGCGCCATACCCATCAGGCTGGCGATACTCAGCATGACGCTGATACGTGCCGCATTACGCAGGGCGGCAGACTTTAGCGACAGATAGCTTCTCAGGGCGGGGATCAGCGGCAGGCGCTTCTGCTTATCCGCCATCAGGTCACGCGGGTAGAGCGGGCGTTGGGTGCGAAGCACGCGGGCAATACGGCTGAAGTGCCAGGCGGCGAACTGGCCGACCGGGTTATCCGCATGCTGGCGGGCAATTTTCTCCAGCGCGCCGAGCTGTTTGTCCATGTTAAAGCGGGTGGGATAGCGGTGATAGAGAATATCGTCGGCCAGTACCCGCAGCCGGGCGGCGACGGTCTGCGCGTTCCAGCGGATCACCGCTTCAGCGTGGCTGCGCTCGACCAACTTTTGCACCTCTTGCGGATGATGCAGGCTAACGGAGATATGCTCCTGCAGATCCAGCCCCACCTGGAAGATACGCAGCAGCCGCTTGTATTCATGATTCCTGTTCGCCGCCAGCATATGCAGTTGCTGGTAACACTGACTAATCAGGTCCACCACCTTCTGCTGGCGCGCCAGCAGCGGCGGCAGCGATTTTTCCGGGTCGGTGTGCTGGGTCAGCAGGGTATATTTGGCTTCACAGTAATCAGCCAGCTGGCGGTAGAGTACGCTCAGGGATTCACGCAGCGGCTGCTCCCGCCACAGCCAGAACCAGAACCAGTTAAACAGCCCGTACCAGAGTGTCCCCAGGGCGTAGATCAGCAGCGGCGCCCAGATCGGTAAATTCCCCGCCAGGCTCAGGGTAAAGATGGCCGCAATCAGCGAGGCGGGCAGCAGGCGGGCGTGGAGGGCGCTGATCTCCGCCGTGACCCCTAACGTCATCGCCAGTGCGGTCAGAATGAGGGGCAGCGGAATATCACGCGCCAGCAGCAATTGTACCGCCAGACTACAGCCAGCAAACAGGCAGCCGCCAATTATCAGGCGTTTAAAAAAGCGTTTATGGGGCGTGTCGAGACCCGCAATGTTGCAGCAGGCGGGAACAAGAGAAAACAGAAGGCCGTATTGCAGATAACCGAGTACTAACCCCACAGCCACAGGGAGACACAACACCAGGGTTTGCCGTAGTGCGTAGTTAACTTCCGGGTGATAAATGAGCCTGCGCCACATGGGTGAGAGAGACAAAAACGGCGTGTCATCATGCGATGCCACGCCGTCTGAGCGGAATTAACGTGTTCCGTAAACCACGATGGTTTTACCGTGGGCGGAAATCAGGTTCTGATCTTCCAGCATTTTCAGAATACGACCCACTGTCTCACGGGAACAACCGACGATCTGACCGATCTCCTGACGGGTAATTTTAATTTGCATACCGTCCGGGTGGGTCATGGCGTCTGGCTGTTTCGCCAGGTTCAGCAGCGTCTGAGCGATACGGCCCGTCACGTCCAGGAAGGCGAGGTTACCCACTTTCTCAGAGGTGACCTGCAGACGGCGAGCCATCTGCGAAGAGAGGCGCATCAGGATATCCGGGTTAACCTGGATCAGCTGGCGGAATTTCTTATAAGAGATCTCAGCCACTTCACACGCAGTTTTTGCCCGGACCCAGGCGCTACGCTCCTGACCTTCTTCAAACAGGCCCAGTTCACCGATAAAGTCTCCCTGATTCAGGTAAGAGAGGATCATCTCTTTGCCTTCTTCATCTTTGATCAGCACTGCCACTGAGCCTTTGACGATGTAATACAACGTTTCCGCTTTTTCACCCTGGTGAATCAGCGTGCTCTTCGATGGGTACTTATGAATGTGGCAATGAGACAAGAACCATTCGAGAGTCGGGTCTGTTTGCGGTTTGCCAAGCACCATGCGCTGTTATCCTCTGTTATAAGCTGTCTCCAGAGTCAGGCTTTCTACCTTCGCTCTGGGGTTGCAATCGAATTCTTCCCCTTACCTGGGGATCTGGCTGTCACAATAATTAGCAGCCTGTAATGTGTGATGTCCTCTGCATACATGTGCAACGTCAATGTATTACTGTAGCATCACGACTGTTTTAGCATAGGTTTTGCCGCGTGTCTCCTGGTGTCTCGCTTCAGCTTGATGCAGGTCGACTTCCTTTGCCAGAATTGTTACTGGCGCGTAATCTGACAGAAAAAATGCAAGCCTGGAGTGAGTTAAAATGCAAGCACGTGTGAAATGGGTTGAAGGGTTAACGTTCCTCGGTGAGTCCGCCTCGGGGCACCAGATTCTGATGGATGGCAACTCCGGTGATAAAGCACCCAGCCCGATGGAAGTGGTTCTGATGGCGGCAGGGGGATGCAGCGCTATCGACGTGGTCTCGATTCTGCAAAAAGGGCGTCACGATGTGACCGATTGCGAAGTGAAACTGACCTCAGAGCGCCGGGATGAAGCGCCGCGTCTCTTTACCCATATCAACCTTCATTTCGTGGTAACCGGCAAAGCGCTAAAAGAGGCTGCGGTCTCCCGCGCGGTGGATCTCTCTGCGGAGAAGTACTGCTCCGTGGCGCTGATGCTGGAAAAAGCGGTCAATATTACCCATTCGTATGAAGTGATCGAGGCGTAAGTCCTGGATCAAACGCCGGGCGGCACTTCGTTTCCCCGGCCTACAAGCCTCAATCGATCTTCTTCCCTTCCATTAACCGCTGCACCAGCGGCGTCATGATCAACTCCATCGCCAGTCCCATCTTCCCGCCCGGGACCACCAGCGTATTCATGTGCGAGATAAACGAGCCCTGCAGCATCGCCAGCAGCCAGGGGTAATCGATATTGTCCAGATTGCGGAAATGGATCACCACAAAGCTCTCATCCAGCGACGGGATCGCTTTTGCGGCAAAGGGGTTAGAGGTGTCCACGGTCGGGACGCGCTGGAAGTTAATATGGGTGCGGGAAAACTGCGGCGTGAGGAAGTTAATGTAATCTTCCATGGAGCGAACCACCGAATCCATCACCGCTTCTCGTGAATGGCCGCGTTCGCTGGTATCCCGCGTCAGCTTCTGGATCCACTCCAGGTTTACAATGGGTACGACGCCCACCAGCAGATCGACATGGCGCGCCACGTCATGGTGCGGCGTGACGACCCCGCCGTGCAGACCTTCATAAAACAGCACGTCGGTGGGTTCTGGCAGCGGCTGCCAGGGCGTAAAGGTGCCCGGAACCTGGTTCCACGGTACCGCTTCGTCATAGGTATGCAGGTATTTGCGCGACTGGCCCGTGCCGCTTCGCCCGTACTCTGCGAAGGTCTGCTCCAGCAGGCCAAAGTCGTTAGCATCGGGGCCAAAGTAGCTGATATGTTTGCCTAAATCACGGGCCTTGCGGATGGCCATATCCATCTCAGGGCGGGTGTAGCGGTGAAAGCTGTCGCCTTCGACCTCCGCGGCACGCAGATGCAGTTGCGAGAAGATCTTACGAAAGGCGAGGCTGGTGGTGGTGGTACCTGCACCACTCGACCCTGTGACGGCGATAACCGGATGTCTGGCGGACATAGCAACTCCCTGAGTGGAAAGATGTCGCGGTTAACCGCGAAATTGATTGCGAGGCATGATGTTGACAGTTTCGTGCAACTCGGACCATACGACCAGCACCTCACCGCTTTGCAGCTGGCGCCTGATATCAGCGACCTTCTG
This sequence comes from Leclercia sp. LSNIH1, assembly GCF_002902985.1. NCBI lineage: Bacteria > Pseudomonadati > Pseudomonadota > Gammaproteobacteria > Enterobacterales > Enterobacteriaceae > Leclercia > Leclercia sp. LSNIH1. The sequence continues at coordinate 517,079 of NZ_CP026167.1, read as the reverse complement.
CTCAAGCGAACGTTCCTCTTCACCATAATCGGTGCCTTCGCGTAACACAAAGCTTTCAATCAGATTATCCAGCGTTTCGGGAGCCAGATCCTGCCAGGGAATGATCATGTCTATTTTTCCAGATAGGGGGTTAGCCAGTCCGGGATACGTGTCTCCAGCCACATCTGCGGTCGACGCAGCGTTCCGCTGATAAAGCCCACGTGCCCACCATGTTCGGTCAGTTGATACTCTACGTTTGCCGGTAAATGTTCCGGCGCCGGAATCGAGTGATGATCCATAAACGGATCGTCTTTCGCGTGAATAATCAGCGTAGGCCGGGTGATTTGATTCAGCAACGGCATGGCGCTGCACTGGCGATAGTAGTCAATCGCATCGGCAAAGCCATGGATTTTCGCGGTGATCAGATCGTCAAATTCACGAATGCGTCGCATGCGCTTGAGCTGCTCCAGGTTGACCGGCAGCGAGCCCGGATAGGCTTTCAGTTTACGTGAGGCGTTGCCTTTCAGCAGGTTAAGCAGGTAGTGCTGATACACGCGCGAAAAGCCCTTATCCATATGATAGCTGCACTGTTCCAGCATAAACGGAGCAGAAACGATAACGGCGGCGTCCAGCGGAATAGCGTCCCCCTCTTTTGCCAGCAGGCAGGCCAGCATGTTTCCCCCCAGCGAATAGCCTACCGCAGCGGTGGGGGCAGGGCCGTGAGTCTCTGCCAGCCAGCGCAGGAACCAGGTGCCATCTTCTGTTTCGCCAGAGTGATAGATGCGTTTCTGGCGATTGGGTTCGCCGCTACAGCCTCTGAAATGCATTACCACGCCCAGCCAACCGCGCGCTTTCGCCGCCTCAATCAGACCATGAGCATAGGGGCTGTGCAGGCTGCCCTCCAGACCGTGAAAGACCACCAGCCGGGGTTTGTGCTGTGCCTGAAGCGGATCTTCGCTCCAGGCTAAGTCAACGAAGTCATCATCCGGCAGGTCAAGGCGCTGCCAGAAAGGGGTAAAACGCACTTTACGACGGATAAGACGCGGCAGCATGGTCTGCAGGTGTCGATTCGACAGGCCCCGCATGGGGACAAACGTCGCACTCTCGTCAGGCGTAAAGTTAAACTCAGATGGGATTGTTTGTGTCATAGGGTTGTGAAGTATTTGTGTGGTCTGCTTTTACTATACAGCCTGATACTTTTTACATTTGTTTAATCGCGGCTTATCAGGCGGTTGAGTTGCCGCCTGCTAAGCCAGGAAGGATTAGTCCGCCTGCAGCATCTCTTCGAGCTGCTCCTGCGCCTCCAGCCAGGCCATTTCGCACTCCTCAAGGCTGGATTTGGTTTTAGCCTGCACCTGCAGGCACTCGGTTAGCTCGGTTTTACGAGTCTGGTCATACAGGCCGCTGTCGCCCAGCTTCTCTTCCACGGTGGCCAGCGTGGCGTTGAGCTTCTCCATCTCTTTTTCCAGACGGGTGATCTCTTTACGCAGCGGCTGGGTTTGGGTGCGCAGTTCAGCTTCGCGACGCTTCTGATCCTTACGGGCCTGGGCGCTGTTGGCGTTCTCTTTCGCAGCTTCTTCCGGCTGGTTTTCCTGCTTCTGTACGTCCGTCAGCCATTGCTGATAATCTTCCAGATCGCCGTCGAAAGGCTCTACTTTACTGTCGTGCACCAGGTAGAGATCGTCGGTGGTGGAGCGGATCAGGTGACGATCGTGCGAAACGACCACCAGCGCGCCTTCGAACTCAATCAGCGCCTCGGTCAGCGCCTGGCGCATGTCCAGATCCAGGTGGTTAGTCGGTTCATCGAGCAGCAGCAGGTTAGGGCGCTGCCAGACGATGAGGGCCAGCACCAGACGCGCTTTTTCGCCGCCGGAGAAGCGCTCAGTATTCTCGGTCACTTTATCGCCCTGGAAGCCGAAGCCGCCCAGATAATCCCGCAGCTTCTGCTCCATCTCCTGCGGGGCCAGACGCGCCAGGTGCTGTAGTGGCGATTCGTCCGCGCGCAAAAATTCCAGCTGATGCTGAGCGAAGTAGCCAAGCTTGATGCCCTTCGCCAGACCAATATCGCCACGTACCGGCGTAAGCTCGCCCGCCAGCAGCTTAATCAGCGTCGATTTACCGGCGCCATTGCGCCCGAGCAGACCGATGCGGGAACCCGGCACCAGGTTGAGTTTGATGGAGTCCAGGATGATGCGCTCGCCATAGCCCGCGCTGACCTTTTCCATTTTCAGCAGCGGGTTGGGCAGGCTTTCCGGCGCGCGGAAGCTAAAGTGGAACGGGTTGTCGACGTGCGCCGGGGCGATCATCTCCATGCGTTCCAGCATCTTAATGCGGCTCTGGGCCTGTTTGGCTTTTGATGCTTTCGCCTTGAAGCGATCGACAAAGCTCTGCAGGTGCGCCACGCGCTGCTGCTGGCTTTCGTACATCGCCTGCTGCTGGGAGAGGCGTACCGCGCGCTGGCGCTCAAACGAACTGTAGTTGCCGGTGTACTCGAACATCGTTTCCTGTTCGATATGAATAATTTTATCCACCACCGGGTCAAGGAAGTCACGGTCGTGGGAGATCAGGATCAGCGTGCCCTGATAGCTCTTCAGCCACTTCTCCAGCCAGATCACCGCATCCAGATCGAGGTGGTTAGTCGGTTCATCGAGCAGTAGCAGGTCAGAGCGGCAGATCAGCGCCTGGGCCAGGTTAAGGCGCATGCGCCAGCCACCGGAGAAATCGCTGACCGGGCGTTCCAGCTGCTCGTTACTGAATCCCAGGCCGTGCAACAGGCTGGCGGCGCGGGAGCGAATAGTCCAGGCATCAATAGCGTCGAGTTTGCCATGCACGGTGGCAATCGCATGGCCGTCGTTGCGTTCGTTGGCGGCATGCAGCTCCGCTTCCAGCTTGCGGTATTCCCGATCGCCGTCGATAACATAATCCATCGCCGGTACGCTCAGGGCTGGCGTCTCCTGGTTTACCCAGGCCAGCTGCCAGTTGCCGGGGTAGGTAAAATTACCGCCGTCGGCACTGATTTCGTTTTTCAGCAATGACAGTAACGTGGATTTACCGCAGCCGTTTTTGCCCACCAGGCCGACTTTCTGGCCCGGGTTAATGGTGGCTGTAGCGTTGTCCAGCAGGACACGTACGCCGCGACGAATTTGTAATGAGGAGAAAACAATCATAGAGCGCCGTATGTTCCGACTATGTTAAGTTGTCATTATAATCAGGTTAAATGTGCCGCCACGCGCCGCGTGGGTGTGCCATGGTAGCCCAAAACAACAGTGATGACGACCCGGGAGAGGAATGATGTCCCAGACAGCCAAAGTGCTGCTGCTGTATGCCCATCCGGAGTCTCAGGACTCGGTCGCCAACCGGGTTTTGCTACAACCGGCATTACAGCTAAGTAATGTGACAGTGCACGATCTTTACGCGCACTACCCCGATTTTTTTATCGATATTCCCTATGAGCAGGAGCTGCTGCGTCAGCACGACGTCATCGTATTTCAGCATCCTCTCTACACCTACAGCTGCCCCGCGCTGCTGAAAGAGTGGCTGGATCGCGTCCTGAGCCGTGGATTTGCCAGTGGGGTGGGAGGAAACCAGCTGGCGGGAAAGTCCTGGCGGAGCGTCATTACCACTGGCGAGCCGGAGAGTGCGTATCGCCACGATGGGCTTAACCGCTACTCGATGAACGAGATCTTACGCCCGTTCGAGCTGACTGCGGCCATGTGCCGCATGCACTGGCTGAGTCCGATCATTATCTACTGGGCTCGTCGGCAGCATCAGGATGAGCTGGCCAGCCATGCCCGCGCGTACGGTGAGTGGCTGGCGGGGCCAAATCTGACGGGAGGTCACTGATGGAAGGCTCAGATCTTTTACTGGCAGGCGTGTTGTTCCTGTTTGCCGCCGTGGTGGCGGTGCCGTTGGCATCGCGTCTGGGGATTGGCGCGGTGCTCGGCTATCTGCTGGCGGGCATCGCCATCGGTCCGTGGGGGCTGGGGTTCATCAGCGATGTGGACGAAATCCTGCACTTCTCGGAGCTGGGCGTCGTCTTTCTGATGTTTATTATCGGCCTTGAGCTGAACCCGACGAAGCTCTGGCAACTACGGCGCTCGATCTTTGGTGTGGGTGCCGCGCAGGTGCTGTGCAGCGCGGTGATCCTCGGTGGACTCCTGATGCTGACCCAGTTCTCATGGCAGGCCGCGGTGGTTGGCGGGATTGGTCTGGCGATGTCCTCTACGGCAATGGCGTTACAGCTGATGCGCGATAAGGGCATGAACCGCAACGAAGCGGGGCAGCTGGGCTTCTCGATCCTGCTGTTTCAGGATCTGGCGGTGATCCCCGCGCTGGCCCTGGTTCCACTGCTGGCAGGATCGGGAGAGGAGCATTTCGACTGGATGAAGATCGGCATGAAGGTGTTGGCCTTTGCCGGCATGCTGGTGGGAGGGCGCTATCTGCTCCGCCCGGTGTTCCGGTTTATTGCCGCCTCCGGCGTACGCGAGGTATTTACCGCCGCGACGCTGCTGCTGGTGCTGGGATCGGCCCTGTTTATGGATGCGCTGGGCCTGTCGATGGCGCTCGGTACTTTTATCGCGGGTGTGCTGCTGGCGGAGAGTGAGTACCGGCATGAACTGGAAATTGCCATCGATCCCTTTAAAGGGCTGCTGTTAGGGCTGTTCTTTATCTCTGTCGGTATGGCGCTCAATCTCGGCGTGCTCTACACCCATATCCTGTGGGTGGTGATGAGCGTTGCCGTGCTGGTCACGGTTAAAATGGCGGTGCTGTATGGGCTGGCGCGGGTTTACGGCCTGCGGCAGGCGGAAAAGGCGCAGCTTGCCGGGGTGCTGAGCCAGGGGGGCGAATTCGCTTTTGTGCTCTTCTCCACAGCATCGTCCCAGAGATTGTTTCAGGATGACCAGATGGCGCTGCTGTTAGTGACCGTGACGCTGTCGATGATGACCACGCCGCTGCTCATGAAGCTTATCGATAAGCAGCTGTCTCGCCGGATGAATGCCCCGGAAGATGAGCATGAAGCGCCCTTTGTGGAGGACGATAAACCGCAGGTGATCGTGGTGGGCTTCGGGCGGTTTGGGCAGGTAATCGGGCGTCTGCTGATGGCGAATAAAATGCGCGTGACGGTGCTTGAGCGCGACATCAGCGCGGTAAACCTGATGCGCAAGTACGGTTATAAGGTCTATTACGGCGATGCTACACAGGTCGAACTGCTGCGCTCCGCAGGCGCAGAGGCGGCGGAGTCGATTGTTATCACCTGTAATGATCCGGAAGACACCCTGAAGCTGGTGGAGATCTGCCAGCAGCACTTTCCCCATCTGCATATCCTGGCCCGGGCGCGAGGGCGTGTTGAGGCACATGAGCTGCTTCAGGCAGGGGTAAAGTATTTTACCCGCGAGACCTTCTCCAGTGCGCTGGAGCTGGGGCGTAAAGCATTAGTGACGTTGGGTATGCATCCTCATCAGGCCCAGCGCGCGCAGTTACATTTCCGTCGTCTTGATATGCGCATGCTGCGCGAGTTGATGCCGGTCCACACCGATACGGTGCAGATTTCCCGCGTACGGGAGGCGCGTCGCGAGCTGGAAGAGATTTTCCAGCGTGAGATGCAGCAGGAGCGTCGGCAGCCGGACGGCTGGGATGAATATGAATAACGAGGTAAAGAATGGCGGTACGTAAACGTTTTATCGCCGGCGCGAAATGCCCGGCCTGCCAGGCTCAGGATTCACTGGCCATGTGGCGAGAGAACAATATCGATATTGTTGAGTGTGTTAAGTGCGGTCACCAGATGCGTGAAGCCGATAAAGAAGTGCGCGATCACGTTCGCAAAGAAGAACAAGTGATCGGCATTTTTCATCCGGACTAGCGATATGCCCCGAGTTTTTTTAAGCTAAAGGGTACACGGGTGCAGAATTCGGCTACAATCTGCGCCAGCAATTTTCCCACGCTCAGGAGATATCATGAAAGTAGCAAAAGACCTGGTGGTCAGCCTGGCCTATCAGGTACGTACAGAAGACGGTGTGTTGGTTGATGAGTCTCCGGTGAGTGCGCCGCTGGACTACCTGCACGGTCACGGTTCCCTGATCTCCGGCCTGGAAAACGCGCTGGACGGTCATGAAGTTGGTGACAAATTTGACGTTGCTGTAGGCGCAAACGACGCTTACGGTCAGTACGATGAAAACCTGGTTCAGCGTGTTCCTAAAGACGTCTTCATGGGCGTTGATGAGCTGCAGGTTGGCATGCGTTTCCTGGCTGAAACTGACCAGGGTCCGGTTCCAGTAGAAATTACCGAAGTTGAAGACGACCACGTTGTGGTTGACGGCAACCACATGCTGGCTGGCCAGAACCTGAAGTTCAACGTTGAAGTGGTTGCGATCCGCGAAGCCACTGAAGAAGAGCTGGCTCACGGCCACGTTCATGGTGCGCACGGTCATGACCACGATCACGGTCACGATGGCTGCTGCGGTGGTCACGGCCACGATCACGACCATGGCCACGAGCACGGTAAAGGCGGCTGCGGCGGTAACGGCGGCTGCGGTTGCCACTAAGCGTTACGCCTTAAGGCACAAAAAAGCGGGATATTCCCGCTTTTTTTACGTCTCAATAATGGGGTGGCGGCGTCTCTTCCGACTGCGACGCGATGTGCGATGCCTGGGAGGCTTTTACTTTTTCCGTTAACAGACGCATCAGATCCCGCAGCTTTGCCATCTCCAGCTCGTGGGCGGTGACGGTCTGATTCAGCTCATCGATGGTGATCTCCTGAAAAGCCAGGCGGCTTTCAAGCTCAGCCAGACGTGCTTCCATCTCTCTATTCTGCATGATTCACCTCGTTTGTTTCGTTAAACCCGTCCGGGGCTGGCGGCGGCGAATTTTACCTGAGATTATCCTTGCGCGCAGTAAACATCCCCTTGCTGCGAAACTAATTTAAACAAAAATAGTCTGAAATGTGGTGCTAATCAGGGGTGTCTACCTGTAGATTTGTTCCTCAACGTTTTATAGTACGCTACTCATTTACGCTTAACACGGGGTGAGAGTCCCCGGCCCTGGAGAAATGGATGAAATCACTGTTTAAAGTAACGCTGCTGGCGACCACGATGGCTGTCGCTTTGCATGCGCCGCTGACTTTCGCTGCCGATACCGCGGCGAAACCTGCTGCGACTGCTGACAGCAATGCGGCGTTCAAAAATGACGACCAGAAATCAGCCTACGCACTGGGCGCATCTCTGGGCCGTTACATGGAAAACTCTCTGAAAGAGCAAGAAAAACTGGGCATCAAGCTGGATCAGGCGCAGCTGATCGCGGGCGTACAGGATGCTTTTGCAGACAAGAGCAAACTGTCTGACCAGGAAATCGAGCAAACTCTGCAGGCTTTCGAAGCGCGCGTGAAAGGCGCAGCGCAGGAGAAGATGGAGAAAGACGCGGCTGAGAACGAAGCGAAAGGCAAAACCTTCCGTGACGCTTTCGCTAAAGAGAAAGGCGCAAAAACTTCTCCTACTGGCCTGGTCTACAAAGTAGAGAAAGAAGGGACTGGCGAGGCACCGAAAGACAGCGATACCGTCGTTGTGAACTACAAAGGTACCCTGACCGACGGTAAAGAGTTCGATAACTCTTACACCCGCGGTGAGCCACTCTCATTCCGTCTTGATGGTGTTATCCCTGGCTGGACTGAAGGCCTGAAGAACATCAAGAAAGGCGGTAAAATCAAGCTGGTCATCCCACCGGATCTGGCTTATGGCAAAACGGGCGTCCCGGGTATCCCGGCTAACTCCACCCTGGTATTCGACGTAGAGTTGCTGGACATCAAGCCAGCGCCGAAAGCGGATGCTAAGCCTGACGCGAAGCCAGAAGCGCCGGCAGAAGCCACCAAGAAGTAAACCGGTTAAAACCGCCGCCTCAGAAGCGGCGGTTTTTTTATTGGGGTATAGATATAATTAACACTGGAAGCGCTATCTACGCTGTATTAACTTAATTGCCCGTGTAAATAATGAGCCTGCCCTGAAAACCTACCGACAGGCTCCTGAAAAGGAGTGTTTTTTTCATGACCAGGTCGCTTTTAACCAACGAAACCAGCGAACTTGATTTGCTGGATCAACGTCCTTTCGATCAGACCGATTTCGATATTCTGAAATCCTACGAAGCGGTAGTGGACGGGTTAGCGATGCTCATTGGGTCCCACTGCGAAATCGTTTTGCACTCCCTGCAAGATCTGAAATGTTCTGCCATCCGCATCGCCAATGGTGAGCATACTGGCCGTAAAATCGGCTCGCCAATCACTGACCTTGCACTGCGTATGCTGCACGACATGACCGGCGCGGACAGCAGCGTCTCCAAATGTTATTTCACCCGCGCGAAGAGCGGTGTTCTCATGAAGTCCGTGACCATCGCGATCCGCAACCGCGATCATCGCGTGATTGGTTTGCTGTGCATCAACATGAACCTTGATGTGCCGTTCTCCCAGATCATGAACACCTTCATTCCGCCAGAAACGCCGGATGTTGGATCCACAGTAAACTTTGCCTCTTCCGTTGAAGATCTCGTGACCCAGACGCTGGAATTCACCATTGAAGAAGTTAATGCCGATCGTAACGTCTCCAACAATGCCAAGAATCGTCAGATCGTGCTTAACCTCTACGAAAAAGGCATTTTTGATATTAAAGACGCCATTAACCAGGTGGCCGATCGCCTCAACATCTCCAAGCACACGGTCTATCTCTACATCCGTCAGTTCAAAAGCGGCGATTTCCTGGGGCAAGAGAAGTAATGCGTTTTGCATTAATGGTGACAGGCCCGGCATACGGTACACAGCAGGCCAGCAGCGCGTTGCAGTTTGCCCGCGCACTGCTGGCGGCCGGACATGAGCTGGTCAGCGTCTTTTTTTATCGGGAAGGGGTGTATAACGCAAACCAGCTGACCTCTCCCGCATCAGACGAGTTCGATCTGGTCCGGGCCTGGCAGTCGCTGAACCAGGAGCATGGCGTTGCCCTGCATATCTGCGTGGCGGCGGCTCTGCGTCGGGGCGTAAGCGATGCGAATGAAGCGCAACGTCTCGGTTTGCCTGCCGCGAATCTTAACGAGGGCTTCTCCCTTAGCGGTCTTGGGGCGCTGGCACAGGCTGCCTTAACCTGCGATCGTATGGTGCAATTCTGATGAACCGCGTTGCGTTTGTATTTCATTCTGCCCCACATGGCAGTGCCGCTGGAAGGGAAGGGCTGGATGCGTTACTGGCCACTTCTGCACTGACGGAAGAGATCGGTGTGTTCTTTATCGGAGACGGCGTATTTCAGCTGCTTGCCGGTCAGCAGCCGCAGGCGGTGCTGGCGCGGGATTACATCTCGACATTTAAAGTCCTGCCGTTGTATGACATCGAGACGTTCTATGTCTGTGCAGCTTCACTGCAGGCCCGCGGCCTGAAAGAGAATACCCCCTTCATTCTGGACGCGACTGTACTTGCACCGGCATTACTGCGGGAACAGCTTTCCCACTACGACACAATCCTGACATTCTGAGGCGCGCATGCTCCATACCCTGAGCCGTTCCCCCTGGCACTGCGACATCGAAAGCCTGTTAAGCATGCTGCGTGAGGGTGATACTGTGCTGCTGATCCAGGATGGCGTTCTGGCGGCAGTAGAAGGTAGCCGCTTTGTTGATATTCTCTGTAATGCCCCCATCTCTGTCTCAGCGCTTAAAGATGATATCGAGGCCCGCGGCCTCATTGGTCAAATTTCAACCAAAATTGACGTGGTTAGCTATACTGATTTCGTCAATCTGGCCATCCAGCACACCGGCCAAATGAACTGGTGATCTGAGATCGCTGTATAATTCTTGACACCTTTTCGACGTAGCCCTAAAATTTCGCGTCCTCATATTGTATGAGGGCGTTTTATTACGTGTTTACGAAGCAAAAGCTAAAACCAGGAGCTATTTAATGGCAACAGTTAACCAGCTGGTACGCAAACCACGTGCACGCAAAGTTGCAAAAAGCAACGTGCCTGCGCTGGAAGCCTGCCCGCAGAAACGTGGCGTATGTACTCGTGTATATACTACCACTCCTAAAAAACCAAACTCCGCACTGCGTAAAGTATGCCGTGTGCGTTTGACTAACGGTTTTGAAGTGACTTCCTACATCGGTGGTGAAGGTCACAACCTGCAGGAACACTCCGTGATCCTGATCCGTGGCGGTCGTGTAAAAGACCTTCCGGGTGTTCGTTACCACACCGTTCGTGGTGCGCTTGACTGCTCCGGCGTTAAAGACCGTAAGCAATCTCGCTCCAAATACGGCGTGAAACGTCCTAAGGCTTAATGGTTCTCCGTTAAGTAAGGCCAAACTGATTTATCTTAATGTCACACTAAACTCTTAGAGTTTTGGACAATCCTGAATTAACAACGGAGTATTCCCATGCCACGTCGTCGCGTCATTGGTCAGCGTAAAATTCTTCCAGATCCGAAATTCGGATCAGAACTGCTGGCAAAATTTGTAAATATCCTGATGGTAGATGGTAAAAAATCTACTGCAGAAGCAATCGTATACAGCGCGCTGGAGACCCTGGCTCAGCGTTCTGGTAAAAATGAACTGGAAGCTTTCGAAGTAGCTCTCGACAACGTGCGTCCGACTGTAGAAGTTAAGTCTCGCCGCGTTGGTGGTTCTACTTATCAGGTACCAGTTGAAGTCCGTCCGGTCCGTCGTAATGCTCTGGCAATGCGTTGGATCGTTGAAGCTGCTCGTAAACGCGGTGATAAATCCATGGCTCTGCGTCTGGCGAACGAACTTTCTGACGCTGCAGACAACAAAGGTACTGCAGTTAAGAAACGTGAAGACGTTCACCGTATGGCAGAAGCCAACAAGGCGTTCGCACACTACCGTTGGTAATCCCTTCGGAGTATTAGTCACCAGGCGGGCGCTTCAGCGAAGCAGCCCGCTTTGGGTTACTTAACTGAACGCCTAAAAAGATAAACGAGGAATCAAATGGCTCGTACAACACCCATCGCACGCTACCGTAACATCGGTATCAGTGCGCACATCGACGCCGGTAAAACCACTACCACCGAACGTATTCTGTTCTACACCGGTGTAAACCATAAAATCGGTGAAGTTCATGACGGCGCCGCAACCATGGACTGGATGGAGCAGGAGCAGGAGCGTGGTATTACCATCACCTCCGCAGCGACTACTGCATTCTGGTCTGGTATGGCTAAGCAGTATGAACCACACCGCGTAAACATCATCGACACCCCGGGCCACGTTGACTTCACCATCGAAGTAGAACGTTCCATGCGTGTTCTTGATGGTGCGGTAATGGTTTACTGCGCAGTTGGTGGTGTTCAGCCACAGTCTGAAACCGTATGGCGTCAGGCAAACAAATATAAAGTTCCACGCATTGCGTTCGTTAACAAAATGGACCGTATGGGTGCGAACTTCCTGAAAGTTGTTGGTCAGATCAAAACCCGTCTGGGCGCGAACCCTGTTCCGCTGCAGCTGGCGATTGGTGCTGAAGAAGGTTTCACCGGTGTTGTTGACCTGGTGAAAATGAAAGCCATCAACTGGAATGAAGAAGACGCAGGCGTAACCTTCACTTATGAAGATATCCCGGCTGACATGCAGGACCTGGCTGACGAATGGCACCAGAACCTGATCGAGTCCGCTGCAGAAGCTTCAGAAGATCTGATGGAGAAATACCTGGGTGGTGAAGAACTGTCTGAAGAAGAGATCAAAAAAGCTCTGCGTCAGCGTGTTCTGAACAACGAAATCATCCTGGTAACCTGTGGTTCTGCGTTCAAGAACAAAGGTGTTCAGGCGATGCTGGATGCGGTAATTGATTACCTGCCATCCCCGGTAGACGTTCCTGCGATCAACGGTATCCTGGACGACGGTAAAGACACGCCGGCTGAGCGTCACGCAAGTGATGACGAGCCGTTTGCTGCTCTGGCGTTCAAAATCGCTACCGACCCGTTCGTTGGTAACCTGACGTTCTTCCGCGTGTACTCTGGTGTGGTTAACTCCGGTGACACCATCCTGAACTCCGTGAAAGCTGCACGTGAGCGTTTCGGTCGTATCGTACAGATGCACGCGAACAAACGTGAAGAGATCAAAGAAGTTCGCGCGGGTGACATCGCTGCTGCTATCGGTCTGAAAGACGTGACTACTGGTGATACCCTGTGTAACCCAGATCACCCGATCATTCTGGAGCGCATGGAGTTCCCAGAACCAGTAATCTCTATCGCCGTTGAACCAAAAACCAAAGCTGACCAGGAAAAAATGGGTCTGGCTCTGGGCCGTCTGGCTAAAGAAGACCCATCATTCCGCGTATGGACTGATGAAGAATCTAACCAGACCATCATCGCTGGTATGGGTGAACTGCACCTGGACATCATCGTTGACCGTATGAAGCGTGAATTCAACGTTGAAGCTAACGTGGGTAAACCTCAGGTTGCTTACCGCGAAGCAATTCGCCAGAAAGTTACCGATGTTGAAGGTAAACACGCTAAGCAGTCTGGTGGTCGTGGTCAGTACGGTCACGTTGTGATCGACATGTACCCACTGGAGCCGGGCTCTAACCCTAAAGGTTACGAGTTCATCAACGACATCAAAGGTGGTGTAATTCCTGGCGAATACATCCCTGCCGTTGATAAAGGCATCCAGGAGCAGCTGAAGTCTGGTCCGCTGGCTGGTTACCCGGTAGTAGACATGGGTATTCGTCTGCACTTCGGTTCTTACCATGACGTTGACTCCTCTGAACTGGCGTTTAAACTGGCTGCTTCTATCGCCTTTAAAGAAGGCTTTAAGAAAGCGAAACCAGTTCTGCTTGAGCCAATCATGAAGGTTGAAGTAGAAACGCCTGAAGAGAACACCGGTGACGTCATCGGTGACTTGAGCCGTCGTCGTGGTATGCTGCGTGGTCAGGAAACTAACGTTACTGGCGTTGTGATCCACGCTGAAGTTCCGCTGTCTGAAATGTTCGGATATGCAACTCAGCTGCGTTCTCTGACCAAAGGTCGTGCTTCTTACTCCATGGAGTTCCTGAAGTATGATGATGCGCCGAACAACGTTGCTCAGGCCGTAATTGAAGCCCGTGGTAAATAAGCCGTAGGGTTAAAATCTAAGTCCCGTGCCCCCTCGGTGAGGGGGCACTATAGTAAGGAATATAGCCGTGTCTAAAGAAAAATTTGAACGTACAAAACCGCACGTCAACGTTGGTACTATCGGCCACGTTGACCACGGTAAAACTACCCTGACCGCTGCAATCACTACCGTTCTGGCAAAAACCTACGGTGGTTCTGCTCGTGCATTCGACCAGATCGATAACGCACCAGAAGAAAAAGCTCGTGGTATCACCATCAACACTTCTCACGTTGAATATGACACCCCGACTCGCCACTACGCACACGTAGACTGCCCAGGCCACGCCGACTATGTTAAAAACATGATCACCGGTGCTGCGCAGATGGACGGCGCGATCCTGGTTGTTGCTGCGACTGACGGCCCAATGCCTCAGACCCGTGAGCACATCCTGCTGGGTCGTCAGGTAGGCGTTCCTTTCATCATCGTGTTCCTGAACAAATGCGACATGGTTGATGACGAAGAGCTGCTGGAACTGGTAGAGATGGAAGTTCGTGAACTGCTGTCTCAGTACGATTTCCCAGGCGACGATACCCCAATCGTTCGTGGTTCCGCGCTGAAAGCGCTGGAAGGCGAAGCTGAGTGGGAAGAGAAAATCATCGAACTGGCTGGCTACCTGGATTCTTACATCCCAGAACCAGAGCGCGCTATCGACAAGCCATTCCTGCTGCCAATCGAAGACGTATTCTCCATCTCCGGTCGTGGTACCGTTGTTACCGGTCGTGTAGAGCGCGGTATCATCAAAGTGGGTGAAGAAGTTGAAATCGTTGGTATCAAAGATACTGCGAAATCTACCTGTACTGGCGTTGAAATGTTCCGCAAACTGCTGGACGAAGGCCGTGCTGGTGAGAACGTTGGTGTTCTGCTGCGTGGTATCAAGCGTGAAGAAATCGAACGTGGTCAGGTTCTGGCGAAGCCAGGCTCAATCAAGCCACACACCAAGTTCGAATCTGAAGTGTACATCCTCTCCAAAGACGAAGGCGGCCGTCATACTCCGTTCTTCAAAGGCTACCGTCCACAGTTCTACTTCCGTACTACTGACGTGACCGGTACCATCGAACTGCCAGAAGGCGTTGAGATGGTAATGCCAGGCGACAACATCAAAATGGTTGTTACCCTGATCCACCCAATCGCAATGGACGATGGTCTGCGTTTCGCAATCCGCGAAGGCGGCCGTACCGTTGGCGCGGGTGTTGTTGCTAAAGTTCTGGGCTAATTAATTATCCCTGAATTAAAAAGGACGCTTCGGCGTCCTTTTTTGTTTTCAGCGTTTATGGCTGTCACAAATTTTCGTATTTTTTGTTCGCTCCCGTCCCGCATCTTCGTGCTTGTGCTATTGTAATCATAATTATTCTCACTTACACTTTGCCCATATTTTGAACGGGAGTGGTTATGTACGTTTGTTTATGTAACGGTGTGAGTGATAAAAAAATTCGTCAGGCCGTTCGCCAGTTTCATCCTCAATCTTTTCAGCAGTTGCGTAAGTTTGTTCCGGTTGGAAATCAATGCGGTAAGTGCGTTCGCGCTGCCCGCGAGATTATGCAGGACGAATTGATGCAGATCCCGGAATACAAAGAGATTGCCTGAGGCTCATACTTTTCTTTTGACATCCCTGTAGCCCCATCTACGCTTCAATGAGTGGAAGCGGAGGGACTATAATGAAAGGTGATATCAAAATCATAAGTTATCTCAATAAATTATTGGGAAATGAGCTTGTCGCAATCAACCAATACTTTCTCCATGCGAGAATGTTCAAAAACTGGGGTCTGACTCGCCTCAACGATATTGAATACCATGAGTCCATCGATGAGATGAAGCACGCTGATAAGTACATCGAGCGTATTCTGTTCCTCGAGGGTATTCCCAACCTGCAGGATCTCGGCAAGCTGGGTATCGGCGAAGATGTCGAAGAGATATTGCGTTCGGATCTGACGCTGGAGCTCGAAGGGGCGAAAGATCTGCGTGAAGCTATCGCTTATGCAGACAGCGTTCATGACTACGTCAGCCGCGATATGATGATTGAGATTCTGGCCGATGAAGAAGGGCACATCGACTGGCTGGAAACAGAACTGGATCTTATCAGTAAAATTGGGCTGCAAAATTACCTCCAGTCGCAAATTAAAGTGGAAAGCTGATCAGGCTTTGCCCACTCATCATTAAACCCGCTGCCGCCATGAAAGGTCCAAATGGCAGTGGGTTTTTTAATATCTGTTCCCCGGGTTTACACATCGCCAGGATGAGAAGATAAAGCGTAGCCAGCAAAGCTGCTGATAATGCCAGCACAGGAAGTACGCACCATCCATGCCATGCGCCCAGCGCACCCAGATACTTTACGTCACCGTAACCCAGCCCTTCACGCTTACGCAGCAGCCTGTAACCCCAATAAATAATCGCGAATCCGGTGTATCCCGCTATCGCCCCTGCGACGGCAGTAGGCAGCCGCTCGGGTTGAAGACAGAGGTGATAAAGCAGACCAACCCATAGTAGCGGGCAGAGATATCGGTCCGGAAGCAGATGTGACTGGAGATCCTCGCGAACTAACAGTGCTGTTAATCCAAGGTAGGCAAACAAGAAGGGGAGGAGAGTAAGCATTGGCGTAAACCTCAATGGAATGTTTGCGCCCATATTCCATGTAACCCCAAGGGTGAAACAAACGGCAAACTAAAACGATGCGAGAGGTCTTCCTGGCCGTTTTCACGACAATGTACGATTGCACCGCATTTACGAGGGGACACGCAAAATTGAGCTCTGCCGTCTATTTTCTAAACTGGGCTTGCGTCCTGCCCAGATTTACGTATAATGCGCGGGCTTGTCGTAATTGACAGCTGGTTCAATCTGAACCCCGGGCAGCAATCTTTTTCAGTTGCCTAACAATGCTCCCAATCGGGGAGCTACGTAAGAACGGTTACACTCTCCCATCAATCGTAATGGGTCTGAGTAGTGATCATTTTCGTTTATAAAATAATTGGAGCTCTGGTCTCATGCAGAACCAAAGAATCCGTATCCGCCTTAAAGCGTTTGATCATCGTCTGATCGATCAATCAACCGCGGAAATCGTCGAGACTGCTAAGCGCACTGGTGCGCAAGTCCGTGGTCCGATCCCGCTGCCGACCCGCAAAGAGCGCTTTACCGTTCTGATCTCCCCGCACGTTAACAAAGACGCGCGTGATCAGTACGAGATCCGCACTCACAAGCGTCTGGTTGACATCGTTGAGCCAACTGAGAAAACCGTTGATGCTCTGATGCGTCTGGATCTGGCTGCCGGTGTAGACGTGCAGATCAGCCTGGGTTAATCAGGTCATCGAGCGATTGAGAGGTTGATACAATGATTGGTTTAGTCGGTAAAAAAGTGGGTATGACCCGCATCTTCACTGAAGATGGCGTTTCTATCCCAGTAACCGTAATCGAAGTTGAAGCAAACCGCGTTACTCAGGTTAAAGATCTGGCTAACGATGGCTACCGCGCTATTCAGGTTACCACTGGTGCTAAAAAAGCTAACCGTGTAACCAAACCAGAAGCGGGTCACTTCGCTAAAGCTGGCGTAGAAGCTGGCCGTGGTCTGTGGGAATTCCGCCTGGCTGAAGGCGAAGAGTTCACCGTAGGTCAGGACATTAGCGTTGAACTGTTTGCTGAAGTTAAAAAAGTTGACGTAACCGGTACCTCTAAAGGTAAAGGTTTTGCTGGTACCGTTAAGCGCTGGAACTTCCGTACCCAGGACGCTACTCACGGTAACTCCTTGTCTCACCGCGTTCCGGGTTCTATCGGTCAGAACCAGACTCCGGGCAAAGTGTTCAAAGGCAAGAAAATGGCAGGTCAGCTGGGTAACGAACGTGTAACCGTTCAGAGCCTGGACGTAGTACGTGTTGACGCTGAGCGCAACCTGCTGCTGGTTAAAGGTGCGGTCCCGGGTGCAACCGGTAGCGACCTGATCGTTAAACCAGCTGTGAAGGCGTAAGGGGATAGCAATGGAATTAGTATTGAAAGACGCGCAGAGCGCGCTGACTGTTTCCGAAACTACCTTCGGTCGTGATTTCAACGAAGCGCTGGTTCACCAGGTTGTTGTTGCTTATGCAGCTGGTGCTCGTCAGGGTACTCGTGCTCAGAAGACTCGTGCTGAAGTAACTGGTTCCGGCAAAAAGCCGTGGCGCCAGAAAGGTACTGGCCGTGCGCGTTCAGGTTCTATCAAGAGCCCGATCTGGCGTTCCGGTGGCGTGACCTTCGCTGCTCGCCCGCAGGACCACAGTCAAAAAGTTAATAAAAAGATGTACCGCGGCGCGCTGAAAAGCATCCTGTCCGAGCTGGTACGTCAGGATCGTCTGATCGTTGTCGAATCTTTCTCTGTAGAAGCGCCTAAAACTAAGCTGCTGGCACAGAAACTGAAAGACATGGCTCTGGAAGATGTGCTGATCATCACCGGTGAGCTGGACGAGAACCTGTTCCTGGCCGCACGTAACCTGCACAAGGTTGACGTACGCGATGCGACTGGTATCGACCCGGTTAGCCTGATCGCCTTCGACAAAGTCGTAATGACTGCTGATGCTGTTAAGCAAGTTGAGGAGATGCTGGCATGATTCGTGAAGAACGTCTGCTGAAGGTGCTGCGCGCACCGCACGTTTCTGAAAAAGCGTCTACTGCGATGGAAAAAACTAACACTATCGTTCTCAAAGTTGCTAAAGACGCGACCAAAGCAGAAATCAAAGCTGCTGTGCAGAAACTGTTTGAAGTCGAAGTCGAAGTCGTTAACACCCTGGTAGTTAAAGGGAAAGTTAAACGTCACGGACAGCGTATCGGTCGTCGTAGCGACTGGAAAAAAGCTTACGTCACCCTGAAAGAAGGCCAGAATCTGGACTTCGTTGGCGGCGCTGAGTAAGTCGGAGGAGTAATACAATGGCAGTTGTTAAATGTAAACCGACATCTCCGGGTCGTCGCCACGTTGTTAAAGTGGTTAACCCTGAGCTGCACAAGGGCAAGCCTTTTGCTCCGTTGCTGGAAAAGAACAGCAAATCCGGTGGTCGTAACAACAATGGCCGTATCACCACTCGTCACATCGGTGGTGGCCACAAGCAGGCTTATCGTATTGTTGACTTTAAACGCAACAAAGACGGTATCCCAGCAGTTGTTGAGCGTCTTGAGTACGATCCGAACCGTTCCGCGAACATCGCGCTGGTTCTGTACAAAGATGGCGAACGCCGTTACATCCTGGCCCCTAAAGGCCTGAAAGCTGGCGACCAGATTCAGTCTGGCGTTGATGCTGCAATCAAAGCAGGTAACACCCTGCCGATGCGCAATATCCCGGTTGGTTCTACCGTTCATAACGTAGAAATGAAACCAGGTAAAGGCGGTCAGCTGGCACGTTCCGCTGGTACTTACGTTCAGATCGTTGCGCGTGATGGTGCTTATGTCACCCTGCGTCTGCGTTCTGGTGAAATGCGTAAAGTCGAAGCAGACTGCCGCGCTACCCTGGGCGAAGTTGGCAATGCTGAGCATATGCTGCGCGTTCTGGGTAAAGCAGGTGCTGCACGCTGGCGTGGTGTTCGTCCTACCGTTCGCGGTACTGCGATGAACCCAGTCGACCACCCACATGGTGGTGGTGAAGGTCGTAACTTTGGTAAGCACCCGGTAACTCCGTGGGGCGTTCAGACCAAAGGTAAGAAGACCCGCAGCAACAAGCGTACTGATAAATTTATCGTACGTCGCCGTAGCAAATAATATTAGAGGATAAGCCATGCCACGTTCTCTCAAGAAAGGTCCTTTTATTGACCTGCACTTGCTGAAGAAGGTAGAGAAAGCGGTGGAAAGCGGAGACAAGAAGCCCCTGCGCACTTGGTCCCGTCGTTCAACGATCTTTCCTAACATGATCGGTTTGACCATCGCTGTCCATAATGGTCGTCAGCACGTTCCAGTATTCGTTTCCGATGAAATGGTCGGTCACAAACTGGGTGAATTCGCACCGACTCGTACTTATCGCGGCCACGCTGCTGATAAAAAAGCGAAGAAGAAATAAGGTAGGAGGAAGAGATGGAAACTTTAGCTCAACATCGCCATGCTCGTTCTTCTGCTCAGAAGGTTCGCCTTGTTGCTGACCTGATTCGCGGTAAGAAAGTGTCGCAGGCCCTGGATATTCTGACCTACACCAATAAGAAAGCGGCTGTACTGGTCAAGAAAGTTCTGGAATCTGCCATTGCTAACGCTGAACACAACGATGGCGCTGACATTGACGATCTGAAAGTTGCGAAAATTTTCGTAGACGAAGGCCCGAGCATGAAGCGCATTATGCCGCGTGCGAAAGGTCGTGCAGATCGCATCCTGAAGCGCACCAGCCACATTACTGTGGTTGTGTCCGATCGCTGAGACTCTGGAGACTAGCAATGGGTCAGAAAGTACATCCTAATGGTATTCGCCTGGGTATTGTAAAACCATGGAACTCAACCTGGTTTGCGAACACCAAAGAATTCGCTGACAACCTGGACAGCGATTTTAAAGTACGTCAGTACCTGACTAAGGAACTGGCTAAAGCGTCCGTATCTCGTATCGTAATCGAGCGTCCGGCTAAGAGCATCCGTGTGACCATTCACACTGCTCGTCCTGGCATCGTTATCGGTAAGAAAGGCGAAGACGTAGAAAAACTGCGCAAGGTCGTAGCGGATATCGCTGGCGTTCCTGCACAGATCAATATCGCTGAAGTTCGTAAGCCTGAACTGGACGCAAAACTGGTTGCTGACAGCATCACTTCTCAGCTGGAACGTCGTGTTATGTTCCGTCGTGCTATGAAGCGTGCTGTACAGAACGCAATGCGTCTGGGCGCTAAAGGTATCAAAGTTGAAGTTAGCGGCCGTCTGGGCGGCGCGGAAATCGCACGTACCGAATGGTACCGTGAAGGTCGCGTACCGCTGCACACTCTGCGTGCTGACATCGACTACAACACCTCTGAAGCGCACACCACTTACGGTGTAATCGGCGTTAAGGTATGGATCTTCAAAGGTGAGATCCTGGGTGGTATGGCTGCTGTTGAACAACCGGAAAAACCGGCTGCTCAACCTAAAAAGCAGCAGCGTAAAGGCCGTAAATAAGGAGCGTCGCTGATGTTACAACCAAAGCGTACAAAATTCCGTAAAGTGCACAAAGGCCGCAACCGTGGTCTGGCGCAGGGTACGGATGTTAGCTTCGGCACTTTCGGTCTGAAAGCTGTTGGCCGTGGTCGTCTGACTGCACGTCAGATCGAAGCAGCACGTCGTGCTATGACCCGTGCAGTTAAGCGTCAAGGTAAAATTTGGATCCGTGTATTCCCGGACAAACCAATTACCGAGAAGCCGCTGGAAGTTCGTATGGGTAAAGGTAAAGGTAACGTGGAGTACTGGGTTGCCTTGATTCAGCCGGGTAAAGTCCTGTATGAAATGGACGGCGTACCGGAAGAGCTGGCCCGTGAAGCATTCGGCCTGGCAGCAGCGAAACTGCCGATTAAAACCACCTTTGTAACTAAGACGGTGATGTAATGAAAGCAAATGAGCTGCGTGAAAAAAGCGTTGAAGAGCTGAACGCTGAGCTGCTGAACCTGCTGCGTGAGCAGTTCAACCTGCGCATGCAGGCTGCAAGTGGCCAGCTGCAACAGACTCACCTGCTGAAGCAAGTGCGTCGTGATGTTGCACGCGTTAAGACTTTACTGACTCAGAAGGCGGGTGCGTAATGACCGATAAAATCCGTACTCTGCAAGGTCGTGTTGTTAGCGACAAAATGGAGAAATCCATCGTTGTTGCTATCGAGCGCGTTGTGAAACACCCGATCTACGGTAAATTCATCAAGCGTACGACCAAACTGCACGTACATGACGAGAACAACGAATGTGGTATCGGTGACGTGGTAGAAATCCGCGAATGCCGTCCACTGTCCAAGACTAAGTCCTGGACGCTGGTTCGCGTTGTAGAGAAAGCGGTTCTGTAATAGAGTAGCCTTCTCGATACGAATAAACGGCTCAGCGATGAGCCGTTTATTTTTTCTACCCATATTGCAGAAGCGGTGTTATAATGCCGCGCCCTCGATATGGGGCTTTTTAACGGCTCTGATTTTAGAGTCTCAGGTAGTAGTTGACATTAGCGGAGCACTAAAATGATCCAAGAACAGACTATGCTGAACGTCGCCGACAACTCCGGTGCACGTCGCGTAATGTGTATCAAGGTTCTGGGTGGCTCGCACCGTCGCTACGCAGGCGTAGGCGACATCATCAAGATCACCATCAAAGAAGCAATTCCACGTGGTAAGGTCAAGAAAGGTGATGTGCTGAAAGCGGTAGTGGTGCGCACCAAGAAGGGTGTTCGTCGCCCTGACGGTTCTGTCATTCGCTTCGATGGTAATGCATGCGTTATTTTAAACAATAACAGCGAGCAGCCTATCGGCACGCGTATCTTTGGGCCGGTAACTCGTGAACTTCGTACTGAGAAGTTCATGAAAATTATCTCTCTGGCACCAGAAGTACTCTAAGGAGCGAATCATGGCAGCGAAAATCCGTCGTGATGACGAAGTTATCGTGTTAACCGGTAAAGATAAAGGTAAACGCGGTAAAGTAAAAAATGTCCTGTCTTCCGGCAAGGTCATTGTTGAAGGTATCAACCTGGTTAAGAAACATCAGAAGCCGGTTCCGGCCCTGAACCAGCCAGGTGGCATCGTTGAAAAAGAAGCTGCTATTCAGGTTTCTAACGTTGCAATCTTCAATGCGGCAACCGGCAAGGCTGACCGTGTAGGCTTTAGATTCGAAGACGGCAAAAAAGTCCGTTTCTTCAAGTCTAACAGCGAAACTATCAAGTAATTTGGAGTAGTACGATGGCGAAACTGCATGATTACTACAAAGACGAAGTAGTTAATAAGCTCATGACTGAGTTTAACTACAATTCTGTCATGCAAGTCCCTCGGGTCGAGAAGATCACCCTGAACATGGGTGTTGGTGAAGCGATCGCTGACAAGAAACTGCTGGATAACGCAGCAGCTGACCTGGCAGCTATCTCCGGTCAAAAACCGTTGATCACCAAAGCACGCAAATCTGTTGCAGGCTTCAAAATCCGTCAGGGCTATCCGATCGGCTGTAAAGTAACTCTGCGTGGCGAACGCATGTGGGAGTTCTTTGAGCGCCTGATCACTATTGCTGTACCTCGTATCCGTGACTTCCGTGGCTTGTCCGCTAAGTCTTTCGACGGTCGTGGTAACTACAGCATGGGTGTCCGTGAGCAGATCATCTTCCCAGAAATCGACTACGATAAAGTCGACCGCGTGCGTGGTTTGGATATTACCATTACCACTACTGCGAAATCTGACGAAGAAGGCCGTGCTCTGCTGGCTGCCTTTGACTTCCCGTTCCGCAAGTAAGGTAGGGTTACTGAATGGCTAAGCAATCAATGAAAGCACGCGAAGTAAAGCGCGTAGCTTTAGCTGATAAATTCTTCGCTAAACGCGCTGAACTGAAAGCGATCATTTCTGATGTGAACGCTTCCGACGAAGATCGTTGGAATGCAGTTCTCAAGCTGCAGACTCTGCCGCGTGATTCCAGCCCGTCTCGTCAGCGTAACCGCTGCCGTCAAACTGGTCGTCCGCACGCTTTCCTGCGGAAGTTCGGGTTGAGCCGTATCAAGGTCCGTGAAGCCGCAATGCGCGGTGAAATCCCGGGTCTGAAAAAGGCTAGCTGGTAATTGTCACCAATTGAATCACGGGAGTAAAGACAGATGAGCATGCAAGATCCGATCGCGGATATGCTGACCCGTATCCGTAACGGTCAGGCCGCGAACAAAGCTGCGGTCACCATGCCTTCCTCCAAGCTGAAAGTGGCAATCGCCAACGTGCTGAAGGAAGAAGGTTTTATCGAAGATTTTAAAGTTGAAGGCGACACCAAGCCTGAACTGGAACTTACTCTTAAGTATTTCCAGGGCAAGGCTGTTGTAGAAAGCATTCAGCGTGTCAGCCGCCCAGGTCTGCGCATCTACAAACGTAAAGATGAGCTGCCAAAAGTTATGGCCGGCATGGGTATCGCAGTTGTTTCTACCTCTAAAGGTGTTATGACTGATCGTGCAGCGCGCCAGGCTGGTCTTGGTGGCGAAATTATCTGCTACGTAGCCTAATCGGAGGAAAAAATGTCTCGTGTTGCTAAAGCACCGGTCGTTGTTCCTGCCGGCGTTGATGTAAAAATCAACGGTCAGGTTATTACGATCAAAGGTAAAAACGGCGAGCTGACTCGTACTCTCAACGATGCTGTTGAAGTTACTCATGCAGATAACGCTCTGACTTTCGGCCCACGTACTGGTTACGTTGATGGCTGGGCTCAGGCTGGTACCGCGCGTGCCCTGCTGAACTCAATGGTTATCGGTGTTACCGAAGGCTTCACTAAGAAGCTGCAGCTGGTTGGTGTAGGTTATCGTGCAGCGATCAAAGGGAACGCAGTAAGCCTGGCTCTGGGCTTCTCTCACCCTGTTGAACACGCGCTGCCAGCAGGTATTACTGCAGAATGTCCGTCTCAGACTGAAATCGTGCTGAAAGGTGCTGATAAACAGCTGATCGGTCAGGTTGCAGCAGATCTGCGCGCCTACCGTCGTCCTGAGCCTTACAAAGGCAAGGGTGTTCGTTACGCCGACGAAGTCGTGCGTACCAAAGAGGCTAAGAAGAAGTAAGGTAACACTATGGATAAGAAATCTGCTCGTATCCGTCGTGCGACCCGCGCACGCCGCAAGCTCAAAGAGCTGGGTGCAACTCGCCTGGTGGTACATCGTACCCCGCGTCATATTTACGCACAGGTAATTGCACCGAACGGTTCTGAAGTTCTGGTAGCTGCTTCTACTGTAGAAAAAGCTATCTCTGAACAATTGAAGTACACCGGTAACAAAGACGCCGCTGCAGCTGTAGGTAAAGCTGTTGCTGAACGCGCTCTGGAAAAAGGCATCAAAGATGTTTCCTTTGACCGTTCCGGGTTCCAATATCATGGTCGTGTCCAGGCACTGGCAGATGCTGCCCGTGAAGCTGGCCTTCAGTTCTAAGGTAGAGGTGTAAGATGGCTCACATCGAAAAACAAGCTGGCGAACTGCAGGAAAAGCTGATCGCGGTTAACCGCGTATCTAAAACCGTTAAAGGTGGTCGTATTTTCTCCTTCACAGCTCTGACTGTAGTTGGCGATGGTAACGGCCGCGTTGGTTTTGGTTACGGTAAAGCGCGTGAAGTTCCAGCAGCGATCCAGAAAGCGATGGAAAAAGCCCGTCGCAATATGATTAACGTCGCGCTGAACCACGGCACCCTGCAGCACCCAGTTAAGGGTACTCACACGGGTTCTCGTGTCTTCATGCAGCCGGCTTCCGAAGGTACCGGTATCATCGCCGGTGGTGCAATGCGCGCCGTTCTGGAAGTCGCTGGGGTTCATAACGTTCTGGCTAAA
Organism: Leclercia sp. LSNIH1; assembly: GCF_002902985.1. Classification (NCBI taxonomy): domain Bacteria; kingdom Pseudomonadati; phylum Pseudomonadota; class Gammaproteobacteria; order Enterobacterales; family Enterobacteriaceae; genus Leclercia; species Leclercia sp. LSNIH1. The sequence continues at coordinate 492,591 of NZ_CP026167.1, read as the reverse complement.
GCATACGGTTCCACCAACCCGATCAACGTGGTTCGTGCAACTATTGATGGCCTGGAAAATATGAAATCTCCAGAAATGGTCGCTGCCAAGCGTGGTAAATCCGTTGAAGAAATTCTGGGGTAATTGACCATGGCAAAGACTATTAAAATTACACAAACCCGCAGTGCAATCGGACGTCTGCCGAAACACAAGGCAACGCTGCTTGGCCTGGGTCTGCGTCGTATTGGTCATACCGTTGAGCGCGAGGATACTCCTGCTGTACGTGGTATGGTCAACGCGGTTTACTTCATGGTTAAAGTTGAGGAGTAAGAGATGCGTTTAAATACTCTGTCTCCGGCCGAAGGCTCTAAAAAGGCGGGTAAACGCCTGGGTCGTGGTATCGGTTCTGGCCTCGGCAAAACCGGTGGTCGTGGTCACAAAGGTCAGAACTCTCGTTCTGGCGGTGGCGTACGTCGCGGTTTCGAGGGTGGCCAGATGCCACTGTACCGTCGTCTGCCGAAGTTCGGCTTCACCTCTCGCAAATCAGCGATCACAGCCGAAGTTCGTCTGTCTGACCTGGCGAAAGTTGAAGGCGGCGTTGTAGACCTGAACACGCTGAAAGCAGCAAACATTATCGGTATTCAGATCGAGTTCGCGAAAGTGATCCTGTCTGGTGAAGTTTCTACCCCGGTAACTGTTCGTGGCCTGCGTGTTACTAAAGGTGCTCGTGCTGCTATCGAAGCTGCTGGCGGTAAAATTGAGGAATAAGTAGCAGATGGCTAAACAACCGGGATTAGATTTTCAAAGTGCCAAAGGTGGGCTTGGCGAACTGAAACGCAGACTTTTGTTTGTGATCGGTGCGCTGATTGTTTTCCGTATTGGCTCTTTTATTCCGATCCCTGGTATTGATGCCGCTGTACTTGCCAAACTGCTTGAGCAACAGCGTGGCACCATCATTGAAATGTTTAACATGTTCTCTGGTGGTGCTCTCAGCCGTGCTTCTATCTTTGCTCTGGGTATCATGCCGTATATTTCGGCATCGATTATTATCCAGCTGCTGACGGTCGTTCATCCGGCCCTGGCAGAACTGAAGAAAGAAGGGGAGTCTGGTCGTCGTAAGATCAGCCAGTACACCCGCTACGGTACTCTGGTGCTGGCAATATTCCAGTCGATCGGTATTGCTACCGGTCTACCGAATATGCCTGGTATGCAGGGCCTGGTTATTAACCCAGGCTTTGCATTCTATTTCACCGCTGTTGTAAGTCTGGTTTCAGGAACAATGTTCCTCATGTGGCTCGGCGAACAAATTACTGAACGGGGTATCGGTAACGGTATTTCGATCATTATTTTCGCCGGTATTGTTGCGGGACTCCCGCCAGCCATTGCCCATACTATCGAGCAAGCGCGTCAAGGCGACCTGCACTTCCTCCTGTTGCTGTTGGTTGCAGTATTAGTATTTGCAGTGACGTTCTTTGTTATCTTCGTTGAACGTGGTCAACGCCGCATTGTGGTAAACTACGCGAAACGTCAACAAGGCCGTCGTGTCTATGCTGCACAGAGCACACATTTACCGCTGAAAGTGAATATGGCAGGGGTAATCCCGGCAATCTTCGCTTCCAGTATTATTCTGTTCCCGGCGACCATCGCGTCATGGTTCGGGGGCGGTACTGGTTGGAACTGGCTGACAACAATTTCGCTGTATTTGCAGCCTGGGCAACCGCTTTATGTGTTACTCTATGCGTCTGCGATCATCTTCTTCTGTTTCTTCTACACGGCGTTGGTCTTCAACCCGCGTGAAACAGCAGATAACCTGAAGAAGTCCGGTGCATTTGTACCAGGAATTCGTCCGGGAGAGCAAACGGCGAAGTATATCGATAAAGTAATGACCCGCCTGACTCTGGTTGGTGCGCTTTATATTACCTTTATCTGCCTGATCCCGGAGTTCATGCGTGATGCAATGAAAGTACCGTTCTACTTCGGTGGAACCTCACTGCTTATCGTTGTTGTCGTGATTATGGACTTTATGGCTCAAGTGCAAACTCTAATGATGTCAAGTCAGTACGAGTCTGCATTGAAGAAGGCGAACCTGAAAGGCTACGGCCGCTAATAGGTCGCCCGAGAAGTTACGGAGAGTAAAAATGAAAGTTCGTGCTTCCGTCAAGAAATTATGCCGTAACTGCAAAATCGTTAAGCGTGATGGTGTCATCCGTGTGATTTGCAGTGCCGAGCCGAAGCATAAACAGCGCCAAGGCTGATTATTTCGCATATTTTTCTTGCAAAGTTGGGTTGAGCTGGCTAGATTAGCCAGCCAATCTTTTGTATGTCTGTACGTTTCCATTTGAGTATCCTGAAAACGGGCTTTTCAGCATGGTGCGTACATATTAAATAGTAGGAGTGCATAGTGGCCCGTATAGCAGGCATTAACATTCCTGATCAGAAACATGCTGTGATCGCATTAACTTCGATCTATGGCGTCGGCAAGACCCGTTCTAAAGCCATTCTGGCTGCAGCGGGTATCGCTGAAGATGTTAAGATCAGTGAGCTGTCTGAAGAACAAATCGACACGCTGCGTGACGAAGTTGCCAAATTTGTCGTTGAAGGTGATCTGCGCCGTGAAGTTAGCATGAGCATCAAGCGCCTGATGGATCTTGGTTGCTATCGCGGTTTGCGTCATCGTCGTGGTCTGCCAGTGCGCGGTCAGCGTACTAAGACCAACGCACGTACCCGTAAGGGTCCGCGCAAACCGATCAAGAAATAATCGGGGTGATTGAATAATGGCAAAGGCACCAGTTCGTGCACGTAAGCGTGTAAGAAAACAAGTCTCTGACGGCGTGGCTCATATCCATGCTTCTTTCAACAACACCATCGTTACTATTACTGATCGTCAGGGTAACGCGCTGGGTTGGGCAACAGCCGGTGGTTCCGGTTTCCGTGGTTCTCGCAAATCCACTCCGTTCGCAGCTCAGGTTGCAGCAGAGCGTTGCGCTGAAGCCGTAAAAGAATACGGCATCAAGAATCTGGAAGTTATGGTAAAAGGTCCGGGTCCGGGTCGCGAATCTACCGTTCGTGCTCTGAACGCCGCTGGTTTCCGCATCACTAATATTACTGATGTGACTCCGATCCCTCATAACGGTTGTCGTCCGCCGAAAAAACGTCGCGTATAACGCGTTCGTTTTCCAGGTTTGTTGGAGATAGAAAATGGCAAGATATTTGGGTCCTAAGCTCAAGCTGAGCCGTCGTGAGGGCACCGACTTATTCCTTAAGTCTGGCGTTCGCGCGATCGATACCAAGTGTAAAATTGAACAAGCTCCTGGCCAGCACGGTGCGCGTAAACCGCGTCTGTCTGACTATGGTGTGCAGTTGCGTGAAAAGCAAAAAGTTCGCCGTATGTACGGTGTGCTGGAGCGTCAGTTCCGTAACTACTATAAAGAAGCAGCACGTCTGAAAGGCAACACCGGTGAAAACCTGTTGGCTCTGCTGGAAGGTCGTCTGGACAACGTTGTATACCGTATGGGCTTTGGCGCCACTCGTGCTGAAGCACGTCAGATGGTTAGCCATAAAGCAATCATGGTAAACGGTCGTGTTGTTAACATCGCTTCTTATCAGGTTAAAGCGAATGACGTTGTTAGCATTCGTGAGAAAGCGAAAAAGCAATCTCGCGTGAAAGCCGCTCTGGAGCTGGCTGAGCAGCGTGAAAAGCCAACCTGGCTGGAAGTTGATGCTGGCAAGATGGAAGGTACGTTCAAGCGTCAGCCAGAACGTTCTGATCTGTCTGCGGACATTAACGAACACCTGATCGTCGAGCTTTACTCCAAGTAAAGCTTAGTACCAAAGAGAGGACACAATGCAGGGTTCTGTGACAGAGTTTCTAAAACCGCGCCTGGTAGATATCGAGCAAGTGAGTTCGACGCACGCCAAGGTGACCCTTGAGCCTTTAGAGCGTGGCTTTGGCCATACTCTGGGTAACGCACTGCGCCGTATTCTGCTCTCATCGATGCCGGGTTGCGCGGTGACCGAGGTTGAGATTGATGGTGTACTTCATGAGTACAGCACCAAAGAAGGCGTTCAGGAAGATATCCTTGAAATCCTGCTCAACCTGAAAGGGCTGGCGGTGAGAGTTCAGGGTAAAGATGAAGTTATTCTTACTCTGAATAAATCTGGCATTGGCCCTGTGACTGCAGCCGACATCACCCACGACGGTGATGTTGAAATCGTCAAGCCGCAGCACGTGATCTGCCACCTGACCGATGAGAACGCAGCTATCAGCATGCGTATCAAAGTTCAGCGCGGTCGTGGTTATGTGCCGGCTTCTGCCCGAATTCATTCGGAAGAAGATGAGCGCCCAATCGGCCGTCTGCTGGTCGACGCATGCTACAGCCCTGTAGAGCGTATTGCCTACAATGTTGAAGCAGCGCGTGTAGAACAGCGTACCGACCTGGACAAGCTGGTCATCGAAATGGAAACCAACGGCACAATCGATCCTGAAGAGGCGATTCGTCGTGCGGCAACCATCCTGGCAGAACAACTGGAAGCTTTCGTTGACTTACGTGATGTACGTCAGCCGGAAGTGAAAGAAGAGAAACCAGAATTCGATCCGATCCTGCTGCGCCCTGTTGACGATCTGGAATTGACTGTCCGCTCTGCTAACTGCCTCAAGGCAGAAGCTATCCACTATATCGGTGATCTGGTACAGCGTACCGAGGTTGAGTTGCTGAAAACGCCGAACCTGGGTAAAAAATCTCTTACTGAGATTAAAGACGTGCTGGCTTCACGTGGTCTGTCTCTGGGCATGCGCCTGGAAAACTGGCCACCAGCAAGCATTGCTGACGAGTAACCGGATCACAGGTTAAGGTTTTACTGAGAAGGATAAGGTCATGCGCCATCGTAAGAGTGGTCGTCAACTGAACCGCAACAGCAGCCATCGCCAGGCTATGTTCCGCAACATGGCAGGTTCACTGGTTCGTCATGAAATCATCAAGACGACCCTGCCTAAAGCGAAAGAGCTGCGTCGCGTAGTTGAGCCGCTGATTACTCTTGCCAAGACTGACAGCGTTGCTAATCGTCGTCTGGCATTCGCCCGCACTCGTGATAACGAGATCGTGGCAAAACTGTTTAACGAACTGGGCCCGCGTTTCGCGAGCCGTGCCGGTGGTTACACTCGTATTCTGAAGTGTGGCTTCCGTGCAGGCGACAACGCTCCGATGGCTTACATCGAGCTGGTTGATCGTTCAGAGAAAGCAGAAGCTGCTGCAGAGTAATCTGCAGTAACGTAAAAAAACCCGCTCCGGCGGGTTTTTTTATATCCGCTGAATCCCCATTTTCTACACTACTCTTATTCTTTTCCTACTCTCTGGAGTTTTGCTATGTGGTTATTGGACCAATGGGCAGAACGACATATCCTGGATGCCCAGCGCCAGGGTGAATTCGATGACCTGCCCGGCAGTGGCCAGCCGCTGAAACTGGATGATGATTCACATGTTCCCCCAGAGCTGCGAGCGGCCTACCGCATGTTGAAAAACGCGGGTTGCCTCCCTCCTGAACTTGAACAGCGTAAAGAGGCGATCGAACTGTCTCACTTGCTTACCACAGTCAAAGAGGGAACTGCAGCGCATGCGGATTACGCCCGCCGTCTCGCCCTTCTGGAACTAAAGCTGCGCCAGGTGGGAGCGAGTACGGAGTTTCTGCGCGGGGATTATGCTGAACGTCTAATGCAAAAAATGAAGGAGGAGTAGCGATGTATCGTATTGGTGAGCTTGCTAAGCTGGCTGAGGTTACCCCTGATACTATTCGTTATTACGAAAAGCAGCAGATGATGGAACATGAGATACGCACTGAAGGGGGCTTCCCGCTTTATACCGACCGGGATCTTCAGCGCCTTAAGTTTATTCGTCATGCGCGACAGCTGGGGTTTACTCTGGAATCGATCCGCGAGCTACTGTCGATCCGTATCGATCCCGAGCATCACACCTGCCAGGAATCAAAAAGTATTGTGCAGGCGAGATTGAGTGAAGTCGAGGCGCGCATCGAAGAGCTTCAAACCATGCGGCTCTCTTTACAGCGGTTGAACGATGCCTGTTGCGGTACTGCACATAGCAGCGTTTACTGTTCTATTCTGGAAACCCTTGAACAAGGGGCGAATGGCGAGTCTCGCGGATGTTGATTTTATTGTCAGCACCTTCTAAACTCGCGTCGATATTTTGAACACTGGAGAAAGTATGAGCCATTATCAACACAAGAAAGGTCAGATCAACGACAATGCCATTGAGGCGTTACTGCATGATCCTTTATTCAGACAGCGAATCGAGAAGAACAAGAAAGGGAAAGGAAGTTATCTGCGCAAAACTAAACATGCAAAACGGGGTAACTGGGAGGCCAGTAGCAAGCAAGCGAATCGCTTTCTTACCACTGGCCTTCTTGCTTTGAGTGGCTTACAAAGTGCGGTTGTTCTGCGCTTTCAGTAAGTCACGAATTTCAGTAAGCAGCACTTCTTCTTTCGATGGGGCTGGCGGCGCAGCCGGTTCTTCTTTTTTCTTACGGTTTAATTTGTTGATGAGCTTAATGGCCATAAAGATGGCGAAAGCAACAATCATGAAATCAAATACGTTTTGAATAAACACGCCATAGTGCATTACCACCGCAGGGACATCACCTTGAGCTTCCCGCAGCGTTATGGCGAATTGCTTGAAATCTATTCCGCCAATTAAAAGGCCCAGTGGTGGCATGATGATATCCGCAACCAGTGATGAAACGATCTTGCCAAACGCCGCACCAATAATCACACCCACAGCCAAATCCACTACGTTTCCGCGCATCGCAAATTCGCGAAATTCTTTAATAAAACTCATTTTGTTCTCCTTGTGCCAGCTGACAAATACAAGTCTAACAAATCATTAGCGGATTGCCATTGAAGAGAGACATACGTCACAGAAATATAACCCTTACATATTATTGGGTTAAAAAGAAAAGGTGCTGAAAACAGCACCTTTGCAAGCGTCAGAGGAAGAAAGGACTTGGCTGGAATAAGCGCTCGACGTCGGTAATAAACTTTTTGTCTGTCAGGAACATAATAACGTGATCGCCCTGCTCAATGCGTAGATTGTCATTAGCGATCATGACATCGTTACCCCGCACCACTGCACCAATGATAGTGCCCGGCGGGAGTTTAATCTCATCGATGGTACGCCCAACCACACGGGACGTGCTTTCGTCGCCATGCGCCACGGCTTCGATAGCTTCTGCCACTCCACGACGGAGGGAAGAAACGCCAACGATATCCGCTTTTCGCACGTGACTCAGCAGGGCAGAGATAGTGGCCTGTTGCGGCGAAATCGCAATATCGATAACGCTTCCCTGCACCAGATCGACATAGGCTTTGCGCTGGATAAGCACCATGACCTTCTTCGCACCCATCCGTTTTGCCAGCATCGCTGACATGATGTTGGCTTCGTCGTCGTTGGTAACAGCAATGAAAAGATCAACCTGATCGATATGCTCTTCGGCAAGCAGCTCCTGATCCGACGCATCGCCATAGAAAACGATCGTATTTTGCAGTTTTTCTGCCAGTTCAGCGGCGCGCTGTTGATCCCGTTCGATCAATTTTACGCTGTAGTCTTTTTCCAGCTGCCGGGCCAGGCCAGCGCCGATATTACCGCCCCCGACCAGCATGATGCGCTTATAGGGTTTTTCCAGTCGCTGAAGCTCGCTCATTACCGCACGGATGTGCTGTGACGCGGCGATAAAGAAGACCTCGTCACCAGCTTCGACAATGGTAGAGCCTTGGGGACGAATAGGGCGGTCATGACGGAAAATCGCGGCGACGCGCGTATCGATGTGCGGCATATGTTCGCGCATCGTAGAGAGTGCGTTACCGATCAGCGGGCCGCCATAGTAGGCTTTTACTACCGCAAGACTGACCTTGCCCTCTGCGAAGTTGACTACCTGCAGTGCGCCCGGGTATTCAATCAGGCGGTAAATACTGTCGATAACCAGCTGTTCCGGCGCGATTAAGTGGTCGATTGGGACCGCATCGGACTGAAACAACTTATCGGCATCACGAACGTAATCCGGCGAACGTATACGCGCGATTCGGTTTGGGGTATTAAATAACGAATAGGCCACCTGACAGGCCACCATATTCGTTTCATCAGAACTGGTGACAGCAACCAGCATATCTGCGTCATCCGCTCCGGCTTCACGCAACACTCGTGGGTGAGAGCCATGCCCCTGAACCACGCGCAGATCGAATTTATCCTGCAGGCCGCGCAGACGATCGCCATTGGTATCAACGATAGTGATGTCGTTATTCTCACCGACCAGGTTTTCTGCCAGCGTACCGCCTACCTGCCCCGCGCCCAGAATGATTATCTTCATATCTTGTGACCCGTTATCAACATCACTCTTTGATTAGCTTAGCGTAAAAGAAACCGTCGCCTTCTTCTGCCCCTGGCAGGTTTTGCTTGCCGGGCAGTTCTGGTGTGCCGGTCAGATGCAGGCGGGCATCAGGTGTGCGCTTCAGGAACGCGGCGATCTGCTGGCTATTCTCTTCCGGCAGAACAGAACAGGTGGCATAAACCAGCGTCCCGCCTGTTTTCAGATGCGGCCAGATAGCGTCGAGGATCTCTGACTGCAACTGTGCCAGTTCGTTGATATCCCGATCGCGGCGCAACCATTTGATATCCGGATGGCGGCGGATAACGCCGGTCGCTGAGCAAGGGGCATCCAGTAAAATGCGATCGAACTGCTCATCCCCGCACCACTGCCCAGGGGTACGCCCGTCACCCTGCTTAACTTCCGCCTTCATACCCAGACGTTTGAGATTATCGTAGACACGAGAAAGACGCTGTTCGTCAACGTCGACAGCCATCACGTTAGCCTGCGGAGCGACCTCCAGAATATGTGTCGTTTTACCGCCTGGCGCGGCGCAAAGATCGAGGATCCGCTCGCCATTCTGCGGCTCAAGCCAGGTCATGCAACCCTGGGCTGAAGCGTCCTGAACGGTAACCCAGCCCTGTTCAAAGCCAGGCAGAGCATGTACCGGTGCAGGGGCCGCCAGACGCACTGCATCGCTGTATTCAGGATGAGGGAACCCGGTCATTCCGGCCTCTTCCAGTAGCGCCAGCCAGGCGTCCCGGGTGTGGTGATTGCGGTTAACGCGTAGCCACATAGGTGGACGCTGGTTATTGGCATTAATTAGCGCTTCCCACTGCTCAGGATAGGCTTTTTGCAATCGCTTTAATAACCAGTCAGGATGCAGGAAACGTTTTTCCGTGCGGGCGAACTCAGCCAGCAATTCATCTTGCTGGCGCTGGAACTGTCGCAACACGCCGTTGATCAATCCTTTCAGCTGCGGGCGTTTTACCGCAACTGCGCCTTCTACGGTCTCTGCCAGTGCGGCATGAGGTGGAATACGGGTATGCAGCAGCTGATAGAAGCCGACCATGATCAGGTAGTGAATGACGCGTTGCTTGCCCGCCATCGGGCGCGCCATAAGTTTTCCGATCAGCCACTCCATCTGGGGTAACGTGCGCAGAACACCAAAGCACAACTCCTGAAGCAGCGACTTATCTTTATCGGAAACCTTTTGCTGTAACGGTGGCAGGACATTGCTCAGGGACTGACCCTGCTCGACCACTTGCTCAATCGCCTGTGCTGCCAGGCTGCGTAAATTTTGTTTTTTCATAACCGCAAAAATAAAAATGCCCGGAAACACCGGGCCTTAATTTGAAATGATCTCAGGCGAGACTGTTGCCAGGGGTAAACCATTCACGGCGGGAGTTAAGAAGGTCCTGCGCGCTCATGGCTTTTTTACCTGCTGGTTGTAAGGATTCCAGATTAAGGATCCCTTCAACTGTCGCGACCTGAATACCCTGTTTACTGGCTGCAATGATTGTTCCAGGGGCAGCGTGAGTTTGGCCATCAATCACAGAGGCCTTCCATACCTTCACCGGCTGTCCGTCTATCTCAAGCCAACTCATTGGCCATGGATTGAAAGCCCGAATACAGCGTTCAAGCTGAGCAGCAGGGAGAGTCCAGTCGAGGCGGGCCTCTTCTTTGCTGAGCTTTTCAGCATGGGTCACTAATGCTTCGTCCTGAACTTCTGGTTGAGCCCGATTCTCTGCAAGCTGTTGCAGTGTATCAATCAGCCCTTTTGGCCCAAGCTCTGCCAGTTTGTCATACAGGGTGGCACTGGTATCTTCGGCGGTAATAGGACAAGAGAGCTTATACAGCATGTCGCCAGTATCCAGCCCTACGTCCATTTGCATAATCGTCACGCCAGTATCGGCATCGCCAGCCCACAATGAACGCTGGATCGGCGCTGCGCCACGCCAGCGTGGGAGAAGTGAACCGTGAACATTAATGCAGCCCAGACGCGGCATATCAAGCACCGCTTTCGGCAGGATGAGGCCATACGCCACAACCACCATGACATCTGCATTTAACTGAGCAACCAGCTGCTGATTTTCCTGCGGCCGTAACGAAGCAGGCTGAAAGACCGGTAAACCGTGCTCTTCAGCCAGGACTTTTACCGGGCTCGGCATCAATTTTTTACCCCGGCCTGCCGGACGATCGGGCTGAGTAAACACGCCCACAACCTTATGGCCAGACGACAACAGCGCGTCGAGATGACGCGCTGCAAAGTCAGGTGTTCCTGCAAAGATGATACGTAGTGATGTAGACACGTTATTCCTTGTATCCGGGGTCACATTAAGCGCGAGCGCGCATGCGATCCAGTTTCTCTACTTTCTGACGAATACGCTGCTGCTTCAGTGGAGAGAGATAATCGATAAACAGTTTACCGACCAGATGATCCATCTCATGCTGAATGCAGATGGCCAGCAGATCATCCGCTTCCAGTTCGAACGGCTTACCGTCGCGATCAAGCGCGCGGATTTTGACTTTTTCTGCACGTGGTACCAGTGCTCGCTGCTCAGGGATAGAGAGGCAGCCTTCTTCGATACCGGTTTCACCGCTTTTTTCCAGAAGCTCCGGATTGATTAATACCAGGCGCCCGTCGCGGTTCTCAGAAACGTCGATCACAATGATGCGCTGGTGAATATCCACCTGAGTCGCCGCGAGACCGATGCCTTCTTCGGCGTACATCGTATCGAACATATCATCAATGATACGTTGAGTTTCTGCATTCACTTCTTTAACCGGCTCGGCGACTTTGCGAAGGCGCTCGTCCGGAATATGTAACACTTGCAAAACTGCCATATATTTCCAGAGTCGTATTCAGGAGTTGATAAGAATATAACCTCTATTCTAGACAAAACCCCCTCTGATTGACAGCATCAGTGACCAATCGCAAAGATTGCTATAGCGGCTTCTGGCAGGGGAAAGGATGACATCCACAGAGATTTGGCTACGCCTGATAAGCACCGGAGAGTTGTACGGCGACAAGATGGTGGCGATAGCGCAGCAGCTGCAGCGCGAATCCCATATTGATGGTGCTCTGCTGGTGGAAAGGGGGCTCACCCACAGGCAAAAGGAGAAGTTTTTATCGTTTTCACCGCGGGAACTCGACCGCAGTATGGCCTGGCTGGCCGGACAGGACCATTATCTGATATGTGCGGATAATGCCCTCTATCCAGGGCAGCTTCGCGCTATTGCCGATTACCCTGGGGCTTTGTTTGTTAAGGGGGAGCCCTCCGTGCTGTCGAGTCTGCAACTTGCCGTGGTCGGCAGCCGTTCTCACTCCTGGTATGGAGAGCGTTGGGGAAAAGTGCTTTGTGAGCAGCTAGCCCAGGCGGGACTGACGATTACCAGCGGACTGGCCTGCGGCATCGATGGTATAGCGCATCGCGCTGCGCTCAACGTTAAAGGCAAAAGCGTCGCGGTGCTGGGTAACGGTCTGGCGGATGTCTATCCCCGCCGCCATTCGTCGCTGGCCATGCGTCTTGTTGAAAGCGGCGGTGCAGTGATCTCTGAGTTTTCACTCGCGACGCCTCCCTGGCAGGGTAATTTCCCGCGACGTAACCGCATCATTAGCGGCCTCAGCCTGGGGGTGTTCGTAATCGAAGCGATGATAAGAAGCGGTTCTCTCGTTACCGCCAAATGCGCCCTTGAGCAGGGGCGTGAGGTCTTTGCATTACCGGGAGCCATTGGCAACCCGGGGAGTGAAGGTCCTCACTGGTTAATAAAGCAAGGGGCGACTCCCGTGACAACGGCAGAAGATATTCTGGAAACGTTGCAAAACGGACTGAACTGGCTGCCAGAGGATCCCAAAAATTGGCTTTATTCTTCAGATCAGGACCAGGTAGCATTGCCATTTCCTGAGCTCCTGGCTAACGTAGGAGATGAGGTAACACCTGTTGACGTTGTCGCTGAACGTGCCGGCCAACCTGTGCCAGTAACCGTAGCACAGCTACTCGAACTGGAGTTAGCAGGATGGATCGCAGCTGTACCCGGCGGCTATGTCCGATTAAGGAGGGCAAGCCATGTTCGACGTACTCATGTATTTGTTTGAGACTTACATCCATAACGAAGCTGAAGCACGCGTGGATCAGGACAAACTCACACGCGATCTCACCGATGCAGGTTTCGAACGGGAAGATATCTACAACGCGTTAATATGGCTGGAAAAACTGGCTGATTATCAGGAAGGCCTTGCCGAACCGATGCAGTTAGTTTCCGATCCACTGTCTGTACGCATCTATACGGCTGAAGAGTGTGAAAGGCTGGATGCCAGTTGCCGGGGATTTATCTTATTCCTTGAGCAGATTCAGGTGCTGAACCTCGAAACACGAGAAATGGTGATAGAGCGCGTCATGGCGCTGGATACCGCAGAATTTGAGCTGGAGGACCTGAAGTGGGTCATCCTGATGGTTCTGTTCAATATTCCAGGGTGTGAAAATGCCTATCAGCAAATGGAAGAATTACTCTTTGAAGTGAATGAAGGTATGCTGCATTAATTCATTTTGCAGCACCAAGAGTTGTTATGGCCAAATCAGCACTATTTACGGTGCGTAAACATGAGTCCTGCCCGCAGTGTGGGGCAGAACTTGTTATCCGGTCCGGTAAACACGGGCCGTTTCTCGGTTGTTCACACTATCCAGAATGTGATTATGTCCGTCCCCTGAAAAATCAGGCGGACGGGCATATTGTTAAGATTCTGGAGGGACAAGCCTGCCCGCAATGCGGCGGCGATCTGGCGCTGCGCCAGGGGCGTTTTGGCATGTTTATCGGCTGTAGTCGCTATCCCGAATGTCATCACACCGAACAAATCGATAAACCTGATGAAACAGCCGTAGCCTGCCCGCAATGCGGCAGCGGGCATCTCGTGCAACGCCGTTCACGCTATGGTAAGACATTCCACTCCTGCGATCGCTATCCTGAATGTCAGTTTGTTACCAATTTCAAACCGGTGGCGGGCAGCTGCCCTGAGTGCCATTACCCGCTACTTATCGAGAAAAAAACGGCGCAAGGTATGAAGCGCTTCTGCGCCAGTAAACAATGTGGAAAGCCGGTTTCGGCGGAATAAAAAAGTGAAGAATAACCTGCAGTCAGGCTCCGTTGCGCATGCAGTGGATGTGCTGAAAAATGAAGAAGTCATCGCCTATCCAACAGAAGCGGTTTTTGGGGTGGGATGCGATCCCGACAGCGAAGTAGCCGTAACACGTCTCTTAACGCTTAAACAGCGCCCGGTAGAAAAAGGGCTGATTCTTATCGCCGCCAGTTTTGAACAGCTTAAACCTTATATAGATGATTCCATGTTGACGTCAGCGCAGCGTGAAACCATTTTCTCCTCCTGGCCTGGGCCGGTAACGTTTGTGTTTCCGGCGCTGCCGACAACGCCTCGATGGCTGACGGGGCGTTTTGACTCCCTTGCTGTTCGCGTGACGGACCATCCATTAGTCATCGAGCTATGTAATCGCTTTGGTAAACCGCTGGTCTCTACCAGCGCCAATCTGACGGGATTGCCTCCTTGCCGCACTGCAGAAGAGGTGTCAGCGCAGTTTGGTAGTGAGTTCCCGGTGGTCATCGGTGAAACCGGTGGTCGCCTGAACCCGTCAGAAATTCGTGATGCTTTGACCGGCGAACTTTTTCGCCAGGGGTAATCAGATGGAAGCGTACGCCGTTTTTGGTAATCCAGTTGCGCATAGCAAATCGCCGTTTATTCACCAACAGTTCGCCCAGCAGTTGCATATCGATCACCCTTATGGCCGAGTGCTTGCACCCATTGATGCCTTTGTGACGACGCTGGAGGCTTTTTTTGCTGGTGGCGGAAAAGGGGCGAATGTCACAGTACCTTTTAAAGAAGAGGCATTCGGGCGTGCCGATGAGTTAACAGAGCGCGCCTCTCTTGCGGGAGCTGTGAATACGCTCAAGCGGCTTGAAGATGGCCGAATTCTGGGAGACAACACTGATGGCATTGGCCTGCTGAGCGATCTGGAACGTCTGTCATTTATCAAACCTGGCGCGCGTATCCTTTTGATTGGCGCGGGCGGCGCGGCGCGAGGTGTGATTTTACCTCTGCTCTCCCTGGATTGCGCAGTAACCATTACGAATCGTACTTACTCCCGGGCAGAAGAGTTGGCCGCTCTGTTTGCCCACACTGGCAGTATTGATGCGGTCGCCCTGGACGCGTTACACGGCCATGAGTTTGATCTGATCGTTAATGCGACCTCAAGCGGCATTGGTGGCGACGTTCCCGCCATTCCGGCGTCATTGATCAATGGACAGGTTAATTGCTATGACATGTTCTATCAGAAAGGCAAAACGCCTTTTCTGAGCTGGTGTGAACGGCAAGGCGCAAAACGTGTGGCTGATGGATTGGGGATGCTGGTGGGGCAGGCCGCGCATGCGGTGATGCTCTGGCACGGCGTGCTGCCGGAAGTGGAGCCGGTCATTGAAAAACTCAAACTGGAGCTATCGGCATGAACCAGGCGATCCAGTTCCCGGATCGAGAAAGCTGGGATGAAGACAAACAGGCAGTCTGTTTTCCCGCGCTGGTAAATGGCATGCAAATGATGTGTGCCATTGAAGGAAGAACGCTGGCGCGTCGTTTTGGCGATGGCCTGCCAATTGAGATGTTTCGTGAACATCGCTGGGATCTGGAAGAAGAAGCCAGCGATGCGATCCGCAAGGGGGACGAGGACGATCAAGGGTGGTTCTGGCTTTCCTGATCCAGATAATCATTCTTCCATTTAACGTAGTTATTGGCTGAGTACTTTAACCCTTCTATTTCCGCTTCCGTCAGGGGGCGGATCTGTTTTACCGGACTTCCTAAATAGAGAAAGCCGCTCTCGAGCCGCTTATTTTGCGGAACCAGGCTGCCAGCACCAATCATTACGTCATCTTCTACTACCACACCATCCAGCAAAATCGATCCCATGCCGACCAGAACGCGATTGCCGATCGTGCAGCCGTGCAACATCACTTTATGACCGACAGTGACCTCTTCACCAACGATCAGGGGATTACCTTCAGGGTTATAAGAAGATTTATGGGTCACATGCAGCACGCTGCCATCCTGAATATTAGTACGGGCGCCAATGGCGACGTAATTCACATCTCCACGAATAGCAACCAGCGGCCAGATACTGACATCATCACCCAGCCGGACATCGCCAATGACCACGCTACTGCTGTCGATCATGACGCGATCGCCTTGTTTTGGGAAAAGATCTTTATAGGGACGGAGTACTGCAGACATATCAACCTCGAGTGATGTGCATTCTTTTGATGACTTTGATCCTAATACGTAGCTTGATCAAGGGCCAGTTACGTCATTATTTGAGCATATCGGATGGGATTTCAGCGGAAAGAACGAAAAAAGAACAGTCAGAAGAAAAGATCGAAAAAATGCTTGTGCTAAAAACTGGGATCCCTATAATGCGCCTCCATCGACACGGCGGATGTGAATCACTTCACACAGACAGCCGGGCCGGTTGAGGAGAAAAGCGAAAATAATCGCTTGACTCTGAAAGAGGAAAGCGTAATATACGCCACCTCGCAACGGTGAGCGAAAGCCGCGTTGCACTGCTCTTTAACAATTTATCAGACAATCTGTGTGGGCACTCAAAGTGACATGGATTCTTAACGTCCTCGGACGAAAAATGAATACCAAGTCTCTGAGTGAACACGTAATTCATTACGAAGTTTAATTCACGAGCATCAAACTTAAATTGAAGAGTTTGATCATGGCTCAGATTGAACGCTGGCGGCAGGCCTAACACATGCAAGTCGAACGGTAGCACAGAGAGCTTGCTCTCGGGTGACGAGTGGCGGACGGGTGAGTAATGTCTGGGAAACTGCCTGATGGAGGGGGATAACTACTGGAAACGGTAGCTAATACCGCATAACGTCGCAAGACCAAAGAGGGGGACCTTCGGGCCTCTTGCCATCGGATGTGCCCAGATGGGATTAGCTAGTAGGTGGGGTAATGGCTCACCTAGGCGACGATCCCTAGCTGGTCTGAGAGGATGACCAGCCACACTGGAACTGAGACACGGTCCAGACTCCTACGGGAGGCAGCAGTGGGGAATATTGCACAATGGGCGCAAGCCTGATGCAGCCATGCCGCGTGTATGAAGAAGGCCTTCGGGTTGTAAAGTACTTTCAGCGAGGAGGAAGGCATTGTGGTTAATAACCACAGTGATTGACGTTACTCGCAGAAGAAGCACCGGCTAACTCCGTGCCAGCAGCCGCGGTAATACGGAGGGTGCAAGCGTTAATCGGAATTACTGGGCGTAAAGCGCACGCAGGCGGTCTGTTAAGTCAGATGTGAAATCCCCGGGCTCAACCTGGGAACTGCATTTGAAACTGGCAGGCTTGAGTCTTGTAGAGGGGGGTAGAATTCCAGGTGTAGCGGTGAAATGCGTAGAGATCTGGAGGAATACCGGTGGCGAAGGCGGCCCCCTGGACAAAGACTGACGCTCAGGTGCGAAAGCGTGGGGAGCAAACAGGATTAGATACCCTGGTAGTCCACGCCGTAAACGATGTCGACTTGGAGGTTGTGCCCTTGAGGCGTGGCTTCCGGAGCTAACGCGTTAAGTCGACCGCCTGGGGAGTACGGCCGCAAGGTTAAAACTCAAATGAATTGACGGGGGCCCGCACAAGCGGTGGAGCATGTGGTTTAATTCGATGCAACGCGAAGAACCTTACCTACTCTTGACATCCAGAGAACTTGCCAGAGATGGCTTGGTGCCTTCGGGAACTCTGAGACAGGTGCTGCATGGCTGTCGTCAGCTCGTGTTGTGAAATGTTGGGTTAAGTCCCGCAACGAGCGCAACCCTTATCCTTTGTTGCCAGCGGCTAGGCCGGGAACTCAAAGGAGACTGCCAGTGATAAACTGGAGGAAGGTGGGGATGACGTCAAGTCATCATGGCCCTTACGAGTAGGGCTACACACGTGCTACAATGGCGCATACAAAGAGAAGCGACCTCGCGAGAGCAAGCGGACCTCATAAAGTGCGTCGTAGTCCGGATTGGAGTCTGCAACTCGACTCCATGAAGTCGGAATCGCTAGTAATCGTAGATCAGAATGCTACGGTGAATACGTTCCCGGGCCTTGTACACACCGCCCGTCACACCATGGGAGTGGGTTGCAAAAGAAGTAGGTAGCTTAACCTTCGGGAGGGCGCTTACCACTTTGTGATTCATGACTGGGGTGAAGTCGTAACAAGGTAACCGTAGGGGAACCTGCGGTTGGATCACCTCCTTACCTTAAAGAACCTGCCTTTGCAGTGCTCACACAGATTGTCTGATGAAAATTAGCAGTAAAAAATCTCTGCAGGCTTGTAGCTCAGGTGGTTAGAGCGCACCCCTGATAAGGGTGAGGTCGGTGGTTCAAGTCCACTCAGGCCTACCAAATTTTTACTGATGCTGCGTTGCGGCGACACTCACATACTTCAGTATGCTTCGTGTTACCACGCCTTGCCTCAGAAAAAATTGGCGGTACAGAGATACCACGATGGGGCTATAGCTCAGCTGGGAGAGCGCCTGCCTTGCACGCAGGAGGTCTGCGGTTCGATCCCGCATAGCTCCACCATCTTTACTGCGAAAACCTGAAAACTTCAGAGTGTACCTGCGAAGGTGCGCTGCGAAGTTTTGCTCTTTAAAAATCTGGATCAAGCTGAAAATTGAAACGACACACTGTGTCTGTTCTCCGTAATAAGAACAGATAAAGGTGTGTTCGAGTCTCTCAAATTTTCACAACACGAAGTGAAACAGCTTCGGGTTGTGAGGTTAAGCGACTAAGCGTACACGGTGGATGCCCTGGCAGTCAGAGGCGATGAAGGACGTGCTAATCTGCGAAAAGCGCCGGCGAGGTGATATGAACCCTTGACCCGGCGATGTCCGAATGGGGAAACCCAGTGTGATTCGTCACACTATCGTTAGCTGAATACATAGGCTAACGAGGCGAACCGGGGGAACTGAAACATCTAAGTACCCCGAGGAAAAGAAATCAACCGAGATTCCCCCAGTAGCGGCGAGCGAACGGGGAGCAGCCCGGAGTCTGAATCAGCTTGTGTGTTAGTGGAAGCGTCTGGAAAGTCGCAGGGTACAGGGTGATACTCCCGTACACGAAAGCACACTTGCTGTGAACTCGAAGAGTAGGGCGGGACACGTGGTATCCTGTCTGAATATGGGGGGACCATCCTCCAAGGCTAAATACTCCTGACTGACCGATAGTGAACCAGTACCGTGAGGGAAAGGCGAAAAGAACCCCGGCGAGGGGAGTGAAAAAGAACCTGAAACCGTGTACGTACAAGCAGTGGGAGCACCTTCGGGTGTGACTGCGTACCTTTTGTATAATGGGTCAGCGACTTATATTCTGTAGCAAGGTTAACCGTATAGGGGAGCCGAAGGGAAACCGAGTCTTAACTGGGCGTTAAGTTGCAGGGTATAGACCCGAAACCCGGTGATCTAGCCATGGGCAGGTTGAAGGTTGGGTAACACTAACTGGAGGACCGAACCGACTAATGTTGAAAAATTAGCGGATGACCTGTGGCTGGGGGTGAAAGGCCAATCAAACCGGGAGATAGCTGGTTCTCCCCGAAAGCTATTTAGGTAGCGCCTCGTGAACTCATCCTCGGGGGTAGAGCACTGTTTCGGCTAGGGGGCCATCCCGGCTTACCAACCCGATGCAAACTGCGAATACCGGGGAATGTTATCACGGGAGACACACGGCGGGTGCTAACGTCCGTCGTGAAGAGGGAAACAACCCAGACCGCCAGCTAAGGTCCCAAAGTCATGGTTAAGTGGGAAACGATGTGGGAAGGCACAGACAGCCAGGATGTTGGCTTAGAAGCAGCCATCATTTAAAGAAAGCGTAATAGCTCACTGGTCGAGTCGGCCTGCGCGGAAGATGTAACGGGGCTAAACCATGCACCGAAGCTGCGGCAGCGACACTTATGTGTTGTTGGGTAGGGGAGCGTTCTGTAAGCCTGCGAAGGTGTGCTGTGAGGCATGCTGGAGGTATCAGAAGTGCGAATGCTGACATAAGTAACGATAAAGCGGGTGAAAAGCCCGCTCGCCGGAAGACCAAGGGTTCCTGTCCAACGTTAATCGGGGCAGGGTGAGTCGACCCCTAAGGCGAGGCCGAAAGGCGTAGTCGATGGGAAACAGGTTAATATTCCTGTACTCGGTGTTACTGCGAAGGGGGGACGGAGAAGGCTATGTTGGCCGGGCGACGGTTGTCCCGGTTTAAGCATGTAGGCGGAGGTTCCAGGTAAATCCGGTACCTTTTTAACGCTGAGGTGTGATGACGAGGCACTACGGTGCTGAAGCAACAAATGCCCTGCTTCCAGGAAAAGCCTCTAAGCATCAGGTAACACCAAATCGTACCCCAAACCGACACAGGTGGTCAGGTAGAGAATACCAAGGCGCTTGAGAGAACTCGGGTGAAGGAACTAGGCAAAATGGTGCCGTAACTTCGGGAGAAGGCACGCTGATATGTAGGTGAAGCCCCTGCGGGTGGAGCTGAAATCAGTCGAAGATACCAGCTGGCTGCAACTGTTTATTAAAAACACAGCACTGTGCAAACACGAAAGTGGACGTATACGGTGTGACGCCTGCCCGGTGCCGGAAGGTTAATTGATGGGGTTAGCGGCAACGCGAAGCTCTTGATCGAAGCCCCGGTAAACGGCGGCCGTAACTATAACGGTCCTAAGGTAGCGAAATTCCTTGTCGGGTAAGTTCCGACCTGCACGAATGGCGTAATGATGGCCAGGCTGTCTCCACCCGAGACTCAGTGAAATTGAAATCGCTGTGAAGATGCAGTGTACCCGCGGCAAGACGGAAAGACCCCGTGAACCTTTACTATAGCTTGACACTGAACACTGGTCCTTGATGTGTAGGATAGGTGGGAGGCTTTGAAGCGTGGACGCCAGTCTGCGTGGAGCCGTCCTTGAAATACCACCCTTTAATGGCTGGTGTTCTAACGTAGACCCGTAATCCGGGTTGCGGACAGTGTCTGGTGGGTAGTTTGACTGGGGCGGTCTCCTCCTAAAGAGTAACGGAGGAGCACGAAGGTCAGCTAATCCTGGTCGGACATCAGGAGGTTAGTGCAATGGCATAAGCTGGCTTGACTGCGAGAGTGACGGCTCGAGCAGGTGCGAAAGCAGGTCATAGTGATCCGGTGGTTCTGTATGGAAGGGCCATCGCTCAACGGATAAAAGGTACTCCGGGGATAACAGGCTGATACCGCCCAAGAGTTCATATCGACGGCGGTGTTTGGCACCTCGATGTCGGCTCATCACATCCTGGGGCTGAAGTAGGTCCCAAGGGTATGGCTGTTCGCCATTTAAAGTGGTACGCGAGCTGGGTTTAGAACGTCGTGAGACAGTTCGGTCCCTATCTGCCGTGGGCGCTGGAGAATTGAGGGGGGCTGCTCCTAGTACGAGAGGACCGGAGTGGACGCATCACTGGTGTTCGGGTTGTCATGCCAATGGCACTGCCCGGTAGCTAAATGCGGAAGAGATAAGTGCTGAAAGCATCTAAGCACGAAACTTGCCCCGAGATGAGTTCTCCCTGACCCTTTGAGGGTCCTGAAGGAACGTTGAAGACGACGACGTTGATAGGCCGGGTGTGTAAGCGCAGCGATGCGTTGAGCTAACCGGTACTAATGAACCGTGAGGCTTAACCTTACAACGCCGAAGCTGTTTCGGTGGATTTGAGAAAATTTTCAGCATTGATTCAGAGTTAAGTACACAATAGTTTGCGCAGCAGCAGGGCGGCAAGCGAAGGAAAGGAAGGAGCATACTGAAGTATGTGACTGACTTTACGAGCGCGGCCAACGCGGCTGATGCGATAAAGTATTGCGTACAGAGCACCAAGAATTTGCCTGGCGGCTGTAGCGCGGTGGTCCCACCTGACCCCATGCCGAACTCAGAAGTGAAACGCCGTAGCGCCGATGGTAGTGTGGGGTCTCCCCATGCGAGAGTAGGGAACTGCCAGGCATCAAATTTAGCGTGCTGATATGGCTCAGTTGGTAGAGCGCACCCTTGGTAAGGGTGAGGTCCCCAGTTCGACTCTGGGTATCAGCACCACTTTATACTTAGGTTAAAGTTCGGCAAGAAGTAAAAGAATTTGTCTGGCGGCTGTAGCGCGGTGGTCCCACCTGACCCCATGCCGAACTCAGAAGTGAAACGCCGTAGCGCCGATGGTAGTGTGGGGTCTCCCCATGCGAGAGTAGGGAACTGCCAGACATCAATTAAGTGAAAAGGCCATCCGAAAGGATGGCCTTTTTGCATTTCTGCACCATAAAAAAACAGGGCCCGACGCGTACAGCGCCGCCGGGCCAATCAACATTAGTGGATAACCTGCGACAAAAACGCGCGCGTACGTTCTGATTTCGGGTGAGAGAAGAACTCTTCCGGCGGCGCCTGCTCAACAATTTCTCCGCGATCCATAAAGATCACCCGGTCCGCAACGGTTCTGGCGAAGCCCATCTCGTGCGTGACGCAGAGCATGGTCATTCCCGATTCCGCCAGGCCTATCATCGTATCCAGAACCTCTTTCACCATCTCGGGATCGAGTGCTGAAGTCGGCTCATCAAACAGCATAATTTTAGGTTTCATGCACAGAGAGCGGGCAATGGCCACGCGCTGCTGCTGCCCGCCCGAGATCTGCCCGGGAAACTTATGGGCGTGTTCAGCAATGCGTACCCGCTCCAGATAGTGCATGGCAAGTGCCTCAGCTTCTTTTTTCGGCATCTTACGGACCCAGACAGGCGCCAGGGTGCAGTTTTGCAGAACGGTCAGATGAGGGAACAGATTGAAATGCTGGAAGACCATGCCTACCTCCTGACGGACACGCTCAACGTTGCGGATGTCGTCATTCAGCTCGATACCATCCACCACAATCCGGCCTTGCTGATGCTCTTCCAGATGGTTGATACAGCGGATCGTTGTTGATTTACCCGAGCCTGAAGGCCCGCAAAGGACGATGCGCTCGCCTTGCTTTACCTTCAGGTTAATGTCTTTCAAAACGTGAAATTGCCCGTACCACTTATTCACATTATCCAGGGTAATCATCGCGTCAGCGGGGGTCATAGTTATCTGGCTCATAGGTTCCTCAGTGCGGTGTACGCCCGGTGTTAAAGCGCTTTTCCAGATGCTGGCTGTAGCGCGACATGCTAAAACAGAAAATCCAGTAGATAAGTGCTGCAAAAACGTAGCCTTCTGTCGACATGCCCAGCCACGCCGGGTCGACGGTAGCCTGCTGCACGCTACTGAACAGATCAAATAATCCAATAATGATCACCAGACTGGTGTCCTTAAACAGCGCAATGATGGTGTTCACCAGACCCGGGATCACCAGCTTCAGCGCCTGGGGAAGGATCACCAGTCCCTGCGTTTTCCAGTAACCCAGCGCCAGCGATTCGGCTGCTTCATACTGGCCCTTGGGGAGCGCCTGCAATCCGCCGCGCACGACCTCAGCGACATAAGCAGACTGGAACAGAATGACGCCGACCAGGGCGCGGATCAGCTTGTCGATGGTAGTGCCTTCCGCCATAAACAGCGGCAGCATCACGGAAGACATAAAGAGCACGGTGATAAGCGGAACGCCGCGCCAGAACTCAATAAAAATTACCGAGAGGACGCGCACGACCGGCATGGTTGAGCGGCGACCCAGCGCCAGTAAAATCCCTAATGGCAATGCGCCGGCAATCCCTACCGAGGCGATAATGAGCGTCAGCGTCAGACCGCCCCACTGGCGGGTTTCAACGCGATCCAGCCCCAGCACGCCGCCATACAACAGCCCCCAGACGAGCAGGGGATAAATCACCGCCCAACAGGCGATGTATCGTCCCCGTTGGGGTAACTTCTTCCAGAACATGGGAACGACAGAGAGCAGCCCAATAACCAGCGCAAGGTTGATGCGCCAGCGCTGATCGTGGGGATAGAGCCCATACATAAACTGGCCGAAGCGCTGATGAATAAAGACCCAGCAGGCTCCCTCTTTTGTGCAATCGGCGCGGGTGGTACCGATCCAGTTAGCCTGCAAAAATGCCCAGTTAATGAGCGGCGGGATAAGTTCCCACATCAGCCAGAAGCAGAACAGGGTGAGCAAACTGTTGCTCCAGCTGGAGAACAGGTTTTTACGAGCCCAGTTAATGATGCGTCCGTTGCCGGTTGTGGCCGGACGCGCAGGGTGAGACAAGACCGCTTTTGTCATCATGGTTCCTTAGCGTTCAACCAGCGCGATACGACGGTTGTAGATGTTCATCAACAGTGAAATGGTCAGGCTGATAATCAGGTAGACCGACATCGTAATGGCAATGGTTTCTATTGCCTGGCCGGTCTGGTTAAGAACGGTGCCGGCAAAGAGCGAGACCATATCGGGATAGCCGATCGCCGCCGCGAGAGAGGAGTTTTTCACGATGTTGAGATACTGGCTGGTCAGCGGAGGGATGATCACCCGTAGGGACTGGGGGATGATGACCTGGCGCAGGGTGACGGGATTCGGGAGCCCAAGGGAGCGAGCAGCTTCATGCTGACCATGGGGAACGGCCTGAATACCGGCGCGAATAATTTCTGCGATAAAGGCCGAGGTATAGATGGAGAGCGCCAGCGTCAGGGCGGCCAGCTCCGGGATCAATACCATGCCACCCCGGAAGTTAAACCCCTTTAGCTGCGGAACATCCCAGTGCATTGCCGGGCCAGCTATTGTATGCGCCAGCCACGGCAGGATCACTGCTAAAGCCAGGGTGACGGGCCAGGTGCGCCGTAGCTGCCCGGTTTTAATCTGATGCGTGCGATTGTAGCGAAACAGCGCAATGGAAACCAAGATGGCGCACGCCAGCGCGGCCAGCAATGCCAGCATCCCTTCGGCAATCTGCGGCGCGGGGATATAGAGACCGCGGTTGCTTAAAAAGGCCAGATCGAACGCATCCACCGCCTGACGGGGGCCAGGCAGATTGCGCAGGACGGCGAAATACCAGAAGAAGATCTGCAGCAGCGGGGGAATGTTACGGAAGGTCTCGATATAAAACGTGGAGAGCTTACGCAGCAGCCAGTTATCCGAGAGACGCGCGAGTCCGAGGAAAAAGCCCAGCAGAGAAGCAAACAGAATGCATAAGGCTGAAACCAGCAGGGTATTCATCAGGCCGACAAGGAATACGCGGCCATAGGTATCGCCTTCACCGTAATCAATTAAGTGCTGAACAATGCCAAACCCTGCACTACGGTCAAGGAAGGCAAAGCCCGACGTAATGCCGCGTGTGCTGAGGTTGGTAACAGTGTTGTGGAACAGGTAGATCGCGACGGCCAGGACAGCGAGAACAGCGAGAATCTGAAACAGCCAGGCGCGAACCGCAGGATTAGAAAAGGAGAAAGCTCCTTTCAGGGCTAAGCGGCGATGGAACATATAAAACCTCGGGTAACCATGACTCTGGACTGGGCACTGCACTGGCAGTGCCCGTTACAGCAAGATGCTTAGCGTACTGGCGGCGCGTACTGAATGCCGCCATTGTTCCAGAGGTTGTTCTGCCCACGGCTGATCTTCAGCGCGCTCTCAGATCCAACGTTACGCTCGAAGATCTCAGCGTAGTTACCCACCTTTTTAATGATGTTGTACGCCCATTTATTATCCAGCTTCAGATCCTTGCCGTAATCACCTTCCTTGCCCAGCAGATGGGCCATATCAGGCGTGGCCGGATTAGCCGCCTTCTCATCGACGTTCTTTGAGTTGACCCCCATCTCTTCCGCGTTGAGCATGGCGAACAGCGTCCAGCGAACAACAGCGTTCCATTCATCATCCCCGCGACGGACGACCGGCCCCAGCGGCTCTTTGGAGATCACTTCTGGCAGGACGATCCATTCCGCCGGATTGCTCAGCTTGATCCGCAGCGCATAGAGCTGAGACTGATCCGAGGCCAGGGTATCGCAGCGGCCGGACTCCAGCGCTTTGGCGGATTCGTCAGAGCGGTCAAAGGTCACTGGCGTATATTTCATGTTGTTGGCTTTGAAATAGTCGGCGACATTCAGTTCAGTATCCGTACCCGCCTGAATACAGACGGTGGCACCATCCAGCTCCTTCGCACTTTTGAGACCCGCTTTATTGTGCGTCAGGAAACCAATGCCGTCGTAATAGGTGACACCGGTAAAGGTCATTCCCATCCCGGCATCACGGGATGAGGTCCAGGTGGTATTACGCGAAAGCATATCCACTTCGCCGGATTGCAGGGCAGTAAAGCGCTCTTTCGCCGTCAGCGGGGTATATTTCACTTTGGTGTCGTCGCCAAATACCGCAGCGGCAACGCCACGGCACACGTCGACATCAATACCGGAGAACTTACCGTTGGCGTCGGCGTAAGAGAAACCCGGCAGACCGTCACTGATCCCGCATTGCACAAACCCTTTTTGTTTAACTGCATCCAGAGTGGCACCCGCCTGAGCCTGGCCGGTCATTGCAATGAGCACACCTGCAGCGGCGAGGCTGGCCATCATCATCTTTTTCATAATGCATCCTGTGTAGCGAAAAATTATCGTTATAGTGAGGCGTTTATAAACGCTTTAACCTGTCTGTGGCTGTGGCCGACGTTAATAAAGCAAACGTAATGCCAGCTTTTGCTTTTAACGTCATAAGGGATTACACAACGCGTGAAGCAGGATGTAGGCAGTGATAATTAAATCGATCGCCCTGAAATGGTGCGAAATTACAATCTGCGCCACAAATCAGAGCAAAATATGGATGGGTAAAGGAAGAAATAAAACGGAGGGTTAATAGCGGGAAAATAGAAAGAAAATAAGATGTGGGCCCATTCAGGCTTATTTGTTCATCTGCAATGAAAAAGCAAAAGCGCGGACGGATCCGCGCTTTCTGGATTACCTGGACACGGCAATGATACCCAGTGTCAGGCCAGCTAAAGCCGCTGCGCCACCTGCGATTGCCCCCGCAGTTTCCCAGTTATCCTGCGTGGTGCCTTTCATACAGGTATTGGTGTGAACCAGTCTGCCCTGATCGTCGTATACCGGTACGCACGGTGAGTCATGTGCACAGCCCGCAAGCAACGTGGCAAGGAGTGCAACCGAAATGAATCTTTTCATGGTGTTACCTCAAAATGAAATCTAACTTTGCGATATAACCAGTAACGACTTCTGCAAAGCTGGAGGCTATTTTACCACCGCTTCAAATTCGCCATGAAACGTCAATAATCTCAAATTATTTGGATTGTAAAAAATATGGAGAAACGGTCATTCTTGCCGGGCAATAATGGAGAGATTGAGGAGAGCGACAGAGTAAACAGTCAGGTGCTGAAATCGTGAGTAAACAATTTATTGGACCGCTAATCAATAAGGTAAATAAATAGTAAGGCTAACTCTCTGTTTATTATCATAAGAAAAGGCGCCGAAGCGCCTTTACCCATTACTGTTCACGATGACGCGTAAAGCGTCGCCGTACTACCACAAAGAAGACCGGCACAAAGAAGATTGCCAGCAGGGTAGCTGAAAGCATACCGCCCATCACGCCGGTACCCACGGCGTTTTGCGCGCCGCTGCCCGCTCCGTGACTGATGACCAGCGGCAACACGCCAAGGATAAATGCCAGTGAGGTCATAAGGATAGGACGAAGACGCATGCGTGATGCCTCCAGCGTGGCTTCAATAATCCCTTTCCCCTCTTTCTCCATCAGATCCTTAGCAAATTCGACAATCAGGATGGCGTTCTTGGCCGACAGACCAATGGTGGTAAGCAGCCCCACCTGGAAGTAAACATCATTATTCAGCCCACGCAGGGAAGCGGCCAGCAGGGCGCCAACCACCCCTAATGGCACCACCAGCATCACCGAGAAAGGAATCGACCAGCTCTCATACAGCGCCGCCAGGCAGAGGAACACCACCACCAGCGAGATGGCATACAGGGCAGGCGCCTGGTTGCCGGAGAGCCGTTCCTGATAAGACATACCTGTCCAGTCGTAACCGATGCCGGTTGGCAGTTTCGCCGCCAGTTTTTCCATTAGCACCATGGCTTCACCGGTACTCTTGCCGGGAGCGGCTTCCCCGAGGATCTCCATGGAAGGGCTGCCGTTATAGCGCTCCAGGCGCGGTGAGCCGTAGATCCAGTGCGACTGGCTGAACGCGGAGAGCGGCACCATTTCACCGTTGGCGCTGCGGACATAGAGACGGTTAATATCCTCCGGCAGCATCCTGAAGTGGGCATCCGCCTGGACATAGACTTTCTTCACCCGGCCACGGTCGATGTAGTCATTGACATAGGTTCCCCCCAGCGCGGTGGAGATGGTCTGGTTGATATCCGATACGCTCACGCCCAGCGCCTGCGCTTTTTCCTGATCGATATCCAGCTTGAACTGCGGGGTATCTTCCAGCCCATTGGGTCGCACACGCACCAGCATATCGGCGTGCTCTTTAATCATGCCCAGCAGCTGGTTTCGCGCCTGCGTCAGCTGGTTATGTCCCAGGTTGGCCTGGTCAATCAGTTCAAAATCGAAGCCCGTTGCGGTGCCGAGTTCGATAATGGCGGGCAGGTTGAACGGGAAGACCAGCCCGTCTTTGATCTGACTAAAGGCCCGTGTTGCCCGGCTGACGATGGCCCCAACGCTGTTTTCCGCACCCGGGCGCTCCTCCCAGGGCTTCAGGCTGATAAACGCTACCCCGGCGTTTTGCCCCTGGCCGCTGAAGCTGAAGCCGTTAACGGTAAATACCGATTCTACGTTGGCCTTCTCATTGTTGAGGTAGTAGTGCTCAACCTGATCCAGCACCTTCTGGGTGCGGCTTTGCGTCGCGCCCGCCGGGAGCTGCACCATCGTCATAAACACGCCCTGATCCTCTTCCGGCAGGAACGACGTAGGCAGACGCAGGAACAGTACCGCCATTCCGCCCACTATAAGGATGTAGACCACCAGGTAGCCGCCCGTCTTACGCAGGATATGGCTGACGCTGTTGCTGTAATGGGCCACGCTTCTGTCGAACAGGGCATTAAACCAGCCGAAGAAGCCGCCTTTGTTCGCATGATGCTCGCTGGGGGCCTTTAGCAGGGTGGCACACAGAGCAGGGGTCAGGATCAGCGCCACCAGCACCGAGAGCGCCATCGCCGAAACAATGGTCAGAGAGAACTGGCGATAAATCGCCCCGGTGGAGCCGCCGAAAAAGGCCATCGGGATAAATACCGCTGAGAGCACCATGGCGATGCCGACCAGCGCCCCCTGAATTTGCGACATCGATTTTTGTGTCGCCTCTTTTGGCGGAAGCTTCTCCTCCACCATCACGCGCTCGACGTTCTCCACCACTACGATGGCATCATCCACCAGCAAGCCTATTGCCAGCACCATACCAAACATGGTCAGGGTGTTTATCGAGAAGCCAAACGCCGCCAGCACCGCGAAGGTGCCTAGCAGAACCACCGGTACGGCAATGGTCGGGATGAGCGTGGCCCGCAGGTTTTGCAGGAACAGGTACATCACGAGGAAGACGAGAATGATGGCTTCGAACAGCGTCTTGACCACTTCATGAATGGAGATCTTCACGAACGGCGTGGTGTCATAGGGGTAGACCACCTTCAGCCCCTGCGGGAAGAAGGCTTGCAGCTGCGCCAGTTTGCTTTTGATCGCCGCGGCGGTATCCAGCGCGTTGGCACCGGTAGCGAGCTTAATACCGAGCCCGGTCGCCGCCTGACCATTGATTTTGGTCACCATGTTGTAGTTTTCACCGCCTGGCGCAATGCGGGCGACATCTTTCAGATGCACCATCGACCCGTCCTGATTGACCTTCAGGGTGATGTTGCCGAACTCCTCTGCGGTTTTCAGGCGCGTCTGGGCGATGATGGAGGCGTTGAGCTGCTGGCCCGGCACCGACGGTGTTCCGCCGAGCTGACCGGCGGCAATCTGGTTGTTCTGCGTTTTTAACTGGTTAATCACGTCCAGCGGCGTCAACTGATAGGCGTTCAGCTTATTCGCATCCAGCCAGATACGCATCGCATACTGGGCGCCAAACAGTTGCACATCGCCCACCCCGGAGGTGCGGCTGATAGCATCCTTGACGTTAGAGGCGACATAGTCCGAGATATCGTCCTGGCTCAGGTTCTTATTGTCCGAGACAAAACCGGCCACCAGCAGGAAGCTGCTGCTCGACTTCTCCACGCTTATCCCTTGCTGCTGCACTTCCTGCGGCAGTAACGGCATGGCCAGCTGCAGCTTGTTCTGCACCTGTACCTGAGCAATATCCGGGTCGGTGCCCGACTGGAAGGTCAGGGTAAGGGTGACGCTGCCCGCTGAATCGCTGGTGGAGGACATGTACATAAGGTTATCGATACCATTCATGTTCTGCTCGATAACCTGGGTCACCGTATCCTGCACCGTCTGGGCATCCGCGCCGGGATAGGTCGCCGAGATAGCCACGGCAGGTGGCGCAATGGTGGGATACTGCGCCACCGGCAGCTTGAGGATCGCAAGCCCGCCCGCCAGCATCAGGATAATGGCCAGCACCCACGCGAAGATTGGGCGCTGAATAAAGAAGTTAGCCATGCTCTGTTCCTTATCCCACTTTCTGCGCAGCGGTATCCGGCGTCGCCACCACCGCGACGCCAGGACGTACTTTCTGCAGCCCGCTGATAATCACCCGGTCGCCTTCCTGTAAGCCGTCTGTAATCAGCCATTGATCGCCAATCGCCTGAGGGGCGACAACGTTACGGGCTTCAACCTGGTTTTTACTGTTGACCACCATCACGCTGGCATCACCGCGCGGGGTTCGCGTAACGCCCTGTTGCGGAACCAGAATGGCGTGCGGCTGGGTGCCTTCGTTAATACGCGCGCGGACAAACATGCCGGGCAGCAGGATATGTTGCGGGTTGGGGAAGATAGCCCGCAGGGTGATGGAGCCGGTGCTCTCATCCACGGTGACATCCGAGAATTGCAGCGATCCTTTTAGTGGATAGGGCTGACCATTCTCCATCAGCAGCTGTACGCTGCGGGTGCCTTCGCCGGTCTGCAGGCTGGACTGCTTGAGACGCATAAAATCATTGCTGGACTGGGTGACATCGACATAAATCGGATCAAGCTGCTGAACCGTTGCCAGTGCCGTGGCCTGTCCGTTCGCAACCAGGGCCCCTTCGGTGACGCTGGATTTACCGATCCGCCCGCTGATAGGTGACGTCACTTTGGTGTACGCAAGATTGATGCGCGCGGTTTCGACAGCGGCTTTGGCCGCAATCACCGAGGCATCAGCCTGACGGGCGTTCGCCACTGACTGATCGTACTCCTGTTTGCTGACGTACTGTGTGCCGACCAGAGGTAAATAGCGTTTTACCGTCAGGTGAGCAATGCTGGCGGCTGCCTGGGCTTTGGCCAGCTCGCCCGACGCACTATCAAATGCGGCCTGATAGGAGGCGGGATCGATCTGATACAGCGACTCGCCAGCTTTTACGTCGCTGCCTTCAGTAAAGTTGCGCTTCAGCACAATGCCGCTGACCTGCGGGCGAACCTCGGCGACGCGGTAAGCATCGGTCCGGCCAGGCAGTTCGGTGGTCACCTCCAGCGGCGCACTTTTCACGACATGCACCACGACCTGTGGAGTCGGCGGCTGCTTCGCCTGGCCTGCATGATCATCACAACCCACAAGCAATGCGGCACCGATGATAAAACCGGATAAGGGTAAAAACCTGAAATTAGGCGTCATGACTATTCCTTCAAGATCATCAATCCGCATTCACCGACAAGGGTTATGCGTTAAGGAGAGGTAAAACGGAAAACGGCGGGCGCAATAATAAAGAATGACCGTGCGGGTTTTTGATTTATAAGTGCGGAGAATGAACTGAGGATAAAAAAAAGAGCAGCAAGTGAGCGTAAAGAATGATATAGCACGTCCGGCTATGTATTGCTGGCCGTTTTGCTTTAGATGCATTCATGTTTTTTGTGAATTAAATGCATGGCAAGTATCATCGCGGTTTATAAGTTAGGCAGGTTAACTTTTTTTGTTCATATTTATTTTTCTGACTGATGGATAATTCCTGCTCCGACGATTGTCGTCATTGTTTTATAAAAGTAACCAATCCGTTAAATGAGTGATTTTCTATGGCGCGCAAAACCAAAGCTGAGGCGCAGAAGACACGCCAGTTATTGATTGAGGCGGCAATAGAGCAGTTTGCCATGCGGGGTGTCGCCAACACGACGCTGACGGATATCGCCGATGCCGCCTGCCTGACACGGGGGGCCGTTTACTGGCATTTCGCCAGTAAAGCCGAGATATTTAACGCTATCTGGCAGGAGCAACGCCCGCTGCGCGAGATTATTCGCGGTCAACTGTCGCAGGCGGAAGAGAGCGATCCATTATTAATTTTGCGTGAGCAGTTTGTTACTGCTTTGCAATATATTGCCCGGGACAGCCGCCAGCGGACCTTATTGCAGATCCTGTATCACAAATGTGAATTTGATGAGGATATGATCTCAGAAAATCAAATTCGTGAAAGGATCGGGTTCAATTATGAAAACGTCCGTGAAATATTGCAGAGAGGCATTATGCTTGGCAGCATCTCCGCGCAGATCAATATCGACACGACGTTAATTGTTTTCCATGGCTTTTTTTGCGGGCTGATTAAAAACTGGTTAATGAGCCCGGAACACCTGGATCTCTACCGGCAGGCCCCGGAACTGGTCGATAATATCCTCTCAACGTTGCCGCTAGCCCACAGAGAATACGACACCGCCTCATAGCGGCATCGCGTCAGATTTGCTGGGTCAGCATGGCCTGCGGATCGTGGCTCAGCGCGTTGACAGCTTGCGCCGTGACGGGTTTACCCAGCAGATAGCCCTGTAGCGTATTACATCCCAGACTGGTCAAAAAGGTCTGCTGCTCCTCGGTTTCGACCCCTTCGGCAACCACCTTCAGGTTGAGCGTTTTTGCCAGCGCAACAATGGCGGATACGATGGTCGCATCATCACCCGTGCTGTTGAGATCTTTCACAAACGCCCGATCAATTTTTAGCTCACAGGCGGGCAACTTTTTCAGGTAGAGCAGGCTGGAATAGCCGGTGCCAAAATCATCGATCGAGGCTTTTACTCCGGCCTGAGTTAACTCAGTCAGCACCCGGACGCTCTCATCGGGATTATTCATGGCCGTGGTTTCGGTCACTTCCAGAATCAGGGTATGCGGCGGAATACGGTGTCGTGCCAGGCTGCCCATCACCGTCTCCACCAGCTGGGGCTGTTCAAACTGCAGCGTAGAGAGGTTCACCGCCATCGACCATTCAGTATGGCCATTAAGATGCCATTCGCGTAGCTGGCGGCACGCTTCATCAATTACCCAGTTGCCGATAGGAATAATCAGCCCGCTTTTCTCCGCCAGCGGCAGAAACTGGTCGGGGGATAACAAGCCCTGGACAGGATGTTGCCAGCGCAGCAGGGCTTCAAAGCCGACAATGGGGCCCACCGGCGCCTGGAACTTAGGCTGATAAACCAGATGCAACTCCTTGCGCTCCAGCGCCAGCCACAGATCGTTCATTAGCTGTAGCTGATTTTGCGCCAGGGTATTCATCGACGGCTGGAAGAAGTGGTAGCCGTTACGCCCCATGTGCTTGGTGTGATACATTGCCGCATCGGCGTTGAACATCAGTTCGCGCTGGTTTTTGCCATCATGGGGATAAATAGCGATGCCCACGCTGAGGGTCACTACCACATCATACAGCTCAAGGCTGAAGGGTTGGTCGACGACATGCACCAGCGCGCTGGCGAGCGATGCGGCGTCGTTCGGGGAGTCGATCTCGGCCAGCAGCACAAACTCGTCGCCACCAATACGGGCGAGAGTGTACTGGCCCTTCAGGGGCTGTTCCAGACGCTCCGTCACGGCAACCAATAGCTTATCGCCCGTATCATGGCCGTAGGCATCGTTAACAGCTTTGAAGCCATCCAGATCCATAAACAGCAGGGCAAACAGTTTGCCTTCGCGATCGGCTTTGTTAATTGCCTGCTCGAGGCGATCTTCCAGCAGCACGCGGTTCGGCAAGCGGGTCAGCGTATCGTGCAGCGCCAGCTGGGCCAGTTCGCGGTTGGCTTCCGCCAGCGATGAAGCGAGAAGGGAGGTGCGGGCCTGCAGCCGGGCATCAAACATAGAAACCAGCAGCGTTATACCCAAGATAGAGAGCGCCACAACGCTCACCAGCACCGCCAGCCAGCTGCCGTTCACCCCCTGATGATGCATGTGCACCTGAAGCGGAAACTGGGCCGCTTTCATGCCGGTATAGTGCATGCCGGCAATCGCGATGCCCATCAGCACCGCAGCGCCCGCACGCATCAGCGCGACCTGGGCGGCATCCCGCCGTAAACGGAACGTCAGCCACAGGGCGGCCAGCGAGGCGAGGAGAGCGATAACCACCGACAGCGCAACCCAGCGCATATCCCAGACGATAGCGGGCGCTACCTGCAGGGCTTTCATGCCGGTGTAGTGCATCGCCACGATGCCCGCTCCCAGAATCACCGCGCCGGTAAACAAGCGACGTCTGCGTAAGTGGTCGCGGCTCACCAGCCAGAGGGCAAACAGTGAGGCGCCAATAGCGATCAGCATGGAAAGGGCGGTTTTTGGCAGGTCGTAGTTCATCCGCATGGAGATATCCATCGCCAGCATGCCGATAAAATGCATAGCCCATATCCCGATACCCATGGCGATCCCCCCGCCCGTCAGCCAGATATGTGCCGCGACGCCGGTACTGCCGGCAACCCGTCCTGCCATATTCAGCGCGGTATAGGATGCAAGAATGGCGACAACAAAGGAGATAACCACAAGAAGTTGGTCGTATTGGCTAACCAGCATGATCTCATCAACTCATACGCAGTGGGGTATTACGTGATACCGGGTGAGACGGGCTGAGACATTATCATCCAATAAAGATGCCTCAAAGGTTTTTAAAACCGCACATTTTTCGAGGAAAAGCAGGGGCTTAATCTAGATCCGAGCAATTAACCAGCTTAAGCGGATTAACCGAATTCATGTTGCGGCATTGGTCCGTTTCCGTAGACATCAACTCAATCCACTGCATTAACAGCGCATCGAAAAGGAAAACGCTAATCGCGAAGACGACTAACCACCAATACTTACGGATCATTCGGAATTTCCGGGGACAATTGACAAGAGTGCAGGAAATATACACGAAAAATAGCGGCTGAGAAGTGGGCTGAGAGATGTTTACGTTTCGGGAGATAACGAGGGGGTGGAGAACAAAAAACAGGGGAACAACAGGCATAAAAAAAGGCGCTTCCCCATGCCGGTTCGCGCCTTTTTAAACAAGCATTTAGCTAATTGAAATTAGTTCATGCCGTATTTTTTCAGTTTCTTACGCAGCGTACCACGGTTGATGCCCATCATCAGAGCAGCACGGGTCTGGTTACCGCGGGTGTATTGCATCACCATGTCCAACAGGGGCTGTTCAACTTCAGCCAGTACCAGCTCATACAGGTCGTTAACGTCCTGACCATTCAGTTGAGCAAAATAGTTCTTCAGTGCCTGTTTAACCGAGTCACGCAGGGGCTTTTGAGTTACCTGGTCCTGAGAGTTAACGGTGGAAACGGTCAGTACGTCAGAATTTACGCGTTGTTCGAACATAGTTCTGTCAGCTCTTTATTTCATTACGCAAGATTTTCGAAGTATGCCTCCAACGCCTCCAGCTGTTCGCTGGCATCCTCTATGGCGTTGAATGTGCGCCGAAACTGGTCATCCGGAGCGTGTTCCTGGAGATACCAGGATACGTGTTTACGCGCGATTCGGTACCCTTTAGCCTGACCATAAAAGTCATGCAGTTCCCGAATATGCGCGCATAGCAAGTGCTTAACCTCTGCCAGCGGCAGCGGGGCAAGCAGCTCCCCAGTGTCCAGATAATGCTGGATTTCCCGAAAGATCCAGGGTCTTCCCTGAGCCGCACGTCCTATCATCAGAGCATCAGCCCCTGTATAGTCGAGCACAGCTCTGGCTTTAAGCGGGTCAGTAATGTCGCCATTCGCGATAACCGGAATGGAAACTTTCTGCTTAACTGCCCGAATGCTGTCGTATTCAGCTTCACCGTTGAACAAACAGGCGCGGGTGCGTCCATGTATGGTCAGGGCCTGAATGCCACAGTCTTCGGCCAGTTGGGCAATCTCTACACAGTTACGGTGATCCGGCGACCAACCCGTGCGAATCTTTAACGTAACAGGAACGTCCACTGCGCTGACAACCGCGGTCAGGATCGACTTCACCTGATCGGGGTATTGCAGAAGGGCTGAACCTGCAAGCTTGCGATTCACCTTTTTGGCCGGGCATCCCATATTGATATCAATAATCTGGGCGCCACTTTCCACGTTGATACGCGCGGCATCTGCCATCTCTTCAGGCACGCTCCCGGCGATTTGCACGGTGCGGATACCTGGTTCGTCAATGTGCACCATCCGAAGACGGGATTTATCGCTTTCCCAAACCTGCGGGTTAGACGACATCATCTCTGAAACGGTTAATCCTGCTCCCATCTCATAACACAGCGTCCTGAATGGTCGGTCGGTAATACCTGCCATAGGTGCTGCGATCAGGCGATTTCTGAGCTGGTGGTTTCCGATACGCATGAGTTAAGAAATGACCATACTGTGACTGCAAGGCGGCGTATCTTACGCATTTTTTGCACGAGATGAAAGGCCAAACTTTGAACAATCCACTGCGGTAGATCAATGAATCGCCGCTCTATTACTCCCATTGAATTTATTCATCATTTAAATCATTGGGTTAGCGCGGGCGTGTTGTTTCGTTGGGTGTAACATTTTCCCGTAACTTCTTATCGTTTCTGATAAATGAATTGGTTATTCGGGATAATCTGCTGTTTTTAACAGCAGATTATCCCGCTTCTTTGCGATCCAGGTCGCATTTTAGAACATGATATCAGGATGAAAAGCGAGCGTTATTCCACGACAGTACGGCCATGTAATGGTTGTACCGGGCGATTATTATCGTGGTGCATAGTTCGTGTAAATTTTTCCAGCTGGGCTACAGACAATGTGAGCGGGTGTTGCATGACAATCCAGATCACCCCCTCTGAGCAGGGTGGCGTGGTTAAGGAACCGCTATAACGCCAGTACGTTTTCTCGTGTGGCAAGAGTTTGTTCAGGTCCAGATGCGTAGTAAGGGAGGTACTTTGCTCCACCTTCTGCGGCATGACGCTCCACAATTTGTCCAGTTCGGCGTTCGCCTTGCCTGTGTTGAACATGACGGCCACAACCGCTATCTCACCTGCTGCGTTTTTATGAACCAGATGCATCTCCAGCGCGAACTTTTTACCGTGGATCATGTTTTCAGCGGGGGCATGGAAGTGGAATTGTTGCAGTGTCCAGGCCTGATTATCCAGGGTAATAGTGTCTTTTGTACCGTCTTTCTCGCCAGCCTGAATAGTGTGCCCATTATTCGTTAACGTTACCGGACCGTCGGAATAGTGGGTTGCAAGGGGAAGAATATGTGCTTTGAGGGTTTTTTCGACGTTGATCGGCGACTGGTACATACCGGTCTGGCAGGTTTTGAAGTTACTGTCTATCTCTCCCCAATGCTCGGGGGCTCCTTCGCCTTCATAACTCCAATGGGACGCCCATGCTGAGACTGACATTAAGCTGAGGACAAGTACCGCCGCCTTACTAACGTAAGCTTTCATTATATTCTCCTTATAAATGGTAATGAGTAAAATAATAAATAAAAACAATTAGTTATTACTATTTTACAGGAGAATTAATTCGGGAAAGAGTGTTATTGCGGGTAAAAAAATAGCGTGGCCAGGGATGACCACGCTGGAGTGATTACTTCTTACAACCTGTTATGCGACACCACTCCTCTTTCTCCACGACCGGATCAAGAGTGAACAGCTCGGCGTAGGCATCGCATACGCTTTCAGCCTGGCTGGCAAGGATACCGGAAAGGCCCAGCAGACCCCCCTCAACGGGCAGCACACTGATTAGCGGCGCCAGTTCCCGTAACGGGCCAGCCAGAATGTTAGCGACCACGACATCGGCTTTCATGGCTTGCGGCTGGTCATCCGGCAGATAGAGCTCAAGGCGATCGGAGACACCGTTGCGTTCAGCGTTGTCGCGACTGGCCTGAATCGCCTGCGGATCGATATCGATCCCAATCGCTTTTGCCGCACCCAGCTTCAGGGCCGCGATGGCGAGGATCCCGGAGCCGCAACCAAAGTCGATCACCGTCTTGCCGTCCAGATCCAGACCATCCAGCCACTGCAGGCACAAAGAGGTGGTCGGGTGGGTACCGGTACCAAATGCCAGGCCCGGATCGAGCATCACATTTACCGCATTTTCATCCGGCACGTCGCG
The DNA here is from genome assembly GCF_002902985.1 of Leclercia sp. LSNIH1. Taxonomy (NCBI): domain Bacteria; kingdom Pseudomonadati; phylum Pseudomonadota; class Gammaproteobacteria; order Enterobacterales; family Enterobacteriaceae; genus Leclercia; species Leclercia sp. LSNIH1. Next base: position 454,888 of record NZ_CP026167.1, on the reverse strand, counting down.
CCAGCTCGGGCAGATCCACAGACGCTTGCCGAACTGCATCGGGTGGAAGTTATCCATCCATTCGCGCTCCCAGTCTTTATCCTCCAGCTGCTCGATCTTATGCGCGAAGCCTGCACCCAGCAGCGGATGATTTTCCAGAATGGCCACAACCTCGGCCATGTCGGTTTCGGCATCAAACAGACCGATGACATCGGTATCGCCCCACAGACGCGTTTCACCCGGCAGCGGTTCAAACACCGGCGTGTCATGCGTGTCCTGGAAGGTGATGGAGACCGCTCCGGCCTCCATCAACGCATCGCTCATCTCTTCGGCATTGGCGCCGGTCGTATTCAGTTTTAGTTGGATCCACGGCATGGCAAAACTCTTTATTTATCAGTAGAAATGACGGCGGTCTGCGGAGCGGGTTGACCGAAACGGTTCCCCACCACAAACGCCAGCAAACTTAGCAGTAACGAAGGCACAATCGGATGGAAGCCCAGATACTGAATTTTAAAGGTGGCGAGCACGGCATAGAGCACGCCGCCGACAATCATTGCGCTCAGCGCACCGGCTGCATTGGCGCGCTCCCAGTAGAGGCCAAGCACCAGCGGCCAGAGGAACACCGCTTCCAGCCCGCCGAACGCCAGCAGGTTGAGCCAGATGATCATCTCCGGCGGTCGCCACGCGGCCAACAGCAGCAACGCGCCCAGAACCAGGGTGATCGCGGCTGACATCCGCTTCAGGCGGCGCTCGTTGTTCATCTGCTCAGGATGAATATTCAGATAGAGATCTTTAATGATCGTAGCGGAACTTTGCAGCAGTTGAGCATTAATTGTCGACATGATCGCCGCCATTGGCGCAGCAAGGAAGATCCCGGCAGCAAACGGCGGCAGCACTTTCACCATCAGGGTAGGGATCACCAGATCCGGCACGGTTAAGTCAGGTATTACCGCCCGGCCCAGCGCACCTGCAAGGTGCATACCGAACATCAGGATCGCCACCACGACAGTGCCGATGACAATCCCACGGTGTACCGCCTTGCTGTCTTTATAAGAGATGCAGCGCACGGCGGTATGGGGTAGACCAATCACCCCGAAGCAGACCAGCACCCAGAAGGAGGTCATAAAGGTTGGCGACAGAATGTCGTCCGCACCCTGCGGCGAAACCAGTTTCGGATCGATGGCTTGCAGTGTCTCCACCGCGTGACTTAACCCGCCCGCGGCATGCATCACGCCCACCAGCAGCACAAGGGTGCCGACCAGCATCACCATGCCCTGCAGCGTGTCATTGAGCACGCTGGCGCGGAAGCCGCCAAAGGCGGTATAGAGCGCAATACTGACCCCAAAAATCAGCAGGCCCGTTTCATAGGGAATACCGGCTGCGGTTTCAAGGAGACGCGCGCCGCCGATAAACTGCACGGTCATGGCACCCACGAAGGCCACCAGCAGGCTCAGGCTGGCCAGCCAGACCAGCAGGCGGCTCTGGTAGCGGGCAAAGAGCATGTCATTGAGAGTGACGGCGTTATAGCGACGCGCCAGGATAGCGAATTTTTTCCCCAGAATGCCCAGCGAGAGCCAGATGGCGGGCAGTTGGATCATCGCCAGCAATACCCAGCCCAGCCCATATTTATAGGCCGCGCCCGGGCCGCCAATGAAAGAGCTGGCGCTGATATAGGTGGCGGTCAGGGTCATCGCCAGCACAATACCACCCATCGAGCGGCTGCCAAGAAAATACTCGTTCAGGAACGTGCCCGTTGTCCGTTTGCGCATGGCGTAAACAGAGAGGCCAAAAACAATAAAAAGATACGCGACGAGGGGCAGGATCACTTCAAGCTGCATTATCGTCATCCTCCAGCGGAATATCGCGATAGATGAATTTCACCATCGCCCAGCAGAGCAGAATAAACACCAGCGGGATGAGCAGGCAGGCCATCTCAAACCAGTGAGGCAGACCGGTGATCCCGATTGCAGAGCCAGGTAAGTAAGCGGCCACTAACCATGCCGCGAGATAGAGAAGGGTTAACCACAGCGCCCAGCGCGCTTCTTTATGGGCCTGAACAAAACGTTTGTCCATTTTTTGTCCCTTGTGGAAAAAGAAAGCGGGATTGTACCTTATGGGGCCTGGCGATCCCCAGAAATAAAAAAAGGCCGGATTAACCGACCTTTTTACGCTTATGCAGGCTTATTTTTCATTAAGACCGAGTTTTTTCTCCAGATAGTGGATGTTGGTTCCACCATGCTGGAAGTTCTCGTCGCTCATGATACGCATCTGCAGATCAACGTTAGTTTTGATGCCGTCGATGATCAGCTCCTGCAGGGCGTTCTTCATGCGGGCAATCGCCACATCACGGGATTCGCCGTAGCAGATCAGCTTGCCGATCATTGAGTCATAGTACGGCGGTACGGTGTAACCGGCGTAGATATGAGACTCCCAACGCACACCAAAACCACCCGGCGCGTGGAAACGCGTGATTTTACCCGGGCTTGGCAGGAAGGTGTTTGGGTCTTCGGCGTTAATACGGCATTCCACCGCATGGCCTTTGACAATCACTTCTTCCTGCTTGATGGAGAGCGGCTGGCCCGCAGCGATACGCAGCTGCTCTTTGATCAGGTCAACGCCGGTGATCATTTCGGTAACCGGGTGTTCAACCTGAATACGGGTGTTCATCTCGATGAAGTAGAACTCGCCGTTTTCGAACAGGAACTCGAAAGTACCCGCCCCGCGATAGCCGATATCCACACAGGCTTTGGCGCAACGCTCGCCGATGTAGCGACGCAGCTCCGGCGTGATGCCTGGTGCTGGTGCCTCTTCGACCACTTTCTGGTGACGACGCTGCATGGAGCAGTCGCGTTCTGCCAGATAGATAGCGTTACCCTGACCGTCAGCCAGCACCTGAATTTCGATGTGGCGTGGGTTTTCCAGGTACTTCTCCATGTAGACCATGTCGTTGTTAAACGCGGCTTTCGCTTCCGCTTTGGTCATGGAGATAGACTGGGCCAGTTCGGCATCGCTGCGCACAACGCGCATACCGCGACCGCCGCCGCCGCCGGACGCTTTGATGATAACCGGGTAGCCAATGCGTTTTGCATGGGCGCGGTTAGCATCCATATCGTCGCCCAGTGGGCCGTCGGAACCCGGTACGGTCGGTACGCCCGCTTTCTTCATTGCGGTGATCGCAGACACTTTGTCGCCCATCAGACGAATGGTGTCAGCTTTCGGGCCGATGAAGATAAAGCCAGAGCGTTCAACCTGCTCAGCAAAGTTGGCGTTCTCAGAGAGGAAGCCGTAACCCGGGTGAATAGCCACCGCGCCGGTGATTTCAGCGGCGCTGATGATGGCCGGGATGTTGAGATAGCTTTTGACGGACGGAGCCGGGCCAATACAGACCGTCTCATCCGCCAGTAATACGTGTTTCAGATCGCGGTCCGCGCTTGAGTGCACAGCGACGGTCTTGATGCCCAGCTCTTTACAGGCACGAAGGATTCGCAGGGCAATCTCGCCACGGTTAGCGATAACAATTTTATCCAGCATGTTCGCCTCGTTACTCGATGACGACCAGCGGCTCGTCAAATTCAACCGGCTGACCACTTTCGACCAGAATCGCTTTCACAGTACCTGATTTGTCTGCTTCGATCTGGTTCATCATTTTCATGGCTTCAACGATGCACAGGGTATCGCCCACGTTAACTTTCTGGCCCACTTCGATGAACGCTTTCGCGTCCGGGCTCGGGGTGCGGTAGAAAGTACCAACCATTGGGGAACGTACGATGTGGCCACTGATTTCCGCTGCTGCTGGCGCTTCCATTGCTGGAGCCGCTGTTGGCGCGACAGCGTTAGACAGCGCTGGCTGCTGCATCATTGGTGCAGCATAAGCTTGTTGCATAACCGGGAAGCCTGCGTTTGGCGCTGCACGACTGATGCGTACAGACTCTTCGCCTTCAGAAATTTCCAGTTCGGAGATGCCTGATTCTTCAACCAGCTCGATCAGTTTTTTAATCTTACGAATATCCATGAGTGGGTTCCGTACTCTTTGTTTAGTGTGATTGTGACAGGCGTTTTACCGCTGTCTGTAAAGCGAATGAATAACCGTCAGCCCCCAGTCCACAGATGACGCCAGTGGCGATATCCGACAGGTAGGAGTGGTGGCGGAACGGCTCCCGCGCATGCACGTTGCTGAGGTGGATCTCGATGAACGGGATGCTCACTGCCAGCAGCGCGTCGCGAATAGCAACACTGGTGTGCGTAAACGCGGCCGGATTGATCAGGATATAGTCTGTGGTCTCTTTAGCCTGATGAATTCGGTCGATGAGTGCGTACTCCGCGTTCGACTGAAAATGGTCAAGTTCCACATTCAGCGCCGCTGCTTCGCTAACCAGACGTGTAACAATATCGGTGAGCGTCAGCGTGCCGTACTTCTCGGGTTCACGGGTGCCGAGCATATTCAGGTTCGGTCCGTTTAAAACTAAGATGTGAAACTTGTCAGCCATTGTGCCGCTATCTCCTGCGATTCTCCGGTAAAAAACAAAATATACCTTCGATGCACGATTGTCACCCTCTCAGGCTACGAAAAACCCGTCGGGGAGACCAAAGTGGCACATTATAACGATTTCGTAGCATTTGGCAGCTAAATACTGGTCTTATCAGGGAAGATTATCAACAGCATTCGGATAAATGCCCAGGAAGGTTAAACGATCTGCGGGGATACGCACGTTTTCGTTCACTATCGCCACCACTGGCGAAACTTCTTATAACGCCATGCCAGAAGCCCTAAAGCCAGTAACCCGTAGATGATCGGCTGTGGCGAGAGAATTTTCACTGACCAAAGGTAGTGGATGGGGGCCAGGATCGCGACAAGATAAACGAAATTATGCAGAAGTTGCCAGCGCCTCCCCAGTTTTCGCTGGGCATATTGGGTAGAGGTGAGGGTTAAAGCCAGCAAAATTATCCAGCTGACGATCCCGAGCGTCAGGTATGGACGGGTCACCAGTTCGCTTCCCAGCAGGGCCAGATTGTTGATGCCCAGCTCCAGTAACGCATAGCTGGTGAGGTGTAACGTCGCCCAGGCGAAGCACCATAGCCCCAGAAGGCGACGGGTGCGGATCAGCAGCGGCTGTTTTGCATAGCGCGCCAGCGGTGAAACCAGCAGAGTCGCCAGTAAAAATTTCAGCGCCGTCCGGCCAGTAAAGTGCTGGATATCTTTAGCCGGGTCGGCGCTAAAGCCGCCATGACTGGCGGCCCAGAAGAGCCATATAAAAGGAAGTAACCCTGCAAGATGCAGGGCGACCTTCAGCCAGGTAATCTGTTTTGCCGTCAGACGCACTTAGAAAAACTCCTTCAAATCGAGGCCGCGGTAGAGCGAGGCCACCTGGTCGGCATAGCCGTTAAACAGCAGCGTGGGCTGGCGCTTCACATCCAGCGCGCCGCCTGAGCCGATAAAACGCTCGGTAGCCTGCGACCAGCGCGGATGATCGACGTGCGGGTTCACGTTGGCGTAAAAACCGTACTCGTCAGGTGCGGCCAGGTTCCAGGTGGTGGGCGGACGCTCGCGGGTTAGCTTGATGCTGACAATCGATTTGATCCCCTTGAAGCCATACTTCCACGGTACGGTCAGGCGGATGGGTGCGCCGTTTTGCGGTGGCAGGGCTTTGCCATACACACCTACGGTGAGCAGCGTAAGCGGGTGCATAGCCTCGTCAATGCGCAGCCCTTCCACGTAAGGGTAATCGAGTCCGCCGCCGATAAACCGATCTTTCTGGCCAGGCATGATATCCGGGGCGTAAAGGGTCTGGAAGGCGACATACTTCGCATTGCTGGTGGGCTCTACCAGCGCCAGCAGTTTATGCAGCGGAAAACCTATCCACGGCACCACCATTGACCAGGCCTCAACGCAGCGCATACGGTAAATTCGCTCTTCCAGCGGAAAACGGTTAGTCAGGTCGTCGTAATCAAGGGTCAGCGGTTTTGCCACTTCGCCGTCGATTTTCAGCGTCCAGGGATTGGTCTTCAGGCTGCCGGCGTTGGCGGCAGGATCGGCTTTATCGAGGCCAAACTCATAGAAGTTGTTATAGCCCGTCACTTTCTCTTCAGGCGTCTTCGCAAGCTGGCTTTGCCACTGGGCAGGTTGGGTAAAGGTGAGCGGTTTTCCGGGTGGCGCTTTTGGGCGATCGTTGCCCTTGAACCAGTCCAGCAGGTCGGCCTGGGCGAGAGGCGAAAGGGTCAGCGCACCAGCGCCGATCCCCAGCATCTTCAGGATCTGGCGGCGCTTGAGCATAAAAACGGATTCCGCGGTGATATCGGCTTCCGTCAGGGGTTTCACTTTCATGGCATCCTCCGTCATGCATTTTTCTAAGCATGACGGAGGAGCGGGTTTAAAGCGAATATGTCACGAAAATTTGAAGATTACGCCAGCTTCACCAGCGTACGGCCCTGGATCTGGTTATTGATGATCTTCGCGGCATACTCCGGTGCCTGCTCAAGGCTAATCTGAGTGGCGCTTTGGTCGTAGAAGGCGGCCGGCAGATCGCGAACCAGTCGCTCCCAGGCCTGGGCACGGCGCTCTGGCGGGGTCATCACCGAATCGACACCCTGCAGACGGACGTTGCGTAGAATAAACGGCATCACCGTAGTCGGCAGGGCAAAACCGCCCGCCAGGCCGCACGCCGCGACGCAGCCGCCGTAGTTCATCTGCGCCAGCACTTTCGCCAGCACTTTGTCGCCCACGGTATCAATGGCACCGGCCCAGATCTGTTTCTCCAGCGGGCGGGTCTCAGCGAATTCGTCGCGGCCCAGAATGCGGCTCGCGCCCAGGGAACGCAGATAGTTATGGGTGCTTTCACGGCCAGAGACCGCCGCGACCTGATAGCCCAGCTTATGCAGCAGGGCAACCGCCGTGCTACCGACGCCACCGCTGGCGCCCGTCACCACCACTTCACCCGATTCAGGACGTACTCCGGCCTCTTCCAGCGCCATTACGCAGAGCATGGCGGTAAAACCGGCGGTGCCGATGATCATCGCTTTCCGGCCATCCAGCCCTTTTGGCATGGGTACCAGCCAGTCGCCGTTGACGCGCGCCTGCGCCGCCAGCCCGCCCCAGTGGTTTTCCCCCACGCCCCAGCCGGTCAGCAGCACCTGCTGGCCGGCATGAAAACGTGGGTCTTCGCTGGCATGTACGCGTCCCGCAAAATCGATACCTGGAACCATTGGGAAATTGCGGATAATTTTTCCGGTGCCCGTAATGGCCAGGGCGTCTTTATAGTTAAGGCTGGACCAGTCGATATCTACAGTCACGGCGCCTTCAGGCAGGCGGCTCTCTTCGATAGATTGTACTGACGCAAGAGTTTTGCCTTCCTGCTGTTCTAAGATCAAAGCCTGCATACGATTCCTTACTCAGCATGATGATTGGAAAAAAATTTTTGGAGACTATACTCGCTCAATGACATGCAATGCCGATTTAACGCAATAAATTGCCAGATACACCTGATTTGGTAGTATGCCAGTGCCGTATTGCGAGTTAGTACTTACTTGCTATCCTCACCAACTCACGGAGTAATCTCAAGGATGCGATTATCGACGAAGTTCTCCGCTTTTATCTCCTTGCTTACCGGGTTGACCATATTCGTCACCTTTATCGGCTGTTCGCTCAGTTTTTATAATGCGATCCAGGGAAAGCTGGCGAACCGCGTCCACTCCGTGGCGTCAGTGATTGATTCCCGCCTTGTCAGCACACCCTTTCCAGAACTTTCCCGTCAACTGGATGAGCTGATGGCCCCGGTGGATATCATGCGGGTGGAGATTAAGCAGGGCGGCAACCTCCTTTTAAGCCACACCGGGCATACGCATTACCGGCAGGTGGGTTCACCTCCGCAGATGCTCCAGCTCACCGTCCCCTCCCTGAAAAACCCCGGTATGACGATAAGCCTGGTCTATCTGGACCCAATGACCAGTTATTTTCGTTCATTGATGACTACCGCACCGCTCACGGTGGCGGTGATTTTCATCGTGGTGCTGATCTTCCTGGCGGTGCGCTGGCTGCGGCGTCAGCTCGCCGGACAGGAGCTACTGGAGTCGCGTTCTACGCGGATCCTTAACGGTGAACGCGGCGCGCAGGTGCGCGGCTCGGTCTATGAGTGGCCCTCACGCACCAGCAGCGCGTTGGACGTTTTGCTGTCCGAAATTCAGTTCGCCAGCGACCAGCGCAGCCGGATAGATACCCTGATCCGATCCTATGCCGCCCAGGACAATAAAACCGGCCTCAATAACCGCCTGTTCTTTGATAATCAGCTGGGCACTTTGCTGGAAGATCAGGAGAACGTGGGCACACATGGGGTGGTGATGATTATCCGTCTGCCGGACTTCGATCTGCTGAAAGATAACTGGGGGCGGGCAGTGGCGGAGGAGCAGCAGTTTACGCTCATTAATATGCTCTCCACCTTTATCATGCGTTACCCCGGCGCACTGCTGGCACGCTATCACCGCAGTGATTACGCCGTATTGTTGCCGCACCGCACGCTGAAGGAGTCTGAAAGCATTGCCGGGCTGCTGTTGAAATCGGTGGATGCGCTCCCACCCAGCAAAATGCTCGATCGTGATGACATGGTGCATATCGGCATCTGCGCCTGGCGCGGCGGCCAGTCTACCGAGCAGGTGATGGAACATGCCGAGGCTGCCACCCGTAATGCGGTGTTGCAAGGGGCGAACGGCTGGGCGGTTTATGATGACTCCCTGCCCGAAAAAGGACGCGGCAACGTGCGCTGGCGAACCTTAATCGAGCAGATGCTGACCCGAGGCGGACCGCGGATTTACCAAAAACCGGCGGTGCTGACCAGCGGCAAGGTCCATCATCGGGAACTGCTCTGTCGAATCTTCGACGGCAACGAAGAGGTGATATCGGCCGAGTATCTGCCGATGATCCTGCAGTTTGGCCTGTCTGAAGAGTACGATCGCCAGCAGATATCGCGCTTGATGCCATTTTTATCCTACTGGCCCGAAGAGAACCTGGCGCTGCAGGTGACGGTGGAGTCGTTGATCCGCCCGCGTTTCCAGCGCTGGCTGCGGGATCTGCTGATGCAATGTGAAAAATCGCAGCGGAAACGGATTATTTTTGAACTTGCAGAGGCGGATGTTTGTCAACACATCAGTCGGTTACAGCCGGTTGTTCGGCTGATTAACGCGTTGGGCGCGCGCGTCGCGGTGACGCAGGCGGGTTTAACGCTGGTCAGCACCAGCTGGATCAAGGCGCTGGAGGTTGAGCTCCTGAAGCTGCATCCGGGGCTGGTAAGAAATATTGAAAAGCGCACGGAAAACCAGCTGCTGGTACAGAGCCTGGTGGAAGCGTGCAAAGGAACGCAAACGCGTGTATTTGCTACGGGTGTGCGGTCGCGAACGGAATGGCAGACATTGACAGAGCGCGGCGTGACAGGGGGTCAGGGCGATTTTTTTGCGGCCTCTCAGCCTCTTGACAGCAATGTGAAAAAATATTCGCAAAGATACTCTGTTTAACCTGCCGTTTGGTGAGTTTTCACGTAGAATATCGCGCCTGTAGCGTGATGTATGACGAGCAAAATGACAGTGAACGACCTTTAACGGGTTACAAATGTACGTGAGGAACGCTGCTGTTTTCTCAGCCCTGAGGGAGTCAGGCGACGATTTGTAACAAAGGAAACGTGCTGCACTAATTTTCACCGTAGCAGGCGATTTTTGCGCCTTGTCGCTGCTGCGTGTGGTTGGTAAAGTAAGCGGATTTTGTTTTCCGCCCCAGCTTTCAGGATTATCCCTTAGTATGTTGAAAAAATTTCGTGGCATGTTTTCCAATGACCTGTCCATTGACCTGGGTACCGCGAATACCCTCATTTATGTAAAAGGACAAGGCATCGTACTGAATGAGCCTTCAGTTGTGGCCATTCGTCAGGATCGTGCTGGTTCACCGAAAAGCGTAGCGGCTGTAGGCCATGACGCTAAGCAGATGCTTGGCCGTACGCCGGGTAATATCGCTGCCATTCGTCCGATGAAAGACGGCGTTATCGCTGACTTCTTCGTGACCGAGAAAATGCTTCAGCACTTTATCAAGCAAGTGCACAGCAACAGCTTTATGCGTCCGAGCCCACGTGTTCTGGTGTGCGTGCCGGTTGGCGCTACCCAGGTTGAACGTCGTGCTATTCGTGAATCCGCTCAGGGCGCTGGTGCGCGTGAAGTTTTCCTGATTGAAGAGCCAATGGCGGCGGCAATCGGCGCGGGTCTGCCGGTTTCCGAAGCAACCGGTTCCATGGTGGTGGATATCGGTGGCGGTACCACTGAAGTGGCCGTTATCTCCCTGAATGGTGTGGTTTACTCCTCCTCGGTACGTATCGGTGGCGACCGCTTTGACGAAGCCATCATTAACTACGTTCGCCGTAACTACGGCTCTCTGATCGGTGAAGCCACCGCAGAGCGTATCAAGCACGAAATCGGTTCTGCTTATCCGGGTGATGAAGTTCGCGAGATCGAAGTTCGCGGCCGTAACCTGGCAGAAGGGGTTCCGCGTGGCTTTACCCTGAATTCCAATGAGATCCTCGAAGCGCTGCAGGAGCCGTTAACCGGTATCGTCAGCGCCGTCATGGTTGCCCTCGAGCAGTGCCCGCCGGAACTGGCTTCCGATATCTCCGAGCGCGGTATGGTTCTGACCGGTGGTGGTGCGCTGCTGCGTAACCTCGACCGCCTGTTGATGGAAGAGACAGGAATTCCTGTCGTAGTTGCAGAAGATCCACTGACTTGCGTAGCCCGTGGCGGCGGCAAGGCGCTGGAGATGATCGACATGCACGGCGGCGACTTGTTCAGCGAAGAGTAGTCAGGTGTGAAAGGGTAGCGGATGGCTACCCTTTCTCTCTGACGCGAGAGTACGCATAGCCTATGAAGCCAATTTTTAGCCGTGGCCCGTCGCTACAGTTTCGCCTCATCCTTGGGGTGTTGGTAGCGCTTGGTGTCATTATTGCCGATAGCCGCCTCGGTACGTTCAGCCAGATCAGAACGTACATGGATACCGCCGTCAGTCCTTTCTATTTTGTATCAAATGGTCCCCGTGAATTACTCGACAGCGTTTCGCAAACTCTGTCCTCACGCGATCAACTCGAACTTGAAAACCGCGCGTTACGTCAGGAACTGCTGCTGAAAAACAGCGAACTGCTGATGCTGGGCCAGTACAAGCAGGAGAATGCCCGTCTGCGCGAGCTGCTGGGCTCCCCGCTGCGTCAGGATGAGCAGAAGATGGTGACCCAGGTGATCTCCACCGTTAACGATCCGTACAGCGATCAGGTGGTCATCGACAAAGGCAGCGTTAATGGCGTCTACGAAGGCCAGCCTGTTATCAGCGATAAAGGCGTCGTCGGTCAGGTGGTAGCCGTTGCTAAGCTCACCAGCCGCGTATTGCTGATTTGCGATGCGACCCATGCGCTGCCGATCCAGGTTCTGCGTAACGACATCCGCGTGATCGCCGCCGGTAACGGTTGTACGGACGATCTACAGCTGGAACATCTGCCGGCGAATACCGATATTCGCGTGGGTGACGTACTGGTGACCTCCGGTCTCGGCGGGCGTTTCCCGGAAGGGTACCCGGTTGGGGTGGTCTCCTCCGTGAAGCTGGATACTCAGCGCGCGTATACGGTGATTCAGGCACGTCCTACCGCTGGCTTACAGCGTCTGCGCTATCTGCTGCTGTTGTGGGGCGCCGATCGTAACGGTAGCAATCCCATGACGCCGGAAGAGGTGCACCGCGTGGCGAATGAACGTCTGATGCAGATGATGCCGCAGGTTCTGCCTGCGCCAAATTCCATGGGGCCGCCTGCGCCAGTTCCTGCGCCGGCGACAGGGCTGACCCAGCCACCGCCTGATGCGCCGCCGCCACCGCAACTCTCTCCGGGAGGGCAATAGTGGCAAGCTACCGTAGCCAGGGACGCTGGGTTATCTGGCTCTCGTTTTTGATCGCGCTGTTGCTGCAAGTCATGCCCTGGCCGGACGACATTCTCGTTTTCCGGCCAAACTGGGTGCTGCTGATTTTGCTCTACTGGATCCTTGCTCTGCCGCACCGCGTAAATGTGGGCACAGGTTTTGTGATGGGTGCCATACTGGATCTGATCAGTGGCTCGACGCTTGGCGTACGCGCGCTGTCCATGAGTATCATCGCATACCTGGTCGCACTGAAATATCAGCTCTTTCGTAATCTGGCGCTCTGGCAACAGGCGCTGGTGGTGATGTTGTTATCCATGGCCGCGGATATCATTGTTTTCTGGGCAGAGTTTTTAGTGATCAACGTCTCTTTCCGTCCGGAAGTGTTCTGGAGTAGTGTAGTAAACGGTGTGCTCTGGCCATGGCTGTTCCTGTTGATGCGTAAGGTCCGCCAGCAATTTGCCGTGCAATAAAAGGTTTCTATGACGTCTTTATATCTCGCTTCCGGCTCCCCGCGCCGTCAGGAGTTGCTCACGCAGTTGGGTCTCTCTTTTGAACGTATCGTTACCGGCATTGAGGAAAAACGGGCTGAGGGCGAAAGCGCTCAGCAGTATGTCTCTCGCCTGGCGCGGGAGAAAGCGCAGGCTGGCGTGGCGCAGGTGCCGCGCGATTTACCGGTGCTGGGTGCAGATACCATCGTGATCCTTAACGGTGAAGTCCTCGAGAAACCTCACGACGGCGAGCATGCCTTCAGGATGCTGCGCAAATTGTCCGGACAAACGCATCAGGTGATGACCGCCGTCGCGCTGGCTGACCGTCAGCACGTGCTCGACTGTCTGGTTGTCACCGATGTCACGTTCAGAGTACTCACAGATGAGGATATCGCCGGTTATATCACCAGCGGTGAACCTATGGATAAAGCAGGTGCATACGGTATTCAAGGGTTGGGTGGCTGTTTTGTCAGGAAGATCAATGGCAGCTATCACGCCGTAGTCGGCTTACCGCTGGTGGAAACGTATGAGTTGCTGAGCAATTTTAACTCACTGCGTGAGGGAAGGGATAATTATGACGGCTGAATTGTTGGTAAACGTAACGCCATCGGAAACCCGTGTGGCCTATATTGATGGCGGCATTCTTCAGGAAATCCATATTGAGCGCGAAGCGCGACGCGGAATAGTAGGCAATATCTACAAAGGTCGTGTCAGTCGTGTACTACCGGGTATGCAGGCGGCATTTGTAGATATTGGACTCGATAAAGCGGCATTTTTACACGCCTCGGATATCATGCCGCACACCGAATGCGTGGCGGGAGAAGAGCAGAAGCAGTTTACCGTCCGTGATATCTCCGAGCTGGTGCGTCAGGGCCAGGATCTGATGGTGCAGGTGGTGAAAGATCCGCTGGGCACCAAAGGGGCGCGCCTGACCACCGACATTACCTTACCCTCCCGTTATCTGGTCTTTATGCCTGGCGCGTCACACGTTGGCGTCTCCCAGCGTATCGAAAGTGAAAGCGAGCGCGAACGGCTGAAAAAAGTCGTCAGTGCTTACTGCGATGAGCAGGGCGGCTTTATCATTCGCACCGCCGCAGAGGGGATTAGCGAAGAGGATCTGGCCTCGGATGCCGCCTACCTGAAACGCGTCTGGACCAAAGTGATGGAGCGTAAAAAACGCAACCAGACCCGCTGTCAGCTGTACGGTGAACTGGCGCTGGCCCAGCGCGTCCTGCGTGACTTCGCCGATGCCCAGCTCGATCGCATCCGCGTCGACTCCCGTCTGACCTATGATGCGCTGCTCGAATTCACTGCGGAGTACATTCCTGAAATGCCGGGCCTGCTGGAGCACTACACCGGCAAACAGCCCATCTTCGATCTCTACGACGTTGAGAACGAAATTCAGCGCGCGCTGGAGCGTAAGGTCGAGCTGAAGTCCGGCGGCTATCTGATTATCGACCAGACCGAAGCGATGACCACCGTGGATATCAACACCGGGGCGTTTGTCGGGCATCGCAATCTGGACGACACCATTTTCAACACCAATATTGAAGCGACGCAGGCCATTGCGCGTCAGCTTCGTCTGCGCAATCTGGGTGGCATCATCATCATCGACTTTATCGATATGAGTAACGAAGACCACCGCCGTCGCGTGCTGCATTCGCTGGAGCAGGCGCTGAGTAAAGATCGCGTGAAAACCAGCATTAACGGCTTTTCCCAGCTTGGGCTGGTAGAAATGACCCGCAAGCGCACCCGTGAAAGCGTGGAGCATGTGCTGTGTAACGAGTGCCCAACCTGCCATGGTCGCGGCACGGTGAAGACGGTAGAGACGGTTTGCTACGAGATCATGCGTGAGATCGTTCGCGTGCATCACGCCTACGACTCCGACCGTTTCCTGGTCTATGCTTCTCCTTCGGTGGCGGAAGCCCTGAAAGGGGAAGAGTCACACGCTCTGGCGGAAGTGGAAATCTTTGTCGGCAAACAGGTAAAAGTACAAATCGAGCCGCTCTATAACCCGGAGCAGTTTGACGTGGTGATGATGTAAAACGCAGCGTGCTGCGAGAAAACGGCTGACAAGGAGAGACGCGTGAGGCGATTGCCGGGGATTTTACTGCTTACAGGGGCAACGCTGATAGTGATTGTCGCGCTGCTGGTAAGCGGGCTGCGTCTCGTATTGCCGCATCTGGACAACTGGCGCCCGCAGTTGCTGGCGAAGATCGAATCCGCGACCGGTGTGCCCGTCGCGGCCAGCCAGCTCAACGCGAGCTGGCAAAACTTTGGCCCGACCCTGGAAGTGCGCGACATCAACGCGCAGCTGAAGGATGGCGGCCACGTTAAGATTAAGCGTGTGACCCTGGCGCTGGATGTCTGGCAAAGCCTGCTGCACCTGCGCTGGCAGTTTCGCGATCTCACCTTCTATCAGCTGCAATTTCTGACCAACACCCCGCTGCGCAGCGACGATCGGGGCGAAGGCTTCGAAGCCAACCGCATCAGCGATCTCTTTCTGCGCCAGTTCGATCATTTCGATCTGCGCGACAGCGAGATAAGCTTTATCACCCTTTCCGGGCAGCGTGCCGAGCTGGCGATCCCCCAGTTAACCTGGCTCAACGGCAAAGAGCGCCATCGCGCCGAAGGCCAGGTCAGCCTCTCCAGCCTGAACGGACAGCACGGCGTGATGCAGGTGCGTATGGATCTGCGTGACGACAATGGCCTGCTGAATAACGGTAAAGTGTGGATGCAGGCCGACGACGTGGACGTCAAACCCTGGCTGGGAGAGTGGCTGCAGCAGGACATGCAGCTCGAAACCGCGCGCTTTAGCATTGAAGGCTGGATGACCCTCACCAACGGCCAGTTCGCCAGCGGCGATCTCTGGCTAAAGCAGGGCGGCGCCACCTGGCCGGGGGAAACGCGTCAGCATCAGCTCTCTGTGGATAATCTCACCGCCCATGTGACCCGTGCCAATGAGGGCTGGCAGTTCGCCATTCCGGATACCCGTATCACCCTGGATGACAAAGCCTGGCCACGCGGGGCCTTGTCGCTGGCCTGGATTCCGGCGCAGGATGTGGGCGGCGTTGACAGTAAACGCAGCGATGAACTGCGCATTCGCGCCAGCAATCTGGAGCTGTCTGGCCTTGAGGGGCTACGGACCCTTGCGGCGAAACTCTCTCCGGCGCTGGGCGAAGTCTGGCAGGCCACCCAGCCGGTGGGGGCGATCAACGCCCTGGCACTGGATATTCCGCTGCAGGCAACAGAAAAAACCCGCTTCAACATTGCCTGGACCGATCTCGCCTGGAAGCAGTGGGAGATGTTGCCGGGCGCCGAGCATTTTAGCGGCACGCTGGAAGGCAGCATGGAAGATGGCCGTCTGGTGGCCCATATGCGTGACGCGAAAATGCCGTATGAAACGGTCTTCCGCGCGCCGCTGGAAATTGAAAAAGGGACCGCCACCCTCCACTGGCTGAAGAACGAGAAAGGTTTCCAGCTCGACGGGCGCGACATCGACGTGAAAGCCAAAGCGGTGCATGCCCGGGGTGATTTCCGCTATCTGCAACCGGCGGGCGATGAGCCCTGGCTGGGGATCCTGGCGGGCATCAGCACCGACGACGGCTCACAGGCCTGGCGCTATTTTCCTGAAAACCTGATGGGTAAAGCGCTGGTGGACTATTTGAGCGGCGCCATTCAGGGCGGGCAGGCGGACAACGCCACCCTGGCGTATGGCGGCAATCCGCATCTCTTCCCCTACAAGCACAACGAAGGGCAGTTCCAGGTGCTGGTGCCGCTACGCAACGCCACCTATGCCTTCCAGCCTGGCTGGCCGGCGCTGAAAAACCTCGATATTGAGCTCAACTTCATCAATGACGGCTTGTGGATGAAAACCGACGGCGTGGCGCTGGGCGGCGTGAAGGCCAGCAACCTGACGGCGGTGATCCCCGATTATTCAAAAGAAAAACTGCTGATCGACGCCGATATCAACGGGCCTGGAAAAGCCGTTGGGCCCTATTTTGACGAGACGCCATTAGACGATTCGCTGGGCGCCACGCTCCAGCAGCTCCAGCTGGATGGCGATGTGAATGCTCGCTTACATCTGGATATCCCGCTGGACGGCACCATGACCACCGCAGAAGGCGACGTCAGGT
This sequence comes from Leclercia sp. LSNIH1, assembly GCF_002902985.1. NCBI lineage: Bacteria > Pseudomonadati > Pseudomonadota > Gammaproteobacteria > Enterobacterales > Enterobacteriaceae > Leclercia > Leclercia sp. LSNIH1. The sequence continues at coordinate 438,366 of NZ_CP026167.1, read as the reverse complement.
TGAAAAATAACAGCCTGTTCATCAAGCCACTGAACAGCACGTTGAAAAACCTGACCGGCCAGTTCAGCTTCGTGAATGGCGATCTGAAAAGCGGGCCGCTGACCGCAAACTGGTTCAGCCAGCCGGTGAAGATCGATTTCTCCACCACCGAGGGCGAGAAAGCCTACCAGGTGGCGGTCAATATGGATGCCAACTGGCAACCTTCGCGGATGGATGTGCTGCCCAAAGTGGTCAGCCAGTCCCTTGAAGGCCGTTTACCTTGGAACGGCAAAGTCGCAATCGATCTGCCTTATCGTGGCACCCCGCATTACAAAGTGGACATCAGCGGCGACCTGAAAAGCGTCAGCAGCGATCTGCCTTCTCCCCTGAACAAGCGCGCAGGCGAGCCGCTGCCGGTGAAGCTAAATGTCGACGGGGATCTCAACAGCTTTACCCTGACCGGCAACGCCTGCGGGACAAATCACTTTAACAGCCGCTGGCTGCTGAACCGTAAGCTAACGCTGGATCGCGCCATCTGGACCACCGACAGCCGCACCCTGCCGCCGCTGCCGGAGCAGGCGGGTATAGAGCTCAACCTGCCGCCGATGGACGGGGCAGAATGGCTGGCGCTTTTCCAGCGCGGGGTGGGGCAAAATGTGGATGAAGCGGCGCAGTTCCCGCAACACATCACGGTGCGCACGCCAGCGCTGACGCTGGGCGGGCAGCAGTGGAATAACCTGAGCATTGTCTCGCAGCCCACCCTCAACGGTTCGAAAATCGATGCCCAGGGACGGGAGATCAACGCCAGCCTGCTGATGCGTGACACCGCGCCGTGGCAGGCGCAGATCCGCTATCTCTATTACAATCCGGCCTCCGTCACCGCCGGGACAAGCAATAACGTCTCGCCGTTATCCAGTACCTCACGAATCGATTTTAGCGGCTGGCCTGACCTACAGCTGCGCTGCGCCGAGTGCTGGCTCTGGGGACAGAAGTATGGCCGAGTTAATGGCGATTTCACCATCAAGGGCGATACCCTGACCCTGGCGGGAGGGTTGATTGATACCGGCTTCGGGCGCCTGACCGCCAACGGCGAATGGGTGAACGGCGTCCGCGAGAAGCGCACCTCTCTGAAGGGGCAAATTAAGGGCAACAAGCTGGATGCCGCCGCTAACTATTTTGGCGTCACGACCCCGATTCGCGGTTCATCGTTTGATGTCGATTACGATCTGCACTGGCGCGACATGCCCTGGAAGCCTGACGAAGCCTCGCTTAACGGCATTCTGAAAACGCGGCTGGGGAGAGGTGAAATCGCCGATCTCAGCACCGGCCATGCAGGGCAACTGTTGCGGTTACTCAGTTTCGACGCCCTGCTGCGCAAGCTGCGCTTTGACTTCAACGATACCTTTAATGAAGGCTTCTACTTCGACTCGATCCGCAGCACCGCGTGGATCAAAGATGGCGTATTGCACACCGACGATACGCTGGTGGACGGGCTGGAAGCAGATATCGCCATGAAAGGCTCCGTCAATCTGGTGCGTCGTGAGCTGGATATGGAAGCGGTGGTGGCGCCGGAAATTTCCGCCACCGTCGGCGTGGCGGCGGCCTTTGCCGTTAACCCGATTGTGGGCGCGGCGGTGTTTGCCGCCAGTAAAGTGCTGGGGCCACTGTGGAGCAAAGTCTCCATTCTGCGCTATCACATTACCGGCCCGGTGGATAAACCGCAGATTAATGAAGTGCTGCGTCAGCCTCGCAAAGATGCACAGCAATGATTTGACGCGGGCAATTAATTGCCTCACTCTCAATAGATAAGATCTTAGATACGTCCTGTGGACGGCAACGAACGAGTAGCAAAACGATGAGTCTGAACCTGGTAAGTGAACATCTGCTGGCAGCGAACGGCCTGAGCCATCAGGACCTCTTTTCCATTCTTGGTCAACTGACCGAACGCCGTCTCGACTACGGCGATCTCTACTTTCAGTCGAGCTATCACGAATCCTGGGTTTTAGAAGACAGCATCATCAAAGATGGCTCGTATAACATCGACCAGGGCGTCGGCGTACGTGCCGTTAGCGGTGAGAAAACCGGTTTTGCCTATGCGGACCAGGTTAGCCTGACCGCGCTGGAACAGAGCGCGCAGGCGGCCCGCACCATCGTGCGCGAAAGTGGCGATGGCCGGGTGAAAACCCTGGGTGAAGTGCAGCACTCTGCGCTCTATACCAGCGTCGATCCGCTGCAAAGCATGAGTCGTGAAGAGAAGCTGGATATCCTGCGCCGGGTGGACAAAGTCGCCCGCGCGGAAGACAAGCGCGTACAGGAAGTCTCGGCCAGCCTGAGCGGCGTATATGAGCTGATTCTGGTGGCGGCAACCGACGGCACCCTGGCCGCCGACGTGCGTCCGCTGGTGCGTCTCTCCGTCAGCGTGCTGGTGGAAGAGGATGGCAAACGCGAGCGCGGCTCCAGCGGCGGCGGCGGTCGTTTCGGTTATGAATGGTTCCTCAATCCGGTGGATGGCGAAGTGCGTGCCGACGCCTGGGCGAAAGAGGCGGTGCGCATGGCGCTGGTTAACCTCTCTGCCGTGGCGGCGCCTGCGGGTACGCTGCCGGTAGTGCTGGGTGCAGGCTGGCCTGGTGTACTGCTGCACGAAGCGGTAGGCCACGGTCTGGAAGGCGACTTCAACCGCCGCGGCACCTCTGTATTCAGCGGTCAGGTAGGGGAGCTGGTAGCCTCGGAACTCTGTACCGTAGTGGATGATGGCACCATGACCGATCGTCGTGGCTCGATCTCCATCGACGATGAAGGCACGCCGGGCCAGTACAACGTGCTGATCGAAAACGGCATCCTGAAAGGCTATATGCAGGACAAGCTGAATGCGCGCCTGATGGGCGTTGCGCCAACCGGCAATGGCCGTCGCGAATCCTACGCGCACCTGCCGATGCCGCGTATGACCAACACCTATATGCTGGCGGGTAAATCCACGCCGCAGGAAATTATCGAATCCGTTGATTACGGGATCTACGCGCCGAACTTCGGCGGTGGCCAGGTGGATATCACCTCCGGTAAATTTGTCTTCTCAACCTCAGAAGCCTATCTGATTGAGAGGGGCAAAGTGACCAAAGCGGTGAAAGGCGCCACCCTGATTGGCTCCGGCATCGAAGCGATGCAGCAGATCTCAATGGTGGGTAACGATCTGAAGCTGGATAACGGCGTCGGTGTCTGCGGTAAAGAGGGGCAGAGCCTGCCGGTAGGCGTCGGTCAGCCAACCCTGAAAGTGGATAACCTGACCGTCGGTGGTACTGCGTAATCTTTTCATCCTGACCCTCTCCCGCGGGAGAGGGTTACTCCTTCCTTCCCCGCATCTCCTGAAACAGCGTCGCCACCTGCACAAAATAGTCCGTCAGATAGTTAATGCACACCTGCACCTTCAGCGGCAGCTTATCCTTTTCGGTATAGACCGCATAAACCGGGCGTGGATCCGACTGATAGCGCGGGAAGAGGATCTCCAGCTCGCCGCTGTTGATCTCGTTGATCACCCACATCAGCGGCACATAGGCGATCCCGGCTCCAGCCACCAGCCAGCGGGAGATGGTCATCGGATCGTTAGTGACAAAACGCCCCTGCGGCAGCAGCTTTGTTGACAGACCCTCTGGCGCAGTCAGCTCAAATTCATTATCCGGCCGCACGCTGTACTCCAGCCAGGCGTGATTGCTGAGGTCCGCCGGTTTTTCCGGGATACCCGCTCTGGCGAGGTATTTTTTCGCCGCGCACACCACCATCGGCATGCTCCCCAGACGACGCGAAAAGAGGCTCGAATCCTGCAAAGCCCCGACGCGGATCACCACATCCAGGCCATCGGCGATCAGATCCGGAGCGGGAATACCGGTGACCAGATTAACCGTCAGCCCCGGATACTCCTGCAACATCTCAGCGGTCATTTCAGCCAGGACATTTTGTGCCATAGTTGAAGAGCAGCCGATGCGCAGCGTGCCGATGGGGGTGTTATTGAAGGCGTAGAGTTGCTCATGTACCGACTGGGCTTCATACAACATTCGCCGGCAGCCCTGATAATAGATTTTCCCGGCCTCCGTCAGGCCGAGGCTGCGCGTGCTGCGGTTGAGAAGCTTCACCTGGAGGTCATCTTCCAGTTTGGCAACGGTCTGGCTGATAGAAGAGACGCTCATCTGTAGTTGCCTGGCCGCGGCGGTAAAGGAGCCCAGCTCAACGACTTTGGCAAAAACTGACATCCGTTTTAGACGTTCCATTATTCACTCTGGCTTAAAAGTGATTTAGATCACATATGATAGATAACAGCATAACAGTTACGCTAATATATTATTAATACATTATAGCTACGCCACTCTCGCCCGGCTTTTCTGGCCACTTCTGCGGTGGTGTACGCTGAATAATTCTTTCGCCTGCTCGCTCTAATCAAGGTCAACATGAGTCTGTTTCCCGTTATCGTGGTGTTCGGTTTGTCGTTCCCACCGATATTCTTCGAACTGCTTTTATCACTGGCGATTTTTTGGCTGGTGCGAAAGGTGCTGGCTCCAACCGGGATCTATGATTTCGTCTGGCACCCTGCATTGTTTAATTCCGCGCTCTATTGCTGCCTGTTCTATCTGGTATCGCGCCTGTTTGTTTGAGGTTGATGTGAAAACACTAACAAGAAAAATCTCCCGTACCGCCATTACCGTGGCACTGGTCATCCTCGCGTTCATCGCTATTTTTCGCGCGTGGGTCTATTACACTGAGTCACCGTGGACGCGTGATGCGCGTTTTAGCGCTGACATCGTCGCCATCGCCCCCGATGTGGCGGGGCTGATCACCGCCGTCAATGTGCATGACAACCAGCTGGTCAAAAAGGATCAGGTGCTGTTTACCATCGACCAGCCTCGTTACCGGAAAGCGCTGGAACAAGCCGAAGCGGATGTCTCATACTACGAGGCGTTGGCGGCGGAAAAACGTCGTGAGGCTGGGCGCCGTAATAAGCTGGGGGTGCAGGCGATGTCCCGCGAGGAGATTGACCAGTCCAACAACGTGCTGCAAACCGTACTGCATCAGCTGGCGAAGTCCGAGGCCACCCGCGATCTGGCGAAGCTCGATCTCGAGCGCACCGTCATCCGCGCGCCGTCCGATGGCTGGGTGACCAACCTCAACGTCTATACCGGTGAATTTATTACCCGCGGCTCCACCGCCGTGGCACTGGTGAAACAGCACTCCTTCTATGTACTCGCCTATATGGAAGAGACCAAACTGGAAAATGTCCGTCCGGGTTACCGGGCGGAGATCACTCCCCTTGGCAGCAACCAGGTGCTGAAAGGTACTGTCGACAGCATAGCGGCAGGGGTGACTAACGCCAGCGCCACCCGCGACGGCAAAGGGATGGCGACGGTAGATTCCAATCTGGAGTGGGTGCGTCTGGCGCAGCGTGTGCCGGTGCGTATTCGTCTGGATGCACAGCAGGGCGACCTGTGGCCAGCAGGAACGACGGCGACGGTGGTGATCACCGGTGAGAAAGATCGGGATGCACGCCACGATTCGCTGTTCCGCAAAATTGCCCACCGTCTGCGCGAGTTTGGTTAATCGCCATGGGTATCTTTTCCATCGCCAACCAGCACCTGCGCTTCGCGATTAAGCTGGCTTTCGCCATCGTGCTGGCGCTGTTTGTCGGGTTTCATTTTCAGCTGGAAACGCCCCGCTGGGCGGTGCTGACGGCCGCGATTGTCGCCGCCGGCCCGGCGTTTGCCGCAGGCGGTGAGCCTTACTCCGGCGCCATCCGCTATCGCGGGATGCTGCGTATCGTCGGCACCTTTATCGGCTGTATCGCGGCGCTCACCATCGTGATCCTGATGATCCGCACCCCGCTATTGATGCTGATGGTGTGCTGTATCTGGGCCGGTTTTTGTACCTGGATCTCCTCCCTGGTGCGGGTGGAGAACTCCTACGCCTGGGGCCTTTCCGGCTATACGGCGCTGATTATTATCATCACCATTCAGGCCAATCCCCTGCTGGCCCCACAGTTTGCCGTAGAGCGCTGCAGTGAGATCGTGATGGGGATCGTCTGCGCGATCGTGGCGGATCTGCTCTTCTCTCCCCGCTCGATCAAACAGGAGGTGGATCGCGAGCTGGATGCGCTGATCGTTGCCCAGTATCAACTCATGCAGCTGTGCATCGAGCACGGCGACAGTGAAGAGGTCGATAACGCCTGGAGCGCGCTGGTGCGTCGTACCACCGCGCTGGAGGGGATGCGCAGCAACCTCAATATGGAGTCGTCGCGCTGGTCGCGGGCAAACCGCCGCCTGAAGGCACTTAATACCGTCTCCTTAACCCTCATCACCCAGGCCTGTGAAACCTATCTGATCCAGAACACGCGCCCCGAGGCGATCACCGGGACCTTCCGCGAGCTGTTTGCCACCCCCGTTGCCACTGCTCAGGACGTGCATAAGCAGCTCAAACGCATGCGCCGGGTCATCGCCTGGACCGGTGAACGCGATACCCCGGTCACCATCTATACCTGGGTCGGCGCGGCGACGCGCTACCTGCTGCTCAAACGCGGCGTTATCGGCAACACTAAAATCAGCGCCACCGAAGAGGAGGTGTTGCAGGGGGAAGTGGTGGTAAAAGCCGAGTCGGCGGAGCGCCACCATGCGATGGTTAACTTCTGGCGTACCACGATCGCCTGTATGCTGGGGACGCTTTTCTGGCTCTGGACCGGCTGGACCTCCGGCAGCGGCGCGATGGTGATGATCGCGGTGGTCACCTCGCTGGCGATGCGACTGCCTAATCCCCGGATGGTGGCGCTCGATTTTCTGTACGGCACCCTGGCGGCGTTGCCGATTGGCGCTTTCTATTTCCTGGTGGTCCTCCCGTCAACCCAGCAAAGCATGCTGTTGCTCTGTCTGAGTCTCGCGGTTATGGCCTTCTTTATTGGTATCGAGGTACAGAAGCGACGCCTGGGATCGCTGGGGGCCCTGGCCAGTACCATCAATATTCTGGTCCTGGATAACCCGATGACGTTCCACTTCAGCCAGTTTCTCGACAGCGCGCTGGGACAGATTGTCGGCTGCTTCCTGGCGATGATGGTGATCCTGCTGGTGCGCGATAACTCTCAGGCCCGAACCGGACGCGTGCTGCTGAACCAGTTCGTTTCTGCCGCCGTCTCGGCGATGACCACCAATACCGCCCGACGTAAAGAGAACCATCTGCCTGCGCTCTATCAGCAGCTCTTTTTACTGCTGAACAAGTTCCCGGGCGATCTGGCGAAATTCCGCCTGGCCCTGACGCTGATCATCGCCCATCAGCGTCTGCGCAACGCGCCGATTCCGGTGAATGACGATCTCTCTGCGTTCCACCGCCAGCTGCGCCGTACTGCCGATCATGTGATTTCAGCCTCCAGCGACGATAAGCGCCGGCGCTATTTCACGCAGCTGCTGGCGGAGCTGGAAATCTATCAGGAAAAACTGCGTATCTGGGAGGCGCCGCGACAGGTGACCGAACCGGTGCAGCGGCTGGTGGGCATGCTGCATCGATACCAGAATGCCCTGACCGACAGCTAATCCTTCCGAAAACCGACGCCATAAGCGTCGGTTTTTTTGTGACTATACTTATCCTGGCGAGGACATAAACTCAAAATGGGAGGATACATGACTACCCAGTCTCTTCAGGATAGTGCGCTATTTCAGACCGGATATTTAGTCGATGGCGTATGGAAAACGCTCGATACTACATTCGATGTACTTAACCCGTCGACCGGGGCTGTGGTAGCCCAGGTGGCAAAAGCAGGCAAGAAAGAGACCGAAGAGGCCATCGCCGCCGCGAGCCGGGCTTTCCCGGCCTGGCGTGCAAAAACCGCTAAAGAGCGTTCGGCCATCCTCTATCGCTGGTATGAATTAATCATTGAAAACAAGCAGTGGCTTGGCCAGCTGATGACCACCGAGCAGGGCAAACCGCTGAAAGAGGCGGAAGGGGAAGTGGAGTACGCGGCCAGTTTCATCCAGTGGTTTGCCGAGCAGGCCAAACGCGCCAACGGCGAAATCATCCCTCCTGTTAAACCCGGCTCCCGCATTCTTGCCACCCGCGAACCCATTGGCGTGGTGGCGGCTATCACGCCGTGGAACTTCCCGATGGCGATGCTGACCCGCAAGCTGGGCCCGGCGCTGGCGGCAGGCTGTACCGGCGTGATTAAACCGGCTAATAACACGCCGCTGAGCGCCTTTGCGCTGCTCACTCTGGCTAAAAAAGCGGGGGTCCCGGATGGCGTACTCAACGCGGTGGCGGGAAATACCGCTGAGATAAGCGACGCGATCATGTATAGCCCTGAGGTGCGCAAAATCTCCTTTACCGGCTCGACGGCGGTGGGCAAAACCCTGATGCGCAATGCCGCCGAGACCATGAAAAAAGTGTCGATGGAGCTGGGCGGGAATGCGCCTTATATCGTCTTTGACGATGCCGATATCGATGCGGCGGTGAAAGGGGCAATAGCCAATAAATTCCGTAACGCGGGGCAGGTCTGCGTCAGCGTTAACCGCTTCTATATTCAGGAGTCGGTGTATGAGGCGTTTGTCAGCAAACTCGTCGCTGCCGTAAACGACTTAAAAGTGGGTGACGGTCTGGAAGAGGGGACCGTCGTCGGGCCGTTGATTGAACCTGCCGCAGTGAAAAAAGTGCGTGAGCATGTGGAGGATGCCGTCGCCAAAGGGGCGACGGTGCTGGCGGGCGGCAAAGCCCATGCTCTCGGCGGCAACTTCTGGCAACCGACGGTGCTGGCAGACTGCCATGAAGGGATGGCGCTTGCCAGCGAAGAGACCTTCGGACCCGTGGCGGCCTGCTTCCGTTTCACCTCTGAAGAGGAGGTGATCCAGCGCGCCAACAATACACCGTTTGGCCTGGCTGCCTATTTCTATACTCAGAATTTGCAGCGGGTGTTCCGCGTTTCACAGGCCCTTGAGAGCGGGATGATCGGCATAAACGAGTGCGCGGTATCCACGGAGCTTGGGCCTTTTGGCGGGGTGAAAGAGTCGGGGCTGGGCCGCGAAGGGTCAGTGCTGGGGCTGGAGGAGTTCCTGGAAGTCAAAACCCTGCATATCGGGGGATTATAATTGGCAGAGCGGCAGAAGCCGCTCACCTGGACGGGGTGGCTGGCATGAATATCTATACGTTTGATTTTGATGAAATTGACAGTCAGGAGGCGTTCTACCGTGAGTTTTCACGGACCTTCGGTATAGGGCAAGAGAGGGTGACGGATCTGGACTCCCTGTGGGAAATAGTGACCAGCAGCCAGTTGCCGCTACCGCTTGAAATCGAATTCATCCATTTACCGGAAAAGCTGCGCAGACGCTTTGGGGCGCTGATCCTGCTGTTTGATGAGGCGGAAGAGGAGCTGGAGGGGCAGATTCGCTTTAACGTACATTAGTGCAGGATATAAAAAAGCCCCTGCGAAGCAGGGGCAAGTCGTATATCAATACGACGAGGGTTTATTTGTACAACTCAGCGGTCGCGTGCCAGTGGTCACCGGTGTTGAGCTCAGTAACGCGATAGCTGCTGGCGCCCGCTTTTTCAGCTTTTGCGGCCAGAGCCTGACGGACATCCATCGGCGAGCCGGCCACTTCACTTACGGAGATGCTCCCCATAGATTGCAGGCCTTGCGCCTGGTCGGCGTTTACCTGATGTACAGCAGCGCTGGCACCAAATGAGAGAACGGAAGCGAAACCAGCGGCGATAATTAATTTAGTGTTCATAGTCTTTACTCCTGGAGTGCAGGCTCAACGGCAAGAAGGGTTGTGCTGCTATTTTTATGCCTGGTGCCGTTGAACAGAGATATCGGGTAGTACGGGTAATACTCGGTACGACTTATTTGTACAGCTCAGCAGTTGCATGCCAGTGGTCACCTGTACGCGCTTCGATAACGCGATAGGAAGAGGCACCCTGTTCCTGCGCTTTTTTGTTCAGCATCTGGTTCATGTCCATCGGAGAGGTTCCGATCGCACCGATAGAAACGGTACCGATAGATTCACGAGACTGAGCCTGCTCGGCGTTGATCGCATCAGCAGCAAAGGCGCCGAAAGACAGGACAGAGAGAATGCTTAGTGTGGCTACGGTAGTTTTGATTTTCATGATTCTTTTCCTCGTCATATTCTTTTACTGGGGTCGTCGTTTCGTGACCCTCATCACAAAATCAAGTATACACTAATAACGACATAAATTAATACCATGCTAATTGTTTCTTGGGTGATCAAGAATTAAACAAGGGATTTTATATAACTAAGAGAAATAAAAAGCAGGGAGATAAGCGGGGCTTGAGCAGTTATTTCTATTGAAATTAATAAGATACGTAACTTTGATTATTTGTGCGATCTTGTGGTTTATCATTCGCTGTGTAAAAGCAATGAGGCAGAAAAACGCACTATTTGTTAAATTACAGATAACAGATTGTAGGGTGAAACGGGGCGGGAGCAGAAGGTTCCCCGCCGCGAGCGGCGGCAGGGAAGAGGATCAGAGTTCCTGTTCGAACAGTACCAGAATGGCTTCGTAGAGATCTTTCACGGAGAAACCATTGGCCGGGGTCGTGAAGATGGTGTCGTCACCGGCAATAGTGCCGAGGATACCTTCCGCTTTACCCAGCGAGTCGAGCAGGCGCGCAATCAGTTGTGCCGCACCCGGGCTGGTGTGGATCACCACCACAGCTTCGTTATAGTCGATATCCAGTACCAGATTCTTCAGCGGGCTCGAGGTGGTCGGGACGCCCAGTTCGGCTGGCAGACAGTAGACCATCTCCATTTTGGCGTTGCGGGTACGCACCGCGCCGAACTTGGTTAACATGCGGGAGACTTTCGACTGGTTGATGTTTTCAAAACCCTCATCCTGTAGAGCCTGGACAATCTCCCCCTGGGAACTAAATTTTTCTTCTTTAAGCAGCGCTTTAAACGCTTTAACCAATTCTTCTTGTTTAGAAGAGATTCGCATAAATCACCCGAAATATAGCGGTAGAAACAACATTATTATGCACATGGATGAATTTTTATGCAAATTATCTGCCCAATGTTAGGCTGAAATAATGTTATGAAAGGGAGTAATTTTATCAAAATTCGTTATCAAGGAACATGCCTGCGTCACGCCTCGCAAATAAGCTTAAAAGTAAATTAAATGTTATCAAATTGATGTTGTTTTGGTGGCTGGCGAGGGTGTATTGTAACCACCTCTTGATTCGTTGCTTAGTTATCGCATAACGCCCGATAGCTTTCCGGCAGAAGCGAAAAGCGCGTGACCGCTAATTCCTGATACATCACGATTGTATTTATTGATCTGCTGAATTAAGGTCGCCGCGACGGAGTAACAGAAAGTTAGCTCACCATAATAAGGAGTTTAGGATGAAAGTCGCAGTCCTCGGCGCTGCTGGCGGTATCGGCCAGGCGCTTGCCCTACTACTGAAAACTCAGCTGCCTGCAGGCTCAGAACTCTCTCTCTATGATATCGCCCCGGTAACACCTGGTGTGGCGGTAGACCTCAGCCACATCCCGACGGCTGTTAAAATCAAAGGCTTCTCCGGTGAAGATGCTCGCCCGGCGCTCGAAGGCGCAGACGTGGTGCTGATCTCCGCAGGCGTGGCGCGTAAGCCAGGTATGGATCGTTCCGACCTGTTCAACGTGAACGCGGGTATCGTTAAGAACCTGATTCAGCAGGTTGCTACTACCTGCCCGAAAGCCTGCATCGGTATCATCACTAACCCGGTTAACACCACTGTGGCTATCGCGGCAGAAGTGCTGAAAAAAGCGGGCGTGTATGACAAGAACAAACTGTTCGGCGTGACCACGCTGGACATCATCCGCTCAAACACCTTTGTTGCGGAACTGAAAGGCAAACAGCCAACCGAGCTCGAAGTCCCGGTTATCGGCGGTCACTCTGGCGTGACCATTCTGCCACTGCTGTCCCAGATCCCAGGCGTAAGCTTCACCGAGCAGGAAGTGGCTGACCTGACCAAACGTATCCAGAACGCCGGCACCGAAGTGGTGGAAGCGAAGGCGGGTGGCGGTTCAGCAACCCTCTCTATGGGCCAGGCTGCGGCACGTTTCGGCCTCTCTCTGGTCCGCGCCCTGCAAGGTGAGCAAGGCGTGGTGGAATGCGCTTACGTTGAAGGTGACGGCGAGCACGCGCGCTTCTTCTCTCAGCCGCTGCTGCTGGGTAAAAACGGTATCGAAGAGCGTAAGTCTATCGGCACCCTGAGCGCGTTTGAACAGCAGGCGATGGCTGGCATGCTGGAAACCCTGAAGAACGATATCGTTCTGGGCGAAGAGTTCGTTAATAAATAAGCGACGCGCTTCCCGTCAGGGCAATAAAAAACCGGAGCATGAACTCCGGTTTTTTTATGCCTGCCAACTCAGTTGGTGGCCGGATATTCCTGAATGGTCACCTGCAGGGTCAGTTTCTTATCATCACGCATCACTTCCACCGGGATGATAGAGCCTGGCCTGATCTCTGCCACCTGATCCATGGTTTCCAGCGCCGATACGGCCGGTTTGCCGTTCACCGAGACAATCACGTCGTTGACCCTGATACCCGCTTCTGCCGCTGGGCCGCCAGGGGTCACTTCGTTCACTACAATCCCCTGGATCTGATCGATTCCGCCACCCTGAGAATGCAACGGAGCAATCTCACGCCCGCCAATACCAATGTAGCCGCGGATCACGCGTCCGTCGCGAATCAGCTTATCCATAATCTTGTTGGCGAGCTGGAACGGGATGGCGAAGCCGATCCCTTCGGGTGTTTCCCCGTCGTTGCTCTTATCAAACGAGAGGGTGTTGATGCCCATCAGTTCGCCCAGCGAATTCACCAGCGCGCCGCCGGAGTTGCCATGGTTGATGGAGGCGTCCGTCTGCAGGAAGTTCTGCCGTCCGGATGGGTTCAGGCCGATACGCCCGGTTGCGCTGATGATCCCCTGGGTAATGGTTTGTCCCAGGTTATAGGGGTTGCCAATGGCCAGCACCACGTCGCCGATATGGGGCGTCCGCTTACGGTTGATGGGGATAACGGGCAGGCCGCCCGTGGCGTTGATTTTGAGGACTGCCAGATCCGTCAGACTGTCGGAGCCCACGAGCAATGCCTCAAAGACGCGGCCATCCTGCAGCGCCACGATGATTTGATCGGCATCGTTGATCACATGTTTGTTGGTAATAATGTAGCCGCGTTCATCCATAATCACCCCGGAGCCAAGGGTGCGGATCTCCAACTGATTATGGCTGGTGCTGTTCAGCCCACGGTTATAGACGTTAACCACCGCAGGGGCGGCGCGGCGTACTGCCTGGTTATAACTGGCAGGCGTTTCATCTGCGCTGTCGAACTGCGGCGCAGCCAGCTGATTGAACTGACGTAAAGAGGGCATCGCGGCCAGTAACAGGCCACCTACTACCAGGCCGATGGCGACCGAACGAATGAGCTTAAAAACCATGATACGGGCGTCGTTAAAGGGAGAACGCAAGCAGCATAACATGACTTATCCGGACATCACACGGGGCGATGTCCGGACAGGTACAGGCTTAGCGCAGCAGAATATAGAGCGTATCGTTACCACGCACGATCTGCAGGGCGATAACGGTAGGTTTGCTCTCCAGCACCTTGCGCATTTCGGCGATAGACTGCACGCGAACGCGGTTCACCCCGATAATCACATCGTCCTGATGAAGCCCAGCCTGCGCGGCAGGACTGCTCTTCTCGACGCTTTCGAGGGTGATGCCTTTGGTGCCGTCTTTTAACTGTCCGTCGCTTAAGGTCGCCCCCTGTAGCGCGGGAGCAATCATCTCTGCGCTGGCCGAAGAAGAGGTGCTTTTATCGAGCGTGACCTGCAGATCCAGCGGCTTCCCGTCACGCAAAATGCCGAGCTTAACCGTCGCACCCGGCTCCGTGGTGGCGATGCGCGAACGCAGTTCGGCAAAGCTACTTAACGGTTTATCATTCAGGCTGACAATCACGTCCCCGGATTTCACGCCCGCTTTTGCGGAACCGGAATTCGGCAACACTTCGCTGACGAAGGCGCCGCGCTGCACGTTCAGGTTAAACGCTTTGGCGATATCCGCACTCATCTCGGTGCCTTTAATACCCAGCAGGCCACGTTTCACTTCGCCAAATTCAATCAGCTGCTGGGCCAGCGTGCGGGCCATGTTGCTGGGAATGGCAAAGCCAATCCCGACGCTGCCGCCGCCAGGGGCAAGAATGGCGGTGTTAATGCCAATCAGCTCGCCGTTCAGGTTCAGCAGCGCGCCGCCGGAGTTACCCCGGTTAATGGAGGCGTCGGTCTGGATAAAGTTTTCCAGCCCTTCAAGATTCAGCCCACTGCGGCCCAGCGCGGAGATAATGCCGGAGGTGGCGGTCTGGCCGAGGCCGAAGGGGTTACCCACCGCCACCGCGAAATCGCCGACGCGTAGTTTATCGGAGTCAGCAATGGCGATTTGCGTCAGGCCGGTTGGGTTTTGCAACTGCAGCAGGGCGATATCGCTCTGATCGTCACCGCCAATCAGTTTGGCATCAAACTCCCGGCCATCATTCATCTGCACGCTGATTTTATCGGCATGGCTGATGACGTGGTTATTGGTCAGGACATAGCCCTTCGCGGCGTCGATGATGACCCCGGAGCCCAGACCTTCAAAGGGCTGTCCCTGCTGGTCAGGAGCTTCATCGCCAAAATACTTCTTCAACTCTTCCGGAATACGCTGGCTTTGCACCGCGGTGCCTTCGACCTGCACGCTTACGACGGCGGGCAGGACTTTCTCCAGCATTGGCGCCAGGCTCGGCAGGGCGGCCTCGCCGGGAACCTGCGAAGGGAGTGCGGCAGCCAGCGGATACGAGGCCGACAGGGATAAACCGATACTCAATGCTAACGCGCTCAACAGCTGATTTTTTTTGTTCATTTTTGCTGGCTCTCGCAACCTGGAATGAAGGGATAACGGCCCTGAAACAGACTGATGTTATTGAATTTTAAAACGCTGAACAATGAGGTGTTTGACTAAATAATAGCTGGGGTCAGGAAGAAAGGACGGGCGCAAAGGCTGCGCCCGTAAAATTTATTTTCGATCTGCGATTAGTCGCGCTTTGCGCCACCGCGCAGCAGGCCGGAAGCCCCTTCGGAGTAGTCACGTGGCATCTGTACAGGCGCTTGATCGTTACTGGCTTCGGACTCGGCCAGACGGTTACGGAACGGATTGTTTTCCGCGCTCATCTCCGGCAGCAGGCTGCTGGAGCTTTTCGCCATGTGCTGATAAAGCTGACGGTAGTCATGCGCCATGTTGTCCAGCAGCTCGGCGCTCTGAGCAAAGTGGCTGACCAGCTCTTCACGATACTCGTCCAGTTCAGCTTTGTTCTTTTCCAGTTCGTACTGCAACGCCTGTTGCTGACGCAATTTGCGATTACCAAAACGCATGGCCACGGCGCCGATAGCGATGCCGACGACTAAACCAATTAGCGCATATTCCCAGGTCATGAACTTCTCCCGTTGTCTTGTGGTTCCGTAGGGTGTTGGCTCGGCTCCATGCCAGGGCCTGATTATGCCACTATAACCGCTATTTCCTTAGAAGTGGAATCCCGCCGCATCATCGCGTACTGTAGAACGGCCTTTTTTTCGTCAACTGAGCAGTATGACGGGTATTAATTGAAGGAATAACAATAACATTATGCAAAGTCTCTCCCCTACATCGCGTTATCAACAGGCCCTGAGCGAGGGCTCCCACCAGCCAGATGAGGTACAGCGTGAAGCGGTAAGCCGTCTGGACGGCATCTGGCATGAGCTGACGGCCCGGCCAGCCGAAGCTGCGCCTTCCGGTGGGTTAAAAGCCGCATTTGGACGGTTGTTGGGCAAGAAAGCGCCGCAGAGCGTCACGCCAGTGCGCGGCTTATATATGTGGGGGGGCGTCGGGCGCGGCAAAACCTGGCTGATGGATCTTTTTTACCAGAGCCTGCCGGGGACGCGTAAGCAGCGTCTGCACTTTCACCGCTTTATGCTGCGGGTGCATGAAGAGCTGACGGCCCTGCAGGGGCAGAGCGATCCGCTGGATATCATCGCTGAGCGTTTTAAAGCTGAAACCGATGTGCTCTGCTTCGATGAGTTTTTTGTCTCGGATATTACCGACGCCATGCTGCTGGGCGGATTAATGAAAGCGCTCTTTGACCGGGGTATCACCCTGGTGGCGACATCAAACATTCCGCCAGATGAGCTCTACCGTAACGGCCTGCAACGTGCCCGCTTCCTGCCGGCTATCGCGGCGATTAAAGAGCATTGTCACATCATGAATGTGGATGCCGGCATCGACTACCGTCTGCGTACGCTGACCCAGGCCCATCTGTGGATTTCGCCGTTGAATGACGACACGCAACAGCAGATGGACAAGCTGTGGCTGGCGCTTGCCGGCGCGGAGCGGGGTAACGCCCCGGTGCTGGAGGTAAACCATCGTCCCCTGCAAACGCTGGGCGTCGTCAACCAGACCCTCGCCGTGTCGTTTGCCACCCTCTGTGTCGATGCCCGCAGCCAGCATGACTATATTGCGCTCTCGCGCCTGTTCCATACCGTGATGCTGTTTGAGGTGCCGGTGATGACTACGTTGATGGAGAGCGAAGCCCGACGTTTTATCGCGCTGGTGGATGAGTTCTACGAACGCCACGTTAAGCTGGTGGTGAGCGCAGCCGTGCCTTTATATGAGATCTATCAGGGGGAGCGACTGAAGTTTGAGTTCCAGCGCTGCCTGTCACGCCTGCAGGAGATGCAAAGCGAAGAGTATCTGAAGCGCCAGCATATGCCGTAAATCTCCTCCGTTAAGCGCGCAAGGCCGGATAAGGCACCACCGCCGCCCGGCTTTTCGGCTCCCCGTAAAAACCCGCTTCAAATCACAATTAAGGGTCGATCTTTACCCCTGACTTCTCTATAATCTTGCGACCCCACGTTACAAGAAGGTTTTTTTCCCAAAACTTTCTCTGCGCCGGCATAGGCTATTCGAAGGGGTAGGTTTGCTGGACAATGTCGTGTGAACCTCAACTACTAAACGTTTGGGTGTTCACCAACGTGTAACTTATTTATTTGGGTAAGCTTTTAATGAAAACTTTTACAGCTAAACCAGAAACCGTAAAACGCGACTGGTATGTTGTTGACGCGACCGGTAAAACTCTGGGCCGTCTGGCTACCGAACTGGCTCGTCGCCTGCGCGGTAAGCACAAAGCGGAATACACTCCGCACGTCGATACCGGTGATTACATCATCGTTCTGAACGCTGACAAAGTTGCTGTAACCGGCAACAAGCGTACTGACAAAGTGTACTATCACCACACCGGCCACATCGGCGGTATCAAACAAGCGACCTTTGAAGAGATGATTGCCCGCCGTCCTGAGCGTGTGATTGAAATCGCGGTTAAAGGCATGCTGCCAAAAGGCCCGCTGGGTCGTGCTATGTACCGTAAACTGAAAGTTTACGCAGGTAACGAGCACAACCACGCGGCACAGCAACCGCAAGTTCTTGACATCTAATCGGGATTATAGGCAATGGCTGAAAATCAATACTACGGCACTGGTCGCCGCAAAAGCTCCGCCGCTCGCGTGTTCATCAAACCGGGCAGTGGTAAAATCGTAATCAACCAGCGTTCTCTGGAACAATACTTCGGTCGTGAAACTGCCCGTATGGTAGTTCGCCAGCCGCTGGAACTGGTTGATATGGTAGAAAAACTGGATCTGTACATCACCGTTAAAGGTGGTGGTATCTCCGGTCAGGCAGGTGCGATCCGTCACGGTATCACCCGCGCTCTGATGGAGTACGACGAATCCCTGCGTTCTGAACTGCGTAAAGCTGGCTTCGTTACTCGTGACGCTCGTCAGGTTGAACGTAAGAAAGTGGGTCTGCGTAAAGCACGTCGTCGTCCACAGTTCTCCAAGCGTTAATTGCTTTCTGCTTCGGCAGACAACAATTTGCGAAAAACCCGCTTCGGCGGGTTTTTTTATGGTTCATGCTCAACGCATCCACATCCAGACGCCCTTTCTGACCTCTTTTTCCGCATTTCCAGAATACCCTCACCACAAAGGTCGCAAAATCTGGTAAACTATCATCCACTTTTCTGCCCAAATAATGGTGAATGCTCGATTTTTGTTCTCTTTTTGAACAAGAGTAGGAATTCCCTGGGATGGGCAACAAAACATCTGGCTGGCCTGTATGGCCGGTAGCAGTAAAAATTCTGAATATACCTGGAGGTTTTCATGGCTGTCGCTGCCAACAAACGTTCGGTAATGACGCTGTTTTCTGGTCCTACTGACATTTATAGCCATCAGGTTCGTATCGTGCTGGCCGAGAAGGGTGTCAGTTTTGAGATCGAGCATGTGGAAAAGGATAACCCGCCTCAGGATCTTATTGATCTCAACCCAAGCCAGAGCGTACCAACGCTGGTGGATCGTGAGCTGACCCTGTGGGAATCCCGTATCATTATGGAATATCTGGATGAGCGTTTCCCGCATCCGCCGCTGATGCCGGTCTATCCGGTTGCGCGTGGGGAAAGCCGTCTGTACATGCAGCGTATCGAGAAAGACTGGTATACGCTGATGAACGTCATTGCGAACGGTTCCTCTTCGGAAGCCGATGCAGCGCGTAAACAGCTGCGTGAAGAGCTGCTGGCGATCGCACCGGTGTTCGGTCAGCGTCCGTTCTTCCTGAGCGATGAGTTCAGCCTGGTGGATTGCTACCTGGCTCCGCTGCTGTGGCGTTTGCCAACCCTGGGTGTTGAATTCAGCGGTCCTGGTGCGAAAGAGCTCAAAGGTTATATGACGCGCGTATTTGAACGCGACTCCTTCCTTGCTTCTCTGACTGAAGCTGAACGTGAAATGCGTCTCGGCCGGGGTTAATCATTGTGGAAATGTCACAGCTTTCTCCGCGCCGTCCGTATCTGCTGCGTGCCTTCTATGAATGGCTGCTGGATAACCAGCTCACGCCGCACCTGGTAGTGGATGTGACGTTACCGGGCGTGCAGGTTCCTATGGAATATGCACGTGACGGGCAAATTGTGTTGAACATTGCGCCGCGCGCGGTGGGTGGTCTTGAGCTGGCGAACGACGAAGTTCGCTTTAACGCCCGCTTTGGCGGCGTTCCGCGTCAGGT
This sequence comes from Leclercia sp. LSNIH1, assembly GCF_002902985.1. Lineage (NCBI taxonomy): Bacteria > Pseudomonadati > Pseudomonadota > Gammaproteobacteria > Enterobacterales > Enterobacteriaceae > Leclercia > Leclercia sp. LSNIH1. The sequence goes on along the minus strand of NZ_CP026167.1, from coordinate 419,281 downwards.
TTCTGTGCCGCTGGCTGCTGTACTGGCTATTTACGCACGGGAAAACGGCGCGGGCACCATGTTTGAGCCGGAAGCGGCTTACGATGAAGACGTTTCCAGCCTCAATGATGAGCATGGCGCGACCGAGAGTGAAAGCGAACCGGTCATGTCGATTATCGATGGCGATAAGCCCGATCACGACGATGATCCAGACGACACCCCGCCGCCACGCGGTGGGCGTCCGGCGTTACGTGTAGTGAAATAAAAAAAGGGCCCCATGGGCCCTTTTTTTGTCTGATATTTAGAATCATCAATATATTGTTATTTTATTATTTTTGGCAATGATGTTTATCACACTATATATCCTAAAGCATATTTTTTTATTTCCTTAAAGCATTCGTAACTATGATGAATTGCTTTTGGTTATTGGGTGGGTTTATTTTTATGAAAAGAATTAGCCGTTGATAGAAGCTTCAATATAAAATTCCTTCTCGTGTTCGACGCGCTAACTTTATGAAAATAAATATCTTTAGAAGTTATGAAAGGTTGATGTAGCGAACTTAAATGATGGCCGTCATTTTATCCTGTAGTCTTGTCGACACTGTTTCTTACAAATAGTCTATGAATGATATATTTCATAGTAAAGCGTATCTGGTTGTTAAAACATGGCCAACCGGGAAAGTTGCTGGTTAATAACATTAAGGAAAGAATAAAATGACTCTGTTTAAAAAGAACGTAGCCACTCTGGCTGTGGGCGCTGCACTGCTGGTCTCTGCTCAGGTGAATGCTGCTGACGATGTCACCATGAAAGTCTCTGGCACCATTCTTCCCGCTGCGTGCACCCCGGCATTAAGCAATAGCGGTGAAGTCGCTTTTGGTTCCATTGCTGCCTCGTCAATTCGTAAAGCTCCCGCTGGCAATGCCCTGGTGCAGCTGGGTTCTAAAGATATTACCTTAACCGTAACCTGTGATGCCGCAACAGCCATTGGCTTCACCATGGCTGATAACCGCGCCAGTTCAGCAGCCAATCTCTCTTCCAGTGCGTATATTAATTCTGCATTCACAGGTGGCATGAAGGTCACAGAACCCTATTTCGCCTTTGGTCTGGGTGTAGCGACTAATGATGCGAAAATCGGTGCCTATAGTGTCGCCGTAGACGGCGCAAAACTCACCGCAGATAGCGTAGCGGCAAACATGCTTGTTTCTGATGATCAAGGGGCAACCTGGCGTACCGCGTCTTACGGGCAACAGAGTAATGACAACTCGCGTATTGTCACTGCAGGAGAGGTGGGTTCCCTGGAACCGAAGATGTTCAAAGAAATGACTGTACCTTTGAAAATTGCAGCAGGCGTGCAGCCAAGTTCTGTACTGGGTAGTGATGAAATCGTTCTGAATGGTAGTGCCACTCTGAGCCTTGTTTATCTGTAAGCCGTAAAATAATGAGTGCGGCGATTTAATAATAAAAACACGCCGCACTGCATTTAAATATAGGACACCTGTTTCCTGTCAAATAATTACATTTCAGGATTCATAATACCCTCTCTGGGAGTTAATAAACTTTTTCATTATCGCAGCGGAAGGGAATGTTATGAAGCGTAGCGTTATTTTCTCTCTTTTATTTATTTCTGTGCAGAGTTACGCCTCCGGTATGGTACCCGAAACATCGGTCTTATTAATTGATGCCGAAAAAGGGGAAGCCAGTATGAACGTGAGGAATACGGATTCCAGACCTGCTTTGCTTTATACCAATATTGTGGATTTGCCGGAAAGCGATAAAGGTGTTCGCGTTATTGTTTCTCAACCCGTTGTCAGGGTTGAGACGGGGGCCGTACAGCGGATGCGTTTTATGCTGCAGTTACAAAAGCCGCTGATGCAGGAAGAGCTCAAAAGAGTCACCTTCGAAGGTATACCGCCCAGGGAAAAGGGCAAAGAGCGGGTTGCGGTCACCATTCGTCAGGATTTACCGGTGATTATTCACCCGGCGGGGCTTGCCCAGGATCTCACTCCCTGGAAGCATCTTGAATGGCATAAGCAGGGCAATTCTCTGGTCGTGACCAATCCCTCGAATTACGTGGTTCGTATGGCGGCCGGGTTTACAACATTACCCTCCGGTCAACAGGGTACGTTGAAAAATACTTATTTACTGCCGCACACCAGCACGACCGTAGCCTTACCCAATAAAGCGGATACAAAAGTGCAATTTTATCCCGCCAGCCGTTACGGATACAAAGGTGAAAACTATATAGCACCATTGCAGTAAGTCGTTCAGGGAAAACAAGGATGTTTAAAAGAACGCTGCTTATGTGTGCAGTCAGCCTGATCTGCGCGCGACAGGGGAAAGCTGCAGAAATCGATGCAGGCTCTCTCGAATTTGATAGTGAAACCTTAAGGTCGCTGGGCATCGATCCCACGGTTTCGTCATATTTTGCTGAGGAAGCACGTTTTATGCCCGGGCAGACGACGGTTACGCTGAAAGTTAACGGGCAGAATAAAGGTCGCACGCTGGCGCATTTCCAGCGGCAGGGCGAGCTTTGCTTCGACAAGTCATTAATGGAGCATGCCCATATTCGTATCCCCAGCGACTATCAGGAAGGGTGTTACGATTATCTGAAACTCCATCCTCAGACCGTGGTAAAGGCCGATCCCGGCCAGGAGATGATCGAGCTGGTGATCCCCCCTGAAGAGATCGCCCAACCGGGTAAAACTGTTACGGATTTTGCCATGGAGGGAACCGCCGCCGTTCTTAACTATTCCGCCATGTCTTCGCGCAACGAATATAGCGGCGGCAGCTCTACCTGGTCTCAGGCGCAGCTTGAAGGCGGGGTGAACGTCGCCGGGTGGCTACTGCGCACCAACCAGTTATTAAGCCAGTCGGAAGGCAAGTTTAACAGCGAAAACAGCCAGACCTATTTGCAGCGCACCTTTGTTAATTTGCGCACAACCGCACAACTGGGTGAAGTCGGCATGAATAACGGGCTGCTGCAGGGGACCAGCCTGTACGGCGTCTCCCTGTCGCCGGAAAGCGGTCTGGATGCGCAGCAGAGCATGGTCAGGGTGAGCGGGATCGCTAATACCTCGCAGGCGCGCGTAGAGATTCGCCAGCAGGGTACGCTCGTCTATTCCACCCTCGTTCCGGTGGGGCCTTTTACGCTTACTGATGTTGCTCTGCGCAACTACACCAGCGATCTCAGCGTAACGGTTGTCGAGACCGACGGCACCCAGCATAGCTATACGATCCCCGCCTCACTCTATCTGCAGAGGCTGGGTAATCCGGCGGGTCTGTTTCTGGCGTTTGGCCAGGTGAGTGATGATTACAACAAAAAACCGCTGGTGCTGAGCGCGTCGGGCGGCTGGCGGCTGCTGCCCGGGAGTAATATCAACCTGGGGGCAATCCTGGCCCGGGACTTCCAGGCCGCCGGCGTTGGCCTGAATACGGCGCCTTCTTCTTCGACCCTGCTGAGCCTTAAGGTCAATCAGTCCTATGACCATGAAAACGCGCGCCAGGGACAAAGCTATCGTCTCGAAGCCAGCCTGACGTCAGCGATAGGCATCAGCGTGACCGCGTCGGCGGGCTATTACTCGCCGGGCTATCGGGAGTTCTCGGAGTTTATTGACCGCGGTTTTACGGCGATCAAAAAGCATGATTATTCCGTTGGATTGCAGTGGCAAACCAGCAAGGCAGGGACGTTCAGCGCCAGCCTTTACGAAACGAAGAACCGTAACCAGTCCGGCAAAACGCGGTATATCAACGCGGGATGGGGGAGCAATCTGTTTTCAGCCTATGTTTCGACCAACTGGCAGCATCAGCTGAGCGATACCAACGGTAAAAAAGACGATCTGTTCTACTTCAATGTCAGCTTCCCGCTCGGCAAAAGCAACGTAAACACTTACGTCCGCCGGGAGGGCAGCTCCACCCGCTATGGCTCAACGGTGATGGGAAATATCTCGAATGAAAATGGTTATTCATTGGGGACCGAGTTTGACCAGAAAGAGAAGAATCAAAGCGTCAGCGCGGGGCTAAGCAGTAACCTGCACTACTCCCAGCTGATGCTTAACGCCAGCCTGGCCAACGATAGCCAACGCAGCTATTCGGGCTCTCTGCAGGGCGGGATCGTGGCGCACGGAGAAGGCGTTACCTTTTCGCCGTTGCCGGTGCGTGACACCTTTGGGGTTGTCTCGCTGGATCAGCCGATTGCCGGTATTAAAATCGACACGCCGCAGGGGCCGGTGTGGACGGATGCCCGCGGCTACGCGGTGCTGCCTGCGCTGAACGCGTGGCAAAACTCGCGTGTGGAGTTAAATACCGAAACGTTGCCGAAGAATATGGATGTTGGCAACGGGACTCGATTCCTGAGTCTGGGCAGGGGATCGGTAAGTAAGGTTCAGTTTGCTGCCGTAACCCAGCGCCGCGTCTTGCTTGAAGTGACCATGCAGGATGGCAAAAAGCTGCCGAAAAACAGAGCCATTATGGATACGCAAGGCAACTACCTTACCACCTCGGTTGATGATGGCGTGGTATTCCTGAACAACGCCAGCGCGCGACAGGTACTGGTGGCGCAGGATGAATCCGGGAGTTGCCGCATTCAGCTAACCCTGCCAGACCAGGCGCAGACGGACGTATTTTATGAAACGGCAAAAGGAGTGTGCCAATGAAATGTTATCTGCTGCTGGCGGCGATAGGGTTAATACCCTGCCAGAGCCTGGCGGAGTGCCAGCTTATCGCCAGCCAGCAAAAGATCGCCTACACCCGGCTAAGCCCGGCCGAGCGACAGCAGGCTACCGGGCCGTGGATAACGCTTCCGGAAAAACAGATTAAGGTGCAGGTGAACTGTAGCGAACCGCAGCGAATACGGCTGTTTTTCGGCAGCGACCTGCCGCATAACGGCACCTTCTCATTCGGTAGCGAAGGGGAGATGCTCATTACGGCAGCACATGCGTACGTTGACGATCGTCCGGTGCGTCTTGCGTCGGTAAACAGAGCGGATACCGTGCTCCGCTCCGGGAGCAGTGAAACGTTACAGGTGTCGCTGAACGAGGGGCTGGCATTCAGCAACGGCGATGAGGTGTTTGGCAAAAATGCCTCCATCTCCCTGCTGGTGGCGACGCGCGTTAAACCCGGTCCGGTAACGGAACAGACCACCTGGCGCGGAAACCTGAATATAAACCTGGAGGCGCAATGATGCGTGGTTTTTGCCTGCTAATTGCGGCCTTCATGGCGGTGCCTGTCATGGCGAGTGACACCGTCAGTATTGATTTTGAGCTTACCGCCGATGCCGCTGCCTGCACGCCCGTCCTGAGCAATAATGGCGTTGTGGACTTCAATTCGCGCAGCGCCGGGAGCTTAACCCGCAACGCTTTTACACAGCTGGGAACGCGGGATCTGGTTTTGAGCATCACCTGTGAATCGTCCACGGCGGTAGCCATCACCGCGCGGGATACGCGGGCCACTTCGGTCGTCTGGGGCAGGGATAATCAAGGCCAGGAAGGGCCACGTTTTCAGATTAACGGCGGTCAGTATGTCAGTGATCCATCACGGCTGTTTGGCCTGGGCATGACGGCGGAAAACAAGCCCATCGGCAGTTATGCCGTGCAGATTGATGCCATGAATGTCATCGCATCAGATGGCGATCGCAGCGTGGCGGTGGAGGTTGCCGGTGCGGTAAATCCGAAAGGAACCTGGGAAAAAAGTGACCTGCTGCCGTTGCCAACAAAGCAGGATTATTTTTATACCCTGGTGCAAAAAGGCACGCTGGCTCCGCAACCCATCAGCACAGCCACGATACCGTTGCAGGTTAGCGCCACGGTGGCGAACGCGTTAGGAAGTAGCCAGACGATTAAGCTGGATGGTGAAGCCGTTATCAGCCTTGTTTACTTGTAATCGGATCGGCGAGCAGGCCCGCCGATCCGTCAGGATCACACTTCGAGGTAGTTCATGATGCCGTCAGCTGCTTTACGGCCTTCGGCAATGGCGGTCACCACCAGGTCTGAACCGCGAACGATATCGCCACCGGCGAAGATTTTCGGGTTGCTGGTCTGGAACGCGTTGTCGCTGCCTTCCGGGGCGATGATGCGGCCCTGTGAATCCAGCTCGACGCTGTGCTTCGCCAGCCACTCCATGCTGTGAGGGCGGAAACCGAACGCCATGACGACCGCGTCAGCCGGGATCACAAACTCCGAACCAGCCACAATCTCGGCGCGGCGACGGCCTTTGGCATCCGGGGCTCCCATCTCGGTACGCGCCATCTTCACGCCGCTCACTCTGCCGTTGGCATTCACTTCAATACCCAGAGGCTGGATGTTGAACTGGAATTCCACGCCCTCTTCACGCGCGTTTTTCACTTCGCGTTTTGAGCCCGGCATGTTCTCTTCGTCACGACGGTATGCGCAGATTACGTGTGCCGCATTCTGACGAATGGAGGTCCGCACGCAGTCCATCGCGGTATCGCCCCCGCCCAGCACCACTACGCGTTTGCCTTCCATACTCACAAACGGCTCGTCGGCGGTTTCGCCATAGCCCATCAGCTGCTTGGTGTTGGCAATCAGGAACGGCAGCGCGTCGTATACGCCCGGCGCCTCTTCGTTCTCCAGCCCGCCACGCATCGACTGATAGGTACCCACGCCCAGGAATACGGCGTCGTAATCTTTCAGCAGATCGTCGAGCATCACGTCGCGGCCCACTTCGGTGTTGAGTTTGAACTCAATGCCCATGCCGGTGAAGATTTCACGGCGGCGGGTCATCACCTCTTTTTCCAGCTTGAAGGCCGGGATGCCGAAGGTCAGCAGACCGCCGATCTCCGGATGACGGTCAAACACCACCGCCTTCACGCCGTTGCGGGTCAGCACGTCGGCACAGGCCAGGCCTGCCGGACCGGCACCGATGATCGCCACGCGTTTATCCGTCTGACGCACGCCGGTCATGTCCGGGCGCCAGCCCATCTCAAACGCTTTATCGTTGATATAGCGTTCAATATTGCCGATGGTCACCGCGCCGAACTCGTCGTTCAGGGTGCAGGAGCCTTCACACAGACGGTCCTGCGGACACACGCGGCCGCACACTTCCGGCAGGGTGTTGGTCTGGTGAGAGAGCTCGGCGGCCTCAAAAATACGTCCTTCGTTAGCCAGCTTCAGCCAGTTCGGGATGTAGTTATGCACCGGACATTTCCATTCGCAGTACGGGTTGCCGCAGGAGAGGCAACGGTCTGCCTGTGCTTTGGCCTGGCCTTCGGAAAACGGCTCATAAATTTCAACAAATTCAATTTTACGGATCTTCAGCGGCTTCTTCGGCGGATCCACACGCTGCAGGTCGATAAACTGGTAAACATTCTGGCTCATCTGAATTCCTTACTGCGCCTGCACACGCAGCTCTGCTGCGCTACGACTACGGTGACCCAACAGGGCTTTAACATCGCTGGACTTCGGTTTAACCAGCGCGAATTTCGCAGAGAACGCCGGCCAGTTGGCCAGGATCTCTTCGCCGCGCACGGAACCGGTATGATGCACGTGCTCGGTAATCAGACCACGCAGGTGCTCTTCGTGGATCGCCAGGCTATCAACCTCCAGCACTTCCACCAGTTCCGTGTTCACGCGTTTGCGGAACTCACCGTCTTCATCCAGTACGTAGGCGAAACCACCGGTCATACCTGCACCGAAGTTAACGCCCGTTTTGCCCAGTACGCAGACAATCCCGCCGGTCATGTATTCACAGCCGTTATCGCCGATACCTTCCACCACGGTGATAGCACCGGAGTTACGCACCGCAAAACGCTCACCTGCACGGCCTGCGGCGAACAGACGACCACCGGTGGCACCGTACAGACAGGTGTTGCCGATGATGCTCGCATCACAGCTGCGGAAGGCAGAACCCACCGGAGGACGTACCGCCAGCAGACCGCCCGCCATGCCTTTACCGACGTAGTCGTTGGCATCGCCAGTCAGGTACAGCTCAACGCCGCCGGCGTTCCAGACGCCGAAGCTCTGGCCCGCGGTACCGCTGAAGTGCGCGATAATCGGATCGGCAGCCAGGCCCTGGTCGCCGTGCGTCTGCGCGATGTAGCCAGAGAGCGACGCGCCTACGGAACGGTCGGTGTTGCGAATATCAAACCAGAAGGTTTTGCTCTGCTTCTCATCCACAAACGGCTTCGCCTGCTGTAACAGCTGCGCATTCAGCACGCCATTGTCGAACGGCGGGTTGTTCTCGGTGCAGTAGACCGCTTTGCCCGCCTTAGGCTCAGCCGTTTCCAGCAGGCGGGAAAGCTTCAGGTTCTGCTGTTTAGCCGTGAACCCGTCCAGCTCTTTCAGCAGGTCGGTACGGCCAATCAGATCCACCAGACGCGTTACGCCCAGCTGCGCCATCAGCTCGCGGGTTTCGCGGGCGATGAAGTCAAAGTAGTTGGTCACTTTGAACGGCAGACCGTGATAGTGGTTCTTACGCAGCTTCTCGTCCTGGGTAGCAACACCGGTTGCGCAGTTGTTCAGGTGACAAATACGCAGGTATTTACAGCCCAGCGCCACCATCGGGCCGGTACCGAAACCAAAGCTCTCTGCACCCAGAATCGCCGCTTTAATGATGTCGAGACCGGTTTTCAGGCCGCCATCCACCTGCAGACGGATCTTGTGACGCAGGCCGTTAGCCACCAGCGCCTGCTGGGTTTCCACCAGGCCCAGCTCCCACGGACAGCCCGCATACTTCACGGAGGAGAGCGGGCTTGCGCCGGTGCCGCCGTCGTAACCGGCGATGGTGATGAGATCCGCATAGGCTTTTGCCACGCCGGTGGCGATGGTGCCGACACCCGGTTCGGAAACCAGCTTCACGGAGATCATCGCTTTCGGGTTGACCTGTTTCAGATCGAAAATCAGCTGCGCTAAGTCCTCGATAGAGTAGATATCGTGGTGCGGCGGCGGGGAGATGAGCGTCACGCCCGGTACCGAGTAGCGCAGTTTGGCGATGTATGGGGTCACTTTGTCACCCGGTAACTGGCCGCCTTCGCCCGGTTTTGCACCCTGAGCGACTTTAATCTGAATCACGTCGGCGTTGACCAGGTACGCTGGGGTCACACCGAAGCGACCGGATGCCACCTGCTTGATACGCGACACTTTATTGGTGCCGTAGCGCGCCGGATCTTCACCGCCTTCGCCGGAGTTAGAGTTGCCGCCGATGCTGTTCATCGCTTCGGCCAGCGCCTCGTGGGCTTCAGGGCTCAGCGCACCGATGGACATCGCAGCGGTATCGAAGCGTTTGAACAGTTCAGACGCAGGCTCTACGTCGTCAATGCTCACAGCCTCGTCACCCGGGTTCAGCGCCAGCAGGTCACGCAGTGTGGCCGCCGGGCGGTTGTTAACCAGCTCAGCATACTGCTGATAATCGCTGTACTCGCCGCTCTGGACAGCCTGTTGCAGGGTGCGAACCACGTCCGGGTTATAGGCGTGGTATTCGCCGCCGTGCACGTACTTCAGCTGTCCGCCCTGATCCAGCGGCTTACGTGCCAGCCAGGCGCGTTTGGAGAGATTCAGCAGATCCTGCTGGAAGTCGCTGAAGCCCGCTCCGCCGATACGGCTGATCACGCCCTGGAAGCAGAGATCGGCGACATCATCATGCAGACCAACGGCTTCGAACAGCTTCGAGCAGCGGTAAGAGGCGATGGTCGAGATGCCCATTTTGGACATGATCTTGTACAGACCTTTGTTGATGCCGTTACGGTAGTTCAGCATCACGGTACGGTAATCTTTTTCGATGGCGTTGGTGTCGACCAGTTTTGCCAGCGTTTCGTAGGCCAGGTACGGGTAGATCGCCGTCGCACCAAAGCCCAGCAGCACGGCAAAGTGGTGCGGGTCGCGCGCACTTGCGGTCTCAACAATGATGTTGGCGTCGCAGCGCAGGCTCTTCTCCACCAGGCGGGTCTGGATTGCACCCACCGCCATAGGCGCCGGAACCGGCAGACGGTTCTTCGCGATATTACGGTCGGACAGCACCAGCAGAACGGTACCGTTACGCACCATCTGTTCGGCCTTATCGCACAGCGCTTTCACCGTCTCTTCGAGGTTCGCTTCGGTCACGTCGAAGGTGATATCGAGCGTGTCGGCGCGGTAGTGCTCCTCTTGCATGGTGGTCAGCTGGGTAAAATCGGAGTAGAGCAGGATCGGCGATTTAAAGGTCAGACGGTGGGCCTGGCCTTCGGCTTCGCAGAAGACGTTCATCTCGCGACCAATGCTGGTCGCCAGCGACATTACGTGGGCTTCACGCAGCGGGTCGATCGGCGGGTTGGTGACCTGCGCGAACTGCTGACGGAAATAGTCATAAATAATGCGCGGCTGGCTGGAGAGCACGGCAAACGGGGTATCGTCACCCATAGAGCCGACCGCTTCCTGGCCGTTTTCACCCAGTACGCGGATAACAGAGTCCAGCTCTTCCGCACTGTAATTAAACTGTTTCTGGTAGCTGGCGAGGGTATCGTCATCCAGCTCGCGGCTGCCCACGTCGTTATCCGGCAGATCTTCGAACGGCACCAGACGGCGGACGTTTTTCTCCATCCACTCTTTATACGGGTGACGGCTCTTCAGATCGTTGTCGGTTTCCGCGGAGTGCAGGATGCGACCGCCACGGGTGTCGATGACCATCAGCTCGCCAGGGCCAACGCGGCCTTTTTCTACCACTTCGTCAGGCTGGTAATCCCAGATGCCTACTTCGGAGGCACAGGTGATCAGCTTGTCTTTGGTGATGACATAGCGCGCCGGACGCAGACCGTTACGGTCGAGGTTACAGGCGGCAAAGCGACCGTCGGACATGACGATACCCGCCGGGCCATCCCACGGCTCCATGTGCATGGAGTTAAAGTCGAAGAAGGCACGCAGCTCCGGATCCATATCCGGGTTGTTCTGCCATGCTGGTGGAACGAGCAGGCGCATGGCGCGGACGATATCCATCCCGCCGGCGAGCAGCAGCTCCAGCATGTTATCCATAGAGCTGGAGTCCGAGCCGGTTTCGTTAACGAACGGCGCGGCATCGTGCAGATCCGGGATCAGCGGGGTCTGGAATTTATAGGTACGGGCGCGGGCCCACTGGCGGTTACCGGTGATGGTGTTGATCTCGCCGTTGTGCGCCAGATAGCGGAACGGCTGAGCCAGCGGCCAGCGAGGTACGGTGTTGGTGGAGAAGCGCTGGTGGAACAGGCAAATGGCCGATTCCAGACGCAGGTCCGCCAGGTCCAGGTAGAAGCGCGGCAGGTCAGCCGGCATACAGAGACCTTTATAGATGTTCACCAGGTTCGAGAGGCTACAAACGTAGAACTCTTTATCGTCCTGGAGACGTTTTTCAATGCGGCGGCGGGCGATAAACAGGCGGCGTTCCATATCACGCGGACGCCAGCCCGCAGGCGCGTTGACAAAGATTTGCTCGATACGAGGCAGCGAGGAGAGGGCGATTTCACCGAGCACCCCTTCGTTGGTTGGCACATCGCGCCAGCCGACAATAGAGAGGGTTTCACGTTGAAGTTCTTCTTCGACGATGCGGCGTGATACGGCGGCTTTTTCAGCGTCCTGATTCAGGAACAGCATGCCGACAGCGTAGTTTTTGGCTAAACGCCAGCCGCGCTCTTCCGCCACGATACGGAAGAAACGATCCGGTTTTTGCAGCAGCAGACCGCAACCGTCGCCGGTTTTACCATCCGCAAGGATAGCGCCACGGTGCTGCATACGGGCCAGTGCGTGTATAGCGGTACGCACTACCTTGTGGCTAGGTTCGCCTTCTATGTGGGCGATCAGGCCGAAACCACAGTTATCCTTCTCAAGGGATTTATCGTACAACATATCAGTGAACCTCCCCAGGCTCGTCGGGCTTCCCACTGAACCGTGGCGCACAGGCACAGAAAGAGCATGGCGACGGGGTTTGCGCTTCATACGCGTACCTCGCATTCGCCCTCTTAATATCCTTTTCGCGCAGGTAAACAAGTTTGAGGACTTGCTTCAGAGGGAATCTCAATTACTGCATAAATATGATGAGCAGGCTGCTCATCCAGAAAGCTTCCAGCGGATTTCCAACTTATCGGGAATCTGTACACAGGTCAAATGGCAATCTTATTTATCCAGATATGTGCTACTAATAGGTTATGTTATTGATTTAAATATATATTTAGCTGCTTTCACATCACTGTAACCTTGCTGTGGGCTTTTGGGGAGTGTGATCTGACTCACTATATGAAAGCGGTATTATCGCTGTAGCATGCTAAATAGTGCGATTTAAGCAGGATTAAATGCTGTCACGCTACTAAAGCCCGCATGATGTCACTGTTTTTCAGCAAAGACGATATAAATGAAAAAAACCATCAGAACATAAGGAAAAGTAATTAAGCAGGCGGTGAATGAAATTGCAATTATCCTGGTTAATTATTCAAAAGATAAAAGCGCGCCGGGGCGATTGATCCAGGTCATCGCCGACGGCGGTTAAAAATGGCAGGCTTGTCCCCTTTCAACGGGGCGGTCTAACAGATTATGCAGTTACAGAAATTAGTCAATATGTTTGGTGGGGATCTTTCGCGCCGGTACGGGCAAAAGGTTCATAAGCTGTCGCTCCACGGGGGATTTAGCTGCCCGAACCGCGACGGCACTATCGGACGCGGCGGCTGTACCTTCTGTAATGTGGCCTCTTTTGCTGACGAAGCGCAGCAGTACCAGTCTATCGCTGCCCAGCTCGCCCATCAGTCCACGCGGGTTAACCGGGCGAAGCAGTATCTGGCCTATTTCCAGGCTTATACCAGTACCTGGGCTGAAGTACAGGTGCTGCGGTCGATGTATCAACAGGCGGTGAGCCAGGCGAATATCGTCGGGCTCTGCGTCGGCACCCGCCCCGACTGCGTACCGGAAGCGGTACTGGATCTGCTCAGCGAATATAAAGCGCAGGGGTACGAGATCTGGCTGGAGCTGGGATTGCAGACCGCCCACGATAAAACTTTGCACCGCATCAACCGTGGTCACGATTTTGCCTGCTATCAGCGCACCACCCGGCTGGCGCGCGAGCGCGGGCTGAAGGTCTGTACCCACCTTATTGTTGGCCTGCCGGGAGAAGGGCGGCATCACGCACTGGAAACCCTGCACAGTGTGGTAGAGACCGGCGTGGATGGCATCAAGCTGCACCCGCTGCATATCGTCAGAGGCAGCATTATGGCGAAAGCGTGGGAAGCCGGGCGGCTGAACGGGATTGAGCTGGACGAGTATGTTCTCACCGCCGGGGAGATGATTCGCCACACACCACCGGAAGTGGTCTATCACCGCATCTCCGCCAGCGCCCGTCGCCCAACGCTACTGGCACCGCTGTGGTGTGAGAATCGCTGGACGGGGATGGTGGAACTGGACCGCTATCTGAACGAGCAGGGCGTGCAGGGCTCGGCGCTGGGCACACCCTGGGTACCCACGCTATCTCCGGCGTCCGCCCAGTAAACTGCCCAGCACACCGCGGACAATCTGATTCGTCACCTGACGTGCCGCGCTTTTCGCCATGGTTTGCACCACCCCGTCGCGTTTACCGCCGCGCGGCCCGGTGCTGCCAAACAGAATCTCTTTTAACCCGCCGAGAATGCCCTCATCGACCGCCACGGACTGGCCTTTAGCGGCTGGCGCCTGCTGCTGCTCTGTGGTGGCCTGCACCCCTTTTTGCAGCATCTCAAACGCGGACTCCCGGTCCACCTGGTCTTCATATTTTCCGTAGAGCGGGGAATGGTTGATCAGCCCGTTACGCTCGTCGTCGCTAATCGGCCCCATTCTGGAGTAGGGCGCAATGACCATCGCGCGCTCCACCATAGATGGGCTGCCTTTGGCATCCAGGAAAGATATCAGCGCTTCGCCGGTGCCGAGCGCCTGAATAGCGGACTCGGTATCAAAGGCCGGATTGGCGCGCATGGTCTGCGCCGCGGCTTTGACCGCTTTCTGATCTTTCGGCGTAAAGGCGCGCAGGGCATGCTGGACGCGGTTACCCAGCTGGCCCAGGACGTTATCAGGAATATCGGCCGGGTTTTGCGAAACGAACCAGACGCCCACGCCTTTAGAGCGGATCAGGCGGATCACCTGTTCGATCTTATCCAGCAGCACCTGCGGCGCATCGCTGAACAGCAGATGGGCTTCGTCGAAGAAGAAGACCAGCTTCGGTTTGTTCAGATCGCCCGCTTCCGGTAGCTGTTCATAGAGCTCTGAGAGCATCCAGAGCAGGCTGGCCGCGTAGAGCTTCGGCATCTGGTAGAGCTTTTCCGCGCTCAGGATGTTGATAATACCTTTGCCGTTGCTGTCGGTTCGCATCCAGTCCCTGATATCGAGCATCGGCTCGCCAAAGAAGTGTTCAGCTCCCTGCTGCTCCAGGGAGAGTAAGCCACGCTGGATGGCGCCGATGGAGGCGGGACTGATATTGCCGTACTGCGTCTGGAAGGCTTTGGCGTTATCCCCGATATAGTGCGTAATGGCCCGCAGATCTTTGAAATCGAGCAGCAACAGCCCCTGGTCATCGGCAATGCGGAAGATAATGTTCAGCACGCCGGTCTGCACCTCGTTCAGATCGAGCAGACGTGCCAGCAGCAGCGGGCCGAGATCGGAAACGGTCGCCCGTACCGGGTGCCCATGCTCGCCGAAAATATCCCACGCCACCACCGGGTTGCCCTGCGGCTGCCAGTCGGTCACGCCAATACTCTTCAGCCGTTCGAGTAACTTATCCGATGCGGCCCCCTCCCGGGCAACGCCGCTGAGATCGCCTTTCACGTCAGCCATAAACACCGGCACGCCAATAGTGGAAAATGACTCGGCCAGCTTTTGCAACGTTACCGTTTTCCCCGTGCCCGTTGCGCCGGTGATCAGACCATGACGGTTTGCCATCGCGGGCAGCAAAAACAGCTCAGTGTCCGGCGTCCGGGCAATCAGCAGGGGTGTACTCATGATGCGCATCCTCGTGGAATCCTGGGTGGAGTATAGGCAACCTGACGGCAAAATGAATGTGTCAATTTCTTAGTTTGCAGCGCATTACGCAGCGCGGACTATGCTTTTGCATACGGTTAACAACATATTGGAAAGCTATGTCCAGATTCTTCTTTAACGACCGCAAACAGCTGGTGAATGATGCCATTGAAGGGATGCTGATCTCCGCCCCGCACGGCAATCTCGCCAGGCTGGATATCGATCCGGCTATCCGCGTGGTGGTGCGTGCCGACTGGGATAAAAGTCGCGTGGCGGTGATATCCGGCGGGGGCTCCGGCCATGAACCGGCGCACGCGGGCTTTGTTGGTAAAGGGATGCTGACCGCGGCCGTCTGCGGCGATCTGTTTGCGTCCCCCAGCGTCGAGGCGGTGCTCAGCGCCATTGTGGCCGTCACGGGCGATCGGGGCTGTCTGCTGATCGTCAAAAACTACACCGGGGATCGTCTCAACTTTGGCCTCGCGGCAGAAAAGGCCAAACGCTACGGGCTCAAAGTGGAGATGGTGATCGTGGCCGATGACATTGCCCTGCCGGATAACAAGCAGCCGCGCGGCATCGCCGGAACCGCGCTGGTGCATAAGGTAGCCGGGTATGCTGCCGAACAGGGCAAGTCGCTAAACGAGGTGCGCGATATGGCCCGCCAGGCCTGCGATAATCTCTGGAGCCTGGGTGTGGCTATGCAGACCTGCAACCTGCCGGGCAGCGATGACGAAGAAGGGCGCATCAAAAAAGGCCATGTCGAGCTGGGGCTGGGGATCCACGGCGAGCCCGGGGCCTCGGTGGTAGAGACACAAAACAGCAAAGCCATTATCGATACGCTGGTGCAACCCCTGCTGGCGCAGGCGGGGCAGGGGCGACTGGCGATCCTGATCAACAACCTCGGCGGCGTGTCGGCCCTGGAGATGGCGCTGTTGACCAAAGAGCTGGCCCATTCCGCCCTGAAGGATCAGATTGCGTATTTGATTGGCCCGGCGCCGCTGGTGAGCTCGCTGGACATGAAAGGCTTTTCGTTATCGTTGCTGAAGCTGAACGCGGCATTTGAGCAGGCGCTGAACGCCCCGGTGGAGACGCTGGGCTGGCAAAAGCCCGTCGCCTTTGCGCCGCTGCGTACGCTGACCCATACCCCGCTGCACGACAGCGTAGAATTTACCCCGTCGGCAAATGCGCAGGTGGCGCAGCACGTCGCTGCGGTGGCGGAGCGGTTAATTGCCCTGGAAAACCGCCTTAACGCCCTGGACGCGAAAGTGGGGGATGGCGATACCGGTTCAACCTTTGCGCAAGGTGCGCGGGACATTGCGCAATGGCTGGAGGAGGATCGCCTGCCGCTGAACGATCTGCCGCAGCTGCTGCTGGTGGTGGGGGAGCGGCTGGCAACGGTGATGGGCGGGTCGAGCGGGGTGTTGATGTCGATCTTCTTTACCGCCGCCGGGCAGGCGCTGCGTAGCGGCAAGCCTCTGCCGGATGCTTTGCTGACCGGGCTTGCGCAAATGAAGCACTATGGCGGCGCCGATCTGGGCGATCGCACCTTGATCGATGCGCTGCAGCCCGCGCTGGAAGCGTGGCAGAAAGAGGGGCTTCAGGCTGCCGTCAGGGCGGCAAAAGAGGGGGCAGATGCCACGACGAGCATGGGCAAAGCCGGAGCGGGGCGCTCATCCTATGTGAACAAAGAGAATCTGCAGGGCGTTGCCGATCCTGGCGCGGTTGCGGTGGCCGAGGTGTTTACGGCTCTGGTGCGGTTGTAGAGAAACGCCCGGTGGCGCTACGCTTACCGGGCCTACAAAGCACATGTAGGCCGGGTAAGGCGTAGCCGCCACCCGGCACATTCACGTCAAAAATCCGCTTTCAATACCACACGGTAACGGGCTTTGCCGTCACGAACATGCTGGATCGCTTCGTTGATTTTCGACATCGGGTACATCTCGATGGTCGGCGCGACACCGGTGCGGCCGGCAAACTTCATCAGTTTACGCAGCTCGTACGGCGTGCCCGTTGCGGAACCGGAGATGCTGCGGTCGCCACCGATCAGCGTAAAGGCGGGAACCGGGAGCGGCTTCAGCACGGCACCGACGGTATGGAAGTTTCCGCCATAGGCCAGCGCTTCAAAGTAGGGCTGCCAGTCGAGATCGACATTTACGGTGTTGATGATCAGATCGAACTGCCCCGCCAGAGCGGTCAGCGCCTCGGGATCGCGGCTGTTGACCACTTTGTCAGCCCCCATCGCCAGCACTTCCTGCTCTTTGGCCGGGTTTGAGCTGAAGGCGGTCACTTCACAGCCCATCGCATGCAGCAGCTTAATGGCAATGTGGCCCAGACCACCGATGCCAATCACCCCCACGCGGCTGGTGGCGGTGACGTGGTGCATCAGCAGCGGTTTAAAGACCGTGATCCCGCCGCACAGCAGCGGACCGGCAGATTCAATATCCATCTGCTCAGGGAGAGGAATGACCCACTGCCAGTCGGCACGCAGTTTGTCGGCGAAGCCGCCGTTGTTGAGGATGGTGGGTGTGGCCCCTTGCAGACAGTTGATCTGGTTGCCGCTGATACAGGCATCACAATGACCACAGCTACGGGCGGTCCAGCCAATGCCCACGCGCTGACCAATTTTCAGCCCCTTATCCTGTGCGGCATCGCCCAGGGCAACAACGCGACCGATCACTTCATGACCGGCAATCAGCGGGTATTGTGAGAAGCCCCACTCGTTATCGATCATCGACAGGTCGGAATGGCAAATGCCGCAGTAATCCACCTGCACTTCGACGTCTTCTGCTTTCAGCTCGCCTGCATCGTATTCGTACAGCTCAAGCTCTGCACCCGCCTGCGGTGCGGCGTAGCTTTTTATCTTTGACATCAGTTTTCCCCTTCGTGGTGTTGAACTGAGAGTGTAGAGCATTCAGTTTACAACCGCTTAACAGAAGGGGGCAGGAGAGAGGTTACAGCGTTTTCAGCATCCGCACTTCGCAATCAACATGGCCGGTACAGCCCAGCGGCTGGTCAATATGCTCAAAGCCGAGATGCTCGTACAGCCTGATGGCTTCGGTCAGAAAGGCGGTGGTTTCAAGGTAGCAGCGCTTAAACCCTTGCGCGCGGGCATGATCGAGCGCCTGTAACGCCAGTTTTTTCGCCAGGCCTTGTCCACGGACGACGGGCAGGAAATACATTTTTTGCAGCTCGCAGATATCGGGTTCGCTGCAGGCGAGCGGTGCAATACCACCGCCGCCCACAACCTGCCCGTTCTGCTCGACAACCCAATAGGCATGTCCCGGCTGGCTGTACAGGGCGTACAGTTCGTCGAGATTGGGGTCCGCAACGGTATAACCTTTATCGGCCGTCAGGCCGTATTCGGCAGATACCCGGCGGATAACGCCGGCAATGGCCGGGTTATCCGTGGCGGTGATACGGCGCAGGTGCGCCGTTACTGGAGCATTTACACGCATTGCTTCACTCATTACAACGCACTAATGATCGCCTGCTGTTCAATCAGCTTCGCTTTTGCTTGTGCATAACCGTTCAGCTTTTCACGCTCTTTGGCGATCACCGCTTCCGGGGCACGGGCAACGAAGCCTTCATTGGACAGTTTGCTTTCGATACGGCCAATTTCATCGTCGACTTTAGCCACTTCTTTCGCCAGACGTGCCAGCTCAGCATCTTTGTCAATCAGGCCTGCCATCGGGATCAGCAGCTCGGCGCCGTCGATGATTTTGGTCACGGAAACCGGACCTTTATCATCGGCTGGCAGCACGGTGATGCTCTCCAGACGTGCCATGGTCTGCAGGAAGGTACTGTTCTCGGTCACGCGACGCTGTGCCGCTTCGCTGCAACCGCGCAGCAACAGCGCCAGTGGTTTGCCCGGGGCGATGTTCATTTCGGCACGGATATTACGCACCGCAATGATTGCCTGCTTCAGCCATTCGGTATCGGATGCGGCGGCTTCATCAATCTGCGTGGCATCGAAGGACGGGAACGGCTGCAGCATGATGGTATCAGCATTGATGCCCGCAATGACCTTCACACGCTGCCAGATGGTTTCGGTGATGAACGGGATGATCGGGTGCGCCAGGCGCAGCAGACCTTCCAGAACGGTAATCAGCGTATGGCGCGTGCCGCGCAGTTCCGCTTCAGTGCCGCCGTTCATGACCGGCTTGGTCAGCTCCAGGTACCAGTCGCAGAACTGGTTCCAGGTGAATTCGTACAGAATGCCTGCCGCGATATCGAAGCGATAGTTATCCAGCGCTTCGCGGAACGCTTTGATGGTCTGGTTGAATTCAGCCAGGATCCAGCGGTCTGCCAGGGACAGGGTCATTTCGCCGCCGTTAAAGCCGCAATCCTGATCCTCGGTGTTCATCAGCACAAAGCGGCTGGCGTTCCACAGCTTGTTACAGAAGTTACGGTAACCTTCCAGGCGCTTCATGTCCCAGTTGATATCACGGCCGGTAGAGGCCAGCGCCGCCAGAGTGAAACGCAGGGCGTCAGTACCGTGCGGCTCAATGCCGTTCGGGAACTGTTTCTCGGTGCGCTTGCGGATCTTCTCAGCCAGCTGCGGCTGCATCATGTTGCCGGTACGTTTCTCCAGCAGCTCTTCCAGAGAGATACCGTCAACCATATCCAGAGGGTCAATAACGTTACCCTTCGACTTGGACATCTTCTGGCCTTCGTCGTCACGAATCAGACCGGTCATATAGACGGTATGGAACGGAACCTGCGGCTTGCCGTTTTCATCTTTGATGAAGTGCATGGTCATCATGATCATGCGGGCGATCCAGAAGAAGATGATATCGAAGCCGGAGACCATCACGCTGGTTGGGTGGAACTGACGCAGCGCATCGGTGTTTTCTGGCCAGCCGAGGGTGGAGAAGGTCCACAGCGCGGAGGAGAACCAGGTGTCCAGTACGTCTTCGTCCTGACGCAGGGCAACGTCAGCGCTCAGGTTGTTTTCCTGACGCACTTCGTGTTCAGTACGGCCAACGTAGACATTGCCTTCGTTGTCATACCATGCCGGGATACGGTGACCCCACCACAACTGACGGGAGATACACCAGTCCTGAATATCGCGCATCCAGGAGAAGTACATGTTTTCGTACTGTTTTGGCACGAACTGGATGTCGCCGTTTTCGACCGCTTCAACCGCGGGTTTCGCCAGTACGTCAGCACGGACGTACCACTGGTCGGTCAGCATCGGCTCGATCACCACGCCGCCACGGTCGCCATAAGGGACGGTCAGGTCGTGTGGCTTGATTTCGTCCAGCAGGCCCAGGGCGTCGACAGCGGCAACGATCGCTTTACGCGCGGCGAAGCGCTCCAGCTTCTGGAACTCAGCCGGAATGTCGCTTGAGTAAACGTCGGATTCGTTACCTTTGGTGTCATACACCTCTGCGCTTTCACGGATATCGCCGTCAAAGGTCAGGATGTTGATCATTGGCAGGGCGTGACGACGACCCACTTCGTAGTCGTTAAAGTCGTGTGCCGGGGTGATCTTCACGCAGCCGGTACCTTTTTCCATGTCGGCGTGTTCGTCGCCCACAATCGGAATACGGCGGTTCACCAGCGGCAGCACCACAAATTTACCAATCAGATCTTTGTAACGCGGATCTTCCGGGTTAACGGCCACGCCGGTATCGCCCAACAGCGTTTCCGGTCGGGTGGTCGCGACAATCAGGTAATCTTTACCGTCTGCCGTTTTTGCGCCATCGGCCAGCGGATAGCGGATGTGCCACATGGAGCCTTTCGACTCGCGGTTTTCCACTTCCAGGTCAGAGATGGCGGTGCGCAGTTTCGGGTCCCAGTTTACCAGGCGCTTGCCGCGGTAAATCAGGTCTTCTTTATACAGACGGACAAACACTTCTTTCACGGCATTGGAGAGGCCTTCATCCATGGTGAAGCGCTCGCGCTCCCAGTCCACGGAGTTGCCGAGACGGCGCATCTGACGGGTAATGGTGCCGCCGGATTCTGCTTTCCACTGCCAGATTTTGTCGATAAAGGCGTCGCGACCGTAGTCGTGGCGGGTTTTCCCTTCTTCAGCGGCAATCTTACGCTCAACCACCATCTGGGTAGCGATACCCGCGTGGTCAGTACCGGCCTGCCACAGGGTGTTTTTGCCCTGCATGCGCTGGTAACGGATCATGGTATCCATGATGGTCTGCTGGAAGGCATGCCCCATATGCAAACTGCCGGTGACGTTCGGCGGCGGGATCATGATGCAGAAGGACTCTTTGCTTTCATCGCCGTTAGGCTTGAAATAGCCCTGCTGTTCCCAGTGCTCGTAAAGCGGCTGTTCGATATCGCGTGGGTTATATGTCTTTTCCATTATTTCCAGGTTGCCGTATTCAGGTTAAAACCAGCCAGGCGGTACGCTTTATAGCGTTCGCGCGCCAGTTGTTTCAGGGAATCTTCGTGAGGGACAAAGTCTATCACTTCTGTGAAAGCGGTGGCAAAATCTGCAAAGCCGCTGCGCAGGCTAATCAGAATATCGCGTGGACTGCTGTTACGCTTTTGCGGCCAGGCGATCTCCACCGGCGCACCGCCGCGCGGTCCTTCTCCCGCCAGATTATGCGGAACAAAACTTTCCGGCGGTCGTGCCCACAGCGCTTCATCCAGACGGATGGCCTGCTGCTCATCTTCGCAGGCAATCAGCACGCGAAGACCCGCGCGCCAACGTTCTGCGGCAATGTCACACACCAGTTGTTCAACGGCGCTTAAGCCATCCTGTTGGGTGTCATTGTCCAGAAGATAGAACGTTGCGTTTTTCATATATGGGGTTTCTTGTGGTGACTTTAAATGCTTAAGCCCGGTGGCGCTACGCTTACCGGGCCTACGGTTTACTGCCGTTTGTTGGCCGGGTAAGGCGAAGTCGCCACCCGGCATTTACCCTTACTCGTCGCCGTTAAAACCGGCGCGATTGAGCAGGAACTGCGACAGCAGAGCCACTGGACGGCCGGTTGCGCCTTTGGCTTTACCGGAGCGCCATGCGGTGCCCGCGATATCCAGGTGTGCCCAGTTATACTTGCGGGTAAAGCGCGACAGGAAGCAGCCCGCGGTAATTGCACCGCCAGGACGACCGCCGATATTTGCCATATCCGCAAAGTTAGACTCAAGCTGCTCCTGATACTCGTCACCCAGCGGCAGACGCCATGCGCGATCGCCCGCCTGCTCAGAGGCACCAATCAGCTCATGCGCCAGCGGGTTGTGGTTCGACATCAGGCCGGTAATGTGGTGACCCAGGGCAATCACGCAGGCGCCAGTCAGGGTGGCAACATCGATAACCGCTTCCGGATCGAAGCGCTCAACGTAGGTCAGCACGTCGCACAGCACCAGACGGCCTTCGGCGTCAGTGTTCAGGACTTCAACGGTCTGCCCGGACATGGTGGTGAGGACGTCGCCTGGACGATAGGCGCGCCCGCCCGGCATGTTTTCGCAGCCCGCCAGCACGCCAGTGACGTTAATTGGCAGCTGCAGCTCGGCCACCATGCGCATTACGCCGTAAACCGCCGCCGCGCCGCACATGTCGTACTTCATCTCGTCCATGCCTTCGGCAGGCTTGATGGAGATACCGCCGGAGTCGAAGGTCAGGCCTTTACCCACCAGCACAATCGGGCGTGCATCTTCCGCCGGGTTGCCTTTGTACTCAATGACCGACATCAGGGATTCATTTTGTGAACCGTTGCCGACGGCGAGGTAGGAGTGCATCCCCAGCTCTTTCATCTGTTGTTCGCCAATTACGCGGGTGACGACATTTTTGCTGTAGGAGTCAGCCAGCTGACGCGCCTGCGACGCAAGGTAGCCCGCGTTACATATGTTTGGCGGCATATTGCCCAGATCTTTCGCGGCCTTGATACCGGCTGCGATAGCCAGGCCATGCTGAATGGCGCGTTCACCGCTGGTCAGCTCGCGACGGGTCGGGACGTTAAAGACCATCTTACGCAGCGGACGACGCGGTTCGCTTTTGGTGGTTTTCAGCTGATCGAAGCTATAAAGGGTCTCTTTGGCCGTTTCAACCGCCTGGCGTACTTTCCAGTAGGTGTTGCGGCCTTTAACGTGCAGTTCGGTCAGGAAGCAGACGGCCTCCATTGAGCCAGTATCATTCAACGTATTGATCGTTTTCTGAATGACCTGTTTGTACTGGCGCTCGTCCAGCTCACGCTCCTTGCCGCAGCCAATCAGCAGGATACGCTCGGAGAGGACGTTTGGCACATGATGCAGCAGCAATGTTTGGCCCGGTTTGCCTTCCAGCTCGCCGCGGCGCAGCAGGGCGCTGATGTAGCCGTCACTGATTTTATCGAGTTGTTCGGCGATTGGAGAGAGTCTGCGGGGTTCAAACACGCCGACAACGATGCAGGCACTCCGCTGTTTCTCCGGGCTACCGCTTTTTACACTGAACTCCATGAACTACGCTCCTGAATCTTAAAGACAACAGCGACAGCTACGGATAGAATTGAAACCTTTCGTAACTCGTACCCGCTGTTGCGGTGACTTCGTGTTAATCTTACGTTATTACGGTTTCGGCACGTCATAATAACTCCTGAAGCGCGAATCCGTCGGGTGTTCTAATCTTAGCGATGATTTCGACGACTCAAGAGAATAAATGACGTTTAAGCCATGAAACAAGCGATTTTCCTGCAAAGAGACGGGTTTTTACGGGCGTATTTAATGTGATAATCATAAGATATCTGGTGCGGGAGACGCTCAAAAGCCAGCTGGCGATACTCTTCATCCTGCTTCTGATCTTTTTCTGTCAGAAACTGGTAAGGATCCTCGGCGCGGCTGTTGATGGCGAAATTCCCACAAATCTGGTGCTTTCCCTGCTTGGGCTGGGCGTGCCGGAAATGGCGCAGCTTATCCTGCCACTTAGCCTTTTCCTCGGACTGCTGATGACGCTCGGTAAACTCTATACCGAAAGTGAAATCACCGTCATGCATGCGTGCGGTCTGAGCAAAGCGGTTCTGGTTAAAGCCGCTATGCTCCTGGCGTTATTCACCGGCATCGTGGCCGCCGTGAACGTTATGTGGGCCGGTCCTGTCTCTTCTCGTCATCAGGATGAAGTGCTGGCTGAGGCGAAAGCCAACCCTGGTATGGCCGCGCTGGCCCAGGGGCAGTTCCAGCAGGCAACGGATGGTAACTCCGTGCTGTTTATCGAAAGCGTGGATGGCAACCGCTTTAACGATGTATTCCTTGCGCAAATCCGTCCCAAGGGCAATGCCCGTCCCTCTGTCGTGGTGGCCGATTCCGGTCAGCTGGCGCAGGGGAAAGACGGTTCGCAGATTGTGACGCTGAACAAAGGCACCCGCTTTGAAGGTACGGCGCTGCTGCGTGATTTCCGTATCACTGACTTCCAGAACTATCAGGCAATTATTGGTCATCAGGCGGTTGCGCTGGATCCCAGCGATACCGAGCAGATGGATATGCGCACGCTGATCAACACCGATACCAATCGCGCCCGCGCGGAGCTGCACTGGCGAATCACGCTGGTGTTTACCGTCTTTATGATGGCGTTGATGGTGGTGCCGCTTAGCGTGGTAAACCCACGTCAGGGACGGGTGCTCTCCATGTTGCCCGCCATGCTGCTTTATCTGGTCTTCTTCCTGCTGCAGACATCGATCAAATCGAACGGTGGCAAAGGAAAAATTGACCCGGTTATCTGGACATGGGTGATTAACGGACTCTATCTGCTGTTGGCCGTTGCCCTCAACCTGTGGGACACCGTGCCGATGCGCCGCGTGCGGGCCCGGTTTATGCGTAAAGGAGCGGTGTAATGCAGGCGTTTGGCGTTCTTGACCGCTATATCGGTAAAACCATTTTCACCACCATCATGATGACCTTATTCATGCTGGTGTCGCTCTCCGGCATCATCAAGTTTGTGGACCAGCTGAAAAAGGCCGGGCAGGGGAGCTACGATGCCATGGGGGCGGGCATGTATACCCTGCTCAGCATTCCAAAAGATGTGCAAATCTTCTTCCCGATGGCGGCGCTGTTAGGGGCGCTGCTGGGGCTGGGGATGCTGGCGCAGCGCAGTGAGCTGGTGGTCATGCAGGCCTCCGGCTTTACCCGTATGCAGGTGGCGCTCTCCGTCATGAAAACGGCCATCCCGCTGGTATTGCTGACCATGGCGATGGGCGAGTGGGTTGCGCCACAGGGCGAACAGATGGCGCGTAACTACCGCGCGCAAATGATGTATGGCGGCTCGTTGCTCTCTACCCAGCAGGGACTGTGGGCGAAAGATGGCAATAACTTTGTCTACATCGAACGCGTCACGGGCGATAACTCCCTCGGCGGTGTGAGCATTTACAGCTTTAACGACCAGCGTCGTCTGCAGGCGGTGCGTTACGCCGCGTCGGCCACGTTTGATACTGATAACAAGGTCTGGCGTCTGTCGCAGGTAGATGAATCAAACCTGCAGGATCCAAAACAGATCACCGGGTCGCAAACGGTCTCTGGCACCTGGAAAACCAACCTGACGCCGGATAAGCTCGGTGTGGTTGCGCTGGATCCGGATGCACTCTCCATCAGCGGCCTGTACAACTACGTGAAGTACCTGAAATCGAGTGGCCAGGATTCCGGACGTTATCAGCTCAACATGTGGAGCAAGGTCTTCCAGCCGCTCTCGGTGGCGGTGATGATGCTGATGGCGCTGTCGTTTATCTTTGGCCCGCTGCGTAGCGTCCCGATGGGGGTGCGTGTCGTGACAGGTATCAGCTTCGGCTTTGTCTTCTACGTTCTGGACCAAATCTTCGGCCCGCTGACGCTGGTGTACGGTATACCGCCAGTGATTGGCGCGCTGTTGCCGAGTGCCTCCTTCTTCGTGATCAGCCTCTGGCTGCTGCTGAAGCGCTCCTGACCCCCTCCCGCCTCGCTTCCCTGCCCGGGAAGTGAGGCGCATCCCCTGTTTTACCCCTCACTTTTTTGCACAACCTTCAACGTCTTGCCTGGAATTTGAGTATTATTGTGCGATGACGTCGTGAAGAGATCCCTTATGAAGCAAATTCGGTTACTGGCGCAATACTATGTCGATCTGATGATGAAGCTTGGCCTGGTGCGCTTCTCCCTGTTGCTGGCGCTGGCGCTGGTAGTGCTGGCGATTGTGGTGCAGATGGCCATTACCATGGTGCTCCATGGCCAGGTTGAGAGTATCGATCTTATACGTTCCATTTTCTTTGGCCTGTTGATTACGCCCTGGGCGGTCTATTTCCTCTCGGTAGTGGTTGAGCAGCTGGAGGAGTCCCGCCAGCGGCTGACCCGGCTGGTGGAAAAGCTGGAAGAGATGCGCGAGCGCGATCTGAAGCTCAACGTGCAGCTAAAAGACAACATCGCTCAGCTGAACCAGGAGATCTCAGATCGAGAAAAAGCGGAGGCTGAGCGCCAGACTACGCTGGAACAGCTGAAAATCGAGATGAAAGAGCGTGAGCAGACGCAGATCCAGCTTGAGCAGCAGTCTTCGTTCCTGCGCTCTTTCCTTGATGCCTCCCCGGACCTGGTTTTCTACCGCAATGAAGATAAAGAGTTTTCCGGCTGTAACCGGGCGATGGAGTTACTGACCGGAAAGAGCGAAAAACAGCTTATCAATCTGCGTCCGCAGGATGTCTACTCTCCGGAGGCGGCAGCCAAAGTTATCGAAACCGATGAAAAGGTGTTCCGTCACAACGTCTCCCTGACCTACGAGCAGTGGCTCGACTACCCGGACGGGCGCAAAGCCTGCTTCGAAATCCGTAAAGTGCCCTATTACGACCGCGTCGGGAAACGCCACGGGCTGATGGGCTTCGGGCGTGATATTACCGAGCGTAAGCGTTACCAGGATGCGCTGGAGCGCGCCAGCCGGGATAAAACGACCTTTATCTCCACTATCAGCCATGAACTGCGTACTCCGCTTAACGGTATCGTCGGGTTAAGCCGCATTCTGCTCGACACCGAACTGACGGCCGAGCAGGAGAAATATCTTAAAACCATCCATGTCTCGGCGGTTACGCTCGGCAATATCTTCAACGATATTATTGATATGGATAAGATGGAGCGGCGCAAAGTCCAGCTGGATAACCAGCCGGTGGATTTCACCAGCTTCCTGGCCGATCTGGAAAACCTCTCCGGTCTGCAGGCGCAGCAGAAAGGGCTACGCTTTGTGCTGGAGCCGACCTTGCCGCTGCCGCATAAGGTGGTGACCGACGGTACGCGCCTGCGCCAGATCCTGTGGAACCTGATCAGCAACGCGGTCAAATTTACCCAGAGTGGCCAGGTGGCAGTTCGCGTGCGCTACGGCGAGGGGGAGATGCTGCACTTCGAGGTGGAAGATTCCGGGATTGGTATTCCCCAGGAGGAGCAGGACAAAATCTTTGCCATGTATTACCAGGTTAAAGACAGCCACGGGGGCAAACCCGCTACCGGGACCGGCATCGGTCTGGCGGTATCGCGCCGTCTGGCGAAGAGCATGGGCGGTGATATCACGGTGACCAGCAACCCTGGGCACGGCTCTGTATTTAAACTTAGCGTTCGGGCCCCGGCAGTGGCGGAAGAGGTCGAGGACACCTTTGCCCATGATGATATGCCGCTGCCTGCCCTGCATGTGCTGCTGGTGGAAGATATCGAGCTGAACGTGATTGTCGCGCGATCGGTGCTGGAGAAACTGGGCAGCAGCGTGGATGTTGCTATGACCGGTAAAGCCGCGCTGGAGATGTTCACGCCGGGCGAATATGACCTGGTGCTGCTGGATATTCAGTTGCCGGACATGACCGGGCTGGATATCTCGCGCGAGCTGACGAGCCGTTACACCAGCGACGAACTGCCGCCGCTGGTGGCGCTGACCGCCAACGTGCTGAAAGACAAAAAAGAGTACCTGGATGCCGGTATGGACGATGTACTGAGCAAACCGCTGGCGGTACCCGCCTTAACCGCCATGATCAAGAAGTTCTGGGACACCTGTGACGAAGAGGAGAGCACCATGACGAAGGTAGATACAGAGAAAGCACAGTCTTTGCTGGATATCGACATGCTCGAGCAGTACATCGATCTGGTTGGTCCGAAGTTGATCACCGATGGCCTGGCCATCTTCGAGAAGATGATGCCGGGCTATTTAAACTTGCTCGAGTCAAACCTGACGGCGCGGGACAAGAAAGGCATCGTTGAAGAGGGCCACAAGATCAAAGGTGCGGCCGGATCGGTGGGTTTGCGCCATCTGCAGCAGCTTGGACAGCAGATTCAGTCTCCGGATTTACCCGCTTGGGAAGATAACGTGGGTGAATGGGTTGAGGAGATGAAGCAGGAGTGGCAGAACGATGTCGCCGTGCTAAAAGCCTGGGTGGAAAGCAGAAAAAAATGACCCCGGTAGACCGGGGTGCGCGAATACTGCGCCAACACCAGGGAAATCTTGGCTGCGCCTGAATAGGAATAGTTTTTTCGTAAATGGCGTAGCCGGAAACTTTAGGCCGCACGCAGTTAAGATAGCAAATCTTAAATACGTTGTTACATGAATCAGTTAAATGTGTGAAGCATACCGTTTTAATCAGAATCTTTAATGTGCATTTAACATTTTTCGAGAGGGATCGCAGGATGAAAAAGGTTGGCGTGGTACTCAGCGGGTGTGGTGTTTACGATGGTTCTGAAATTCATGAAGCTGTTTTGACGCTACTGGCTCTGGCGCGTAACGGCGCCGAAGCGGTCTGCTTCGCACCGGATAAAACCCAGGTAGACGTGATCAACCACCTGACCGGCGAAACGATGGCCGAGAGCCGTAATGTCCTGATTGAGGCTGCGCGGATCGCCCGTGGACAGGTTCGTCCGCTCAGCGAGGCGCGGGCTACCGAGCTGGACGCGCTGATTGTGCCAGGCGGTTTTGGCGCGGCAAAAAACCTGAGTGATTTTGCCGCCCAGGGGAGTGGTTGCCGGGTAGACAGTGATTTAAAAGCGCTGGCGCTGCAGATGCATGAAGCCGGCAAACCGTTGGGCTTTATCTGTATCGCCCCTGCGATGTTGCCGGCCATTTTTGATATGCCGCTGCGCCTGACCATCGGAACGGATATTGATACTGCTGAGGCTATCGAGGATATGGGCGGTGAGCATATCCCCTGTCCGGTGGATGATATCGTGGTCGACGAAGAGAACAGGATCGTCACCACACCCGCTTACATGCTGGCACAAACTATTGCGGAAGCGGCGACGGGCATTGAGAAGCTGGTTACGCGCGTACTGGTGCTCGCTGCATGAAGTTAAGACGTCCGAAAGCGGGTTGGTTAAGACGGATCGTCATTCGCATTCTGTTGGTTATGGCGGTCTTCTGGGGTGGGGGCATCGCCCTGTTCAGCTTTCTTCCGGTGCCGTTTTCAGCGGTAATGGTTGAACGTCAGGTGAGTAACTGGCTGAGCGGTAATTTCAGCTACGTTGCGCACTCTGACTGGGTGAGTATGGATGAGATCTCCCCCTGGATGGGGCTGGCCGTGATTGCCGCCGAAGATCAAAAATTCCCTCAGCACTGGGGGTTTGACGTCGGGGCGATCGAGAAGGCGCTAGCGCATAACGATCGTAACGAGAGCCGTATCCGCGGAGCATCCACGCTTTCTCAGCAGACGGCGAAAAACCTGTATTTATGGGACGGTCGCAGCTGGGTGAGAAAGGGCTTTGAAGCCGGGCTGACGCTGGGGATCGAAACGGTGTGGAGTAAGAAACGGATCCTGACCGTATATCTCAATATCGCGGAATTTGGCGAAGGGATATTTGGTGTCGAAGCTGCGGCGCAGCGCTATTTCAACAAACCTGCCAGCCGTCTGACGGCGTCGGAGGCCGCGCTGCTGGCGGCTGTGTTACCGAACCCGATTCGCTTTAAGGCCAGTGCGCCATCAGGCTATGTACGTAGCCGTCAGGCATGGATCCTGCGCCAGATGCGCCAGCTCGGTGGGGAAGGATTTATGCAGGCCAATAAGCTGCATTAATCCTCATCAAACCCGGCGTTGAACAGCGCAATAACCGCTGCCAGCGCCTCCACTTCCTGCGGGCCGGTGGCTTCAATTTCAATCTGACGGCCCTTTGCCGAATCCAGCATCAGCAGAGCGATTACGCTGTTGGCTTCGGCTTCGGTGCCTTCGTCGTTACGCAGCAGCACTTCCGCGTCAAATCCCTGCATCAGTTCAAATAACTTCATCGCCGGGCGCGCATGCATGCCCAGCTTGTTGGTGATTTCAACGGTCTGCTTTACGGTCATGTTTTACGTTTTTCCAGCGTACGATGACGGGACTGCACGTTTTTACCGCGCGAGCGGAAATAGTCAGCCAGTTGCTCAGCAATATAGACCGAACGGTGTTTGCCCCCGGTACAGCCAATCGCCACCGTCAGGTAGCTGCGATTGTTTGTCTCCAGCATCGGCAACCAGAGTTCAAGATAGCTGCGCGTCTGATAGATAAAGTTATGCACTTCCGTATGTCTGTCAAGGAAGGCAGCAACCGGCTTATCCAGACCGGTCATCGGGCGCAGCTTCGGATCCCAGTGCGGGTTCGGTAAGAAGCGCACATCAAACACGTAGTCTGCATCGATAGGGATACCGTGCTTAAAGCCGAACGATTCAAAGACCATCGTCAGCTCGCGTTCGCGTTTACCCAGCAGACGGGTGCGCAGCATCTCCGCCAGCTCATGGACCGACATCTCTGAGGTATCGACGATCAGATCGGCGCGCGAGCGCAGCGGCTCCAGCAGATCGCTCTCCTGGTCAATGGCACTTTCCAGCGACAGGTTTTTACTGGAGAGCGGATGCAGCCGGCGGGTGTCACTGTAGCGACGAATCAGCGTGTTGCGATCGGCATCAAGGAACAGCAGCTGAGGTGAAAAGGCCTCCGGCAGGTTGCTCATCGCCTGCTCAAAGATCTCCGGCGATTCAGGCATGTTACGCACGTCGATGCTGACTGCCGCAGAGATCTGCCGATCCGCCAGCGAACGGGCCAGCTCGGGCAGAAGCACCACCGGCAGGTTATCCACGCAGTAAAAGCCCATATCTTCCAGCGCGCGCAGGGCGACCGATTTCCCGGAGCCCGAACGCCCGCTGACGATCATCAGCACCATGTACCGTTTCTCCTCAGGACCACAGATGTTAAAGCCATCACCCGATTACGCCTCATCCTGATTGCCTTCCGTTTCTGTAATAATTTGATAAAGCTCTTCGTCGCTCTGCGCCGCGCGTAAACGACGACAGATGGTTTTATCCGCCAGACGTTTAGCCACCAGCGAGAGCGTGTGCAGATGCGTTTTGGTCTGATCGGCTGGCACCAGCAGGGCAAACAGCAGATCGACCGGCTGGTTATCAATGGCATCGAAGGCGATAGGTGTTTCCAGTTGAACAAACACCCCTACAGCGCGCAGAGTATCCTCTTCCAGTTTGCCATGTGGAATGGCGATGCCGTTACCGATGCCGGTACTGCCCATTTTTTCGCGGGTGAGGATCGCTTCAAAGACCACTTGTGGCGCCAGACTCAGCTGTTTTGCGGCCAGTTCACTGATGATCTCCAGCGCACGTTTTTTGCTCTGGCAGTGAACGGCACTGCGGGTACATTCCTGATTAAGGACACTGCTCAGTTGTAGAGTGGAATCGTTATTCATCATAATTTCACCTAAGCGCTAACTGTACAAAGGGCCCGTTGTGTTTCACAACAGGCCGTCCTGCACCCGTTAACTGCCCGGACAATTAGTGTTGTTTCAGTTTGTCTTTATGTTTGTTTAGCTGTCGTGCCAGCTTGTCAATCAAGCCGTCGATAGCCGCGTACATGTCCTGCCCTTCCGCACTGGCATGGATTTCGCCCCCGTTGACGTGCAAGGTAGCATCCGAGATATGAGTCACTTTTTCCACTTTTAACACAACATAGACCTGGTTGATCCTCTCGAAATACTGCTCGAGCTTAGCGAATTTGGTATTAACAAATTCACGCAGGGATTCAGTGATTTCGACATTGTGTCCTGTGATGTTGAGCTGCATAGTGTCTTCCTTATCGGTTGTGTCAGACCAGTTGTTTACGCTGGTTTGACGGCGGAATGGATAAAGACTCTCGATACTTCGCAACAGTGCGGCGTGCCACCATGATACCTTGTTCGGACAGCATGGTGGTCAACTTACTGTCACTCAGCGGTTTCGCGGGGTTTTCCGCGGCGATCAATTTTTTCACCAGCGCCCGAATGGCCGTCGACGAGGCTTCGCCGCCGCCTTCGGTGTTGACATGGCTGGAGAAAAAATACTTAAGCTCAAAAATGCCACGCGGACTGTGCAGATACTTCTGCGTCGTCACGCGAGAAATGGTCGACTCATGCATCTCGACGGCCTGGGCGATATCCGCCAGCACCATCGGTTTCATAAACTCTTCACCCTGCTCAAAAAACGCCTGTTGCTGCTCCACGATGCAGCGGCTGACGCGCAGTAGTGTATCATTGCGGCTCTCAAGGCTTTTGATCAGCCAGCGGGCTTCCTGCAGATTACTGCGGATAAACTGGTTATCCGAGTCGTTGCGCGAGCTGGTGCACATTGAGGCGTATTGCTGATTGATTTGCAGGCGGGGAATGCTGTCGGAATTCAGCTCTACGGTCCACAGACCGTTATGTTTGCGCACCAGCACATCGGGAATAACATACTCCGGCTCGCTGGTCTGGATAGATTGCCCCGGGCGCGGATCCAGCGACTGGATCAGGTTGACCGCCTCTTTCAGGATCTCCTCTTTCAGCCGCGTGACGCGCATCAGTGAGCGGAAATCGTGGTTGGCAAGCAGATCCAGATGTTCGCTGATGATAAGCCGGGCCTCTTCCAGCCACGGGGTCTCTTTAACAAACTGCGAAAGCTGAATGAGCAGGCAGTCACGGAGATCTCTCGCGGCAACGCCAATCGGGTCAAAGCGCTGAACGCGTTTCAGGACCGCTTCGACCTCTTCAAGCTCAATCTCGTCATCGCCTATGCTCTCCAGAATATCGTCCAGCGACACGGTCAGATAGCCGGTCTCATCCACGGCATCCACAATGGAGGTGGCGATGGCGCGATCGGTATCGGAGAACGGCGTCAGCTCCACCTGCCACATCAGGTAATCCTGCAGTGACTGGGTGGTCTCGCCCTGATAGACCGGCAGCTCGTCATCCTGGTAGTCTGCGCGCGTACCGGATGGCGTGCCGGCGGTGTAGATCTCATCCCAGCTGGCATCGAGAGGGAGCTCGTCAGGCATCTCTTTTTGCTCAAGAGCATCCACCGTGTCGAGGGTCTCGTTATCCTGGCTTTGTTGCGTTTCTACCTCATCGTGAAGATCGGTTTGCTCGAGCAGAGGGTTACTTTCCAGCGCTTGCTGGAGCTCCTGCTGCAGTTCCAGCGTCGACAGTTGCAACAGACGAATAGCCTGTTGTAACTGCGGCGTCATTGCCAGCTGTTGGCTGAGCCTTAATTGCAAACCTTGCTTCATGTTCAGAGCATTTTTCTCCGTTTACGCGAGTCTTAACTTCTACCCTATCAGAGTCTGAAGTCTTCCCCAAGATACACGCGCTTAACATGATCGTCTTCGAGGATCTGCTGCGGGGTACCGTGGGCGATGAGGTGGCCCTGGCTGACGATATAGGCACGCTCACACACCGCCAGCGTCTCACGTACGTTGTGGTCGGTGATGAGAACCCCGAGGCCACTGTCGCGCAGATGCTCAATAATACGTTTGATATCGATAACCGAAATGGGGTCAACCCCGGCAAACGGTTCATCGAGCAGAATAAATTTCGGATTAGCCGCCAGCGCACGGGCAATTTCCACACGGCGGCGTTCACCGCCGGAGAGCGCCTGGCCCATGCTGTCGCGCAGGTGTTCGATATGGAACTCTTCCATCAGCTCGTTGGCGCGATCCTGACGCTGTTCGGCGGTCAGATCATCGCGGATCTGCAGCACCGCCATCAGGTTATCGAAAACGCTCAGACGACGGAAAATTGAGGCTTCCTGCGGCAGATAACCGATCCCGCGGCGCGCACGGGCGTGCAGGGGCAGCAGGCTGATATCTTCTTCATCAATAATGATGTTACCCGCGTCGCGCGGAACAATGCCCACCACCATATAAAAGGTGGTGGTTTTACCTGCACCGTTAGGACCCAACAGGCCGACAATCTCGCCGGAGTTGACGGTCAAACTGACATCTTCCACGACGCGGCGGCCCTTATAGGCTTTGGCGAGATTCTTTGCAGTTAATGTTGCCATAACGAATTAGTTACTCTTTTTCTGTGCCGGGGCCTGATTGCTATTTTTGTCCTGCAGCTGCGATGGAACCAGTACGGTGGTCACGCGTTTGCCTTTCTCGCTGAAGGCCTGCATTTTCTGCTCTTTGACCAGGTAGGTGATCTTGTCGCCCTTGATGTTGCTGTCGAGCTGCTCCAGATACGCATTACCGGTAAGGACAACGAAATCTTTCGCCAGCTCGTAGTGCATCTGGGAGGCGTGGCCTTTCACCGGCTTGCCGTTATCCTGCATCTGATAGAAGGTGGCCGGGTTGCCGTAGCCATCGATAATCTCTTTCCCGTCCTCACCGCCAGGACGCGTCACCACCACTTTGTCGGCATTAATTTTGATGGTGCCCTGAGTCACAACCACGTTGCCGGTAAAGGTCACCACGTTGCCTTGCATATCGAGTGATTGCGTATCGGATTCGATATGAATCGGCTGCTCGGTATCACCCGTCACAGCAAGCGCAGGCAGGCTAAGGGCCAGCAGGGCGCTGGCTATAACACAATTAAGGCTGAGTTTGTTTGTTTTGAATTTCATAAGAGGTTCTAACCTTTTCAATCAGCTCTGCGTTCTTGCTGCGTAAGTTCCCGCGCATTCTCAGACCGCTGGAATTAAATGTTGTGCCGTATAACGTGACCAGATCCTGCGATGTTACATCCTGCGTCACAAGGTTTATCTGTGCGTTATCGGTCGTGATTTTGCGCAACTGCGCATCTGCGGTCAGCGCATTCACTTCAACATGGCCATACAGATAAAGCATACGGTCATTCGTCAGTTTTGCCCGATCTGCTTTAATCGACCATGTCGGAATTTTATCGGTATCAAACGTGGTCATCACGGGTTGAGTAAACCATGAGACGCCCTGTTCGGAAAAATACTCAACGTGCTGAGCGATAAGGCGATAATTCAGCGCCCCTTCCGGGCTGTAAACGACGGTATCGCTGTGATCGCTTTTATACGTTGGATCGTTGGTGTTGACCGTAGGCGCTTGTTCGTCGTCCCGGTCAGCGAGATTCACACCAATCAGTACCAGTGCGACAAGCGTTAGCAGAATAATAACCCAACGTCTGGTTTTACTCATATCGATTGCCCTTTGGCCTCATCAAGCTTACCTTGCGCCAGCAGTAACAGGTCGCAGACTTCTCGTACTGCGCCACGGCCACCGTTAATACGGGTGACATAGTCAGCGCGTGGGATCAAAAGCGGATGGGCATCGCCCACGGCGATGCTAAGCCCAACTTCTGCCATCACTGGCCAGTCAATAAGATCGTCTCCGACATAGGCAACGTTTTCCGGGGCGATGGCAAGTTTACCAAGTAAGTCCCTGAAAGCGACCATCTTATCGGATTGCCCCTGATAGAGATGGGTAATGCCCAGCGTTTCGCACCGATCTTCTACCAGTTTAGCCTTACGTCCGGTGATGATGGCAACTTCTATGCCAGACGTCAGGGCACAGCGAATCCCATAGCCATCACGCACGTTGAACGCTTTCAGCTCTTCACCATTATTGCCCATGTAAATCAGGCCGTCTGACAGCACGCCATCCACATCCAGGATCAGCAGGCGAATTTTCTCGGCCTGCGACATCATCTGCGCGCTTACCGGGCCATAACAGGTTGCAAGGGATGCACCCGTATTAATCATTGTCTTATCCTTCATTACACTACGCCTGCGCGCAAAAGATCATGCATATGTACCACACCCAGTAACTGGTCGCCATCGGCAACCATAACGGAGGTGATATGGCGGGACTGCATCAGGTTCAGTACCTCAACGGCCAGCGTGCCGGGACGCACCCGAATGCCGCCTGAGGTCATCACATCGGCGATACCCAGCTTACGGACATCCACACCCATATCGAACACGCGACGGAGATCCCCATCGGTAAAGATACCCTCAATCTTCATCTGATCGTTGCAGATGACGGTCATCCCCAGGTTTTTACGGGTAATTTCCAGCAGCGCATCGCGCAGGGAGGCCTCTTTACTGACGTGCGGAATTTCATCCCCCGTATGCATAATATCATTCACGCGCAGCAGCAGTTTACGTCCCAGCGCACCGCCCGGATGGGAGAGGGCGAAATCTTCGGCGGTAAAGCCGCGCGCTTCCAGCAGGGCGACGGCCAGCGCATCACCCATAACCAGCGCGGCAGTGGTGCTGGAGGTCGGCGCCAGCCCCAGGGGACAGGCTTCTTTTGGCACTTTAACGCACAGGTGGATATCTGCGGCGCGCGCCATGCTGCTCTCCGGACGGCTCGTAATACAGATCAGGGGAACGTGCAGGCGTTTCAGGACCGGGATCAGCGCCAGGATCTCATTCGATTCGCCCGAGTTGGATAACGCAATGACGATATCCTGTGACGAAACCATACCCAAATCGCCATGCGCCGCTTCGCCGGGATGGACGAAAAACGCTTTCGTGCCGGTACTGGCGAAGGTCGCTGCCATTTTACGGCCAATATGGCCAGATTTACCCATCCCCATCACCACGACTTTGCCAGGACAGTGGAAAAGTTTTTCGCACGCCAGGCTAAAGTCCTGATTAATGTATTGATCTAACTGCGCCAGACCTTCACGTTCAATCTCCAGAACCTCTTTTCCTGCTTTCTGAAAGTCAAAACCCGGCTGCAATTCTATTTGCGACATAATGCGTTTCCGTTTACCCAGAGAGAAGCGGCGAGAGCCAGTACAGCATCGCCATCCATACGACAAATCCCACCGTCAGCAGCGCACCAGCGCCCTGACCAATCTGCCTTTTTCGCCGCCAGCAGAGCAGGGCGAAAATTACGCTGACTAAGACCATCACCCCATAATCGCGGCTGAACGCGAGCGGATTAAACGCGCCAGGGGCAATCAGGGCAGGCAGGCCAAGCACGATAGCAATATTAAAAATATTCGAGCCGATGATATTGCCAATCGCCATGTCGTCTTCACCCTTACGCGCCCCGGCGATAGCCGTTGCGAGCTCAGGCAAACTGGTACCAATGGCAATCACCGTCAGGCCGATGGTTAACTCGCTCATGGCGAAATAGTTGGCCAGAACCGTAGCGTTATCTACAATCATCTGCGTCGCCATGGGCATGATGATTAACGCCACGCCCAGCCAGAGCAGCGCGACGGGTAAGTTCCCCTCACGCGGCAGCTCTGCCACCTGTTCGCGGGTTAACGTGTCACTGCCTTGCTTTTCTGCCGCCCGGGCAAGCTTCACGATATAAAACAGCCAGATGACCGCCAGCGCCAGCAGAAAAATGCCATCGCTGAGGGTTAACTGCCCGTCATATAACACATAACCCGCCAGCAGGCTGACAATTAACATTAGCGGTAATTCACGCCGCAGAACATCAGAATGCACGCGAAAAGGATGCAGTAGCGCAGCCAGGCCCAGGATGAGCAAGATATTGACGATATTGGAGCCAATAGCCGTTCCCACCGCAAGATCAACCTGATCGTGCATCGAGGCGGCCGCAGAGACGATGATCTCCGGCAGGGAAGTGCCTACGCTGACCACCGTCATCCCAATAATCAGGGGGGGAACACCCAACAAACGGCAGAGGATAGAAGCGGAGAACACCAGACGGTCGGCACTGTAGACCACCAAAAGTAAACCAATTATTAACAGTGCCGTTGCAAGAAGCATCAAAAGTCCTTTCTTCAGGTATACTCGCCGGTCCACTGAGAAAAAATCTCTGCCGCTGCATACTGTCTGTAGATGTAACGAATCCTAATTTTGACTTTATGCGCTGTAAAAGTAAAACAAATGCCAGCTTTCGCTTACCTGCAGAGGTAATATTCTGTAAAAATGTTGGGTTTGCGGCGAAATCAGGCATCAAGCTGATCCTGAACCGGCAACAGAAAGGAAATGTACATGAGCCTGAATGAGGCGAATATAGTCGATGTCCGTGGCGTCAGCTTCACGCGCAGCAGCCGGGTCATTTTTGACAACATCTCTCTCACCGTGCCCCGCGGTAAAATTACCGCCATCATGGGCCCTTCCGGCATTGGTAAAACAACGCTGTTACGCCTGATTGGGGGGCAAATTCCGCCAGGCGAGGGCGAGATCCTTTTTGATGGCGAAAATATTCCGGCGATGTCACGTTCGCGCCTCTATACCGTGCGTAAACGCATGAGCATGCTGTTCCAGTCCGGGGCGCTATTTACTGACATGAATGTCTTCGATAATGTCGCCTACCCGCTGCGCGAGCATACGCGCCTGCCGCCGGCGCTGCTGAAAAGCACCGTGATGATGAAGCTCGAGGCTGTGGGACTGCGTGGGGCGGCGAAGCTGATGCCTTCTGAACTCTCTGGTGGTATGGCCCGCCGGGCGGCGCTGGCGCGCGCGATTGCGCTGGAACCCGATTTGATCATGTTCGATGAGCCGTTTGTCGGGCAGGACCCTATCACCATGGGCGTGCTGGTCAAACTTATCTCTGAGCTGAACAGCGCGCTGGGTGTAACCTGTATTGTGGTATCTCACGACGTACCGGAAGTGCTGAGCATTGCCGACTACGCCTATATCGTAGCGGATAAAAAAATTGTGGCGCATGGCAGTGCCCAATCATTGCAGACCAACAGCGATGCGCGAGTTCGTCAGTTCCTCGACGGCATTGCAGATGGCCCCGTGCCGTTCCGTTATCCTGCGGGTGATTATCATAAAGATCTATTGGGAATAGGGAGTTAAGCCACTCATGCTGTTAAATGCGTTGGCCGCTCTCGGACACCGTGGCATAAAAACCATCAGGACGTTCGGGCGTGCCGGGTTGATGTTATTCAATGCGCTGGTCGGGAAACCGGAATTCCGCAAACATGCCCCTCTGCTGGTACGCCAGCTGTATAATGTCGGCGTGCTGTCGATGCTCATTATCATCGTTTCCGGGGTCTTTATCGGGATGGTGCTGGGGCTGCAGGGGTATCTGGTTCTCACCACCTACAGCGCAGAAACCAGCCTCGGAATGCTGGTGGCGCTCTCCCTGCTGCGTGAGCTGGGGCCGGTGGTCGCCGCGCTGTTATTCGCAGGGCGTGCCGGTTCAGCGCTGACCGCTGAAATCGGCCTGATGCGCGCCACGGAGCAGCTCTCCAGTATGGAAATGATGGCCGTGGATCCGCTGCGTCGGGTCATCTCGCCGCGCTTCTGGGCCGGTATGATTTCGCTGCCGCTGTTAACGATCCTCTTTGTCGCGGTCGGCATCTGGGGCGGTTCGATGGTTGGCGTGCAGTGGAAAGGGATCGATGCCGGCTTCTTCTGGTCAGCGATGCAAAGCGCCGTTGACTGGCGTCTGGATCTGGTTAACTGCCTGATTAAAAGCGCGGTATTTGCCGTGACGATCACCTGGATTGCGCTGTTCAATGGCTACGATGCGATCCCGACCTCTGCCGGTATCAGCCGGGCAACCACCCGTACCGTTGTTCATTCGTCGCTGGCCATACTGGCTCTGGATTTTGTGCTCACCGCACTGATGTTTGGGAAATGAGTTCATGCAAACGAAAAAAGTAGAAATTTGGGTTGGCGTATTTGTCCTGCTGGCGCTGCTGGCAGCACTCTTTTTAAGCTTTAAAGTGGCGGACGTAACGACCATCCGCACCGAGCCGACATACCGTATTTATGCCACCTTCGATAACATCGGTGGCCTGAAGAGCCGTTCTCCGGTGCGTATTGGCGGGGTGGTAGTAGGGCGTGTTGCCGATATCACCCTCGATGAGAAAACCTATCTGCCACGCGTGGCGCTGGATATCGAAGAGCGCTACAACCATATCCCGGACACCAGCTCCCTCTCTATCCGTACATCCGGTCTGTTAGGGGAACAATATCTGGCGCTGAACGTCGGTTTTGAGGATCCCGAGCTGGGAACGACTATCCTGAAAGACGGTGGCGTGATTCAGGATACGAAATCAGCCATGGTGCTGGAAGATATGATTGGTCAGTTCCTTTACAACAGCAACAGTAAAGGGGGTGACGAGAATCAAGCTGCGCAGACCCCTGCGCAGAGTGACATTACGCCGCCTGTTGGCACGACGAATTCATCTCAGGAGAAGTAATTCATGATTAAACGACTGTTAATGGTTGCCATGCTGATGATTGCCCCTCTGACTGCAGCTAACGCAGCCGATCAGAGCAATCCTTATCAACAGATGAATGAGGCAGCAAAGAAAACCTTCGATCGCCTTAAAAATGAGCAGCCGAAGATCCGCTCCAATCCTGATTACCTGCGTGATGTGGTTGACCAGGAACTGCTGCCCTATGTCCAGGTGAAATATGCCGGCGCGCTGGTGCTGGGCCGTTACTACAAAGACGCAACGCCTGCGCAGCGCGAAGCCTATTTCGCTGCGTTCCGTGAATATCTGAAGCAGGCCTACGGTCAGGCTCTCGCCATGTACCACGGTCAGACGTATCAGATCGCACCGGAACAGCCGCTGGGTTCTGCGACCATCGTGCCTATTCGCGTGACCATCGTCGATCCGAACGGTCGTCCGCCAGTGCGTCTGGATTTCCAGTGGCGTAAGAACACCCAGAGCGGTAACTGGCAGGCTTACGACATGATTGCGGAAGGCGTCAGCATGATCACCACCAAGCAGAACGAATGGAGCGATCTGCTGCGTACCAAGGGCATTGATGGTCTGACCGCGCAGCTGAACAGCATCGCACGTCAGAAAATTACCCTGGAAGGAAACAAGTAATTATGTCGCAGTTGAGCTGGACCCGTGAGGGTGAGACGTTATTACTCTCAGGCGAGCTGGATCAGGATTATCTGAATCCTCTGTGGGATGCGCGGGACGATGCCATGAAGGGGGTTTCCCGTATCGACCTGAGCGGTATCTCTCGCGTGGATACGGCGGGTGTAGCGTTGCTGGTTCATCTGGTCTCAACGGGCAAGCAGCAGGGCATCCCGGTGACGCTTTCGGGCGTCAGCGACAATGTCGTCACCCTGGCCCAGCTCTATAATCTGCCGGAAGACGTATTGCCCCGCTAATTTTTTCAGTACGTTACTATCAAAAGCCCTGACAGTTTCATCGTCGGGGCTTTTTGCTTATTTAAGACCGCGCCACTTTGCTCTAAGATGTTGGGCTTGTTTTCACTACCAGATGATATAGAACCCATGGAAAATCATGAAATCCAGACAGTGCTGATGAACGCACTTGCCCTTCAGGAAGTCCACGTCTCCGGCGACGGCAGCCACTTTCAGGTTATTGCTGTGGGTGAGATTTTTGACGGCATGAGCCGCGTGAAGAAGCAGCAGGCTGTCTATGCGCCGCTGATGGAATATATCGCGGATAATCGTATCCATGCCCTGTCGATCAAGGCGTTTACCCCTACAGAGTGGGCACGCGATCGCAAACTAAACGGTTTTTGAGCTGAGGGTGATTTGCCCGCAGCACGGTTGAATTCATACAGAGAGTAATTACATGGACAAATTTCGTGTTCAGGGGCCGACGCGTCTCCAGGGCGAAGTCACAATTTCCGGCGCTAAAAATGCCGCGCTGCCGATCCTCTTCGCCGCACTGCTTGCGGAAGAGCCGGTAGAGATCCAGAACGTACCGAAGCTGAAAGACATTGATACCACCATGAAACTGCTCGGCCAGTTGGGTACCAAGGTTGAGCGTAACGGATCCGTATGGATCGATGCCAGCAACGTAAATAACTTCTCAGCCCCTTACGATCTGGTGAAGACCATGCGCGCATCCATCTGGGCGCTGGGTCCGCTGGTGGCCCGTTTTGGGCAGGGCCAGGTCTCTCTGCCGGGCGGGTGCGCCATTGGTGCGCGTCCGGTGGATCTGCACATTTTTGGCCTTGAGAAGCTGGGCGCAGAAATTAAGCTGGAAGAGGGCTACGTGAAGGCCTCCGTGAATGGCCGTCTGAAAGGCGCCCACATCGTGATGGACAAGGTAAGCGTTGGCGCTACCGTCACCATCATGTCCGCAGCGACGCTGGCCGAAGGGACCACCATCATCGAGAACGCCGCGCGCGAGCCGGAGATCGTGGATACCGCGAACTTCCTGAATACGCTGGGCGCGAAGATCACCGGTCAGGGCACCGATCGTATTACCATTGAAGGCGTTGCACGTCTGGGTGGTGGTGTATATCGCGTCCTGCCTGACCGTATCGAAACCGGGACCTTCCTGGTCGCTGCAGCCATCTCCGGCGGTAAGATCGTCTGCCGCAACGCCCAGCCTGATACGCTGGACGCGGTACTGGCAAAACTGCGCGAAGCCGGTGCCGATGTTGAAACTGGCGAAGACTGGATCAGCCTGGATATGCACGGTAAGCGTCCGAAAGCCGTTAACGTGCGTACCTCTCCGCATCCGGCATTCCCGACCGATATGCAGGCCCAGTTCACTCTGCTGAACCTGGTGGCGGAAGGGACGGGTGTGATCACTGAAACGATCTTTGAAAACCGTTTTATGCACGTACCGGAACTGATCCGTATGGGCGCCCACGCTGAGATCGAAAGTAATACCGTGATCTGTCATGGCGTAGAGAAACTGTCTGGTGCTCAGGTGATGGCAACCGATCTGCGTGCTTCTGCGAGCCTGGTGCTGGCAGGTTGTATTGCGGAAGGTACGACGCTCGTGGATCGTATTTATCACATCGATCGCGGCTATGAACGCATTGAAGATAAACTGCGCGCCCTGGGTGCAAATATTGAGCGTGTAAAAGGCGAGTAATCGTCCCGGCAGCCCCCTGCCACATTGACCGGGGGGTTGCTAGTCCCGTTTAGATGAGCGTCATTCCTGGCGCTCTTTTTCTTGTTTTTTCTGGCGCATCATGCGCGTTCTGTCGACAAATTCGTGCGTGATCGGGTCGTAGTAGCGCGATGGCCAGATAATCCAGGGGTCAGTGCCGAGTGCCGTAGCAATGATCAGTTCTCCCTTTGGCCAGGGGCGGGTCAGCGCATTTGCCAGGGTGGATGAACTCAGGCCATTACGGCGGGATTCTGCAGCAAGCGATGTTCCCTTTTTACGCAGCGCGGCGATGATATCGGCCGAGTGCCAGTCGGTAAATTTCTTATCCATTCAGCTATCCCTCTGTTCGGGTACATGTACGTCATTTCCTCTTAAATGACAGTGTTACTATACCTTCTTCGAACATCGGTTCTAAAAAGTTCGCATTACAGGAGGCAATATTCGGATTTTGCCAGGGCTTTAATCATGCGGCCTGTAAGCGGATTATTTAACAATTTGATGGATAAAAACTGGAGCTTATTGGAACTCTCTTTTCACGTAAAAGAGAGTTCATTGAGGATTATCGATCGCGCTGAACGGCAATATGCGCGAGCCCGATCAGGGCATCTCGCCATGGGCTGTCAGGGATGACCTGAAGTGCGGCGATCGCTTTATCGGCCTCTTCCTCTGCACGCTGGCGCGTCCATTCCAGGGAACCACAGGTTGCCATTGCTTCCAGTACTGGTTCCAGAAGGTGTCGGCCGTTTCCTTGCTCAATGGCTTCGCGGATAAGCTTAGCCTGCTCAGGGGTGCCGTTACGCATAGCATGCAGCAGCGGCAGCGTCGGTTTACCTTCGTTCAGGTCATCACCGACGTTCTTGCCGAGCGTTTCGCCGTCGGCGCTATAGTCGAGCAGATCGTCAATCAGCTGGAAGGCGGTGCCAAGGTAGCGCCCGTAATCCTGCAGCCCACGCTCCTGCTCGTCAGTACAGCCGGCCAGAATACCGGAGCACTGGGCAGCGGCCTCAAACAGACGGGCGGTTTTGCTGTAGATCACCCGCATGTAGCTCTCTTCGGTGATGTCCGGGTCGTTGACGTTCATCAGCTGCAGAACTTCACCTTCCGCGATGACGTTCACCGCTTTGGACATCACTTCCAGGATCTTCAACGATCCCAGGCTGGTCATCATCTGGAAAGCGCGCGTATAGATAAAATCGCCTACCAGTACGCTGGCTGCATTGCCGAACGCGGCGTTGGCAGTGGCTTTGCCACGACGCATATCGGACTCATCGACAACGTCATCATGCAGCAGCGTGGCGGTATGGATAAATTCGATCAGCGCTGCGATCGTTACGTGCGCGTTCTCCTGATAGCCGACCGCGCGGGCGGCCAGCACAGCGATCATCGGACGGATGCGTTTACCCCCGCCGCTGACGATGTAATAACCCAACTGATTGATTAGTTGAACGTCAGAATCGAGCTGTTCCAGGATCGCTGCATTCACACCCGCCATATCTTGCGCGGTTAACTCATTGATTTTTTCTAAATTCATCGCAAAAGCCGGGCTTTAAGTCCTGTTTACCACATGTCAAATGGGCTAACGAAGGGTTCGGTTTATCAATAGTAGCGCTGATTGTACTGAAAAAACGCGGCAGATAAACGTTACCGTACGTGTTGTGTTTTTTTTCTTCATGTATTGACTGTAGCACTTGT
This sequence comes from Leclercia sp. LSNIH1, assembly GCF_002902985.1. Lineage (NCBI taxonomy): Bacteria > Pseudomonadati > Pseudomonadota > Gammaproteobacteria > Enterobacterales > Enterobacteriaceae > Leclercia > Leclercia sp. LSNIH1. The sequence continues at coordinate 374,812 of NZ_CP026167.1, read as the reverse complement.
CAAAGGCTCGCGTTTTGCGTAATATTCGCGCCCTATTGTGAATATTTATAGCGCACTCTGAATCACACGAGGATGTGCGCGGAAGCGGAGTTTATATGTACGCGGTTTTCCAAAGTGGTGGTAAACAACACCGAGTAAGCGAAGGTCAGACCGTTCGCCTGGAAAAGCTGGACATCGCAACTGGCGAATCTATTGAATTCGCTGAAGTTCTGATGATCGCAAACGGTGAAGAAGTCAAAATCGGCGTTCCTTTCGTTGATGGCGGCGTTATCAAAGCTGAAGTTGTTGCTCATGGTCGTGGCGAGAAAGTTAAAATCGTTAAGTTTCGTCGTCGTAAACACTACCGTAAGCAGCAGGGCCACCGTCAGTGGTTCACTGATGTGAAAATTACTGGCATCAGCGCCTAAGACCTGAGGAGAGATTTAAATGGCACATAAAAAGGCTGGCGGCTCCACACGTAACGGTCGCGATTCAGAAGCTAAACGCCTCGGCGTTAAGCGTTTCGGTGGCGAAACCGTTCTGGCGGGTAGCATCATCGTTCGTCAGCGTGGCACTAAGTTCCACGCGGGTAACAACGTAGGTTGCGGTCGTGACCACACTCTGTTTGCTAAAGCAGACGGTAAAGTGAAATTTGAAGTTAAAGGCCCGAACAACCGTAAATACATCAGCATTGTTGCTGAGTAAGGTTTTCTCGGTCCGGTAACGGATTAAAGCCCCGCAACGTGTTGCGGGGCTTTTTACATTGGAAACCCGGTAATTTTTTCGGTAGGGAAAACGGGCATGAAGCAGCAGGCCGGCATTGGTATTCTTTTGGCGCTCACTACCGCAATGTGCTGGGGTGCGCTGCCAATTGCAATGAAGCAGGTACTGGAAGTGATGGAGCCGCCAACGGTGGTCTTCTACCGCTTCCTGATGGCCGGTATTGGATTGGGCATTATCCTTGCGCTAAAGGGTAAGCTTCCTCCGCTGCGCATCTTTCGCAAACCGCGCTGGCTGGTGCTGCTGGCGATTGCGACAGGCGGCCTGTTCGGGAACTTCATTCTGTTCAGTTCTTCCCTGCAATACCTCAGTCCCACGGCCTCGCAGGTAATTGGCCAGCTCTCGCCGGTAGGCATGATGGTTGCCAGCGTCTTTATCCTGAAGGAGAAGATGCGCGGCACGCAGATTATCGGGGCACTGATGCTGCTTTGCGGTCTGGTGTTGTTCTTCAATACCAGTCTGATAGAGATTTTTACCCGCCTGACGGATTACACCTGGGGTGTGATTTTTGGGGTGGGCGCGGCGGCGGTATGGGTAAGTTATGGCGTCGCGCAAAAGGTGTTATTACGCCGTCTGGCGTCACAGCAGATTCTGTTTTTGCTGTACACTTTATGTACTATTGCCCTGTTGCCACTGGCGAAGCCGGGAGTCATTTCCCAGTTAAGCGACTGGCAGCTGGCGTGTCTGATCTTTTGTGGTCTGAACACGTTAGTGGGTTATGGCGCGCTGGCAGAAGCGATGGCGCGCTGGCAGGCAGCGCAGGTAAGTGCGCTGATTACGCTAACGCCACTGTTTACACTGTTATTTTCAGATTTATTATCAATGGCCTGGCCCGATTTCTTCGTCAAACCGATGTTAAACCTGTTGGCTTATCTCGGTGCGTTTGTCGTGGTTGCGGGCGCGATGTATTCCGCCATTGGTCATCGTCTTTGGGGACGTTGGCGCAAAAATGAAGCGGCCCCCGCTCAGGCGAATGATTTACGGAGAGTAAAATGAAGTTTGTTGATGAAGCAACGATCCTGGTCGTGGCAGGTGATGGCGGTAATGGTTGCGTAAGCTTCCGCCGCGAAAAATACATTCCCCGTGGCGGCCCTGACGGCGGCGACGGCGGCGACGGCGGTGACGTGTGGTTAGAGGCGGACGAAAACCTCAACACCCTGATCGATTACCGTTTCGAAAAATCATTCCGTGCTGAGCGCGGTCAGAATGGCCAGAGCCGTGACTGTACCGGTAAACGCGGAAAAGACGTCACGGTTAAAGTCCCTGTCGGAACGCGCGTTATCGATCAGGGTACTGGCGAAACCATGGGTGATATGACCAAGCATGGTCAGCGCCTGATGGTCGCTAAAGGCGGCTGGCATGGTCTGGGTAACACCCGTTTCAAATCCTCCGTTAACCGTACCCCGCGTCAGAAGACGATGGGTACGCCGGGTGATAAGCGCGATCTGCAGCTGGAACTGATGCTGCTGGCGGACGTGGGTATGCTGGGGATGCCAAACGCAGGTAAATCCACCTTTATCCGTGCTGTCTCTGCGGCCAAACCAAAAGTGGCCGACTATCCGTTTACCACCCTGGTACCCAGCCTCGGCGTGGTGCGTATGGACAACGAGAAGAGCTTCGTCGTGGCCGATATCCCGGGCCTGATCGAAGGCGCTGCCGAAGGGGCGGGCTTGGGTATTCGCTTCCTGAAGCACCTTGAGCGTTGCCGCGTTCTGCTGCACCTCATCGATATCGATCCTATCGACGGTTCCGATCCGGTGGAAAACGCCCGTATCATTATCGGCGAGCTGGAAAAATACAGCGACAAACTGGCTGCCAAGCCGCGCTGGCTGGTCTTCAACAAGATCGACCTGATGGATAAAGCGGAAGCCGAAGCGAAGGCGAAAGCCATTGCCGAAGCGATGGGCTGGGAAGACAAGTACTATCTCATCTCCGCCGCAAGCCAGATGGGCGTGAAAGAGCTGTGCTGGGATGTGATGACCTTCATCATCGAGAACCCGGTAACGCAGGCAGAAGAAGCGAAACAGCCTGAGAAAGTCGAATTCATGTGGGATGACTACCACCGTCAGCAGCTTGAAGAGCAGGTGGAAGAAGACGACGAAGAGTGGGATGACGACTGGGATGAAGATGACGAAGAAGGCGTCGAATTCATCTATAAGCGTTAAGACCGTCAAGAGCCCCCTTATCAAGGGGGCTTTTTAATTCAGTGTTTCTGGCAGCCAGCAGGTGACTATCAAGCCGCCTTCGGGGCGATTCTCCAGCGTCAGCTTGCCGCGATGCAGCTGTACAATACGCTGAACGATGCTCAGCCCTAGCCCGCTTCCGCCATAGCGTTGATCGATGCGGCGAAACGGCTCGGTAATCGACTGGCGATGGGCTTCATCTATGCCAGGCCCCTGATCGCTGACGCTCACCTGCGTACCGCCGTCGACCTCCTGCATGGCGACTTCAATAGTGGTTCCCGCCGGGCTGTAACGCACTGCGTTTTCCAGCAAATTGCGCAACATTAGCCGTAACAGGATTGCATCGCCCTGTACGTTCTGTGGGCTCGCCTGCGGCCAGATGAGGGTATGGCTTTTTACCTCATTCTCCAGCGCCAGCGGCGCAATAATGGCTTCGCTCCAGTTAACCGTGTCGTAGTGGCCGCTGGCCATAGCTTGACCCGCCCGGGCCAGCATTAGCAGCTGCTCTACGGTATGCATCAGTTGATCGATTCGGGTAATCAGCGTCGTCGCCTGAGGCGAGCCTGACTGCGCCATCAGCTCCAGATGCAGGCGAATACCCGCCAGCGGCGTACGCAGCTCATGTGCGGCATCAGCGGTGAACAGGCGCTCCTGCTGAATGGTTTGATCCAGCCGGGCGAGCAGTTGATTCAGCGAGGTGGTGACGGCGCCTATTTCCTCCATATCGGAGTACATCGGCAGCGGCGTAAGATTATCGGCAGAACGGTTCGCAAGGCTGGTGCGTAGCTGATTCAGCGGACGGGTGATCCAGCTGACGGCCCAGAAAGAGAAGAGCAGGGTAAATCCGACCATCACCAGCGAAGGGACCAGCAACGAGGCGATCGCCTCCCGGATCTCTTTCTCGACATGCTGGTTGCGGGATTTTGCCGACAGCGTCTCGCTCACCAGAAAGCTAATTTGCTCCCGGCTCTCATGCCAGAGCCAGATGACGCTGATCAGTTGAAAGAAAAGCAGAATGACTGCCAACAGCACCATCAGACGACGGCGCATGCTGTTCATTTTTGACTCTCAAGGCGATATCCCACGCCGCGTACCGTTTTGATCCGGTCTTTGCCCAGCTTGCGTCGCAGATTATGAATATGCACCTCCAGCGTATTAGAGCCGGGATCGTCCTGCCAGGAGTAAATATCCTGCTGTAAGGTTTCCCGGTGGACGGTCTGACCGGTGCGCATAATCAGCCGGGTTAGCAGAGCAAACTCTTTAGGGGTCACTTCGACCGGCTGGGATTGCTGTAAAACCTGCTGGGTTTGCAGATTTAACGTCAGATCGCCATCGCTGAGCAGGTTATCGCTGTGCCCCTGATAGCGCCGGATCAACGCTCTGGCGCGCGCCTGAAGTTCTGCCAGCGCAAAGGGCTTCACCAGATAGTCATCGGCACCGGAGTCCAGGCCGTTAATCCGGTCTTCCAGCGCGTCGCGGGCGGTCAGGATCAGCACAGGATTATCGATACCCCGTCGGCGCCACTGGCTTAGCAGGGTGGCGCCATCTTTATCGGGCAGGCCAAGATCGAGGATCACCAGGCTGTATTCGCCGCTCTGGATAAGGCCATCAGCTTCGGCGGCGGTACCCGCGCAATCAAGCGTGTAACCTTCAGCCGAGAGCGCCAGCGCCAGTCCTTCCTGTAACAGCAGATCGTCTTCAACAATGAGTAATTTCATCGCTAGTTGTTCTGATAAATGTCCTTGTAAAGCCGGCTTTCAAAGCGCACCAGCGGGATACGGCGGTTACGCTGGTCGGCAGGTTCCACCGCGTAGCCAGAAAGATACTGCACGAATGCCATCCGCTGTCCGCTGGCGGTGGTGATAAACCCGGCAAGGTTATACACCCCCTGCAGGGAGCCCGTTTTGGCGGAGACTTTGCCATCGACGCCCGCGGCGTGCAGGCCCGCACGGTACTGCAGGGAGCCGTCATAACCGGCGAGCGGCAGCATTGAGATAAAGTTTAGTTCAGTGTCGTGCTGAGCAATGTACTGAAGGACCTGCATCATGGTGGCAGGAGAGATCAGGTTATGGCGCGACAGACCCGAACCATCGACTGCGATGGTGTTGCCAAGATCGATGCCAGCCTGCTGGCGGAGGATCTGACGAACCGCATCTGAACCGGCACGCCAGGTGCCAGGTACGCCAAAGCGGGCATGCCCAATCATGCGAAATACGGTATCGGCGATCATGTTGTCCGATTTTTTCAGCATGATCTTCAGCAGATCGTGCAGCGGCGCCGACTGCTTACTGGCAATCACGGTGCCGGGCTCGTTGCTCTGCGTCTGACGCAGCAGGGTACCGCTGTAAGTGATGTTGGCCTGCTTCAGTTCATTCTTAAGGATCGCCCCGGCATAGCTTGCGCCATCCTGAATGGCGAAGGCCAGCGGCAGTGGATCGGCCCGCTGCGTCAGGCAGCCGGTCAGGGTAAAGCGGTTCAAATCGCCCGGGACGACATCCAGTTCGCAGTACTGCGCTTCCGGGGAACCTTTCGCCAGGGTACGCACCTGGCTGAACATGTTGACCGGATAGTAAGAGGCCACCCGAATGAAGGCTAAATCGTTCGGTTTGGGCGCGCTGTATAACGAAATGGAGAAGCAGTTGCGATCGACGATCGCGGCCGCGGGCGGGGCGCTAAAGCACTGAGTCATATCATTCCACGGCCAGCCGGGGGCTTTATCGTGGCTGGCAAAAATGGACGTATCGATAAGCACATTGCCTTCAATGCGCTGTACGCCAGACTTCTTTAGCACGGCGACCATGTTGCGGATATCCTGACGCTTAAATGTCGGATCGCCGCCAAAACGGGCAATAAGATCGCCTTTCAGCACACCGTTCTCAATGCTGCCTTTGCTTTCAAGCGTGGTCGTAAAACGAAAGTCGGGCCCAAGCTGCAGCAGGGCAGCCAGCGCCGTGATCACCTTTTGGGTACTGGCAGGCAGCGCCATCTGCTGGCTGTGATAATCAATCTCAGGCGCCTGAGCTCCTACCTTTTGCACGACCAGGGCAAGATTGGCGCCATCGGGCAGCTGATTAATATACTCATCAACGTTCGCTGCCTGGACAGTGAACGCAACAGTGGTGGTCAATCCGATGATAAATCTGGAAAATCGCATAATCTCGCGCTAACAACCCGGAAACAAACCGTCATACTACGGCCCAACGCCCTGTAAAGTAAACGATGACCCATACTGAACTTCGCGTTAAAATACGTATCAAACTGAATAATTGCTGCTGACCTGGAACATTGTTTCCGGGTCAGTTTTCTTTTGCTTCTGACCTGTGCCAGGCTGCGATGCCTGCGGGGCCAGTAGTCGGGTCGGTTAACCGTACCTAACAGGAATGTCAAAGAGGTATAACAAATGCAAGCTATTCCGATGACCTTACGTGGTGCTGAAAAACTGCGTGAAGAGCTGGATTTTTTGAAATCTGTTCGCCGCCCTGAAATCATCGCCGCCATTGCGGAAGCACGTGAGCATGGCGATCTGAAAGAGAATGCTGAGTATCACGCCGCGCGTGAGCAGCAGGGGTTCTGCGAAGGGCGTATCAAAGATATCGAAGCCAAGCTGTCAAATGCGCAGGTGATTGATATCACAAAAATGCCAAATAACGGACGCGTGATTTTTGGCTCTACCGTCACCGTGATCAATCTGGATACGGACGAAGAGGTCTCCTACCGCATCGTGGGTGATGACGAGGCTGATTTTAAGCAGAATCTGATCTCAGTAAACTCGCCAATCGCACGCGGTCTGGTGGGGAAAGAGCAGGACGATGTCGTCACCATCCGTACGCCAGGCGGCGAAGTGGAATTCGAAATTACCAAGGTTGATTACCTGTAATTCGCATCCCCGGACAGATGTTGATAGATTGTAAAGATAGGAAAAAGGCCGCATAGCGGCCTTTTATCAACTCAAGGAGCATGGCATTTTGCTCACCTGCTAAAGAAAAACCCCTCGTTTTACACAGTAAATGTGTTCAATTCAGGATAATCTTAGCGTGGCAGCGAGATTTTACGCTCTTTAGATGGGCGGTAGAGCACCAGCGTTTTACCGATGACCTGTACATTACAGGCGCCGGTCTCGCGCACGATTGCTTCCACGATCAAGGTCTTGGTGTCTCTGTCTTCAGAGGCGATTTTCACCTTGATTAATTCGTGGTGCTCCAGCGCTTGTTCAATCTCGGCCAGTACCCCTTCGGTCAAACCATTGTTGCCAAGCATAACTACAGGCTTGAGCGGATGTGCCAGACCTTTAAGGTGCTGTTTTTGTTTAGTACTCAGATTCATCGTATATTTTTGCTTACGTTGGGATTGAAAACGGTTCATTCTACCGCCATCTCCCTAATATCGCCAAATTGCTGAGTGGAAATTTACACCACAGGCTACGATGAACCAGGACGGAAAGTTAAATGACAGGTAAAAAGCGTTCTGCTAGCTCGAGCCGCTGGCTCCAGGAACACTTTAGCGATAAATATGTTCAACAGGCACAGAAAAAGGGGTTACGTTCCCGTGCCTGGTTTAAACTTGATGAAATACAGCAAAGTGACAAACTCTTTAAACCGGGGATGACAGTTGTTGACCTCGGTGCAGCGCCCGGTGGATGGTCGCAATATGCGGTAACGCAAATCGGCGGAACGGGCCGAATTATCGCCTGCGATCTTTTACCTATGGATCCTATCGTTGGTGTGGACTTCCTTCAGGGCGATTTTCGTGATGAATTAGTACTGAAAGCGTTACTTGAACGGGTAGGTGACAGTAAAGTTCAGGTTGTCATGTCCGATATGGCGCCAAATATGTGCGGAACACCGGCGGTGGATATCCCCCGCTCCATGTATCTGGTAGAACTGGCGTTAGAAATGTGTCGTGATGTATTAGCGCCGGGTGGTAGTTTTTTAGTAAAGGTGTTCCAGGGCGAAGGTTTCGAGGAGTATCTGAAGGAAATTCGCTCCCTGTTTACGAAGGTCAAAGTTCGTAAACCGGACTCTTCGCGTGCGCGTTCACGTGAAGTGTATATTGTAGCGACCGGGCGAAAATGATAACCGGTGAATTTCAGGCGAAAGTTTGAAATAAATCGGATACAGAGTATCCTGACGCTGTTTTTAACACAGTTGTAATAAGAGGTTAATCCCTTGAGTGACATGGCGAAAAACCTAATACTCTGGCTGGTCATTGCCGTTGTGCTGATGTCAGTATTCCAGAGCTTTGGGCCCAGCGAGTCTAATGGCCGTAAGGTGGACTACTCTACCTTCCTGCAAGAGGTCAACCAGGATCAGGTTCGCGAAGCGCGTATCAACGGACGTGAGATCAACGTTACCAAGAAAGATAGTAACCGTTACACGACTTACATTCCGGTGAACGATCCTAAGCTGCTTGATAACCTGCTGACTAAAAACGTTAAGGTTGTCGGCGAGCCGCCGGAAGAGCCAAGCCTGCTGGCTTCTATCTTCATTTCCTGGTTCCCGATGCTGCTGCTTATCGGCGTCTGGATCTTCTTTATGCGTCAGATGCAGGGCGGCGGTGGCAAAGGCGCCATGTCGTTCGGCAAGAGCAAGGCGCGTATGCTGACGGAAGACCAGATCAAAACCACTTTTGCTGACGTTGCAGGTTGCGACGAAGCGAAAGAAGAGGTGGGTGAACTGGTTGAATACCTGCGTGAGCCGAGCCGTTTCCAGAAACTGGGCGGTAAGATCCCGAAAGGCGTTCTGATGGTAGGTCCTCCTGGTACCGGTAAAACCCTGCTGGCGAAAGCCATCGCAGGTGAAGCGAAGGTGCCGTTCTTTACCATTTCCGGTTCTGACTTCGTTGAAATGTTCGTGGGTGTGGGTGCATCTCGTGTGCGTGACATGTTCGAACAGGCCAAGAAAGCCGCACCGTGCATCATCTTCATCGATGAAATCGACGCCGTAGGCCGCCAGCGTGGCGCGGGCCTGGGCGGTGGTCACGATGAACGTGAGCAGACGCTGAACCAGATGCTGGTTGAGATGGATGGCTTTGAAGGTAACGAAGGCATTATCGTTATCGCCGCAACTAACCGTCCGGACGTTCTTGACCCTGCGCTGCTGCGTCCAGGTCGTTTTGACCGTCAGGTTGTGGTTGGTCTGCCAGACGTTCGTGGCCGTGAGCAGATCCTGAAAGTGCATATGCGTCGCGTACCACTCTCTCCGGACATCGATGCGGCAATTATTGCACGTGGTACGCCGGGCTTCTCCGGTGCCGATCTGGCTAACCTGGTGAACGAAGCTGCACTGTTTGCTGCCCGTGGCAACAAGCGTGTGGTCTCCATGGTGGAGTTCGAGAAAGCGAAAGACAAAATCATGATGGGTGCGGAACGTCGCTCCATGGTGATGACGGAAGCGCAGAAAGAGTCCACGGCTTACCACGAAGCGGGTCACGCGATTATCGGTCGCCTGGTGCCGGAACACGATCCGGTGCATAAAGTGACGATTATTCCACGTGGCCGTGCGCTTGGCGTAACGTTCTTCCTGCCGGAAGGCGATGCTATCAGTGCCAGCCGCCAGAAACTGGAAAGCCAGATTTCAACCCTCTATGGTGGTCGTCTGGCAGAAGAGATTATCTACGGTGTGGAACATGTTTCGACCGGTGCGTCTAACGACATTAAAGTCGCGACCAACCTGGCGCGTAACATGGTGACCCAGTGGGGCTTCTCCGACAAACTTGGTCCGCTGCTCTATGCGGAAGAAGAAGGCGAAGTGTTCCTTGGCCGCAGCGTGGCGAAAGCGAAACATATGTCCGATGAGACAGCTCGTATCATCGACCAGGAAGTGAAAGCGCTGATTGAACGTAACTACGGTCGCGCCCGTCAGATCCTGAATGACAATATGGATATCCTGCACGCCATGAAAGATGCGCTCATGAAATATGAGACCATCGATGCGCCGCAGATTGATGACCTGATGGCTCGCCGTGATGTTCGTCCGCCTGCGGGCTGGGAAGATCCAGGTGCCTCTAACAACTCTGACAACAACGGTACGCCACGTGCGCCGCGTCCGGTCGATGAACCGCGTACGCCAAACCCGGGTAACACCATGTCAGAACAGTTGGGCGATAAATAAGCCACCGCTGTCAATGATCTTCTCTTAACCTGAAACCCTGGGGCTTGCCCCGGGGTTTTTCTTGTCTGCTTAACCAAAAATCAGGGATTTGCTATGAAACTCTTCGCCCAGGATTCTTATCTCGATCTTTCTCATCCCCATGTGATGGGGATCCTGAATGTCACGCCAGACTCTTTTTCCGATGGCGGCACGCATAACTCGCTTATTGATGCGGTCAGGCATGCGAATCTGATGATCAACGCTGGCGCGACGATCATCGACGTAGGTGGAGAGTCAACGCGACCTGGGGCTGCGGATGTCAGTGTTGATGAAGAGTTATCGCGCGTTATCCCGGTCGTTGAGGCGATAGCCCAGCGTTTCGAAGTCTGGATCTCTGTCGATACCTCCAAACCTGAGGTGATTCGCGAATCGGCAAGAGTGGGCGCTCACATTATCAATGACGTTCGCTCCCTCACCGAGCCCGGTGCGCTTGAGGCGGCTGCTGAGACCGGTTTACCGGTATGCCTGATGCATATGCAGGGCCAGCCGAAAACCATGCAGGATGCGCCGAAATACAGCGACGTGTTTGCGGACGTGAACCGCTACTTTGAAGAGCATATTGCGCGCTGTGAACGTGCCGGTATCGCAAAAGCGAAATTGCTGCTCGACCCGGGCTTCGGTTTCGGTAAAAATCTCTCTCACAACTACGAACTTCTTGCGCGCTTATCGGAGTTTCACCATTTTGGCCTGCCGCTGCTGGTCGGAATGTCGAGAAAATCCATGATAGGCCAACTGCTTAACGTTGGGCCATCAGAACGTCTAAGTGGCAGCCTGGCCTGTGCGGTGATTGCAGCGATGCAGGGAGCACATATAATTCGCGTCCATGACGTAAAAGAAACAGCAGAAGCCATGCGAGTGGTGGAAGCCACACTGGCAGCTAAGGAAAACTCCCGCTATGAGTAATCGTAAATTTTTTGGTACCGACGGCATTCGTGGACGCGTGGGCGATGCGCCAATCACTCCTGAGTTTGTACTGAAGTTAGGCTGGGCGGCTGGCAAGGTGCTGGCAAGCCACGGGTCGCGCAAAATCATTATCGGTAAAGATACGCGTATTTCCGGTTACATGCTCGAATCCGCACTGGAAGCGGGTCTGTCTGCCGCTGGGCTCTCCGCCTCTTTCACGGGCCCTATGCCGACCCCCGCAGTGGCCTATCTGACCCGCGCGTTCCGTGCCGAAGCGGGCATCGTGATCTCTGCCTCGCATAACCCGTTCTACGATAACGGCATCAAATTCTTCTCCATTGACGGCACCAAACTGCCGGATGACGTTGAAGAAGCGATTGAAGCGGAAATGGAAAAAGAGCTGACCTGCGTTGACTCCGCTGAGCTGGGTAAAGCCAGCCGTATCGTCGATGCTGCGGGTCGCTACATTGAATTTTGCAAAGGCACCTTCCCGAACGAACTCAGCCTGGGTCATCTGAAAATCGTGGTGGACTGCGCTAACGGTGCAACCTACCACATCGCCCCTAACGTATTCCGCGAACTGGGCGCGCAGGTTGTTGCCATCGGTTGCGAGCCAAACGGTCTGAATATCAATGCCGAGGTAGGTGCAACGGATGTTCGCGCTCTGCAGGCGCGCGTACTGGCGGAGAAGGCCGATCTCGGGATTGCTTACGATGGCGATGGTGACCGCGTCATCATGGTTGACCATGAAGGCAATAAAGTCGATGGCGACCAGATCCTCTATATCATCGCCCGCGAAGGGCTGCGTCAGGGACAGCTGCGCGGTGGCGCCGTTGGAACGCTGATGAGCAACATGGGCCTGGAGCTGGCGCTCAAGCAGTTGGGTATCCCGTTTGCGCGCGCGAAGGTTGGCGACCGTTACGTACTGGAAAAACTGCAGGAGAAAGGCTGGCGCATCGGTGCGGAGAACTCCGGTCACGTGATCCTGCTCGATAAAACCACTACCGGTGACGGGATCGTGGCGAGCCTGCAGGTTGTGGCAGCGATGGTGCGTAACCATATGTCCCTGCACGATTTGTGCAGTGGGATGAAAATGTTCCCGCAGATCCTGGTCAATGTTCGCTTTACGGCAGGTAAGGGCGATCCACTGGAAAACGAGAACGTGAAAGCGGTGATGGCTGAAGTGGAAGCGGCGCTGGGCTCCCGTGGCCGCGTTCTGCTGCGTAAGTCGGGTACCGAACCGCTGATCCGTGTGATGGTGGAAGGGGAAGACGAAGCACAGGTCACCGAGTTTGCCCATCGCATCGCGGATGCGGTAAAAGCTGCATAACCTCTGGTAAGTGTTTAAAAAGGCGGCTTATGCCGCCTTTGTTTTGTACAGTTGTGGCGGTTTTGCTGTTTTTTTCCGCACTTGATACAATGAGCTGAAATTGCCCTTGCGAAGGTCATTCGCTTTGGTTAGTATTCACACCCGCTTCAGTGGGAAAGCAAAATTCCTGCTTATTGGTTGAAGCATTGGTATGCGGCAAATCCGCAAGGAACAGGTTGATTATGTACGAAGCTCTTTTGGTTGTTTTCCTTATTGTAGCCATCGCTCTGGTAGCGCTGATCATGCTGCAGCAAGGTAAAGGCGCTGATATGGGGGCCTCTTTTGGAGCAGGCGCTTCTGGTACGCTGTTCGGTTCAAGTGGTTCTGGTAACTTCATGACCCGCGCAACGGCGATTCTGGCAACGCTGTTTTTCATCATCAGTCTGGCGCTTGGCAATATCAATAGCAACAAGATCAACAAAGGAAGCGAGTGGGATAACCTGAGCGCGCCAGCGAAATCTGAGCAGACTCAGCCAGCTGCACCGGGTAAGCCGACCAGCGATATCCCGCAGTAAGAGTAGTATCTGTGCTGAGGTGGTGGAATTGGTAGACACGCTACCTTGAGGTGGTAGTGCCCTAACGGGCTTGTGGGTTCGAGTCCCATCCTCAGTACCAATATTCCGAAAGAAAGACGTCGAAAGACGTCTTTTTTTTCGTCTGTGCGTTGTCTTTTCGTAGGCCCGGCAAGCGTTGCACCGCCGCGCTTGCCCGCCCTACATGTCACGAAATTCGGCAATAAAAAAGGCGCCCTCAGGCGCCTTTTGCATCTTAATTCGCGATTACTGCTTATCGCTGTTTTCCTGATTCTCAACCTGCGGCAGGCCGTTACCGGTGGAGACGGAGAGCAGACCGTTCTCGGTATAGGTGAACAGCTTGGCGCGGGTATCGGTGATATCCAGATTACGCATCGTCAGCTGACCAATACGGTCGTCCGGCGAGAAGACAGAATCACCTTTTTCCATGGTCAGACGCTCTGGCTGGTAGGTCAGGTTGTCAGAGACCGTATTCAGAATCGAGTAGTCATTGCCGCGACGCAGTTCTAGGGTCACTTCACCGGTGATGGCGCTCGCCACCCAACGCTGCAGGGCATCACGCAGCATCAGCGCCTGCGGATCGAACCAGCGGCCCTGGTACAGCAGTTTACCTAACTGGCGACCGTGGGAGTGATACTGCTCGATGGTATCTTCGTTATGAATGCCGGTCAGCAGACGCTCGTAAGCGATGTGCAGCAGCGCCATCCCCGGGGCTTCATAGATGCCACGGCTCTTCGCTTCGATGATACGGTTTTCAATCTGATCGCTCATACCCAGACCGTGACGGCCACCAATGCGGTTAGCTTCCAGCATCAGTTCCACGTCGTCAGAGAAGGTCTGACCGTTCAGGGCAACCGGGTGGCCGCGTTCAAAACGCACGGTCACTTCTTCTGCCTGGATATTGACGTTTTCGTCCCAGAACTTCACGCCCATGATCGGGTTGACGATCTTCACGCTGGAGTTCAGGTATTCCAGGTCTTTTGCTTCGTGGGTAGCACCCAGCATGTTGGAGTCGGTTGAATAGGCTTTCTCGACCGACATTTTGTAATCGAAACCGCAGGCGATCATAAATTCAGACATTTCATGACGGCCGCCCAGCTCATCGATGAAATCGGTATCGAGCCACGGCTTGTAGATCTGCAGCTCGGCGTTTGTCAGCAGGCCGTAACGATAGAAGCGCTCGATATCGTTGCCTTTATAGGTACTGCCGTCGCCCCAGATGTTGACGCCATCTTCTTTCATGGCAGCAACCAGCATCGTACCGGTAACAGCACGGCCCAGCGGCGTGGTGTTGAAATAGGTCAGCCCGCCGGTAGTGTTGTGGAAAGCGCCGCACTGAATAGCAGCGATACCTTCGGCAACCAGCTGCTTACGGCAGTCAATCAGGCGTGCGTTCTCTGCACCGTACTCCATGGCGCGACGCGGGATGGCTTCGTAATCGTCCTCATCCGGCTGACCCAGGTTCGCAGTATATGCATACGGAACCGCTCCCTTCTGGCGCATCCACAGCAGTGCAGCGCTGGTGTCCAGACCGCCGGAAAAAGCGATGCCAATACGTTGTCCTTGCGGAAGATGCTTGAGAATCGTCGTCATAAAATAAAACCCTGCTTGATTGACTGATGAGTGAACGCTTCACTCTAAAATGCATGTTTATGCAGAATAAGTGAGTTTTCATTTAATCATCTTTTGGCAAGTACCGAAAGAGATTCGTGGATTTTTTGTAAAAATTTCCCGCCTTAATCGCTGCTGTTCACAAGGTTGACAGCGGGGGTGCGCTATCAATATACTGTATGCCGATTTTACGTCCCGTCCTCGGTACCAAATCCCAGCATTATTTGCATTTTTTACCCACAGCGAGTAGAATTTGCCACGTTTCAGGCGCGGGGTGGAGCAGCCTGGTAGCTCGTCGGGCTCATAACCCGAAGGTCGTCGGTTCAAATCCGGCCCCCGCAACCACTTTCCTATAAAGTCCTTTTTCAAATATACTGTGAAGACTTAGCGCCTTCGTAGCTGGATTTGAAAAAATTCTTTTTGAAAGTGCTCCAGGCCACAGTTGTGGCTATAGGGTTCAGTTATCTAAAGCCCCGATTTATCGGGGTTTTTTGTTATCTGACTACAGAATAACTGGGCTTTATGCCCTTTTTTTACGTCTTGGGGGTGGGCTTGTCCACATTAGAGCAAAAATTAACAGAGATGATTACAGCACCGGTCGAAGCACTGGGCTACGAACTGGTCGGCATCGAATTCGTTCGGGGTCGTACATCCACGCTGCGCATCTATATTGATAGTGAAGATGGCATCAATGTTGATGATTGTGCTGATGTCAGCCACCAGGTGAGTGCGGTTCTTGACGTTGAAGATCCCATTACTGTTGCCTACAACCTGGAAGTTTCCTCGCCTGGTCTCGACAGACCAATGTTCACGGCTGAACACTACACGCGCTTTACTGGTGAAGAAGTGGCTCTCGTTCTGCGCATGGCCGTACAGAACCGCCGTAAATGGCAAGGCGTTATTAAAGCCGTTGATGGTGAGATGATCACGGTTACAGTCGAAGGCAAAGATGAAGTGTTCGCGCTGAGTAATATCCAGAAGGCGAACCTGGTTCCCCACTTTTAACAGTCTGGATTGAGGTGAAAAGCCCGCGATGAACAAAGAAATTTTGGCTGTTGTTGAAGCCGTTTCCAACGAGAAAGCCCTGCCGCGTGAGAAAATTTTCGAAGCGCTGGAAAGTGCACTGGCTACGGCAACCAAGAAAAAATATGAACAAGAGATCGATGTCCGCGTTGAAATCGATCGCAAAAGCGGTGACTTCGATACTTTCCGTCGTTGGCTTATCGTTGAAGAAGTGACCCAACCCACGAAGGAAATCACCCTCGAAGCGGCGCGTTTCGAAGATGAAAGCCTGAACATTGATGATTACGTTGAAGATCAGATCGAATCTGTGACCTTCGACCGTATCACCACGCAGACCGCGAAACAGGTTATCGTACAGAAAGTACGTGAAGCTGAGCGTGCGATGGTTGTTGACCAGTTCCGCGAGCACGAAGGTGAGATCATCACCGGCGTGGTGAAAAAAGTTAACCGCGACAACATCTCCCTGGATCTGGGTAACAACGCGGAAGCGGTTATCCTGCGTGAAGATATGCTGCCACGCGAAAACTTCCGTCCGGGCGACCGTATTCGCGGCGTACTCTATTCCGTGCGTCCAGAAGCCCGCGGTGCTCAGCTGTTCGTGACCCGTTCTAAGCCTGAGATGCTGATCGAACTGTTCCGCATCGAAGTGCCGGAAATCGGCGAAGAAGTTATCGAGATTAAAGCAGCTGCCCGCGATCCGGGTTCCCGTGCGAAAATCGCGGTGAAAACCAACGACAAACGTATCGATCCGGTCGGTGCTTGCGTCGGTATGCGTGGCGCGCGCGTTCAGGCCGTTTCGACTGAACTCGGCGGCGAGCGTATTGATATCGTTCTGTGGGACGACAACCCGGCGCAGTTCGTGATTAACGCGATGGCTCCGGCGGATGTTGCCTCTATCGTCGTCGACGAAGATAAGCACACCATGGATATCGCCGTTGAAGCCGGTAACCTGGCACAGGCGATTGGCCGTAACGGTCAGAACGTCCGTCTGGCGTCGCAGCTGAGCGGCTGGGAACTCAACGTGATGACCGTTGACGACCTGCAGGCGAAGCACCAGGCTGAAGCCCATGCAGCGATTGATACCTTCACTAAGCATCTGGACATTGACGAAGAGTTCGCCACCGTTCTGGTTGAAGAAGGCTTCTCTACGCTGGAAGAACTGGCCTATGTGCCAATGAAAGAACTGCTGGAAATTGACGGTCTGGATGAAGCCACCGTTGAAGCCCTGCGTGAACGCGCTAAAAACGCACTGACCACCCTGGCACTGGCTCAGGAAGAAAGCCTTGGTGATAACAAGCCGGCTGATGACCTGCTGAATCTGGAAGGTCTTGATCGTGCGATCGCGTTCAAGCTGGCTGCCCGTGGTGTTTGTACGCTGGAAGATCTCGCTGAGCAAGGCGTTGATGACCTGGCCGATATCGAAGGTTTAACCGACGAGAAAGCCGGCGAACTCATCATGGCCGCACGTAATATCTGCTGGTTCGGCGATGAAGCGTAATAAACTGTAGCAGGAAGGAACAGCATGACTGATGTAACTGTAAAAACGCTGGCTGCTGAGATTCAGACCTCCGTGGATCGCCTGGTACAGCAATTTGCTGATGCAGGGATCCCGAAGTCCGCTGATGACTCGGTGACCGCGCAAGAAAAACAAACCTTGTTAACGCATCTGAACCGTGAACATGGTTCAACGCCTGACAAGTTAACGCTGCAGCGCAAAACGCGTAGCACGTTAAACATTCCAGGTACCGGTGGAAAAAGCAAATCGGTACAAATCGAAGTCCGCAAGACGCGCACCTTTGTAAAACGTGATCCGCAAGAGGCAGAGCGCCTCGCTGCGGAAGAGCAGGCACAGCGTGAAGCGGAAGAGCAAGCCCAGCGTGAGGCGGAAGAAAACGCCAAACGTGAGGCAGTATTAAAAGCTGAACGTGAGGCCGCAGAAAAAGCGAAACGTGACGCCGCTGAAAAAGCGAAGCGCGACGCTGCGGAAAAAGACAAAGTGAGCAATCAACAGACTGACGATATGACCAAAACCGCCCAGGCAGAAAAAGCCCGCCGTGAAAATGAAGCAGCTGAGCTGAAGCGTAAAGCGGAAGAAGAAGCCCGCCGCAAGCTCGAAGAAGAAGCCCGTCGCGTTGCTGAAGAAGCGCGCCGTATGGCAGAAGAGAACGAGAAAAACGGGGTGAATACCGCTGAACCGTCCGAAGACACCAGCGACTATCACGTCACTACCTCCCAGCACGCGCGTCAGGCTGAAGATGACAACGACCGTGAAGTTGAAGGTGGTCGTGGCCGCACGCGTAGTGCAAAAGCCGCGCGTCCAGCCAAAAAAGGCAACAAGCACGCCGAATCAAAAGCTGACCGTGAAGAAGCACGTGCTGCCGTTCGCGGTGGTAAAGGCGGCAAGCGTAAAGGTTCCGCTCTGCAGCAGGGCTTCCAGAAGCCAGCGCAGGCCGTTAACCGTGACGTTGTGATCGGCGAAACCATCACCGTTGGCGATCTGGCTAACAAGATGGCGGTTAAAGGCTCTCAGGTCATCAAAGCGATGATGAAGCTGGGCGCAATGGCGACCATCAACCAGGTTATCGACCAGGAAACTGCACAGCTGGTTGCCGAAGAGATGGGCCACAAAGTTATCCTGCGTCGTGAAAACGAGCTGGAAGAAGCGGTAATGAGCGACCGTGACACTGGCGCAGCAGCTGAGCCGCGTGCACCGGTTGTGACCATCATGGGTCACGTTGACCACGGTAAAACCTCTCTGCTGGACTACATTCGTTCTACGAAGGTTGCCTCCGGCGAAGCAGGCGGCATTACCCAGCACATCGGTGCATACCATGTAGAAACCGATAACGGGATGATCACCTTCCTGGATACCCCGGGGCACGCCGCGTTTACCTCCATGCGTGCACGTGGTGCTCAGGCAACGGATATCGTTGTTCTGGTTGTCGCAGCAGACGATGGCGTCATGCCACAGACCATCGAAGCTATCCAGCACGCGAAAGCGGCGCAGGTGCCTCTGGTTGTTGCAGTGAACAAAATCGATAAGCCAGAAGCGGACATGGATCGCGTTAAAAACGAACTGTCCCAGTACGGTGTTATGCCGGAAGAGTGGGGCGGTGAGTCCCAGTTCATCCCGGTTTCTGCAAAAGTGGGTACCGGTATCGATGACCTGCTGAACGCTATCCTGCTGCAGGCTGAAGTTCTGGAGCTGAAAGCGGTTCGCAATGGTATGGCGAGCGGTGCGGTAATCGAATCCTTCCTGGATAAAGGCCGTGGCCCGGTTGCGACCGTTCTGGTACGTGAAGGTACCCTGAACAAAGGCGACATCGTGCTGTGTGGCTTCGAATATGGCCGTGTTCGTGCAATGCGTGACGAACTGGGTCGCGAAGTGCTGGAAGCGGGTCCATCCATTCCTGTGGAAATCCTGGGTCTCTCCGGTGTTCCGGCTGCCGGTGATGAAGTGACCGTTGTTCGTGACGAGAAGAAAGCGCGTGAAGTTGCGCTGTACCGTCAGGGCAAATTCCGTGAAGTTAAACTGGCTCGTCAGCAGAAATCTAAACTCGAGAACATGTTCGCCAACATGACCGAAGGCGAAGTTCACGAAGTGAACGTGGTTCTGAAGGCCGACGTTCAGGGTTCTGTGGAAGCGATCTCCGACTCTTTACTGAAACTCTCTACCGACGAAGTGAAAGTGAAGATCATCGGTTCCGGCGTAGGTGGTATCACCGAAACCGACGCAACCCTGGCTGCAGCTTCCAACGCGATTCTGGTTGGCTTCAACGTGCGTGCCGATGCCTCTGCGCGTCGCGTGATCGAAGCGGAAAGCCTGGATCTGCGTTACTACTCCGTCATCTATAACCTGATCGACGAAGTGAAAGCGGCGATGAGCGGTATGCTGTCTCCGGAACTGAAACAGCAGATCATCGGTCTGGCTGAAGTGCGTGACGTGTTCAAATCACCTAAATTCGGTGCGATCGCGGGCTGTATGGTTACCGAGGGTAACATCAAACGTCACAACCCAATCCGCGTACTGCGTGACAACGTGGTTATCTACGAAGGCGAGCTGGAATCCCTGCGCCGCTTCAAAGATGACGTTAACGAAGTCCGTAACGGCATGGAATGTGGTATCGGCGTTAAGAACTACAACGACGTTCGCGTTGGCGATATGATCGAAGTGTTCGAGATCATCGAGATCCAACGCACTATCGCGTAATCTTCGCTAAGATTGCCGATTGTAGGCCGGGATCGCCTCGCGCCACCCGGCATTAAATTTCAAAAGGGGCTTTGGCCCCTTTTTTGTCTGGAGAATTTATTATGGCGAAAGAATTTGGTCGCCCGCAGCGCGTGGCTCAGGAGATGCAAAAAGAGATCGCAATCATCCTTCAGCGCGAAATCAAAGACCCGCGCCTGGGGATGATGACCACCGTGTCTGGCGTGGAGATGTCCCGCGACCTGGCGTATGCCAAAGTGTTCGTAACCTTCCTGAATGACCAGGATGAAGACGCGGTTAAGAACGGTATTAAAGCGCTGCAGGAAGCCTCTGGTTTCATCCGCTCTCTGCTTGGCAAAGCGATGCGCCTGCGTATCGTGCCAGAGCTGACCTTCTTCTACGACAACTCGCTGGTCGAAGGGATGCGCATGTCCAACCTGGTCACCAGCGTGGTGAAGCAGGATGATGAGCGTCGTGTGAACCCGGACGATAAAAAGGAGGACTGATGAGTCGTCCTCGTCGTCGCGGTCGCGACGTGCACGGCGTGCTGCTGCTGGATAAACCGCAGGGTGCATCCAGTAACGACGTGCTGCAAAAAGTTAAGCGTATATATAACGCCAACCGCGCGGGGCACACCGGGGCGCTGGATCCGCTGGCGACCGGTATGCTGCCGATTTGTCTGGGTGAAGCGACCAAGTTTTCCCAGTATCTGCTGGATTCGGACAAACGCTACCGCGTGATTGCAAAGCTTGGCCAGCGCACGGACACCTCCGATGCCGATGGTCAGGTCGTCGAAGAGCGTCCGGTGACGTTCAGCAGCGAACAGCTTGATGCCGCGCTCGAGAGCTTCCGTGGCGACACCCAACAGGTGCCGTCCATGTACTCGGCGCTGAAGTATCAGGGCAAAAAGCTCTATGAGTATGCGCGTCAGGGGATTGAGGTGCCACGCGAGGCCCGTCCGATTACGGTCTATGAGCTGCTGTTCATTCGTCACGAAGGCGATGAGCTGGAGCTGGAAGTGCATTGCTCAAAAGGCACCTATATCCGCACCATCATCGACGATCTGGGTGAGAAGCTGGGCTGTGGCGCGCACGTTATTTATCTGCGTCGTCTGGCAGTCAGCAAGTACCCGGCTGAACGTATGGTGACGCTGGAGCAGCTGCAGGCGCTGGTGGACCAGGCGCAGGAGCAGGGCACAGAGGCTGCGGACCTGCTGGACCCATTACTGATGCCAATGGACAGTCCTGCTTCGGACTATCCGGTTGTCAATCTGCCGCTGACCTCCTCCGTTTACTTTAAAAACGGCAACCCGGTGCGCACGACGAATGTCCCGGCGCAAGGGCTGGTGCGCGTTACGGAAGGGGATGACAACACCTTTATCGGGATGGGGGAAATCGACGACGAAGGTCGTGTTGCCCCACGCCGTCTGGTGGTTGAATATCCGGCATAAGCTGACGCCTTGCCTTGCGATAAGCAGGGGAGGCGGGTAGAATATTGCGGCTTAACGTCTGGTAAATTGTTTAACAATTGGCAAACGTTATACATGGGAAAGCTGAATTAGAGATCGGCTTCCTTTCATTCTTTAAATTTTGGAGTTTTAAAATGTCTCTAAGCGTTGAAGCTAAAGCTAAAATCGTTTCTGAGTTTGGTCGTGATGCTAACGACAGCGGTTCTACCGAAGTTCAGGTTGCACTGCTGACTGCACAGATTAACCACCTGCAGGGTCACTTTGCAGAGCACAAAAAAGATCACCACAGCCGTCGTGGTCTGCTGCGCATGGTTTCTCAGCGTCGTAAACTGCTCGACTACCTGAAACGTAAAGATGTTGCACGCTACACCGCGCTGATCGAGCGTCTGGGCCTGCGTCGCTAAGTCTTGCGAGTTTCAGAAAAGGGGGCCTTATGGCCCCTTTTTTCAACCAGACCGCAGCAATTCACTGGAAACTAATGTATTGTTGCTATAAATGATCTTCATTGCAGAGGTTCGCGCGGCTAATGAGAGGCTTCACCCATGGGGGTGTCGGTTGTCATTAGTCGCGAGGATGCGAAGAAGGTCCGGTAAAAGTCAGCACGCCTTTGGTGTGCTGTCATTCATTTAAGAAAGGACAGAATCTTGCTGAATCCGATCGTTCGTAAATTCCAGTACGGTCAACATACCGTTACGCTGGAAACCGGCATGATGGCACGTCAGGCTACTGCTGCTGTTATGGTAAGCATGGATGACACCGCGGTATTCGTGACCGTTGTTGGCCAGAAAAAAGCTAAACCAGGTCAGGACTTCTTCCCACTGACCGTAAACTACCAGGAGCGTACTTACGCTGCCGGTAAAATCCCGGGTGGTTTCTTCCGTCGTGAAGGCCGTCCAAGCGAAGGCGAAACCCTGATCGCGCGTCTGATTGACCGCCCGGTTCGTCCGCTCTTCCCGGAAGGCTTCGTTAACGAAGTTCAGGTTATCGCGACCGTTGTTTCCGTTAACCCACAGGTTAACCCGGACATCGTTGCGATGATCGGCGCATCCGCAGCCCTCTCCCTGTCTGGTATTCCATTCAACGGTCCTATCGGTGCTGCGCGCGTGGGTTACATCAATGACCAGTACGTTCTGAACCCAACTCAGGACGAGCTGAAGTCAAGCAAGCTGGACCTGGTTGTTGCCGGTACAGAAGCGGCGGTACTGATGGTTGAATCCGAAGCAGAACTGCTGAGCGAAGACCAGATGCTGGGCGCGGTGGTCTTTGGCCACGACCAACAGCAGATCGTTATCCAGAACATTAACGACCTGGTGAAAGAAGCCGGTAAACCACGTTGGGACTGGCAGCCAGAAGCGGCAAACGACGCGCTGAATGCGCGCGTTGCAGCCCTGGCCGAAGCGCGTCTGAGCGATGCTTACCGCATCACCGACAAGCAAGAGCGTTATACCCAGGTTGACGCGATCAAATCTGAAACCATCGCTACGCTGGTGGCAGAAGATGAGTCCCTGGACGCTAACGAGCTCGGCGAAATCCTGCACGCTATCGAGAAAAACGTTGTTCGTAGCCGCGTTCTGGCAGGCGAGCCGCGTATCGATGGCCGTGAAAAAGATATGATCCGTGGTCTGGATGTGCGTACTGGCGTGCTGCCACGTACTCACGGTTCCGCGCTGTTCACCCGTGGTGAAACGCAGGCGCTGGTTACCGCGACCCTGGGTACTGCCCGTGACGCACAGAACATCGACGAACTGATGGGCGAGCGCACTGACAGCTTCCTGTTCCACTACAACTTCCCTCCGTACTCCGTAGGTGAAACCGGTATGGTTGGCTCGCCGAAGCGTCGTGAAATTGGTCACGGTCGTCTTGCGAAGCGCGGCGTGCTGGCTGTGATGCCAGATGCTGATAAATTCCCGTACACCGTTCGTGTGGTTTCTGAAATCACCGAATCTAACGGTTCCTCTTCTATGGCTTCCGTGTGCGGTGCTTCTCTGGCACTGATGGATGCGGGCGTACCGGTGAAAGCGGCCGTTGCGGGTATCGCAATGGGTCTGGTGAAAGAAGGCGACAACTTCGTTGTTCTGTCTGACATCCTGGGCGACGAAGATCACCTGGGTGACATGGACTTCAAAGTCGCGGGTTCCCGCGAAGGTATCTCTGCCCTGCAGATGGATATCAAAATTGAAGGCATCACCAAAGAGATCATGCAGGTTGCGCTGAACCAGGCTAAAGGTGCACGTCTGCACATCCTGGGCGTGATGGAACAGGCGATCAACGCGCCGCGTGGCGATATTTCTCAGTTCGCTCCACGTATCCACACCATTAAGATCAGCCCGGACAAGATCAAAGACGTTATCGGTAAAGGCGGTTCTGTTATCCGTGCTCTGACCGAAGAGACTGGCACCACCATCGAAATCGAAGATGACGGTACTGTGAAGATCGCAGCGACCGACGGCGAGAAAGCGAAATACGCTATCCGTCGTATCGAAGAGATCACTGCCGAGATCGAAGTGGGCCGTGTCTACAATGGTAAAGTGACCCGTATCGTTGACTTTGGCGCATTCGTTGCCATCGGTGGCGGTAAAGAAGGTCTGGTTCACATCTCTCAGATCGCTGACAAGCGCGTTGAGAAAGTGACCGATTACCTGCAGATGGGTCAGGAAGTGCCGGTTAAAGTTCTCGAAGTTGACCGTCAGGGCCGTATTCGTCTGAGCATCAAAGAAGCGACCGAGCAGTCTCAGCCTGCCGCTGCGCCGGAAGCTCCGGCTGGCGAACAGGGCGAGTAAGGTTGCCGTTTGCCCCCCGTGCAAGCGGGGGGCTTGTTATCAGGCAGGACGCCTTGTTAAGCCGCCGGGGGACAGGACGTTCATCCAATAGTTGTCTTCGGGAGTGGGAAATGAAGCCTTTTCTGCGCTGGTGTTTCGTTGCGACAGCTTTGACGCTGGCAGGATGCAGCAACTCTGCCTGGCGTAAAAGTGAAGTCCTCGCAGTGCCACTGCAACCGACTTTGCAGCAGGAAGTGATTCTGGCACGCATGGAACAAATTCTTGCCAGTCGGGCTTTAACCGATGACGAACGCGCACAGCTTTTATATGAGCGCGGAGTGTTGTATGATAGTCTTGGTCTGAGGGCACTGGCGCGAAATGATTTTTCACAAGCGTTGGCGATCCGACCGGATATGCCTGAAGTATTCAATTACTTAGGCATTTATTTAACGCAGGCAGGCAATTTTGATGCTGCCTATGAAGCGTTTGATTCTGTACTTGAGCTTGATCCAACTTACAACTACGCGCACTTGAATCGCGGTATCGCATTGTATTACGGCGGTCGTGACAAGTTAGCGCAAGATGATCTGCTGGCGTTTTATCAAGACGATCCTAACGATCCTTTCCGTAGCCTGTGGCTTTTCATTGTTGAGCAGAAGCTCGACGAAAAGCAGGCTAAAGACGCGTTAAAGCAACGCTTCGACAAATCGGACAAGGAGCAGTGGGGATGGAATATTGTCGAGTTCTACCTGGGCGACATTAGCGAAGCAACGCTAATGGAACGCTTGAAGGCGGACGCAACGGATAACACCTCGCTCGCTGAGCATCTCAGTGAAACCAACTTCTATTTAGGTAAGTACTACCTAAGTCTGGGGGATACGGACAGCGCTACGGCACTGTTCAAGTTAGCGGTTGCTAACAACGTACACAACTACGTTGAGCACCGTTATGCATTGTTGGAATTATCGCTCTTGGGCCAGGAGCATGACGACCTGGCAGAATCGGACCAGCAATAGCTGACGACATAAACATCAGCCCGTAATCTTTTGATTGCCATCACCTTTACTGGTGAGGGCGTTGTTGTTCGTCAATACACCTACTTTGAGCCGGTTCACACTTTCAATGAAAATTACTGAAAATTTTCACGATAAGTTATGTAGACTGGCCGCCATTGACATTGAGGCACTCGTACTACATGGCTGAATTCGAAACCACTTTTGCAGATCTGGGCCTGAAGGCTCCTATCCTTGAAGCCCTTAACGATCTGGGTTACGAAAAACCATCTCCGATCCAGGCAGAATGTATCCCACATCTGCTCTCTGGTCGTGACGTGCTGGGCATGGCCCAGACTGGTAGCGGTAAAACCGCAGCGTTCTCGCTGCCGCTGCTGAATAACATTGACCCGGACCTGCGTGCACCGCAGATCCTCGTACTGGCTCCGACCCGTGAACTGGCTGTTCAGGTGGCGGAAGCTATGACTGAATTCTCTAAACACATGCGCGGCGTAAACGTGGTTGCCCTTTACGGCGGCCAGCGTTATGACGTGCAGTTACGCGCCCTGCGTCAGGGTCCACAGATCGTCGTCGGTACGCCGGGTCGTCTGCTGGATCACCTGAAACGCGGTACGCTGGATCTCTCTAAACTGAGCGGTCTGGTACTGGATGAAGCTGACGAAATGCTCCGCATGGGCTTCATCGAAGACGTAGAAACCATCATGGCGCAGATCCCGGAAGGTCATCAGACCGCCCTGTTCTCTGCCACCATGCCGGAAGCGATCCGTCGCATTACCCGCCGCTTCATGAAAGAGCCGCAGGAAGTGCGCATCCAGTCCAGCGTGACCACTCGCCCGGACATCAGCCAGAGCTACTGGTCTGTGTACGGTATGCGTAAAAACGAAGCGCTGGTGCGTTTCCTGGAAGCAGAAGATTTTGATGCGGCGATCATCTTCGTTCGTACCAAAAATGCGACCCTGGAAGTGGCAGAAGCCCTGGAGCGTAGCGGCTACAACAGCGCAGCGCTGAATGGCGACATGAACCAGGCGCTGCGTGAGCAGACGCTGGAGCGTCTGAAAGACGGTCGTCTGGATATCCTGATTGCAACCGACGTGGCAGCACGTGGTCTGGACGTTGAACGTATCAGCCTGGTTGTTAACTACGACATCCCGATGGACTCCGAGTCTTACGTTCACCGTATCGGCCGTACCGGTCGTGCAGGTCGTGCGGGCCGTGCGCTGCTGTTCGTTGAGAACCGCGAGCGTCGTCTGCTGCGTAACATCGAACGCACCATGAAGCTGACCATTCCAGAAGCAGACCTGCCAAACGCAGAGCTGCTGGGCAAACGCCGTCTGGAAAAATTCGCCGCGAAAGTCCAGCAGCAGCTGGAGAGCAGCGATCTGGATCAGTACCGTGCGCTGCTGACGCAGATCCAGCCGACCGCCGAAGGCGAAGAGCTGGATATCGAAACGCTGGCCGCTGCACTGCTGAAGATGGCGCAGGGCGAACGTTCTCTGATCGTGCCGCCAGATGCACCGATGCGTCCTAAGCGTGAGTTCCGTGACCGTGACGATCGTTTCGAACGTCGTGGCGACCGCAACGATCGTGGCCCGCGTGGCGACCGTCCAGAGCGTGGTGGTGAAGACCGTCCACGTCGCGAACGTCGTGATGCTGGCGAAATGGAACTGTACCGCATTGAAGTGGGTCGTGATGATGGTGTTGAAGTTCGTCATATCGTTGGCGCGATCGCTAACGAAGGCGACATCAGCAGCCGTTACATCGGTAACATCAAGCTGTTCGGTACCCACTCCACCATCGAACTGCCAAAAGGTATGCCGGGCGAGGTTCTGCAGCACTTTACCCGTACCCGCATCCTGAACAAGCCGATGAACATGCAGCTGCTGGGCGATGCTCAGCCGCGTCCGGACCGTGGCGGCGAACGTCGTGGCGGTGGCCGCAGCTTCGGTGGCGAGCGTCGTGAAGGCGGTCGTGGTCCTCGTCGTGAAGGGGCTGCACCAGGTGCAGGCCGTTTCAGCGGTGAGCGTCGTGAAAGCCGTGGCCCACGTCGCGAAGATGGCCCGGTTCGTCGTCGTGACGCGTAAGCTTCACGCCCTGTAGCGTAAAGTAAAATATACAGCCCCGATATTTTTATCGGGGCTTTTTTTATTCCTTTTGTACTATTGTACTGGTACAGTGCAGCACATTAAGATGCAGGTCCCAAATTATTGACTGGAGAAAAGGCTGTATGGCGACACTAACCACCACCCAAACGTCACCTTCACTGCTCGGCGGTGTGGTGATCATCGGCGGCACCATCATAGGTGCGGGGATGTTCTCCCTGCCGGTGGTCATGTCCGGGGCGTGGTTCTTCTGGTCGCTGGCGGCGCTGGTCTTTACCTGGTTCTGTATGCTGCACTCGGGGCTGATGATCCTCGAAGCTAATCTCAACTACCGCATTGGGTCGAGCTTTGACACCATCACCCGCGACCTGCTGGGCAAGCGCTGGAATATCGTCAACGGTATCTCCATTGCCTTTGTGCTCTATATCCTGACCTACGCCTATATCTCGGCGAGCGGTTCGATTCTGCATCACACCTTCGCAGAGATGTCGCTGAACGTACCGGCGCGGCTGGCGGGGCTCTGCTTCGCCCTGGGTGTGGCGTTTATCGTCTGGATGAGTACCAAAGCGGTGAGCCGGATGACGGCCATTGTGCTGGGCGCCAAAGTCATCACCTTTTTCCTGACCTTCGGCAGCCTGCTGGGGCATGTTACGCCCGCCACGCTGTTTAACGTGGCGCAGAGCAACACGTCGTATTCACCCTATCTGCTGATGACCCTGCCGTTCTGTCTGGCGTCGTTTGGCTATCACGGTAATGTGCCGAGCCTGATGAAATATTACGGCAAAGATCCGCGCACCATCACCCGCTGCCTGGTCTACGGCACGCTGCTGGCGCTGGGGCTGTATGTCATCTGGCTGCTGGGGACGATGGGTAACATTCCGCGTCCGGAGTTCATCGGCATTGCGCAGAAGGGCGGGAATATTGATGTGCTGGTGCAGGCGCTGAGTGGCGTGCTCAACAGCCGCAGTCTGGACCTGCTGCTGGTGATCTTCTCCAACTTCGCCGTGGCGAGCTCGTTCCTTGGCGTGACCCTGGGGCTGTTTGACTATCTGGCCGATCTCTGTGGCTTTGATGACTCTGCGCTGGGGCGTCTGAAAACCGCGCTGCTGACCTTCCTGCCGCCGGTCATTGGTGGCCTGCTGTGGCCGAACGGTTTCCTGTATGCCATTGGCTATGCGGGGCTGGCGGCAACGATCTGGGCGGCGATTGTTCCGGCGCTGCTGGCGCGTAAATCACGCAAGCGCTTCGGTAGCCCAAAATTCCGCGTCTGGGGCGGCAAGCCGATGATTGCGCTGATCCTGGTGTTCGGTATCGGCAACGCAGTGGTCCACGTGCTGTCGAGCTTAAATCTGCTGCCTGTATATCAGTGAACATAATGCCGGGCGGCGCTTCGCTTACCGGGCCTACAGGGATGGAGTAGGCCGGGCAAGCGCAGCGCCGCCCGGCAAAAAACTACCCCACCAGCTCCTCTTTCACCTGCATCGCCAGATCGAACGAATGCAGACGCGCCTGGTGATCGAAGATCTGGCCGTTGACCATGATCTCATCAGCCTGCGTCTCACGCAGCACCGCTTCCAGCCCGTGACGCACCTTCGCTTTATCCCCTACCAGCGACATGCTTAACGCCTGCTGCACGCCATACTGTTCTGATGCCGACCATAGCTGGTGCATATTCTCCACCGGCGGTGGCAGTTGCCCCGTCTCGCCGCGGCGCAGCTTCATAAAGGCCTGCTGCATGGAGGTAAACAGGAATTCCGCATCGCGGTTGCTGTCAGCGGCAATGATGTTGATGCACACCATCGCATACGGTTTTTCCAGCCGCGCCGAAGGCTTAAAGTTAGTGCGATAGAGATGCAGTGCCTGGTGCAGCATATCCGGCGCAAAGTGCGACGCAAACGCAAACGGCAGGCCCAGCTGCGCGGCCAGCTGCGCGCTGTAGAGGCTGGAGCCTAACAGCCACACCGGGATCTGCTCGCCGTAGCCCGGCACCGGACGCACCTGCGGATTTGGGTCACGGGCATCAAACCACTCCACCAGTTCAAGCACGTCGCGGGGGAAGTTATCGATGTCACCGCTCATATGGCGACGCAGGGCGCGCATGGTAGGCTGATCGCTGCCCGGTGCGCGACCCAATCCCAGGTCGATACGGCCCGGATAGAGGGTATTGAGGGTGCCAAACTGCTCGGCAATAACCAGCGGCGAATGGTTAGGCAGCATCACGCCGCCCGAGCCTAAATGGAGCGTCGTGGTATTCGCCGCCAGATAGCCGAGCAGCACTGAGGTGGCGGCGCTGGCGATCCCGGCCATATTGTGGTGTTCCGCCAGCCAGTAGCGATGATAGCCGCGCTGTTCAGCCAGGCGGGCGAGATCCAGTGAGTGGGTAAAGGCTTCCCTTGCCGAGGAGCCTTCAGGGATCGGCGCCAGGTCCAGCACCGAAAACGGAATGGATTTATCAGTCATAGCAGCTCACTTTGTCGACGGTGAATCTTTAATAGTGCATTAAAATTTTACAGTCGTTGTTAACAAAGTGAGCCTTTTTTAGTCCTGCAGCTCCAGCCCGGCGAGACGTCGCCAGTAGCCGTTGCACTCGCTGTTCGCCGTCAGCGGCAGTGGGGCTGCGCCATTTTCATTGGCGCGGAAGGCGTCGATCATGGCGAAGGTATCGGTGCCCAGCGGCGACAGACGCACCATATCCACCAGCCCTTTCATTGAGGCCAGTTCGTTGCCGAGGTTGTAAACGTAGCCGCTCATGGTCTGAATGCCGTTGAGGACAAACACCTGCTGTTTCTCCTGCGACAGCATACTGCGTCCGTTGGGGTATTTGATGCAGCAGGTTTCGCACTCATCTTTCGGCAGGTTCTCTGAACGCGCGGTAAAGCAGCGGGCGGAGTAAGCCAGCGGCAGATGCCCGTAGCTGAGCACTTCCACTTCAAACTGATTGCGGATCCCCAGCTTGTCGCACTGCGCCAGGATGTTCACCAGCCAGTCTCGGGAGAGTTCCACCGGCATACACCAGCGTGTCATCCCCTGTCTGAGCAGCAGGCGCAGCGCCACGGCGTTGTAGCAGTTCAGCGCATGCCCGGCGACAAACGGCAGCTTGCGCTCGGCGCACAGGTTCACTACGCCGAGATCGCTGGCCTCCAGCAGAAATTCACCGTTCTCCACGTAGCGCTTGAGCTCATTCAGTTCTGACGAGGCCTGAACCAGCGCCAGTGTAGAGAGCACGACCTGCTTGCCACTGTCGGCCAGGGTTTTCGCCATCTCCAGCCAGTCACCCACCTTTGTAGCGCGACGCTTACTACAGACCGCCTCGCCGAGGTAGATCACATCCGCCTGGCTGGTTGCCGCCTGCTGATAAAAGTCTTCCAGCGTCTCTTTCGACCAGTAATAGAGCACCGGTCCTAATGAATATTTCATGCTTTATCTCACTGCCATTTACGGTGATACGCACCCAGCGTGGTCTGCGTGCCTTCGGACATCGAGCCGAGCGTCTCCATCCACGCCGGTTCTGGCGTATAGCTCTGCGGATTTGCCATGCAGCGATCGATCGCCTGGCGCCACACTTTTGCCACCTGGCTGACATAGGCCGGGCTGCGCTGGCGTCCTTCGATTTTCACCGAGGCGATATTGGCGGCCAGCAGTTCCGGCAGCAGTTCAAGGGTGTTCAGGCTGGTGGGCTCCTCCAGCGCATGGTAGCGCTCGCCATCCACCAGATAGCGACCTTTGCACAGCGTCGGATAGCCGGCGTTTTCATCATCCTGATAGCGGTCAATCAGCACCTCGTTCAGACGCGACTCCAGCCCCTGCGGGGTTTGCTGCCAGCGCACGTAGCGGGCAGGGGAGCAGGCGCCCACGGTGTTGGGCGATTCCCCGGTGAGATAAGAAGAGAGGTAGCAACGCCCTTCAGCCATGATGCACAGGCTGCCAAAGGCAAAAACTTCCAGCGGAACTGGCGTGACCCGCGCCAGTTGCTTAACCTGATGAATAGAGAGCACGCGCGGCAGCACCACGCGCGACACCTCAAAATGTCGATGATAAAAGCGTATGGCCTCTTCGTTGGTAGCAGACGCCTGTACGGAGACATGGCGCTCAATGTGGGGATAGCGTTCTGCGGCATACTCCAGCATGGCGAGATCGGCCAGAATCAGGGCGTCGGCACCCAGCTGTGCCGCCATATCCACCGCGCGCTGCCAGCGTTGATAGCCGTCGGGGTGGGCAAAGGTATTGATAGCGATATGCAGTTTACGGCGATGAAGATGTACGAAGCTCACCGCTTCCTGCAGTTTTTTCTCGGTAAAATTGAGACCAGCGAAGTGACGGGCATTGGTATCGTCCTTCAGCCCGATATAAACCGCATCGGCGCCGTTTTCGATGGCCGCCTTTAGCGCCGGTAAGTTCCCGGCAGGGCAGAGCAGCTCCATAATTTATCCTGACGTTCGCAGCCCCAGAGGGATGCAAAATTGTTATCGAACAGGGATTTTAATTAACCATCCGGCGACAATTTTTGATTTAAGGCAGCTAATGGCGTATTGATGACACCAATAATGGGTTACGCCGGATGTCAGTTTGTTGATTTACCCCGCTATACCGACGACTGGATATGGCAAAATATCAGGACCATAGATATCAGGAGTATTGCTCGTGCTGGATAAACTGCGTTCACGTCTCGTACAATTTGGCCCGTCGCTGCTGAGCGTGCCGGTTAAGCTCGCGCCCTTTGCCCTGAAGCGCCAGGTACTGGAGCAGGTGCTCAGCTGGCAATTCCGCCAGGCGCTGGCGGATGGCGAGCTGGAATTTCTTGAAGGGCGCTGGTTACGTATCGAGGTGCGGGATATTGGTCTGCGCTGGTACACCTCCGTTGAAAATGAACAGCTGGTGGTGCGCGAATCCGCCGAGGCGGACGTCAGCTTTAGCGCTGACGCCAGCGATCTGCTGTTGATCGCGGCACGCAAGCAGGATCCCGACACGCTCTTCTTCCAGCGTCGTCTGGTGATTGAAGGCGATACCGAGTTAGGTCTGTATGTCAAAAACCTGATGGATGCGATTGAACTGGAACAGATGCCGAAGCCGCTGCGCGTGGCCCTGTTGCAACTGGCCGATTTTGTCGAGGCGGGTCTGAAAACTCCGCCGGAAAGTAAACACACTTCTGTAGGTGAGCCATGTTGATTCGAGTAGAAATTGGCATCGATGCCCCGGGTATTGACGCCTTATTACGCCGGTCGTTTGAAGGGGAAGGTGAAGCGCAACTGGTTCGCGATCTTCGTGAAGACGGCCTGATTACGCTGGGTCTGGTCGCCACCGATGATGAAGGTCAGGTCGTTGGCTACGTGGCCTTTAGCCCGGTCATCGTGCAGGGCGAAGAGCTGCAGTGGGTTGCCATGGCGCCGCTGGCGGTGGATGAAAACTATCGCGGACAGGGCCTGGCGCGCCAGCTGGTCTACGAAGGGCTGGATTCACTCAATGAGTTTGGCTACGCCGCGGTCGTGACGCTGGGCGATCCGGATTTCTACAGCCGTTTAGGCTTCGAGAAAGCGGCACATTACGATCTGCGTTGCCGCTGGCCGGGCACCGAGTCGGCTTTCCAGGTCCACCGTCTGGCCGACGATGCGCTTAACGGCGTGAGCGGCCTGGTGGAATACCACGATCGCTTCAATAGCTTTTAACCGGCGGCCTTTGCAGGCTCTCGCGTAGCGCCTCAAACGTCCCGTCTCCGCTGACGAGGCGCTCTTTCTGGCGCTTCGTGAGCTGTTTAATGCGGTACTCCAGCCGGAGCGCCAGCGAGCGATCGCCTGCGACCGCGGAAAACGCCAGCGTCAGCTCTCCTTTACCCCTCAACGCCTTCGCCCCTTTTCCCGTCTGATGTTGCAGGAAGCGGCGCGGCACATCGGTTGTGATGCCCGTATAGAGCGCATTATCAGCGGTTCGAACAAGATAGAGAAACCAGCACACGGCGACAGATTCAGTATGTTAAGGTGAGTGCACCTTAGCATGAGAGAGAAGCGAAATGGAAATTCTGGCCGCCATCAACCGCTGGCTGGCGAAGCAGCACGTGGTCACCTGGTGCGTACACCATGACGATGAGCTGTGGTGTGCCAATGCCTTTTACTATTATGACCCGCAGCGCGTCGCGTTCTACATCTTAAGCGAAGACAAAACCCGTCATGCGCAGATGAGCGGCAAACAGGCGAAAGTTGCAGGCACCGTCAACGGGCAGCCCAAAACCGTGGCGTTAATCCGCGGGGTGCAGTTCAAAGGGGAGATTCGTCGTCTGGAAGGAGAGGAAAGCGACGTGATGCGCAAGCACTATCTTCGTCGCTTTCCGGTTGCCGCTGCCATGCCAGCTCCGGTATGGGAGATCCGTCTGGATGAACTGAAGTTCACTGACAACACGTTAGGCTTTGGCAAAAAACATCACTGGCTACGCGCCGAGTAAGCGCAACGCCTCACGGTTAAAGGCGATAAGATCTTCTGGCGTCCGGCTGGTAACCAGCTGATCGTTATCGATAACTACCTCCTGATCGTGAAAATCGGCCCCGGCGTTTTTCAGATCGATGGCGATCGATTTCACGCCCGTCAGTTTACGTCCGCGCACAACCTCAGCGCTGATGAGCAGCTGTGGACCGTGGCAGATAGCAAAGACCGGTTTCCCGCTGGAGACAAAATCCCGGGTAAAGGTCACGAAACGCGTATCGCTGCGTAGCGAGTCCGGGGAGTGCCCACCCGGCAGTAACAGGGCGTCAAAGTCAGACGGGCTCACCTCATCGATGGTTTTATCGATGGTCACGTTGGCCTCGCCCTTATGGCCTTTTACCGTTTTGCCTGCCTCTTTTTCAATGGTGATCACCTCATGGCCCGCCTTACGAAACGCCTCGGCAGGTGAGGTAAATTCTGAATCTTCAAACTCGTCGGTAATCAAGACCGCAATTTTCTTGCTCATGCTTCCTCCGTTGTTTTGGCTTCAGACAGCTTTTTTCCAGCTTGTGGTAAATACTTAACGTTCAGACCACTAAGTGTGGTTGAGCGGCATGAAATCGCATACGGACTAATCTGCAAAGGAGGAGTAATGAGTCAGGTTTTAATTACCGGCGCGACTGGCCTTGTGGGTGGGCACCTGCTGCGTATGCTAATCCAGGAGCAGAAGATCAACTATATCGCCGCCCCGACGCGTCGCCCGCTGGGCGATATCGAAGGGGTGTTTAATCCCCACGATCCGCAACTGACCGATGCGCTGGCACAGGTTCAGGATCCGGTAGATACCGTCTTTTGCTGTCTGGGCACCACCCGGCGTGAGGCGGGCAGCAAAGAGGCCTTTATCCATGCCGATTACACGCTGGTGGTGGATACTGCGCTGACCGGCAAACGACTCGGGGCGAAGCATTTCCTGGTAGTGAGCGCCATGGGAGCTAACGCGCATTCACCGTTCTTCTACAACAAGGTGAAAGGCAAAATGGAAGAGGCCCTGATCGCCCAGAAGTGGGAGCGGCTGACCATTGTGCGTCCGTCAATGCTGCTGGGGGAGCGGGAGAAGCATCGCTTCAGCGAGTCGCTGTTTTCCCCGCTGTTCAGTCTGCTGCCCGGCAACTGGAAGTCTGTCGAGGCGCGGGATGTGGCGCAGGTTATGCTGCAGGAGGCGCTGGGTGCAGCACCGGCAGGAGTCAATGTTATTCCGTCGGCGAAAATCAGGGAGCAGGCGCAGGGAGAGGAATGAGCGCCCTCTGCCAGCGGCAGAGGGCGGGGGAGATTACTTGATGTAGGTGAAGGCGGTAGTCACGTGTTTCACGCCGCTCACCCGGCTGGCGATATCCGCCGCCGCTTTACCTTCACGCTCGGTCACCAGGCCGAGCAGGAAGACTTCGCTGTTCTCGGTGGTCACTTTCACGTTAGAGGATTTCACCTGATCGCTACCCAGCAGCTGGGAGCGCACTTTGGTGGTGATCCAGGTGTCATTTGAGGCGGCACCCAGGCCAATCGGCTGGCCCTGACGTATTTCGTTAAATACCTCGGTCGTCCCTTCTACACCCATCGCAATTTGCTTCGCGCGGGAGGCAAGTTCGGTATTCGGCGCCTGGCCGGCCAGTAAAACCTTGCCCTGATAAGCCGTTACGTTAATACGCGCTTCTTTCTTAATCTGTTGGTCTTTGGAGAGTGCGCTGTTCACGCGCAGTTCAAGGGTGCCGTCATCCACCTGCGTGCCCACGGTTCGCGGGTCGGTCGCGGCTTTGGTACTCACTGCGGCGGTACCCACTACCGCTGCAGCCACACATCCCTGAAGCAGCAGCGCAGAAATAAGGACTGCGAGGGGCGAAAGTGCCTTCATGTTTACTCCTTAATCATCCTGGTGAGGGAAAAGCGTGTTATCGATCAGATCGCATAAACAGTTCACCGTCAGCATATGCATCTCCTGAATGCGCGCGCTGCGGTGGGAAGGAATACGGATCTCAACATCATGCGGACCTAACAGCCCTGCCAGCTCACCGCCGTCGTAACCGGTCAGCGCAACGATGGTCATATCGCGCGTGACGGCCGCTTCCACGGCTTTCACGATGTCGCGGCTGTTGCCGCGCGTGGAGATGGCCAGCAGGACATCACCGGCATGCCCTAACGCGCGCACCTGCTTGGCGTAGATCTCATCATGAAGACGATCGTTGGCAATCGCCGTTAAGACCACGTTATCGGTATTAAGTGCAATGGCAGGTAAACTGGGGCGCTCTGTCTCAAAACGATTGATCATACTGGCAGCAAAATGCTGTGCGTTGGCGGCCGAGGTGCCATTACCACAACAGAGAATTTTGTTGCCGTTAAGCAGGGACTGAACCAGCGTCATCGCCGCGCGGGAGATGGCGTCCGGCAGCGCTTCTGCTGCTGCAATCTGAGTCTGAATGCTTTCCGTGAAGCAAACCTTAATTCTTTCGAGCACGGTATCCCTTAACGATCTGATTTACGCGTCTTCGCCGAAGGCGTTTTTGAACCATTCGATGGCGTTTCCGGTGAAGGCTACCACATCGAACCGGCAATCCACAGTGTCAAAGCTGCCATTATGCCGGGCAAGCCACAACTGGGCGGTGTGTAACAATTTTTGTTGCTTGGCCCGGGTCACGCTGGCGGCGGCCCCGCCGTAACGGGATGACTGGCGGTAGCGCACCTCAATGAACACGATGGACGGGCCGTCCTGCATGATAAGGTCAATTTCACCGCCGCGTCCGCGAACGTTGGCGGCGATAAAGCGCAGTCCTTTGCGCTCAAGCCAGCGACGCGCCTGTAATTCGCGCGCGTCGCCGGTCTGTTTGCGGGTTAACTGGCCGGAACGATCTGTCCCTGCTGGTATTTGAGCCATGATAACTTCCTGTTAATCACGCAGTCCTGAGTGGCGGTGAGATCGCCGGTATTGCCGTTAAGGGTAAAGCCCGGCACCTGGCGCATCTGGGTGAAGTGGTTCGCCAGCGCCCAGGCATCCACGCCCATGGCATACAGGCGCGCCAGCGAGTAGTCGTTACGCACGCTGCTGAGCGCCTGCTGCATCAGCTCTGGGTTTGCCCCTGCGAGCATCGGGATTTCGCTGTACTGCAGCCCTTCCATCTCAAGACGGAAGTCCGGGCCTGCGGTGCCCTGTGCGCTGCGTGAGCTGGCGTACAGCGACACGCCCGCCTGGCTGCCGTTACGCATGGCGATCATCGGTTTGATAAAGGCGATCTCTTCCGGGGTGGCGACAATGTAGGCCGCATCCACGTTACCGCCGCCGCTGATCTGCGCATCCGTTGGCGGAGCCGGGATAGTCAGACCACCAATCGTCACGCTCTGCTGCTGCGGCAGGCTGGCAGTCACCGGGCTACCGCTGAGGGCAATACCCGCTCCGCCGTTCACGCCTGCGCGCAGTTCTGAGGCTGAGCCAAATTTCTGCTGCAGGACGATGCCGCCACCCAGCTGTTGCCACTCCTGGGCAAAGGCAGTCGCGACGCGATCGCCCAGTTGGCTGCGCGGGATGAGCAGCAGAGGAGCCTGCTTACCTTGCTCATGGATATGGCGGGCCGCATCGCGGGCTTCGTCTTCTGGCGACAGGGCAAAGTAGCAGACGTTCGGGCGATTCTGCACCTGCTCCGGCTGGTTCAGCGCCAGCACGTTCAGCGGGGTGTTGCTTCTCACCAGCTCGTCCACGTTGTTTTTCAGCAGCGGGCCGACCACGATGCTGGCGCCATCCTGCTGCACCTGACTCAGCACCTGATCGAGCGGCTGGTTGCTGGTGTCATACACTTTTATCTCCGCAGATGGGTTACCCATGACCTGTGGTTGGGCAACGGTCTGCGTCTCTTGTGTCGTGACCGGAGTCTGCACCGGCTCCTGCACGTTACCTTCCTGTACGTTGCCTTCCGGCGCGGCGACAGGCTGAGGGGTGGCAGGGGCCTGCACCGGATTCTGGAGCGTGCCTGGCTGGGCAGCGACAGGTTGGGTCGCGGTCAGATCGTTGGTTTCGGCACTGGATGGGCTCACCACATCACCGGCATTAGCGGCCTGGGCGACCTGGGCGGGAACTGCGCTGCCCGCGACGGCGGCAGTACCGTTTCTCGCCGCTTCAAAACCCTGCTGGATCGTGCGGCCAAAGACGGCGGCCTGGCCACCTAATGGCAGCAGCAGGGCGATTTTGCTGGTGGAGGCTGGCTTGAAGTTCTGTACATTAACCAGTTGCGTTGGCAGCATGGTTGCGCCCGGGTTATTCGGATAGCGGGTTTGCCAGTCTTTAATTCCGGCCTTCAGCATATCCGGATCGTTGCGGTTATCGAACCAGACGCGCTGCAGATCCAGCCAGCCCTGCAGGATATTCTCGTCGGCGTTAATCACCAGCGCATTGGCCTGATCGGGGTTCATGGCGGAGAGCGTCTGCCAGGTGGCATCGATATTTTTCTGTTTTTCGGCAGCGGAGAGCAGCGGCTCCTGGGCGATCAACGCCCGCAGCAGCGTCAGGGAAGGACGCCCCTGCTCAGCGGCGATACCGGCCTGCCAGAAACGCGCCTGCTGATTTTTATCCAGCGCGCTGATGTCGATATTGCCGAGGAGCTTCTTAGCGCCGGCAGCATCGTTCTGCGCAATTTTCAGCTCGGCGGCCAGCAGGGACTGTTCGCGACGCTGGGTATCGGTCAGATCCTGCGGCAACTGGTTAAACAGATCGGTGGCATGCTGGGTTTTACCCTCTTTCAGCAGTGCACGAATGGCGAGTAATTGCCAGTTGATCCTGGTATCATTCGAGCTCTGCTCCATCTGGTGCAGATAGAAGCCGGAGTCAGCCTGGGCTGTACCCTCCATGTGGGCAGCACTTTGATCGGGCGCCTGTGTGCCACAGCCTGCAAAGAACAGGGCTGCCAGCACCAGCGGAAGGCTGCGCGTGGCTTTATTATGAAAAAACGTTAAGGGTACCATACTGTATCCAGTGATATTTTTTACGCAATGCTCAATATTAAATCGGCAATACGGATGAAACAATGAAACAACACGAAACGGCAGATAATTCTCAGGGTCAGCTATATATTGTACCTACTCCTATCGGGAATTTATCTGATATTACCCAACGTGCGCTCACCGTATTGCAAAGCGTTGATCTTATTGCGGCTGAAGATACCCGCCACACTGGCCTGCTGCTGCAACACTTCGCCATTAACGCCCGCCTGTTTGCCCTGCACGATCATAACGAGCAGCAAAAGGCCGAGACGCTGGTGGCAAAGCTGAAAGAGGGGCAGAACATCGCCCTGGTCTCCGATGCCGGCACGCCGCTGATTAACGATCCAGGCTACCATCTGGTCCGCACCTGCCGCGAGGCGGGCATTCGGGTTGTCCCGTTACCGGGGCCGTGTGCCGCCATTGCCGCCCTGAGCGCGGCGGGTCTGCCGTCTGACCGCTTCTGCTACGAAGGCTTCCTGCCCGCCAAATCCAAAGGTCGTCGCGACGTGCTGAAGGCGCTGGAAGCCGAACCGCGCACGCTGATCTTCTACGAATCGACCCACCGTCTGCTGGAGAGCCTGGAAGATATGGTCGCCGTCTGGGGAGAGGCGCGTTACGTGGTGCTGGCCCGCGAACTGACCAAAACCTGGGAGACCATCCACGGCCTGCCGGTTGGCGAGCTGCTGGCATGGGTGAAAGAGGATGAAAACCGCCGCAAGGGCGAGATGGTGCTGATTGTCGAAGGGCACAAGGCCGAAGAGGACGCCCTGCCTGCGGATGCCCTGCGCACCCTCGCGCTGCTGCAGGCTGAACTGCCGCTGAAGAAAGCGGCCGCGCTGGCAGCAGAGATCCACGGCGTGAAAAAGAACGCGCTGTATAAATATGCGCTGGAGCAGCAGGGGGAGTAAGCTCGTGAGCCGTTATCAACCGCCTTTTACGATTACGTCTGCAATCCTTAATCTGGTGGTTGAAACGGGAGAACTGCTGGGACACTGGGCTGCTTATACGGGGCGAGCTTCACCTCTGCTGCGTAAAGAGAATCGTATTCGTACTATCCAGGCGTCGTTAGCCATTGAACATAATTCGCTGACCACCGGGCAGGTGACCGCAATTATGGATGGAAAGCGGGTGCTGGCCCCGGCAAAAGATATTCAGGAAGTCAGAAACGCCATCCAGGCCTATGAGCACCTGAATATCTGGCAAGCCAGTCGTCTGAAAGATTTGCTGAGTGCCCATCGGCTCCTGATGAAGGGGCTCGTAGATAATCCCGGGCAACTGCGCCAGGGGGATGTCGGGATCTATCGTGGTAACCAACTGGTGCATATGGCACCTCCTGCATCTCAGGTACCTCGTCTGGTGGATGAGCTGCTTGGCTGGCTTAATGCCACAGACTTGCACCCGCTAATTGCCAGCTCTGTATTCCACTATGAATTTGAATTTATCCATCCCTTTGCCGACGGTAATGGCCGTATGGGGCGTCTCTGGCAGACTCTTATCCTCAGCCACTGGCGTGCCGAGCTGGCCTGGTTGCCGGTGGAAACGCTGATCCACTTTCAGCAAGAGCGGTACTACGCCATCCTTGGGCAGTGTGATAAAGCCAGCGATTGCACGGCTTTTGTAGAATTTATGCTACACAATCTTGCCGATGCGCTGCGTGAAAGTATCGCAACCCCGCATGCATTGTCGGAACAAATGTCGGAACAAATGTCGGAAAAAGAGGATGCCATCCTGCAACTTCTGATTACCCAGCCAAAAATGACAGCTTCTACCCTGGCCTCAATGCTCGGTGTAACCTCCCGTACGGTAGAACGCTACCTTAGCGCATTACAAAGCAAGGGTAAGGTACAACGGGTCGGTGCCAGAAAAGGTGGGTACTGGCAGGTCTTAAGATAGGCAGCGCTTGTCCCGTCAGACGATAATTACTTCAGATCGGCAAAAATTCGGAATGGCGAGCATCAGCCAGAACGAAAGGCAAAAAAAAGCATGGCCGAAGCCATGCTAAAGGAGGTTTACTGCAAACTCAGGTCACCGGGGCCGGGTTAAATACCGCCAGCTGGTTATGTAATCCCCATTGATCGGAGAAAGTCTTCTTACGTCCACTCGCCACGTCGAGGATGAAGTGGAACAGCTTCCAGCCCACATCCTCAATGCTCTCTTCGCCGGTAGCGATAGTGCCCGCGTTGATATCCATCAGGTCAAACCAGCGGTTCGCCAGCTCGGTACGGGTCGCCATTTTAATGACCGGCACCGCCATCAGGCCGTACGGGGTGCCGCGACCGGTGGTGAAGACCTGAACGGTGATCCCGGAGGCCACCTGCTGGGTACCGCAGACGAAATCACTGGCTGGCGTGGCGGCGTAGATCAGGCCACGTTTAGTCGGGCGCTGACCCGGAGAAAGCACTTCAACGATGGCGCTCTTGCCCGACTTAGCGATGGAGCCCAGCGCTTTTTCCACCACGTTCGCCAGGCCGCCTTTCTTGTTGCCCGGTGACGGGTTGGCGCTGCGGTCGGTCTTGCCCATGTCGAGATAGTTATCGTACCAGGCCATCTCCTCCAGCAGGCGTTTGCCCACCTCTTCGTTGATGGCGCGCGGCGTCAGGAGATGGATCGCGTCGCGCACTTCGGTCACTTCGGAGAACATTACCGTGGCGCCACAGCGCACCAGCAGATCCGAGGCATAGCCCACTGCCGGGTTGGCGGTCACGCCCGAGAAGGCATCGCTGCCGCCGCACTGCATTCCCACCACCAGCTCAGAGGCCGGGCAGGTTTCACGCTGGCGCTGATTCAGTTTTGCCAGATGGTGCTCAGCGACCTGCAGAATGTCATCCACCATCGACCGGAAGCCGACATGCTGCTCATCCTGCAGACGCACGATGCTGGCGTCATCCACCGGGATCGCCTGCACGTCTTCGGTGCCCTGGAGCAGTTTTTCGGGTTGCAGCTTCTCGCAGCCGAGGCCGATAACCATCACTTCGCCGCCGAAGTTCGGGTTCAGGGCGATATTGTGGATGGTGCGGATAGGGACAATTGCCGCCGGAGCGTTGATCGCCACGCCGCAGCCGTAAAGGTGGTTCAGACCCACCACGCCGTCGACGTTGGGGTATTTTGGCAGCAGATCGCGTTCGATGATCTTCACTACATAATCGACCACGCCCGCCACGCAGTGCACGCTGGTGCTGATGCCGAGCAGGTTTTTGGTGCCTACGCTGCCGTCCGCATTGCGATAACCTTCAAAGGTATAGCCTTCAAGCGCAGGTAGCGGCTCCGGTACGCGGGTTGCCAGCGGCAGGGTGTGCAGCGGCGGGGCTTCCGGCAGGGCAACCAGCGACTCATCAATCCAACTGCCCTGGGGGATGGCGCGCACGGCGTAGCCGATGACTTCGCCATAACGCACGATTTCGCCCTGCGCCGGGATATCCACCAGCGCCACTTTATGGCCCTGTGGAATATGCTCGATGAGTTCAAGTCCGTCCGGGAAACGCGTTCCGGCTTTTAACCCCTGATCGTTAACAATAATCGCCACGTTATCGGTCTCATGTACCTTAATATAAAACGCGGTCGGCGACGTTTGACGAATTTCGATGTCGGCCATTGTCCAGTATTCTCCAGCGCGTGGGGGATAATTAATTGATCAAAGAGTAACTATATTTTCTCGTTATAAAAAATAAAGACTCTGCTCAGTGGAATAAAGAATGTCAGGCATGGGGAATTAATAATGTGATCGCGATCACTCATTTATGACGGTGGCCTGCCCATAAGGGGAGCAATGGCGAAATCTGTGCATCAGCGCCCAGGGGTTTGTGCATATGCTCAAAATAATATTCACAATAAAGTTGATAATTGAGCAATGCGACAATGCGTGGTGGTGGGCGCTTGATTATACTCATTAACGCTTTCATGGATTTGGTTAATTAACCGTAATTACCTCTAATGAGCAAAATAATCAGGACTGCCTCTTTCTTAAAACAATAAAAATAATTTCATTGATGTACCAGAGGAAATAAATATGTTGCTGGATACTACCGTTGAAACTAAAAAGGGTTTCCCCACCCGTTATTTAATATTACTCATCATTTTTATTGTTACCGCTGTCAATTACGCTGACCGCGCCACGCTCTCTATTGCCGGAACGGAAGTCGCCAAAGAGCTGCAATTAAGTGCCGTGTCGATGGGCTACATCTTCTCCGCCTTCGGCTGGGCCTATCTGCTGATGCAGATCCCCGGCGGCTGGCTGCTGGACAAATTCGGCTCGAAAAAGGTCTATACCTACAGCCTCTTCTTCTGGTCGCTGTTCACCTTCCTGCAGGGGTTTGTCGATCTTTTCCCGCTGGCGTGGGCGGGCATTTCAATGTTCTTTATGCGCTTTATGCTCGGCTTCTCCGAGGCGCCATCCTTCCCGGCTAACGCCCGTATCGTGGCGGCCTGGTTCCCGACCAAAGAGCGCGGTACGGCATCAGCTATTTTTAACGCCGCGCAATATTTCTCGCTGGCGCTCTTCTCCCCGCTGCTCGGCTGGCTGACCTTCGCCTGGGGCTGGGAACATGTCTTTACCGTAATGGGTGTGATTGGCTTTGTGCTGACCGGTATGTGGGCGAAGTTTATTCATAACCCGACCGACCATCCAGGCATAAGCGCCGATGAACTGAAGTTCATTAAGGAGGGCGGCGCGGTGGTCGATATGGACCACAAAAAGCCAGGCGACAAAGCGGCCAGCGGTCCGAAGCTGCATTACATCAAACAGTTATTGTCTAACCGCATGATGCTGGGCGTCTTTTTCGGGCAATACTTTATCAACACCATCACCTGGTTCTTCCTCACCTGGTTCCCGATTTATCTGGTGCAGGAGAAGGGGATGTCGATTCTGAAAGTGGGCCTGGTGGCATCCATTCCGGCGCTGTGCGGCTTTGCCGGCGGCGTACTGGGCGGCGTATTCTCGGATCACCTGATTAAGCAAGGCAAGTCGATTACCCTGGCGCGTAAGCTGCCGATCGTGCTGGGTATGCTGCTGGCCTCCTCAATCATTCTGTGCAACTACACCAACAACACCACGCTGGTGGTCGCGCTGATGGCGCTGGCCTTCTTCGGTAAAGGGTTTGGTGCCCTGGGCTGGCCGGTCATATCCGATACCGCACCGAAAGAGATTGTTGGCCTGTGCGGGGGTGTGTTTAACGTCTTTGGCAACGTAGCGTCAATCGTCACTCCGCTGGTGATTGGCTATCTGGTCAGTGAGCTGCATTCGTTCAACGCGGCACTGCTGTTCGTAGGGTGTTCGGCGCTGATGGCGATGTTCTGCTACCTGTTCGTAGTGGGCGACATCAAACGTATGGAATTGCAGAAATAAGCAAAGGTATAAGCGATGAGTAACGATATTTTCCCAAACAAATTTAAA
Organism: Leclercia sp. LSNIH1; assembly: GCF_002902985.1. NCBI lineage: Bacteria > Pseudomonadati > Pseudomonadota > Gammaproteobacteria > Enterobacterales > Enterobacteriaceae > Leclercia > Leclercia sp. LSNIH1. The sequence continues at coordinate 330,921 of NZ_CP026167.1, read as the reverse complement.
GCGGCCCTCGCGGCACATCAGATTCAGATTGGCTGCTGGTCCGCGCTGGCAAGCCCAATCAGCACCGAAGTGCTGGGACTGGCAGGTTTTGACTGGCTGGTGCTGGACGGTGAACATGCGCCGAACGACGTCACCACCTTTATCCCGCAGCTGATGGCGCTGAAAGGTAGCCACAGCGCGCCGGTGGTGCGCGTGCCGACCAATGAGCCGGTGATCATCAAGCGCCTGCTAGATATTGGTTTCTATAACTTCCTGATCCCGTTTGTGGAAAACGTCGAAGAGGCGGTGCAGGCGGTGGCCTCCACCCGTTATCCGCCAGAAGGCATTCGCGGCGTGTCGGTCTCCCATCGTGCCAATATGTTTGGCACCGTGCCGGACTACCTCGCCCAGTCGAACAAAAACATCACCATCCTGGTGCAGATTGAGAGCCAGCAGGGCGTGGACAACGTCGATGCCATCGCCGCCACTGACGGCGTAGACGGCATCTTTGTCGGCCCAAGCGATCTGGCGGCCGCCTTTGGCCACCTGGGGAACGCAAATCACCCGGAAGTGCAGCGCGCCATCCAGCACATCTTTGCCCGTGCCAAAGCGCACGGTAAGCCGTGCGGCATTCTGGCACCGGTCGAGGCTGATGCCCGCCGCTATCTGGAATGGGGCGCAACCTTTGTCGCCGTCGGCAGCGATCTCGGCGTGTTCCGCTCCGCCACCCAGAAGTTAGCGGATTCCTTCAAGAAATAACCACCACCACTGAATAAAGAGAGACGCAATTATGACACTGAAAGTTGGTTTTATTGGCCTGGGTATCATGGGTAAACCAATGAGTAAAAACCTCATCAAAGCAGGTTACTCACTGGTGGTTGCAGACCGTAACCCGGAAGCCATTGCCGAAGTGATCGCCGCAGGCGCAGAAACGGCCACCACGGCAAAAGCCATTGCTGAGCAGTGCGATGTGATCATCACCATGCTGCCAAACTCCCCGCACGTTAAAGAGGTGGCGCTGGGCGAAGGCGGCATCATCGAAGGGGCAAAACCTGGCACCGTGCTGATCGACATGAGCTCCATCGCACCGCTGGCCAGCCGTGAAATCAGCGAGGCGTTAAAAGCAAAAGGCATCGACATGCTGGATGCGCCGGTGAGCGGCGGCGAGCCGAAAGCTATCGACGGCACCCTCTCTGTGATGGTGGGCGGCGACAAAGCCATCTTCGACAAATACTACGACCTGCTGAAAGCGATGGCCGGCTCCGTGGTGCATACCGGTGAGATTGGTGCCGGTAACGTCACCAAGCTGGCAAACCAGGTCATCGTGGCCCTGAACATCGCCGCGATGTCTGAAGCCCTGACCCTGGCGACCAAAGCGGGCGTTAACCCGGATCTGGTGTATCAGGCCATCCGTGGCGGCCTGGCGGGCAGCACCGTACTGGATGCCAAAGCGCCAATGGTCATGGATCGTAACTTCAAGCCGGGTTTCCGTATCGATCTGCACATCAAGGATCTGGCGAACGCGCTGGATACCTCTCACGGCGTGGGGGCACAGCTACCCCTGACCGCGGCGGTAATGGAGATGATGCAGGCCCTGCGCGCAGATGGGCTGGGAACGGCAGACCACAGCGCCCTCGCGTGCTATTACGAAAAACTGGCGAAAGTGGAAGTTTCTCGCTAACAAAGACGGGCGCGGGAACGCGCCCGCTATTTTTGCCTTAAGCGGTAACAGGCTATAACTATGAAAATCGTAATCGCCCCTGACTCTTACAAAGAAAGCCTGTCTGCCACCGAGGTAGCGCAGGCGATAGAAAAAGGCTTTCGGGAGATCTTTCCCGATGCAGAGTATGTTTCGGTTCCCGTTGCGGATGGCGGGGAAGGCACGGTTGAAGCGATGGTTGCCGCCACCAATGGCACGATGCAGCATGCAGTAGTGACGGGGCCACTGGGCGAAAGTGTCAATGCCAGCTGGGGGATCTCCGGCGATGGCGTGACGGCGTTTATTGAGATGGCGGCGGCGAGCGGACTGGCACTGGTTCCTCCGGCACAGCGCAACCCGCTGATTACCACCTCCCGCGGGACGGGCGAGCTGATCCTTGCCGCACTCGATAAAGGTGCGCGCAATATCATTATCGGGATTGGCGGCAGCGCCACCAACGACGGCGGCGCAGGGATGGTTCAGGCGCTGGGGGCAAAACTGACGGATGCCAACGGCACCGAGATTGGCTACGGCGGTGGCAGCCTGATGGCGTTAAACAATATTGATATTTCGTTGCTCGATCCGCGTCTCAAAACCTGCGCGATCCGGGTGGCCTGCGACGTGAGCAATCCGCTGATCGGCGAGCAGGGTGCCTCCCGCATCTTCGGCCCGCAGAAAGGGGCAACAGAAGCCAATATCACCGAGCTCGACAACAATCTTTCTCACTACGCTGATGTGATTAATACCGCGCTGCGTATTGAGGTTAAAAATGTCCCCGGTGCGGGTGCGGCAGGCGGCATGGGCGCCGCGCTGATGGCGTTCCTCGGCGCGGAGCTGAAGAGCGGCATTGAAATCGTCACCCAGGCGCTGAATCTCGAAGAGCATATTCACGACTGCACCTGGGTGGTGACCGGCGAAGGGCGCCTGGACAGTCAAAGTATTCACGGCAAAGTGCCGGTGGGCGTGGCGCGCGTCGCCAGTAAATATCGCAAGCCGGTCATCGGCATCGCCGGCAGCCTGACCAGCGATGTCGCGGTGGTTCATCAATATGGCATCGATGCGGTGTTCAGCGTCCTGACCAGCATCAGCACCCTGGAAGAGGCGTTCCGCGGCGCGTTTGACAATATTTATCGCGCCTCGCGCAATATTGCCGCCACCCTGCGGGTAGGGATGCTCACCGAAGGGTGACAGCGGGGCGCAAACCCTCTATACTGCGCGCCGAAGCTGACCAGACAGTCGCCGCTTCGTCGTCGTCCCTTTCGGGGGAGACGGGCGGAGGGGAGGAAAGTCCGGGCTCCATAGGGCAGGGTGCCAGGTAACGCCTGGGGGGGAAACCCACGACCAGTGCAACAGAGAGCAAACCGCCGATGGCCCACGCAAGTGGGATCAGGTAAGGGTGAAAGGGTGCGGTAAGAGCGCACCGCGCGGCTGGTAACAGTCCGTGGCACGGTAAACTCCACCCGGAGCAAGGCCAAATAGGGGTTCACATGGTACGGCCCGTACTGAACCCGGGTAGGCTGCTTGAGCCAGTGAGCGATTGCTGGCCTAGATGAATGACTGTCCAACGACAGAACCCGGCTTATCGGTCAGCTTCAACTCTTCAGAAAACCCCGCTTCGGCGGGGTTTTTGCTTCTTGGCGGTAAGATGAATGACTGTCCAACGACGCTATACCCAAAAGAACGCGGCTTATCGGTCAGCTTCAACTCTTCAGAAAAACCCGCTTCGGCGGGGTTTTTGCTTCTTGGCGGTAAGATGAATGACTGTCCAACGACGCTATACCCAAAAGAACGCGGCTTATCGGTCAGCTTCAACTCTTCAGAAAACCCCGCTTCGGCGGGGTTTTTGCTTCTTGGCGGTAAGATGAATGACTGTCCAACGACGCTATACCCAAAAGAATGCGGCTTATCGGTCAGCTTCAACTCTTTAGAAACCCCGCTTCGGCGGGGTTTTTGCTTTCTGCCCTCATCCCGGCATTTACATTTAAAATTGTTTATATACTTCCTCACAGATCAACATCCGTAATTGAAAAATACTCCGGTTCTTCCCTGACAGATAATTGAGGATTGTGAGATGAAAAAGATTTTCCGGATCGCGCTGCTGACGGCAACGATGACAGGCTTTGCGGGTGTGGCGCAGGCGGCAGAAGTGACAACCGCACCGCAGCCTGCCCAGGATCCTATCGTTCAGCAATTAAAACTCAGCAGCGAACAGACCGCGAAAATTAAGGCTCTGCACCAGCAGCTGGAAGAGAACGTGCAGAAAATCCCGACCAGCGATGTGAAAAATGGCACGTTGATTGACGTGATCCAGTCCGGCAAATGGGATGAGAAGGCAGTGAAAGATCAGCTGGCTGCGTTCAGCCGCATTGAGGAGCAGGCGCGTTACTATCGCGTGAAATATTACTTCGATGTGAGCCAGGTCCTGACGGCAGAGCAGCGGGCAGAAGTCAGATCGCAAATCGCCCAGACTCTGAGCGAATAAGTTGTCATTAACGTACCAGTGCTCAACAACCCGCGCGTGTCGCGGGTTTTTATTCCTTGAAGTGCGTCACAATGAGAAAAGTAGCCCCACTTCTTTTTTAAAAAGAGTAACTTTTTCTTTTTTTAGCCAAAAACCCCACTAACGTTGTGATTTTTTTCTCTTCCTCTCCGGATATGATATTTCCACACGAATAACAAACGCCTGCACCTCTCTGGTCATTATCGCTGATGAGCAGATATCCATAAAAATAACTGTTTACCCTACAAAATAAGCGAGAGCCTAATGGATACGGCGACAAATAATAGCGTAATTGTGAGCGACTCACCGGCAGCAAGACGGGCTGGAATGAGTGAGAGTGAATGGCAAGAAGCGATTAAATTCGACAGTAATGATACCGGTTGGATAATTATGAGTATCGGCATGGCAATCGGTGCCGGTATTGTTTTTCTCCCGGTTCAGGTGGGATTAATGGGCCTGTGGGTTTTTCTGCTCTCTTCCATCATTGGTTATCCGGCGATGTATCTCTTTCAGCGCCTGTTTATTAATACGCTGGCGGAATCGCCGGAGTGCAAAGATTACCCGAGCGTGATCAGCGGTTATCTGGGTAAAAACTGGGGCATTCTGTTAGGGGCGCTCTATTTTGTCATGCTGGTTATCTGGATGTTTGTATATTCCACGGCGATTACCAACGACAGCGCCTCTTATCTGCATACCTTCGGCGTGACGGACGGTTTGCTGTCAGAAAACCCTTTCTATGGCTTATTACTGATCTGTATCCTGGTGGCGATCTCTTCCCGGGGTGAAAAACTGCTGTTTAAAGTCTCCAGCCTGATGGTGCTCACCAAACTGCTGGTGGTAGCGGCTCTGGGCATCTCAATGATTGGTATGTGGCACCTCTATAACGTTGGCGCGCTGCCGCCGATGGGGCTGCTGATCAAGAATGCCATCATTACGCTGCCGTTTACCCTCACCTCCATTCTGTTTATCCAGACGCTCAGCCCAATGGTGATCTCCTACCGCTCCCGCGCAAAATCGATCGAAGTGGCACGGTACAAAGCCCTGCGGGCGATGAATATCGCGTTTGGCATTCTGTTTGTGACGGTCTTTTTCTACGCGGTCTCTTTTACCCTCGCGATGGGGCATGAGGAAGCGGTCAAAGCCTATGAACAGAATATTTCCGCCCTGGCAATTGCCGCGCAGTTTATTAGTGGTGATGGTGCGGGTTGGGTAAAAATCGTCAGCGTTATTCTGAATATCTTCGCTGTAATGACCGCTTTCTTTGGCGTCTATCTCGGCTTTCATGAAGCGACGCAAGGCATTGTGTTGAATATCCTGCGCCGCAAATTGCCGGCGGATAAAATCAGTGAATCCACAGTACAGCGCGGCATTATGGTGTTTGCCATACTGCTTGCCTGGAGCGCCATTGTATTAAATGCTCCTGTGCTGAGTTTCACCTCTATCTGCAGCCCTATTTTTGGCATGGTGGGCTGTTTAATTCCGGCGTGGCTGGTCTACAAGGTCCCTGCGCTGCATAAATACAAAGGCGTGTCGCTGGTGATTATTATTATCACCGGGCTACTGCTTTGTGTTTCTCCTTTCCTCGCTTTTTCCTGATGTGCAATAAAGGTCGTAACGATGTCTGAACAAATAAACCCTTTATGGAACCTGTTTATTCACGCGGTGCAGGAAGAGGTTAAACCTGCCCTGGGATGTACAGAACCTGTCTCGCTGTCGCTGGCTTGTGCCATCGCGGCTGAACAGCTAAGCGGAGAAATCACGCAAATTGAGGCGTGGGTTTCACCGAATTTAATGAAGAATGGACTGGGTGTAACAGTACCAGGTACTGGCATGGTTGGCCTGCCTGTTGCGGCTGCGCTGGGGGCGATTGGTGGCAATCCCCGGGGCGGGCTGGAGGTTTTAAAAGATGCTTCGCCCGAGGCGATTGCCCGCGCTAAAGCGCTGCTGGCGGCAGGAAAAGTGCAGGTAAAACTGCAGCAACCCTGCGACGAAATCCTCTATTCCCGCGCCATTGTCTATGCCGGGGCGGAGTCGGCAAGCGTCACCATCGCGGGAGGACACACGCGGGTCGTGCAGATCAGCTATCAGGGCGAAACACGCTTTATGCTGGATGAGCAGCCGCAGAGCTCTGGCGGCGATCCCCTGAGAGTGCTGTCGAGCACGTCGCTGTCGCAGATCCTGGAGTTTATCGAGCATGTTCCGTTTTCCGCCATTCGTTTTATCCTGGAAGCCGGGCATCTAAACGACGCCCTCTCCAGGGAGGGATTAACCGGCAAATGGGGACTCCATATTGGCGCGACGTTGCATAGACAGCAGGCGCGCGGCTTTATCGACCAGGGGTTAGGATCGGAGATAATCATCCGCACCAGCGCCGCGTCAGATGCCCGAATGGGCGGAGCGAAACTGCCTGCGATGAGCAATTCCGGTTCGGGTAATCAGGGGATTACGGCAACGATGCCGGTTCTGGTCGTGGCGGAATATCTCCAGGCTGATGAGGAAAAACTGGCGCGGGCCCTGATGCTTTCGCACCTCTCGGCCATTTATATCCATTACCAGCTTCCTCGCCTGTCGGCATTGTGCGCGGCGACGACCGCGGCCATGGGCGCGGCAGCAGGTATGGCATGGCTGCTGGACGGGGGCTATAAGGCGATTGAGATGGCGATCAGCAGTATGATTGGCGACGTCAGCGGAATGATCTGCGATGGAGCATCGAACAGCTGCGCGATGAAAGTCTCAACCAGCGTCAGCAGTGCCTGGAAATCGGTAATGATGGCGCTTGATGATTGCGCCGTGACCGGCAACGAAGGGATTGTGGCGCACGATGTGGAACAGTCCATCGCCAATCTGTGCTCACTTGCATGCCGTTCAATGCAGGCAACGGATAAACAGATCATTGAGATCATGGCGGAGAAAGTCGCCTGAAATAACGGCCTCTCCTTGTACGGGGAGAGGCCGGCGGTTCAGACCGGCAAATCAATCAACAGCGCACGCAGCGGCGTATCGGCCACCAGGGTGATATTCGCCTCGTCGCGAATAAACGCACCATCTCCGCAGGTTAACGCTTCACGCTCCTCAGCGGGCGTCTGCGCATGTACCGTGCCGTGGATAGATTGCAGGTAGGCGCGCGGGCCGTGCAGCTGAAAACTCAGACGCTCCCCTTTATCCAGCTCGATATGATGCAGCCATACCTGCTGGCGGAGCTGCAGGCTGCCTGCGCTGCCATCTGGCGAGGCCAGCAGCTGCTGTTTGGCATCCAGCAGATCGATCTTCTGGAGCAGCGGATTTTCCCGCTCCGGGCAGGCATCTAACCACAGCTGCAGGCGCGTCAGCGTCTTATCTTTGCTGAGGTTATGCTCGCTGTAGCTGATACCGGGCTGAGTGGCTATCAGCAATGCTTCACCGGCTTTCGCCTGGACATGGTTGCCCTCGCTGTCGCGATACTCTGCTTCGCCTTCAAGAATCAGATTCAGGATATCCACTTTTGGATAAGTACGCGGCTGGAATGAGGCGCCGGGTGCGAGCACCTCCTGGTTCAGCACGCGCAAAGAGGCATAGCCCAGCAGTTTCGGGTCAAAGTAGTGTCCAAAGGAAAAGGTGTAGCGGGCCTGCAGCCAACCGAAATCGGCTTGTCCGCACTGTTTAGCTGTTCTTGTCGTAATCATAAAACTTGACCTCTCTTTACACTAAAACAATGGTAAAGGTATGGACGCTGCATTGTTAGCCAGATATTCTGCCCGGTATGTTCAAATTTCCTGAATGAGAACGCCATGGCTAAAGAGAGAGCATTGACCCTTGAAGCGCTGCGCGTGATGGACGCCATCGATCGTCGCGGCAGCTTTGCGGCGGCAGCGGATGAACTGGGGCGCGTACCCTCTGCCCTGAGTTACACCATGCAGAAACTGGAAGAAGAGCTGGATGTGGTGCTGTTTGACCGCTCTGGTCACCGAACAAAATTCACCAATGTTGGCCGCATGCTGCTGGAGCGCGGGCGCGTGTTGCTGGAGGCGGCGGATAAACTGACCACCGACGCCGAAGCGCTGGCCCGCGGCTGGGAAACGCATCTGACGCTGGTCACCGAAGCGTTGGTACCCACCACTGCGCTCTACCCGCTGGTGGATCGCCTGGCGGAAAAAGCCAATACCCAGCTTTCAATTATTACCGAAGTGCTCGCCGGGGCGTGGGAGCGCCTGGAGCAGGGCCGGGCGGATATTGTGATCGCGCCGGATATGCACTTCCGCTCCTCGTCCGAAATCAACTCCCGCAAGCTCTATACCGTGATGAATGTCTATGTCGCCGCACCGGATCATCCGATTCATCAGGAACCCGAGCCGCTGTCGGAAGTGACCCGCGTAAAATACCGCGGCGTGGCGGTGGCCGATACCGCCCGCGAGCGCCCGGTACTAACCGTTCAGCTGCTTGATAAACAGCCGCGCCTCACCGTCAGCACCCTTGAAGATAAGCGTCAGGCGCTGCTGGCTGGGCTGGGCGTGGCGACCATGCCGTATCCGTTCGTTGAGAAAGATATTGCCGAAGGGCGGCTGCGGGTGGTGAGCCCGGAATATACCAGTGAAGTGGATATTATTATGGCGTGGCGTCGTGACAGCATGGGCGAGGCCAAATCCTGGTGTCTGCGTGAGATCCAGAAGTTGTTCACCCAGAAGTAAATTGCAGGCCCGGCAGGCGCAGCGCCGCCGGGCAAACTATCAGTTGTTTAGCAACGGATCCGGCCCAAAACGGTTTTCACCTGGCGTACCGCGCTGGCAGTTGAAGATCAGAATAATGATCCAGCCCAGCACCGGGATAAGCACCAGCAGCAGCCACCACGCTGAACGGTCAGTATCATGCAGCCGGCGAAACAGCACGGCCCAAGATGGCAGAAGTACCAGCAAGCCATACACGGTGGTGAGAATGCCTTCGCCGCCAGCCCGCTCCCAGCCCAGCATCTTGTCGATCAGCCCCAGCACGCAGATCAGAATGAAGTTCACCAGGGTGAACATCCAGAACTCTTTGCGGCGGGCGCGCCCTTTAAACCCAATATAATTTCGAAGTACTTTCAGATACCAGTCCATTTCTTGTGGCCTCCGCAGCAATTAATTATTTGTTTTTTAAGCGATCCACTAAAGCATAGACGGGAATAAAAGGGGGGTAAAGGGCGCCAGAAAAGCGCCCCTGAGGCTTAGCCAAAGCGGACGTCGCGCCCGTGCGGTTCGTTCAGATCCTGCCACGGGCCAATGGAGATAATGCCCGTCGGATTAATGGTTTTATGGCTGCGATAGTAGTGGTTACGGATATGGCCAAAATCGACCGTCTCCGCAATCCCCGGCATCTGATAGATGTCGCGCAGGAATCCGTGCAGGTTGAGGTAATCGCTGATCCGGTGTTTGTCGCACTTGAAGTGGGTCACGTAAACCGGGTCAAAGCGCACCAGCGTGGTCCAGAGGCGGATATCGGCTTCGGTCAGCTGGTCACCGGTGAGATAGCGGTGCTGGCCGAGGATCTGCTCCAGCCGCTCCAGCGAGGCAAAGACATTGGTCACCGCTTCGTCGTAAGCTTCCTGGCTGGTGGCAAACCCGGCCTTATAGACGCCGTTGTTCACGTTGTCGTAGATCCAGCTATTCAGGTCATCGATCTTATCGCGCAGCGCGGGCGGATAAAAATCGCCTGCCCGGGCGCCGTGAGCATCAAACGCGGTGTTAAACATGCGGATGATCTCGGCCGACTCATTGCTGACGATGGTCTGATTTTTCTTATCCCACAGTACCGGAACGGTAACGCGGCCGGTGTAGTGGGGATCGGCGTGCAGGTAGAGCTGGTAGAGAAAATCATGGTGATAGAGCGAGTCGCCGGTCGCCGCCGGGAAATCATCGCCGAAAGTCCAGCCGTTCTCCAGCATCAGCGGATGCACCACCGAGACGGGGATCAGCGCTTCCAGCCCCTTCAGGGCACGGACGATCAGGGTGCGATGCGCCCACGGACAGGCCAGAGAAACATAGAGGTGGTAACGATCTTTCTCAGCCGCAAAGCCGCCTTCGCCGCTCGGGCCAGGCGCACCGTCGGCAGTGAGCCAGTTACGGAAGGCCGAAACAGAACGTTTGAAACGCCCCCCGGTTGATTTGGTGTCATACCAGGTATCCTGCCAGACGCCGTCTACGAGTTGTCCCATCTATTCCTCCTTAGATAGCAAAAGCGAGGAGAGATCCCCTCGCTTTTTGATTCAGTATAGCGTGCTTACCACTTCTTATTCAGGACGCGGTCAATACTGAACGCGCCAGGACCGGTGATAGCCAGCAGCAGATAACCGCCTGCGATAGTCAGGTTTTTCATGAACATCAGAGAGTTCACCCCTTCCGCAAAGTTGCTGTGGAACAGGAACGCGGTCAGCAGTGTGAAGCCTGCGGTGAACAGTGCGGTAGTCCGGGTCAGGAAACCGAACAGAATGGCCAGGCCACCCCCCAGTTCAAGCAGAATGGTCAGCGGCAGCAGGAACCCCGGAACGCCCATCGCTTCCATATACTGTTGCGTACCGGCGTAACCCCCGATTTTGCTCCAGCCAGCGGTAATAAACAGGATTGGCATCAGAACGCGCGCTACCAGTACACCAACATCTTCTAATTTTTTCATCTTACTCTCCAGGGAACCACTTGGGCTGTAAATACTATTTATTGTGCAAAATCGGGCGTATGCCGCGGTCTCGCTGTCGATGGAGAGAATCATAAACGGGGCGAATGGGGATTGTTAGCAAGGAAAACTGTCAATCTTTATCAAAGATATTGAGTAATAAGAAGGGAAGGATAAAAGTAAAGCGCCAGGAGGCGCTTTACAGGGTGAGGCAGGGTAAACGTCAGCGGGTTTCTTGTTTGCGGAGCTGCTGCTGGGTAAGGGTGGTTTTAATCATCTTCCACGCGCTCCAGATGCCCAGACCGCGGCGCGCCCAGCGGATCAGCATATTCGGATGGCGCACGGCCCTCACCGCCAGAATGCTGCTCCCTATTAGCGCCCATGCCCGTAGGTTCAGAAACATATTCCACCCGCGGTCATAGCTGTGCGTGGCTTCCAGCCAGTCACGGCTGCCAGCCGACAGATCCAGCCGTTGCTGCTGGATCTGGCTCAGCAAAAATGCCTTTTCTCGCTCACGTTCCGCTCGGCTTCTGCTCACTTTTTGTCATCCTCCAGCAGTGACCGGTCGTTGGCGAGCTCCTTACGGGTATGATGTAGCAGGGTCGACTGGCGCACTTTGCGCATCGTCCATATTCCCCCTATCAGAGCAGCAAGCAGCAGCACCACGGTGGTGCCAATCATCACATTAAGACGATACTGCGGATCGACTGCCCAGATAATCAATACCATCAGGCTCATCAGGCCAAAGGCGGCGAAGAGCATAGTCAACCCCAGCATCAGTAGCAGCTGGAAGAGGTTCGCTTTCTCTTCTTCCAGTTCAACTACTGCCAGCCGGATACGCGTCTCTGCGATGCCGACGAGAGTAGTCAAGATCCGCTGTCCGATACCGAGAACGTTTTTTGCGGGCCCTTGTGGTTGACGTGAATCTTCCATAATTAACGTCGCGTAAGCAGCATGCCGATGACAACGCCAACCGCAGCACCGATACCTACGCCGGCCCACGGATTCTCACGCACATACTCATCAGCGCGCGCGGCAGCCTCACGGGTCTGTTTAGCCAGCGCATCGCTGGTTTCGCCCAGACGATAGCGGCTTTCGTGCAGGGCCTGCTCCGCTTTATTACGCAGTTTGCTCAGCTCTTCTTTCGACTTATTGCCAGAGGAGCTCAGTACCTCTTCCAGGGTATCCGCCAGGGACTTCAGTTCAGCGCGTAAATGGTCTGACGTGGTATCTTTTGACATGATTCTCTCCTGTTACGATGTCCGTTAAATCAGTAATCGCGAGACTCCAGCGCTTTCAGTTCGTTCTGCGCTTCTTGCAGTTTCTGCTCACGTTTGGCAACTTTGTCTGCATCGCCTTTCTCCTTTGCCTCCGCCAGATCCCGGCGGCGTTCAGCAATTTCTTCTTTCTGTTCGGCAATTTTGTGCTGATGATCGGCACGCAGTTTGCTATCAGAACAGTTAGCTTTAACTTCGCTCAGCGCTTTATTCAATCCATTGATTCTGCTCTGATTGTTATGCTTTTCAGCGTAACTGATCTCGCGTTGAATATCCTGTTCCTTCTCCTGACAAAGAGACGAAGCGAACGAAGCTGTGCTCAAAGAAAAAAGGGCGAGGCCCAGGGCGATGCGGTAATTCATTGTTGAAACCTTCCATTGTTTTCGACGTAACCTGCGGAAATGTCGAATTCCAGAGTCGTGCGGAGTACGTGTGAGAGGTGCTCCGCGTACTTAAGCATAGTAAGTAAACGGGGATATCACCAAAGTAAGTGAAAAGATTCAGAATAGTGGAAATTTAGCCTAACAGACGCGATGTATCACGCAGACGGGTCAGCCAGACCACCGCCTGATTGTCATTATCCTGTTGAGCAATGATATAGCCATGCGGCAGGCTGCGATCGAGCACCTTTTTCGCGGCAGCGCTTTGTACGCTGGAGTCGAAGGTGATCAGCAGCACATCTTTCTGCGGGGTAATACTTTTGAACTGAATACCGTTGGCATCCAGGTGATGCCAGATGGAGAAACCATCCGGCATGCTGACGCCCTGATTGACCGCGCGGATCGCCAGCGTCGATTCCTGTTTTTGCAGCGCCGCCCAGGCCAGCAGCAGGGCGCTGAACATCACCAGCGCGACCATGGCGTAAGAGAGACGGCGCATTGACGCGTTAGGATTGGCCATGTCGTTAGCCCTGACTTCCATGTTTTTTCTTCCAGAGAACCACCAGCGAACCAATCAGCCCGAACACCAGCAGCACGACCGGCAGCAGCATCAGGCAGGACATCAGCTGATCTTCATATTTCAGGAATACCGGCGTTTTGCCAAGCAGATAGCCCAGTGTGGTAAGGATCAGCACCCACAGCAGGCCGCTCATCCAGCTAAAGAACTGAAAACGCGTGCTGCTAAGGCCGGAAAGACCGGCAATGGTTGGCAGCAGTGTACGGACAAAGGCGATAAAGCGGCCCACCAGCAGCGCGGAAAGCCCGTGCTTGTGGAACAGGTGATGCGCCCGTTGATGATAGTGTGCCGGCAGGTGCGATAGCCAGTTCTGCACGATACGCGTATTGCCAAGCCATCGCCCCTGGATATAGCTCAACCAGCAGCCGAGGCTGGCGGCAATGGTCAGCAGCAGGACGGTTTGCGGAAATTGCATTGCCCCTTTTGCGCACAGCACGCCAACCAGCACCAGCAGGCTATCGCCAGGCAGGAAAGCGGCAGGAAGCAGACCGTTTTCAAGAAACAGAATCATAAACAGGACAAAATAGAGCATGCCAATCATGGACGGATTGGCCAGCGTTTCGAAATCCTGGGCCCATAAGGCATTAAGTAGTTGGGTCAAAAGTTCCATTCAGTGTTCCTGGAAAGCGGTTAACGACGCACCTGTCAACCGGGTCAAACAGCACGGCGACATTTTTTATAATTTCATTATGGTCGCTCGCGGACACAGTGTGTGGCCAAACTGTTCCCTGTTAAATGGCTAAGTAAGCAAGCACTAACTAACAAGCTAAACGGCAAATTGCATCTAATTGTAACAAACGCCAATGGGATCCGTCACAGTATTTGCATGTACCGCAGATAGATTTTGTCTTAACCCAGGGAGGAGACGCGAGGCTATTTACAAAGGCTGACACTATATATGTTTACTTACCCACCGTGGCCGGAAGGCGCAGCGAAGCGCCTGCCGATGCGTGAAGAAAACTATTTTGCGTGACTGACGGCGCTATCGAGGTGAACCACCGGATTCTCAGCAAAAAGATAGCGGTCGGCGTTAAATTCGAAGTCGTCGCTGGTTTCATTGAACAGCATCTGTTTGGTGTTTTCGAGATGCTGCCACATCGCCACTTTTGCCGCATGCGGGTCTTTACGAATCAGTGCCTTAAGGATTTGATCGTGATCGTCACACCAGTTATCCACGGTGCGGGAATCGATATGATCGTGCAGTTTTTTCCAGTACGGGTTATGAACGCGCTGAGTCCACATTTTTTCGACGATTGCCGCAAGCGCACTGTTTTGCGTCGCCAGCGCCACCTGGACATGAAACTGCAGGTCCCATTCGGAGTCGCGGAAGCATTTCTCTTTACGCGCGTTGTCCTGGATCTCCATCAACTTCATGATGTCCTGCTTGGTCACCTGCGTCGCCGCGAACTCGGCGATATTACTCTCAATAAGCTGACGAGCCTGGAGCAGCTCAAAGGGGCCGTAATTGGCAAATTCCAGATTTTCGTCCGGGGCCGGGGAGTGTTTTGGCTGGCTGGAGATAACATGAATGCCGGAACCTTTACGCACTTCAACATAGCCTTCCACTTCCAGCATGATGATGGCTTCACGAACCACGGTGCGGCTTACGCTCTTCTCATCAGCGATAAAACGCTCGGCAGGTAACTTGTCGCCTACCAGATAAACGCCTTGCTCGATGCGCGATTTCAGCTCGGCAGCAAGTTGCTGATAAAGACGACGGGGTTCGTTGATTTCCATATGCGCTCCAGGCAAGGTATGGCTAATGATTTGTTATACCACTTTTACCCCTTTGTCTCCAGATTTGACCCGCAAAAAAGCCGCTCGGGAGCGGCTTTTATATACCAGACTGCGCTTCGCTTGCGCGCCCTGGCGGTTTAGTAGGCCGGGTAAGCGAAGCGCCACCCGGCAATAAATCTAGCTCTGAGTCGCGGGTCTTCCAACAGACTCTTGCAACAGCTCCTCTGCGGACTTGCTTTTCAGCACCGTCCAGATAAGCACTGCACCCAGCAGGTCGAAGATAGCCAGTACCGCGAACAGCGGGCTAAAGCCGATGGTGTCAGCCAGCGCACCGACCACCAGGGCGAACAGGGTGCTGGCGGTCCAGGCTGCCATCCCGGTCAGGCCGTTAGCGGTCGCCACTTCATTACGACCGAAGACATCAGAAGAGAGGGTGATCAGCGCACCGGAGAGAGACTGGTGAGCAAAGCCCCCGACGCACAGCAGCGCAATCGCGACATACGGGCTGGTGAACAGACCAATCATCCCCGGGCCAATCATCAGTACGGCACCCATGGTGACAACCATTTTACGGGAGACGATCAGGTTCACGCCGAACCAGCGCTGGAACAGCGGTGGCAGGTAACCCCCGACGATACAGCCCAGGTCTGCGAACAGCATTGGCATCCAGGCGAACATGGCGATCTCTTTCAGGTTAAAGCCGTAAACTTTAAACATGAACAGCGGGATCCAGGCGTTGAACGTACCCCATGCAGGCTCAGCCAGGAAACGCGGCAGGGCGATACCCCAGAACTGACGGGTACCCAGAATCTGCAGAACAGACATCTTCTTGCCGTTATTGGTCTGGTGCTGGGACTCCTGGCCGCCGATGATGTAGTCACGTTCTTCATCAGAGAGTTTCTTCTGATCGCGCGGGTGTTTGTAGAAGATCAGCCAGCACATCGCCCAGGCGAAGCTCAGTACGCCGGAGAGAATAAACGCCAGCTGCCAGCTGTGCATCACGATAGCCCATACCACCAGCGGCGGAGCAATCATCGCGCCGATAGAGGAACCCACGTTGAAGTAGCCCACCGCGATGGAGCGCTCTTTCGCCGGGAACCACTCTGACGCCGCTTTCAGGCCCGCAGGGATCATCGCCGCTTCCGCAGCACCTACCGCGCCACGGGCCAGCGCCAGGCCACCCCAGCTGCCTGCCAGCGCGGTTGCGCCGCAGAAGATGGCCCAGGTGACGGCGAATACGGCGTAGCCAACTTTCGTACCCAGAATATCCAGCACGTAGCCTGCTACCGGCTGCATGATGGTGTAAGCCGCGGAATAGGCCGCGATAATATAGGAGTATTGTTGCGTGGAGATGTGCAACTCTTCCATCAGCGTTGGCGCAGCCGCCGCTATGGTATTACGCGTCAGGTAGCCCAGCACGGTGCCGAGCGTCACCAGTGCGATCATGTACCAACGTAACCCTTTAATTTTACGCATGTAAAACCTCATCGTTATGTTATTGCCGCACCGGAGTACGGGCATCTCTATGCATTGCGTGAGATGTTTTCAACGGGAGGGCGTAACCGGGAATGCTCCCGGTACGGCCCGAACCTTGCCATAAGTAACGTGCATAATTCGGTATCCTTACCGCTGAGTCCGACGCCTGTGGCACCGGTAATGCATTCCGTCGGCTTATAATTTGCGACGGCAGAACGATAACTTGTCATACAACTTCAAAAGGTGAGTGACATCACAAATGTGTCAATAATTGTAAGGGTAATGTCGAGTCTGTGTCAGGCCAGAGCTGGCGCGGCGTTAAGCGCTGTTTAACACTTTAGATGTAGATTATTTGTCGACGTTTATTGATCTAACTCACGAAAAAATCATCGGCCTCTGGAAATTGGTGTGATAACTTTGCAGCATCTGAACATTGCTGTTTTCTGACGTGCCCGTTAAGAGGATGACGACATGACGCCGTTTATGACTGAAGATTTTCTGTTAGATACCGAATTTGCCCGCCGCCTGTACCATGATTACGCGAAAGACCAGCCGATTTTCGACTACCACTGCCACCTTCCGCCGCAGCAGGTCGCCGAAAATTACCGTTTTAAAAACCTGTATGACATCTGGCTGAAAGGCGACCATTACAAGTGGCGCGCCATGCGCACCAACGGGGTGGCGGAACGCCTCTGTACCGGCGACGCGTCTGACCGTGAAAAATTCGATGCCTGGGCAGCGACCGTGCCGCACACCATTGGTAACCCGCTCTACCACTGGACCCATCTGGAGCTGCGCCGTCCATTCGGGATCACCGGCAAGCTACTCTCTCCGACTACCGCGGATGAGATCTGGAACGAATGCAATGAGCTGCTGGCCCAGGATAAATTCTCTGCCCGCGGCATCATGAAGCAGATGAACGTGAAGATGGTCGGCACCACCGACGATCCGATTGACTCTCTGGAGCATCACGCCGTTGTAGCGAAAGACAGCTCGTTTGACGTGAAAGTGCTGCCAAGCTGGCGCCCGGATAAAGCGTTCAACATTGAGCAGGCGACCTTTGCCGACTACATGGCGAAGCTGAGTGAAGTCTCTGATACCGAGATCCGCCGTTTCGGCGATCTGCAGACCGCGCTGACGAAGCGTCTGGATCACTTCGCGGCTCACGGCTGTAAAGTGTCTGACCATGCGCTGGACGTGGTGCTGTTTGCTGAGGCGAACGAAGCCGAGCTGGACAGTATCCTGGCGCGCCGCCTGGCGGGTGAAACCCTGAGCGAGCATGAAGTGGCGCAGTTCAAAACCGCGGTACTGGTCTGGCTGGCGGCAGAATATGCCCGTCGCGGCTGGGTGCAGCAGTACCACATTGGCGCGCTGCGCAACAACAACCTGCGTCAGTTCAAGCTGCTGGGCGCCGACGTCGGTTTCGACTCCATCAACGACCGTCCGCTGGCGGAAGAGCTCTCCAGACTGCTGAGCAAACAGAACGAAGAGAACCTGCTGCCAAAAACCATTCTGTACTGCCTGAACCCACGCGATAACGAAGTGCTGGGCACCATGATCGGTAACTTCCAGGGCGAAGGGATGCCGGGCAAAATGCAGTTCGGTTCCGGCTGGTGGTTCAACGACCAGAAAGATGGCATGGAGCGTCAGATGACCCAGCTGGCGCAGCTTGGTCTGCTGAGCCGCTTTGTCGGCATGCTGACCGACAGCCGCAGCTTCCTTTCCTATACTCGCCATGAATATTTCCGCCGCATTCTGTGCCAGATGATTGGCCGCTGGGTCATCGCAGGCGAAGCGCCGGCCGATATTCAGCTGCTGGGCGAAATGGTGAGAAACATCTGCTTTAACAATGCGCGCGACTACTTCGCTATTGAACTGAACTAAGGCCGTCTGAGGTTGATATGCAATACATCAAAATCCATTCGCTGGATAACGTTGCGGTCGCGCTGGCCGACCTGAGCGAAGGCCTGGAGGTGACGTTTGACAACCAGACCGTCACCCTGCGCCAGGATCTGGCACGCGGGCACAAGTTTGCCCTGCAGCCGATTGCCAAAGGGGAGAACGTTATCAAATACGGTCTGCCTATCGGCCATGCCCTGGCGGATATCGCGGCGGGTGAATTTATTCACTCCCATAATACGCGCACCAATCTGAGCGATCTGGATGAGTACAGCTATCAACCTGAGTTGCTGGCTGAGAGCCGCCAGGCGGCAGATCGTGACGTTCAGATCTACCGCCGCGCCAGCGGTGAGGTGGGGATCCGCAATGAACTGTGGATCCTGCCCACCGTCGGCTGCGTCAACGGCATCGCCCGTCAGATCCAGAGCCGCTTCCTGAAAGAGACTAACCAGGCGGAAGGCACCGACGGCGTCTTCCTGTTCAGCCACACCTACGGCTGTTCCCAGCTGGGTGACGACCACATCAACACCCGCACCATGCTGCAAAACATGGTCCGCCATCCGAACGCCGGGGCGGTGCTGGTGATTGGCCTCGGTTGTGAAAACAACCAGGTGGATGCCTTCCGTGAGACGCTGGGGGATTTCGACCCTGCCCGCGTTCACTTTATGGTGTGCCAGCATCAGGAAGATGAGGTGGAAGCCGGTCTGGAGCATCTGCATGAGTTGTATGAGGCGATGCGCCATGATAAGCGTGAGCCAGGCAAGCTGAGTGAGCTGAAGTTTGGTCTGGAATGCGGCGGCTCGGATGGGCTGTCCGGCATTACCGCTAACCCGATGCTGGGTAAGTTCTCTGATTATGTCATCAGCAACGGCGGCACCACCGTGCTGACCGAAGTGCCGGAGATGTTCGGCGCGGAGCGCATTTTGATGAGCCACTGCCGCGACGAAGCGACGTTTGAAAAGACCGTCACCATGGTCAACGACTTCAAGCAGTACTTTATCGCCCACAACCAGCCGATTTACGAGAACCCATCCCCGGGCAACAAGGCGGGCGGGATCACCACGCTGGAAGAGAAATCCCTCGGCTGTACCCAGAAAGCGGGTGCCAGCCAGGTGGTGGACGTCCTGCGCTACGGCGAGCGGTTGAGCACGCCGGGTCTGAACCTGCTTAGTGCGCCGGGTAACGATGCCGTTGCTACCAGCGCCCTGGCGGGGGCGGGTTGCCATATGGTGCTGTTCAGCACCGGTCGCGGCACCCCATATGGCGGTTTTGTGCCAACGGTGAAAATTGCCACCAACAGCGAGCTGGCGGCGAAGAAAAAGCACTGGATCGATTTCGATGCCGGTCAGCTGATCCATGGCAAAGCGATGCCGCAGCTGTTAACGGAATTCGTGGATGTGATTGTGGATATTGCCAATGGCAAACAGGCCTGCAACGAGAAAAACGACTTCCGCGAGCTGGCGATCTTCAAGAGTGGTGTGACGCTGTAGGTGTGGTGTCGGGTGGCGCTAACGCTTACCCGACCTACGAACCAAAATCAGGCCCGGTAAGGCGTAGCCGCCACCGGGCTTTTTTATTAATTACGTAAAGCGTTCTTAGCCAGACGCGCATCTTCAGCCTGACACGCCGCAGCGGTAAACAGCACGTCGGTGGAGGAGTTCAGCGCGGTTTCGCACGAGTCCTGCAGCACGCCAATGATAAAGCCCACAGCCACAACCTGCATCGCCACTTCATTCGGAATACCGAACATGTTGCAGGCCAGCGGGATCAGCAGCAGAGAACCACCCGCCACACCCGATGCACCACAGGCGCACAGCGACGCCACAACGCTCAGCAGCAGCGCGGTTAACAGGTCGACCGGCACGCCCAGGGTATGCACGGCAGCCAGGGTCAGCACGGTGACGGTGATCGCCGCCCCTGCCATGTTCACCGTCGCACCCAGTGGGATAGAGACGGAGTAGGTGTCACGATCCAGGTTCAGCTTCTCGGCCAGCGCCATGTTAACCGGAATGTTTGCCGCGGAGCTGCGGGTAAAGAAGGCGTAGACGCCGCTCTCACGCAGGCAGGTCAGCACCAGCGGATAAGGGTTACGGCGGATCTGCCAGAACACCAGCAGCGGGTTGATGACCAGCGCCACCAGCAGCATGCAGCCCACCAGTACAACCAGCAGTTGCGCATAGCCCCACAGGGTTTCAAAACCGGTGGTTGCCAGAGTAGAAGAGACCAGGCCAAAGATACCGATCGGCGCAAAGCGGATCACCACTTTCACTATAAAGGTGACCGCGTTAGAGATATCGGTGATCAGATTTTTGGTGGTGTCGTTGCCGTGGCGCAGGGCGAAGCCCAGCCCGACGGCCCATACCAGAATGCCGATGTAGTTAGCATTCAGCAGCGCGTCAATCGGGTTAGAGACCATGCTCATTAGCAGGCCGCGAAGCACTTCCACGATGCCCGATGGCGGGGTGATATCGCCCACCGCAGAGGTGAGGTGCAGCGTGGAGGGGAACACGAAGCTAAAAATGACCGCCGTCAGCGCGGCAGAGAAGGTGCCCAGCAGATAAAGGAACAAAATCGGGCGAATGTTGGTTTTCTGTCCTTTCTGGTGGTTGGCAATGGAGGCCATAACCAGCATCAGTACCAGGACTGGGGCGACGGCTTTTAACGCGCCAACGAACAGGGTGCCGAGCAGGCCGGTGGCAATTGCCGCCGGTTTGGAAACCAGTGCCAGTAAAATACCCAGCACCAGACCTACCAGTATTTGTTTAACAAGGCTGCCCTGCGCCAGACGCGCGAGCAAACCCGGGGATTGCATGGTCATAAAAATTCCTTCAGTGAGATTGCGTTCCGTCCCGGAGATGCTCTCAGGCACTTATATTCCGGTTAGAGGTGTGTGTTTGTCAGGATGAGTATATTGAATGCGCGAAGTCTGGGAAGAGCAAAATGCTGGAATTTACGTACTGCGTCATGTTTTTTAACTGTCTGGTTACATTTTTGCCGGGTAGCGCGTTTTACTCCGCTGCGTGTTGTCATGCCGGGTGGCGCTGCGCTTACCCGGCCTACAAAACCGTAGGCCCGGCAAGCGTCGCGCCGCCGGGCACCAGACCGCACAATCCCCTTACTGGATCTGCCGCTTCTTATCGTTCTGGTGGTTCACCCAGGCGTTGATAAGCAGGGTCACAACCAGGATGCCAAACACCACGCCCAGCGAGATGGCGATCGGGATGTGATAGAAATCGACAATCAACATCTTAATGCCGATAAAGACCAGGATCACCGACAGACCATACTTCAGCATTGAGAAGCGCTCCGCCACGCCCGCCAGCAGGAAGTACATCGCACGCAGGCCGAGGATCGCAAAGAGGTTTGAGGTCAGCACGATGAACGGGTCAGTGGTCACCGCGAAGATCGCCGGAATACTGTCGACCGCGAAAATCACATCGCTCAGCTCCACCATGATCAGCACCAGCAGCAGCGGCGTGGCATACAGCAGGCCGTTTTTACGCACAAAGAAGTGCTCGCTTTCGATGGTGTCGGTCATACGCATATGACCACGCAGCCAGCGTACCAGCGGCTTCTCGCCAATACCGGTTTCATCTTCCTTCGCCAGCGCCATCTTCACGCCGGTAAAGAGCAGGAAGGCGCCGAAAACATAGAGCAGCCATTCGAACTGGGTAATCAGCCAGCTACCGGCGAAGATCATGATGGTACGCAACACGATCGCGCCCAGCACGCCATACACCAGCACCCGACGCTGCAAGGCTGCAGGCACCGCAAAATAGCTGAACAGCATCAGCCAGACGAAGACGTTATCCACCGCCAGGGCTTTTTCAATCAGATAGCCGGTGAGGAACGCCAGCGCCTGCGGATCGGCCACCGCGCGGCCTTGCGTCACGGAGAGATACCACCAGAAGGCGGCACAGAAGAGCAGGGAGAGGGTGACCCATACCAGCGACCAGGCGGCCGCCTGCTTCATGGTCATGCCATGCGCGCCGCGCCGACCCTGCAAAAAGAGATCGATCGCCAGCATGATGACCACAACGATGGCGAATCCTCCCCACATCAGCGGAGTACCTACAGTATTCATACAATTTTCCTTCCACAAAAAAAACGGCTAACGTCAGAAGACGATAGCCGTTGCGTTTTTTGTGCATAGACCTCGCCTTCCGGCAAGGTCTCACTTACAACAAGAAAGGAATACGCTCACGTATTCCTTTTTCGTTGCCCGGCGACCGGATGCGGTATTACACGCATCGTAATGACGATCCACCGACCAGGAAGTTACTCCCCTTTGCAGGTAACAAAATATGTCAGGCCATTGGTTTCGTCAATGGCCTGCGCTAATTCATTACACAGCTTTACGCGGTAACTTCTGCGTTAAGGCCGTCAGCCGGGAAAACCACCCCCGTCTGGCGACGGATTTCGGTTTGCAGCTTCGCCGTGGTACGGCTCACCGCAAGGCCCGGATGGTTAACTTCCTGGGTTTCGACCAGACGCGCAAACACCTCTGCCTCATACAGCATAGTGTTGATATGCTGAGGCTGCGTCAGTTCCTGAGGCTTGCCGCCGCGCGGCACGTAGCTCAGCTTCTGGCACTCAGAGATCTTCTCGATCACCAGCGCGCCGTTCTCGCCCTGGATCTCGCTTGGCAGCACCGAGTCACTCACCTTGGAGTGCTGCAGCGTCACGCTGAAATCGCCATAATCCAGCACTACCAGGCCGTGGGCATCCACGCCGCTTTCCAGCAGGCTGGCGGTCGCCTGCACCCGGTGCGGCTCGCCCCACAGCGCCACCGCCGAGGCGAGACAGTAGAAACCGATATCCATAATCGAGCCGTTGGAGAACTGCGGATTAAAGGTGTTCGGATTCTCGCCGTCCAGGTAGCGCTGGTAGCGCGACGAATACTGGCAATAGTTGATAAAGGCTTTGCGGATGCGGCCCACTTTCGACAGCGACTGCTGCAGCAGCAGGAAATTCGGCAGGCTGGCGGTTTTGAAGGCCTCGAACAGCACCACCTGGTTTTCCCGCGCAAGGGCAATAGCGGCTTCAACCTCATCGATATTAGAGGCCAGCGGCTTCTCGCAAATCACATGTTTTTTATGGCTGAGGAACAGCTTCGTCTGCGGGAAGTGCAGAGAGTTGGGGCTGGCAATATAAACCGCGTCAATCGCATCGCTTTGCGCCATCTCCTCCAGCGAGGTAAAGAGATGTTCGACGAGGTAGTCGTTCGCAAAGGTCTGGGCCTGTTCAAGGCTGCGGGAATAGACTGCGGTAAGTTTATATTTGCCGGTCTCATGGGCGGCATCGACGAACTGACGGGTGATCCAGTTCGTCCCAATGACTGCGAAACGTATCATAAACGTTTACGTACTCCGTAGCAGGGAACCTTTAGCCACTGTAGCACGTCAACATGACAAATCGCGTGCGCTAATCCGCATTACTCTTTAACGATAGATGCGTCAGCCACAGCCGGGTATCAAACTCCAGCTGATGGTACTGCGGCTCCATGTGGCAGCAGAGGGAATAGAAGGCTTTATCGTGCTCCTTCTCTTTCAGGTGCGCCAGCTCATGCACCACGATCATGCGCAGGAACGCCTCCGGCGCGTTGCGGAACACCGTCGCCACGCGGATCTCGGCTTTGGCCTTCAGCTTGCCGCCCTGCACGCGGGAGATGGCGGTGTGCAGGCCCAGCGCGTTCTTCAGCACGTGGATCTTGTTGTCGTACATCACCTTATTGATCGGCGGGGCGCTCTTCAGGTAACGGCTTTTGAGATCCTGCGTATACTGCCAGAGGGCTTTATCGGTAGCGACATCGTGGGTGCCGGGATAGCGTTTTTCCAGCACCGCGCCCAGCTTTTGCTCGGCAATCAGGCTACGAACCTGAGAAAGTAAATGCTCCGGGTAGCCCTGGAGATAAGGAAGTTGGTTCATCAAAAGCCCACATCAGTGTGAAAACGGGTATACTCACGCACCCTTTTCAGGGATAACGCCGAAATTTTACCACTCAGGAGGGCCGATGAGCCACTTAGACAACGGTTTCCGTTCACTCGACTTAAAACGTTTTCCGGAAACGGACGACGTTAACCCGCTGCAGGCGTGGGAAGCGGCGGATGACTATCTGCTGCAACAGTTGGATGACACCGAAATCAGCGGCCCGGTTCTGATCCTGAATGATGCTTTCGGCGCCCTGGCTTGCGCCCTGGCCGAACACACCCCTTACAGCATCGGTGATTCATACATAAGCGAGCTGGCGACGCGGGAAAACCTGCGTCACAACGACATCGATGAAGGCAGCGTAAAGTTCCTCGACAGCACCGCGGATTACCCGCAGGCGCCGGGCGTGGTGCTGATCAAAGTGCCGAAAACGATGGCGCTGCTGGAGCAGCAGCTCCGTGCGCTGCGCAAGGTGGTGACGCCAGAGACGCGCATTATCGCCGGTGCTAAAGCGCGTGATATCCATACCTCTACGCTGGAACTATTCGAGAAAGTGCTGGGGCCAACCACCACTACGCTTGCCTGGAAGAAAGCGCGCCTCATCAACTGTACTTTCACGGCACCAGACCTGGCCGACGCGCCAGAGACCCTGAGCTGGAAGCTGGAAGGCACCGACTGGACCATCCACAACCACGCCAACGTCTTCTCCCGCACCGGGCTGGATATCGGGGCGCGTTTCTTTATCGAGCATCTGCCGGAAAATCTGGAAGGGGAGATCGTCGATCTCGGCTGCGGTAACGGGGTGATCGGCCTGACCCTGCTGGCGAAGAACCCGGAAGCGAGCGTGGTCTTCAGCGACGAATCGCCGATGGCCGTAGCCTCCAGCCGTCTCAACGTGGAGACCAACATGCCGGAGGCGCTGGATCGCTGCGAGTTTATGATCAACAACGCGCTCTCGGGCGTGGAGCCGTTCCGCTTCAACGCCGTGTTCTGCAACCCGCCGTTCCATCAGAAGCACGCCCTGACCGATAACGTCGCCTGGGAGATGTTCCACCACGCGCGCCGCTGCCTGAAAATCAACGGGGAGCTCTACATCGTCGCCAACCGCCACCTGGACTACTTCCACAAGCTGAAGAAGATCTTCGGTAACTGCACCACCATTGCGACGAACAACAAGTTCGTGGTGCTGAAAGCGGTTAAGTTGGGTCGCCGCCGTTAAGATTGTTTTGCCCGGCGGCGCTACGCTTACCGGGCCTACAAAACCGTAGGCCGGTGCAAGCGTAGCGCCGCCCGGCAATGCTTTAGATCGCTAATGCTAACGCCGTCCCCTGGGCAATCGCCCGCCGGGCATCCAGCTCCATCGCCACATCACACCCGCCAATCAGATGCACCGTTCTGCCCGCCTCGCGCAGCGGCTCGGCCAGATCGCGCTTCGGCTCCTGTCCGGCACACAAAATGACATGATCGACGGGCAGCAACTGCGGTTCACCGCCGATCAATAGGTGCAGCCCTTCGTCGTCGATCTTCTGATAACTCACCGCCGGGATCATCTTCACGCCGCGGGCGAGGAGGGTGGCGCGGTGGATCCAGCCGGTGGTTTTCCCCAGCCCTTCGCCAGGTTTGCTGGCCTTGCGTTGCAGCATCACGATCTGGCGCGGGCTTTTTGGCAGCTGGGGCCCTTCCGGACGCAAGCCCCCCACCTGATTCAGGCTGGTGTCGATGCCCCATTCTGCGCAGAATTCCGCGATATTCTGGCTGGTGGCCTCGCCCGTCTGGCTCAGGTACATGGCGGTATCAAAGCCGATCCCGCCGCAGCCGATGATCGCCACCCGATCGCCCACCGGCGCTTTGTCGCGCAGCACGTCGAGGTAGCTCAGCACTTTCGGATGATCGATGCCTTCGATCGCAGGCAGACGCGGGGCGATCCCGCTGGCGAGGATCGTTTCGTCAAAGTTGGCGAGATCGTCCGCGGTCACCCATTGGTTGAGCCGCAGATCCACGCCGGTAACCTCGATCATCCGGCGGTAGTAGCGCAGCGTCTCGTAGAACTCCTCTTTGCCGGGGATCTGTTTGGCAATATTAAACTGCCCGCCAATCTCAGCGGCGGCATCAAACAGCGTCACGCTGTGCCCGCGTGCGGCGGCATTCACCGCAAACGCCAGCCCCGCGGGGCCTGCGCCCACCACCGCCAGCCGCTTTTTGCTGATGGCCGGAACGATGGGCATGCGGGTTTCATGACAGGCGCGCGGATTCACCAGGCAGGAGGTGACTTTGCCGACGAAGATCTGATCCAGGCAGGCCTGGTTGCAGCCGATACAGGTGTTGATCTCATCCGCACGGCCGCTTTGCGCTTTGGAGAGGATCTCCGCATCGGCGAGGAAGGGCCGCGCCATCGACACCATATCGGCATCGCCATTCGCCAGCAGATCGTCTGCCACCTGGGGATCGTTAATGCGGTTGGTGGTCACCAGCGGGATCGACACTTTGCCTTTCAGCCTGCGGGTTACCCAGCTGAACGCCGCGCGCGGCACCGGGGTGGCGATGGTCGGAATGCGCGCTTCGTGCCAGCCAATCCCGGTGTTGATGATGGTCGCGCCCGCCGCCTCTATGGCCTGCGCCAGCTGGACGGTTTCCTCGAAGGTGCCGCCGCCCTCCACCAGATCCAGCATCGACAGGCGGAAGATAATAATAAAGTCGCTTCCGGCGCGCTCGCGCACGGCGCGCACCACCTCGACGGCAAAGCGCATCCGGCGTGCATAGTCGCCGCCCCATTCGTCGTCGCGCTGGTTGGTGCGTGCAGCGAGGAATTCGTTAATCAGATAGCCTTCGGAGCCCATCACCTCCACGCCGTCGTAGCCCGCCTCCCGCGCCAGCGCCGCACAGCGGGCGAAGTCATCGATCAGGGTCAGGATCTCGTCGTGGGTCAGCGCTTGCGGCTTAAAGCGATTGATGGGGGCCTGGATCGCCGACGGGGCCACCGGGTTTGGCTGATAGCTGTAGCGCCCGGTATGCAGAATTTGCAGGGCGATTTTACCGCCTTCCTGGTGGACGGCATCGGTCACGATCCGGTGATGGGGCAGCTGTGCCGCATCGTTCAGCACCGCGCCGCCCTCCATCGCCACCCCGGATGGCGCAGGGGCCACACCGCCAGTAACGATGAGCGCCACCCCGTGACGGGCGCGCTCGGCATAGAACGCGGCCAGCCGCTCAGCACCGTCCGGCCGCTCCTCCAGCCCGGTATGCATCGAGCCCATTAACACGCGGTTTTTCAGGGTGGTGAATCCCAGATCGAGGGGGGCGAATAGCGACGGGTAGCGGCTCATAGTCTCTTCCAGTGTAAAATTATTGTTATGTGGTCGGATGAGTTACTAATTTAGCCAGCGGCAGAAGAAAGGTAAAAGCGGGATCGAATGATTGTGATAGATCTCAAAGAACTTCCCCGGTGGCGCTGCGCTTACCGGGGCTACAAAACCGTAGGCCGGATAAACGCAGCGCCATCCGGCGTTTTTACGGCGCCGTTGCGCGCACCAGCCCCGGTGCCTGCCACATCGACGTTGTCAGCCCGCTGTCCACCAGCCCGAGCTGGTCGGCATAGACCGCCTGCCACTTCTGCATCATGCCGTCGTACAACGCCCGGTGTGCCGGATTGGGGGTAAATTCCCGGCTCCATTTCACCAGCGACTCTCCCGTGGCAGCCATATCATCATACAGCCCGGCGCCGCTCCCGGCGGCGATGGCGCAGCCCAGCGCGGTGGCTTCTTTCACCTCCGGCACCCGCACCGGCAGGCCGGTAACGTCGCTTAAGATCTGGCTCCACAGTGCCCCTTTCGCGCCGCCGCCGGCAAACACCAGGCTGTCAAAGGTGACGCCGGAGAACTTCGAAATCTGCGCCAGGTTGCAGGCGGAGACAATTGCCGCGTTCTCCTCCAGGGCGCGGAACAGGGTAGCCTTATTGCATTTTTCCGGGTCGATGGAGAGGTTAATAAACGACGGCGCAGCGTGATACCACTGCTTAAAGTGCATGGCGTCGGAGAAGATCGGCATCACCCCGTGAGAGCCCGCCGGCACCCGGCTGGCCATCTCCTCCATCAGGGCGTAGGTGTCCATCCCCATGCGTTCGGCAATCAGCTTCTCTTCGGCGCAGAAGGCGTCGCGGAACCAGCGCATGGTCAGCCCGGTGAAGAAGCTGATCGACTCCGCCTGGGCCATACCCGGAATGACGTGCGGGTTCACGCGGATGTTCATCTGCGGATCGGTGCGCACCTGCGGCAGGTTGACCACCTGCTGCCAGAAGGTGCCGCCCAGCACCGCGGTTTGCCCGGCGCGGACCACCCCCAGGCCCAGACAGCCCAGCTGCACATCGCCGCCGCCCATCACCACCGGCGTGCCTTCCCGCAGGCCCGACTGCTGCGCCGCCTCCCGGGTGACGGCACCCAGCACGCTCCCCGTCTCTTTGACCGGCGAGAGGATATCGGCCCGCAGCCCGGCCATGTCCAGCAGCGCGGGCCGCCAGTCGCGGGAAAAGAGATCTAACATGCCGGTGGTGCCGGCGTTAGAGGGGTCAACGGCCAGCTCGCCGGAGAGTTTCGCCGCCAGCCAGTCGCTGATCATGGTGATGGTCGCCGCGTTGCGGTAGATATCCGGGCGATGGTGCGCCAGCCAGAGCAGGCGCGGCATGGCGCTCAGGGCCAGCGTCTGGCCGGAAACGTCATAGACTTCAGATTCAAAGCGGTAATCGTGGATCTCTTTGAGTTCAGCCACTTCGCGGCTGGCGCGGGCATCGACGTTGGCGCAGGCCCAGATGGCGTAGCCGTTGCGGTCATAGAGGACAATCCCCTCGCGCATTGAGCAGCAGGCGACGGACTGGATATCCGCCGCGCTCAGGTGCGCCCGCTCAAGCGCCTGGTGAATACACTGGCAGGCCAGCCGCCAGTTGGTGTCGAGGTCGAACTCCATCGAGCCGGGGACGTTCTCCACGCTCAGGTGTTTCCATTCGGCCTGGCCGACGGCTATCTGGTTGCCCTGGAGATCAAACACCACGGCGCGAACGCTGCCTGTCCCTGCATCTAACGCTAAAAGGTAACTCATGAGCTTGCCTCGTGTCAGGCGCAGGGCGACTCTTATCCGGCCAGAGCCAGCACCGCGCGGGCTGTCGTCTCTTCCGTCACCAGGCCATTGATACGGCGACCCTTCAGTGCGGCATAAATCGCATCGGCTTTCTCTTCTCCTCCGGCGACGCCAACGATGGTGGGCAACTGCGCCAGTTCATCGAGGGTGACGCCCAGTAACTCACGGTGGATCTCCAGATCCGATACCCGCTCTCCCTCGGCATTGAGGAAATAGCCCAGGATGTCCCCCACCGCCCCTTTGCGGGCAAACATCAGCTGTTCCCCTTCGCTGATATAGCCGGAGCGCAAGATGGTGGCATCCCGGCGCTGGTTTACGGCGCCAATGCCGACCACGGCGGCGTCGGCGGCGGTGGCGGCGAGGATCACATCCCGCACGCTGGTTTCCCGCTTCAGGATCCCGGCCACCTCTGCGGAGGAGACCCGCAGCGGGGCGGGGATCATGCTGACGCTGCAGGCGGCATCCAGCTGACCAATGCCGGTCATATAGGGCCCGACGCCGCCGGAGAGGGTCACCAGCCGCACCTGCTGGGAGCTGATAAAGCCGCTTAAGTGCTGAATGCAGCTCATGGTGGTTTCACCAAATCCCACCGCCAGCAGTTGCCCCGGCTCCAGCACGCCCATTAACGACTGCGCGGCGCCAATCCCTAAGCGCACGCTCATCGCCGGGGTATTCAGGGCGGGCAGCACGCGCACCAGCTTCAGGCCGAAACGCTGCTGAAGCGCGGTCTCCAGCGCCAGACACCCTTCGTAGCGGGAGTTGATCTGCACGCGGATCACCCCGGACTGTCGGCCCTTTTCCAGCAGCCGTGAAATCTTGAGCCGCGGTAAACCCAGCCGTTCGCCGATATCGTTCTGCGTCAGGCCGTCGTGGTAGTAGCACCACGCCACGCGCGCCACCAGTTCCTCTTCCGTCAGTGCCAGTCCGGCAAATCGTCCCTCTTCGGCAACGCGTTTCTCAGCCATATTTGAACTCTTATCAAAATTTAGATCATATGTTCGCTTTGCCGCAGCTTGAATCTGTGAGCCACACGGCAAAACGGATATTCCGGAATGTTTCAGCATTATCGGGATCATATCCATAAAACTGTGATCCCTGCACGGTTGTAAATATAGTTCACCGTCTACGCTTTTGAACATTATTAATTTCAAAAATCATTTGTTCAATAGCGGAGCGATAATGAGAGCACTGATTGAGGCGCGCGGGATCCAGAAGCAGTTCTCCGGCGTTCCAGTATTGAAAAACATTGATTTCACTCTGCTTGCCGGCCAGGTGCATGCCCTGATGGGGGGCAACGGCGCCGGGAAATCGACCCTGATGAAGATTGTCGCCGGGGTCGAAACGCCCGACCGCGGTGAACTTTCTATTGAGGGCCAGCCTTTTGCTCGCCTCAAACCGGGCCAGGCCCACCAGCTTGGGATCTACCTGGTTCCCCAGGAGCCGATGCTGTTTCCGAACCTCAGCGTGCGGGAAAACATTCTCTTCCGCCTGCCGCGCGGGCAGGCCACCGCCCAGCGTCTTGGGGATAAGCTGGAGCAGCTCCAGTGCCAGCTCAATTTAGACGCTGCCGCCAGCACCCTGGAGGTGGCGGATCAGCAGATGGTGGAGATCCTGCGCGGGCTGATGCGCGAGGCGAAGATCCTCATCCTTGATGAACCCACCGCCTCGCTGACACCGGGCGAAACGGAGCGCCTGTTCCGCCAGATCCGCGCGCTCCAGGGGACGGGGGTCGGGATTGTCTTTATCTCTCACAAGCTGCCCGAAATTCGTCAGCTCGCCAGCCATGTCTCGGTGATGCGCGACGGGGCGATCGTGTTGAGCGGCGAAACCGCGCAGTTTGACGATAACGCGCTCATTGCCGCCATGACCCCGGTCAGCCGCGACCCGCAGTTGAGCGACACGCAAAAGCTGTGGCTGGCGCTGCCGGGCAATCGCCGCACCCAGGCGCAGGATTTTCCGGTGCTGCGGGTGGAGACGCTCACCGGGGAGGGCTTTATCGATCTTAGCCTTGAGATCTACGCCGGGGAGATCGTCGGCCTGGCGGGATTAGTAGGCTCCGGGCGCACCGAGTTTGCCGAAACGCTCTACGGCCTGCGCCCGTCGCGGGGCGGGAGGATCTGGCTCGAAAACCAGCAGATCGACCGCGATCCGGTCAGCGCCCGGCTGGAGAAAGGGCTGGTCTATCTCCCGGAAGATCGGCAGGTCTCCGGCCTGTTTCTCGATGCGCCGGTACGCTGGAATACCGTGGCGCTGAACGAACCTTCGCTCTGGCAGCAGCGCAAACGCGAGGCGGCGGTGGTGGAGCGCTATCACCGGGCGCTGGGGATCAAACTCAACGGCCCGGATCAGACCGTGCGCACTCTGTCGGGCGGCAATCAGCAGAAGGTGCTGCTGGCCCGCTGCCTGGAGGCCAATCCGCTGCTGCTGATTGTTGATGAGCCGACCCGCGGCGTGGACGTCTCCGCCCGGGCCGATATCTATGGGCTTCTCAAAAGCGTGGCGGCGCAAAACGTGGCGGTGCTGATGATCTCCAGCGACATGGATGAGTTTCCCGGCCTGGCGGATCGGGTACTGGTGATGCACCAGGGGGTGCTCAGCGGGGAACTGCCGCGCCACGCCGTCAGCCTCGATCGCATGATGGCCCTGGCCTTCGGAGGGCAGGCATGAAAACACTCCTGAAAAACCGCGAGCTCAGCGCCCTGCTGGCGATCCTCGCCCTGTTTGTGGTGCTGGTGGCCCTGAATCCGGCCTATCTCAGTTTGCAGACTCTGGGGATGATCTTCGCCAGTTCGCAAATCCTGATCCTGCTGGCTCTCGGCGCCGGGCTGGTGATGCTGACCCGCAATATCGACGTGTCGGTCGGCTCGATTGTCGGGCTGTGCGCCATCGCCGTGGGGGTGGCGCTGAACAACGGCTACGGCCTGCCGGTGGCGATCCTCTTTGCGCTGGCGATCGGGGCGCTGGCGGGGGCCTTCAACGGCCTGCTGGTGGTGGGGCTGCGCATTCCGGCGATTGTCGCCACCCTCGGCACGCTGGGGCTGTGGCGCGGGGCGATGCTGCTCTGGACCGGCGGGAAGTGGATTGAAGGGCTGCCGGTGAGCCTGAAAGCGCTGTCGGAGCCGGTGGCGCTCGGGGTATCGCCCCTGGGGTTTGTGGTGCTGGTCATCGCCGCTCTCGGGGCCTGGATGCTGTCGCGCACCGCCTTTGGCCGCGATTTCTACGCCGTGGGGGATAACCTCGCCGCCGCTCGCCAGCTGGGGGTGGCAGTCAACCGCACCCGGATGGTGGCCTTCACCCTCAACGGTGTGCTGGCCGCCTGCGCCGGGATCGTCTTTGCCGCGCAGATCGGCTTTGTGCCGAACCAGACCGGCAGCGGGCTGGAGATGAAAGCCATCGCTGCCTGCGTGCTTGGGGGCATCTCCCTGCTCGGCGGTACCGGTACCTTAATCGGCGCCCTGCTGGGGGCCTTCTTCCTGACCCAGATCGACACCGTGCTGGTGCTGTTCCGCCTCCCGGCGTGGTGGAATGACTTTATCGCTGGCCTGGTGCTGCTGGGGGTGCTGGTACTCGACGGACGGCTGCGCCAGGCGCTGGCGCGTCATCAGCGGGCCCTGAAGTACAGCCGTTTCCAGCCGGGCAACAAAGGGGGGAAGCACGTCACCCCATTTCCCAAACGCAAAAAAGAGGTGGCGTAGATGAAGCTTAACTGGGAGTGGGCGCTGCTGCTGTTACTGGTGCTGGAGATCCTGCTGTTTGGCACCCTTAACCCGCGGATGCTCGACATCAACATGCTGCTGTTCAGTACCAGCGATTTTATCTGCATCGGCATTGTGGCGCTGCCGCTGACGCTGGTGATCATCAGCGGCGGGATCGACATCTCCCTCGGCTCGACCATTGGCCTGTGCGCCATCGCGCTGGGGGTGATGATGCAGTCCGGCGTGCCGATGGCGGCGGCGATCCCGCTCACCCTGCTGCTCGGGCTGCTGTGTGGTCTGTTCAACGCTTTGCTTATCCACTACACCGGCATCAGCCCGCTGGTGATCACCCTTGGCACACTCTACCTCTACGGCGGCGGGGCGCTGCTGCTCTCGGGCATGGCCGGGGCGACCGGTTACGAAGGCATTGGTGGTTTCCCGGAGAGCTTCACGGCCTTTGCCAATCTCACGGTTATCGGGCTGCCGATCCCGCTGGTGCTGTTCGCGATCATCACCTTTATCTTCTGGCTGATTACCCATCGCGGGCGCTTTGGCCGCCATCTGTTTCTGATTGGGCAGAATCCGCGCGCGGCGCGCTATGCGGCGCTGTCGGTTAACGGCATGTCCTACGCGCTCTATGGCCTGGTGGGGGTGGCTTCGGCGATTGCCGCGCTGGTGATGGTCTCCTATTTCGGCTCGGCGCGCTCTGATTTAGGGCGCGACCTGCTGATGCCCGCGCTCACCGCGGCGGTGCTGGGCGGGGCGAATATCTATGGTGGTTCAGGTTCGGTATTGGGTACTGCGCTGGCGGCATTGCTGGTGGGGTATCTGCAACAGGGGTTACAGATGGTCGGCATCCCCAACCAGGTGTCGAGCGCGCTGTCAGGGGCGCTGTTGGTTGTGGTGGTGATGGGACGTTCACTGAGTCTGCACCGTGAGTGGGTGCGATCTCTCTTCACAAAACTACCCGGAGCGTAAGATGAAAATAAAACTGATGGTGCTGGCCGTAGCATTAAGCGTTGCCTCGGCGCAGGCCGCCGACCGCATTGCGTTTATCCCGAAACTGGTGGGGGTCGGCTTCTTTACCAGCGGCGGCAACGGGGCGAAAGAGGCGGGTAAAGCGCTGGGCACGGACGTCACCTACGATGGCCCCACCGAGCCGAGCGTCTCGGGGCAGGTGCAGCTGATCAATAACTTCGTCAACCAGGGCTATAACGCCATTATCGTCTCCGCCGTGTCGCCGGACGGCCTCTGCCCGGCGCTGAAGCGCGCCATGCAGCGCGGAGTGAAAGTCCTGACCTGGGATTCCGACACCAAACCGGAGTGCCGCAGCATCTACATCAACCAGGGAACCCCGGAACAGCTCGGCGGCCTGCTGGTGGAAATGGCCTCGAAGCAGGTGACCAAACCGGACGCCAAAGTGGCCTTCTTCTACTCCAGTCCCACCGTCACCGACCAGAACCAGTGGGTGAACGCGGCGAAAGCCAAAATCGCCAAAGATCATCCTCAGTGGCAGATCGTCACCACCCAGTTTGGCTATAACGACGCCACCAAATCCTTGCAGACCGCCGAGGGGATCTTAAAAGCCTACCCGGATCTGGATGCGATCATCGCCCCGGATGCCAACGCCCTGCCGGCGGCAGCCCAGGCGGCGGAAAACCTGAAGCGGGAAGGGGTGGCGATAGTCGGCTTCAGCACGCCGAACGTTATGCGTCCGTATGTGGAGCGCGGCACGGTGAAAGCCTTCGGCCTGTGGGATGTGGTGCAGCAGGGCAAAATTGCGGTCAATGTCGCCGATCGTTTGTTGAAAAAAGGCGATCTTAACGTCGGCGACAGCGTGGAGATCAAAGATATCGGCGCCCTGAAGGTCGAGCCGAACAGCGTGCAGGGCTATCAGTATGAAGCGAAAGGCAACGGCATTGTGCTGCTGCCGGAGCGGGTGGTGTTTACCAAAGAGAACATCAACAACTACGACTTCTGACGGGAGAGAACATGGCTGATTTAGACGACATCAAAGAGGGCAAGAACTTTGGCATCGACCGGCCGCAGCAGAATGTGCCTTTTACCCTGAAGGGGTGTGGGGCGCTGGACTGGGGGATGCAGTCCCGCATGGCGCGCATTTTTAACCCCACCAGCAACCGCACGGTGATGCTGGCCTTCGATCATGGTTATTTCCAGGGGCCAACCACCGGGCTGGAGCGCATCGATCTCTCTATTGCGCCGCTGTTCGGCGAAACCGATGTGCTGATGTGTACCCGCGGCATTCTCAGAAGCACCGTGCCGCCCGCCACCAACAAGCCGGTGGTGCTGCGCGCCTCCGGGGGCAACTCGATGCTGGGTGAACTCTCCAATGAGTGTGTGGCGGTGGCGATGGAGGATGCGCTGCGCCTCAACGTCTGTGCGGTGGCGGCGCAGGTCTATATCGGCAGTGAGTATGAGCATCAGTCGATCAACAACATTATCAAGCTGGTGGATGCAGGCAACCGCTACGGTATGCCGACCCTGGCGGTGACCGGTGTGGGTAAGGAGATGGCCCGCGACGCGCGCTATTTCTCGCTGGCCAGCCGTATTGCCGCCGAGATGGGGGCGCAGTTCGTTAAAACCTATTTTGTGGAAGAGGGATTCGAGAAAGTGACCGCCAGTTGCCCGGTGCCGATTGTCATCGCCGGGGGTAAAAAGCTGCCGGAGCACGAGGCGCTGGAGATGTGCTTCCGCGCCATCGATCAGGGGGCGTCGGGTGTCGATATGGGACGCAATATCTTCCAGTCCAGCGCGCCGCTGGCGATGCTGAAGGCGGTGAAGAAGGTGGTGCACGAGAAGATGAGCGCCCGCGAGGCGTACCAGTTCTGGCAGGAGGAAAAACAAGGAGAAACACAATGAACGTGACCTTAGTGGAGATCAACATTAAGCCGGACAAGGTGGACGAGTTCCTGGAGGTATTTCGCGCCAACCATGAAGGGGCGATCCAGGAGCCGGGCAACCTGCGGTTTGACGTTTTGCAGGATCCGCGGGTGAAAACCCGGTTCTTTATCTACGAAGCTTACAAGGATGAGGAGGCAGTAGCGGCGCATAAACAGACCCCGCACTATCTGGCGTGTGTGGAAAAGCTTGAGGATCTCATGTCGGAGCCGCGTAAAAAACGTTGTTTTGTCGGGTTGATGCCGGCGTAAAAATCGCCCGGTGGCGCGTTGCTTACCGGGCCTATGGGCTTGTGCGGTCTGTTGCCCGGTGGCGCGTTGCTTACCGGGCCTACGGGGATGGTGCGGTTTGTTGCCCGGTGGCGCTGTGCTTACCGGGCCTACAATGGTTCAAATGGTGCGGGTTTTGTAGGCCGGGCAAGCGTAGCGCCGCCCGGCGTTTTTCAGACCAGCTCCAGCAGCTGAACCCGCGCTGTTGCCCCCGGCATCAGCCGTTGCAGGTTGCTGACCAGCTCATCCCCGGCCGCTTCCAGCGCCGCTAACGGCATGGCGGGCAGGCTTTCGAGAATAAACCACATGGTCTGCGCCTGGCTGTCCAGCCGGGTACGCACTCCCTGTCGCCAGTTCCAGCGTCGGCAGGTCACTCCCACGTCGTCGCGCCAGATAACCTCGCCCACCTCGGGATATTCCATGCCCGGCTGACCCTCTTTAACGGTATCAAACGGCTCGCTGCCGTCGGCCAGCGTCAGCCGCGGAGCCCCGGTATAGGCGGCAAGATTTTCCCCGCCCACCGGGATGGCGTAGCGGATACTGACCGCATTGTAGATATCCACCACCGGATCGAGCGGCGGCAGAGTGCCCTCTTTCAGCACCCGTTTGCGCAGAGCGCTGGCGGAGCAGGGGGTGCGTTTCGGTTTGGCGCCAAAGGCTTTAAACACCTCATCCCAGGCGGCGAGATGGGCTCCGGCCCAGGAAAAATCATCGTTTAACACCTGCTGGCAGGCCTGAGCTAATGCGGCGGAGGCCACTTCCGGGGCGGTAATGGGCGCGGCTTCAACCACGATGCTCAGCGCGCGGAACCCCGGCGCGATCCCGGCAAGACGCGGATCTATTGACGGCGTAAGGAGGGACATAAATAATCCTGTATCGACTGTTTTATACCATGGTAATGACCAGTGACTGATAAAGTCAATATAATGACCGAGCACGGTGCAGACGTGGCCCAGGTAAGCCTGGCGGTCGCGAACCGTATCCGCAACTGGCGGAAAGAGAAAAAACTGTCGCTGGACGAGCTGTCGCGCCGCGCCAGCGTCAGCAAAGGGATGCTGGTGGAGATCGAAAAAGGGGCCGCCAACCCCAGCATTGCGATCCTCTGCAAGCTGGCGGCGGCGCTGGGCGTCTCGGTGGCGGAGATCGTTAACGTCGCCAGCGAGCCGCAGGTGCATATTATCGAGGAAGCGGAGATCCCGGTGCTCTGGCAGGGGGAGAAGGGCGGTAGCGCCCGGCTGCTGGCGGGGACGGCTGGCCCGGATATGATTGAACTCTGGCGCTGGGAGATGCAGCCGGGGGAGTGCTTTACCTCACCGGGGCATCCGGCGGGCACCTTTGAACTGATCCACGTGGAAGCGGGAGTACTCACGTTGAAGGTGAAGGAGAGCGTGATGCAGGTGGTCGCTGGCGCGTCGGCGGTGGCAAAAACCGAAGCGGCGCACAGCTATGGGAACGAAGGGGCAAACGTGCTGCGGTTCACCATGACGGTGGCGGAGTTTCATCGGTAAAAAAACGCCCGGTGGCGCTGCGCTTACCGGGCCTACAAAAACCAAAGCCGTTGTAGGCCCGGCGGTTTTTACGCTTCAGTTACACTCACCTGCATGGCCGCCAGCGCCTTGCGGGCCGCTTTCAGCACCAGCTCACACTGCTCAATGGTCAGCGTCAGCGGCGGTTCAATGCGAATGGTCTTCGAGTTGTTGAGCGTGCCTGCCACCAGCACCCGCTGGCGGAACATCTCGCTGGCGAAGCTGTAGCCGGTTTCGTTATCGACAAACTCAATCGCCATCAGCATCCCTTTGCCGCGCGCCTCCTGGACCAGGCCCGGGTATTCACGCCCCAACTGACGGAAGCCATCCAGCAGCATGTCGCCTTTCTGCTCCGCCTGGGCGGGCAGGTTCTGCTCCAGCAGCACGTTGATGGTCGCCAGCGCCGCGGCACAGGCCAGCGGATTGCCGCCAAAGGTGGTGGTGTGCAGGAAAGGATTATCGAACAGCACCGAGAAGACCTCTTCGGTGGCGACGGTCGCGCCAATCGGCATCACGCCGCCGCCCAGCGCTTTCGCCAGGCACAGAATGTCCGGCTGCACGTTTTCATGCTCGCAGGCGAACATCTTGCCGGTGCGCCCCATGCCGGTCTGCACTTCATCCAGGATCAGCAGCGCGCCAAACTCATCGCAGAGCTTACGCACCGCGGGCAGGTAGCCCTGCGGAGGCAGGATCACGCCGCCTTCGCCCTGGATAGGCTCGAGGATCACCGCCGCCACCTCATCGCCGGTTTTATGGCATTCCGACAACATGGTGCGCATGGCGTTGATATCGCCGAACGGCACATGGCGGAAGCCCGGCAGCAACGGCATAAACGGCTTACGGAAGGTGGATTTCGCGGTGGCAGAGAGTGCCCCGAGCGACTTGCCGTGGAAGGCGCCGCTGGTGGCAATAAACGTGAATTTCCCGCGCGGCGACTGGTACGCTTTGGCGAGTTTGATCGCCGCTTCGACCGATTCCGTGCCGCTGTTACAGAAGAAGCTGTATTTCAGTTTCCCCGGCGTCAGTGCCGCCAGCGTTTTTGCCAGCATCGCCCGTAAGGGGTCAAGCAGTTCCTGGCTATGAAGGGGTTGTTTTGCAAGCTGATTTTATACGGCGGAAACCACTACTGGATTACGGTGCCCCACGTTGAAAATACCAAATCCACCCAGGCAATCTATAAACTCCTGTCCCTGAGTGTCGACAAGCGTATTCAAACTTCCCGCCTGCCACTCTACGGCTCCGTAATCCCCGCCTGCCGTTACCGATTTCCTGTATTCGAGAAAACCTGGATTGACATGCTCTTTGAAGTAATCAATCACCTCGCGGTTAAGTTGTTTCATCTCCTCATGATCAAGCGTTCGCTTCTCAATGAGATTCAAGGCGTGCGCGGTACAGGCAAGGGCCGACGCGCTGGAAGGTAACCTGTTCAAGATGTGCTCCCGGGGATGGCGTATCACATGATACTGGATTAAGTATTGCAGGCTTTACGCCACATCCAGGGCCTTAACAAAAATCGGGATAAACACCAGGTTAAAATAATGTTACACAATATTTAATCATGCAAAAGCGCAGCCTGGCCGCTGCGGCAGGGAATTTTCAGAAACAGAGATGCCCGCTAGCAGTGCATTTGCTCTGTATTAGGGCGGTGAGAGAGCAGATACGGATCCTCCTTCAGGAGTAGTTTCGTATCGAAATCATTAGAAATCAATAGATTAAGAAAGCGTACAAAAAATGCGGTTTAGTGGCGTTTTGCGATCTCAGGCATGTTTAACAACTAAAGATATGTTCGTTACCGCCGTAAAATATTTACGCCACAAAAATAACATTCAAGTAACCTGCAAGGGATGCCTATGTCGCCTCAACCGTTTGTCACGCAGTGTGAATACCCGCTGCAAGATGACACCACCCTGATGTCCACCACCGATCTGCACAGCTACATTACGCAGGCCAACGACACGTTTGTGCAGGTAAGCGGATATACGCTTGCCGAACTGTCAGGACAGCCGCACAACCAGGTCCGCCACCCGGATATGCCAAAAGCGGCCTTTGCCGATATGTGGTACACCCTGCAACAGGGCGAACCCTGGAGCGGAATTGTGAAAAACCGC
Organism: Leclercia sp. LSNIH1; assembly: GCF_002902985.1. Lineage (NCBI taxonomy): Bacteria > Pseudomonadati > Pseudomonadota > Gammaproteobacteria > Enterobacterales > Enterobacteriaceae > Leclercia > Leclercia sp. LSNIH1. The sequence goes on along the minus strand of NZ_CP026167.1, from coordinate 291,204 downwards.
CGCAAAAATGGCGATCACTACTGGGTGCGCGCGAATGCGGTGCCGATGGTGCGCAACGGCCAGACCACCGGGTATATGTCCATCCGCGTGAAGGCCACGCCGGAAGAGATCGCCGCTGTCGAGCCGCTCTATAAGGCGCTGAACGAAGGGCGCAGCAAAAAGCGCGTGCATAAAGGGCTGGTGGTTGCCAGAGGCTGGACCGGCAAACTCCCGTCGATGCCGCTGCGCTGGCGGGTCCGCGGCGTGATGACCGCGTTATTTGCCGTGCTGGCGGCCACCCTGTTTGCCACCGGTGCGGGATGGGCAGCGCTGGGCGCCAGCGCGCTGGTCATGCTGCTGGGTACGCTCCTGTTTGAGCAGCAGATCGTGCATCCGATCGAGAACGTGGCGCGTCAGGCGCTGAAGGTGGCGACGGGCGAGCGCAACAGCGTTGAGCATCTCAACCGCAGCGACGAGCTGGGGCTGACCCTGCGTGCGGTCGGTCAGCTCGGGCTGATGTGCCGCTGGCTGATCAATGATGTCTCCAGCCAGGTCGTCAACGTGCGTGACGGCAGCGAGCAGCTGGCGAGGGGCAACGACGACCTCAACGATCGCACCCACCAGACCGTCTCGAACGTAAAGCAGACCGTGGAGACCATGAACCAGCTGGCAATGACCGTACAGAACAACACCAGAACCGCCGTTGACGCCGATAAGCTCTCCATCGCCGCCAGCGACGCCGCCACCGAAGGCGGACACGCGATGCAAACCGTGGTCAAAACCATGGACGAGATTGCCGACAGCACCCAGCGTATCGGCTCTATCACTAAGCTGATCAATGACATTGCCTTCCAGACCAATATTCTGGCGCTGAATGCGGCGGTAGAAGCGGCCAGGGCAGGGGAGCAGGGCAAAGGCTTTGCGGTGGTAGCCGGAGAGGTGCGTCATCTTGCCAGCCGCAGCGCCACCGCCGCCAACGACATCCGCAAGCTGATCGACGCCAGCGCCAGTAAAGTGCTGTCGGGCTCGGAGCAGGTCAATGCCGCCGGGCGCACGATGGACGATATTGTTGAGAAAGTGCAGAACGTCACCCGGCTTATCGCGGAGATCAGCCATTCGACCTCCGAGCAGGCGTCCGGGCTGTCGGAGCTGACCCGCGCGGTAGCGGAACTGGATTCGATTACCCAGAAAAACGCCGCGCTGGTGGAAACCAGCGCCCAGGTGTCGGCGATGGTGAAACACCGGGCTAAACGCCTTGAGGATGCGGTCACCGTCCTTCACTGAGTCAGTAATGTTCTAAAAAAGCCGTTTACGCTTCACAGCGTAAGCGGTTTTTTTATGGCGAATTGTCATTATTTTTATCATTTATTGTTACTTAAATATTAAATAATTAAAAAAGTCGCCAAGGTTAATTCTCTCTGCCTGCGTCTGTTTTCCCTGAGGCGTTGTCAAAAAAACGGTTCCGGTGGTTGTATAACGATCGATGAGTTAAAATTAATAGTCTGCGCCTATCCATTGCGGTGATTATGAAATAAAAAAGCGATCAAAGTCATAAAGTTAGCGGTAGAGTTACCGATAACGCTGATCGTCTGAGAAATAATCACATCGATGGAGTAAATATGTTCTTACACGACGTTAAAATCGGCACGAAATTATTTCTGGCGTTTGGATTCTTTATTGTCCTGATGGGGATAAGTGCGAGTTTATCTCTGTTGAGCCTGAACCGGGCAAATAACGGGATGCAATCCATCATCACCAGCGATTATCCCACGACCGTAAAAGCCAACCAGTTAATCGAAAATTTTCAGGAATTTATTAGCACCCAACAGCTGATGCTGCTGGACGATCAGGGCACTTACACGGCGCAGTCAGAGCAGCATCTGAAGGCGATCAGCGAGCGTATCACCCTGATCCTCGGGGAGCTGGACAAGGCCCTCCAGGATAAGCAATCCCAGCAGGTGCTGGCCGATATCCGCGGCGTTCGCCAGCAGTATCTTGACTCCCGCTATCGCATTTTGCAGGCGGTGCAGAACAACGATCGGGCGGGGGCGATTCAGGAGATGATGACCAACACCCTCAGCCTGCAGCAGGCTTATAAGGCGAAGGTGCAGGCGCTGATTGCGATCCAGAACACCCAGATGCAGCGCGCAGGTGAAGAGGTGGAGGGCGATTTTAAAAGCAACCGCCTGGTGCTGATCCTCATCACGCTCTTCAGCGTGGTGGCGGGCAGCCTGATGGGCTGGTTTATCGTGCGCTCCATTACCCGTCCGCTGGGCGAGGCGGTGGGCTTTGCCCAGTCCATTGCCGAGGGCGATCTCACCCGCAACATTGCCTCGCACGGGAAAGATGAAACCGGCCAGTTGCTCACGGCGCTGATGGAAATGAAAGCCCGTCTGCTGGAGATTGTGCAGCAGGTGCAGACCGGTTCGGAGAGCATCTCCAGCGCCGCGGCGCAGATTGTGGCGGGCAACCAGGATCTGGCGGCGCGTACCGAAGAGCAGGCCAGCTCCGTTGAACAAACGGCGGCGTCGATGGAGCAGATCACCGCGACGGTGAAAAATACCGCCTCACATACCGGCGAGGCGACGAACCTCTCTGCGGACGCTGCCCGGGTGGTGAAACACAACGGCGAGATGATGCAGCAGGTCACCAGCAAAATGCGCCTGATTAACGAGACCTCCAACCGGATGTCCGACATCATCAATCTGATCGACTCCATCGCCTTCCAGACCAATATCCTGGCGCTGAACGCAGCGGTAGAAGCGGCGCGCGCGGGCGAGCATGGCCGCGGCTTTGCGGTGGTGGCCGGTGAAGTTCGCCAGCTGGCGCAGAAAAGCGCCACCTCGGCCAGCGAAATTCGTCAGCTGATTGAAAGCTCAACCAGCCAGACCCAGGACGGGATGGCGCTGGTGGAAAAAGCCAGCGGGCTGATTAATGGCATGGTGGGTAACGTGGAGGAGATGGATGTCATCCTGCGTGAGATCCGCCAGGCAAGCCATGAGCAGACGGAAGGCATCTCGCAGATCAACAGCGCCATTGGCCTGATTGACTCCACCACCCAACAGAACTCCGCCCTGGTGGAGGAGTCCGTTGCGGCGGCATCATCCCTTAACGAGCAGGCGATGAACCTGAAAGCGCTGGTGAAAGTGTTCCGCGTCGCCGCCGCTTAATCGAGCTGGGAGATCTCCAGCGCCGCGCGGTCGATCACGCCGATAATCTGTTTGATCTGCGCGTCGCTGGTCTCTCCCTGATTCACCTTCAGATCCAGCACCGCTTTAAAGTTATCCAGCGCCCGCTTCATCTGCGGGTTTTTGCGCAGCTCAAAGCCCACGCAACGCGCTTTGACGCGCGCCTGAATGTGCTCCAGATGGTCTATGTTTTCCTCCAGCCACTGCTGTCCGGCAACGGTGATCTCAATCTTTTTACGCCCGTTCTCCTCCTCGGTGAGGGTGATGAACTGCTGATCCTGCAGGAAATCGAGCGTTGGATAGATCACGCCCGGGCTGGGGGTGTAGTTGCCCTGGGTCAGGGTCTCGATCGCCTTAATCAGCTCGTAACCGTGGCTGGCGTTGCGGGTCAGGATATCGAGGATCACCAGCCGTAATTCGCCGTGACCAAAGAAGCGCTGGCGGCGGCCGCCGCCGTGATGATGATCGCCGCCGCGTCCGCGGTGAGGGTGATCGCGGTGGTCATGGTCGTGAGAGTGTCGCATCGTCTTTCTCCGTATTTTTGATATATCTAATTTATATCTAAATCTTAAAAACAAGCAACGTCGTCGCACGTAATTCATTTAAGTTACTAATATTTAAGCTTTTTAATGTGTGTGGTTGGCTTTGGGATTGCGAAATCTTTCTATATCAAAAAAATCTTGCAATTCTGCTTATTAGCAATCATTATCATTTAACTTTCATTTCCGATATATCGATTTCACTTTCACGAAGGCACATTATGACCACTACCCGCTACCCTCAACGTGTCCGCAACGACCTGCGCTTTCGCGAGCTGACTGTGCTCCGCGTGAAGCGCGTCAGTACCGGTTTTCAGCGCATCGTACTGGGCGGCGAAGCGCTGGAGGGCTTCAGCTCCCGCGGCTTCGACGACCACTGCAAACTCTTTTTCCCGGAACAGGGCACGACCTTTGTTCCTCCGGTCGTGACAGACGAGGGCGTGGAGTGGGGTGAGGGCGTCCGTCCGCAGGCGCGGGATTACACCCCGCTGTATGATGCGGCCCGTCACGAGCTGGTGCTCGATTTCTTTATCCACGACGGCGGCGTGGCAAGCCAGTGGGCGGTAGAGGCAACGCCGGGAGATACCCTCTCTATCGGCGGCCCGCGCGGTTCGCTGGTGGTGCCGGAAGATTACGCCTGGCAGCTGTACGTCTGTGATGAGTCGGGCATGCCCGCCCTGCGCCGTCGTCTGGAGACCCTGCGCGCGCTGCCGGTGCGCCCGGAAGTGCACGCCGTGGTGACCGTGAGCGATGCCGCCTGTCAGGACTATCTGGCGCACTTAAGCGAGTTCAACATCACCTGGGTGGTGGGGCATAACGAGCAGGCGGTGGCGGAGCGTCTGGCGGCGCTCAGCGTGCCGGCAGACGATTACTTCATCTGGCTGACGGGTGAAGGGAAGGTGGTGAAAAACCTGAGCCGCCTGTTTGAAACCGAAGCCATCGATCAGAAGCTGGTGCGTGCCAGCGCGTACTGGCACGCCAAATAGTCAGGCCACGTCGTCGAGCTGCGCTTCGCTGACCTGATGTTCCAGCGAGGCGCGTACCTCGTGCAGGGCTTTCTCCTGCTGGGCGAAGTAGGCTTCCATATTGCTCAGCGAGGAGACCAGCAGCCAGGACTCCTCTTTTTCCAGCTCCGCCAGCTCGCTCACCAGGGTGTCGATCTGTTCGCGAACCTGGGCCATTTTTTTGCGGATACGCGTCAGATCGTTCAGCCGGTCGCTGGCCATCAGCGGCTCCAGCCCCTGATGCAGGCGGGCCACCAGGGAGCGGATCGCCTTCACGTCGCCGCGCTGCTTCGCCTGGTTCAGCTGCACCATCATGGCGTTCGCCTCTTCTTTCAGCTCGTCCGCCACCAGATCCGGGTGACAGAGCTTGCTCGCCTGGCGCCAGAGCCGTTTTAACTCGTTCTGATCCTCTTCGGAGAGGTCTTTGCCTTTGCGCAGCCGGATCTCCGCCTCATGCTGCTGCTCGCGGTATTTTTCGTACTCATCGTTGGCCTCGTCCCGCGCCTGGCGAGCGGGCTCCTCTTCCCGGGTCAACCCGGTTTCCAGCTCCTGGGCTTCGGCCAGCAGGTTGGCGATCAGGTTGCTTTGCTGATGCAGTTGCTTGCGCGCCGCGGCGGCCTGCACCGAGTCGGCGGGCTGATCCCGCCAGTGCCGGGTCAGGGTCGTCAGCACCTCCACCGCCTGGGCGACATACTGCTGGCAGCGGCGGTAATCCGCTTCCCGGCGGCGCGCCTCTGCCTGCTGGCGACGCAGATTCAGCTCCGCCAGGGTTTTGCGCAGGGCGAGGATCTGGCTCATCAGTGGGCCGAGACGGGTGAGGTAGAGGTCGTTAAATTCGTCCAGCTGCTGGACGCGGGCGTTACGGCGATCGATAAGATCGCGCAGGCGCTCTTCCAGCGCTTTCAGCTCCAGCTTGCTGGCGGCCAGCTGCGGATCCCGCCATGGGGTAACGGCACGCTGGCTCTGGAGCCATGCGGTAATGGCCGCCATCGCCCCGGTGTAGTTTTTCTGCTCAAGCGCCACGACGATCGCCCGCAGCTCCTCGTCAAAAGCTTCGCTTTTTAACCGTGCCAGCTGACTCTCGATGATGTCGTCATCTTCCAGTTCGATAGCATTTTTAATGATTTCCAGCCGTTTGATCGGTGTGCTCATGATGCTTTTCGCTTTTGCGCTTAAGTATTTGAGTTAAGGATAGTTGTCAGGAAAACAACAGGGAATAATACACATGTCTGATGAATGGCGCGACGGGGGAATGCGTTAATCTTACCGTATCGGTCACGGTTCCGACCTGAGCGATGAAGCGAAGGTGGTGGCCCATGCCATTCTGGGCGGTGCCGTGGCGGCAATCCAGGGTAACAGTGCAGCGGCAGGTGCCGCGGGTGCGGCCACGGGCGAGCTGGCGGCGAAAGCCATCGCGGGTGTGCTCTATCCTGACGTAAAAGACCCGTCGAAGCTGAGTGAGGAGCAGAAGCAGACGGTCAGCGCCCTGGCGACGATTTCGGCGGGAATGGCCGGCGGGCTGGCGGGGGACAGCACGTCCTCAGCGGCAGCCGGGGCGGGGGCCGGGAAGAATGCGGTTGAGAATAACTAGCTGAGTAAGGATAAGCCCGGTATCTTCGATATAAATCCGATGTTGAAAATTGGAATTGAAGGTGCAGATGGCGATCCGCTGAAAGGTGGTGGTGGTGTAGCAAAAAGCAACAGTAGCACTATGCTGGGTCAGTATGGTGTTCAAACGGCCAGCAAGACTATATGGAAAGGAACGGGCAAAGAACGTATCGATGTCGAAAATCCTAATCCAGGCCAAAGGCCAGGAAAATTGCACTATCAAGATAATAAGGGTAATAAATATATCTATGATCCTAAAACTTATTCTTTCCCGGACGCGCCAAAATCAGTGAATAATTTATTGAAAGACACATCTTTTGAAAAGGCTATAGATAAAGGAATGATTCAATATTTGGGAGAGAAAAAATGATATATAATTCGCTGATGTTAGAGGCATTGCGTAATGCTTGTTGGAGTGACTTAGTATTGCCAAAAGAACTCTGTTTATGGGTTGAGAAAGGTTTTGTAAAGCAAGCAGACTGTTTTTTTCTTGCAGCTCTTTTTACAGTCTATCCAAATGATAACTATTTTTGATAAGACTGGTGTTGAGTGTTTTGTTAACTCTTTTCATATAGATGATTATGTTTCTGAACGATACTTAGACTATGCTTGTTTGTTTTGTAATACCATTTTGAATAAATGGTCCCTTGAATGAAACGATAAAAAACTGAATATGATAGTGTCGATGGATGAATTTGGTGCGGTGGTTAAATTTCATGTAATACGGCAAGGTGAGACTTGGTTAAGTAATAACCTTGAGAAGTATGAAGAAGCAATTTTTGCAACGACTGATGTCATAAGTTAATAATCTCCTAAGATGCGCAAACGCGGCTCCCGCTACCACGGACGCGGCTGCGGGGAGCTTGCGGCGAAAGCGGTAGCGGGGTGGAGGGTTTTATCCTGACGTGACCGACCTGTCGAAGCTGAGCGAGGAGCAGAAGCAGACGGTCAGCGCCCTGGCGACGATTTCAGCGGGAATGGCCGGAGGGCTTGCCGGGGACAGCACGGCGTCTGCGGCAGCGGGGGCGGGAGCAGGGAAGAATGCTGCTGAGAATAACCTGCTGAGCGGAACGGAAGACGGTCATACTGTATTCGTGCAGGAACGCGCTAAAAATGTCATGTCCTGCACAACGGATCCAGGTTCCGAAAGTTGCAAAAAGGGCCTGGCGATGCAGAATGCGCTGATGGTGGCGTTGCCAGCCGGTCTGGGTGGTGGAGTACTGGCGGCTGCGACACCTGAGATAGTCGCGGCAGCACAGGCCGCTATCCAGGCCTATACCGGAAATGTGGTGCTGTGTCTGAATAATGCCGGTATCTAATTATCGGAAGCTATTGTACCGGGTGGCGTGGGTGCTGCCGGTGCGATAGGGATAGGGAAAACGACTGCAGAAGCCATTGCGGCGAAAGCTGAATCTGTGGCGGCTAATGCAGCCCACAACGCGGCAAACTATGCTGGGTTGAAGATGGATCTGAAAACAACTGAAGCAGCAAACGAACTTGTGGATAGTTTACGTAACACAGGGCAGTTGCCTCAGAACTATGTAAATAAAGCAGAGGCCATGGCTAATGGGTGGAAACCAGGGAAAGCATTAAATAATACAACTCCAAATGGACAGATAGGAGGGGATGTATTTGAGAACTCGACCAATTTACTTCCTTCTGCACCAGGACGTGTATGGCACGAAGCCGATGTCGGCTTGAGCAACACAATGTCACGCAGCAACCAAGCAGGTACAAGGCTTTTATATTCCGATGATGGTCTTCTCTACATCACCACAGATCATTATAGAACGGCGACTTCAATAGGTACGTGGAAATGACTGACAACGAAATTATATTGGATGGACAAAATATACATACGGAATCTGACTTTCACAGTCTTCTCGCTCAACTATTAGATTTTGGCCCATACTACGGGAAAAATCTGGATGCGTTATGGGATAGGTTAAGTACGGATGTGGAAAGACCTGTCAAAATAATATGGCTACATTCGGAACTATCGAGTCAACGTCTTGGTGTATGTTTTGACAAAATCATTCAAATCTTTGAGCGAACTAAGCAGCAGGATATTAAATTTTCTTGGGATGATAAATTTGATTATGTTCTGAAATAACGAAATTTCCGGCCTCAGCGCCGGGATCTTTTTACCTGTCAGCCCTTAACCGGTTCGATCATCAGTCTTCCCTGCTCAACGCTGATTATGACCGGCGTGTCGGTGCTGAATCCCGCTTCTGCCAGCCAGTTACCGTTCAGTCGCAGGCAGGGGCTGAATGAATACCAGATGGACATGCAGATACAGGCTTTTTAACAGCTTTGGTAAAAATGGAACGCGGGGCATAAAACCGCGTATCGGGCGTGGGGGTCAGCATCGGTGGCGGCACCAGCGGCTACGGTATCGGCGTCTTTGCCAATGTGAATGCGGCGAAGGGCCATGAGAAGGGTAACGGTACTGCCTGGACGGAAACTACCCTCGACAGCGGCGGCACGGTCTCGATGACCAGCGGGCGCGATGCCATCCTCGACGGCGTGCACGTGAGCGGTAACACCATCGTGGCCGATATCGGACGCGACCTCCTGATGCGTAGCCAGCAGGACAGCAACGATTATAAATCCAGGCAGAACAGCGCGACGCGGACAGCACAACCTGATGATAGTCAGCACCTATAAAAAAAATCGGCACAGCATCTTTATTGTTAAATGAAAAAAAGCAAACCCCAAAATAATCTGAAAATGTTACCAACATAAGGTAATTAAATTGCCACCTGTCATAATAGATGCCCCAATAAAAATATGCGTCAGGAGAATAACAGGAAGTAATCAATTTGGTATTCATGAAAAAACCAGTGACTCATGGTTTGATTTATAGAAAATGATTGTCAGTGAGAGGCGCTAATAATTTTTTTAATTAGCCTGTTTTATTATAAGGAAATTTGAATAGCATGATAACAAAAGGACTAATCAGTTCGCTCTGCCTGAGCGCGTTACTGCTGACAGGATGTGCAACGGAATCCTCCCGTTCCGTCGAAGTCGCGAAAGTCGCCACCTATAACACCGCCTGGCAGGGCCAGCGCAGCCCAATCTCCGTTGGGAAATTTGATAACCGCTCCAGCTATATGAATGGAATATTCTCCGAAGGTGTCGACCATCTGGGGAACCAGTCCAGGACCATTTTGATTACTCACCTGCAGCAAACAGGCCGTTTCAACGTGCTGGATCGCGCGAACATGGAAGAGATTAAAACCGAGTCCGGCATCAGTGGTCAGCGCCAGCAGTTGAAAGGGGCAACTTATGTCATTACTGGTGACGTGACGGAGTTTGGCCGTAAGGAGACCGGCGACAGGGCGCTGTTTGGCATTCTGGGGCGCGGGAAATCACAGGTGGCTTATGCAAAAGTGGCCCTGAATGTGATCAATGTCCGCACCTCTGAAGTGATCTACTCTTCGCAGGGAGCAGGTGAATACGCGCTCTCTAATCGTGAAGTGCTCGGCTTTGGCGGCACCGCCAGTTACGACGCTACGCTCAACGGCAAAGTGCTGGATCTCGCCATTCGCGAAGCGGTTAATAATCTGGTTGCCGGGACGGAGAACGGTGGCTGGAACCCGTCAAATACACATTAAAAGGAATTGATGATGGCAACTATAAATAAGCTCGTTACTGGCGCAGCACTACTGCTCCTGGCAGGTTGTGCAACCAATACGCCGCAAAAGATCTATGCGTGGGGGGATTATCAGACCTCGGTCTATGACTACTTCACCGGTAAAACCAGCCCGCAGGAGCAAATTGCTTCCCTGCAGAAGCTGATCGACGCGTCACGGGCAAGCAGCAAGCCTGTTCCACCCGGCGTGCATGCCCAACTGGGAATGCTCTACAGCAATACGGGTAACAGAGAGCTGGCGATGGCCGAATTTAATGCCGAAAAAACGCAGTATCCGGAATCGGCTTCGTATATTCATTTCCTGACCACGAAAAAATAAAGGGACGTAACATGAAAGGAATCTCAGCCCTCCTTACCCTGGCACTGACGCTGATCGTTACGGGTTGCTCCACTAATAAGACGCCGCCCGCTGATTATTCTGCCTTTCGGGAAAGCAAACCACGCAGCATCCTGGTGTTGCCGCCAAAAAATACCTCTCCGGACGTGAACGCCAGTCACGGCTTTCTGAGCAGCGTCACTCTGCCGCTTGCCGAGTCCGGTTACTACGTGTTCCCGGTTGCGGTGGTGGAAGAGACGTTTAAACAAAACGGCGTGACCAATCCGGACGATATCAGCGCGATCCCGCTGAAAAAACTGCACGAGATCTTTGGCGCTGATGCGGTGATGTACATCACCCTCACCGATTACGGCACCTCATACCAGGTGATTAGCAGCGAGACGCGCGTGAGCGCAGCGGCGCGGTTAGTGGATTTACGCACCGGGAAAGAGCTGTGGAAAGGCATTGCCACGGCTTCAAGCAATGAGGGTCAGAGTAATTCTGGCGGTGGCTTGTTGGGTATGTTGATCAGCGCGGCGGTGACCCAGATTGCGCATTCGGCAACCGATAAAGCGTATGATGTCGCTCAGGTGACCAGCGCCCGTCTGTTCAGCGCAGGGCCTGGCGGCTTGTTGTACGGGCCTCGTTCGCCAAAATACGGACAAACAGCCCTGTAATCTCCTTCAGTCCCGGCCCCTGCGCCGGGATTATTTATCTGCAACTTTCCCATTACCCGCCAGGCTGCCGTGCACCCGCCATACTCACCCCTTTATCCTGTTTTTCATAAACCCTGCTTATAGTTTCATGTCGATATTAAGCTTTGCGTGCTATATTTTTGCTGGATTAATCTTTCGCCTGGGTGACATGGAGCGATATTTTATCTGTATGTTAGGGGTTGCTGCTGGCAGAAAGTGGAGAAATTACGCGATCTGTCGATAAGCTTGTACATAGTATTAGCTCTACGTAATATGCATTAGAATATTTACTAAGCAAATATGACTACCCGTAAAGGGAATGCTTTATGGCGGTTGTTAATCACTGATCCCCTTTACACGTTCGTATTCCCACAAAAAGGTTGTCCCTGGCAAAGTCATGCAGGAAACAAATAATACTGACTTGTAAATCACGAGTAATGCCATGAAAAATTATGATGATTTGCAGCGTTTCAAGGATAAAACGCGCACCGGTGACATCAACTTCAAGGACTTGTCTGCGCAAAACAAGCAGGCTTCCAGTAGCGGCTGGGCGATCATCAACCAGCTGGCAGGTGTGAATAATGACGCGGCGCTGGCGAAAGCGGGCAGCGTCGCCGTACCGGTTCCCCAGGCAGTGCAACCCGGTGAGCTGGATGCTGCCTTTGCCAGTCTGACGAAGGCGCCTGCCGTTTCCTCGCCGTCGATCATGCAAAGCATGAATGTTGACCGCACCGAAAAAGAGGCGCCGATGCAGCCTGCGCCCTCGCTGTTCGAACAGCTTAAACCTGAGGTGGCAAGCCAGCCGCCGGTGAAAGAGGCCCCTGCGCCGCAACCTGAGTTTCGTGCTACGCCTGCGCCGGTAGTGCCCATTGCGCACGCTACCCCTGCGCCTAAACCTGCAGAGCCGGTGCGCTTTGAGCAGCTGTTCGCCACCAAAGCGTCTGAACGTGCCAGCCATCCGGTGAAAGATCTTCCGTTACAACCGCTCCTGGAGAGAATCGCTTCATGCCGTTAGTGTGTATTTGCTCGCCAAAAGGCGGAGTCGGGAAAACTACGGTCACGGCCAACCTCGCTTATGCTCTGGCACGTTCCGGCAGTAAAGTTCTGGCCATTGACTTCGACGTACAGAACGCGCTGCGTCTGCATTTTGGCGTGCCGTTGTCTGACGGACGCGGCTACGTTGCCCGCGCCAATGAATCCGCCGACTGGAGCCAGTCGGTACTGACGGCAGGCAACAATATGTTTGTCCTGCCCTACGGTGAAGTGACGGAAGAGCAGCGCCTGATCTTTGAACATAACCTCACCAGCGACAGCAATTTCCTGGCGCGTGGGTTAAGTTCTCTGCTGAACTATCCGGGGCTGGTTATTCTGGCCGACTTCCCGCCAGGGCCGAACCCGGCGCTGAAGGCGATCTCCCCGCTGGCCGATCTGCACCTGGTGACCCTGCTGGCCGACACCGCATCGCTGTCACTGCTGCCACACATTGAAAACCACCGGCTGACCGGCGGCGAACCGCCGAACAACAAGGCCGGATACTATTTCCTGGTGAACCAGAGTGACAACCGGCGCCATATCAGCCGTGACGTCACCGCCTTCTTACAGCAACGCCTCGGCGATCGCCTGCTTGGTGTGATCAACCGGGATGAAAGCGTGCCTGAGGCCAATGCCTCACAGCAATCGATACTGGATTTCAGCGCCACCTCGGCGGCGGCGTTCGATATCGAGCTGGTGAGTAAGCGTATCGCGGGCATTTTGGGTATCCAGGTGGGGGACGGCGCCGTACACGCCAACCTGAGAACCTCCAGTTTCTGACGACAATTTCCAGGGACGTCCTATGAAAAAGGCGCTGTTTTATCTACTGCTATTGGTCTTAGCACCTATCGCCGTGCTCATTATTATCACCCCAATGGATAGCCAGAAGCAGTATATCTTCGGCTTAATCAGCATTGGGGCGCTGCTGCTGCTCGGCTTTAGCAAACATCACCGCGTATCGGTAATCATGATGATCGTGGCGGTGTTAATGTCCACACGATATATCTGGTTCCGGGCCACGCAGACGCTGCACTTTAATTCCGAAATTGAGGCCATACTGGGGATCGGGTTATTTCTCGCCGAACTCTATATCTGGATAACCATTATTTTGAGTTATCTGCAAAACCTCTTTCCGTTACAGCGCAAGATTGTGCCGCTGCCGGATGATATGTCGCAGTGGCCGACGGTGGATATCTATATTCCGTCCTATAACGAAAGCCTGGACGTGGTGCGCGATACCGTGCTGGCGGCGCAGTGCCTGGATTATCCGGCGGATAAGCTGAAGATCTATCTGCTGGATGACGGCAAGCGCAGCGAGTTCGCGGTGTTTGCCGCCAACGTCGGGGTAGGGTACATCACGCGTAACGACAACTCCCACGCCAAAGCGGGCAACCTCAACCACGCGATGAAGCTCACCAAAGGCGAGCTGATCTGCGTCTTTGACTGTGACCACGTGGCGACGCGTATCTTCCTGCAGGCGACGGTTGGGGCCTTCCTGCAGGATCCGAAGCTGGCGCTGATGCAGACGCCGCACTACTTCTACTCGCCGGATCCGTTCGAGCGTAACCTCTCCGCAGGCCGCGATATTCCTAACGAGGGTCAGCTCTTCTATGGGCAGATCCAGCGCGGTAACGATAACTGGAACGCCACCTTCTTCTGCGGCTCCTGCGCGGTGATCCGTCGCAGCGCGCTGGAAGAGATTGGGGGCTTTGCGGTGGAAACCGTTACCGAAGACGCCCACACCGCGCTGAAGATGCAGCGCCTGGGCTGGAAATCGGCCTATCTGAATATTCCGCTGGCCGCAGGGCTGGCGACGGAGCGCCTGGTGGTGCACGTGATCCAGCGTACCCGCTGGGCGCGCGGCATGACGCAGATTTTGCGGGTCGATAACCCCCTGCTGGGCCGCGGCCTGAAGTGGCAGCAGCGTCTGTGCTATCTCAACGCCATGCTCTCGTTCCAGTTTGCGTTGCCGCGCGTGGCGTTCCTCACCGCGCCGCTGGCCTACCTGCTGTTTAACCTGAACATTATCCACTCCTCGGCGAGCCTGATTTTCGCCTATATGCTGCCGCACCTGTTCCTCTGCATCTATGTGAACTCGCGGGTCAACGGGCGCTTCCGCTACAGCTTCTGGGGGGAGATCTATGATCTCGTGCTGGCCTTCCATCTGGTGCTGCCGACGGTGATTACCCTGATCTTCCCGAAACGCGGGAAGTTCAACGTAACCGATAAAGGCGCGCTGCTGGACGTGGGCTATTTCGACTTCAGCATTGTCCGCCCGCACCTGATCATCGCCGTATTGCTGGCGGCAGGGGTTGTCGCCGGGATCACGCGCGCCGTCGCGCATGACTATTTCAACGTCGATCCGATGGTTATCGCCCTGAACGTCGGCTGGGGTATCTACAGCCTGATCTTCCTGCTGGCGGCCATTGCCGTGGCGCGGGAAACCCGCCAGACGCGTAAGACGATCCGTATCGATGCCAACGTGCCGGCGGTGATCCACTACGCCAGCGGCATCTCCTCGCGCAGCCATACCCTGGATCTCTCCATGGGCGGCTGCCGTATTGCGGTGGTGGACGACCGTCACCTGACCGATGAGATCGAAGAGATTGAGCTACAGCTGCAATCCGGGGCGATCAGTATTCCGGTGAGCGTCATTGCCCACGATGAGCAGTATATACGCCTGATGTTTGCCGAGATCCCGCTGGAGCGCCGCCGCGAGCTGGTGCGCGTGGTGCTGGCCCGCGCCGATGCGTGGATCAACCCGCCTAAGCCGCAGGACAATCCGTTCCGCTCGTTGTTTATCATTATTCGCAGCGTATTTGATCTGTTCTGGCTGACCTGGAAAGACCGTCGTAATAAGCGTCGTCAACGCCATGAGGATGCAGGGCGCAGGAATAACGCCACCGAGGATACCGCTGTATGAAAGGGATGACCCGCAAAGCGCTGCAGATGTTGTTTGTATTTGGCGTCCTGGCGCAGCCGGTGACGGCGGAAGAGCCGACCACCGTGGAATCGCTGCTGCCGGTGGATTTCCCGCCCGCGACGGACACAGCGCAGTCCACTGAGGATGCGGCGCCGGCTTCCCTGCCTGCACCCGATACGCTGCCCGCTTTCCAGACCCCGCCGGCGGCAGAGGCGGCTGCGGAACCGACTGCCAGCCCGGCACCGGATGCCATGCCGGTGACGCCCGACGCCGTTCCTGCTTCTCCGGTGCCGATGGGGATCACCCCTGGCACCAGCAGCAGTATCACCGTTGCCCAGATGGGGCAGCCCAATGGCGTGGTGTTAAGCGGTGGGCAGCTACAGGGGGGAATCGATTTCACCCTCTCGGCGGACCAGGTGATCACCAATGCCCAGCTGGAGCTGAACCTGAAGGTCTCTCCGGCGATGGCGGCCCGTAATACCACCCTGCAGCTGATGCTCAACGGCCAGCCGCTGGGGACGGTACCGTTGGGCTCTGCCGACAGTAATGTGTCGAGCTATCAGCTGGAGATCCCGGCGGCGATGGTGGTGTCACGCAACAACATCAGCTTCAAAATCAACGACGGCGACGCCCTGCTGTGCCAGCGGGATCTGTCGGACAATTATCAGGTCACCATCATGCCGAACACGCGTCTCGACCTGGAGGCGCAGCAGCTGAACATTGGCGCGGATCTGAGCCATTTCCCGCGTCCGTTCCTTGATGAGATGCAGATGACGCCGACCACGCTGACCTTCGCCTTCCCGGCCAAAACCCTGCCGGAGCAGGTGGGCGCGGCGGCGCTGATCGCCTCGTGGCTGGGGATCGAAGCGGACTACCGCGGTATTTCGTTTGACGCCCTGCATGACCAGCTGCCGGAGAAAAACGGCATCCTGTTCGGCAAACCGGGCGAGTCGATTGGCGGCCTGACGCTGCCTGCCTCTAACGGGGCGATGCTCCAGGTGGTGGATAACCCGGCCAACCCGATCTACAAACTGCTGCTGGTGGTGGGCAATAACGAGCAGCAACTGAAAAGCGCCGCATGGCGTCTGACCCGCGGAGAGTTCAGCGGCCAGACCACCAGCCTGCTGGTGGAGGCCCAGAACATCCCGGTCAGCAAACCTTATGACGCCCCGCGCTGGATCGCCACCGACCGCCCGGTGTTGCTGAGCGAGCTGATGCGTAAAGATCAGAGCCTGACGGTGACCGGCATCTGGCACGAGCCGCTGACCCTTGGGTTCCGTGCCGCACCGGATCTCTTTATGTGGGATGGCGACACCATTCCGCTGAAAATAGCCTATCGCTTCCCGTCCGAAAGCTGGATCGACGAACAGCGTTCGTACCTGTCGATGACCTTTAACGGCACCTTCCTGCGTAACCTGCCGGTAAACAAACAGGGCCTGCTGGAAGGGCTGTGGCACAAGCTCGGCGGCGATGCGCGCCAGGAGAACTTTGTCATGCCGCTGGAGCCCTATCTGATTTACGGCGACAACCAGCTGCAGCTCTATTTCAACATCCAGACCAAAGAGACCGCGCCGTGCAGCGTGCTGCTCAATAACAACATCAAGAGCCGTATCGACGAAGATTCCAGCATCGATCTGAGCAATTCGCGCCACTTCGCGCTGCTGCCAAATCTCTCTTACTTCGTCGGCGCATCGTTCCCGTTTACCCGTCTGGCGGACTTCTCGCAGACGGTATTACTCCTGCCGGAAAACCCGAGCGAAAGCGAGATTGGCACGCTGCTGGATCTCGCCGCCCGCTCCGGTAACGCCACCGGGACCGCGCTGAACAACAACCGCGTGATGTTCGGTCTGCCCTCTGGCGGGGCGAACCTGCTGCGCCTGAGCAACAGCGATGTGCTGGCGGTCTCCACGCTGGACCAAACCGCCTTCAACCGCGCGCTGCTGGCCCAGTCGCCGTTTATCAGCAACGAACACACCTTTGGGGTGCGCGAGCCGAAGATGCTGGAAAAAGCGCAGCGCTTGCTGGAGGGCGACTGGAACGCGTCGGGCGTCGATGCCGACCGCTACTTCTCGTCGAACGAATCCTGGCGCGGCTTTGTCAGCTTCCGCTCCCAGTGGAACCCGCAGCGGCTGGTGGTGATGGCGATTGGCAGCAATGACCAACAGCTTTCGCGTCTGCATAACGATCTTAACTCGGCCCGCATCAACGCCGGGATCCGCGGCGATACGGCGATCATCACCGATGAAAACGGCGTGCGCAGTTTCCGCGTCGGCCCGCAGTTCCCGAGCGGCCAGATGCCCTGGTACATGATGGTGGTGTGGTATGCCACGCAGCACTCCGCCATGCTGGCAATTTTTGGCCTGCTGTTCGCGACGATTATTGGCCTGAGCCTCTACTCGTTACTGAAAAAACGCGCGCATAAACGACTTAACCCACAGGATTCAGATCGTGAGTAAGGGTGGTAACACTATGGAAAATAAAAACAAAACCGCCAGACATCTGCCTGTGCTTTGCCTGTTCAGCGGGCTGGCGCTCGGGGGCCTTCAGGGCGCCCAGGCGGCGGATGCCGCGCAGTCGGCCAATAACCCGGCGCTGAAAGCGCTCTTCGACCAGGCAAACTACTGGCACGAAAAGTCTCACGATAACCTGGCGATGGAATCGCTGAAAAAAGTGCTGATGGTGGACCCCAATAACACCCAGGCGCTCTACCTGATGGCGCTGTGGTCACAGCAGGCTGGGGACATGAAAGGGGCCGCGCAGTGGCGTGAGCGCTTAACGGCGGTCTCGCCGCAGGATGCAAATCTGCAGGCGCTGGATAACGCCAAACAGATGCAGCAGGTGCCGCGCGGGCAGCTGGAGCTGGCCCGCCAGCAGGCGCGCAGCGGCAATATTCCCGCCGCGCTTAGCACCTGGCAGAGCCTGTTTACCGGCAACCAGCCGCCGCCGAGCCTGGCCCCGGAATACTATCTGACCATGGCGGGGGACAAATCCCTTTATCCGCAGGCGATGAGCGAGCTGCGTCAGCTGCGCGTGCAGTACCCGCAGGATAACAACGTCAAAATTGCGCTGGGCAAAGTGCTCACCTATCAGGAGAGCACCCGCCGCGAGGGGATGGATATTCTCCAGGATCTGGCAAGCGGCAGTCAGGACGCGGATAAATCCCTGCGTCAGGCTCTGCTCTGGCTGGGGCCGCAGGCGGGTGACGAAGCCTATTACCAGACCTACCTCCAGCGCCATCCCACCGATACCGCAGTGCAGGACTACTTCCGTAAAAGCATCGGCGGGGCGGCAAAAGGCGAAGGCTATGTGGCGCTGAACAGCGGCAATACCGACACCGCCCGCAGCCAGTTTGAGCAGGCGCTGAAGACCAACCCGGAAGATGCCGACGCCCTGGCCGGGATGGGCTACGTGGCCCTGCGCAAGGGCGACTACGCCGCAGGCGCGCAATACCTGAACCGTGCAGCAAGCCTGGGCGGAAGCGCCTCTGAGGAGCGCAAGCAGCAGGCGCAGGATGCCGAGTTTTACGGCCAGCTGGCCCAGGCGCAGGCGGCTTACAAACAGGGTAACGTCAGCCAGGCGCTGGCCCTGAGCGCACCGCTCGCCCAGCGCAGTGGCGAACAGGGGGCGGCGGCGAAGCTGTTCCGCGCCGACGTCCAGCGGCATAACAAAGATTACACCTCGGCGGAGCAGACCCTGCGCGGCCTGCTGACCGAGCAGCCGAACAACGGCGCGGCCCGGGAAAACCTCTACTACGTCCTGCGCGAGCAGAACAAAACCGCCGAAGCCCAGGCGATGTTGCAAACCCTGCCGGCCAGCCTGCAGGCGAGGCTCCAGCCGCGCGTCTCCGGCGGCAACCCGACCGATCCGCTGCGTCGTCAGGCGCAGCAGGCGGCGGCCAACGGCGATCCGCAGCGCGCCATTGCGCTGTTGCAGCAGGGGACGGCCCGCTATCCGTCCGATCCCTGGCTGCGTCTCGATCTTGCGCGTCTGTTGCAGAAACAGGGACGCGACGCAGAGGCGGCCAACACCATGGCACCGGCCTTCCGCCCGAACGCCAGCAACAGCGAACTCTACGCTGCCGCGCTGTTCGCCAGTGAAAACAACGCCTGGCAGCAGTCGCAAACCCTGCTGTCGCGCATTCCAGCCCCCAGCCAGAATCGCGATATGCGCGAGCTGTCGCAGCGGGTCAACTACAACCTCCAGATGAACGTCGCCGAGCGCTATCTGGCGCAGGGCGATCGCACCGCGGCGGCCAACACCCTGTAAGCCCTGGCGGCGCGTCCGCCACAAAGCCCGGCGGATGCGGGCAAGCTGGCGCGGATGCTGGCCCAGAGCGGGGATGTCACCACTGCGGTGAGCGTGGTCCACGACAACATGCGCCGCGGCGTGCAGGGTAACGCCGGGGATTATGCCGATCAGGTGGCGGTGCTCAATCAGGCGGGGCTGGGCAGCGAAGCCCAGGCCTGGCTTGCCAGCCCGGAGTTGCAGTCCCGCAGTACGCCAACCCAGCTGGCGAGCATTCGTAACGGCTACGTGATCAACGAGGCCGATCGTCTGCGCACCCAGGGCAACTATGCCGCGGCCTACGACAAGCTGATCCGCGCCATGCAAAACGATCCGCAGAACACCGATCTGATGTTTGCGATGGCCCGCGTCTATCAGTCCGGCAAGATGAATAAAGAGGCAGGGGTGGTCTACGACTACCTGATGACCCGCGATACACCGCAGCAGGATGCGCGGGCCGGGGCGATCGATGTGGCCCTGGCCAGCAAAAATGTCGATAAAGCGAAGCAGCTGAGCGCCGGGCTGACCAACGACGGTTCGCCGGAGCGCCTGCTGCTGCTGGCGCGGGTCTCCGAGGCGGAAGGCAACCATCAGCAGGCGATGAGCTATCTGCGCACCGCGCGCGGCAAGCTGCTCGGCCTGCAGAATAACACCGGTGAAACCGCCCCAATGCTGGGCGGCCTGGCACTGGCCGACAACCCGTTTGTGGGTACCTCCAGCACCGGCGAGGTGGCGGCGTCGCCGTCGCTCTACGGCCAGGCGATGCCGTGGCAGGTGGCCCAGCTGGCGCGTAATCCACAGACCGCGCCGCCGGGTACCGTGCGCACCGATCTGCCGGTGGAAACCGCCCAGGCCGGTACGCTGCGCCAGGTGGATAACATGATGGAGATGCTGGTGGATAAAACCGCCACCTGGGCGCGAGGATCAACCTCCCTGCGCGCGCGTGACGGCGAAGATGGGCTCAGCAAGCTCACCGAGATCAAGGCGCCATTGCAGTGGTCCACCGTGCCGTTCGGTGATTCCCGCCTGGACGTTAACGTCACGCCGATAAGCCTCGATGCGGGTACCTCGTTCGATGAATCCAGTCGCCGGTTTGGTACCGGGGCGCTGATTCAGGGCGGCGTGGCCGAAGAGCTCTATAACGCCTCCACCACCACGCCGCCTGAGCTGCCGAATATCGACAAAATCAAGGTGCCGTCCCAGGGCTCGCAAAGCGCTCAGGGTGTGGAAGTGGCGATGGCGCTCACCGGGGATCAATACAAAATTGACGTTGGCTCCACGCCGCTGGGCCAGGATCTGAATACCGTCGTGGGTGGGATCCAGTGGTCGCCACAGCTGACCGATTACCTCAAGCTGGTGCTTACCGGCGAGCGTCGTGCGGTGGTAGACAGCCTCCTCTCCTATGTTGGCGTTGAGGACAAATACAGCGGCAAGAAGTGGGGCCAGGTCACCAAAAACGGCGGCAGCGCGCAGCTGAGCTATGATAATACCGATGCAGGTTTCTACGCCGGGTTTGGCGTGTACGACTATGTCGGGGAGAACGTGCCGAGCAACACCAGCGTCACCGGCTCTGCGGGGGTCTATTTCCGCCCTTACTACGCCGCCGACCGCGAGCTGAAAGCCGGCATCAACATGAACTACATGAACTTCGACAAAAACCTGAGCTACTTCAGCTACGGGCAGGGGGGCTATTTCAGTCCGCAGGACTATATCAGCGTCTCCTTCCCGGTGGATTACACCCAGAAATATGACAACTGGAACCTGGGGTTAGGCGCGTCGATTGGTTATCAGTCTTACTCCCAGGATGAGAGCCCGTACTTCCCGACGGACGCGGCCATGCAGCGCCAGCTGGAAGATTACGTCTCCCGTGGTTTCGCCAAAGAGGCGTTCTACAAAGGCAACAGCGAAAACGGCCTGGGCTACAACCTGCGCGCGTCCACGGACTACAAACTCAACAAAGATATGACCATCGGCGGGCAGATTGGGTATGACACCTTCGGTGATTACAATGAAAGCACCGCAAGCCTCTACTTCCGCTACCTTCTGGGGAACAAGTAATGAACGATCAACAGCTTTTGCACTATTACCAGCATCAACAGTCCCAGTCGGGCTGGTTTGGACTGATCCACGTGATGGTTGAGACGATGGTGGCGAACGTCGGCGAGGCGCAGAGCCGCGCCTTTCTCGTGCAGATGGGCGACGCCCTGGGCGAGCGCTTCCCGCTGATGCTGGCGCACACGGTGGGCGAACTCGAAGAGCAGATCAACGCCCGGCTGGCGGCCTTTAACTGGGGCTATATTGATATTGATGCCAGCGACACGGCGATCCGCATCGTGCATACGGCATTGCCGGTGCCGCCTGAAGAGGCAAAGCAGATGGCCTGGAACCACGCCTTCAGCGCGGTGCTGGAGGGACTCTATGCCCGCTGGCTGCGCGAGCAGGGCGGAAAATCGCACGTTTCACTGTGGCGGGAGGCATCCCCCTCGGCTACGGTTATCCATTTCAGATATCAAAACAATCAATAAGGATCGGCCATGTGGCAGCGAACTAAAATCGTGGTTCTGGCGCTGGGGCTGTTGTTAAGCCATCAGGTTTTCGCTGGAAGCGCATGGGAGAGTTACAAGGCGCGGTTTTTGATGCCGGATGGTCGCATCATTGATACCGGCAACAACAGCGTGAGCCATACCGAGGGGCAGGGCTTCGCCATGATGATGGCGGTGCGCAACAACGATCGCGCGGGTTTTGACAAAATCTGGAGCTGGACCAAAAAGAATCTGCAAAACCCACAGACGGGCCTGTTCTACTGGCGCTTTAACCCGGTGGCCGCCGATCCGGTTATGGATAAAAACAATGCCACCGACGGCGATACCTTTATCGCCTGGGCGCTGTTAAAGGCGGGCACCCAGTGGAATGACAGCAATTACCTGAACGCGTCGGACGCCATCACCAAAGAGCTGGTGGCCCGCAATGTGATCAGCTTTGCCGGTTACCGCGTGATGCTGCCTGGCGCGAAAGGCTTTAACCTCAACAGCCATGTGAATCTCAACCCCTCCTATTTTATCTTCCCGGCCTGGGAGGATTTCGCGAAGCGCAGCCATCTGACGGTGTGGCGTGATTTGATCAATGACGGGCAGAAGCTGCTGGTGAAAATGCGCTTCGGCAACACGCAGCTCCCGGCGGACTGGGTTTCACTGTACGCCGACGGGCGCGTAACCCCGGCCAAAGAGTGGCCGGCGCGCTTCAGCTACGATGCGATCCGCGTGCCGCTCTACGTGAAGTGGTATCAGCCAACCAGCCCGCTGATGGCGCCATATACCGCCTACTGGGGACGTTTTTCCCGTACCCAGACGCCAGCCTGGGTGAACATCACCACCAACGATCCGGCGCCCTATATGATGGACGGCGGCCTGCTGGCGGTGCGTGACCTGGCGATGGGGCAACTCCCGGCGGGCGAGCCGCAGATCACGGCTCAGGAGGATTACTATTCTGCGAGTCTGAAGATGCTGGTGTCGCTGGCAAGGTAAGTTTTACCTTCCTAAGGTGAGATTCTGGAAAGCGCCTCGCAAGAATGACTTGCGGTGGCGCTTTTTGTTTTGTGTGGGGGAGAGCAGGGCGTAGAGTCTCCTCGTTGCGGTGAAACCTGCAACCGGGCGTAGGAACCCGCTTTAGTACAAGGTGACCCAGATTCACGATCTGGTGTCCTGCCAGCGCGTATCCCGATATGATTACAGTGGCGCTGGCGGAGCAGCCGAAAGGCTGGCCGATCCCCTTGTACGTCGGCATTCCTACCTCCGTCAGCGTCACCCCCCGAGCGTAGGAACTCTGGTGGTGATCTTATTTCTCGTACAAGGAGGATGCCTTATGGCTACGATCCCAACCCTGACTTACCCCGAATCTGACGAAAGCGTTATCCGCCACTTGCTCACCTCGCCCCTGCCTGCCTCTGCTGACCTGTTTGAGGTCACGGATCGTTGCGCGGCTCTGGTAACAGTTCTGCTTGAAACTAAAGAAATTACCGCGCGTCTGGCGTTATGCGGACGGCTGTCGCACGTGCTCACCCGACTGGCGCAACTGTGTGATGAAGATTTACCCCCACACCTTATTGCCCAGCTCACCGTTGATGAGCTGCCGGATTCCGCCATGCCGGACTGCTGGCAGGATACCTGTTTGATGGTGGGATATCTGCGTTCGCTGAATCAGGCGTTACTGGGGAATATGCTGCCGGGCGCAGTCGCGGAGGATCTGACCGGGCTGCTGCACGATCTGGTGTATATCTTGCGGGATTATGTGAGGGAGCCGTACCGGACGCACTGAGAGCGTGCTAGAAGCTACTTATTAGTGTTAGCGTAAAAAAAAGCCACTCACTGGAGTGGCTTAATTCTTTGATTTTAAAGCCAAAATCTGGTGGCCCCTGCTGGACTTGAACCAGCGACCAAGCGATTATGAGAACCATAACGACCAACGTAAAAACAATAACTTAGTTTAAAATCAGTGATATAGAAAACCAATATCAACCTATATAGTCCAATAAACTTAAGTTGCTGCGACACTTTTGCGACATTTTAGCGGGTTAAGCTTTAACGCCTCTTCCAAGTGGTTAGGCGCAAAGTGGGCATAACGCATGGTCATTTTAATATCGGTGTGACCGAGGATTTTTTGCAAAACCAGTATGTTTCCCCCGTTCATCATAAAGTGAGATGCAAAAGTGTGTCTGAGCACGTGCGTCAGCTGCCCGGCCGGTAATTCAATTTCCGCCCTTTCGAGCGCCGATCTGAAAGCGTAATAACATGGGCTAAAAAGAGCGCCGTTTTTCTTTGGTAGTTCAGCAATGAGTTCTGAGTCTAACGGGATGGTGCGGTTGCGCTTCCCTTTCGTTTTTATAAAGGTGATTTTACCTGCAGTGATCTGGCTGCGTTTGAGCTTTTCAGCTTCTCCCCAGCGTGCGCCAGTCGATAGACAAACCCTCACTATCATTTCCAGGTCTTTTGCGGAACTGCTGCGGCATTCTTCTAAAAGCTTATCGATCTGCTCACCAGTCAGGTAAGCCATCTCGCTTTCTTCGGTTCTGAACTGACGAACATTTTCTAAGGGGTTCGGTGCATCCCATTCACCGAGCCGCTTCAATTCATTAAAAACCGCCAGAAAATAAGCGTGCTCAAGGTTCATGGTGCGGGGCGAAACTTTCGTTACGCGCTTAGTTCGGGCAAAATGGCCATCCAGCCTTTTAGCCCTGTAAGCTGTGAAAAGCTGGGCTGTAAATTCTGTAGCCAAGGGCGAACCCATGCACTCATCAGCCCAGAGCATAGTGCTCTTGCGCTTCTCGCCATCCCGTAAAGTTATCCCGTGCCGTTCAAACCAGAGATGGATTAGATCCGAAAGGAGACGTTTGTCTTTACCTTGTCCAAGCCAGGGCGCGTCCTCCACTTTTTGAAGGGTGTAGTTTTCAAACGCCAGCGCCTCGCCTTTGGTGGCGAATTTTTTGCGAACACGCTTACCGTCTTTTCCGTTGCTTCTGCCTACAGTGTAAAAATCAGCAACCCATTGGCCATTGGCTAATTTTCTAACTGTCATAAATTAACCGTTAAGAATGCGCTGTTTCTGCTGCTGAAATTCCTCTTCCGTCAATATCCCTTCTTCTTTCATTTCGGCAAGGCGTTCAATTTTTGACATTTGCTCATCAAAAGATTGAGTGGCTTTGGTTGGTTCTTTTTGTGGCCGCGCCGGGGTATTAAGGGTGTTTCTTGTCTCATTCACTAAATTGGTGAAAGGAATTACCGAACCCTTCATTACATTTTTGATAGTGTAATTTTGGCCGCTGGTTGAAATCATAATTTCACCTAATAACAGCCCAGTTTTACCGCCAACACTCACAATATTGTTGAGATTAATGTCAATTTGTTTAACTCCAAAAAGCATACCCTTATCAAGGAAAATCACTCGCTTATTGGTGAGCGTAATAAGCCATGTGTTTCCGTCCATCATCCCGCTAGCAATTGCTAATGGTTGCTCGCCGGAGTTTAAAATCTCTGGAAGGTGGAAGAATTCCTTTTTTGTGCCAAACGGTACGTCAGATACCGTAGCCGCTAAGCGCTTCATCTCTTCTTTCAACTGATCTTTTGATGCTGTTTTGTAGTCAATCATCTTCAAATCCTTATGTTTATTTTATGGTTAATACAACTCTGCCCAAGATTTTTATATCTTCAATTGAACAATCGAATGCCATGCCTACGCCACTGACCCTTACTTTCCTTATTGGGATGCGGGTGAGGGTGCGAATACTCGTTTTGCCTTCGATATCAACCAGCCATTGATCGTCATAAACCTCGGTAAATGAGGTATCAACGATAAACTGGCTGTTGCCCTCAAGTATGCATACCGGTGAGGAGGGGAGCGGAACACCTGGTAAGAAAGAGACTTTATCCAGCATATACATCCCGGCTTCGTAAATCAGACCATCAACGATTTTGCGGCGAGGCATTTTCAAAATGTCGAGTTCTTCATCATCAAATTTCCTGCCCTGACCTGTAGCTAACCATTCTAGTGAGGCACCAGTTTCGGCGACGCACCTAACCACCATATCTGCAGGAAATCCGCCGCGTTTATATCGTCCCGCCAGGCTGCTTGATGCCATATCAAAATGCTCGGCAAGCATAAGTTTCGAAGTAAAACCGTAAGCATCAATGACCCTATCGAGCACATCGCTGCTGTGGCTGATTTGTCCGTAAGAGAATTTGCCCATAAATTAGCCAGTGATTCGTAAAATACGACAAAAGTATTGCTTTGTCGCTTAATACGATCTAGGCTCTCCTCGTTGTAGTTTTATACGAATATTGGTTAATAACGGCGGATATTGGCGTATCCGTAACCGAAGGAGTTTGCATTATGCGTCCCAACATTACAATCGTGATCCCTGATCCATACATCCCACTCGATGAGTATTGCCGCCGCACTGGCATGTCCCGCAGCACCGCTGAGAACCTGATTTCATACGGAAAATTGCCAATCAAACCCAAAGGTGCGCAAAAAAAAGGGCTGGTTGAGGTCAACATGGCTGCTTTAACCGTGATGGCATTAAGCGAGTGTGAAGTTTCGCTTAACGCGTAATCCAGGCTAGCAATTAGGAATTTGTGAATCATGTACGATTACAAGGTATCCATACACAATCACCTTGATAGCGCCTGCCGGGCTTTCGCTCAGTCTCATAACCTTGAGCAGCTGGCTAAATCGGTAGGGATGCGCCCGGCAACCCTGCGTTGCAAGCTGAACCCGGATCAGCCGCACCAGTTGACCCTTATCGAACTCATTGCCATCACAGATGCGACAGAAGACCCGCGCATTCTTGATGGCATGCTGCGCCAACTGCACTGTCAGCCCTCCGTCCCGGTTAACAACGCCACTATGGGGAACATGCAATTTTGTGCGCTCACCGCTGCTGCCAGCGTGGGCGCAATTGCCGGGGAAGCGGTTTCCACAGAACAGATGACCCAGGCGCGCCGAAACCAGATTCTTGATCGCGCCAGTGATGCCATTCGCAGCCTCTCCCTGATCGTCTATTCCGTTGAGGCTCGTTTTCAGTCTGCCCCTGTCTTTGCTGCTGCCGTAGATATCGTCACGACAAACGCAACAGGGTTGATGTGAGGGATGACTATGAAAGCTTTCGTTACTTACCTGAAAGAACAATCACCGGCCATGCAGCTGTCCAGCGGGACTACTGGCTGGATTGAGTTACCAAACGGTCAGCGCTGGAACCCTGGACACCAGTACAAATTCAATGGTCGCTTGCCTCGTCGTCCGTGGTGGCAGCGTCTTAGCCACCGTCTGAGTGGAGGACGTTATGGCCATTAATAACGAGCAGCAAAAACGCGGGCTGGAGCAGTTGAGAAATATCCGCCGCAAATATTTCAGTAGCAGCAGTGAGGCTGCTGATTGGTGGGACAAACTGAACCCGGAATGGCGCGGCGTTGTTTTACATGCGGCTGCAGTCGCTTCCGGTTTGGACGTTTTTAAAGCCCACTTGTGTAAGTGCAGCTGGCGGGAATTGTTCGAACGTCTGGACTATCGGGCAATGATCCAGTTGCGCCAGGGTATTTCCAGAGCGCGAATGACGTTTGAGGGTTTCGGCAGTTTGCGTGACAGCGATTTTTCATCACGAACAGCAAGCCGGCCAATCAAAAAAGCCCGTCCTGTCAGCAGTGGAAACGGGGTTCAGATGATTATCGCTCCACACATCGTTCAGAAAATGCAGCAGCAGGGGAATCACTAATGCCAGTAATTTCAGTAGATAGCGGGATTTTTAACAAGGAACTGAATGCCTGGGGAGTTCCGCATAATTACACCCAACTTTTTTTGTCTAAAAGCGTTGTTAAACATGGTCGTGTCGCACTACATCCGTTCTTCTTTAACGACACTGAGCACTTAACCATCCAGCGTCACTGGCTCGCGATCAATGCCGCGTTCTGGTGCAGTGTTTACCGTGAAACCGAAAGCCAGTATGCCCAGGTGGAGGCGTTAGCCAGTATCCGATCCGTTTTTTACATGGCGGGTGCTTTGGGAGTTGGTGAAGTTAAGGCGCTTATCCAGGAATGGTGGCGCAAAACCTACGAGCTGCATCAGGTTCCCGCGCCGAGCTATTCAGCCGCGCCAGTTACCGTTTCTTACCACTAAATAAACCTCTGAATTTTTGGCCACCCATCCGGTGGCCGGGGATTCTTTTGCCTTAAGGAAACCAATATGCACATGACACGTAATGATTCACCCGTAGCAAAGAGCAGTTCTGACCTGCTTTCCATGCTGGCGAAAGCCACGAAAGAAGGTAAAGCCGCAGCTGCTGATCTGTGTTCTACACGTCTGGATAAGCTGGCCACCCATGCAGCCAACGAAGGTTTAAGCGCGGCGGAAATTGTTGAGTTGCTGCGTGAAGAGGCTGCGGCCATTTGCAGCAAAGGCGGTGCGGCATGGCAATAAAAACTCCGCTGAAATGGGTGGGCAGTAAAGTGCGCCTCATGTCGCAGCTGCTCCCCCATCTGCCAGAAGGTAAACGCCTGGTTGAGCCGTTCGCCGGTTCCTGCGCCGTCATGATGAATACGGACTATGACGAATATCTGATCGCTGACGTGAACCCTGATTTAGTTAATCTCTATAAGGTCATGGCATACGAAACTGACGCATTTCTCCGTGAGCTGGAGATCCTGTTCTCTGCTGGTTATTTGGGTGAGGCAGAGAGCCGCGCTGTTTATTACTACGCGGTTCGGGACGCGTTCAACATGTCTGGTAAGGCTTTTGGTGATCAAAGCGTGGAAGCCGCAGCGCGTTTCATGTACCTGAACCGTCACTGCTTCAATGGCCTGTGTCGCTATAATCGCCGCGGTCAGTTCAACGTGCCGTTCGGCAAATACAAGACTAATTATTTTCCGTTAAATGAAGTCCGGACGTTTGCTGAAAAGGCAAAGCGCGCAACCTTCATTACCGCTCACTATGCCGAAACGCTGGATTTGGTGCGTGATGGCGATGTGGTCTATTGCGATCCCCCATACCTGACAGAGACGGGAAATTTCACCGCTTACACTGAGGGCGGATTTTCTCATATGGATCAGGGTAGGCTGGCGCGCAGGCTGCGGCGCCTGGCGCGGAAGGGTATAAGTGTCGTGGCATCCAACAGCGATGTGGAGACTGTTCATTATCTCTATGCCGGTTTTGAGGTTGCCCGCCTTAATGCCCCTCGTAGTGTTGGCGCAGCAGCAACAAGCCAGAAAGTTGCTGCTGAACTGATTCTTAAATCCCCTAAAACCATAGTGGTAGAGGCAATCGCTTAATGAAAATTTCACAGGAATCATATCTGGTTGCTTGTGCTGTTCTAAAGTGCGCCAGCAAGACCAGTATTGAGAATGCAGCTAACGAGCTGGACGCGATTTTTTATAGTCCTCAAGAGTTACAAAAACAGCATCGTATCCGCGAAATGTGGCGTCAGGAGCTAGAAGGTTCTTTAGCCCAAGAGACTCCAGAAAATTAGCAGCTTTTATGTATTCACCCATCCCTGAGCAGGTTAATGACCGATAGAGCCTCTCGTCATGCCACATGGCGATTTTGTAAGGGATAGAGCTTACATCTGTTTCCTGCTCTGCCAACCATTTGGTTATT
The DNA here is from genome assembly GCF_002902985.1 of Leclercia sp. LSNIH1. Lineage (NCBI taxonomy): Bacteria > Pseudomonadati > Pseudomonadota > Gammaproteobacteria > Enterobacterales > Enterobacteriaceae > Leclercia > Leclercia sp. LSNIH1. The sequence continues at coordinate 261,844 of NZ_CP026167.1, read as the reverse complement.
ACTAAGTCGTAGGGTGGCCGTTCATTTTCATTGAGGTAGCGAGATTTCATGTCAATCATCCAGTTAAGTGAAGTCCTAGATCTGGATATTAATGGTCAACATCACGCCGTCAATGCCTGGCGGCGTGAAACCTTTGCGCCGGGCACGCCAGCGGATGCGACGATAACAGAACGTCGCCTGTGGGCTGTTAACCCTCATGATTACGATTTCCGGTCACAATACCTTCACGAAATACCCGACTGGCTGGCCGGGTATTTTGGCAACCGCTACGAAAAAATCTTTAATGGAAAAGACGGCCGTCGCCGTGCCAATGCGTTTCTGCGCCGTACTATCGGCCAGAACGTATTGCCACGCCTGCGGAAAGTTACAGCCAGGTACGCACTGGCCGGTGATGCTCTCGATCTCCCCTTCGGTAAATCACTGTCACGTCTGCCATCCCTTGACCGCCCGGAGCTAAAAAAGCTGGCCGGGCGTGTTTCTTCCTGGTTGTCTCAGGCGTTCTGCGACTTTAGCGAAACGCTCGACGGTGCCACAAAGGATGATGCTGAGGTTGCGCGGCGTGTTGGCCGGGCGTTCGTTCACCTGGGTGAGCTGGTACAGACCATCAATTTCACCGCCCCTTACTGGGGTTCCTTCAAAGCGGATAAGTTGACGGAGCGTCAGGCCTATTCCGGCATCCTTCGAATGATGGCACCAGAGTGGTGGTATCTGCGCCTTAAGCGTGCCCGGGATCTGCAGCGCGAACATCTGGCCATTGCCGTAGGGCAGGTACAGAAGACGGCCAGTGCGTATGTTTCACGCAAAACCCTGGGCGAATGGATAGACCAGAAAAAGCGTAATACCGAGTTCTTCAAAAAGTTCGACCTGATCAATGAGGACGGGGATCGTGTTTCGCTCGTAGACATGGTTTACAGCAGCGTGGCCAATCCGGCCATTCGTCGCTGTGAACTGATGGTGCGGATGCGCGGCTTTGAAGATATCGCCAACGAGCAGGGGCTTGCTGGGGAGTTTTACACCATCACCGCGCCGTCCCGTTACCACGCGGTACACAGCAAGGGTGGCTTTGTCGGTCAGTGGAACGGCTGTAATCCGCAGGATACCCAGAAATATTTATGCGGTGTCTGGGCTAAATGCCGGGCAGCGATCTCCCGTGCTGGCATTCACGTTTTTGGTTTCCGGGTGGTAGAGCCTCACCACGATGGAACACCACACTGGCACATGCTGCTGTTCATGCGCCCGCAGGACGTCGATGCTGTGCGCGATATTCTTTGCTATCACGCCCGTGCAGCTGACTCCGAAGAACTGCAATCACTCAACGCGCTAAAGGCGCGTTTTCACGTTGAGCCTATCGATCCAGAGAAAGGCAGCGCCACGGGCTACATCGCCAAATACATCAGCAAAAACATCGACGGTTTTGCGCTGGACGGCGAGCAGGATGAAGAAACCGGGGAGAGCCTGCGTGATATGGCTAAATCCGTTTCTGCGTGGGCGTCCCGCTGGCGTATTCGACAGTTCCAGCAAATTGGTGGTGCCCCGGTGACTGTATGGCGTGAACTGCGCCGCCTGGGAGATCAGCGCCTGACTGACAGCCGGATGGATGCCGTACTTGCTGCTGCTGATGTGGGTGACTGGGCTGCGTATACCCAGTTGCAGGGTGGTGCGCTGGTTGCCCGTCGTGATCTGGTTGTTCGCCTGGCATATGAAATCACTGAGCAGGGCAACGAGTATGGGGAGGATGTGCAGCGCGTTCAGGGTATCTATTCGCCTTTGATCCCTGAGTCTGAGGTTTGCACACGTCTGATGAAGTGGCAGAAGGTTGCGAAGTTGGCCGAAGCGCCAGCGGAGGCTGGTTTTTCTGGCGGCAGCGCCGCCCCTTGGAGTTCTGTCAATAACTGTACGGAGGGTGGAACCCGGAGGCGATTAAAGCTGGAACTGAATCAGCGTGGTTTTGCTGGAAGTGATGAAGAGGTGGATATTCTTCTGCGCGGTAGTGGGTTAATTTTTGGCGCTACAGCACTGATTTACCGACATGGAAGGTTGCAAGAGAAGCGAAGAAAGCCAGAGGAAGAGCTGTGGCCAGGTTGGGGTTAGAAATTGTAAGTCGTTGGTTAATAAAATTTAACTTTACAGCGTGCCTAAAATTTTATTCACAAAAGATGCTTTAGAGTGTACTGTATGTTTATACAGTTATTTCTGCAGGGGTAAGCTGATGGAGCTAGTAGAAGTTGCAGCACGTGCCGAATTTATAGAGTTATTAACGAAGGTTGCATTGATTGAGAATGTGACTCGTCGGGAACAGCAAATTGCGTTGGTGTTGATCGGTGAATGGGCTGGAGAAATTAGCAAAGAAATAAAAAAGCCCCTCGTCGGGGGCTCAGTTGGAAGCGGTTTTCAGTAGGTCCAGTGTCATTTGCTTTTGCTGTGGTGACAGTTTGCTGATTAGCTGCTGTAACATAGCATCACCCGATTTTGCGCTTGGGCTGAGCGTATGGGAGAACGTCAGGTTCATCACAAAAGTGTGGCCACACTCTACATCAGCGCAAGCGCAATAAATATCAGCAATTTCCCTGTGCTTTCTGTTCGTTTTTTTGATTATCGCCTTAGAACCGCAGTCGGGGCATTCAATTTTCAATACTCGCACTTTCCATGCTCCAAACGATTTCGGATGCCTGGATTTTAAACTGTTTTTCCTCATGCCGCACCGTTTCCCGTTCCGTTAGCAAAATTAAGCCGCAGATTTAGCGGGATTTCCTTGTCGCTGTTGATCGCCTCCATAAACCGACGTTGCAGCGGGATAACCTCGCTGCGTTTGTAAATCAGTTCGGCCTTTTCCGGGTCGCCCAGCCCTCCGGCGTTCTGCGCGATCTGGCCGGCCAGCCCGGCCGGGAAACGGTGGGCGTTGAGAATGTCCTGGGCGCTGATGTTCTTCACGCTGGCAAACTCATCCTTAGCTGAAATATCCCCCATCTGGATGAACTGCACACCCTCTTTATCACCGCCTGGAATGTTCACTAGGATGGTTGAGAAGTTCCCGATCCCTTTGCTGTCACGCAGCTGGCGTTCAATCTCTTCTTCCACCTCATCGGTCATGCTCGGGTCACGGGTGTAGAGAATGCCCCCCGTGTGTGCGCCGTTATGGTAGTAGCGGCGGCGGAAGATAACCGCTTCGCTGTTGAGCAGTGCGGAGTGGATGCCGCCGATGTAGTCCGGCAGACCATAGATGTGCTGCTGCGGATCGTACATCCGCATAAAAATGACGTCATCCGGCTGATAAATCAGCGGTTCGCCCTGCTGCAGTACGGCAAATTCCCCTGTTTTGCGGCGGCGGGTGTACAGGCCGGGCATCGGGGCGATGGATTCAACCTCGCCCCAGCCATTGCGGATTTTCACAAAGCCCACGTCGCCAAACGTGATGAAATCAAACACGGCAGCTTCCATTTCGTCGCGGCTAAGCCCACCGCCCTGATAGTCGCTCATCACCAGATTCTTGCGCGCATGAATGATGCCGCCGTGCTGGCCATTCAGGTTAATCAGCTGCGCCAGCGCCAGGCGGTCAATGGGAAGTGTGTAATGGTTCGCCTCGTTGTCGTACCACACATCGCTGTAGTCCGTGCCGGTAGTCAGAACCGGTTCCGGCTTGCCAAAGCGCAGAACGCTCATTTTTTTGGTGGGCTGCGGTGTGCTTTTGTCGCGTTGCCCGGCATATTTTTTCTTTCTGGTCATGCTGCTTTCTTAAGCCCCCATTTGGATTTTGGCTTGTTCTCATAGTTGAGCGGTTCGTTATGCAGGGCGTGAGTGATCGCCCAGAACGCTTCGGCGTGTCCGGTTTCCTGCGTGCGGTCTGCGACAAAGGTCATGGCATTCCCGCTCTGCGTACTGGTGCGTCGAATGGCCATAAAACTGGCCGGGATCTCTTTCTGGTCTTTGTCCCACTCAATGCGGCTGCTCTCCACCACGTCGCAGGCTTTAAGTACCAGCTGGTCTTTGGTGTTGCGGTCATAGCGAATCGGTTTGGCCACGCGCAGGGCGAAGTGCTGGATATTCTCAAAAACCCCCTGGCCTATCCCGGTAACGTCCACGCCGATATAGGTGAAGTTGTACTGCTGGAACAGCTTCTCGATCTGCTTGGCCTGCCAGCGGAAGTTCATGCCTTTCCAGCTGAACACCCGCAGCACGCGGTATTTCTCCGGTGCCAGAATGGGTGGGGCAACGATGACGAAACACGACAGGTCGCCGCTGCGCGCCGGGTCGAATCCGCCCCAGACCGGGCGATCACCAAATGGCCGGGCAGCGTCCGGGTTGTGATCCTGCCAGGTGTCCGTTTCCACGGCGCAGGCTTCCAGGTCGGAGAACCTGAAAACGCTGTCTTTGCTGTCAACGAATACGCACATATACAGCATGCTGAATGTGGTTTCGTTGTACCGGTTGCGCAGGCGGTCAATGCTTGCCAGGTTAAACCCGCCGTTGATCGCATCTTCCAGCGTGATGACGTAGCGCCACTGACCATCGGGGCAGGAGCGGCCACCGTCGCGCAGTTCGTCGAACGTCGGGAACGGCACGTGGGCGCGTTTCTTGCTGCCCTGTTTCCACTCTTCGCCCGTCCAGAACGGGTACGCCTGGTGAGTTTTGGCAGATGGCGTGGAAAAGTAGGTGGTGCGCCATTTGTCGTGGGTGGCCATTGCGGAAGCGACTTCGTTCAGCTTCGCAAAGTTCGGCACCCAGAAATATTCATCACAGTACAGGTGGCCGCTGTAGGACTGCGCGGTGTTTTTATTGGTGGAGAGGAAGCGCAGCTCTGCGCCGTTGCTCAGGCGGATCGGGTTGCCTGTCAGGGTGATGCCAAAATACTGCTGCGCAATGTTGACGATATAGCTGCGGAACACCTCGGCCTGCGGGCGTGACGCTGACAGGAAGATTTGCGGATCGCCCGTCATAACGGCATTTTCAAACGCCTCATAGGCGAAATACCAGGTCGCCCCGATCTGGCGGCTTTTCAGGATATTGCGGATTTGCTGGGCGATATTCAGGCGCAAATGCTTCTGATAGCCGAACAGGTTTTCTTCTGCAAACGCGTCGAAATCCTCCTGCGTCAACCCCGAAATGTCGTTCTTTCTGTACTGGCGCTTTTTCCGTGGCTGGTCGTCGTCCTCATCGCCGCCGCCCTGGTCGCGGCGTTTACCCTGGCTTTCTGCCAGCTTCTCTTTGTGCTTATTACTCTGGGCGCGCAGCTTCGTGGCGTGAGCAATCAGCATGTCCATTTCTTTAAGTTCGAGATCGGTCTTCTCGTTTCGCCCGGCAAGCAGCTGGTAGCGGCGCTCGATCGCTTCCTCGGTGCTTTCATGGCTCAGCAGGTCAGCCCATTGGTATTTCTCCGCCCAGTAGTAAATGATCCGCGCATTCGGCAGATTTAAATCAACAGCAATTTCTTTAGGAGTGGCACGGCGCAGATAAAGTGCGCGGGCAACGCCTCTTAATTCTTCGGAATATTTAGCCATAGATTTAATTATGCCGTGGCTGATTATAAAAAACGGTGGCTTTAATTCGCAGGTGTTCGTTTATAACCGCTTATCCGAACTGACCAGAATTAATCTGGATGATGCCCGGTTATTTATTCGCAATAATCATCTGGCAATTACGGCGAGGCGAGGGAATATGTCCCATTTAAAAACTGACTGGCTGTGTATTGCCACCGAAGGGGATACGGTCGATGAGCGGCAGATTTATCGCGAGTGGATCATTGATATGGGGGAAACCTATAACGCTGAACACTACGGCGCAATGATTTGGCCTGAGCATTCACGGGACTGGGGAAATTGTGGCGAAGTTGCAGCGGCCATGTGGCAGGACGGAGAGGACGGACTTGCCCGGTTATACGCAAAGCTCACCCCTAATCTGAACCTGATCCATGCGAACCGCGAAGGCCAGATGGTCTATTTCTCCATTGAACCGGAAGAGAACTGGCGCGGCAGCGGCCGGACGTATCTCAAGGGGCTGGCGGTGACTGACCGCCCGGCAAGTGTTGGCACTACACGTCTGCGTTTTTCAGAAAAACGCAAGTTAACGAAACAGGGATATTACGCATGCGCAATGTCCTCTGATGGAAAAATTACGCAGGAAACGAAAATGAAAACTCCGTGGCAAAAGCTGTTCAATATTGAACCTAAGAAAAAGTTTGAAGAAGTGCCGGGCGACGATCCGACCAGTGACGATAAATTACAGGCTCTGGCAGAGGCGCTTAATGGTATTGAAGAACGTCTGTCAAAAGTCGAAGAGCAAATTGCAGCGGCGCAGGGCGATATTGAAACCATTGCGGAAGTGGTCGATACCGAAGAATTTGCCAGCCTGCGCGATAGCCTGCCAACCATTCTGGCAAATTTCAGTAAGCTGGATAAAAAAGTAACCACAATGCCGCAGCGTCAGTTCGGCGATAAAAATAAAGGTAAAGGATTCAAGTTCCTTTAATCGCTTTTAAATAAACCTTTTCATTATTAATCGCGTCAACGCGGGGAATATCTATGTATTTAAATGAACGTGCGCGCCAGTTGATGAATGCGTTTTGCGCGGGCATGGCGAAGGATTACGGCGTTGCTGATACCGAACGTTATTTTGCCATGACCGACCCGAAAGAAACTGCATTGCGCCTGGCTCTGCTGGAATCTGTTGAGCTTCTCAACATGATTACCTGCCTGGACGTGGATCAGCTTTCCGGCCAGGTGATTAACGTGGGTGCATCCGGTCTGTATACCGGGCGCAGTGAGTCCGGGCGCTTTACCCGCCGTGTGGGTGTGGACGGTAACGACTATAAGCTGGTTGAAACCGACTCCTGTGCGGCGCTGCGCTGGGATCTGCTTTCTGTCTGGGCTAACTCTGGCAAGACCGAAGATGAGTTTTTCCAGCTGGTACAGACCTTCTCTAACCAGGCCTTTGCGCTGGATATGCTGCGTATTGGCTTTAACGGTAAAAGCGTCGAAAAAACGACAAATTACGAAGAAAACCCTAACGGTGAAGACGTAAACAAAGGCTGGCACGCCATCATGAAAGAGTGGGATAGCGGCAAGCAAATCATCACCGATCCGGTCACGCTGGATGAGCAGGGTGATTACCGTTCCCTGGATGCGATGGCGTCCGACCTCATCAATACCAAAATCCCGCAGCAGTTCCGTACTGACCCGCGTCTGGTGGTGCTGGCTGGCGCTGACCTGGTGGCGGCTGAGCAGTTCCGCCTGTACCAGGGCGCTGACAAGCCAACGGAAAAAATCGCCGCGCAGATGCTGGGCAACACCATCGCCGGGCGTCCTGCAATGGTGCCACCGTTCATGCCGGGTAAACGTATGGTCGTGACCATGCTACCTAACCTGCATATCTACACCCAGCGCAATACGCGCCAGCGTAAAGCTGAGTTCGTGGATGACCGTAAGCAGTACGAAAACAAATACCTGCGAAACGAAGGTTATGCCGTCGAAGTGCCGGAGCTGTACGCGGCCATTGACGAAACCGCCGTAACCATCGGTGAGCTGGCCGAGCCTTCGGAGGGCTGATAAATGGCACTGTCACCTGCGCAACGCCACAACCAGAAGATTGCCGTACAAAAGCAGCTGGAGCGCCGTCAGGCCGTCGAAAGCCTCGACAGTCTGCATGTGCAAATCCAGGCGCTGAATCAGGATGTTGCCTGGCTTCGTACCCTGCCGACGATTTCCGACCGGGTTGCGTATAAGCGTGACGTGCTGCTGCCGAAGTGGATGCCGACAGTAACGGCGTATCTGGACAGTGGCAGCGTGTTTGCACACCCGGTCTTTGCCTGGTGCGTGATCTGGCTGTTTGATGCCGGGGATCTGGATAAGGCACTGGAGCTGGCAGATATCGCCATTGCGCAGCAGCAACCGACGCCAGACAACATCCGCAGCACCTTCCCGGCATTCGTGGCCGATACGGTCATGGCCTGGGCGGAAAGCACGGCGGCAGCGGGGGAAAGTATCGAGCCGTATTTCTCCCGCACCTTTGAGAACGTCACCACGCGCTGGCGGCTGCACGAAGAAATCACCGCGAAGTGGTTCAAGTTCGCCGGGCTGCTGCTGCTGCGTGATGACAGTGGCCAGCCCCGCGCCACGGCAGTGGAGGACGCGGAAACGCTGGAAAAAGCCGCTGTGCTGCTGGCGACGGCGGAGAAACTTTATAAGCGGGTGGGCGTGGGGACGATGCGCAACCAGATTGCCGCGCGCCTGCGCAGCCTGGCAAAAGAACAATAACGACTACCGCAAGCCGGGCGGGCGCGGATGAGGGCAACGCACGATGTGCTTTGTGCCGTGGACTCCGGTCAGCCCGCCTTTTTCGGGGGAGCCATGTTTAGCGGGAATCCGATCTACTACAACAATGAGCCGTTGACCAATAACGGTTTCTGGCCGGATCTGAACCTGAAAGATTTTCAGGCGGCGCGCGCCATTCCGCCCGATATGGACGCGGGAACCGTTGGCCAGGCATTACTGGCGGCGGTAACGGAAGTGAATGCGGGGCTGGCCTCTGTGGAGGAAAAGCACCGGGCGGCAGGTCATGCGACGGCGGCCAGTGTGCCCGGCGTCAGCCTGGGCGGGATTAACGGGCTTTGTGCGCAGTACACCAAAGCGGTGTTTGCCCGCGCTAAGGCCGATTTGCTGGGAGAGTTCGCCACCATCGGGCGACGTGACAGCCATCCGGGGCAGGAGAGCGAGGAAACCCGCGCCGGGTTACTGGCGGAATCCTCCGTCACCATCCGGCTGATGAAAGGGCTGAAACGGGTAACGGTGAGCAAGGTATGAGTGAAACACAGCTGGAATCACTGACCGCCTTTTTCCGGGCAAATGTGCCTGAGCGTGCCATGCAGGGCTTTACCAGCCTGATTGATGAAATGCGCATTATTCCGGCCGCAAAAGATTTGGGGCTGGGGCAGTACCGACAGGCGGTGATTCGCTACAGCGCGCAGCTGGCTTGGGAGCGTTTCCCGTACCGGCTTTGCCCGCCGCAGCTGCTGGTTTCGCTGATGGAGGCCTGGCTGGATGACTACGGCAGCACCGTGATGGATGAGCTGGGTATCACGGATGCCGAACCGGACTGGGATGTATCCCCGGAGGATGAGGAAACCGCCGTGGTGGTGCTGACCATGCCGCTGATTGAAGAACTGGTGATCCGCCAGGACGAAAACGGCGCTGTCCCGTGGCGAGGTGAACGCTGGTCACTCGTTGACCCGGAGGTGCTGACGGCATTCAGTGCGACGGTATTCAGTACCGATCCCGCTGGCGCACCTGTGGGTGACGCCTGATGTTTGCGGGCGGTGAGCTGAATAAAAAGCAGCTGGCCGAACTGCGGCAGGCGCTGGCCAGCCTGGAACTGCCGCCGAAAAAGCGCCAGCGGTTGCTGTGGCGTCTGGCGAAATACGGACTGATTGCCGCGGCTAAGCGCAACGTCCGTAACCAGCAGTCACCGGATGGCCAGCCGTGGCCAGGGCGCAGGACAAAGCGCAGGGGGAAGATGCTGCGCAATATGCCGAAGCTGCTGCACATCCGGGAAATGCCGGAAATCGCCGCCGTCCGGGTGTACCTGCAGGGCGGTGGATACCGCAACGGTGAATCACCGGTTCCGGCCGGGGTAGTGGGGTACGCGCAGCAGAACGGCATGACGATGCGCATTAACCGCAGCAGCGGGGCACGGGGGAGTAACAGCGGCAAGATGGCCACGGTGTCGCAGGCCAAAAAACTGCGGTTACTGGGCTACCAGGTGAAGCGGGGCAAGCGGATGGTAAAGCCCACGTACAAGCAGCTGATGGAAACCATGAGTTACGACCAGGCCGGATTGCTGATCCGCAAGCTGCTCGGCAAAACGGTGAAAAACAGCTGGACGATTGATCTACCCGCCCGTGCCTTCCTCGGCATGAGCGATGAAGAATTTAACAAGGCGCTGGCGCGCCAGCTGCAGGCCATCGGCTTTGGCTGGGACGTGAACGCGTAGGACATAAGGGGTAATTCATGACCTGGCCGTTAGTGGATGTGAACCAGGTAAATCAGTTGCTGGGCGAGGTGACGGAAGTCGAACGCGCGGCGCTGTTTATCGGGAAAGGTACGACCAACACCGGGAAAACTATCGCGGTGAACGCGCAGACGGATTTTGATGCCGTGCTGGGTGAGGAAGATTCGCCGCTGAAAAGCGATCTGATCGCAGCCCAGGCCAACGCCGGGCAGAACTGGTGGGCGTTTGTTCACGCCCTGCCGGAAGACGCGGCGGAAAAAGACTGGGTGGATGCCGTAATCGCGGCGCAGGTTTCCTGTTCGGTTGAAGGTGTCGTGCTCTGCGATGACGTCAGTGAGAAGGCAACGATCAACGATGCCGCCACGCTGCGCTCAAACCTGATTGCGAAGTTTGGCCGCTGGGTGTGGTTCGCGCTGGCCGTCGAAGGCTTCCAGTCTGATGAAGACCAGGCGGAATATCTGGCGCGACTCTCGGCGCTACAGGCGGGCATTGCAGAAAAGGCGGTGCAGCTGGTTCCCCGTATCTGGGGCAACGAGCCGGGCGTGCTGGCCGGGCGGCTGTGTAACCGTGCTGTCACTATTGCTGACAGCCCGGCGCGCGTAAAAACCGGGGCGCTGCTGAGTCTGGGCAGTGACGATCTGCCGAAGGATGGCACGGGTAAGACGATTGAGATTGCGACGCTGCAGGCGCTGGAATCGCAGCGTTTCAGCGTGGCGATGTGGTATCCCGATTACGACGGCATTTACTGGTCTGACGGGCGCACGCTGGACGTTGAGGGCGGTGATTACCAGTCGATTGAAACGGTACGTATTGCTGATAAGGCGGCGCGCCGGGTTCGTCTGCTGGCCATCGGCAAAATCGGGGATCGTTCGCTGAACAGCACGCCGGGCAGTATCGCCGCGCACCAGACGCTGTTTGCGCGCCCGCTGCGGGAAATGTCGAAAGCCGCTGAGATTAACGGGGTGTTGTTCCCTGGCGAAACGAAGCCACCGCAGGACGGGGATGTGCAGATCGTCTGGAAAACGAAAAAGCACGTCGAGATTTACATCGTGGTTCGCACGTATGAAGTGCCGCTGCAAATCACGATCAGCCTGCTGCTTGACCAGAACACGGAGACCAGCGCATGAGCAAACGTATTTCAGGTATGTCCTTTGACGTCTATGTGGACGGCGATCTGGTACACGTTGAGGCGTGTACCCTGGACATTACCGACAACACGACAGCGGCCACCACGCACGGCGTGCCGGACGGTTACGTTGATGGTGACGTGACGGCAGAGGGTGAGCTTGAGCTGGCAACAAAAGCCGTTGCGGTGCTCAAGGCGCGTGCGCAGCAGAACGGATCATGGCGCGGTATCCCGCCGCTCGATCTCCTGTTCTACGCAAAAGCGGGCGATGAAGAAATCAAGGTTGAGGCGTTCGGCTGCAAGCTGAATCTCTCCAGCCTCCTGAATATCGACCCCAAAGGGGGCGCGGTATCCACACGCAAATTTAAGTTTGTCGTGACTGACCCGCGTTTTATCAACATTGACGGCATCCCGTACCTGGAAGCGGAAGCCACGGAAAACCTGATCGGTTAAGGCACCCCATGCAGGAACATGAAAAAAGCCTCCTTTCACTGCTGTTAATCGGAGCCCTGATTGCCATCGGCAAGGTGCTGTCTGGTGATGACCCCATCACGCTGCGCCATTTTGCGGGGCGCGTGATCCTTGGCAGCTTTGTGTCGGTGATGGCCGGAGCGGTACTGATTCAAATCCCGAACGCCAATCCCCTGGCCATTCAGGGGGTGGGGGCGGCGCTGGGTATTGCGGGTTATCAGGCAGTTGAATTGTGGTTGCGCCGTCGCGCAGCCGGGAAAAAGGAAGGGAGCGAAGCACAATGACACTGAGCGAAAAACAGCAGCTGTTCACCATCATGGTGGCCAATCTGGTGCTGTGGGCTGAAACCCACGGCTACCGTCTGACGTATGGCGAGGCATACCGCACGCCGGAACAGGCGGCGCTGAATGCGAAGAAGGGCAGCGGGATCGCGAACAGCCTGCACACCCAGCGTCTGGCCGTAGATTTTAACCTGTTCATTAACGGCCAGTACCAGGACAAGAGCGAAGCGTATCTGCCGCTGGGTGAATACTGGGAGTCGCTGGGCGGCAGCTGGGGCGGGCGCTTCAAGTCCAACCCGGACGGCAACCATTTCAGCCTGGAACACAACGGGGTGCGCTGATGACAACTGGTCAGTGGTTGATTTTGGTTGCAGTGGCGTTCGCCTGGGGCTGGCTTACCGCTGACTGGCGACGTGACAGCCTGGAGTTATCGATCACTACGGCAGCAACGGCTGCGGCAAACAAAACCCGCGCCACCACGCAGACCATTGCCAGTGAGTCAGCGCGCAGTCTTGAAAACAAACTGGAGGCGCTGGCCAATGCGCAGCCGCGTGAAATTCGCACCGAAATGGTTAAGCCGGTTTTTACTAACGTGTGCGTGTCTGACGAGTTTGTCAGCATGTTCAACGAAGCCGCAGCCAGAGCCGGGCGTGCCCTATCAGGAAAACCTCAAAACAAAGTGCCCGGAGGAACTGCCGCGCCTTGAGGGAGTCACCGGGGCATTGGTCGCCGGGGCATTACTTAACTATCAAAATTTATATTCCGTCTGCGCGGCGCGACATAACACGCTCGTGGATGAAATTAACCAGAGAGAAAAAATAAATGAGCGAGAAAATTAAATTAGCTATTGCAGGTGTTGAGCTGGTATTTGAGCCAAACGTGACCGCCTATAACAAGTTCATTAATGATATGTCGATGGATAACAAAGTCGCCCCGGCTGTCAGTTATTTAAAACGTATCGTGGCAACGGAAAGTAAAACGGCGCTGGAAGACTTTATTACCCGTCCGGGCGTGCCGCTGCAGCTGGTTGCGAAAGTAAATGAAATTTACGCGCCTGAACTGGAAATCGAAGTAAAAAACTAACAGCGCGAGTCCATGCGATTGAATCAAATGGACTCAGCCAGTACGTAATATTACGCCGCCATTACCTCCCCAACGGGGAAGATAATATTGATGATATCGCCGCTGCCGTCTGGCTCGATAACCGCTACTGGGAAAATATGAAAGTAGCGGTGGCTAATGGAATTGGAACCGCGTTTAAAGGCTCATAATGAGACAACTGGATTTTACATTAAGCCTGATCGACAAATTAACGCGCCCGTTAAAACAGGCGCAGACGTCGGTGACGGATTTTGCAGATAAATCAAAGGATGCGTTTAAACGTATTGGCGTGGGCGCGCTGGCCACGTGGGGCGTCGCGCAGACCGTGCGCGGCGCACTGTCCCCGGCTATTGAAATGTTTGATGCGCTTAATGAGGCCTCGGCGCGGGGTATCGACAGTACGGCGCTAGAATCTGTCCGGCGTGATGCGCTGCTGTTCAGCGCCACTTATGGGGCAAGCGCCGTCGAGTTCGTCAACTCTACGGCGCAGATTAACGGAGCAATTGACGGTCTGACGGCGAAAGAGCTGCCGAAGATGACCAAGGTCGCCAATACCCTGGCCTTTGCGATGAAAGCCACCTCTCAGGATACCTCTGAGTTTATGGGGCAGATGTTCGCCAACTTTAAAAGCGACGCTGACCGCCTGGGCAAGGTGCAGTTTGCCGAGCAGCTGGCAGGAAAAATGACGGTGATGCGCCAGCGGTTCGGCGTGGAAATGGGCGCGATTAAAGACCTGATGGAAGGCGCGCGCGGTGTCGGGAATAACTTCAATATCGGGATCGATGAGCAGCTGGCCGTGCTGGGGCAACTGAGCCGCAGCCTGGGATCTGAGGCCAGCGGTGCCTATGAGTCGTTTATGAACAGCGCGGTGGAAGGTGCTAAAAAGCTGGGGCTGTCCTTTAAGGACGCGCAGGGAAATATGCTCTCGATGCCGGACATGCTCATCAAGTTGCAGGGCAAATACGGAAAGAGCCTGGAGGGCAACCTTAAGGCGCAAAAAGAGCTGGATGACGCCTTCGGTGACAGTTCGGCGGTGGTGAAGCAGCTCTACGGCAATATTGATTCGCTGCAGCGCAACATCACTGAGCTGGGCGGTTCTGACGGTCTGAAACGTACCCAGGAAATGGCCGCGAAAATGGTCAAGCCGTGGGACAGGTTTGTGGCCATCCTGAATGCCGCGCAGACCGTGATTGGCCTGACGCTGCTGCCCGTGCTGTATCCGCTGCTGAATAAGCTGGCCGATATGGGTGCCACCTTCGTGAAGTGGATGCAGATGTTCCCGAATATCGCCCGCGTCGTGGGGTATGTGACGCTTGCGGTGTTAAGCATGGCCGCAGCCGGGGCCCTGGCGAATGTTGTTATGGGGGTGTCGTTCTTCGTGATGACCGGGCTGCGCGGGATCTGGGCGGCGCTGACGTCAGTGACGAAGCTTTACACCGCCGCAGTCTGGTTGTCCACAAAGGCCGTCGCCGTGTGGAATGCCGGGCTGGCCGTTCTGCGCGGTGCCCTGCTTGCCGTACGCATGGCGGCGGTAATGGCCGGGATCGGCATCAACCTGATGAGCTGGCCGGTACTGCTGATCATCGGCGCGATTGCCCTGCTGGTTGCCGGGTGCTGGTTGCTGGTTAAGAACTGGGAAGCCATCAAAGCGGCAGTGATGAATACCGCGGCGTTTAAGGTGCTTGCCGAAGCCGTGATCTGGGTGGCTGGAGTGTTCCAGAGTGCATGGCAGTCAATCGCCGATGGCTGGAACAGTTTTGTGGCTCTGCTTACCGGTTTTTCTCCGCTGGATTCACTGACGGGTATGGCAAGCGGCATTGTCGGCTTATTCGACAATGTCTGGAATACCATCAAAGCCACGTTTTTAAACTCATGGAACTGGATTGTAGAAAAGCTGAATAAAATTCCGGGCGTGGATATTTCGCTTGCCGGAGGCAATAGCGAGCAGCCATTAACGCAAAATACATTATCCACGGGCGGGAATCTAACGGGTGTTGATAAAGGTGGTATCAGCAAAACCATTAACAGCAACGCTAAATCAGTGACTGACCAGAGCAAACATTACGGACAGGTAAATATTTATCCGAAGGAAGCAATGACGCCGGGACAACTTGCGGAATGGAGCGAACTGCAATGAGTGAACTTTTATATATTGATTTACTGATTGAGGGTCGGAATTTCGTTCTTAACTCCGGTAATGAGCCTGTGCTTTGCAATAACAAACAAAGTATCGGGCAGGACATTGTGCATTCAATTCTCGAAAGCGGTCTTGCTACTGAATTAATTGCTGAGCGCAGTCCGACCATGCGCGGAGATATTTTAACCCGGCTGGAATTACTTATTGAAAGCGATGAGCGAATAGAGCCGGGAACGGTGGTGATCACAGAGGAAAGCGCAAAGCGCCTGTGGATCACTGCGGGTACATGGGATTTTGGTTCGGTATCGGTTAGGGCGGAATTATGACAACGAAGCCGGATGTTGATTTTAACGAAGTGGTGAAGAAAAGCGGAATGCCGACCACGGCGGAGGAGCTGCGCACGCAGTTCAACGCCATCGCGGCAGAAGAGGGGCTGATTACCAATACCTCCCGCATGTCGCCCTTCTGGCGGCTGATCACTGCCATCGTGACCACGCCCGTTCTGTGGCTCAAGGACGTCCTGGTATCCACGGTGCTGGCGAACATGTTCGTGGCCACGGCATCCGGTCAGCTGCTGCGACTGCTGGCGTGGGCGGTGAACGTGACGCCGAAACCCGCTGTTGCCGCCCAGGGCGTCATTCGTTTTTACAAAATGGATGCCCGCGCCGTGGTCACGGTGAAGGCGGGAACGCGTATCCAGACTGAGCGCATTAACGGGGTGGTGTACGAGCTGGCCACTACGGCGGACTTTACCATTACCGCCGATATGGCCAGCGCCCTGATCCCGGTAACTGCTTCCGCCACGGGCGGCGCCTGGAACCTTGCGCCGGGCTATTACCGTATTTTGCCTGTGGCCGTGGCGGGCATCAGCCGGGTGGTCAATGAGGATGACTGGCTGACCACACCGGGCGCGGATGAAGAGAGCGATGACGAGCTGCGCGAACGCTGCCGGAACCAGTTCAACCTGGTGGGTAATTACCACACCGATGCTGTTTACCGCTCAATGATTGCCAGCGTGGCTGGGCTGAGTATTGACCGCATTTATTTTGAGCATGACGCGCCGCGGGGGCCGGGTACGGCAAACGCTTATCTGCTGCTGGATACGGGGGTCATTTCGCAACCCTTTATTGACGCGGTGAATGAGCATATCACCGGGCAGGGCCACCACGGGCATGGCGATGATATGCAGTGTTTTCCCCTGCCGGAAACCCTGCATCAGCTGACTGTGACCGTGTACGTGGAGAACCTGGCAAATCTTGCTGTGGATGAATACACCGCCCTGCAATCGGGCGTTGAAAACCTGATCCGCAGCGCGTTCCGGGAAAACAGTGATTTTGACGTGAAACGTACCTGGCCGTATGACCGGTTTTCATTTTCAAACCTCGGGCGGGAGTTGCACAAAACCTACGCCGTGATCGACTCTCTGGCGTTTTCGCTGACCGATATCGTCAGCGATCTGAATGTCCCGCGTTTGTCCAGTCTGACCGTGGAGCTGAAGGATGCCTGATTTTCTGAAAAAGCTGGCGTCACTGGCGCTGCCGTTCTGGATGAACGAAGGGGAGCCGAAAAAGCTGCTTGCCGCCGCCCGGCGATTCTGGGCGCGGGTATATGGCTGGATCACCTGGCCAGTTAACCAGTTTGATCCGCTGACCTGCAATGAGTCACTGCTGAACCTGCTGGCGTGGGACAGGGATATCACCCGGTTTAAACATGAGCCGCTGGCGTTGTTCCGTAAACGTGTGGCGTATGCCTTTGTTAATGCCCGTGATGCCGGGTCGGTTGCGGGGTTTATCGCGATTTTCGAGCGACTCGGCATCGGGTATGTGGAGCTGGTCGAGCGTCAGCCTGGTATTGACTGGGACATTATCACGGTTCGCGTCTCTGACAGTCAGCTGGCGGCGAATACTGAGCTGATGATCCAGATTATCCGCCAGTACGGGCGAACCTGTCGCCGTTACCAGTACGAGGTCATGACGACACTGAAACTGTTTATCAATGCCGGTTGGGATGAAGGGGAGCTGATCTGCTACAGCGCCCGTGAGTCTGTGTCCGGTACTGACAGGGAATACGGGGAGTACATGGTATTCCCCGCTGTATCACATAACGAAAATAACGCCGTCTTTGGCGCAAAATTATAGGTGCTTTTATGAGTCAGACCGTTATCACCCAGGCCTTTGAGGAGCTTAAGGCGCAGGAAGCGGCCAATGGAGGCGTGCTTACGCTGGATGAGTTCATTTTTGCCAGTGTGCCAGACCTGAATATTACCGATCCCATCGACCGCACCGAAGGACTGCCACCTGCGGCGCAAATCGTGCATCGCCAGGCCGTGAGCAAAACGGGCATGGTGAACAGCAACGCCGTGGTTTACTCGGTGGTGCTGGGTGCAGACGTGGGTGATTTCGAATTTAACTGGGTGGGACTGCTCAATAAAGCTAGCGGTGTGGTGGCGATGATCGTGCATGCGCCGTCGCAGAAGAAAATCCGTACCCAGTCCGGCCAGCAGGGTAACGTGTTAACCCGTTCCTTCCTGATGGAATACAACGGGGCGTCGACGGAAACGCAAATCACCACACCTGCAGATACGTGGCAGATTGACTTTACTGCGCGTCTGAATGGCGTTGATGAGCGTATCCGCAAGGAGAACAAAGATACCTACGGCGCAGCTTCCTTCCTGAAAGACGGGTTCCTGGTATCGGGTGAGAACGGAAACTACCTGGTTAAAAAGGGTGCCGCCTACATCGAAGGGCTACGCGCTGAACTGCTGTTTGATCAGGCCGTGGTGGTTGCATCAAGGCCAGCCAAAATCTGGGTGGATGTTTGCTGGCGCGGAACGCTGACCAGCGTTTGGGCGCCAGCTACGAAAATTACCGTGGCGGATACCCTGGTAAATTATGTCTCAGGGGATGAACAACATTACGTGTTTGCTATTGCCGAGATTCTGGCTGATGGCACGGTTGTGGATCTTCGTCAGGCTGGCACGATGGCTCAACTGGTAGGGATGCCAATCAAACCAAACGTTGTGCCGTTCTTTGATACAGATTCAAGGCTGAAGACTACAGGAATTAGCGACTTTGCCCGAGAGGTGATTGCGGAATCAGATGCGGCCGGTGTTCTGTCAAAGCTTGGGCTGGATGGGGCCGATACTCTCCGTGATGATATAGCTGATCCTGCTGGCGCAGAGAATAACCCTGAACTACAGATGTCACGCTGGCGGGATGAGGGTGATGTGCGCAGCTGGGGAGCTAAGGTTGACGGGGTGGCTGATGACACTGCGGCGTTCAATTCCGTTCTTGGTATCCCGGCCCGGGTGCCGGAAGGTACCGCCAGATGCAGCCCGGGATTATTTTCTGTAGCCAGGCTGATTGGTTCCCTGAAATCGAAGCTGAAGCAGGTCTCTGCGACCGGGAATTTCCTGTCATTCCGCAAGCCAGACGGTGGACGTATTGCAAACCTGGATATTGAATCCAGTAAAGGCGGCGCTGCCACCACTCAGGGGCATCAGTTAGACATTCAGGATGGCAACGACGTCACCCTGGAGAACCTGAATTTTAAAGGGGCTGAAGGTACCGGCTTTTCCATAATTCTGTATAACAACACTATTCCGTACCAGACCGGCTTTATCGTTAAAAGTATTCGCGGAAAATATACAAAGTCTGTTAGCGGTGCTGATGCTGGCTGTGTATTGCTTGCGCTTAACCGCAAGTCAATTGTCGATGGCGTTATTGCAACAGGCTATCCTCAATTCGGTGCGGTTGAGCTCAAGGATGATGCGAGGCACAACATCACGACAAATGTCATCGGTGATGATTGTGAAAACGGAGTCTATCTCGGGACGCAGACGTCCCTCACGCCAAACGGCAACATCATCAATAATGTTCTGGCCAGCAAGCCGGGGTTTAGTGCTGTTGAGGCCGGTGGTGGGCATAATAACCTGATATCCAACGTCATGGCGGACTATACCGATTCTGCTGCAACGCAGGCGCACGGGGCGACCACGACTGGCGACGCTAACGTTTTTGACAATGTTTATATGCAAGGGTGTACAGGTGTTAACTCAATAGGCGGAGTGCAGACTGCGTACCATATGCGTTTCCGTGACTCGGCCAAAAACAATTATGCCTCTATTTTCCCTCACTATACCGCATCCGGTATCGTGAATTTTGAGGTGGGCACCACCCGTAATTTTGTGGAAATTAAACACCCCGGCGCGCGAACCAGCATTTTCGCTCAGGCCTCTGCCATTGGGGATAAATCAACCATTACCGGTGATGCAAACAGTAACGTGGTTCACGCTCCGGCCCTGGGTCAGTATTTTGGCACCATGTCAGGCACGTTCGAATGGCGCATTAAGGACATCCCCGTCCCTGCCGGAGTGTTTGTTACAGCCGACCGTTTCAGATTTATGTGCGACGGTGCGGTTTCTATGGCCGTTGGTGGAGGAACCACAGCCCAGTTAAAACTGTTCAATTCGGACGGCACGACACGGACTATTTCACTGGCCCAAAACCAGACGCTTCGACTGGACACGGGCTCCGGAAACTACCTCCAGGTCGGTTCAACCACTCTGACGCCAAATCAGACCAATGCCTACACGCTAGGTAGTGCGTCAAACGCCTGGGCTGGCGGCACAACGCAGACTGCATTCACTGTGCTGTCTGACGGGAGGGCTAAAGGTGAGCCACTAATGCTAGCGCGTGGCTATTCAAGCGATGACATCACTTCAGATGAACGCGTGATGGAGGATAACTCCGCCGATAAGATGCTGGACGCCTGGTCTGAAGTGGATTTGGTTCAATACCAGCTACTGGACCGGATTGAGGCAAAAGGCGAAGACGGGGCACGTTGGCACTTTGGTATCATCGCCCAGCGTGCGGTTGAGGCGTTCGCTCGCCACGGCCTGGATGCGCACCGGTTTGCTTTCCTGTGCTACGACGAGTGGGATGCTGAATATGAGCCAGAAGTCTTAACGCGTGAAATTTTCAACGAAGTGACTGAAGAGTGGGAACTGGAACAGTACGAAACCGGGAAGATGATCTGCATCCGTGAAGCAGGTGATCGCTATGGCATCCGTTACGAAGAAGCCTTAATACTTGAGGCTGCTTTGCAAAGGCGCACTGTTGAACGCTTGCTGACCAACTATAAAGATATCAATTCCCGTCTTGTTGCTCTTGAGGCTCGTTAACAAGAAAATTTAACGAACAGGAGCAGACATGATGTGGGAGAGGAAAATAATACAGCTGAAGATGGGCGTACCAGCGGATAACGTCACGACAGTCACCGCACATCCGTGGGTATATGGACTGGGGCAGCAGACGCTCAATGGAGTCTATCTCAGTCCGGATAATGCAGTGCGGTGGCTGGCGAAAAAGTTGGTTAGCCTTGCTGATAGCATGGATGTAGTGGTCTTAATGGTGGCCGGGCAGACATATGATGAATTCATGACAAATCTTGAACCACTGACGGCGGTATTCCCGGCTCCGGCGTTTAAACAGGTTTCCAGGCTGGCACGTTCTGCAGCAGAGCTTGAAACGGTGAAAATGCAGATACCAGCTAAAGCTGAGAATAGCCTTCCGGATCCTTTGCCGCTTTCTGTGACAACAACGAGAGCCATGAGTACCGCGGCGGCTGTTGCCAGTGCTGCCGCTGTCGGTTCACTAAGCCTTACAGGATTGAAAGCCAGCCTGGTAGATTTTATGGAGCAGCGTGCCGGGCTGCTGTCAGAAATTGCGGAGGCGGCGGGAGAGCTGGCGGGTAAGAGCGCCAGCGCCTGGGTGTTTACATCAACTGGAAGCGGTACTGAGATGGTGCGGGAGTTGCTCACAGATATTCCGGCAATGTCGTCGATTTATACCGCTGCCATCATGCTGACCGGTTCCGACCTAAGCAGCATCAGGAGGATGATCCATGACAGCGATCACGCTGGCGCTTAACGGCGAAGCCATCCGGCTTAAAAATATGCGGATCACCGTTTCCCAGCAGTTCCCGGATAAAGACCAGTCGGGCGGTACATCATCCACGGCCAAGTCCGAAGAAGGTGCAAAAGGCAAGGAGCTGCGTGTATCTGGTGAAATCCCGTTTAAGGATATCGATATTCTCACGCGCCTGTTCCAGCTGGCCAACGCCACGGGATCAGGTGGCGCGCGCACTGTGTACCGGGTTGCAAATAATGTTGCCCGTGCAGTCAATCTGCGTGAAGCCTCGTTTTCCGGGACGATTGACGCGCCGCAGCAGGAAGGGCGTATGTCCTGGCTTGTCACGTTTACCCTGACCGAGTTCCTGAGCGTGGCAGAGAAAAAAGAAGCCGTTGCAACTTCCCGCGCAACCAGTAAAGCGCAGGGGGCTGGCGCTGGCGCAGGCGGTTCAGGAGTCGCAAGCGCGGGTGAATCAGATGAAAAAATGACGTGGTTTGAACGCAAGGTTCTGAAACCCGTAAACGATGCCCTGGAGTGATAAGTGAAACCAGTTAAACGCCTCTATTTGTCCACTGATGAAACCCATGTGGCCGATGTGAATCTGGTGCTGGAGCTGAACAGCTGCGGCCGGGGCTTTATTACGGCCCAGACCGATCAGGACTATACCGGGAAGATGGTGCGCCTTGATGTGGGCTATTCCGGTCAGCTGCTGCGCTGGTTTACCGGGTACGTTGAGCGTGCGCAGTCAGCTGAAAAAGGGTTTATGCGTCTGTTTGTGCGGGAGCTGGCAGGCGTCTTTGACAGGGCGTGGCCATGTTCATTTCAGCACCCGACGCTGCGCGACGTTGCTGCCTGGCTGACGGAAAACAGCGGCATCACTGTGTCCGTCCCGGATGCCAGTTACAGCAGGACGCCGATCCCGCATTTCACCCATTCAGGTACGGGCTTCCAGCTGCTGAGCAATCTGGGTAAAGCCTTCGGTATTAACGATTACGTCTGGTATCAGTTGCCTGACGGGTCGATGTACGCAGGCGGTGCAGAGGCGGCGCTGTTCGCCGGGCGTCCGGTTGAAATCCCGCATGAGTTCAGCCAGGGCGCGGCGGGCGGCAATACGATGACGCTGCCACTGATCCAGTCCCTGCGTCCGGGCGTGGAGGTGAACGGCGAACGTCTGACACGGGTTGCGCTGACCAATGACACAATGGCGATCACCTGGACGCCGCGCAACAAGGCAACGGGGAAACCACTGCAAAAAACAGCGATGCAGCGACAGATTGAAAGCCATTACCCGGAGCTGGCCAGCGGCCTGCATGTGCCGAAGATGGCGCGGGTGGTCGCAGCCAGTGAGCCCGTTTCCAGCGGGAATTTTGCTGATCCCTATCGCCCGCGTTATGCGGTGGATGTGCAGCTGCTTGACGCAGACGGCAACCCGGACAGTACAACCCCGGTTTACTCTGCCGTGCCGCTGCCGGTTCCGATGGCCGGTAATGATTCGGGTATGTTTCAGTTTCCGCCGGAAGGCACCCTGGTAGAAGTCGGATTTACGGGCGGGCGCCCGGATAAGCCGTTTGTGCGCCAGACCATGCCGGAAGGGACGAGCCTGCCGGATGTGAAACCGGGCGAACAGCTGCAGCAGCAACGTGATGGTGTATCGCAGCGCGTTACCCAGGGCGGCGACTGGGAGCGGCAGACCGATCAGGCTATTCGTGAAACATCAATGACACGTAGCGTTACCGCTGATACGGAAACCCGTGAACTGGTGACGCGGGAAACAACCATCAAAGCCACCGATAAAACAACGGTGATCGGCACGGCCACACTGATGGCCGGAGTGATCCAGCAAATCACCACGGGCGATTATGCGATGGCTGCAGGAGGTAACTATCTGGCCAGCATCAAAGGCGATGCTGAAACGGATGTTGAAGGCCGGCAGTCCAGCAAGGTGGCCGGGAATATTGATATTGAGTCGGGCGGTGCGCTGACAGAGAAGATTGCCGCCCTGCGTAAGAGCGTGGCCGCAGGTCAGCAGATTATTGGCGATACGGTGCATATCGGAAACGGGAGCACCAACACCCTCACCATGCTGCTGGATACCATCGATCTGCTGGCAGAACTGGCGCAGCAGTGCGCCGGACATACGCACCCGGGAACAGGCGCACCAAACCAGGCCAGTGCCTTTACGGAAACGGCCAGCAAGGCAGGCGTAACACGAGGAAAGTACGAACAGATAATTGCCTGAATGAATGCACCTTTTGCCCGCCAATGCGCGGGCTTTTTTACGCCTTCTCACCAGACGCACCATAACGCGCCATGAGCGCATCAGCAGACAACCCACCCGCATGTAATACCACGAAACGATCAGAGGCACGCCGCAGGGCTGGCGCAGCGGTGCAGCCACAAAATAAACGTGGCGCAGACAAAAACGGCACTACACCGCACCCGCCTGCGGTTTTTGGATCGTAGAAATTTTTCAGTTTTAATTTTCTACAAACCAGCCCGCCAGAGCACGCCACAGCTGGCGGCTTCGCGGAAAACCAGCACTGAAAAAATTGCAAACATTTCCAGTTTTTTTCAGTTATAAGGATCAAAAAAGGATCTAGAGAAAAAACTAACTAGTAGATATCAAAGAGAATTTTTAATTTTACATGACTTGAGACGATCAAATTTCGCGGGCGCGTAGAGCAAGCCGTAATCGGAAATGTCAGTGCTGGCGCGGCTTGCGGGGGTTTACCGCCGATTTCCAAAACTGAAAAGCGCGTAAGAGTGTGTGACGAAGAATAATTTCGATGTGTTGATGGGCAGTCAGAATCTAGGTTATCTCATCAAGAGGCAGCTTCTAGTTAAATTCGTATCAGTTTTTTTAAGACACGTTATGAGAAGCTGTATCTACAAATCCAGACCGATAGGTATACCAAAGTTGACCAGGCAAAGATGTGCGGAAAATAATGCGCACCTATTAGAGGAAGCTTGAATGAGTTATTAATTAAATGCTTGAGTTCGAAACTAATGCACTTCCAATAACCAAGAGAGTTTGGTCTGAGGGTGCCATTCTGGATATTTGATGCTTTTGGACCAAAATGAACATAAAGGGCGTTATCATTTATATCATTCCCTAAATAACAAAACATGAAGTCTCTTCTAGCGAAGGAACGATTGTAAACAACATAGTCTGCCTTAGCATCTCCAGGAATGTAGACACTTGACCGTCCCCATTTTCGGACCATGACTGGTAACTTGAGATTGAAGTTTTGAGGGCGGAATACGCTCCTGATTAAGTCGTTTTGATTAGCGTTGCAAGCAGTATTTATACTAGATAAAAGAAGCTTATCAATATCTGGCTTATTACTGTGGCGCGCCAGAACGAAGAATCGTTGCCAGCTATAAAGCCAAAACCCACAGAGTAGAAAAGGAGCTACATAAAGAGAGGTTAATTTCAAACCCATATTGCCGATAGGTATTTCATTTGCAAAAGATGCCCATCCGCCAAGCAGTAGTATCAAACCTACTGAGGAAAGCACTAATCTGGCGCTGGCTGTTTTGAGATCTTCCATCAGAACACCTATACACATGCGAATGAAAAGCTCATCGTACTGCGAAACAGCAAAGTCGATGCGACACTTTTGCGACACTAAGATAGAAAAGATTTGAAGGTTAAGATACGAATATGGTTCAAGATGCTGTTATTCAAGGATAAATTTGGTGGCCCCTGCTGGACTTGAACCAGCGACCAAGCGATTATGAGTTCCTATAACAACAACCGAAAAACAATAACTTGCGTTAAAAAACAGGCGGTTACGTTATCAAAAACTATCAAGGATTATCAATGTTACTCATTTCTACCGCCACTTTATCGCCACTTACCGCCAGTGGATTCAGCTTAACTGCGTCCTCTAAGTGATTGGGCGCAAAATGAGCATAACGCATAGTCATTTTTATGTCGGTATGGCCGAGCACTCGTTGTAAGACCAAAATATTACCACCATTCATCATAAAGTGACTAGCAAAGGTATGGCGTAGAACGTGGGTAAGCTGCCCGGCAGGTAACTCAATTTCAGTTCTTTCCAGTGCGGATCGGAACGCCCCGTAGCATTCACTAAAAAGCTTACCCTTAGCATCTTTTTTATCTTCGACCAAAGCGTTGTAAAGCTCCTGGCTTATCGGTACGGTTCGGTTTTTTTTTCCTTTAGTTTTAGTAAAGGTGATCTTGTATTTCGAAAGCTGGGATTTCTTAAGCCCCTCAGCCTCAGACCAGCGGGCACCAGTAACAAGACAAATTTTTACTACCGTACTTAAGTCATTATTGTCATGGCGTTTACACTCTGAAAGCAGTAGTGCAATCTGGTCATGAGTTAGCCAGGCCATCTCCATTTCTTCCGTACGGAAAGGGCGCATATTCTTTAGCGGGTTCTCGCTTTTCCATTCCCCGAGGCGGTTTAGCTCATTGAATACCGCTCGAAAATAGGCAAGCTCAAGATTGAGCGTGCGTGGAGATACTTCCTTCACTCTATTTGATCGGGCGTAGTCGCCCTTTAAGCGCTTCTCTCGATAACGGGAAAACATTTGCGCATCGAAATCGCGGGCGAGAGGTTCGCCCATGCACTCAAAGGCATGGTGCATGGCTAACTGACGCTTGAGGCCATCTTTTAAAGTTATACCGT
This sequence comes from Leclercia sp. LSNIH1, assembly GCF_002902985.1. NCBI lineage: Bacteria > Pseudomonadati > Pseudomonadota > Gammaproteobacteria > Enterobacterales > Enterobacteriaceae > Leclercia > Leclercia sp. LSNIH1. The sequence goes on along the minus strand of NZ_CP026167.1, from coordinate 236,162 downwards.
GTGCTCTATACCATGAATCAATCAGGTCTTTCAGTGTGCGCCGGTCTTCCTGTTCCTCATTCCACGGGTTTTGGACTGTGTATTGCTCATAGGCCAGCGCCTCTCCTTTGGTAGCGAATTTTCGTCTGATACGTTTACCATTGGCCCCATTAGGGTAAAGCTCGCAGATCCACCCACCGGCGGGATTTTTCCTTACGGCCATTAGTTAACCTCGCTATAAATCCCTACTACGCGGCCTAACGTTTTAATCTCATCAAAACTACATTCAAAAGGGACTTTGCCACCCGCAACGTGTAGCTTTTTGCCGGGTAATCGTGTTAGCTCCCGGATGCTAATAGCGCCTTCAATATCAACCAACCATGTGCCATCAGCAAAAGGGATATTTTTATCAACAAAATACAATTTGCCATCAGCTTTAACCCCTAACCCATCGGCAAGAGGCTTAGTGAAAAACTTAGTGCTGATACTCAATACGCTATCTTTGGTAAGGGTTTCTTCACTTAATGTGAATGTTTCAATCTTTGCAGCTTCGGGTGAGCTTGACTTTTCACTATACCTTTCCCCCTGGCCGGTCAGTAACCAACGGAGATCAGCGCCCGTTTCAAGAGCACAAACCGCAGCAAAGTCATAGGAAATTGTGCCCCGTGTATAGCGGTTGGAGAGGGAGCTAGCAGAAATATCAAAGTGATTAGCAAGCTGAATTTTCTGACTAAAACCGTAAACCTCACAAATCCTATCCAAGATAGCTAACGGCTCAAATGTGTAGTCGCTGATCTTCATTTGTAATTTCCTTATTGACCAATACACATTTGTTAAGTACATTTCACAACTGTGTACCGTCATTGATGATACTTCGTGATAATCGCAGAGAATCAATGGCAATCTTTGGCAAACTGGGAATGATGCAATATGGCCTCTGAAATTACAATCGTGAAAATCCCTAGCGAGATAGTTTCACCTCAAGAATTTGCTGCTTTAGAGCGAGTTTCTATAGCTACGGTCCGTCGCTGGACAACTGGCGAACAGCCATGTGTTCCTATCGAGCCGCGCGTTATCAAGCCAGGGCGCAAACGTGCCAGCGGGATGGTTCGCATCTACTACGCACGATGGAAAGAAGAACAGATGCGCAAAGTGTTAGGTCATTCCCGTTTCCAACTCGTTATCGGTGCGTGATTCACATTATGTGAACTCAGGGAGAGAAGCATGTTTGATTTTAAGGTTTCCACACATCGCCACTATGACGCAGCCTGCCAGGCATTTGCAGCGCGTCACAATATGGTCGAGCTTGCGGACAAAGCAGGCATCAAGCCGCAGACACTGCGCAACAAGTTAAATCCGGATCAGCCGCATCAACTGACAGCCCCGGAAATTATGCTGCTGACCGATATCACTGAAGACTCAACATTGGTTGATGGCTTTCTGGCGCAACTGCACTGTATGCCGTGTGTGCCGGTAAATGAGCTGGCTAGTGAAAAGCTACCGGTTTATGTCATGAAGGCAACGGCAGATGTGGGCCAACTCGCAGCAGGGGCAATATCAACGGAACGCATGACGCAGTGCCGAAAAAATTCGATGGTGTCCAGCGTCAACGTCGGGATCCGTTGCCTGTTTCTGGCCGCTATGGCAGTGCAATGCCGCATCCAGGGTAACCCTGCGGTAGCTGGCGCTGTAGATACTGTGAGCGGCATCGGCGCAACCTTCGGGCTGATGTGAGGTGAGCATGAAACATGAACCTTCATTCGCATCGCTGCTTGTTCGTCAAAGTCCATCCATGCATTACGGCCACGGCTGGATCATGGGAAGCGACCGTAAGAGCTGGAACCCCAGTCGCGATCAGTCGGCATTATTAAGTGAACTTCGTACTGCGCGCCCCGCGTCGTTTAAACGCCGGGTTAAAGCTTTTTTGAGGTTGATATGATTAATAACATGTCCGCACCAATGAACGCGGGTGCAATGCCGTTTAATAATGCTGGTTGTGCTGATGTGCAGCCGGAAAAAATGAGCGGCGAGGAGTGTTTCGCCCGGTTTCATCAGAAACTAAAAGCCACGCAAAACGGGGCGCTGCGTAATTTCAACAAGCTGGATGACAACTTTAAATTCGTTGTCATGACGCTGGCGAACCGCAACGAGCCAGGCGCGTTTAAAAGTGATGAGGTCGGCAGGCCGTTTGAATATTTCGACCAGTCCCGCCGGTTGTTGCTGATTAAGGCAATGAATGAAATAGCGCGCTGGGGCGAAATTCTACCCCGTCGTTTCTCGCTGCATGAAAGCGTACTACCCGAGTAATTAACCCAAACGAAATTAATGGCGTAAACCCGCCGGGCATTCTTTTGCCCAAATTCTGGAGAAATGAATATGCGAAATACCGAAACCCGCAAGTTTAAAGCTGACAACGATGCGCTGACCGTATTGCTGACAGCCGCAAAAAATGAGGAGCGTAAAGACCGCGCGCTCGCCGTTTCAATCCGTCTTGAGTCGCTGGCTATCCACATCACCCAGCAGGGGCTGAACGGCAAAGAAGCCGCCGAACTGCTGCGCCGTGAAGCGGCCCGCTTTGAAAACGAATCTCAGGAGCTGCACTAATGGCCGACTCAATGGATCTTGCACAGCAGCGTGAACAGGAAAACCGTGAGCGCCACATCCACAACGCGCGTAGCCGTCCGGCTGCGCCTTCTGCGTTCTTCTGCCAGGCGTGCGGCGGCGATATTCCTGCTGCTCGCCGCGCTGTTATTACGGGCGTGCAGTGCTGCGTCACCTGTCAGGAAATCGCCGAGCTGAAAGGCAAACACTACAAGGGGGTCTGAATGACAACTAGTGAGTTGGAGCGCGCCAAACGAGAAGGGGCATTAGAAGTATTAAACAAGATGCGTATCGTGACTCTGGCTCAGGCATCCATGCTTGCGGTTAACGATACGGATGCGGCAACGAGATTTAACGAGATCGTGAGCGGTCTTATTTCCGTAGTGGAAATTAGCTATAAGGAGAGTGGAGAGTGAGCACCATCCTGAAATGGGCGGGAAATAAAACCGCCGTTATGCCGCTCTTGGAAAAGCACCTGCCTGATGGCTCGCGACTGGTTGAGCCGTTCGCAGGTTCCTGCGCTGTTATGATGGAAACGGGTTATCCCAGCTATCTCGTTGCGGATATCAATCCTGACCTGATCAACATGTATCAGCAGATTAAAGACGATGTGCTCGGCTTTATTCATCTGGTTGAACGCCTGTTTGCAGAGTTCAATACCAAGAGCGGCTATTACAAATGCCGTCAGTATTTTAATACTGGCTCACTTACCCCTTTGGATAAAGCGGCATACTTTCTTTATCTGAATCGCCATTGTTACCGTGGGCTTTGCCGTTATAACCGTGCCGGGGATTTCAATGTGCCTTACGGTAACTACAAAGCGCCGTATTTCCCGGAAAATGAAATCCGCGCCTTCGCTAAAAAGGCCTGGCGCGCAACGTTCATCTGTGCCGGTTACGAAGAGACTCTGGCGCAGCTGCTGCCCGGTGATGTGATTTACTGCGATCCGCCGTATGACGGTACATTTGCCGGTTATCATACCGCAGGCTTTAGCGAGGATGACCAGTATCGTCTGGCCTCTATTCTGGAGCGCCGGTCATCAGAAGGGCATCCGGTTGTTGCCTCCAACAGCGACACGCTTCTGATCGGCTCGCTGTACCGTAATTTCACCCTTCACAAAATCACCACCGCCCGTAGTGTTGGTGTGGCCGCCGGTAAGAGTAAGCGTGCCGCTGAGGTTATCGCTGTTTCTAAGCCATTCGTCTGGATGGGCGTCGATTATGCGGCAGGGTGCGACAGAACGGTCATTCATGAGGTGCGGGCGTGAGTGATGTTGCCCTGCCTTACGTATGGAACGCGCCCCGCGACGCTATCGCAAGCCCGTACCTGACACACGCAGAACAGCACCGCCGCGATCAGCAGATTGCGGCGTTGCTGCGTGCGCGGCATGAGCTGGAGTTACAGCCGGACTGCGTACGTTACGACGTGCGCCGCCGGGCTGATGAGCTGGAGCGCCACCACGGTTTAGCGCGAGCCAATGCCTTTCTGGTGAATTTCACCCGGAAGGCATTGCCACGCCTTGAGCTGGTTTCAAATAAATACAGCATCACAGGGATCGAGTCAGACGTTTCCGGCGCTGCGTTCGGCGGCCATTTTGACGCCGCTGACGTGCGCTTTATGGCGTCCCGCCTGGTAAACATGACGGCTCGGTTTAACCGCCTGCCGGATATGTCAAAAGCCGATATCGATCTGCTGGCCGGTGATATCGCGAATTTCATTATTTCCGAACTGGGCGCCATCGAGGTGGAAGCCGGCAGTGACCTAAAAATCCTTCACGCCTCCTACCACTGCGCCGCCCGCATCACCCGGCATTTCAGGAATGCGCCGCCGCTATGGGAGCGCATCACCACTAAATTTGTAACGGCTGAGGATGTGGCCCCGGCCACCCTGCGCATGGCCTCAGAAAAATGGTGGCAGGGCCGCCTGCGTCGTGTCGCTGCTGAGTGGCGCGAGCATCTGCAAATTGCCCTGGGCAATGTCAGCAAGACTCGCAAGGCTTACGCAAGCAAGGGCTGCGTTACAGAATGGCGTGAGCAGAAACGCCGCACGCGTGAGTTTCTTAAGGGAATGGAACTGGAAGACGAGGAAGGCAACCGCATCAGCCTGATCGACAAATATGACGGCAGCGTAGCTAATCCGGCGATCCGTCGCTGTGAGCTGATGACCCGCATCCGTGGCTTTGAAAATATCTGCAACGAGCTGGGCTATGTCGGTGAGTTTTACACCCTCACCGCCCCGTCAAAATTCCACGCAACAACCCGCGCCGGTTACCGTAATACCAAATGGAACGGCTCCAGCCCGGCGGATACCCAGCGCTACCTTACCGGGTTGTGGGCCAAAATCCGCGCCAAACTTCACCGCGATGAGATCCGCGTGTTCGGGATCCGAGTGGCCGAGCCTCACCACGATGGCACGCCGCACTGGCATATGCTGATGTTCATGTTGCCGGAAGACGTGGCCCGCGTACGCGCCATCATCAGCAAATACGCCTGCAAGGAAGACCGTCAGGAACTGAAAAGCGATAAAGCCCGTAAGGCCCGCTTCCATGCTGAGGCTATTGACCCCGACAAAGGGAGCGCAACTGGCTATGTTGCAAAATACATCAGCAAAAATATCGACGGCTACGCCCTGGACGATGAGCGCGATGACGAGAGCGGCGAAACGCTTAAAGAGACCGCGCCCGCTGTTTCTGCCTGGGCGGCCCGCTGGCACATCCGGCAGTTTCAGTTTGTTGGCGGCGCGCCGGTCACCGTTTACCGCGAGCTGCGTCGAATGGCTGACGCAGAAACGGCGCGCGGCCTGAGTATCGAATTTGCCCTTGTGCATGACGCAGCTGACGCAGGCGACTGGGCCGGTTATGTAAACGCCCAGGGCGGCCCGTTCGTACGCCGTGACGATTTGCAGGTGCGCACCTGGTACGAAAGCAGCGATTCGGTCAATGACTACGGCGAGGAAACCGTCCGTGTTAAGGGCGTTTATGACACCGAGGTTGGCGACGGCTCGCCAATCGTGACCCGCGTTGTGCAGTGGAAAATTGTACCGAAGCGGGCCGTTGACCTGGCCGTTGACGTTAAGGGCGCGCCTGCGCCCTCTCGGAGTTCTGTCAATAACTGTACGGGGGATCCGGTGGCGGATCCCGGTATCGATCTCACCCGGCCACTAAACCGGCGTGAGCGCAGACAGTTAACGGAGCGTTTGCGGAAGAAAAAAACGGCTACCGGGCAAAAATTCGACCACGTTACAGAGCAGAACGCGGCGGCCATAGCCAGGGCAACTGACGAAATGCACCTTTTAACCGGCGAAACACTCAGCCGGGGAGAGGCGCTGTCTTTAATTTCCGGCGCGGCGCTGTTTATTGGTGGCCGCTGGCGTAGAGGTTCGGCGAGTGGTGACGTTTATGCTGCTAATACGCCAGCCTCAGCCAGGGCGGCCAGCATCATGAGCAGGGTGCGCCAGCTCGAAAAGGCCGCAAAATAACGCTGCTAATTTACAGGTGAGTGCGGTTAACCATTGTTGCGCTTAATAATTTCCCTCAGAGATATCCGATTGAAAGATAAAAAAACATTTCACATCCCACAGTTTTTTATATACTGTAATTATATACAGTGTAGTTGTTAGGGGGGATGATGGACGATTTACAAGAGCGGGTACGGTTGGAACGTGTAGAGCTGATTGCCAGACTGGTATCAGAGGGTGTTTGTCATGAGCGAGACAGGGAAATAGCGCTGAACCTGATAGCCGAGATAGCTGGCGACGCCACACTACGCAACCGGCAGTTTTCCGTAATCTTCTCTGCCATTCCTTTTGAGTAAGGAGCGTTGCAGGTGTTAGAACTGGTTTCTAACACCTGCAAGGCTCAAACAACGAGCACAGCGAGGCGTTAGTTATGGGATTTCCTAGCCCGGCACAGGACTACGTAGAGACTGTCCTGACTCCAAACAGCTTATGCGGCATCACAGCTAACAGTCGTATTATTGAAACGTCAGCAGGGTATGCGGTGATTAACCCCGCACTAAAATGCCCGCCAGGTGCAGATGTTCTGATCCAGGCATTCGGGCGTACGCATTTTGCAAAAGTCGCCGGTCACTCTTTTATAACCTCAGACGGCGAGGCGCTGGAAGGCGACGCGCTTGACGACGTGGTAGTTTTAGGCCGGGTTACACACCTGATAAATCGTGCTGTCAGTGACGATAATTGCCCGGTAATTTAGGGAATATTTACCCCTAATTACCCGTTTTGCAGTCATGCGTGCATAAGGTGCATGAATTTGCATGATCGTTTGAGGATCGTTAACGCTCAGGCCCGCCAGTCCCGGCGGGCTTTTTTGTGGGTCATGCAGGTGCATTAAAACCGACCCATAAAGCGGGCAGGCGTGGCGGGGAAAGCATTGCGCGCTGAGCGCGATAATTAAATTAATATTTGCGCCGCTGCTGCGCCGCTGTCGCGCCGTTCGGGTTGGGGTGATGTAAAGGGATAGGCGTACATGAGCACGCCGTGTGGCGTGTCTGAGGGGCGTAGAGCGAGGGGAAAGAAAAAGCCGCCTCGCGGACGGCTGTGGGTGGGTTATTCGTCTGTTTCGAGGCTGTATTTTTTGAAGCGGATAACCTCCTCGCCGAGCCAGCCGTTTACCTCCCGGATCCTGTCCTGTAATGGCATAAGCTCATTGCGGACGAACACCTTTGCTACCTTCTCAACGTCGCCCACGCTGGCAATATTTTCAGGCTTGCCGCCCATGAGCTGGAACGGAATGCGGTGAGCGTCCAGCAGATCCGCAGCGCTGACCTTTTTGATATTAAAAAAATCGTCTTTCGTGGCAACTTCGCTGAGAGGCACAATTTTGATGCCGTCCGGTTTCCCGTTCGGTGCATAGAAAAAAAGATTCTTAAAATTACCAAGTCCTTTCGAACTGCGCATTGCCTGACGAAGCTCCTCAACGTCGGTGCTGCTTTGCGCCGCGTCGGTCACGTACATGATGTAACCCGCGTGCGCGCCGTTCTGGTAGTACTTGCGGCGGAACAGCGTCGCGCTCTCATTTAGCCAGGCTGAATTAAGAGCGCTGAGATATTCCGGCATCCCGTACAGCTCCTGATTGATATCTGGCTCCAGCAGGTGAAAAACCGATCCAGACATAAACTGATGTGGGTTTGAGAAAGTCGGCACATACCAGTAGGTATCAAGCTCTACGCCACGCCGGGTGTATTTCGCCGGTGAGGCTTCCAGCTTCAGTACGCGACCTGTTTCACTCATACGCTTTTCAAAAAAGGCGTTGCCGAACACCAGAAAATCGAGCGCAAAGCGGCTGAAATCCTGCTGCGAGAGCAAGGGATGCGGCATAAACGTGCTCGCCAGAATGTTGCGCTTCACGTAAATCGGTGAGCTGTGATGCACGGCGGCCCGCAGACTTTTGGCAAGTCCGGTAAAGCTTACCGGCGGCTCGTACCATCTGCCGTTGGTCACGCACTCGACATAATCCAGAATGTCGCGGCGGTCGAGTACCGGGGACGGCTCGCCGAAGGTGAATGCCTCCATTTTTTGTGCGCCGGTGGCGGTGGTTTCTGTTACCTGCTGGCTGCGCTGGCGCTTGTTACGTTTTCGCATTAGTTGAACTCCAGAATAGAAGATGAAGCCCCGCCGCTGCCAGCGGTAAGCGGCTCGTTGATCAGTACATGCATGGTGGCCCAGGCGAGATCGGCGTGGCTGGCTTCCTCGGTGCGGCTGGCCTCATAGGTCGAGCTGCGCCCACTGCCGGTCATGGTTTTACGGATGGACATAAATGACTGTGTGAGGTCGGTTGCGGCAACGTCATACTCCAGACAGCCGCGGGTGATCGTGTCTTTTGCCTTGAGCACCATTGCCGTTTTAATTTCCGGCGTGTAGCGGATCTCGCGGGCAGCCGGGTAGAAGGAACGAACCAGCTGATATACACCCTGGCCGAGGCCAGTTGCATCGATACCGATATACTCGACGTAGTATTTTTCGGTCAGCTCGCGGATTGCGTTCGCCTGGGTGGCAAAGTCCATGCCCTTCCACTGATGGCGCTCCAGAATACGGAACTTGCCGCCGGTCACCATCGGCGGGGCGATTACCACGCACCCGGCGCTGTCGCCCCGGTGTGACGGGTCGTAGCCAATCCAGACCGGACGCTGGCCGAAAGGACGATCGGCAAACGGGGCGTAGTCCTCCCATTCCTCCAGACTGTCTACCATGCACCGTTGCAGCTCCTCAAACGGAAACACCGAGGCTTTATCGTCAACAAATTCGCACATAAACAGGTTGCGGAAATCATCGGCGCTGTTTTCGCGCTTCAGTGTGTCCAGGTCAAACAGGGTACAGCCCCCGGCAAGCGCATCCTCAATGGTAACAATCTGCCGCCACTGCCCGTCCGCGCAGGCAACCCCGGCGGCCAGCGCGGAATGATTGATATCGATCTCGACACGCTCACTGGCACTGGCCCGGCCCCGGTTAAACAGCTCGCCCGACCAGAACGGATATGCACCATGGCCGAGGGAGGAAGGTGTTGAAAAATAGGTGGTGCGCAGGTGCTTTTGCGAGGCCATGCCCGAGGCAACCTTACGCAGCCGCTGGAAGTTGGGGATCCAGAAAATCTCATCAACATACAGGTCGCCGTTATGGCTCTGCGCGGTGTTGGAGTTGGTGCCGAGGAAAATCAGCTTTGCCCCGTTGTTGCCGATCACAATCGGGTCGCCGGAGAGGTCAACATCGACCAGGCGCGCAAACTGGATGATGTATTCCCGGAACACATACGCCTGTGTTTTTGAGGCTGATAAAAATATCTGGTTATGGCCGGTTTTCAGGGCGTGCAGCAGCGCCTCGCGGGAAAAGTAGTACGTTGCGCCGATCTGGCGGGATTTCAGGATGTCGCGGATGCGGTGAGCCAGCCCGGCACGGTGCCATTTGAGCTGATACTCGAACGACTCCGCGAGGAAAATCTCCTCCAGTTTTTCGATAGCCTCTTCGCTGAAAAAATTCTTTTTCGGCTTCTTACGTTCACCCTTGTTGCGGTTCGCCACGTTGGGATTGAGATCGGCCTCGTTGCCGGTCTGGCCGTAGCGGTTGACCCGGGCAAGACGCTCCATCTGGCGCGACAAAAAGTCGGCAACCTTGAAATCATGCGCGGTTAAATCCGGCTTTGCGTAGAGCTGGATGAGCCGGGCTTCAAGCGTGCTTTCCACCCGGTTAATCGGTGCGGTTTCGTCCCAGCCGTCGCGCTGTTTCCAGCTCTGCACGGTAGGCCGTTTGGTCTGCAACATTTCAGCGATTTGCGGCACGGAAAAGCCCTGCCAGTACAGCAGCGCCGCCTGTCGTCGCGGATCGTTTAAAAGCGTCGTGTCGGTGGTGATGGTCATGGATGCCTCGCCGTGATTGATACAGGGCAAGGCTACTGATGAGCCGCTTACGAATCGCTAAGGCGCTGTTGTGTGAGGGCGTACCCATCCGGCACCGATAGCCGGAAGGGTGCCGAGTCGGGAAAACTAACCCCGAACCCGTAACCCCACAATCAGGACTCCTGACGATGGCAAAAAAAGTGAGTAAGTTTTTCCGTATCGGCGTTGAGGGCGATACCTGCGACGGCCGCGTAATTAGCGCGACCGATATTCAGGAAATGGCCGCAGGTTTTGACCCCCGCGTCTATGGCTGCCGTATTAACCTGGAACATCTGCGCGGCATCCTCCCGGATGGTGCATTCAACCGCTACGGTGACGTGGTGGAGCTGAAGGCTGAAAAAATCGAAGACGATTCGGCGCTTAACGGTAAATGGGCGCTGTTCGGCAAAATCGCGCCGCTCGACAACCTGGTGGAAATGGTCGGCAAGGGCCAGAAGGTTTACACCTCCATGGAGATCCAGCCGAACTTTGCCAACACCGGCAAATGTTATCTGGTCGGCCTGGCCGTCACCGATGACCCGGCAAGCCTCGGCACCGAATATCTTGAATTTTGCCGCACTGCGAAAAGCAATCCGCTTAACCGCTTCAAGACAGCCCCGGACAACCTGATTTCTGTCGCCACCCTGGCGGAGCTGGAGTTTGAAGACCAGGCCGAAACCGTCTTCACCAAATTAAGCGACACCGTGAAAAGCATTTTTGGCCGCAAGCAGGCAAGCGATGACGCCCGTTTCGCTGATGTGCATGAAGCGGTGACGGTGGTCAGTGAGCATATGCAGACCAGCCTCAGCGCATCCGATGAGCGTCTCGCTGCGCTGGAAACTTCCTTTGCCTCCCTCAGGCAGGATGTGACAAGTAAGGCGGAGCAGACCAGTCAGGCATTTTCGCAGCTCAAAACCACGCTCGATAACACACCAAGCCGTCATCAGCCGCGCCGCGAGCTGAGTACCGGCGGTGGCGGTGAATCGACGCTGACGAACTGCTGACAGGCCCGCGAACGGCAGACAGTGAACCCCGATTAATTACAAATTTCAGGAAAAAATATGCGTCAGGAAACCCGTTTTAAATTTAATAAGTATCTCTCCCGAATTGCTGAGCTGAGCGGTGTGGAGGTAAGCGATCTGTCGAAAAAATTCACCGTCAACCCGTCGGTGACTCAGACTCTGATGGACACCGTGCAGGAGAATTCCGATTTCCTGACCCGCATCAATATCGTGCCGGTCAGTGAGCTGAAGGGCGAAAAAGTTGGGGTCGGCGTGACTGGCTCCATTGCCAGCACGGCGGACACTGCCAACGGTCAGGAGCGTAAGACCGGCGACTTCGCCGCGCTGGAGAGCAACAAGTACGAGTGCGATCAGATTAACTTCGATTTCCATATCCGTTACAAAACGCTCGACCTGTGGGCGCGTTTTCAGGACTTCCAGATCCGCATCCGCAATGCCATCACCAAGCGCCAGTCGCTGGACTTCATCATGGTCGGCTTTAACGGCGTGAAACGCGCCGCGACGTCAAACCGTGCGGAAAACCCGATGCTTCAGGACGTGGCCGTGGGCTGGATGCAGAAATACCGCAATGAAGCACCGGGCCGTGTGATGAATAAGGTCACCGATGACGACGGCGCGGTCGTTTCCGATGTGATCCGCATCGGTAAAGGTGGCGACTATGAAAACCTCGACGCCCTGGTGATGGATGCCACGAACAACCTTATCGAGCCGTGGTATCAGGAAGACCCCGATCTAGTGGTGATTGTGGGTCGTCAGCTTCTGGCGGACAAATATTTCCCGATCGTCAACAAAGAGCAGGCCAATACCGAAGCCATGGCCGCTGACGTGATCGCCAGCCAGAAACGCATCGGTAACCTTCCGGCGGTGCGTGTGCCGTACTTCCCGGCCAATGCGCTGTTTGTGACGCGCCTCGATAATCTGTCCATCTACTTTATGGACGAGAGTCATCGCCGGGTTATTGACGAAAACGCGAAACTCGACCGCGTGGAAAACTACGAGTCGATGAACGTCGATTTTGTGGTTGAAGACTACGCCGCCGGTTGCCTGGTGGAAAACATCAAGGTCGGCACCTTCACCCAGGCGCAGGCAGCAGCCGAGCCGGTAGCAGGAGCGTAACCGATGACGAGTCCCGCACAGCGTCACATGATGCGGGTCTCGGCCTCCACAACCACGCAGCGGGCTGCAAACCCGCTGCGACATGCCACTGCCTACGAGCAGATGCTGGTTAAGCTGGCCGCAGACCAACGCACGCTAAAAACCATCCATTCGAAAGAGCGCAAGGCGGAGATTAAGCGGGAGCTGTTGCCGTTCTATGCCCCGTGGGTCAGTGGCGCGCTTGAGCAGGGCAAAGGCGCACAGGACGACATTCTGATGACGGTGATGCTGTGGCGTCTCGATGCCGGTGATATCGCCGGTGCGCTGGATATTGCCCGTTATGCCTTTCAGTTTGGCCTGGCCATGCCGGGGAAACACCGCCGCACGCCGGTATATATGTTCACCGAGGAGGTGGCGCTCGCCGCGATGCGGGCCCATGCCGCCTGTGAGCCTGTCGATGTTCGCCTGCTGCTTGACGTACTGGCGCTGACTGAATCCGCCGACATGCCGGATATGGTGCGGGCGAAGCTGCACAAAATTACCGGTCTGGTGCTGCGTGATGGCGGTCAGGTTGCAGATGCGCTGGCACACCTACAGCGTGCAATGCGTCTCGACTGTCAGGCGGGCGTGAAAAAAGAAATTGAACGGCTTGAGCGCGAGCTGCGCCCGAAGCCCGAGGCGAAACCGAAACCGGCCCCGGCGGCATCGCGCCCGCGTAAAGCAAAGAGCGCGACCCCGGCTAAACGTGGCCGACCGAGAAAAATCGCCAGTTAACAGAATGCGCCCCGCGCCGGGCGGCACGCCGGTCAATGGTGGTGTTTTCACCTTCCCTGCGATCGGCGTCCACCGCCCACCCTTTTCAGAGGTAGTCATGATGACGCTGATTATTCAGAACGACACGCCGCAGAGCAGCGGCCCGGTAGTTATCCCGCCGCCTGCGGGCGACGAGCCGGTGATTAAAAACACGTTTTTCTTTCCTGATATCGATCCGAAGCGCGTGCGAAAACTAATGCGCCTGGAGCAGACCGTTACCCCCGACCGGCTGAGGCAGGCCATCAAAACGGGCATGGCTGAAACCAACGCGGAGCTGTACGACTACCGCGCCCGGCAGATGGCCGCCGGATTTGAGCACCTGGCTGACGTGCCGGCCGAGCAAATCGACGGTGAAAGCGAGCGGGTTTTCCAGTACCTCAGCGCCGTCTCGGCGATGACCACGGCCACGCTGTACGAGCGTTATCGCGGTGTGGACGCCAGCGCGAAAGGCGATAAAAAAGCGGATTCAATCGACACCACGATTGATGAGATGTGGCGGGATATGCGCTGGGCTGTGGCCCGCCTCCAGGGGAAATCACGCTGCATCGTCGGCCAAATCTGATGCGCGTCGTCGCACAGCAGGGGGACACCCTGGACATGATTTGCGCCCGGTATTACGGGCGCACTGAGGGGGTATTTGAGGAGGTGCTTGCCGCCAATCCGGGACTGGCCGGGATGGGGGCGGTACTGCCGCACGGTACGGCGGTCGAGCTGCCCGAGGTGCAGGCGGCCCCGGTATCAGAGACTGTAAACCTATGGGACTGAGTATGGAGCGAATCACATCGTTTTTAGCCTACTGGCTGAGCGTGGCCCTGGCCGCGTTCGGAGCCATGACACCGCAGGACGTCGCCGCATGGTTCGGCGTGCTGGGGGTGATTTTTACCGTTGGCGTGAACTGGTACTACCGGCACATGAGTTATCTGCTGGAAGCCAATAAAAAAATGCAGCCTGTCATTATCGCACCCCCACCAAAGAGGCCGTGAATATGTCAGTGATTAAACGTTGCAGTGTGGCGGCCGTGCTGGCGCTGGCAGTGCTGTTACCCGACTTTCGTCTGCTCCAGACCTCACCGGAGGGGCTGGCCCTCATCGGCGATCTGGAGGGTTGCCGTTTGCGCCCTTACCAGTGCAGCGCCGGGGTATGGACGTCGGGCATCGGCCACACTGCGGGGGTGGTGCCGAAAGGCGACATCACAGAACGGCAGGCAGCGACAAATCTGATCGCCGATGTACTGAATACTGAGCGGCGTCTCGCGGTCTGCGCACCTGTCGTAATGCCGCAGCCGGTCTATGACGCTGTGATTAGCTTTGCCTTCAATGTTGGTACGGGTAACGCCTGTAGTTCAACGCTGGTAAAGCTGCTGAACCAGAAAAAATGGCGAGAGGCATGTAATCAGCTGCCTCGCTGGGTATATGTGAAAGGTGTTTTCAATCAGGGGCTGGATAACCGTCGCGAGCGAGAGATGGCCAGATGCTTAAAAGGGGTTTCGCTGTGAAAAATAAAATACTGAATGTGATTTTTGAAGTTGCCTATATCGCCCTGCTCATTGCCGGGATCCGTGATCCGCAGACCTGGCTGATTAACCTGCCCGCTGCGTTCATCTGGGTGATGAATATTTTTGTCTGGCTGGCTGCTGTCACGGGTGCTGCTGCCTACATGGCTGGCAGAGAAAGCCGTGAAAAAATACACGCGCAGCTGGCTCGGCTTTTTAATCGCCCCGCAAAAAATGTGCTTAGCCGCGTTTACGGGTGGGGAATGAAAATACTCATCGTAATCAGTCTGGCCTGCTCGGGTTGGCTATTGACGCTGGTCAGTTATGTGTTGACGGTGATCATATTTCAGATTTGCCGATCTGCACTCGCTGAGGCAGGTGCAACATGCCGCGCATCATAGCCTCGCTTTTAGCTGCGGCTCTGGTAGCGCTGGCGTTAACCAGCTGGCGCTGGTCGGTTGCAAGTGACGAACTGGCAAGTGCGCAGCTGATTATCGGCACGCTGTCGGCGGGTATCGAAAGCCGTGACAAAGCGATCGCCAGGCTGAACAGTGAAAATATTCAGGGACAAAAACGCGAAGCAGAGCTGCGGCTGTTACAGGGCCGGGCGAGTGCCGGAGCGCTGTCCCGTGAGGCACAAATACAGAGGGAAACCGATGCGAACCCGATTTTACGTGACTGGTCTGCTGCTGCTCTGCCTGACGATGTTATCCGGCTGCACGCCCGCCCCGCCTTCGCCAGCGCCAGAGATTATCTGGATTGGCTGTCCACGCGTGACAAGCTGCCCGGTGCCGGGCAACAGTCTGCTAACGGCGGGCGATCTGGCGGCGGATAACCGGCAGTTAGAGGCGGCGCTCGCGTCCTGCGGGCTTCAGGTGGAAATAATCAAAGATTGTCAGGAGGCGCACGATGCTGAAACCCAATTCGCTACGCCAGGCGCTAAATAAAGCCGTCCCTACGCTGCAAAATAACCCCGATATGCTGCGGCTCTTTGTTGATAACGGCAGTATCGCCGCCACGCTGGCCGCGTCGCTGTCGTTTGAAAAGCGGTACGCGCTTAACGTGGTGGTGACCGACTACACGCAGGATATCGATCTGCTGCTCGTGCCGATCATGGCCTGGCTGCGGGAAAATCAGCCCGATATCATGACCACCGACGAGGGGAAAAAGCGCGGGTTTACGTGGTACGCCGATATCAATAACGACAGCAGCATTGATATCAGCATCAGCCTGATGCTCACCGAGCGCACGCTGGTTAAGCAGCAAGGGGAAGCGTTGCATGTGCAGAACATCCCCGAGCCGCCACCGCCGGAGCCGGTAACGCGCCCGCTGGAGCTGTATGTCGCTGGCGAACTGGTGAGTAAGTGGGATGAGTGACTTACAGCTCTTTGAGGATAAGCTCGCCGCGCTGATTGCCACGCTGTCACCGTCTGGCCGTCGCCGTATGGCTGCGGATATCGCTAAAAAGGTGCGGGCCGGGCAGCAGAAGCGAATTAAATCGCAGAAAGCGCCGGACGGCACACCGTACGAGGCGCGAAAGCGCCAGCCCGTTAAAGCGAAAAACGGTCGGGTTAAGCGCCAGATGTTTGAGAGGCTGCGCGCCAGCCGTTACATGAAAGCAAAGGGTACAGACAGCGCGGCGGTGGTGGATTTTACGGGGAAAGTCCAGCGCATCGCCCGCGTGCATCAGCTCGGTCTGAAAGACCGTCCATCCCGTAACAGCGAGGAAGTTGCTTACCCGGTGCGTCAGCTGCTTGGCATTTCTGATGAAGACCGGCAGCTCGTTGAGGAGATCATAATCGCCCACCTTTCTGATTAATCGTTGTGCCATTCCTGACAAAACCCGCCTGAATTGCCGCCGGTCAGCCCCGGCGGCATCCTTTCCCCTATGAAAACATTCGAATCCCTACAGGAACTCGCGCGCCTGCTGCGCAACATGATCCGCACCGGCGTCATTGTCGAAACCGACCTTGATGCGGGGCGCTGTCGTGTGCAGACCGGCGGCAATACCTCCGACTGGCTCCAGTGGCTGACCCACCGCGCCGGGCGCTCGCGTACATGGTGGGCACCGTCCATCGGTGAGCAGGTGCTAATCCTGTCCGTGGGTGGCGAGATGGACACGGCGTTTGTGCTGCCCGGCATTTATTCTGATGAGCACCCCGCACCGTCGGCTTCGGCTGATGCCTGGCGCGTTGATTTTCCTGACGGGGCAGTTATCGAGTACGAGCCGGAAACCAGTGCCCTGATCGCCTCGGGCATAAAAACCGCTGACGTTACCGCCTCAAAGAGCATCACCGCGACCGTGCCGGTTGTACTGGTCAAGGCGGAGACACGGATCACCCTCGACACGCCGGAAGTGGTCTGCACCAACAAACTGACCACCGGCACGCTTGAGGTACAGAAAGGCGGGACGATGACCGGCGATATCACGCACAACGGCGGCTCTCTGTCTTCAAATGGCAAAGTGCTGCACACCCATAAACACCCGGGCGACAGCGGCGGCCAGACAGGAGCGCCATTATGACAGCGCGTTATATCGGCATGAGCCGCAGCACCGGCCAGGCGCTGACCGATACGGATCATATCCGGCAGAGCCTGGGAGATATCCTGCGCACCCCCGTCGGCTCGCGTGTGATGCGCCGTAATTATGGTTCCCTGCTGTCGGCCATGATTGACCAGCCACAAACTCCAGCGCTGGAGCTGCAAATCAAGGCGGCCTGCTACATGGCGATCCTGCGCTGGGAGCCACGCGTCACCCTGACCGGTATCACGACGGAACGGCAGTTTAACGGGCAGATGGTTGTTGAGCTGTCCGGGCAGATCGCCGACATCGGCGAGAGCTTTTCTTTTTCCATCACAGTGAGTTGAAACTATGCCCAGCATTGACCTGAGCCAGCTCCCCGCGCCGGATTTTGTGGAGAAGCTGGATTATGAAGCCATCCTGGCCGAGCGTAAGGCGACGTTAATCTCGCTTTTCCCGGCAGGCCAGCAGGAGGCCGTTGCCCGCACGCTGGCACTGGAGTCGGAGCCGCTGACCAAATATCTGGAGGAGAACGCCTACCGGGAAATTATCTGGCGGCAACGGGTGAATGAGGCAGGACTCGGCACAACGCTTGCCTATTCCGTCGGTAACGATCTTGATGTGATGGCCGCTAATAACAACACCCCCAGGCTGACAGTCACGCCAGCAGACGAAACCACAATCCCGCCCACTCCTGCGGTGATGGAGTCCGATGCCGATTTGCGGCTGCGGGCGCAGCAGGCTTTTGAAGGGCTGAGCGTTGCGGGGCCGGTAGGCGCTTACGAATATCACGGCCGCAGCGCCGACGGGCGCGTGGCGGATATTTCAGTCGTCAGCCCGTCCCCGGCGTGCGTGATGATCACCGTGCTGTCCCGCGAAAATGACGGCGCAGCCAGTCCCGAATTGCTGGCAGTGGTTGAGGCTGCACTGAATGCGGAGGATGTGCGTCCGGTGGGCGACCGGGTGACAGTGCAGGCGGCTGAAATTGTGTCGTACCGGATAGATGCCACCCTCTATTTTTACCCTGGCCCTGAGTCTGAGCCGATCCGGCTGGCTGCTGAGGAAAAGCTGAAAGCCTACATCAGCGCGCAGCGCCGTCTCGGGCGTGATATTCGTCAGTCTGCTATTTATGCCGCCCTGCATGTTGAAGGTGTGCAGCGCGTAGAGCTGACCGCGCCGGTCGCCGATATCGTGCTGGATAAACACCAGGCCTCCTTCTGCACGGCGTACACCATCTCAGCAGGTGGCAATGATGAGTGATAACCGCCTGCTGCCGGTTGGCTCGTCAGTGCTGGAGGTTGCAGCAGCAGCAGCAGCGGCAGAAATCGAGCGCGTGCCGGTGCCGCTGCGCACGCTGTGGGATCCGTTTGCCTGCCCCGTAAATCTGTTGCCGTATCTGGCCTGGGCGCTGTCAGTTGACCGGTGGGATCCCGACTGGCCCGAGGCAACCAAACGCAGCGTTATTGCCTCCTCGTTTTACGTCCATCAGCACAAAGGCACCATCAGCGCGCTGCGCCGCGTTGTTGAGCCGCTCGGCTATCTGATTGAGGTGCGGGAGTGGTGGCAACTCAACGAGGAGCCGGGGACGTTTCGTCTGGTTGTGGGCGTGCTGGACAGTGGCATTACCGACGAAATGTATCAGGAGCTGGAGCGCCTTATCGAGGATGCCAAACCCGCCAGCCGTCACCTGACCGGGCTGGCTATCAGCCTCAGCGCAACAGGTAACGCCTTTGTCGGCGCAGGCTGTTACCTCGGTGACGCCCTGACTGTTTACCCCTATACCCCCGAGACGATCACCGTCGGCGGGGAATATTACCCGGCTTCGGCCATTCATCTGATCGATAACCTGAGAGTGAGCGCATGACCGCGAAATATTATGCCATTCTGACCAATCAGGGCGCGGCACGGCTGGCGAACGCTGCCGCGCTCGGCACCAAATTAAACCTGACGCAAATAGCTGTTGGTGACGCAAACGGCGTACTGCCGACGCCGGATCCCTCGCAGACGGCACTGATTAACCGCAGGCGAATTGCGCCGATTAACCTGCTGACCGTAGACCCTAACAATACCAGCCAGATTATCGCCGAGCAGGTTATCCCGGAGGATGAGGGCGGTTGGTGGATCCGTGAGATTGGTCTGTATGACAGCGACGGCGTGCTGATTGCCGTGGCGAACTGTGCGGAAACCTACAAGCCGCAGCTCCAGGAAGGAAGCGGGCGCACGCAAACCATTCGTATGGTTTTAATTGTGTCGAGCACGGCGGCCGTCACGCTGAAGATCGACCCGTCGGTCGTGCTGGCGACGCGGCAGTATGTTGAAGATAAGGTGATCGAGGTAAAGGCATACGCTGATGATGTGATGAAAAAGCACCTCGCCAGTGCTGACCCGCATACACAATACGCGCATGCTGATAACGTCACAAGACAGTTAGCAGATAAGCAGCCGCTTGACGCCACCCTCACAGCGATTGCTGCTCTGGTTGGCTCAGCCAACAAAATTCCCTATTTCAGTGGCAGTGAAACAGCGGCCCTGGCTGACCTGACTCAGGTAGGGCGCGATATCATCGGGAAGGGCGATATTGCTGCTGTTCTGGCATATCTGAAGGCCACCGAAGGTGATAGCTGCAACGTGGTCGGTTTCGTTGGCGGAGACAAAACCAGTCCATATCTCAGGCACAAAACGAGCGACACTATTGTCGGACTGGCAACGAAAGAGAACCTGAACAGCCTGCAACCCCTTGATGCCACCCTGACTGCAATAGCGAAGCTGGTTGGCTCAGCCAATAAAATGGCGTATTTCACCGGTGCGGACACTGTCGGCATGACAGACCTGACGCAGGTAGGGCGAGACTTAATAGGAAAGAGCGATATTGCCGCTGTTCTGGCATACCTGAAGGCTACCGAAGGTGATGACTGTAGCGTGGTCGGCTTCGCAGGTGGAGACAAAACCAATCCATATTTAAGGCATAAAGCGAGCGACACAATTGTCGGATTAGCAACGAAAAATAACCTGAACAGCCTGCAACCGCTTGATGCCACTCTGACTGCCATCGCCAGCCTGGTGGGTACTGCTAATAAACTCCCATACTTCAGCGGGACAGATAGCGCTGCACTGACCGATCTGACCAAGGTGGGGCGCGACATCATCGGGAAGAGCGATGTGGCTGCTGTTCTCCAATACCTTGGATTGGGTACTGCTGCAAAATTAAATGCAGGTTCAGCAGAGGGCGAAGTTATTACGGTAGGCTCCCGACACGGTTTTGGTCTGCCGGTGCAGGCGCAACCCCGTTCAGTCGATGAGCGGAATTCGTACTACTCATGGTACTACAGCAGCGACCCGGCAGGTGGATACGGAGGAGCAGGAGTTGAGTTAAAGCACAATATCACTACAGGCCGCAACTCCACCATTGGGTATGTTGCAACGAACTATATCAATAAAGACACAAAAGTTGTGGGCGTTGTTGTTACTCAACTGGAGGGGGCTGAGTCGTGGCGAGCGAATTTCTGGCACACGCAAAACACCACCGTAGATACGAACGGGTTTATTAAACAAGCCTCGCCGATAGCACGGCTTTTCGGTAACAGCATTGAGGTTAATGACGAAGCCACCGGCGTAACATTTAAAAAAATCAGTACCGGCAGGTATCAGGTACTTGGATCGCTGGGTCTGCACTCCGAAGGCTGGCAGATTGAAATCCCTCAGGACGCGAACGGGAACAGGCTTTGTTTTGTAGAGGCAGCGTACGACTCAGAATCAGAAGTTTTAAATATCAATGTCAGTGCGCGCAAATTTGATAGCAGAACGGGGGTGTTCATTGCAGGCGAAGCGATGGATGTACCTGACGATCGCTGGATAGATTTGCGTTTAGATATGCCTGAAGTTAACGAGCAGGATCCAGCCTCATCAGAGGTTTGAGCTGGTCAGTAGTAATGTAAGGCAAGAAGCATAGCGGCCCCGCATTGCGGGGCTTTTTTCTGCCCCGATACCGGCGCGCACGGTTAATTATGATCGTGTTGGCCATCAGCAACAGTACGGTCAAAAATGACCATGCTCGGTGAAAAAAACTCCTCGCCTCGTTCTGTTGTACCAGCCCGCAGCCAACCCTCATAAATAGCCGAAGCCCGGCATCACCAGGACAATGACCTCACCCCTTAACCACGGAGTTAACCGGATGAGTGATTTTCATCACGGCGTGCAGATCGTCGAAATCAACGACGGAACACGCGTCATTTCCACTGTATCAACGGCAGTTATCGGCATGGTCTGCACGGCCAGCGATGCCGATGCCGCTACCTTTCCACTAAATGAGCCGGTGCTGATTACCAGCGTGCAAAGCGCTATCGGTAAAGCCGGTAAAAAAGGCACCCTGGCCGCGTCCCTCCAGGCTATTGCTGACCAGAGCAAGCCCGTTATTGTCGTGGTGCGCGTTGCAGAAGGCACCGGCGAAGATGAAGAAGCCGCGCTCGCGCAGACGGTTTCTAACATCATCGGCACCACTGACGAAGAAGGCAAATACACCGGGTTGAAAGCGCTGCTGACTGCCGAAGCCGTGACGGGCGTTAAGCCACGCATCATCGGCGTGCCGGGGCTGGACAGTCTTGAAGTGGCGACAGCCATCGCGTCGGTGTGCCAGAAGCTGCGCGCGTTTGGCTACGTCAGTGCATGGGACTGTAAAACCCTTTCTGATGCCATCAACTACCGCAAAAATTTCGGGCAGCGCGAGCTGATGGTCATTTGGCCCGACTTTATCGCATGGGACACTAATGCGAACGCCAGCGCCAAAGCATGGGCGACGGCGCGGGCGCTGGGCCTGCGCGCCAAAATTGACCAGGAGACTGGATGGCATAAAACGCTCTCAAACGTCGCCGTTAACGGCGTGACGGGCATCAGCGCCTCAGTGTTCTGGGATTTGCAGGAGCCAGGCACCGATGCCGACCTGCTCAACGAGGCGGGCGTGACAACGCTTATCCGAAACGATGGCTTTAAGTTCTGGGGCAACCGCACCTGCTCTGACGATCCGTTGTTCCTGTTTGAAAACTACACCCGCACGGCGCAGGTGCTCGCCGACACGATGGCTACCGCGCATGCCTGGGCGATGGACAGGCCGATCACGCCGACGCTGATCCGCGACATTGTGGACGGCATCAACGCCAAATTCCGCGAACTTAAAACCGCAGGCTATATCGTTGATGGCACCTGCTGGTTTGACGAAGAGTCCAACGACGCGGCAACCCTCAAGGCCGGGAAATTGTTCATTGACTATGACTACACCCCGGTTCCTCCACTGGAAAACCTGACGCTGCGCCAGCGTATTACCGACAAATATCTGGCGGATCTGGTTTCCTCGGTCAACAGCAATTAAGGAGCGCCCGATAAATGGCAATGCCGCGCAAGCTTAAGTTTATGAACGTGTTCCTTGATGGCTACAGCTATCAGGGGGTCGCAAAATCAGTCACGCTGCCAAAGTTAACCCGCAAATTAGAGAACTATCGCGGGGCAGGGATGAACGGCGTCGCGCCGGTTGATCTCGGTCTGGATGATGATGCGCTGTCAATGGAGTGGTCGCTCGGCGGCTTCCCGGATGATGTTATCTGGAACCTGTATGCTGCAACCGGCATTGACGCCGTGCCGATCCGTTTCGCTGGCTCTTACCAGCGTGACGACTCCGGCGAAACGGTGGCCGTTGAAGTGGTCATGCGCGGGCGTCAGAAGGAGATCGACACCGGCGAGGCCAAACAGGGTGAAGACACGGAATCAAAATTGCCGGTTGTCTGCACCTATTTCCGCCTGACGATGGACGGAAAAGAGCTGGTTGAGATCGACACCATCAACATGGTCGAAAAGGTAAACGGCGAGGATAAGCTGGAGCAGCACCGCCGCAACGTCGGCCTGTAATTTATCCCGGCCAGCAAGCCTGGCCGGTAACCCTCTTTTAAATTAATAAGCGAGAAAATCATGAGCAAAGAAAACGTTGTTACCCTGGAAAAACCCATCAAGCGTGGCGAGCAGGAAATTACCGAAGTCACCCTGATTAAGCCGACGGCTGGCACGCTGCGCGGTGTCGGGCTGGCTGCGGTGGCAAGCTCTGAGGTTGACGCCCTGATTAAGGTGCTGCCGCGCATGACGGCCCCGAACCTGACCGAGCAGGAAATCGCCACGCTGGAATTGCCAGATTTTGTGGCACTGGCCGGGAAAGTGGTTGGTTTTTTGTCGCCGAGTTCGGTGCAGTAGATTTCCCGAAAAAATTATCGGTTGACGATCTGATGGCGGATATCGCAGTGATTTTCCACTGGCCGCCATCAGAGCTATATCCCCTGAGCCTGACCGAGCTTTTCACATGGCGCGAGAAGGCGCTCCAGCGAAGCGGAAACACGAATGAGTGACGTTAAGTTACAGGTATTGCTCAAGGCGGTTGACCAGGCGTCGCGGCCCTTTAAGGCGGTGCAGGAGGCAAGCCGCACCCTCTCCGGAGAAATACGCGGATCGCAGAACGAATTAAAGGGGTTGAACGAGCGCGCCAGGCAGATTGAGGGATTTCGTAAAGCCAGCGCGCAGCTTGCCGTCACCGGCAATGCGCTGAAAAAGGCAAAGGAGCAGGCGGCCGAGCTGGCGCTCCAGATGCGAAACACCACTAACCCCACTAATGCGCAGGTCAAAGCGCTGGATAACGCCAGGCGAAGCGCTGCTGAGCTACAGACTAAATATGATGGACTGCGCCTGTCTGTGCAGCGCCAGCGCTCCGGGTTGCAACAGGCCGGTATAGATACCCGCAATTTGTCTGCTGCCGAGCGACAGCTGCGCGGAAACATCACGCAGACTACCGCCGCCATGGAGCGCCAGCGTGCTGAACTGGCGCGTGTCAGCCAGCAACAGGCCCGACTTAATGCAGTCAGAGAACGTTATGAGCGGGGCCGGGAAATGGTTGCCGGTGCGCGAAACGCCAGCGCGGCGGCGCTGGGGCTGGGCACTGCGGGGCTGTTTGCGGGAAGCCGTATGATTGCGCCGGAAGTGCAGACGCAGCACAGCGGCGCGCTGATCGCGGCGCGTCAGGGTGAAGACGCCGCCAGCGGGGAGCAATATGTACGCGTCATTCAGGAAATTAGCAGCTCCGGTGTCAGCAGCGATATCGAGAATATCACCGAGGCCGTATCGGCGGTTCGCAGCACCCTGGGGACGATGGGGGATGTTGGCGAGGCTGAACTAACCCGCATTACCCGCAAGGCGCTGGATATGCAGACGGCCTTCGGCAGCGAAGCCGCAGAAAGCATCCAGATTGCGGGCATCATGATTAAGAACGGTCTCGCTGCAAACAGTGACGAGGCGCTGGATCTGATCGTATCCGGGATGCAGCGCGTGTCCTCACAAATGCGGGGCGAGATGCCAGAGATCCTGCACGAATATTCGACCCATTTTCGTAATATGGGCTTTACCGGGGCGGAGGCAATGTCACTGCTTGTTGAGATGTCGAAGCAGGGGAAATTCGCGCTCGATAAAACCGGCGATGCCATAAAGGAGTTTTCTATCCGTGGCTCTGATATGTCGAAAAACAGCGTCGCGGCATATACGCAGATTGGCCTGAATGCGGAAAAAATGTCGGCGGATATTGCCAGAGGGGGTGAAAAGGCGCGCGCGGCAATGCAGAAAACCGCACGTGGCCTGCTGTCCATTAAAAATCCGGCAGAGCGGGCAAACGCGGCGATAGCTCTGTTTGGTACGCCAGTTGAAGACCTGTCTGTCGATCAGATCCCGAAGTTCCTCGCGGCCCTGGCTGGCGCAAAAAACCAGCTCGGAGACGTCAGCGGCGCGGCTGACAATATGGGTAAAACCCTACGCGATAATCTGTCAGGGGACATGGAGCGGCTACAGGGTGCGTTGTCCGGCCTGCGCCTGAATGTATTCAGCGGCATGGA
This sequence comes from Leclercia sp. LSNIH1, assembly GCF_002902985.1. Classification (NCBI taxonomy): domain Bacteria; kingdom Pseudomonadati; phylum Pseudomonadota; class Gammaproteobacteria; order Enterobacterales; family Enterobacteriaceae; genus Leclercia; species Leclercia sp. LSNIH1. The sequence goes on along the minus strand of NZ_CP026167.1, from coordinate 211,344 downwards.
TGACCGTCTGCGTAAACTTACGGCGACGGCTACGCAATGGCTGGGAAAAATGAACGCATGGGTAACGGCTAACCCGGAGCTGGTATCAAAAATTGTATTAGTGGCGGGGGCGGTCACCGGCCTGATTGCCGTGCTGGGTGGTATTGGTCTGGTACTGTGGCCGGTAATGGCAGGCATTAATGCGCTGATTGCGGGGGCTGGCTTGCTGGCTACAGGCTTCAGTGTCGCCGGTACAACTATAGCGACCGCTATTGGGGCCATTGCCTGGCCGGTTGTAGCTGTGGTTGCGGCTATCGTCGCCGGTGCTCTGTTAATTCGCAAATATTGGGAACCGATAAGCGCCTTCTTCGGTGGCGTGGTCGAAGGGCTGCGGGCGGCATTCGCGCCGGTTGGTGAGCTTTTTATGCCGGTTAAGCCCATGTTCGATTGGCTCGGTGAGAAACTTAAAGCTGCCGCGCAGTGGTTTGCCGGACTCATCGCGCCGGTGCAGGCAACACAAAGCACGCTAAATAGCTGCCGTGATGCAGGAGTGAATTTTGGTAAAACGTTGGCGGATGCACTGCTGATGCCGCTTGTGGCATTCAATAAGCTACGCAGCGGGATTGACTGGGTGCTTGAAAAGCTCGGAATAATTAATAAGGAGTCGAGCAAGCTGGATCAGACGGCTGCGCGTGCCAGCGCGGCGGCTAACGGCGGTTTAGTGCTGGGAGTCAGTGCCGCAGGTATGCCACCACAGCCCGCTTCTGTGTTGCAGTCTGCCGCCGTACCGCAACCCGTAGTTATGCCGCAGCCAAATATTACTATGCAACCCGTAAAAGTAGCGCCGCCGGTTATCGTGCCACCGCCCGCCGTAGTCAGGGCTGGAAGTGACGTGCCGCTGTCAACAAAAGCGGCCTCTCAAAATCAGGCACTTCCGGAGGCCGGGGCGGGCCATAAGTCACCTGTCAGCCAGGCGGCAGGGTACACCCCGGCAAACCAGGCGGGTGGATATCAGGCTTATCGACCGGTGAATGCGCCGACAGGGCGGACGTATATCGATCAGAGTAAAAGCGATTACCACATCACCCTACCGGGAGGGGCCGCACCTGGCGGCCAGCTTGAACAGCAGGTGCAGGACGCGCTAGAAAAATTCGAGCGTGACAAGCGCGCCCGCGCCCGATCCAGCATGGCTTATGACTGATAAGGAGTTACCACAATGATGTTAGCGCTTGGCATGTTTGTCTTTATGCGACAGACGTTGCCCTATCAGACACTTCAGCGTGATGCGGAATACCGCTGGCCGTCAAACTCGCGTGTAGGCAAGCGTGACGCATTTCAGTATCTCGGCCCTGGAGAGGAAAAGATCACCCTTGCAGGTGTGCTTTACCCAGAGCTGACGGGCGGGAAGGTGACCATGACTACTGTGCGCCTGATGGCCGAGGAAGGCCGCGCATGGTCTTTGCTGGATGGCGGCGGCACGATTTACGGTATGTACGTTATCAATAACGTCAGTGAAACCGGCAGCGTGTTTTTTAGTGACGGCACCCCGAGAAAAATCGACTTTACGATGACCCTTACCCGCGTCGATGAATCACTTGCTGCACTTTATGGCGATATCGGTCGGCAGGCCGAAACGCTTGTCGGTAAAGCGGGGGATATGGTGTCGAACGTTTCCACCACTGTGACGGGGCTGCTTAATGCTTAATGCGCTGACTGGCAGCGCGGGCGGGGTGTGTACTCCCGCTTACGTGCTGAAAATTGACAGCCGGGACATAACCGGCAACATCAGCGACAGGCTGATGAGCCTGACGCTAACTGATAACCGCGGATTTGAGGCTGACCAGCTCGATATCGAGCTGAACGATGCCGACGGCCGGGTAGTGTTACCAACGCGAGGGGCGGAGCTGACTCTGTTCATCGGCTGGAAAAGAGAGGCATTAATCGGTAAAGGCTCCTTCACCGTTGATGAGGTCGAGCACAGGGGAGCGCCGGATGTGGTCACCGTGCGCGCCCGCAGCGCCGATTTTCGTGGAACATTAAATTCCCGGCGTGAAGAGTCCTGGCACAACACCACACTCGGCGGAATAGTGAGAGCTATAGCCGCTCGCAACAAGCTGGAAGCAGGTGTCGCGCCGGAGCTGGACGGGATTAAAATCACGCATATCGATCAGGCCCAGGAATCAGACGTGAAATTCCTGACCCGCCTTGCTGAGAGGAACGGCGGCGAGGTATCGGTAAAAATGGGGAAGCTGCTATTTCTTAAAGCGGGGCGCGGCGTGACGGTTAGCGGAAAACCTATCCCGCAGGTGACTATTGTCCGCAGTGACGGAGACCGGCACCACTTCTCAATTGCTGATCGGGGGGCATATACCGGCGTTACGGCGAAATGGCTGCACACCAAAGACCCAAAGCCGCAGAAGCAAAGCGTAAAGCTAAAGCGTAAAGAGAAGCCAGCCAAAGCAGGGGCGGCACAGCATCCGAAAGCAAAGCCTGTAAAAGTGCCTGAAGCAAGAGAGGGCGAGTACATGGCCGGTGAGGCTGACAATGTTTTTGCCCTCACGACAATATTTGCAACAAAGGCCCAGGCGATGCGGGCGGCGCAGGCTAAATGGGACAAGCTTCAGCGGGGTGTTGCTGAATTTTCTATCAGCCTGGCGCGTGGTCGCGCTGACCTCTGTCCAGAAACGCCGGTTAAAGTCAGCGGTTTCAAGCGAGTGATTGACGATCAGGCCTGGACGATTACAAAGGTAACGCACCTGCTTAGCAATAACGGTTATACGACGGGCCTGGAGTTAGAAGTGAAGCTTTCCGATGTGGAATATGAAAGTGAAGATAATGAGGGGTAAGAGTATTCTCATTTTGTGAACAAAGCGGTATGATTGATTCACTAAATGGGAATGGTGGGGTAAACATGTTTCATTGTCCGCAATGTCAGCACGCAGCACATGCGCGAACTAGCCGTTATCTGACTGAAAATACTAAAGAACGTTACCACCAGTGCACCAATATCAACTGTAGTTGCACGTTTGTTACGATGGAGTCAGTGCAGCGATTTATAGTGACGCCAGGCAAAGTAGATTTTGCGCCTCCTCATCCTGTACGAGGTGGGCAGCAGAACCTCTGGCTTTAGTGGCGACCCAGAAGGCGGCCTGCAAGTGGCATTTGTTTGCAGGCCGAGCGTATCAACGTTACCAGCTGAGTTCTTGTTTATCAGCCTTCGCATTTTCTTCATACATCATCGCAATTGTGCTGTAAGTACACATATCCAGCCCGCGTTTACAATAATCCTTGATAACTCTATCTAATACCTTTCGGTCACTCACCTTAGTTAATTTTTTAAAAGCCTCAAGGTTCTCATTTTCCATCATGCGCAAGGTGGTGGGCTGGCACATATCTATCTTGCCGTCGCAATAATCAGCCTTAACGCGATCTTTGATATAACTAATGACTTCCTGTTTTTGAGTATCTGAGCCATTGAAGTCAAGCGGGTGAATGAAGCCAGCAAGCGCAGAAGTAGAGGTTAAAAGGAAAGCTAACCCGAGAATCTTTTTCATCAACGATCCCTCATTTAGAGTTGAAGTGAAGACTAATTTTATCAAATAGAGAAGTGCGACAAAGCCGGGAATAAAAGCGTTGCACTAAAAATCCATCGCCATTTCATCGCCACTCGAAAAGTAGAAATAAAAAAGCCACCCTCTAAAGGTGGCTTATATACATGATTTTAAAGCTAAAATTTGGTGGCCCCTGCTGGGTTTGAACCAGCGACCAAGCGATTATGAGTCGCCTGCTCTAACCACTGAGCTAAGGGGCCGTGGCGGAGGATTATAAAGTAACTGCTCGCTGCAATCCAGCCATACGCACCTGCCTGCTGTTTTTATAAACAACGCATTTTCAATCTTTTATACTTAAAGCCTGAATCAATAAGCAGGAGTAATAATGATCAGCGATATCCTGGCGCCAGGCCTGCGGGTGGTGTTCTGCGGCATCAATCCGGGCAAGTCCTCTGCCCATACCGGTTTTCACTTTGCGCATCCCGGTAATCGCTTCTGGAAAGTGATTTACCAGGCCGGGTTTACCGATAAGTTACTCAAGCCGGAAGAGGAGCAGCAGCTGCTGGATACCCGCTGCGGCATCACCATGCTGGTGGAGCGGCCCACGGTGCAGGCGAGTGAGGTAAACCTGCATGAGCTACGCAGCGGCGGGCGCGAGTTGGTTAAAAAGATGGAGGACTATCAGCCCGCGGCGCTGGCGGTCCTCGGCAAGCAGGCGTATGAGCAGGCTTTTAGCCAGCGTGGGGTGCAGTGGGGAAAGCAGAAGATCACCATCGGCGTAACGCAGGTGTGGGTGCTGCCCAATCCGAGCGGCCTGAACCGGGCAACGCTGGAGAAGCTGGTGGAGGCGTACCGGGAGCTGGACGAGGCGCTGGTCGTGCGGGGGCTTTAAGCTCTGAAGCATCAGCCATAAAAAAAGCTCCCCGTAGGGAGCTTTTTTACATCAGGACGAATTAGTCGTCCAGGAAGCTACGCAGCACTTCAGAGCGGCTCGGGTGGCGCAGTTTACGCAGCGCCTTCGCTTCGATCTGACGGATACGTTCGCGGGTAACGTCGAACTGTTTACCCACCTCTTCCAGCGTGTGGTCGGTGTTCATATCGATACCGAAACGCATACGCAGGACTTTCGCTTCACGGGCGGTCAGGCCAGCCAGTACGTCGTGGGTGGCGGCACGCAGGCTCTCGGTGGTGGCAGAGTCTAGCGGCAGCTCGAGGGTGGTATCCTCGATGAAATCACCCAGATGCGAATCTTCATCATCACCGATTGGTGTTTCCATGGAGATTGGCTCTTTAGCGATTTTCAGCACCTTACGGATCTTGTCTTCCGGCATCAGCATGCGCTCGGCCAGCTCTTCCGGCGTGGGCTCGCGGCCCATCTCCTGCAGCATCTGGCGGGAGATACGGTTGAGCTTGTTGATGGTCTCAATCATATGCACCGGAATACGGATGGTGCGCGCCTGATCCGCGATAGAGCGGGTGATCGCCTGACGGATCCACCAGGTTGCGTAGGTGGAGAACTTATAACCACGACGGTATTCGAACTTATCAACCGCTTTCATCAGACCGATGTTGCCTTCCTGAATCAGATCCAGGAACTGCAGACCGCGGTTGGTGTACTTCTTGGCGATAGAGATAACCAGACGCAAGTTCGCCTCAACCATCTCTTTCTTCGCACGGCGGGCTTTCGCTTCACCGATGGACATACGACGGTTGATGTCTTTTACCTGCTCGATGGTCAGGCCGGTCTCTTCTTCAATCTGCTGCAGTTTCTGCAGGCCACGATGTACCTCTTCAGTCACGTCGCGCAGTTTTTCAGACCACGGCTTGTTCATCGCGATAGCGGCGTTGAACCAGGTCTCGCTGGTTTCGTTGCCGGTGAAGAGGGTGATGAAGTTCTTCTTCGGCATTTTGCACTGTTCAACGCACACCTTCATGATGATACGTTCCTGGGTACGTACGCGATCCATCATCACGCGCATGCTGTTTACCAGGTAATCGAACTGTTTTGGCACCAGACGGAACTGTTTGAACACTTCAGAGAGCTTCAGGATCTCTTCCTGAGCGGCTGCGTGGCTGCGGCCTTTCGCTTTGATCGTGTCGCGGGTAACGACATACTGCGCGCGCAGTTCAGCGAACTTCTCGCGAGCCAGTTCAGGGTCGATGCTGTTGTCATCATCGCTGCTGTCGTCATCGCCATCTTCGTCGTCTTCGTCTTCGTCATCATCCATCTCTTCCTGAGAGAGTTCAGAACCGACGTGCGTCGCCGTTGGGGCCATGTCTTCTTCCGCATTCGGATCGACAAAACCGGTGATCAGATCGGAGAGGCGGGCTTCTTCTGCCTCAACGCGATCGTACTGCTCCAGCAGATAGGTGATCGCTTCCGGGTATTCGGCAACGGAACACTGCACCTGGTTGATCCCGTCTTCGATACGTTTAGCGATGTCAATTTCGCCTTCGCGGGTCAACAGTTCAACGGTACCCATTTCGCGCATGTACATGCGAACCGGGTCGGTGGTGCGGCCGATTTCAGATTCAACGCTCGACAGAACCTGTGCAGCAGCTTCCTCTGCATCTTCGTCAGTGTTGTTTGAGTTTTCAGCAAGTAACAGATCATCGGCATCAGGGGCTTCTTCCATCACCTGAATACCCATGTCGTTGATCATTTGGATGATGTCTTCGATCTGATCGGAGTCGACGATATCTTCCGGCAGATGGTCATTGACCTCGGCATAGGTCAGATAGCCTTGCTCCTTACCACGTTGGACAAGAAGTTTCAGCTGTGACTGCGGGTTTTGCTCCATAAGACGGTATCCACACTTATTCGTTTGATTGGTGTCGGCGATACGGCTGCCAACCTTTAAAGCGAGGGCGTACTTGTATTTTTGCCGCTGCCTCTCAGTGCGGCTGTCGGGATCTACCCGATCGATATTCGGCACTTAAGCCGTTAAATACTTTTGTCTTTCTGTTATTTCTTTGCCAGCTCCTGGCTAATCATCCAGAGCTCCCGGCGTTCTTCGCTGCTTAAACCGTGTGTGCGCTCGCGAGCAATCAACTCTTCCTGGCGCAGTTCAAGCATCGAATCAAACATATGGTTGAGCGAGTCGGTGAAGGTCTCTTCAGCAATCTCTTTATCTGCTATATCGTCCCACATCGACAGTTTTTCAAGGGTTGCGGAGGCTTTTGTTCCGCGATAGTGCTCTAAAAGTTGCCCGGTGGTCAGACCTGGCTGTGACAAACAAGTGTTGACCAGTTCTGCAAATAAGCCAAGTCCGGGCAGCTTTTCGTGGTCTAAACCCGCCAGAGAGGGCACGCGTGGGGCCAGCTCCGGGTTTTGCACCAACAGTCCTATCAGTATACGCATGGTTGTGCGTTTTAGCTGAGGCGCGGGGCGAACCGCTCCGCTTTCAGCCAGTTTTGGCATTAAACGTTCAAGCTGGCTGTCATCCAGGATGCCAAGTTTCTTGCCCAGCTCCTGGCGCAGATAGATGCGCAACGTTTCGCCCGGCACCTGAGTAATCAGCGGTAACGCCAGCGTGCTCAGCTGGGCGCGGCCATCCGGGGTGCTCAAATCTACCTGCGGCATCAGGCTGTTAAACAGAAACGTGGAGAGCGGCTGAGCCTGCTCCATCCGCGCTTCAAATGCCGCTTTGCCCTCTTTACGCACCAGCGTATCCGGGTCTTCGCCGTCGGGCAGGAACATAAAGCGCAACTGGCGCCCGTCGGTCATATAAGGCAGCGCCGTTTCCAGCGCGCGCCAGGCGGCTTCGCGTCCGGCCCGGTCACCGTCGTAACAGCAGACGACCGTGTTGGTCACCCGGAACAGCAGCTGGATATGGTCGGCAGTGGTAGAGGTACCCAACGACGCCACGGCATAGTTAATGTCGAACTGCGCCAGCGCCACCACATCCATATAGCCTTCGACCACCAGCAGCCGCTGCGGTTCAGCGTTATTCTGCTGGGCTTCATACAGGCCATACAGCTGGCGGCCTTTATGGAAAATATCGGTTTCCGGGGAGTTGAGGTATTTCGGCAGGGCATCGCCCAGCACGCGGCCACCGAAACCAATTACCCGGCCACGCTTGTCGCGAATAGGGAACATCACCCGTTCGCGGAAGCGGTCATAGCTACGTCCCTGGTCGTTAGTGACCAGCATGCCCGCGTCGATGAGTGATTTACGATCTTCGCTATTGCCGCCAAAACGCTTCAACACGTTATCCCAGCCGGGCGGGGCGTAACCAATAGCGAAACGCGCAATAACATCGTCGCTCAGTCCGCGCTTGTTCAGATACTGACGCGCAGGCTCAGCAGCAGGTTGCTTGAGAGACTGTTGGTAAAACGAATTCAGGCCATCCATCAGCTGATACAGCGTTTGTCGTTGATGACGCTCTATCTGGCTGGGGCCACTGCCTGCTTCATAAGGCACTTCAAGATTGTGCATGGCAGCCAGCTCTTCGACGGTTTCAACGAACTCGAGCTTGTCGTAGTTCATCAAAAAGTCGACGGCGTTGCCGTGCGCGCCACAGCCGAAGCAGTGGTAGAACTGCTTTTCACCGTTTACGGTGAAAGAGGGGGTTTTTTCGTTATGGAATGGACAGCACGCGTGATAGTTCTTGCCCTGCTTCTTCAGCTTTACCCGCGCGTCGATGAGATCGACAATGTCGGTTCTTGCCAGCAGATCGTTGATAAATACGCGTGGAATTCGTCCAGCCATAGGCCCCAGAAATTTTTAGGAACGTATAAACGAAAACAAGCCGCGCATTCCTTCCGGAAGCACGGCCTTACGACTACTACTCTGTCTGACGACTGAGGACGTGCGTCCTCAATAGATTAGTACAGACGAGTACGGCGTGCGTTTTCGCGAGCCAGTTTCTTCGCGTGACGTTTCACAGCAGAAGCTTTAGCGCGCTTACGTTCGGTCGTTGGTTTTTCATAGAACTCACGACGACGAACTTCAGCCAGAACACCTGCTTTCTCGCATGAACGCTTGAAGCGACGCAGTGCTACGTCGAACGGCTCGTTTTCACGTACTTTAATTACCGGCATGTAACTCTCACCTTTATAAATTCGGTTTGCCGCTGGCATCAACGCCAGCTTATTTCAAAATGGTGCGGAATTTTACTGCAATTGCTGCTGCTTTGTAAAGCACCGCGGCCGTTTTTGAAAGGGGACTTTTATAAGGGTGAGGAGTATACACGAAGTGAACTCCAGGGGTGAGGAAAGTTTTACATCAACCCGCCCAGGCTCTACACTGCGCGGTATCTGAGTGAGGTAAAACAAGTCATGCGTGTACTGGGTATTGAAACATCCTGCGATGAAACCGGCATCGCGATCTACGACGATGAAAAAGGGCTGGTCGCCAACCAATTGTATAGTCAGGTAAAATTGCATGCCGACTACGGTGGCGTCGTGCCAGAACTGGCCTCCCGCGACCATGTGCGTAAAACCGTGCCCCTGATCCAGGCGGCGCTGAAAGAGGCTGGCTTTACGGCAAAAGATATTGACGCTGTGGCCTACACGGCGGGTCCGGGTCTGGTGGGGGCGCTGCTGGTGGGCGCCACTATCGGACGTTCGCTGGCGTTCGCGTGGGATGTTCCGGCTATCGCGGTTCACCATATGGAAGGGCATCTGCTGGCGCCGATGCTGGAAGAGAATCCCCCTGAATTTCCGTTTGTGGCGCTGCTGGTTTCCGGCGGTCATACGCAATTGATCAGCGTCACCGGTATTGGCCAGTACGAACTGCTGGGCGAGTCCATTGACGATGCGGCGGGTGAAGCGTTCGACAAAACCGCCAAGCTGCTGGGGCTCGATTACCCTGGCGGCCCGATGCTGTCGAAAATGGCCTCGCAGGGCACCGAAGGGCGCTTTGTCTTCCCGCGGCCAATGACCGACCGTCCGGGTCTGGATTTCAGCTTCTCCGGCCTGAAGACCTTTGCCGCCAATACCATCCGGAATAATGACGACGACGAGCAGACACGCGCCGACATCGCCCGCGCCTTTGAAGATGCGGTGGTGGATACCTTAATGATCAAGTGCAAACGCGCGCTGGATCAGACCGGCTTTAAGCGCCTGGTGATGGCGGGGGGCGTTAGCGCCAACCGCACGCTGCGCGCGAAGCTCGCTGAGATGATGCAAAAACGCCGCGGTGAAGTCTTCTATGCCCGCCCGGAATTTTGTACCGATAACGGGGCGATGATCGCCTATGCCGGTATGGTGCGTCTGAAATCGAACGCCACGGCGGATCTCAGCGTCTCCGTGCGCCCGCGCTGGCCACTGTCCGAACTGCCTGCGGCCTGATCTTTCACCCGGCCCGGATGTTAAAAGGTAATATCAAACATCCGGGTGCGGGCCAGCAGGCAGTAAAGCTGGCAGTCATTTTTCACCCGCAGCTTCTCCATCGCCCGAATTTTATGCGCGCTCACGGTCTTAATGCTCAGGTGCATGCGACGCGAGATATCCGTCAGGCTCCCTCCTTTACAAAGTAAACGCAGCACGTCCACTTCTCTGGCGGAGAGTGTCTCCGCGGCCGGCTTTTCACCGGGGAAGAGCAGCTCCAGCAGCGCCGGTTCGACGTAGACGTCGTCATTCATTAAGCAGGTGAGCGCGTCGCGAAGGGTTTTCGCGTTTATATTGTGGCTAACGTACCCCTTTGCTCCTGTCTCAATGGCCAGGCGGAGAAGCTGCGGATTCTTGTAGCGGGCCAGCAGAAGTATTTTGAGCCCCGGAAAACGCTGGCGCAGGCCTTTTACCAGCGCCAGCCCCTCCATACGGCTTAGCGGATCGGCGCTGTGGGCGCCGTTAAGCGTGTAGCCCAGCAGCAGGATATCGGGAAGCTCTCGGGTCAGCGTTTTCAGCAGATCGGATGTCGACTCCGTTTCATCGTTGATTGCAATCGCTGCGCCAGCGCTATTCATGTCGTCGATCATCGCCCGGACGCCCCGGCGAATCAGCGGGTGCTCATCGGCAATGGTTAAATTTAATCGCATCGTAATTCTCCAGCATTGAACGCTGAGACGATAACGGCCAGCGTATTTATAAAACCAATTTTAACCCCCGCGAGAGCGTATTAATTATCCTTTGGAAGATATTTTTAATATTAGAAATGTCTTGCGCTATGGCGGCTGGTATTATTCGCCTGAGTGCCTGTCGTTTTCGCGTTATGCATATTATTTTGGTTATTTTTACTCTGCGTTGCGGTTGACATTTTCGCGTTCAAAAAAGATCGGGAAACTAATACACGTAGAGACAGTTCTTATTTATTCGAAGAAGGCTCTTATTGGCTGGACGATGATTTTCTTTCATTGTGAAAAAAGGGATTTCACATAAATAAATGTCATTAAGGAACGTTGGCAAAAATGAAAAAAAGAATTTTATCGTTACTGATCTGTGCGATCGTCTCCAGCACCGCCTGGGCCGATACCGTACCTCAGGCCACCCTGGCGGAGGAGGGCGTTGCCTACGATGCGATCATTGTTAAGCTGAAACCATCGACAGACACGGGCGTCCAGCCTTCGCTGACCCTGAGCGACCCTTCACTGGCAGCCACCGCCATGTATCCCGCCGATAAAAATACCACCGAAATGGCGGCGATAAATAAGCGCTACGGCTTCGATCGCTATTTGCGTATTAATCTGCCGGGCGATAAGAACCAGGATAAGAACTACATCAACAGCATTATTAGCGAGCTGAAACATAATCAAAATATTGAAGCGGTCTATCCGGAATCACTTCCCGTTTCGCTGGAAGAGGAGCAGGGAGAGAACAGCGCCGTCAGACCTGGCTTAAGAGCATCCAGCGGCAGCCTCGGTGCGGTTTCAGTGCCGGATTTTCGCCATCTCCAGGATTATTTAAAAGCGCCGGATGAAAAGCGCGCGGGCTATTTTATGGGCGGGGTTAACCGCGACAGTGTCAACCTTTATAAAGGCAATGAGGGTGAAGATATTACCCTTGTCTCTTCAGAAAACTGCGCCTGGAACCCGCAACATGTCAATTTACCGCCCATCGCGTTCAGCCAGGGCAGCGCCACCAGCACCAGTGCCACCTGCTCTGAGCGGGAACATGGTACAGCCTCCATGGGTATTCTGGCCGGGCGGGATATCGGGGCCGGGGTGCGCGGGCTGAGCTGGAAGAGCAAGGTGGGCTATGCCGGTTGGCCTTCAAGCAATCTGTATAAGCTGATCCCTCAGCTCAAAGCCGGGGACGTGGTGTCGCTGAACATGCAGACCTACGGCGGTGAAGTGGCCGGTACCTGTCAAAAAAACTGCTACATACCGATTGAAAACGATCAGAGCTACTTCAATGTTATCAAAGCCCTGACTGACAAAGGGGTGTTTGTCGTCACCGCCGCAGGCAACGGCAATATCAACCTGGATGCGCCGGGCTTTAACGGCAAGTGGGATACCAACGTTCGCGATTCCGGGGCGATTATCGTCGGCGCGCTTTGTGCCAAAGATGGTAAACGCGCCCACTTCAGTACTTACGGCAAGCGCGTCACCAGCTCCTCCTGGGGCTGCAACGATGTCACCACCACCGGTTACGGCCCGCTTTATAACGCCCCTAACGCCAACTATACCAGCAGCTTCAACGGCACCTCATCCGCAACGCCCATCGTGGCGGGCGTGGTGGCCAGCCTGTCTGGGATCGCCAAAGCGCATGGGATCACCGTGACGCCGCTACAGATGCGTCAAATCCTCCAGGAGACCGGAACACCGGCCGCCAGCGGCACCGGGCAGACCATCGGTACCCAGCCGGATATGGCGCGGGCGGCGGCCAAAATATTGGCCCTGAAGGATGGGGGCGATACCCTGCCGGCGCCGACGGCAGCAGCGGGCGCGGATTACAGCATGGAGTCACCCACGACGGGGGTGAAAACCTGGCCGCTGGACGGCAGCCAAAGCCTCAATGCAAAATCGTATAACTGGAGCGTGACCAAAGGCGCTGGCACCTTCTTTGTGCAGCAGAACCTGAACGGTACCCTGAGCAGCAGCGTGAACAGCGCCCATGCCTACGCGGTGATCCCGGCGAATACCGAGGGCGATGCGGTCTTTACCCTGACCACCACCGGCGCGGACGGCCGCACAGCGCAGGACAGCATGACTATTAAGGTCAGCAAGCCGGCCATCCCGGCGCAGGACGAGACCCCGGCCCAGGACGAGACCCCGGCCCAGGACGAGACCCCGGCCCAGGACGAGACCCCGGCCCAGGACGAGACCCCGGCCCAGGATGAAACTCCGGCCCAGGATGAAACCCCAGCCAAAGAGATCGTTCCGGCCTATAACCCAAAAATTGCCTATCCGGTGAAATGCACCAAAGTGTCCCACAACGGTAAAATCTGGTTTAACCAGTGGTACGTCAACCCGGGCCAGGAAGAGCCGGGCAAAGGCTTCAGCAGTTGGGGCGTATGGCGTGAAGAGGGGGCGTCGAACAACACCTGTAAATGATCGGCAAGCCTGGCGTCACGCCAGGCTTTTTTTAGACCTTCAGCATGCCTTTCTCTTCCAGAAACGCGATGATGTTTGCCAGCCCGTCACCCGCTTTCAGGTTAGTAAAGGTCCACGGACGCTCGCCGCGCATGCGGTTGGTGTCGCGCTCCATCACCTCCAGCGAGGCCCCCACGTAAGGGGCGAGATCGGTTTTATTGATCACCAGAAAATCGGATTTGGTGATCCCCGGCCCGCCCTTGCGCGGGATCTTCTCCCCTTCCGCCACGTCGATCACGTAGATCGTCAGATCCGCCAGCTCCGGGCTGAAGGTGGCGCTCAGGTTGTCGCCGCCGCTCTCGACAAAGATCAGATCCAGGTTGCCGAACTTCTCGCTCAGGGCTTCTACCGCCGCCAGGTTCATCGAGGCATCTTCACGAATGGCGGTGTGCGGACAGCCGCCGGTCTCCACCCCCACAATGCGCTCCGGCTCCAGCGCGCCCGCCTCGGTGAGGATGCGCTGATCCTCTTTGGTGTAGATATCGTTGGTGACGACGGCCAGGTGATAGGTGTCGCGCATCGCTTTACACAGCGCTTCCAGCAGGGCGGTTTTACCCGACCCCACCGGGCCGCCCACGCCCACGCGCAGGGGGTGTTTGTACTCAGACATAGAGACTCCTCAGGAACGGAATAATCGTGAATATTGGGTTTCGTGGCGCGCCGAGGCGATGGCCGACAGCGGCGTGGCGGCGCCCAGTTCGTCATCGCAAAGCAACAGCGCCTGCGCCAGCCCGTCGGTAAAGCGATCGCAGAGTTCGATGATCAACAGCTGGGCCGCCTGCTGCCCAAAGGGCACCAGCTTGACGCCCGCCATTACCGCGCTCTCGATCCAGCTGTAGCCAAGACTCAGCGCCATCTCGCGCAGGCCGATGCCCCAGTGCACACCGAGCCACGCCATACCGCATAGCTGGCTTTGCGGGAACAGCGCCAGCCAGTCAGGTGGGCAATCCGCCTCCCAGCTTTTGATCAGCCGGGTAAACGCCGCCCCGCGGTTGCGCTCCTCTTCCCGCAGCTCGCGGGTCTCCCGGCAGGCCAGCAGGTACGCCGTCCAGTGCGCGGCGCTCGCCAGATCCTGCTGTTCACAGGCGTGGTAGAGGCGGGAAAAGAGCGGCAGATCGACGCGGAAAAAGCTTTGCTCCATCTGCTGACACTGCCAGGCTTTGAATGCCGCCGGGGTAGTGACCCAGCCCGCTTCCACCGCCCACTCCAGCCCCTGCGACCAGGTAAAAGAGCCCACCGGCAGACTGCTGCTGGCGAGTTGCATCAGGCGCAACCACTGGCGGGACGGCTCCATCAGCTCATCAGCGCCAGCAGGGCAGAGGCGATCAGCCCGCCGCCGAGGGTTTTACGCAGCCCGTCGTGACGGCGCAGCAGCAGGCCTGCCGCAAAGCTTGCGCACAGCACCGCGGCGCTGGCGAGCATAAAGCCGCTGGTAAACAGCCAGAAGCTGTGGCCTGCCATCTCCACCCCGTGCGCCCAGCCGTGGAACATCGCCAGCGCGGGCACCGCCAGCAGCAGGCGGTTTTCGGTTTTGAACATCATGGCACCACACACCGCCAGCGAGGCGATAATCAGCATCTCCATGCCGCTAAAGCCCCCCAGCAGGCTGCCTGCAATCGCCCCGGTGAGCATCATGCCGAGAGTGGCAAAGGGCATCAGCAGCCTGCGGCCGCTCAGGGCGGCAAGCACGCCTGCGCCGGTCAACATCAGCAGATGATCAAGCCCGGTCAGGGGATGGAAAAAGCCCGCCTGAAAACTGTCGCTGCCGTGTCCCGGATGGGCCAGCGCGGGCAGGGAGAAGGCCAGCAGAAGCAGGGGTAACAACTTACGCATAATTAATCCTTAATGTGAATGAGCGTGAGAGTGGGAGTGCCCTTCGCTGGCATAAGCGCCCGCTTCCGGTTCAAAGGGCAGGGTGGCGAAAGTGACGTCCAGGCCCAACAGGTGCAGCATTTCATCCAGCACGTGATCGTGGTGATAGCGCAATTCGCCGGGCATGACCTGCAGCGGGACGTGGCGGTTGCCCAGGTGATAACAGGCGCGAGCCAGCAGGAACGGATCCGCGCAGTGCACCACCGACAGCGGCTCGGGGGCGGCAATGACCTCCACCACTTCATGACCATCGTCACTGGCAAGCAGGTCGCCGCCCCGCAGCAACAGACCGCGGGGCAACATCAGCCCGGCGTCACGGCCATCGTTAAGCACTACGCGGGCGCGGCTCTTTACCCGCACATCAATGGGCAGCGTGACGTGTGCGGTAACGGGATGGGGATGATCAAGGCGTTGGGTTAAGGTGATCATGAGTCCTCCTCAGAACAGGAAATAGCGTTGCGCCATCGGCAGAACCTCTGCCGGTGCGCTGGTAATCAGCTCCCCGTCAATGCGCACCTCATAGGTTTGCGCATCGACGGTAATGTTCGGCTGCAGGCCGTTGTGGATCATGTCGGCCTTCTTCACCGTCCGGCAGCCTTTGACTACCGCAGTGGCGCTCTGCAGGTTCAACTGCTGCGAAATGTTGTTATCGGCGGCAGCCTGCGAGAGAAAGGTCAGACGGGTGGCGTGGCGGGCGGCGCCCAGCGCGCCAAACATGGGCCGGTAATGCACCGGCTGCGGCGTGGGGATCGAGGCGTTGATGTCCCCCATCGGCGCGCAGGCGATCATCCCGCCTTTGACGATGGTGGCTGGCTTGACGCCAAAGAAGGCGGGGGACCAGACCACCAGGTCCGCCAGTTTCCCCGCCTCAACCGACCCGACCTCATGGGCGATGCCGTGGGTCAGCGCCGGGTTGATGGTGTACTTGGCGATATAGCGCTTCACCCGCAGGTTATCGTTATCGCCCGACTCCTCCGCCAGCGGACCGCGCTGCACCTTCATGCGGTGCGCCACCTGCCAGGTGCGGATGATCACTTCTCCCACCCGGCCCATCGCCTGTGAATCGGACGAGGTGAGCGAGAAGGCGCCAATATCGTGCAGCACATCTTCTGCCGCAATGGTCTCCCGGCGAATACGCGATTCGGCAAAGGCCACATCCTCGGCGATATCCGGGTCGAGGTGGTGGCAGACCATCAGCATGTCCAGGTGTTCGTCGATGGTATTCACCGTGTAGGGCAGCGTGGGGTTGGTAGAGGAGGGCAGAATGTTGGGATGCGCGCAGGCGGTGATGATATCCGGCGCATGGCCGCCGCCCGCCCCTTCGGTGTGGAAGGTGTGGATGGTGCGCCCGGCGATGGCCGCCAGGGTGTCCTCGACAAACCCGCCCTCGTTAAGGGTGTCGCTGTGCAGCGCCACCTGGATATCCATCTCATCCGCCACCGTCAGGGCGCAGTCGATCGCCGCAGGGGTGGAACCCCAGTCCTCATGAATTTTCAGGCCAATCGCACCCGCGGCAACCTGCTCGCGCAGGGCATCCGGGTTGGAGCCGTTGCCTTTACCCAGCAGGCCGACATTCACCGGCAGCGTGTCGACCGCCTGCAACATGCGGGCGATATACCACGGCCCCGGCGTGCAGGTGGTGGCGTTGGTGCCTGCGGCAGGGCCGGTACCGCCGCCAATCATGGTGGTGACCCCGGAGACCAGCGCCTCTTCCGCCTGCTGCGGGCAGATCCAGTGAATATGGGTATCGACCCCGCCTGCGGTGACGATCTTCCCTTCGGCGGCGATCACCTCGGTGGCGGCGCCAATGGGGATCGTCACGCCGGGCTGAATGTCCGGGTTACCCGCTTTGCCGATGGCGAAGATCCTGCCATCCTTCACGCCGATATCCGCTTTGACGATCCCCCAGTGATCGACGATCAGCGCGTTGGTCAGCACCAGATCCACGCAGTCCTGCGCCAGCATCTGCCCCTGGCCCATGCCGTCGCGGATCACTTTTCCGCCGCCAAATTTGACCTCTTCGCCGTAGATGGTCAGATCGTTTTCCACCTCGATCCAGAGCTCGGTATCGGCGAGACGGACTTTATCCCCGGTGGTGGGGCCGAACATGTCGGCATATGCCTGACGTGAAATCTCAGCCATGGTTGACCTCACCCATCACCTCGCCACGAAAGCCCACAATACGCTGCGCGCCTGCCACAGCCACCAGCGTCACGGCGCGCTTCTGCCCCGGTTCAAAGCGCACGGCGGTACCGGCGGCAATGTTCAGCCGGTAGCCTCGGGTCGCCTCACGATCGAACTTAAGCGCCGGGTTTACCTCAAAAAAGTGGTAGTGGGATCCGACCTGGATCGGGCGGTCGCCGTGGTTCTCGACGATCACCGTCCGGGTATCGCGATCCGCGTTAATGACGATCTGGCCGGGTTGTATCTGATATTCCCCTGGGATCATGTTGCCCCCTTACAGGATCGGATTGTGAACGGTGACGAGCTTGGAGCCGTCCGGGAAGGTGGCCTCCACCTGGATGTCCGGGATCATCTCCGGTACGCCCTCCATCACCTGGGCGCGGGTCAGGACATGGCGGCCCGCTTCCATTAATTCCGCAACCGTCTGCCCATCGCGCGCCCCTTCCATAATGAAGGCGCTGATCAGGGCCACCGATTCCGGGTAATTGAGTTTTACGCCACGGGCGAGACGACGCTCGGCGACCAGCGCGGCGGTAAACAGCAACAGCTTGTCTTTTTCTCTGGGGGTCAGTTCCATCGTGCTTCTCTCAGGTGTGCCAGATTCGGGGCGAACAGGGGGCTTTGGCGGTAAGTTGCGGACGCAGGCGCTGCCAGATCTCACGCATCGCCTGCTGGCAAATCAGGTTGTCGTGCGCGAGGAAGCGCACCGACAGCAGGCCGTCGGTGAGGGTCGCGCCAGCGAAATGCTCCAGCGGTGCCAGGGCTTCGCGGGCCTCCTCCAGCTGTGTTTCGCTCGCCGGGTAAAACAGCAGGGTGCCGATCCACGGATGTTCCGCCACGGGGGTCAGATCGCCGTCGGCCAGGTGCTGGCGCTCGATTAACAGCGGCTCACCCTCAAGCCAGACTTCGAGACGGCTCTCAATACGACCGTGGCTGAAGGGCTCATTAATCACCGGGCGGCCCAGGCAAAACAGCTCCCAGGCCAGCAGCGTACTGCTGCGCTGCAGATGGAACACCGAGCGCAGGGCGGCCTGTGCCCCGGGAAAGAAAAGGGTGTCCTGCGGCAGCCACTCCAGCGTTGCGTTCTCCTCCAGCGTGAAGTGCTGATCCAGCCGCGCCAGGACGCCGTTGCTGCGATAGAACTTGCTGGCGCCGGGCATGGTGATCAGCGCGTGGCTATGGGCCGCAAGATGAACGGTAATCGCCAGCTCATCCCCGCCGACAATCCCGCCTGGGGGATGCAGCAGATAGAGGTGGCAGGTTTCACCTTCGGGATAAAAGGGGCGCTGCACGGTGAGTGGCCCGACGTGGCGGGCAGAGTGGAGGAGGGTTTTCTCAGGCGAGTAGGAAAAGTGCAGGGCAAGGGATGCCTGCCAGCCTTTTACTGTTTTTTCATGCGCCTGAGTTGCTGACATGCTTTATCCATCTGCTCGCCGTCGGGTTTTTTTAGTATGCCCTGGCGGAAATGAAGGCTGTCATATGAGTCGCTTATGGATGGGGGCGGTTGCTAAGCGCCCACTTATTTTCTGGAGTGGTGGAATTGTTCCGTTCACTATGACTTCTCTGCGTTATGTACGCCCCGCTGCGGTGAACGTGTTAAGGGGGCTGCCGCCGCCCCCTTAACAATCCCGGCTCCCGGCAAAGAAAATCGCCGCTTCGCGGTCCCTTCGGCTTATTCCCTCCGGCTAACGGGTCGGGCGTGATCCTACATCCATGTAGGTCACGCCCTCTCGGCGCATCCATGCGCCTCGCCCCGGCCTGCGGTCAACGCCTCAGCGATTTTCAGCCGGACTCACGCTCCCTCTGCCTTCGCTGCGGTCTGAAGGAAACAGAATGTCATTTCTCTGCAAATTCTTTTATTGCCGGAATGTGGCACGGGTGTTGAGTCCCCGCTGAAATCGGCGAACCGGAGACCGGCTGACAAGGGCTGGACGCCAGGGATGGCGGCCAGAGGCGAATCGAGACAGGATGTCGAGTTGAGCCGACCGCAGGCAGCAGGTCGGGAGGTGAGCGCAGTGCGAAGCACCGATTTCGTCGCGGGGCCGCGGGGATTGATAAGGGGGCCGCGGTGGCCCCCTTATCACGTTCACGGGTTCCGGAACGTCATATTCTGTTGGTCATAAAGTGAACGTAACTATTCCACTAAACTCAATATAAGCTACCGCGTCTCTTTCTTCTTCCGCTTCAACCGCGCCCAGATCTTCGTCTCCTGACGCCGCCACAACCGCTGAATATTGTCATGGTGACGCAACAGGATCAGACAAGAGAGCATCGACACCGGAAAGGTAAACTGCGGCTTAAACCACCAGACATAAAATGGCGCAATCAGCGCGCTCACAATGGCGCCAAGCGAAGAGTAGCCGCTCAGCAACACGCTGAGCAGCCAGGTGCCGGCCATCACGCCGGTCAGATCCCAGCCAATGGGGGCAATGGCGCCAAACGCGGTGGCGACGCCTTTTCCACCTTTAAAACCAAAGAAAACCGGCCAGATATGGCCCAGACAGGCGGCAATGGCAATCAGCCCCAGCCAGAACGGCGTGACGCCCAGTGCATACGCGCCCCAGACGGGAAGCATTCCTTTCAGAACGTCAAAAATCAGAACCGCTACGGCTGCTCCTTTGCCGCCAATTCGTAGTACATTGGTCGCTCCCGGATTCCCGGAGCCGCTCTCGCGTGGGTCAGGCAACCCGGCGATACGGCAGACCAGAATGGCGCTGGAAATTGAGCCGCAAAGGTAGGCGAGGAGGATCATTCCAGGCGCGATTGCACTCATAACGCTGTTCCGTTTTGAAAATGTCGTTTTGTACTTAGCATCTGTGGATAATACGCATAATTCGCCGGGAGTGGTATCCGGTTTAGCCAAAAACCAGGCAGGTCGTGATGGATATAGTATTTATAGAGCAACTTTCGGTAATCACCACTATCGGGGTGTATGACTGGGAGCAGACCATCGAGCAGAAACTCGTGTTCGATATCGAAATGGGCTGGGATAACCTCGCCGCGGCAAAAAGCGACGATGTGAACGACTGTCTGAGCTATGCCGACGTGAGTGACGCGGTCATCAGTCACGTGGAAGGCCAGCGTTTTGCGCTGGTGGAGCGTGTGGCGGAAGAAGTCGCGGAGCTGCTGCTCAGCCGCTTCAACTCCCCATGGGTGCGTATCAAAGTCAGCAAGCCGGGGGCGGTTGCGCGGGCGGCCAATGTCGGGGTCATTATCGAACGTAGCCAAAATCTGAAAGGAAACATTTAAAGGTATAATAGTTAAACCAATTCCTGTTAAATCAGTCTTAGAGCTGTTTCTTTTACGGTTACCCCCTGGGTAGCCCTTTTTTCTGTCTTTTAGGGGTTAATTGATGAGCGATATGCACTCCCTGCTGGTGGCAGCAATACTGGGTGTGGTCGAAGGATTGACAGAGTTTTTGCCGGTTTCCAGTACAGGCCATATGATCATTGTCGGCCATCTGCTGGGGTTCGAAGGCGAAACGGCGAAAACCTTTGAGGTAGTGATCCAGTTAGGATCCATTCTGGCGGTGGTGGTGATGTTCTGGCGTCGCCTGTTCGGCCTGATTGGCATCCACTTTGGTCATCCGCCGCATGAAGGCACAGGTAAAGGGCGTTTAACGCTGCTGCACATTCTGCTCGGGATGATTCCGGCGGTAGTGCTGGGTCTGTTACTCCACGACACCATCAAGTCGCTGTTTAACCCGATTAACGTGATGTATGCCCTGGTGGTCGGCGGTATCCTGCTAATTGCCGCCGAGCTGCTGAAGCCGAAAGAGCCCCGCGCGCCGGGTCTGGACGACATGACCTACCGTCAGGCGTTTATGATTGGCTGTTTCCAGTGTCTGGCACTGTGGCCGGGCTTCTCTCGCTCCGGGGCGACGATTTCAGGCGGGATGCTGATGGGCGTGAGCCGCTATGCGGCCTCTGAGTTCTCATTCCTGCTGGCGGTGCCGATGATGATGGGCGCCACCGCGCTCGATCTCTACAAGAGCTATCACTTCCTGACCGCGGGCGACATCCCGATGTTTGCCGTGGGCTTTGTCACCGCCTTTATCGTGGCGCTGATCGCCATCAAAACCTTCCTGCAACTGATCAAGCACATCTCGTTTATCCCGTTCGCCATCTATCGCTTTATCGTGGCGGCCGCGGTATACGTGGTCTTCTTCTGATTGCCCGCCCTCAGTCTTTCGGCTGAGGGCAATGCTGTTCCTTCCAGGCTGCGACGGCCCGGATCCGCCGTTTCGTTAACTCTTCCCGGATTTCTGCTCCTTTAAATCCAGCTTCGACGACCGCTTTTGTCGGCACCGCTTTCGCCACCTCCCAGGCTTCACGCAGCAACCGCCCCTGCGGATAATCGTTGGCTTCAAACCCGGTACGCCCGCGCACGTCGGCTTCGCTGGTTAAGGCGATCTGCTCCACGCGCTGCGGTTTGCGCCAGGCGTCAATACTGTCGAACAGCTTGATGATGGTGGCCGGTTTAAGGATCGGGAAGGTGTGGATCAGGTCGTGGAACTCGGCAACCAGCTTCGCCAGATCGCGGATCTCGTTAGGGACCCGCATCCGCTGGCAGACCCGTTCAACCAGCCGCACACCCGCCGGACCGTGGCCGTGGTGGCGCGGCCAGAGTTCGGGCGGCGTTAACCCCTTCCCGAGGTCGTGACAGAGCGTGGCAAAGCGGACGTCTACCTCCGGGCTCAGCATCGCCGCCATGCTCAGGGTCATCAGGGTATGGATGCCGGTATCGATTTCCGGGTGCCACTTCGCCGGGGCCGGCACGCCAAACAGGGCGTCCACTTCCGGGAACAGTACCTTCAGCGCCCCGCATTCGCGCAGCACCTGGAAGTAAACCTGTGGATTACGTGTGGTGAGCGCATTCTCGGTCTCTTTCCACACGCGTTCGGGGGTAAGGTGTTCCAGCTCGCCCGCTCTGGTCATGGCGGCCATCAGCGCCATCGTTTCATCGGCGATGCGAAAACTCAGGTGGGCATAGCGGGCAGCAAAACGCGCCACGCGCAGCACGCGGAGCGGATCTTCAGAGAAGGCGGGGGAAACATGGCGCAGAATGCGGTTTCGCAGATCCGACTGGCCGCCATAGGCATCAATGATATGGCCGTTTTCATCCTGGGCGAGGGCGTTAATGGTCAGATCGCGGCGCTGCAAATCCTCTTCAAGGGTGACGTCCGGGGCGGCATGACAGGTGAAGCCAGTATAACCGACGCCGGATTTGCGCTCGGTACGCGCCAGCGCGTACTCCTGGCGGCTTTGCGGATGCAGGAAGACAGGAAAATCGCGGCCTACCTGCTGGTAGCCCGCATCAAGCATCTCCTGAGGTGTGGCGCCTACCACCACCCAGTCTTTATCTTTGACCGGCAGACCTAACAACGCATCACGAACCGCACCACCGACCAGATAAATCTTCACGCCACACTCTCCCGTATTAAAAATGGCAATAATACGTAAGTGTGGCAGAGATAGCGATTTAGTTCATCCAGCGGTCTTTACGCTTACGGCTCGGTACCAGATGCGGCAGCACCAGACCCAGCAGCAGACCCATACCCAGCACGCCGCCGCCATACATAAACCACTGCATAATAATGGTGCGCTGTTTGTCATCCAGCTGCAGGTTGGCTGCGCTCACCTTTTTCTGGGCGACGATCAGCTCGTTCTTCAGCTTCTGGTTTTCGTCTTTGAGACCGTTGATCACCCCGTCGCTCTGCGCCACTTTCTGCTGCATTTCAGCCGTGCGCTGGTTCCAGGTGGCGTCGATATTGGTCAGTTTGTCGGTCAGGGTTTTGACCTGGTTTTCCAGATCCGGCACGCGGGTGCGCAGGCTTGGGCTGGTGCTAAGCTCTTTCAACGGGATCCAGGCGGTACGGCCGCTGCTGTCGCGCACCTGGCCATAGTTAGAGTCGGCATTGCTCTGTAACAGCACCACTTCCTCGCCGGCATTAATCGTACCCACGAGGCGATAATTGTCACCCGGACCACTACGTACCCAGGTATTCAGTTCGTCAGAAACGTAGCGTTTCTCTTCAGCGTGAACCGCTGTTGCGGCGCTAAAAGCAAGTAATGTCAGTCCGATTAGGCGTAATTTAAGCATCAGGCAGTCGTTATTTTCGTAAAAAGTGGAACGATAGTAGTGGTAACGGCTTCTCCACGCAAAGGATTCGTCAGCATTCGGAATCCTCCGTGTAGGGTTTGCCACTTTAACAAACTTTACGCCCGTCAAATTGCTCATTGCGTGGCAATCTGGCGCAAAATACTATCTACTGACAAAAAAGTGGCGAGTAAGTTCGCCTAAATTTACCCCGCAGTGCTGCAATCAAAAGAACAAGGCCATGGCTCAGGAAATCGAATTAAAGTTTATCGTTGAAAATGAGAGCGTCGACGCGCTGAAAAACCATCTGCACCAGCTGACAGCTGAACATCACGAGCCGGTGCAACTGCTCAACATCTATTACGAAACTCAGGACCTGTGGCTGCGTCGCCATGACAGGGGGCTGCGCATCCGCGGCGTTGATGACCGCTACGAGATGACCATGAAAATTGGTGGTCGCGTGGTGGGCGGTCTGCATCAGCGCCCGGAATACAACATTGATATTGACCAGCCTGCGCTGGATCTGGCGCGCTTCCCGGCGGAAGTGTGGCCGGAAGGCCAACTCCCCGAGGGCCTGGAAGAGAGCGCCAGCCCGCTGTTCAGCACCGATTTCTGGCGCGAAAAGTGGCTGGTGAACGAAGGTAAAAGCCGCATTGAAATCGCCCTCGACCGGGGTGAGGTAAAAGCGGGCGAGTTCCAGGAGCCGATCTGCGAGCTGGAGCTTGAGCTGCTGGAAGGCCACGCCGATGACGTGCTGAAGCTGGCGCGTAAGCTGGTGACCCAGAGCGGTCTGCGTCAGGGAAGCCTGAGCAAGGCGGCCCGCGGCTATCATCTGGCCCAGGGCAATGCCCCGCGCACCCTGAAACCGCTGGAGATTATGCGCGTCGCGCCGAAATCCTCCATCGAGCAGGGATTTGAAGCCTCGCTGGATCTGGCCCTCAGCCAGTGGCAGTATCACGAGGAGCTGTGGGTCCGCGGCGTGAAAGGGGCGAAAGCCGAGGTGCTGGCGGCAATGGCGCTGGTACGTCACAGCCTGACGCTGTTCGGCGGCATTGTGCCACGTAAAGCGAGTGCTCACTTACGCGATCTGCTGACCCAGACCGAAACCCTGATGGCGTCGGATGTCTCTGCCGAGACGGCGGTCTACAGCCCGCAAACCGCCACCGCGAAACTGGCGCTGACCGAGTTTCTGGTGACGCGCGGCTGGCGCACCTTCCTCGACGCGAAGGCGCAGAGCAAAATGGCGGATAACTTTAAGCGCTTCGCCGATATTCACCTCTCCCGTCACGCCGCTGAACTGAAAACCACCTTCGCCCATCCGCTGGGGGATCAGTATGGCGATCAGCTGATTCGTCTGGCGCGTAACATCGACAGCATGCTGCTGCTGGCAGGGGCCTATGACGGCCCGGTGGCCCGCGCCTGGCTGGAAAACTGGCAAGGTCTGCTGCATGCCATTAAGACGCGCCAGCACATTGAAATTGAGCATTTCCGCAACGAAGCCATTTCGCAGGAGCCATTCTGGCTGCACAGCGGAAAACGTTAACGCAGGCAAGGAACCCCCATGATGCCGCTTTCTTCACCCTTACAGCAGCAGTGGCAGACGGTATGTGAGCGTCTGCCGGAAACATTACCCGCCTCGTCATTAAGCGAGCAGGCCAGGCAGGTGCTGGCGTTCAGCGACTTTGTGCAGGAGAGCGTTACGGCACATCCTGACTGGCTGACCGGGCTTGAGGCCGCGCCGCCGCAGGCGGACGAGTGGCAGCACTACGCGCAGTGGTTATGCGACGCGCTGGCAGATGTCGGCGATGAAGCCGCGCTGATGCGCGAGCTGCGCCATTTCCGCCGCCGGGTAATGGTGCGCATCGCCTGGGCGCAGGCGCTGATGCTGGTGAGTGAAGAGAGCACGTTGCAGCAGTTGAGTCACCTTGCGGAGACGCTGATCGTCACCGCCCGCGACTGGCTGTACGACGCCTGCTGTCGTGAATGGGGGACGCCATGCAGTGAGAATGGCACCCCGCAGCCGCTGCTGATTTTAGGGATGGGCAAGCTCGGCGGCGGCGAGCTCAACTTTTCCTCAGACATCGATCTGATCTTCGCCTGGCCGGAGAAGGGTGCCACCCGCGGCGGACGCCGTGAGCTGGACAACGCCCAGTTCTTTACCCGCCTGGGGCAGCGGCTGATTAAGGCCCTGGATCAACCCACCCAGGATGGCTTTGTCTATCGCGTGGATATGCGCCTGCGTCCGTTCGGCGACAGCGGCCCGCTGGTGCTGAGCTTTGCCGCGCTGGAGGACTACTACCAGGAGCAGGGGCGCGACTGGGAGCGCTACGCGATGGTCAAGGCGCGGATCATGGGCGATAACGACGGTGCCTACGCCAGCGAGCTGCGCGCCATGCTGCGCCCGTTCGTGTTCCGTCGCTATATCGATTTCAGCGTCATCCAGTCGCTGCGCAACATGAAAGGGATGATTGCCCGGGAAGTGCGGCGTCGCGGCCTGAAAGACAACATCAAGCTGGGGGCGGGCGGCATCCGCGAGATCGAGTTTATCGTCCAGGTGTTCCAGCTGATCCGCGGCGGGCGCGAGCCGTCGCTGCAATCCCGCTCCCTGCTGCCAACGCTTGCGGCAATTGCACAGCTGAACCTTTTGGCGGAAGGGGATGCGCAGATCCTGCGTGAGGCCTACCTCTTCTTGCGTCGGCTGGAGAACCTGCTGCAGAGCATTAACGACGAACAAACCCAGACCCTGCCGGGGGATGAGCTTAATCGCGCCCGCCTCGCCTGGGGAATGCGCCTGGACGACTGGCAGGCGCTGACCGAGGCGCTGGATGCGCACATGGCCGCGGTGCGGCGGATTTTTAACGACCTGATTGGCGACGATGAGAGCGAATCACAGGATGATGAGCTGTCGGAGCACTGGCGCGAGCTGTGGCAGGATGCGCTGCAGGAGGACGACACTACCCCGGTGCTGGCCCACCTCAGTAATGATGACCGTCACCGGGTGGTGGCGCTGATTGCCGATTTCCGCCTGGAGCTGAACAAGCGCGCCATTGGCCCGCGCGGACGTCAGGTGCTCGATCACCTGATGCCGCACCTGCTCAGCGACGTCTGTTCCCGCGCCGATGCGCCGGTGCCGCTGTCGCGCCTGACCCCGCTGCTCAGCGGGATCATCACCCGCACCACCTATCTGGAGCTGTTAAGCGAGTTCCCTGGCGCGCTAAAGCACCTGATTTCCCTTTGCGCCGCCTCGCCAATGATCGCCAGCAAGCTGGCGCGCTACCCGCTGCTGCTGGACGAGCTGCTCGATCCCAATACCCTTTACCAGCCGACGGCGACCGACGCCTACCGGGACGAGCTGCGCCAGTATCTGCTGCGCGTGCCGGAGGAGGATGAGGAGCAGCAGCTGGAGGCGCTGCGTCAGTTTAAACAGGCGCAGCTGCTGCGTGTGGCTGCCGCCGATATCGCCGGAACGTTGCCGGTGATGAAAGTGAGCGATCACTTAACCTGGCTGGCGGAGGCGATTATTGATGCCGTTGTCCATCAGGCGTGGGTACAGATGGTGGCGCGTTATGGCCAGCCGAAACACCTGGCCGATCGGGAAGGGCGCGGCTTTGCGGTGGTGGGATATGGCAAGCTGGGCGGCTGGGAGCTGGGCTACAGCTCCGATCTGGATCTCATTTTCCTTCACGACTGCCCGGTAGATGTGATGACCGACGGCGAGCGTGAGATCGACGGGCGTCAGTTCTACCTGCGCCTCGCCCAGCGCATCATGCACCTGTTCAGCACCCGCACGTCGTCGGGCATTCTGTATGAAGTGGATGCCCGCCTGCGTCCGTCCGGGGCGGCGGGCATGCTGGTCACCTCCACCGAGTCGTTCGCCGAGTATCAGAAGAACGAAGCCTGGACCTGGGAGCATCAGGCTCTGGTGCGCGCCCGGGTGGTCTATGGCGATCCGCAGCTGAAGGCGCAGTTCGATGCTATCCGGCGCGACGTGCTGACCGCCACGCGTGAAGGCCAGACGCTGCAGACCGAGGTGCGCGAGATGCGTGAAAAAATGCGCGCCCATCTGGGAAATAAACATCGTGATCGCTTTGATATTAAAGCCGACGAAGGCGGTATTACCGACATCGAATTTATCACCCAGTATCTGGTGCTGCGTGACGCCCACGCCAAACCGAAGCTGACCCGCTGGTCGGATAACGTGCGCATTCTGGAACTGCTGGCGCAGAACGACATTATGGATGAGCAGGAGGCGCTGGCGCTCACCCGCGCTTACACCACGCTGCGCGATGAACTGCATCATCTGGCGTTGCAGGAGCAGCCCGGTCATCTGCCGCTCGAATGCTTTAACGCCGAGCGGGAGCTGGTGCGCGCCTGCTGGCAGAAGTGGCTGGTGGAACCGTGCGTAACAAAACAAGTGTGATATTATCGCGCGCAAATTGTGAATCTTTCTGGAGTCAGGAATGAAAGTAACACTGCCAGAGTTTGAACGTGCTGGAGTTATGGTAGTTGGCGATGTGATGCTGGATCGCTACTGGTATGGGCCAACCAGCCGCATTTCCCCGGAAGCCCCGGTCCCGGTGGTGAAGGTGGATACCATTGAAGAGCGTCCTGGCGGCGCGGCAAACGTGGCGATGAACATTGCTTCTCTCGGCGCGCATTCGCGTCTGGTCGGTCTGACCGGCATCGACGATGCGGCGCGGGCGCTGAGCAAGACGCTGGCGGATGTAAACGTTAAATGTGATTTCGTTTCTGTTCCAACGCACCCGACCATTACCAAGCTGCGCGTGCTGTCGCGCAATCAGCAGCTGATCCGCCTCGACTTTGAAGAGGGCTTTGAAGGGGTAGATCCGGAGCCGCTGCACGAGCGCATCAACCAGGCGCTGGGCAACATCGGCGCGCTGGTGCTCTCCGACTACGCCAAAGGGGCGCTGGCGAGCGTCCAGCAGATGATTAAGCTGGCCCGCGCTTCCGGTGTGCCGGTGCTGATCGACCCGAAAGGCACCGATTTCGAACGCTATCGCGGTGCGACGCTGCTGACGCCGAACCTCTCCGAGTTTGAAGCGGTGGCGGGCAAATGCAAAACCGAGGATGAGATCGTTGAGCGCGGCATGAAGATCATCGCCGACTTCGATCTCTCCGCGCTGCTGGTGACCCGTTCCGAGCAGGGGATGACCCTGCTGCAACCGGGCAAAGCGCCGCTGCATATGCCAACCCAGGCGCAGGAAGTGTATGACGTCACCGGTGCGGGCGATACGGTGATTGGCGTGCTGGCGGCGACGCTGGCGGCCGGTAATACCCTTGAAGAGGCCTGCTACTTTGCCAACGCTGCCGCAGGCGTCGTGGTCGGCAAGCTGGGGACCTCAACCGTCTCCCCTATCGAGCTGGAAAACGCGGTGCGTGGCCGTGCTGATACCGGTTTTGGCGTGATGAGTGAAGAAGAGCTGAAAGTGGCCGTTGCCGCCGCGCGTAAGCGTGGTGAGAAAGTGGTAATGACCAACGGCGTGTTCGACATTCTGCACGCGGGCCACGTCTCCTATCTTGCCAACGCGCGCAAGCTGGGCGACCGTCTGATCGTGGCGGTGAACAGCGATGCCTCCACCAAACGTCTGAAAGGTGAAACCCGTCCGGTGAATCCGCTTGAGCAGCGTATGATTGTGCTAGGCGCGCTGGAAGCGGTGGACTGGGTCGTCTCCTTCGAAGAGGATACCCCGCAGCGCCTGATTGCCGGGATCCTGCCGGACCTGCTGGTGAAAGGCGGTGACTACAAGCCTGAGCAAATCGCGGGCAGCGAAGAGGTCTGGGCCAACGGCGGGGAAGTGATGGTGCTCAATTTTGAGGACGGATGTTCAACCACCAACATCATCAAAAAGATCCAGAAAGATAGCGAGAAATAAAAAACGGGCCGAAAGGCCCGTTTTTTTGCCGGGTGGCGGCTTCGCCTTACCCGGCCTACGGTAACCCGTGTGAATTATTCCACGTTGTCTACCGGTGGGATCGCCGGGGCCGGTTTCACTTCATCAACAACAACACCGCGGTTTTCCAGCTCGGTGAGGCGCTGCTCCAGCAGGGCAATCTTTTCGCGGGTGCGCAGCAGAACCTGCGTCTGCACGTCAAATTCTTCACGGCTGACCAGATCCAGACGCATCAGCTGCGCCTGCAGCACCTGGCGGATCTTCTTCTCAACATCATCACCAAACTCACGTACGCCTTTTGGCATGGATTCATGAACCTGGCGGGCAAGTTGTTCAATTTTTTTTGGGTCGATCATCATAGTTCCCTTGAAGTAAAGATGTTTAGAACCATTGTAGCGCGTTACGGGGATCCTTAAACCAGAATTGTGTGAAGCTTATGCGTTGCCGAACATAATCATTAGCGTTATAGTTATCCCGCTTATTCTCAGGGCGGGGCGAAATTCCCCACCGGCGGTAAATCAACACCATGTTGAAAGCCCGCGAGCGCTTTGGGTGCATACTCAAAGGTCAGCAGATCCGGTGTAATTCCGGGGCCGACGGTTAAAGTCCGGATGGGAGAGAGTAACGAACCAGTCGGGCGAGGCCCGCTCACGTTATTTTTTTGCCGTACTCCGGCGCTCCTAAGACTGCCCTGATTCTGGTAACCATAATTTTAATGAGGTTTTTTTACCATGAATCAGACGCTCCTTTCCTCTTTCGGTACCTCTACTGACCGTGTTGAGCAGGCGCTTGCTGCGCTTCGCGAAGGCCGCGGCGTGATGGTGCTTGACGATGAAGACCGTGAAAACGAAGGCGATATGATTTTCGCCGCCGAAACCATGACCGTTGAGCAGATGGCGCTGACCATCCGTCACGGCAGCGGCATTGTTTGCCTGTGTATCACCGAAGATCGCCGTAAACAGCTGGAACTGCCTATGATGGTAGAGAACAACACCAGCGCCTTCGGCACCGGTTTTACCGTCACCATCGAAGCCGCCAGCGGCGTGACCACCGGTGTCTCTGCCGCTGACCGCGTCACCACCGTGCGTGCCGCCATTGCCGACGGTGCAAAACCTTCTGACCTGAACCGTCCGGGCCATGTCTTCCCGCTTCGCGCGCAGCCGGGCGGCGTGTTGACTCGCGGCGGCCACACCGAAGCCACTATCGATCTGGTAACGCTGGCCGGTTTCAAACCCGCCGGTGTCCTGTGTGAACTGACCAATGATGATGGCTCTATGGCCCGCGCGCCGGAGTGCATCGACTTCGCGGTGAAACACAACATGGCGGTGGTCACCATTGAAGATCTGGTGGCGTATCGCCAGGCGCACGAGCGCAAAGCCAGCTGATAACGCAGCATAAAAAACGCCGGGTTAACCCGGCGTTTTTTTACCCTATTCCTGCCGTCTGGAGCAGCACCAGACTGAGCCCCATTACCGACATCCCGCACAGCACGCCGTAGCTGGGATTGTTATTGGGATCGATCTCTTTGGCGAGCGGCATCAGCTCATCCACCGACAGCGCCACCATAATGCCCGCCACTGCCGCCATAATCGCCGCCATCACCACCGGCGAGATCAGGCTGCCGAGGATCAGCCACGCCAGTACGCCGCCTGCAATCTCCGCCATGCCGGAAATACCCGCCCAGAAGACCGCTTTACGTTTTGAACCGGTGGCCGCATAGACCGGGCCTGCGACCGCGAGCCCCTCCGGGATATTGTGCAACGCCACCGCCAGCGCAATACCGAATCCTAACTCCAGGTTGTTACTGGCGGTCACATAGGTCGCAACGCCTTCCGGGAAGTTGTGCAGGCTGATGCCCAGGGTCAGCAGCAGCGCAGTACGTCGCAGGTTGCGGGGCAGCGGCTGACTCCCTTTCTGCATCAGATCCTGCGGGTGCGCGTGGGGCAGCATTCTGTCCAGCGCAAAGTAGCCCAGCAGGCCAAAAACAAACATCCCGTAGCCGAGCACCGGCGACATCCCTTCGGTGCCGAGTGCCGCGGGCAGCATCTCCATCAGGGAGATGAGCAACATGATCCCGGCGGCAAAGCCGAGCGAAAATGCCAGTACGCGGTTCGAGGGCTTCTGGCCCAGCACGCCGAGCAGGGCGCCGATAAAGGTGGCGGCGCCTGCGAGAATCGTCAGAATCAGAGGAACTGACATTCACCTCTCCTTATGATAATGATTATCATTCATATTAAAGGCTAAACGCGCGTAAAGCGAGCGGGTATAATCGCCTTTACAGATCCCTTACATTCAAATTTCCTGATGATCTTCATCATGGTTATCAGAGTTCATCTTATCCTGTTAACGGGTAAGGTAAAGCTATCAAATCGACAGCTTGTGTAAGGATATCATCATGACATCTTCTCGTATGCCAGCACTGTTTTTGGGCCACGGTAGCCCCATGAACGCGCTGGAGGATAACGTCTATACCCGCGCCTGGCGTCATCTGGGAGAAACGTTGCCGCGTCCGAAAGCGATCGTGGTGATTTCTGCACACTGGTTTACCCGTGGCACCGGTGTTACCGCGATGGAAACGCCGAAAACGATCCATGATTTTGGCGGCTTCCCGCAGGCGCTGTACGACACGCACTATCCGGCACCGGGATCACCGGCCCTGGCGCAGCGGCTGGTAGAGCTGCTGTCGCCTCTCCCGGTCACCCTTGATAAAGAGGCGTGGGGCTTTGACCACGGCTCCTGGGGCGTGCTGATCAAGATGTACCCGGATGCCGACATCCCGATGGTGCAGCTGAGCATCGACAGTACCAAACCGGCGGCGTGGCACCTTGAGATGGGCCGTAAGCTCGCCGCGCTCCGTGACGAGGGCATCATGCTGGTAGCCAGCGGTAACGTGGTGCATAACCTGCGCACAGCCCGCTGGCATGGAGAAAACACGCCCTATCCGTGGGCAACGTCGTTTAACGATTACGTGAAAGCAAACCTGACCTGGCAGGGGCCGGCTGAAGAACATCCCCTGGTGAACTATCTGGCGCACGAAGGCGGCTCGCTCTCGAACCCGACGGCGGAACATTTCCTGCCGCTGCTCTATGTCCTGGGCGCGTGGGATGGTCAGGAGCCCGTTTCCACACCGGTGGACGGCATTGAGATGGGCAGCTTGAGTATGTTGTCGGTGCAGGTGGGGTAAAGCGCCCGGTGGCGCTGCGCTTACCGGGCCTGCGGAGTGATGTAGGCCGGATAAGGCGAAGCCGCCACCCGGCACCACAGGCTACTCCACGAAGATATGCGGATAGAACCGCGACAGATCCTGGGTGATCAACGCCCGATCTTCACGAATACCAATCCCGGCTGGCTGATCGTTGATCAGCCAGCTGCCGATCAGCATGTAGCTGTCGCCATACTTCGGTAACTGACAGAACTGCTGGACGATCATCCCTTCTTCGCCATACGGACCTTCTACCGCTTCCACGGTGTTACCGTTTTCGATAATCGATACGTTGGCGCCTTCGCGGGAGAAAATCGGCTTTTTGACATACTTCTCCATCTGCGGATAGTCATCTTCCGCGAAGTAAGCGGGCAGCAGGTTTGGATGGTGCGGGAACATCTCCCACAGCAGCGGTAACAGCGCTTTGTTGGAGATAATGCTCTTCCAGGCCGGCTCCAGCCAGCGCACGCCAGCATCTTCCAGCTTGGTAGAGAAGACTTCGCGCAGCATGTATTCCCACGGATAGAGCTTGAACAGGTTACTGATTACCTGGTCCTGCAGATCGGTGAACTGGCCTTTTTCACCCAGCCCGATATCTTCCATGTAGAGAAATTCGCTGGCAACGTCCGCTTCTGCGGCGCAGTCCTGCAGGTACTGTACCGTGCCGCGATCTTCGACCGTGTCACGACAGCAGGCAAAGTGCAGCAGGTTGAAGCCGTGCTGTTCGCGCAGTTCAGCGAAACGCGCGATCAGCTTTTCCTGCAAGCTGTTGAACTGGTCACTGCCTTCCGGCAGATGGCCTGCGTTCTGCTGATCTTCCAGCCAGATCCACTGGAAGAAGGCCGCTTCATACAGGGAGGTTGGTGTATCGGCGTTGTTCTCAAGCAGCTTCGGCTCGCCGGTGCCATCCCACGCCAGATCGAGGCGGGAGTAGAGCGACGGCTGATGGGTCAGCCATGACTGACGCACAAAGCCCCAGGTGTGCTTCGGAATGCGGAATTTAGTCAGCAGCTCATCGCTGGCGATCACCTTCTCCACCACCTTCAGGCACATCTGATGCAGCTCCGCCGTCACCTCTTCCAGTTTTTCAACCTGGGCGAGGGTCAGCTTGTAGTAGGCATCTTCACACCAGTACGGCTCGCCGTACATGGTGTGGAAGTTGAAACCATATTCGGTGGCTTTTTCGCGCCAGTCCGGGCGCTCAACAATACTGACTCGTTCCATTATCAGCCGCCCATTGAGCGCGTTGAGGTGCCGGTCGCGCTGCGTTGCATGGTGTTCTGTTTGGCAACAGATTCACCAAAGCCGCCGCGGGTAACGGTGCTGGTGGTCGCCGGTTTAGGCGCCATAGCGGTTTTCGGGACGGTCATGGTGCGGCCTGGCTGGGCAGCACCGTAACCTTTGCCGCTGGCATCGGTATACTGGCCGTAAGCCGGGCTGGCCGGGTTTTTAGAGCTGAACAGCGGTTGCTGTTGATAGCCCGCGCCGCCGCTCATCAGTCGGCCCATCATGTAACCGGCCATCAACGGCATCCAGAAACTGCCGCTGGATTGCGCCTGCGCCTGGTTTTCTGGCGCCGTGCCCGCCTGAGCCGGAGCAGGCGCCTGCTGGCACTGACCTTCGCCAAATTCCGCCACGCAGTCTTCACGGCTGGCATATTTCGGCGCGGTACGTTCGGCCTCTTTCAGGGCATTGTTGTAGGCGGTAGTACACTCTGCCTTGTTGCCGGTGGCGGAGGCACAGTCATCGGCATTCTGGTAGAGCGAAACCGTTTCGTCGCTTTGCTCACAGCCTGCCAGCATAAACACGGCGCCCAGCGCCAGGGCGACAGGAGTGAGGTGACGCGCGTTCCAGCTTTTGCGGAACGTGGCGTGATTAATGGATTTTGTCCGTTTCATGATCGTCTTCCAGGACCCAGTGATAAAACACAGAAAATAACGCTCAGAATAGAGGATGAGTGGTGGAAATTGAAGCGATGGGGGCGAAACTGGGGGATCTTTACGTTGGCTTACGTTTTTTTGTCGGGCAGCGCGATAATACCCGGCCAGGATAGCCCTGGCCGGATGACATCATTAGTTGCTGGTGGTACGCGCAGCGGCGGCGGTTAAGCCATCAGCAGAGGCAGCCTGCTGTGGATTTTCCGGGGCCACAACCTCTGGGGTAGTGGAGATAGGTTTACCCAGAGCGCCGTTCAGCGCCAGCAGATCCTGCTCGTTCAACGTACCCAGCGCTTGCTTGATGTTCAGCTGGTTAATCAGGTAGTTATAACGGGCATTGGAGAGCTGTTGTTTGGCGTTATAGAGCGTGGTGGTCGCGTCCAGCACGTCAACAATGGTACGGGTACCGACCGCGTAACCCGCTTCTGACGCATCCAGCGAGCTCTGAGCAGACACTACGGCCTGTTTATAGGCATTGATGCTGCTGACAGAGGCATTCACGTTGTTGAAGGAGGAACGCACGGTCTGCACAACGCTGCGGTGCGCACTTTCAAGCTGCTCGCTGGCACCGACAAAGTTGTACTGCGCCTGTTTGACCTGCGAATTGACCTGGCCGCCCTGATAGATTGGCAGAGAGAAGTTCAGGCCGATTTTATTCTGGCCAACGTCGCTGTCGTTGTACTGGGCTCCGCTGGTTCGTGAACCACTGTAGCTGGTGTTTGACACCCCGGTAGAGGCGCTCAGGCTCAGGGTTGGCAGATGGCCATCCTGTGCCAGGCGGATCTGCTCGCGGGCCAGATCCTGGTTCAGGCGGGCCTGCAGCAGGCTCAGGTTACGGTTTTCAGCTTCTTTCAGCAGGGCATTCACCGCCTGCGGCTTTTCGGCTTTGAAGCGATCAACGTTCAGGGAAGCCAGCTGTGGGTAATAGTTACCGGTGACCTGACGCAGCTGTTCAACGGCGTTATCCAGGTCGTTACGCGCGGTCACTTCGTTCGCCAGTACGTTATCGTATTGCGAACGGGCGTTCTGCACGTCGGTGATGGCGACCAGGCCCACGTTAAAACGCTGGGTGGTCTGATCGAGCTGACGGTAGATAGCTTGTTTTTGCGCTTCAATATAGGAGAGCGTATCGATAGCGCTCAGCACTCTGAAGTAGGCGGTGGCCGTGTTCAGGATCAGGGTCTGCTGGTCGGTCTGATAGGTCACATCCTGAATACCGGCAGATTTCTCCTGCAGGCTCAGGGTACGCCATTTAGACATATCAAACAGCGTCTGGGTCAACTGGAGTGAACCGCTGGTGACGTTGGAGTCGATGCCGTTAGCATCACGGTAACCGTTGTTATAGGTATAGTCTGCACCTAAACCCAGCTGTGGTAATAATGGGCTGCGTGCTTCATTAATTTTTTCAAATGCAGCATCACGATCGGCGGCGGATTTACGCAGTTCCGGATTACTCAGACGTGCCTGCTTATAAACCTGTATCAGGTCCTCTGCCTGACTCACCGCGCTGAAACCCGTCAGGCTCAGGCCGATGAGGATGGGGAGCAATTTCTTCATTTGCTTTCCTTGTTGTGAAGCTTAGTTAGCGCTGATCTAATTTAAAAAATATCTACCGATTCTAGCAGACTTCGCCACTGCAAAAGGTTGGCGTTCCGTGCCATGCGGCAGTAACTTGCACCAATTTACCATACTGTTGTAGAAACCGCATTTTAGCAGAATTGAATTTCACCTTAACGCCACCATTTATACCAGGATGCAAACATGGATAAACCAGAGAAGTTGCCAGTGACTTTTACAAAAAACGATGTAGAAATTATTGCACGAGAAACGCTCTACAGCGGATTTTTTTCACTGGAATTATACCGTTTTCGCCATCGTCTGTTTAACGGCGAAATGAGTGGCGAAGTGCGGCGCGAAATTTTTGAGCGCGGGCATGCTGCAGTCTTGCTACCCTTTGACCCAGTGCGTGATGAAGTGGTACTGGTAGAGCAGATTCGCATTGCCGCGCTGGATACCAGCGAAAGCCCGTGGCTGCTGGAGATGGTGGCCGGGATGGTTGAAGCAGGCGAGACCCCGGATGAGGTTGCCCGTCGCGAGGCGATGGAAGAGGCCGGGCTGATGGTTGGGCGTACAAAACCGATTTCGAATTATCTGGCAAGCCCTGGCGGCACCAGCGAGCGTTTATCGGTTCTGGTAGGCGAAGTGGACGCCACGACCGCGCAAGGGATTCACGGTCTGGTTGATGAAAACGAAGATATTCGTGTTCATGTGGTAAGTCGGGAGCAGGCTTATCAATGGGTAGAAGAGGGGAAAATCGACAACGCGGCGTCTGTCATCGCTTTGCAATGGCTACAGCTGCACTATCAGGAATTAATAAACGAGTGGAAAAAATGAAGCGTTATACACCTGACTTCCCTGAAATGATGCGCCTGTGCGAAACCAACTTCGCCCAGTTGCGCCGTTTGCTGCCGCGTAATGACGCGCCCGGCGAAACAGTGAGCTATCAGGTGAGCAACGCGCAGTATCGGTTAACGATTACGGAATCAACCCGTTACACTACGCTGGTGGAGATTGAACAAACGGCACCTTCCATCAGCTACTGGAGCCTGCCGTCGATGACGGTGCGGCTGTACCATGACGCGATGGTCGCTGAAGTGTGTTCAAGTCAGCAGATCTTCCGCTTCAAAGCGCGTTATGATTACCCAAATAAAAAGTTGCATCAACGTGACGAAAAGCATCAAATTAATCAGTTTCTGGCTGATTGGCTAAGATACTGTTTAGCACATGGAGCGATGGCGATTCCGGTTTGTTAGCGTCGTGAAACCTACCTAAGGACACCATTTGGAAAGCCTGTTGAACCTGACTGTTGCTGGTGGGGCGCCAGTCAGGGTATTACAAATTACCGATACTCACCTGTTTGCCAATAAGCATGAAACCCTGTTAGGTGTGAATACCTGGGAGAGTTATCAGGCTGTTCTGGAAGCCATTCATGGCCAGAAGCGCGAATGCGATTTGATAGTCGCAACGGGCGATTTGGCGCAGGACCAAACCGCCGCGGCTTATCAGCATTTCGCTGAAGGTACCGCGAGCTTTCACGCGCCCTGCGTCTGGTTACCGGGAAACCACGATTTTCAACCTGCGATGTACAGCGCACTTCAGGATTCAGGCATTTCGCCCGCTAAACGGGTCTACGCCGGCGACCACTGGCAGATTCTGCTGCTCGACAGTCAGGTCTTCGGCGTGCCGCACGGTGAGTTGAGCGATTTTCAGCTGGAGTGGCTGGAAGCGAAACTGGCGGCTGAGCCGGAGCGCAACACCCTGCTTTTACTGCATCATCATCCGCTGCCGGCAGGATGTAGCTGGCTCGATCAGCACAGTCTGCGCAACTCCGCCGCCCTGGATCAGGTGCTGGAAAAATTCCCGCGGGTGAAGCACTTGCTCTGCGGGCATATCCATCAGGAGCAGGATCTCGACTGGAACGGTCGTCGCCTGCTGGCTACGCCTTCTACCTGCGTGCAGTTCAAACCGCATTGCGCGAACTTCACGTTAGATACCATTGCGCCAGGCTGGCGCTGGCTGGAACTGCATGCCGACGGCTCGTTGACCACCGAAGTCTGCCGCCTGGAAGGCACCCGGTTCCGCCCGGATACCGCTTCAGAAGGCTACTGATGTCTGCGCTCCTTTATCTGCACGGGTTCAACAGCTCCCCGCGCTCGGCAAAAGCGACGCTGTTTCGCCAATGGCTGGAGGTTCATCATCCCGACGTCGAGATGATCGTCCCGCAATTGCCGCCGTACCCGGCTGACGCTGCCGAGATGCTGGAGACCATCGTCATGGCGCACGGCGGCGAGCCTTTCGGTGTGGTGGGCTCTTCCCTTGGTGGCTACTACGCCACCTGGCTCTCTCAGTGCTTTATGCTGCCCGCCGTGGTGGTGAACCCAGCGGTGCGGCCTTTTGAGCTGCTGGTGGGCTATCTTGGGCACAACGAGAACCCCTACACCGGACAGCAATATGTGCTAGAGTCTCGCCATATTTACGACCTCAAAGTGATGCAGATTGATCCGCTGGAAGCGCCAGATCTTATCTGGCTGCTGCAACAGACGGGTGATGAAGTGCTGGATTACCGCCAGGCAGTGGCGTATTACGCCTCCTGCCGCCAGACTGTAGAAGAGGGTGGCAACCACGCTTTCACGGGCTTTGAGGATCATTTCACCCAGATTGTCGATTTTCTCGGTCTGCACAGCCTCTGACAATCGCTGCGAATTGCTAGTTTAAATCATGACGCAAACCTATAACGCTGATGCCATTGAGGTACTCACCGGGCTTGAGCCGGTTCGCCGCCGTCCGGGGATGTATACCGATACCACGCGCCCAAACCATCTGGGCCAGGAAGTAATTGATAACAGCGTCGACGAAGCGCTGGCGGGTCATGCCAGACGCGTTGACGTTATTCTGCATGCCGACCAGTCGCTGGAAGTGATCGACGACGGGCGCGGCATGCCTGTCGATATCCACCCGGAAGAGGGTGTGCCGGCGGTTGAACTGATCCTCTGCCGCCTGCACGCGGGCGGTAAGTTCTCCAATAAAAATTACCAGTTCTCAGGCGGTCTGCACGGAGTAGGTATCTCCGTGGTGAACGCCCTGTCCAAACGCGTTGAAGTGACCGTTAAGCGCGACGGCCAGGTCTACAACATCGCCTTTGAGAACGGCGATAAAGTGCAGGATTTGCAGGTGATCGGTACCTGCGCGAAACGCAATACCGGTACCAGCGTCCACTTCTGGCCGGACGAGAGCTTCTTCGACAGCCCGCGTTTCTCGGTCTCACGCTTAACGCACATCCTGAAAGCGAAAGCGGTGCTCTGCCCTGGGGTAGAAATTACCTTCAAGGATGAGGTCAACAACAGCGAGCAGCGCTGGTGCTACCAGGATGGTCTGAATGATTACCTGGGCGAAGCGGTTAACGGCCTGCCAACCCTGCCGGAAAAACCGTTTATCGGTAATTTTGCCGGTGATACGGAAGCGGTGGACTGGGCGCTGCTGTGGCTGCCGGAAGGCGGCGAGCTGCTGACTGAAAGCTACGTTAACCTGATCCCGACCATGCAGGGCGGCACGCACGTGAACGGCCTGCGCCAGGGGCTGCTGGACGCGATGCGTGAGTTCTGCGAATACCGCAACATCCTGCCGCGCGGCGTGAAGCTGTCGGCGGAAGATATCTGGGAGCGCTGCGCCTACGTCCTCTCCGTGAAGATGCAGGATCCGCAGTTTGCCGGTCAGACTAAAGAGCGGCTCTCTTCACGCCAGTGCGCGGCGTTTGTCTCCGGCGTGGTGAAAGATGCCTTCAGCCTGTGGCTGAACCAGAACGTGCAGGCCGCAGAAATGCTGGCCGAAATGGCGATCTCCAGCGCCCAGCGCCGTCTGCGCGCGGCGAAGAAAGTGGTGCGTAAAAAGCTCACCAGCGGCCCTGCGCTGCCGGGCAAGCTGGCGGACTGTACCGCACAGGATCTGAACCGCACCGAGCTGTTCCTCGTGGAAGGGGACTCTGCGGGTGGGTCGGCCAAGCAGGCGCGCGACCGTGAATATCAGGCGATCATGCCGCTGAAGGGTAAGATCCTTAACACCTGGGAAGTCTCTTCCGATGAGGTGCTGGCGTCGCAGGAGGTGCATGACATCTCGGTGGCGATCGGTATTGATCCGGACAGCGAAGATCTCAGCCAGCTGCGTTACGGCAAGATCTGTATCCTTGCGGATGCGGACTCCGATGGTCTGCACATCGCCACCCTGCTGTGCGCGCTCTTTGTGAAGCATTTCCGCACGCTGGTGAAAAACGGCCATGTCTATGTGGCGCTGCCGCCGTTGTACCGTATCGATCTCGGTAAAGAGGTCTATTACGCCCTGACGGAAGAAGAGAAAGCGGGCGTGCTAGAGCAGCTTAAACGCAAGAAGGGCAAACCTAACGTGCAGCGCTTTAAAGGGCTGGGCGAGATGAACCCGTTGCAGCTGCGTGAAACCACGCTCGATCCGAATACCCGCCGTCTGGTGCAGCTCACCATCAGCGATGAAGATGAGCAGCAGACCACTGCGGTGATGGATATGCTGCTGGCCAAGAAGCGCTCGGAAGACCGCCGCAACTGGCTGCAGGAGAAGGGCGACCTGGCAGATATCGAGGGTTGATGGCATTACCGTGCTGACCTCACTGCGGATGCAGATCGCTGCTCAGAGCCTCTCCCGTAGCGATCGCTGACCAGCGAGTTCTCTTTTCATAAGGCCTTTATCCGCCGCGTTAGCTGCTGAATAACGCAAACGGGTAAAGGCCCAGGAAAAGTCTTTCTAAACGCGGGCGCGACGGTGCCTGTGCAGCCACATCAATTTATAGGCCGCCGGAATAATAAACAGCGACAGCAGTGGTGCCGTGATCATGCCACCAATCATCGGGGCAGCAATCCGGCTCATCACTTCCGAGCCTGCGCCAGCGCCCCATAAAATGGGCAGCAAACCGGCAAGGATCACCGCGACCGTCATCGCTTTAGGCCGCACACGCAGAACCGCCCCCTGATACAGCGCAGCGTCCAATTTTACAGTACTGAAGGTGCGTGGATCGTCCAGAGATGGATCGGCCTCGATGGCATGGCGCAGATACATCAACATTACTACCCCAAATTCCGCGGCTACCCCGGCCAGCGCAATAAAGCCAGTACCGGTGGCTACCGACATGTGAAACCCCATCCATAACAGGAACCAGAACCCGCCCACCAGGGCAAAGGGGACGCTGGTAATGATCAGTAACGCTTCACCAACGCGACGAAATGCCAGATACAGCAGCACAAAGATGATGAGTAATGTCATCGGCACCATCAATTTCAGCTTCTGGCTGGCGCGCTCAAGGTATTCAAACTGCCCGGAGAAGGTTACGCTGATGCCGGGTTTTAACTGCACATTTTCAGCAATCGCCTGCTTCAGGTCGTTAACTACTGATAACAGGTCACGATCGCGGGCATCAATATAAATCCAGCCTGTGGGACGCGCGTTTTCTGTTTTGAGCATCGACGCGCCTGTTGAGACCGTTACGTCTGCGACATCCCCAAGGGTGATTTGCTGTTTCATCGGGGTCAGGATGGGCAACTGACGCAGCTGTTCCGGGCTATTGCGATAGCGTTGGGGATAGCGAAGGTTCACAGGATAGCGTTCAATGCCCTCCACCGTTTCGCCAATCATGGCCCCACCGACGGCGGAGGTAATAAACAGCTGCACGTCGGCTGGGGTCATACCGTAGCGCGCCGCTCTGTCGCGCTGGATCTCCACGTTGATATAGCGCCCGCCAGCCAGACGCTCTGCCAGAGCCGAGGTGACCCCCGGCACGGTTCTGGCCACCCCTTCAATCTGCTCTGCTGTGGCGTCGATATCGGCCAGAACCCTACCGGAGACTTTGATGCCAATAGGGCTTTTTATCCCGGTCGAGAGCATATCAATGCGGTTACGGATGGGCGGTACCCAGAGGTTTGCCAGCCCCGGCAGGCGCACCGTTTTATCCAGCTCGGCCACGATCTTGTCCATCGTCATACCTGGTCGCCACTGATCTTCAGGTTTCAGCTGAATGGTTGTTTCCACCATCTCCAGCGGTGCCGGGTCGGTTGCCGTTTCCGCTTTTCCGGTTTTGCCAAAAACGCGCGCAACTTCCGGCACGGTCATGATCAGTTTATCGGTAGTTTGCAACATCGCCGCCGCTTGCGCAGCGGAAATGCCCGGCAGGGTAGAGGGCATATACAACAGATCGCCTTCATTAATTTGCGGCAGAAACTCCCCCCCGATCTTATTGAGCGGCCAGATGACGGTCAAAACCGACAGCACCGCCACCAGTAAGGTCGTTTTCGGCCAGCGCAGCACTTTGAGCAACAGGGGGTGATACAGGCGGATCAACAGGCGGTTCAATGGATTACTGGTTTCCGCCGGGATCTTGCCTCTGATCCACAATCCCATCAGGATCGGGATCACCATGATCGCTAATAGGGCAGCCCCCGCCATCGACCAGGTTTTGGTAAAAGCCAGCGGTCCGAACAGGCGTCCCTCCTGGCCTTCCAGGGTAAAGATCGGAATGAAGGACAAAGTGATAATCAACAGGCTGATAAACAGCGCCGGTCCAACCTCAACGGACGCCTGGGTGATCACCTGCCAGCGTGTGTCGTTGCGTAGCTTCTGGCCCGGATGCTGGTGTTGCCACTCTTCCAGGCGCTTATGGGCATTTTCGATCATCACGATAGCGGCATCCACCATCGCGCCAACGGCAATGGCAATGCCGCCAAGGGACATGATATTGGCGTTAATTCCCTGAAAACGCATGATGATAAAGGCGAAGCACAGGCCAAGCGGCAGTGAAATAATCGCCACCAGCGCGGAGCGCAAATGCCAGAGAAACAGGGCGCAGACCAGGGCAACCACAATGAACTCTTCCAGCAGTTTATGGCTCAGGTTACCGACGGCCCGGTCAATGAGCTGGCTGCGGTCGTAAGTGGTGACAATCTCC
Organism: Leclercia sp. LSNIH1; assembly: GCF_002902985.1. Taxonomy (NCBI): domain Bacteria; kingdom Pseudomonadati; phylum Pseudomonadota; class Gammaproteobacteria; order Enterobacterales; family Enterobacteriaceae; genus Leclercia; species Leclercia sp. LSNIH1. Next base: position 168,614 of record NZ_CP026167.1, on the reverse strand, counting down.
ACCCCTTCCGGCAGGCTTTGCTTTAACGTCTCCAGCTTATTTTTGACCGCGGAGATCACCTCCCGGGCATTTTTACCGGAACGCAGGATCACCACGCCCCCGGCCACTTCTCCTTCGCCATTAAGCTCAGCGATACCCCGGCGCATCTCCGGTCCAGTCTGCACCCGCGCCACGTCACGCAGATAAATCGGTACACCGTTGACGCCAGCTTTTAGCACGATGGCATTGAAATCATCCAGCGTTTGCAGGTAGCCGCTGGCCCGGATCATATACTCGGCTTCAGAGAGCTCGACAGAGGCACCCCCCGCCTCCTGATTGGAGGCATTCACTGCGGCTTTCACCTCCGCCAGACTGATGCCGAACTGGGTTAGTTTCTGAGGATCGACCACGATCTGGTACGCTTTAACCACGCCTCCCACCGACGCCACTTCGGCAACATCCGGGAGAGTTTTCAGCTCATATTTCAGGAACCAGCCCTGTAGGGATCGCAGTTCAGCCAGATCGTGTTTGCCGCTGCGATCCACCAGCGCATACTCAAAGATCCAGCCTACGCCGGTGGCATCCGGACCCATTTCTGCCGTTACGCCCGCGGGCAGTTTGCCCTGGACCTGGTTGAGGTATTCCAGCACCCGGGAGCGCGCCCAGTACCGATCCGTACCCTCTTCAAAAATGACATACACATACGAATCACCAAACTGCGAAAAGCCGCGCACCGTTTTTGCGCCAGGCACAGAGAGCATGGTGGTGGTGATTGGGTAGGTGACCTGATTTTCTACCAGTTGCGGAGCCTGGCCCGGATACTGGGTTTTTACGATCACCTGTACGTCAGAGAGATCCGGCAAGGCATCAACCGGGGTGTGGAGGATTGTCCAGGTACCCCAGATGCTGAGAAACGCTACGCCCATTAACATCAGAAAACGGTTAGCCACCGAACGGCGAATAATCCATTCAATCATTTGCTTTCCCTTCGTGCGGATGGCCGGTTGTACGCATTCTCTCCAGCGCGCCTGTGATGTTTGCCTCTGAATCGATCAGGAACAGGCCGCTCGACACGACCTTTTCACCCTCTGTAAGTCCGGTACGAATGGCGGTGACGCCCTGGGATTCATGGAACACTTCAACCAATTTCGGGACGAAACGCCCCTCGCTATTAACGGTAATAACCCGTTGCTCATCACCGCTGTCGATTAACGCGGTGGAAGGAATTAACAGCATGGGCTGACTTTGGCTGTTGAGTTTTAACCAGGCATTCATACCCGGCTTCAGGGTCTCATCCGGGTTATCCACCTCCAGGCGCAGCTGGAGCGTGCGGGTTGCCGCATCCACACTCGGCAGCAGCGACCATTTCTTCACGGAGAGCGTTTTATCCGGCCATGCCGGCACAGAAAACGTGAACTGTGATGTATCGTTAATCAGCCAGGCGATGGATTCTGGCACCGAGGCTGTGATCCACACCGGGTCCATACCCTGGATTTTGGCGACTATGTTGTCTTTAGCGATGTTCATCCCGCTGCGCAGATCAAATGCGGTAATCACCCCGTCAATAGGCGCTTTCAACGTGAAGCGGGTCTGAATTTTGCGGCTGGAGATGAGACGCCGTACAGCCTCGTCCGGCATACCCGCCAGCCGCAGGCGCTCAAGGATCCCTTCAGTTTGAGTACCTGTCCCGCCAGTCTCCTGCAGGAGTAAATATTCACTCTGTGCTTCAACCCAGTCCGGGATAGTCATGTCCACCAGCGGCATCCCTTTGCGCACTTTGTCCCCCACGGTCAGGGGATAGACTTTCTCAATAAAGCCCGCTGAGCGTGCCTGCAGGATGGCAAACTGATATTCGTTGTAGCTGACATTGGCCGGGAAGGTCCGCTGATACTGCAACGGCCCCTGGCGAACCGACTCCACCTTTACGCCGAGGTTTTGTGTCTGGGCCGGGTCGATGCGAATGCCAGGGGCAGGGGTTTCCCCTCCCTCTTCATCGGCATACTTCGCCACCAGATCCATATCCATAAAGGGTGACTTGCCTGGTTTATCAAAGCGGGTGTTGGGGTACATCGGGTCATACCAGAACAGCACTTGCCGGTGCTGCTCTGTGGCGGGAGCTTCCGTGGTCGAATGCGCAGCTGAAATAGAGAAAGCAATGCCTGCGGTAATGCTCCCGCCCAGGATCGCGCCGCCGACAATAAGTGCTGTGTTTTTAATGTTGAAAGGCATCATAGTTATTCCATTCACGCTCAGTGCACCGTATCTGGCGGGATTAATCCTGGGTGTGGATATCCTGTAATAACGAGATGTTGCCCTGCTGCACAAAGGTAAATTCAACCTTGTCGCCCGGTTTAATATCCTGCAGGTGCGTCGTGGGGGTCAGGGTGAAACGCATCGTCATTGCTGGCCAGTTCAATGCCGCGACAGGTCCGTGGGCGATGGTTATCTTTTTTTCTTGCATATCAATATGTTTGACTTCTCCTGTGGCGTTGACCACCGGATGTTGCTCTGCCGTTGCCGCGGTGGGCTGCATGTTTGCCATGTCATGCCTGTCGCTGGCGTGCGCGCTGAACAGGGTCGCGGAACAGAGGCCGAATAAGAGTGCGGTAGAGAGCGTTTTCATCGTGATAATTCCTGAGTGAAGTAAGGGAGTTATTCAATCCAGCCGCCGCCGAGAGCGGTGAATAACGTAATTTCGTTTACCTGACGGGCGTAGTTAAGGTCGAGTAAGGTCTGCCGGGTGGTAAACAGGGCGCGTTCGGCATCCAGCACTTCGATATAGCTGACCGCGCCATGCTGATAGAGGCCTCTGGCGCGCTGTTGGGTTATCTGCAGCGAGGTGAGATAGCGCTGCTGCGCCGCAATCTGATCGCTAATGTGCTGGCGTAATGCCAGCGCATCCGCAACCTGTTTAAAGGCGGTCTGGATCTTATTTTCATAATTCACTACCGACTGTTGCTGACGAATTTCAGCCAGGCTGAGGTTCGACTGATTACGTCCGGCATTAAACAGAGGCAGCTCGATTTTGGGGATAAAATTCCACATCCCACTGCCCGCAGAAAACAGGCTGGATAACTCGGTACTGCTGCTGGATAACGCGCTGGTGAGAGTGATGGACGGGAAAAAAGCGGCGCGGGCGGCACCGATATTGGCATTGGCCGCCAGCAGCTCGTGTTCAGCCTGCATGATATCCGGGCGCTGCAATAAAATGTTTGAGGAGAGATTTGGCGGTAATACTACGCCATTATTTGCAATATCCTCGCGATAGCCATTCTTCGGCAGCGGGTTCCAGGTACCCAGCAGCAGATGCAGGGCGTTATCGGCCTGCACCAGCTCCCCTTGCCGCCTGGCGATATCGCTGCGGGTGCTCTCTATGACGCCACGCGCCTGCTCCAGTGCCAGCACACTGGTGCTGCCTGTCAGCAGTTGCTTCTCAACAAAGGTATAAGCACGCTCATAGTTGGCTAACGTCTCCTGGGCCACCTGGAGCTGGGCCCAGGCCCGCTGCTGATTGAAATAGGCCTGCGATACATTCGAGATAAGTAAAATATGTACCGCCCGATGAGCTTCGGCGCTGGCAAGATACGCCTGACGCTCAGCTTCACTCAGATTTTTTAAGCGGCCAAAGAAATCCAGATCGAAGCTAAGGTTGAGGCCTGCTTCATAGTCCCCCGTGGTCGATGCATTCCCGTCCACTCTCCCGCTCACTGTTTTACGGCCATCCATCGTCAGTTGCGCAAAACGGTCGGCATCCGTTACGCCGTATTGCGCCTGGGCTTCCTCTACTTTCAACGCCGCCATTCGCAAATCGCGGTTATTTACCAGCGCTTCGTCTATCAGGGCCTTGACGTGCGGATCGACAAAAAAGGCCCCCCAGCCGCTATCCCGGTAACCCGGCGTGGTAGCCACTAATGCATTCTGGCTGAGCGAGAATTGCGACGGCACCGGGGCGGACGGGCGCTGATATTCCGGTGCCAGCGAAAGACAGCCGGTCAGAATAAAACTTACGCTGAGCGTCATTAATTGAAATTTACGCATAGGTTTTCTCGCCCGGGCGGATCCTTAAAGGGGTAGTTCAACGACGGGTACTTTACGTTCCGGGCTCTGTTTGACGGGTGACAGGAAAATGACAAAGCTGTCATTAAGCGGAATATGCCTTTGCTATCGAATCCGGGATGCCTAAAATCTCAGGCTCGCAGCGCAGGGCAGGGAGAGAACGTCATGAAAATTCTGATCGTCGAAGACGAGAAAAAAACCGGCGAGTATTTGACTAAGGGGCTGAAAGAGGCCGGGTTTATTGTCGATCTGGCAGACAACGGCCTGAACGGTTTTCATCTGGCAATGACCGCAGATTACGATCTGTTGATCCTCGACATTATGCTGCCGGATGTGAACGGCTGGGATATTGTCAGGATGCTGCGCACGGCCAACAAAGGGATGCCCATTCTCCTGCTCACCGCGCTGGGCACCATTGAACATCGGGTCAAAGGGCTTGAGCTAGGCGCTGATGATTATCTGATTAAGCCTTTTGCCTTTGCCGAACTGCTGGCCCGGGTAAAGACGTTACTCCGTCGTGGCGCGGCGGTGATGGTCGAAAGCCAGTTTCAGGTAGCCGATCTGACCCTCGATCTGGTCAGCCGTAAGGTAACGCGCAACGGAACGCGCATCACGCTGACCAGCAAGGAGTTTACCTTGCTGGAGTTCTTCATTCGTCATCAGGGCGAAGTATTGCCCCGGTCGCTGATTGCATCTCAGGTCTGGGACATGAATTTTGACAGCGATACCAACGCCATCGACGTGGCGGTGAAAAGGTTGCGGGGCAAGATTGATAACGATTTTGAACCACGGCTCATCCAGACCGTGCGCGGTGTAGGCTATATGCTTGAGGTGCCAGATGATCTTTAGGCGCTCCCCCCGGCCTTTTTCGTTGGCCACGCGGCTCACGTTCTTTATCAGCCTCGCCACCATTGCCTCTTTTTTTGTCTTCACCTGGGTAATGATCCACTCCGTAAAGGCACATTTCGAAGAGCGCGATATTCATGATTTGAAGCAGATAGGCTTCACCCTCGAAACGGTACTGAGCCATCAGGAGGAGCCGGAAAAAGAGCGGCTGGAAATCCTGCAAAATGTCGTGGCAGGCTTCGCCAATATCTCTGTTTTGCTGCTGGATAGGGATAATCGTCCGGTTTTTCAGTCCTCAACCGGACCCGATTTGAACACCCTTCTCAACGATCCCGCCCCTGGCAGAGATTTGCGTGCCGGACATGTGCTCTTATGGCGTGATCCCGCCCCGCACCAGGGAATGGCTGATAGTGCGCAGGCGCAGCACAGCGCCTGGCGTATAATTATGCTACCCATCGGCAAAAAAGCAGATGGCACGCCCGCCTATAATTTACTGATGGCGCTATCGATCAATTTTCATCTGCATTATATCAATGACCTCAAAAACAAGCTGATGATAATGGCGTCGATAATCAGCATTATCGTGATCTTTATTGTGCTGTTTGCCGTCTATCAGGGGCATAAACCTATCCGCAGTTTAAGTCAGCAGATCAAAAATATTAGCTCGGCCGATCTCGGTGTCCGCTTAAATAACCAAAATGTGCCCATTGAGCTGGAAAGGCTGGTGATCTCTTTTAACCATATGATTGAGCGTATAGAAGATGTCTTTAACCGGCAGTCCAATTTTTCTGCCGATATTGCTCATGAAATGCGTACCCCGATCACTAATCTTGTCACGCAAACCGAAATAGCTCTCAGCCAGCCACGTAACGTGAAAGAGCTGGAGGAAGTGCTCTACTCCAGCCTGGAGGAGTTTTCACGCATGTCGAAAATGGTCAGCGATATGCTATTTCTCGCCCAGGCAGATAATAACCAGCTGATCCCGGAAAAAGAGAAGCTGGATCTGGCGACGGAGATCGCCACGGTTTTCGACTTCTTTGAAGCTCTGGCCGAGGAACGCGAAGTAGCGCTAAGCCTGGAGGGGCAGGCCACCCCGGTGGAGGGCGATCCGCTGATGCTGCGTCGGGCAATAAGCAACTTACTGTCAAACGCCATCCGTTATACCCCACGCGGGAGCACCATTACCGTTCACCTGCGCTCAGGGGAAGGGGAAGTGCATATTAGTGTGGAAAACCCGGGCACGCCTATAGCGCCTGTGCATTTATCCCGGCTGTTCGATCGCTTTTATCGGGTCGATCCCTCTCGTCAGCGAAAAGATGAAAACAGCAGCGGCATCGGTCTGGCGATCGTTAAATCCATTATTACTGCCCATAATGGACGGGTATCCGTTGAGTCAGATAAAACCTCGACGCGCTTTATTCTGATGCTGCCTGCTCAGTCAGGGGCCATTAATCCGCCGTTATGATGAACAGGAAAAGTATCACTATGCTGTCATTTTTTCAGAGATGAATGAACATGAGCGCGCAGCCGTGTGTCTCAGGGCTGCAGATGATTCTTCCGGTACTGTAAGGGCGTCTCTCCGATCCCCTTTTTAAACGCGCTGATAAAGTAGGTCACGTCTGAAAACCCCACCCGCGCGGCAATCTCCCGCACGCTGGCGTCTGAATGCAGCAGGCTCTCACAGGCTTTGCGTAATCGTAACGTATTCAGGTAATCGTGAATTTTCTCTCCCGTCTCCGCATGGAATTTCCGTGATACGTAGCTGCGGGATTTACCCAGCTCGTCTGCCAGCGCATCAAGACTGAACTTATGCTGGTAGTGCTCATCCAGCCAGAACATTACCTGGCTGGCGATACCGTGGCTGTTGCCGGGCTGGCCTTCGTCATCGTGCGGCAGCATGGCGAACAGGCTAATCAGCAGGCTGGCGATGCGCTCGCCGTTCAACGGCGGCGGGTAGCAGCTGAAGAGATGATCGATATGGCTGTGGCAGTGGGCCATGTCCGCTACCCAGGCTTCTCCTCCCCGTTGGGACAGCTTCTGGAGTCGCTGTTGGGTCTGGGGAAAATCACGCAGGGCTTTCATTACCGCATGCTGATCGAGATGAATAATGGTCCGGCGGTAGTTCGCTTCGGCCTGGGGGTCGACCATCACCTTGTGCAGGGTAAAGGGGGGAAAGAAAAACAGCCTCCCCGGGCGCATGGTGTAGTGGCGGTTATCGACAATCGCCACGCCAAAGCCCTCTTCGACATAGAGGATCTCCAGACACTGATGCCAGTGGTGATAGCGCACGGTGTTGGCGAACAGGCGACTGAACGACACGAGGGTATCGTTCAGGGTGATGAGCTCAAGGTGTTCCGGCGTAGGTGTTTCGCGCATAGTGCAATAAAACTCAACTTTTCCCTTTTCTTTCCTCTTTATAAACCACCATTTTAAATTTCCTCAACTGCGGGTTTATTCATCTCTCACTCCTGTGACCCGGCTAACATTTCTGCACCTTGTTGATTAACTATGCTTTGCCGCAGTTGATTGCGAGGACAAGCGTATGTGCGCGGCAAATAAAGAAAAATCAAATCCGTTGTCATCCCGCCAGGATCTGGTGGCGGCCCTGAACATGTGGCTTGCGGCGGTAGATAATCAGTTTCCGGCGGGGAGTTCGCGGTTTTCACTGGGCGATACCTGCGCGCACTACGCCCGGGATGTGGCGCAGATGGAGGGGCTCTCCCGTGTCTTATGGGGGCTGTTTCCGTTGATGGCCGCAGGCGACAGTACGCCGTTCAGCGATAAATATATCGCCGCCATTAAGCAGGGCACCGATCCGCAAAGCGCAGGCTACTGGGGCGAAGCCGGGCCTTATGACCAGCGTCTGGTGGAGATGGCGGCCTATGGCCTCGGGCTGGCGCTCCTACAGGACAAACTTACTGAACTGTTTAGCGAACGTGAGCTGATGAATCTGCACGCCTGGCTGAACCAGATCACCGACGCGACGATGCCGGACAGCAACTGGAACTACTTCGCCATCATGGTCCAGCTTGGCTTTAAGCGCGCCGGACTGCCCTACGACCAGCAGGCCATCGATCGCCGCTTCGCCATGATGGAGACCTACTATCTGGGGGACGGCTGGTACTCCGACGGTCCGGGACGGCCAAAGGACTACTACATCTCAATGGCGTTTCACTTTTACGGTTTGATCTACGCCACCCTGAGCGGTGATGAGGCGAGGGCAGAGGTGCTGCGCCAGCGTTCGCGCCTGTTCGCGGAAGATTTTATCTATATGTCCGCCGCCGACGGCGCCTCGGTGCCCTTTGGCCGCAGCCTGACCTACCGCTTCGCGATGGTCGCCTTCTGGAGTGCGGTGGCTTTTTCCGGGCTGGAGGTGTTCACGCCGGGGATTGTGAAAGGGATCATCCTCCGTCATCTGCGCTGGTGGCAGCAACAGCCGATGACCGATCGCGACGGGATCCTGACGCTGGGTTTCGCCTACCCGAACCTGGCGATGTGCGAGGACTATAACTCCCCCGGCTCGCCTTACTGGGCGCTGAAAACCTACCTGATTCTGGCCCTGCCGGAGAGCCATCCGTTCTGGCAGGCAGAAGAGCAGCCATTACCTGCGCTTGCCGAAAAGCGCCTCATTCCCCATGCCCAGCAGATCCTGATGCAGGCGGATCACGTCACCATGCTCACCGCCGGACAGCTGGAGCTGAACAACTATGTGAACACCGAGGCGAAATACACCAAATTTGCCTACTCCAGCCGCTTTGGGTTCACCATCGAGCGCGGACGCTTCGGCATCAAGCATGCTGCCTGCGACTCCATGCTGCTGCTGGCCGATGGTGATAACTACTTCCGCGGACGCCGCGAATGCGAGGCGGTCCGCGTCGACGAGAACTTCATCTTTTCGCGCTGGTCGCCGTGGCACGACGTCCACATTGAGAGCTGGCTGGTGCCGTTTGGCGAGTGGCATCTGCGCCTGCACCGCATCAACAGCGCCCGCACGTTGCAGACGGTGGAGGGCGGTTTTGCGGTAATGAAAACCGACCATCAGCTTATCGGGCGCGGCAGTTATCTGAATGCCGCGAACGGCAGCAGCGTCATTGTCGATCTGTCGCCTGTCATCAGCCGTCAGCCTGACAGCGTGGTGACGCCACCCAACAGCAGCATCATGTTTGCCGAATGCGCCGCCATTCCGGTGCTGACCACCACTCTCCCGCAGGGGGAGAGCTGGCTATGCAGTGCGGTATACGCCTCCGGGAAAGCGCGTGCAGAGGCAAACACACCACAACTGAAAATAGAAGATAACCGGGTCGTTATTTGCGCGCCCGGAAGCGAACGTAAGCTGTCGTTCATTTTATAAGAGCCTTACCCTGGATATCGGCGAGGATGGTATGAGCAACAAAACTGAATATTACAAAATCAGCAGTTTTATCTTTCTCTATTTCTTTACCTGGTCGGCCAGTATTGGTTTGCTGGCGATCTGGCTCGGGCAAAAAGCCAACCTGAGCGGCTCGGTGATCGGCACCGTATTTGCGGTAAATGGTGTCTTCTCCGTTATTCTGAAACCGATCTATGGCTATATTCTGGATAAGATCGGCATGAGCAAATACCTGCTCTATTTTGTGGTGGCGATGTCCGCCCTGATGGCGCCGTTCTTTATTTATGTCTATCAGCCGCTGTTAATGTCCAACACCATGCTGGGGATTATTATCGGCGCGCTCTATTTAAGTTTCGCCTGGTATGCGGGCGTCGCGGCGTGCGAATCCTATTCCGACCGTTTCAGCCGTCTGAACGGCATGGAATTTGGTCAGATCCGTATGTGGGGATCGCTCGGCTGGGCGGTGGCATCGTCGTTCTCCGGCCTGCTGTTTAACCTCTCTCCTGCGTACAACTTCATTATGGGCAGCGTGGCGTCGGTCATTATGCTGATTGTCCTCCTGAGCCTGAAGGTGAACACCAACTCGGCCCATGCCGGTGAGGTGCTGACCAAAGAGAAAATCGTTCCGGCGGATGTTTACGCCCTGCTGCGCAGCCGCAAATTCTGGGCCTTCTGCCTGTACGTGGCGGGCGTGGCGTGGATGATGTTTATCGCCGAGCAGCAGTTCTCGCGCTATTTCGTCACCTTCTTTGATGACGTGCATCAGGGCAACGCGGTCTTTGGCTATCTGGGCACCGTGCAGTCGGGGATGGAATTTGTCATGTATATGGTCATCCCGCTGTTCGTGAATTTTATTGGCGCCAAGCGTGGGTTATTGATTGTCGGTCTGATTGTCGGGGCGCGCCTGATTATTTCCGGGATCTGCGATTCGCACCTGCTTATTTCGGTTCTCAAGCCGCTGTACGGTCTGGAGATCTGCCTCCTGCTGGTGTCGGTCTTTAAATATATCGCCGAGCATTTCGATAAACGCGTGAACGCCACCATGTATCTGCTGGGCTATCAGGCAATGCTCTACGTCGGTAATGTCGTGGTCTCTTCCCCTGCGGGTTATATGTATGACCGCATCGGCTTTGAGCAGACCTATATCATCATGGGCGCTACGGCGCTGACCTTTACCCTTATTTCCGCCTTCACGTTATCCGCCTGCCAGAGCAAATGGCGCGGCGCAAAAACACTGAACGTTGCTGAACATCACTAATTTACGTCGTCAAAGAAGGAATCGAATTATGTTAAGTCGTATCACCGAGGAACGTCTGGCCGATATTCCCGTGCCCGTGGATGAACGCGCCTTTAGCGATGAATTAATCTCGGCACGCAGCCATATCCTCGACCTGATTAGCCGTCATTTAACGGAATTCGGTGACAAATTCCCGGCAGAAACCTGCAAAGAGGGGTTTTATCCCCTGACCGATAACGTCGAGTGGACCACCAGCTTCTGGACCGGGCAGCTGTGGCTGGCGTGGGAGATGAGCGGGGACGAGAAATTCCGTGAGATGGCCCAAAAACACACGCGCTCGTTTGGCCTGCGCATTGCCGGGCGCAGCGACACCAACACCCACGATCTCGGCTTCCTCTACACGCTCTCCTGCGTGGCGGACTGGCGGCTGACCGGCAGTCGCGAGGCGCGCGGCTTCTCGCTGCTGGCGGCAGAAGCTTTGCTGGAGCGCTTCCACGAGAAGGCGAAGATCATCCAGGCGTGGGGCGATCTGGCCGACCCGGAACAGGCTGGCCGGATGATCATCGACTGCAACATGAACCTGCCGCTGCTCTACTGGGCGACGGAGCAGACCGGCGATCCGCGCTTTGCCGAGGCCGCTAAAGCCCATGTGATGCAGGCCGCAACGTACCTTATCCGTGACGATGCCTCCACCTTCCACACCTACTATATGGATGTGGTCACCGGCGCGCCGCGCTACGGTAATACCCAGCAGGGCTATGCGGACGACTCCTGCTGGTCGCGGGGCCAGGCGTGGGGGATTTACGGCTTTCTGCTGAGCTATATCTATACCGGCGACGAGACGATGATCGCCCTGTCAAAACGGCTGGCAAACTACTTCCTCAACCGCCTGCCGGAGGATTACGTCTGCCACTGGGATCTGGCGCTGGTAGGCACCGACGCGCTGCGTGATTCATCGTCGGCGGCGATTGCGGTATGCGGCCTGCTGGAGCTGGTGAAGCATCTGCCGGTGACTGACCCGGATCGCGAGCGCTATCTGGCGTGGGCGAAAGGGATCATGTCCTCGCTGACCAGGCACTACCTGATGGGAAAAGAGGAGAAGGGCAACGGCGTGCTGAAACACTCTGTGTATCACCTCGCCAGCAATAAAGGCGTGGACGAGTGCGCCAGCTGGGGGGATTACTTCTACGTCGAAGCGCTGGTGCGCTTTACCCAGAGCTGGAAACTGTACTGGTAAGAAAACGCTGGGGTGGCGTTGTTACCACCCCAGCACTTCAGTGATTACCCGCCGGTAGGGGGTGTCGATTTGGGCTGGCACCTGGTCAAAATAGTCCCGCGCGTGCTGGCGGGCCTCGCCGCTCAGGCTATCCAGATAGACAATCGCTTCGTCCACGGTAGGCACCCGCCCCTCCAGTGAGGCGCTTCTCGGTGGCAGCCCGGTCCAGATCACCGCCTCGATGCCTCTCTCGGCCGCCCATTTAGCAAGCAGGCCGGTGTGGCGCTCTCCAGTCAGCAACGAACCGATACCGTCACAACGTTCCTCAGGGATCCCTTCGCGCTCGCGCAGGGCCTGACAGGCAACGTTCAGGGTTTCCGCGTTGAGCCACGCCCAGAGCACGGGAACGGCAGGTGCGTTCATGCAGAGGGCGGTGGCGAGCTCGCCGCCATCGCTGATCCGACAAAATTCAACGGGGAGCGATGGCCCGTCAGTTTTCCACTCCCCGACGACGGGGAGTGGGCCGCTTTTCCATATCAACGAGCCCCAGCCCAGACAGGCTATCTTCATCATCTTCCCTCGGTGCGGTGCTATCAGGCTTCTGGAATACGCAGCGTCTGGCCGGGATAAATTTTATCGGGGCTGGAGAGCATAGGGCGGTTGGCTTCGAAGATTTTGTTGTACTGCGACGCATCGCCATACACCGTTTTGGAGATAGCGCTCAGCGTATCACCCGATTTGACCGTATAGTAGGTGGCTTCTTGTTGGGTGTCGGTGGCGGTGATGCTGTTTTCCACCTCGCTGACGCCCGCGATGTTCCCTACCGCGACCTGGATTTTTTCCTTCTGCTCCTGGGTGAGTCCGTCACCCGTCACCACGGCCTTACCATCGTTGACGTTGACCTGCACTTTGTCGGCGCCCGGTATGTTGAGTTTTTTAAGGTGTTCAGTCACCTTATCGCTCTGACCTTTGTGATCGGTCAGGTTATCCCACAGCTTTTCACCTGCCTCTTTAACGAAGTTAAAAATTCCCATTCCTTCCTCCAGATAACAATGAAATCAGAAGTAAGCATAGCAGGTGCGTTTTGAGGTGATAAAAAAAGCCCGGAAACGCTATGCGTACCGGGCCTGAGATTCGGTGCTGTTGGTATTGCCGGGCGGCACTTCGTTTGCCCGGCCTACGGTTTTGTAGGCCCGGTAAGCGTAGCGCCACCGGGCAAAACAGGGGTTAAACCCCGTTCTCCAGAATACGGATATGCGTTTCCAGAACGTCACCCTTCACCGCCTCGCTCCACGCTTTCATGTGCGGAGTCTGCAGATGCGCTTCAAGGTGCGCGACGGTTTCCCACTGCTCAACCATCACGATGGAGTCGGGGGCGGTGGTCTGGAAGCTGACGCCTGCGGCGGTGTCCACCATCGGCGCGTAGCCGTGGCAGCCGGCTTCATCTAAAACGGTCGGGATAATTTTAGCGAACTGCTCCAGCACCGCCTGACGGTGATGTTGGCCAGGACGGGTACGAATTTCAGCAATAACGGTAAGCATGGTCATTTCTCCTGATAACATGCAACCAGTTAAGCAAAAATTTCAGCCAGATGCTTGCGATATTCTGCGATATAGCGTGGCACGTCCGGCATTTTGATCACGTCGTTGGTGATAAAGGTCGGCAGCGCCTCCATTCCCAGGAACTGGTTGGCTTTGTGGAACGGCAGATAAACACCGTCCACGCCCACGCCGTGGAAGAACTGATCTTCTTCGGTGAAGGCTTCTATCGGGGCGTTCCAGGTGAGGGAAAGCATGTACTTTTTCCCCTGAATCAGACCGCCGGAGCCATATTTTTTCGAGGCATCTGAACGGGTGCGGCCATCGCTGGCATACAGCGCGCCGTGGCCTTCGGTAAAGACATCGTCCATGTACTTTTTCACGGTCCACGGTGCGCCCATCCACCAGCCAGGCATCTGCCAGATCACCACGTCAGCCCAGAGGAAGTTCTGCACTTCGGCCTGGATATCGTATTCACCGTCGGTGCGCACGACTTTAACATCATGCCCGGCGTCGCGCAGGAAGCCGTCCGCGACCTCGGTCAGGGTGTCATTCAGTTGGCCATTGGAGTGGGCGAATTTTTTTGCACCGTTGATAATTAAGATATTGCTCATTAAGTTGTCCTCAGAGTAGCGAGTCTGAGGGCTATTCTACGCGCGACAGCGGTGCGGTGAAATTAGCAAAATGTGCAAAGTCTTTTGCTATAGCAGCAATAATTCCCTACCAGCCGACGGTGACGGCAAAGCCGCCCTCCGGCGCATTCCCGAGAGTTACCCTCATTCGATGCAGGGCGGCAATCCGTTTGACGATAGACAACCCCAGCCCGCTGCCGGTTTGCTCCTGCCCTGGCGGGCGATAGAAGCGCTCGCCGATCCGCGCCAGCGCCTCGGGGGCAATGCCCGCTCCGTTGTCACGGACGGTAAAACTGCGGCTATCGAGCGTAACCTCCACCACACTGCCGCGCGGGCTGTAGCGTACGGCGTTATCCAGCAGATTGCGTACCAGCAGGCTCAGCAGCAGCTGCTGGCCGGGGCGGGTGACCTGCGGGGCGTTGATGTTCAGGCGCATCTCGATCCCGGCCTGCTGCGCCGGAGAGTAGATCGCCATCACCGCCGACTGAAGAACATCGGCCAGCAACAGGGATTCCACGTCATCGAGGCTCTCCAGTGAATCCAGGCGCGACAGGGTCAGGAGCTGCTCAACCAGCCGCGATGCCCGGTCGATACCGGCGTGTAGCTGGTTCAGCGCTTTGCCCTGCGCCTCAGGATCGTCCAGCGACAGCTGCGCCACGTCGGTCTGCACTTTCAGGGCGGTGAGGGGGCTGCGCAGTTCGTGGGCGGCATCGGAGGTAAAGCGGCGCTCGCGGGCCATCATCTCCTGGGTGCGGGCGAACAGATGATTCAGCGCATCGAGCAGCGGACGAACCTCAACGGGCACGCCGTGGGTCGGCAGGCGGTCAGTGGCATCCGGTGAGCGGAGGCGCAGGGTTTGCGCCAGCTTTTTCAGCGGGTGCAGTTCCCGGCTCAGCAAGACGATAAGCAACAGCAGCATCACCGGCAGCGCCACCAGCCAAGGCGTGAGCTGCGATCGCACCACGTCCAGCGCCATCTCCTGACGGTACTCCCGCTCCTGGCCGACCACCACCCGGTACTTGCCGTCCGGGGCGGTAAGCCAGAGGAAGCGCCATTCGTCGTTATCGTCGTCCAGCCGCCCGTTGTCGAAGCCCTCCCGGCGATAGTGGTACGGAATGTCGCGTCCGTTTTCGCCGTCGTTAAGCACCATTTTGCCCTCGGGGGTGTAGATGGCGAAGGCCAGCGCATCGTCATCCAGATGGCCGTGACGGGCTTTTTTCGGCACCTCGCGCATGCGTTCCGGGGCTTTGAGCTCGTCGAGATCCATGGTCAGCAGCCTTTTGGCAAACAGCATCTGCTGGGTGTCAAACAGCTTATCGAGCTTATCGGTGGTCTGGTGCCAGGCGACGATGCTCGCGGCAAACCATGCCGTCAGCGACAGGGCTAAGAACAGCAGCGTCAGGCGCAGCTTGAGGCTGAGGCGTTGGGTCAGTTTCATGCGTCACCCAGGGTATAACCGATGCCGTGCACGGTGCGGATAACATCGCTGCCGAGCTTGCGGCGCAGATGGTGTATGTGGACTTCTATGGCGTTACTGGAGACGTCGTCATCCCAGGTATAGAGCTTCTCTTCAATCAGCTTCCGCGGCAGGACGCGGCCTGCGTTGCGCATCAGGAGTTCCAGCAGGGCAAACTCTTTCGGCTTCAGCACCAGAGTTTCGCCGTTCAGGGTGGCGACGAGGCTGGTGGGATTGAGCGTGATTTTACCGTGGCGCAGTTCGCTGTGCGCCTGCCCGTGGCTGCGGCGCACCAGCGCCTCCAGACGGGCAGCCACCTCAATCAGGGCGAAGGGTTTACAGAGATAATCGTCAGCCCCCAGGCGCAGCCCCTCGACGCGCTGATCGAGCGCATCCCGCGCGGTTAATATCAGCACCGGTTCGTCGCGCCCCTGTGCCCGCCATTCGCGCAGGATTTGTAGCCCGTCGAGGCCGGGCAGCGTCAGGTCGAGTACCACGGCGTCGTAGGGGGCGCTATAGAGCGCCGCACGGCCCGTTTCGCCGTCGGTGAACCAGTCCACGCAAAAGCCCATTTTCGTCAGCCCGGCTTTAATGCCATCGCCAATCAGCCTGTCATCTTCTACCAGTAAAATGCGCATGTTTCCCTCCCTGATGCCGTCAGTAAACCCTCTGTTACGCACAGCTGTACAGTAAAAAAATTTAAATTTTCCGCTTAAGAAGTTGTTAAGGTTTACCCTGTTTAATGGATTGCGAAACGACATTAAAGGGAGAGTTAAGATGAAAAAAATCGCTGCTATTGCTGCCATCATGATGATCACCTCCGCGCCGGTGTTTGCGGCACAGGGGGGATTTAATGGCCCATCCGCGACGGCAACCCAGACGCAAACCCAGCAGGGCGGGTTTGTCGATAATGACGCTAACCTCACCACGGCGCAGAAGGTCAAGGATATGAAGGATGACAGCTGGGTGAAACTGCGCGGGACGATTACCGAGCGCCTCTCTGACGACCGTTATACCTTCCGTGATGAGAGCGGCACGGTAACGGTGGAGATCGACAATAAACACTGGAACGGCCAGACCATTACGCCGCAGGATAAGGTTGAGCTGCAGGGCAAGGTCGATAAAGAGTGGAACGATTTCGAAATCGACGTGAAACAGGTTATCAAGCTGAATAAATAACCCATCAAGGGGCCGCTATTCCGGCCCCTTTTTCTTTGTGACTCGACTCGCCAGATAAGGTAGTATCTGCGGCAATATTGCCTGAAACCAACTGGTTTCTGAGTTGAGGAATCCCATTTAATGAGCGATATGGCAGAGCGCCTCGCGCTACATGAATTCACGGAAAACGCCTACCTGAACTACTCCATGTACGTCATCATGGACAGGGCGTTGCCGTTTATCGGAGATGGCCTGAAACCCGTTCAGCGCCGCATCGTTTATGCGATGTCTGAGCTGGGACTGAATGCCAGCGCCAAGTTTAAAAAATCCGCCCGTACCGTGGGTGACGTGCTGGGTAAATACCATCCGCACGGCGACAGCGCCTGTTATGAAGCGATGGTGTTGATGGCCCAGCCGTTCTCCTACCGCTATCCGCTGGTCGACGGCCAAGGGAACTGGGGTGCGCCGGACGATCCGAAGTCGTTCGCGGCGATGCGTTATACCGAATCCCGTCTCTCAAAATATGCCGAACTGCTGCTCAGCGAGCTGGGCCAGGGCACCGTGGAGTGGGTACCCAACTTCGACGGTACGCTGCAGGAGCCGAAAATGCTGCCTGCGCGTCTGCCGAACATTCTGCTGAACGGCACCACCGGTATTGCCGTCGGGATGGCGACGGATATCCCGCCGCACAACCTGCGTGAAGTGGCGAAAGCGGCCATTACCCTGATTGAACAGCCGAAGACCACGCTGGACGATCTGCTGGATATCGTGCAGGGGCCGGACTTCCCGACCGAAGCGGAGATCATCACCTCCCGCGCGGAAATCCGCAAAATCTACCAGAACGGTCGCGGCTCGGTGCGTATGCGCGCGGTGTGGACCAAAGAGGATGGCGCGGTGGTGATTACCGCGCTGCCGCACCAGGTCTCGGGCGCGAAGGTGCTGGAGCAGATCGCCGCCCAGATGCGCAATAAAAAGCTGCCGATGGTGGACGATCTGCGCGATGAATCCGACCACGAAAACCCGACCCGTCTGGTGATCGTGCCGCGTTCCAACCGTGTGGATATGGAGCCGGTGATGAATCACCTGTTCGCCACCACCGATCTGGAAAAAAGCTACCGTATCAACCTGAACATGATCGGGCTGGATGGCCGTCCGGCGGTGAAAAACCTGCTGGAGATCCTCACCGAATGGCTGACGTTCCGCCGCGATACGGTGCGCCGTCGTCTGAATCACCGTCTGGAGAAAGTGCTTAAGCGCCTGCATATCCTCGAAGGTTTGCTGGTGGCGTTCCTCAACATCGACGAAGTGATTGAGATCATCCGTACCGAGGATGAGCCGAAGCCAGCCCTGATGTCGCGCTTTGGCATCAGCGAAACCCAGGCGGAAGCGATCCTCGAGCTGAAACTGCGCCATCTCGCGAAGCTGGAAGAGATGAAAATTCGCGGTGAGCAGAATGAGCTGGAAAAAGAGCGCGATCAGCTGCAGGCGATCCTCGCCTCCGAACGCAAGATGAACAACCTGCTGAAGAAAGAGCTGCAGGCTGACGCCGATGCCTTCGGCGATGAGCGTCGCTCTCCGCTGCACGAGCGTGAAGAAGCGAAAGCGATGAGCGAGCATGACATGCAGCCGTCCGAGCCGGTGACCATTGTGCTGTCACAAAGCGGCTGGGTGCGTAGCGCCAAAGGTCATGATATCGACGCGCCGGGTCTGAGTTACAAAGCGGGCGACAGCTTCAAAGCCGCCGTGAAGGGCAAGAGCAACCAGCCGGTGGCCTTTATCGACACCACCGGGCGTAGCTACGCCATCGACCCGATTACGCTGCCGTCAGCGCGCGGGCAGGGCGAGCCGCTCACCGGCAAGCTGACGCTGCCGCCAGGGGCGACCGTCGAGCATATGCTGATGGAAGGTGATGAGCAGAAACTGCTGATGGCCTCCGATGCGGGTTACGGCTTCATCTGTACCTTTAACGATCTGATCTCGCGCAACCGTGCGGGCAAAGCGTTGATTAGCCTGCCGGATAACGCCCGGGTCATGGCCCCGCTGGTGATTGAAGACGAGAACGACATGCTGCTGGCGATCTCCGCCGCGGGCCGCATGCTGATGTTCCCGCTCAGCGATCTGCCGCAGCTGTCGAAAGGCAAAGGCAACAAGATCATCAACATCGCTGCGGCGGATGCGGCAAAAGGGGAAGACAGCCTGGCGCACCTCTTTATTCTGCCGCCGCAGAGCACGTTGACCATCCATGTGGGTAAACGCAAAATCAAGCTGCGCCCGGAAGAGCTGCAGAAAGTGGTGGGCGAACGTGGACGCAAAGGATCGCTGATGCGTGGCTTGCAGCGCATTGACCGTGTAGAGATCGACTCTCCACACCGCGCGACATCGGGCGACAACGAAGCGTAACAGAGCACCTCCCCCTCCGCTCAGGAGGGGGACTCGTGAAAAACATCCGTTATAGAAACAAAGGAGTTACCCGCTCACAGTTGCAGTATAATCGCCAACTGTCAGGGGTTTTTGAGGTCGCTATGCTATTAATTGTTCGAACCATTCTTGCCGTTATCTACTGCATTCTGGTCTGTATCTTCGGCTCTGTTTACTGCCTGTTCAGCCCGCGTAATCCAAAACACGTTGCCACCTTTGGCCACATGTTTGCCCGTCTGGCGCCGCTGTTTGGCCTGAAGGTGGAAACGCGTCTGCCGGAAGGGGCAGAGAAATTTGGTAATGCTATCTATATCGGTAACCACCAGAATAACTACGATATGGTGACCGCAGCGAAAATCGTGCAGCCGCCAACCGTCACCGTGGGCAAGAAAAGCCTGCTGTGGATCCCGTTCTTCGGCCAGCTCTACTGGCTCACCGGCAACCTGCTGATTGACCGCAACAACCGGGCCAAAGCGCACGGCACGATTGCCGAGGTGGTGAACCACTTCAAAAAGCGCAAGATCTCTATCTGGATGTTCCCGGAAGGGACCCGCAGCCGGGGTCGTGGCCTGCTGCCGTTCAAAACTGGCGCATTTCATGCCGCAATTGCGGCAGGCGTACCGATTATTCCAGTGTGTGTTTCCAACACATCGAATAAGATAAACCTGAATCGTCTGCGTAACGGTCTGGTCATCGTAGAAATGCTGCCGCCGGTCGATGTCAGTAAATATGGCAAAGACCAGGTACGCGAGCTGGCGGCACATTGCCGCGAATTAATGCTGAATAAAATCGCTGAGCTCGATAAAGAAGTCGCAGAGCGAGAAGCTGCTGGCAAGGTTTAAGCCGGTTTAAAGGGAAAACGAATTCCCGTGTGTTAGTGCGTTTATAGATGGAGCCATTATGTCACTCAGTCGCCGTCAGTTTATTCAGGCATCGGGGATCGCCCTTTGTGCAGGCGCGGTTCCGCTGAGGGCAAACGCCGCCGGGCAGCAGCAGCCGCTGCCCATTCCGCCGTTACTGGAATCCCGCCGCGGGCAGCCGCTGTTTCTGACGCTACAGCGCGCCCACTGGTCGTTCACTCAGGGTACCCGGGCTTCGGTCTGGGGCATCAACGGACGCTACCTCGGCCCGACGGTGCGCGTCTGGAGCGGCGATGACGTCAAACTGATCTACAGCAACCGCCTGGCGGAGAATGTCGCCATGACCATCAGCGGGATGCAGGTGCCGGGCCCGCTGCTGGGCGGTGCGCCGCGCATGATGTCCGCAAGCGCCGACTGGGCACCGGTTCTGCCGGTCCGCCAGCGCGCCGCGACCCTCTGGTATCACGCCAACACCCCAAACCGCACCGCGCAGCAGGTCTACAACGGTCTGGCCGGGATGTGGCTGATAGAGGATGAGGTCAGTAAATCCCTGCCGATCCCGAACCACTACGGGGTGGATGACTTCCCGCTCATCATTCAGGACAAGCGGCTGGATAATTTCGGTACGCCGGAGTACAGCGAGCCGGGCAGCGGCGGTTTTGTGGGTGATACGCTGCTGGTCAACGGCGCGCAAAGCCCCTATGTCGAGGTGTCACGCGGCTGGGTACGCCTGCGTCTGCTGAATGCCTCCAACTCGCGTCGCTATCAACTGCAGATGAGCGATGGCCGCGCGCTGCACGTCATTGCCGGGGATCAGGGCTTTTTACCGGCTCCGGTGTCGGTTAAACAGCTGGCGCTGGCGCCGGGCGAGCGACGCGAAATCCTGGTGGATATGACCAACGGCGAAGAGGTGTCGATCACCTGTGGCGAGGCGGCGGGCATTGTTGATCGTCTGCGCGGTTTCTTTGAGCCGTCGAGCATTCTGGTTTCGACGCTGGTGTTAACCCTGCGTCCAACCGGCCTGCTGCCGCTGGTGACCGATACCCTGCCGATGCGCCTGCTGTCGGAGGAGATCCTGAGCGGTACGCCGGTGCGCAGCCGGGATATCAGCCTTGGCGACGATCCGGGCATTAACGGCCAGCTGTGGGATGTGAACCGCATCGATATCACCGCCCAGCAGGGCTCCTGGGAGCGCTGGACGGTGCGCGCCGACAGGCCGCAGTCGTTCCATATCGAAGGGGTGAGTTTCCTTATCCGCAACGTCAACGGCGCCATGCCGTTCCCGGAAGACAGAGGCTGGAAGGATACCGTCTGGGTCGACGGGCAGGTGGAACTGCTGGTCTATTACGGGCAGCCTTCCTGGCCGCACTTCCCGTTCCTGTTCCACAGCCAGACACTGGAGATGGCGGATCGCGGCTCGGTGGGGCAGCTGCTGGTGAATCCGGCCCCGTAATTCTCTCCCGCCCGGCATCCTCTGCCGGGCGTGTTGTTTCTAGGCCCGCCAGAAGAAGCGCGAGCAGAGGATCAGTATCGGATAGATCTCCAGACGCCCCAGAATCATCGCCACGCACATCAGGTATTTTGCCCCTTCCGTCAGCGTACCGAACGTTGACGCAGTTTCACCGAATCCTAGCCCCATATTGTTGATGCAGGCGGCGACCGTGGCGAAGGAGGTGAACAGATCGTACCCCATCAGATTCAGCGCCCAGATAAAAAAGGCGGTAAACAGGACGTAGAGAAAGAAGAAGCTCCAGACCGAACGCAGTACGCGCTCGTTGACCACGCTTTTACCGATGCGCACCGGCAAAAGGGCGCGTGGATGGCCAAGCTGGTGCAGCTCCTGGCGGCACTGTTTGAACATGATCAGAAAACGCAGCGCCTTGATCCCGCCGCAGGTGGAGCCGATACAGCCGCCGAAGAAGCTGGCCAGTAACAGTAAAAAGATGGTGTGCGCGGGCCACTGGGCATAGTCCCCGGTCGACAGGCCATTATCGGTCATCATCGAGCTGGCAAGAAAAAAGGCATGCACCAGACTGTCAGGGATGTTGTACATCCCTGCATGCCATACCTGCCAGGCGGTGATCAAAATGATGATGGCCGCGGCAATCAGAAAGAACTTTAGCTCCTGGTTACGGCGAAACGGCTTCAGCGTGCGGCGGGTAATGGCCACATACCAGAGGGTAAAGTTGAAAGCGGAGAGCAGGGAGAACAGCCCGGCGACCAGCTCCACGGCATGGCTGTCGTAAAAACCGATACTCTCCGAACGGGTGGAGAAGCCGCCGAGGGAGACGGTTGAGAGCCCGTGGCACAGCGCGTCGAAGAACGACATCCCCGCAAGCCAGTAGGCCAGCGTGCAGGTTAGCCCCAGCAGCAGATAGGTGAGCCAGAGAGTGCGTGAGGTATCCGCCAGCCGGGGAGTGAGGCGCTCCTCTTTAAACGGTCCTGGCATTTCAGACTGATAAAGCTTCATGCCGCCAATGCCGAGAAACGGCAGCACCGCCACCGCCAGCACGATGACCCCAAGGCCGCCGATAAAATTGAGCTGCGCGCGATAGTAGAGATACGATTTTGGCAGGGCGCTGACGTCGCCAATCACCGTAGCCCCGGTGGTGGTGATCCCCGATACCCCTTCAAAAAGCGCATCCGCCAGCGAGAGTTTCTGCGCGTCATCCATCCACAGCGGCATGGCGCTAATCAGCGAAAAGAGGAACCAGAACAGTACGATAATCACAAACCCGTCGCGGGTGCGCAGCTGGATCCCGGCATGTTTGGTCATCAGCCAGGTGCCGCCACCGAGGGTAAAAAAGGTCACGAAGGTGCTCAAAAAGGCGATATAGCTGCGCTCTTTATTTGCCAGCGCGATGGCCATCGGCGGCAGCATCGAGAAGCTATAAAGCAACACCAAAAACCCGCACAGATGCATCACAACCTGTAGCTGGGAAACCTGAGAAGAGTGGCTGCCTCGCAAAGTGTCATTCCCCGTCATGGCCGTTTTTGCTGAGCAAAAACGGGCTAAAAATCCTGCGTAGTAAAGCGGTTATTCGTCAGCGCGCGGCATTCTAGCAGGTTGTTTACAGCGCTTGTGGAAGTTTCGTTAACCTGGCGCCATTTTGGCGCGTTCCCCACTTCATTTATTGCAGAAGAACAGCGTATAATCGCCGCCCTTTGATTATTTTTTCTTCGGAAGCATTATGAGCGCAATTTCCCTGATCCAGCCGGATCGTGACCTCTTCTCCTGGCCGCAGTACTGGGCGGCCTGCTTTGGACCGGCGCCTTTCCTGCCGATGTCTCGTGAAGAGATGGACCAACTTGGCTGGGACAGCTGCGACATTATCCTGGTGACGGGTGACGCTTACGTCGATCATCCGAGCTTTGGTATGGCGATCTGCGGTCGCATGCTCGAAGCCCAGGGCTTCCGCGTCGGGATCATTGCCCAGCCTGACTGGAACAGCAAAGATGATTTTATGCGCCTCGGTAAGCCTAACCTCTTCTTCGGCGTTACCGCGGGCAACATGGACTCGATGATCAACCGCTACACCGCCGACCGCAAGCTGCGTCACGACGACGCCTACACCGCGGATAACGTGGCGGGCAAGCGTCCGGATCGCGCAACCCTCGTCTACACCCAGCGCTGCAAAGAGGCCTGGAAAGATGTACCGGTTATCCTGGGGGGTATCGAAGCGAGCCTGCGCCGTACCGCGCACTACGACTACTGGTCTGATACCGTGCGCCGTTCGGTGCTGGTGGACTCCAAAGCCGACATGCTGATCTTCGGCAACGGCGAGCGTCCGCTGGTGGAAGTGGCGCATCGTCTGGCGCAGGGCGAACCAGTGGGCGACATCCGCGACGTGCGTAACACCGCCATCATGGTGAAAGAGGCGCTGCCGGGCTGGAAAGGGGTGGATTCCCGTATCATCGATATGCCGGGCAAAATCGATCCGATCCCGCATCCATACGGCGAAGATCTGCCGTGTGCGGATAATAAGCCGGTTGCGCCGAAGAAAGCCGAAGCAAAAGCCATCGTGGTGCAGCCGCCGCGTCCGAAGCCGTGGGAAAAGACCTACGTGCTGCTGCCATCCTTTGAGAAGGTAAAAAGCGACAAGGTGCTCTACGCGCATGCGTCCCGTATTCTGCACCACGAAACCAACCCGGGCTGTGCCCGTGCGCTGATGCAAAAGCACGGTGAGCGCTACATCTGGGTAAACCCGCCGGCGATCCCGCTCTCTACCGAAGAGATGGACAGCGTATTTGCGCTGCCGTACAAGCGCGTGCCGCACCCGTCATACGGCAACAGCCGTATCCCGGCGTATGAGATGATCCGCTTCTCGATCAACATCATGCGTGGCTGCTTCGGGGGCTGCTCTTTCTGTTCGATCACCGAGCATGAAGGGCGCATTATTCAGAGCCGCTCTGAAGACTCTATCGTCAACGAGATCGAAGCCATTCGCGACACGGTGCCGGGCTTTACCGGCGTCATCTCCGATCTGGGTGGCCCAACCGCCAACATGTACATGCTGCGCTGTAAGTCGCCGCGCGCGGAGCAGACCTGCCGTCGTCTCTCCTGTGTCTATCCGAGCATTTGCGAACATATGGACACCAACCATGAGCCGACGATCAACCTGTACCGTCGTGCCCGCGATCTGAAGGGCATCAAGAAGATCCTCATCGCTTCCGGGGTGCGTTATGACATCGCCGTGGAAGATCCGCGCTACATCAAAGAGCTGGCGACCCACCATGTGGGCGGCTACCTGAAGATCGCCCCGGAGCATACCGAAGAGGGGCCATTATCGAAGATGATGAAGCCGGGGATGGGGAGCTACGATCGCTTTAAAGAGCTGTTCGATACCTATTCGAAGCAGGCCGGGAAAGAGCAGTACCTGATCCCGTACTTTATCTCCGCGCACCCGGGCACGCGTGACGAAGACATGGTGAACCTGGCCCTGTGGCTGAAGCAGCGTCGCTTCCGTCTGGATCAGGTGCAGAACTTCTATCCGTCGCCGCTGGCGAACTCAACCACCATGTATTACACCGGCAAGAACCCGCTGAGTAAGATTGGCTATAAGAGTGAGGATGTGGTGGTGCCGAAGGGGGACAAACAGCGTCGCCTGCATAAAGCCCTGCTGCGTTATCACGATCCGAAAAACTGGCCGCTGATCCGCCAGGCGCTGGAAGAGATGGGCAAAAAGCACCTGATTGGCTCACGCCGCGACTGTCTGGTACCTGCGCCAACGGTTGAAGAGATGCGCGAAGCGCGCCGCCAGAACCGCAATACACGTCCGGCCCTGACCAAGCACACGCCAATTGTGCATCAGCGTTCGAACGGTGGGGCGAGCACGAAGAAGAGTGTAAAACGTAAGGCCGGTTAAGCCTGTAAAAAAGCCCGGTGGCGCTGCGCTTACCGGGCCTACAAGTCTGAACGTAGGCCGGGTAAGGCGAAGCCGCCACCCGGCTTTTTACTAACCGCCAAACTGGTCCGGATCCGGGCCTAAACGCTTGCCTTTATCCAGCTTCGCAATTTCACCCAGTTCATCTTTATCCAGGCGGAAATCCCACACGTTGAAGTTCTCAGCGATGCGCGACGGGGTGACCGATTTCGGGATCACCACCAGACCGCAGTCCAGATGCCAGCGAATAACAATCTGTGCCGGGGTTTTGCCATACTTATCGGCCAGATCGCGGATAATTTTCTGATCGAAGACCCCTTCGCCGCCCTGAGCCAGCGGGCTCCAGGATTCGGTCTGAATTTTGTGGGTCGCATTCCATGAATGAAGCTGGCGCTGCTGCATCAGCGGGTGCAGCTCAATCTGGTTGATCACCGGGGCGACGCCCGTCTCATCGATCAGGCGCTGCAGATGGTGAACCTGGAAGTTACAGACCCCGATGCTTTTTATCAGTCCGGCTTTTTGCAGCTCAATCATCCCTTTCCAGGCCTCGACGTAATGGTCGATAGCCGGAACCGGCCAGTGCATCAGATAGAGATCGACAAAATCGAGCTGCAGCTTGTCCAGGCTCTCCTGGAGGGCTTCTGCCGGACGCTTCTGGTCGTCGTTCCACAGCTTGGTCGTAATGAACAGCTCATCGCGGGGTACGCCAGCGCTGGCAAGGGCCTTGCCGACGCCCTCCTCATTTTTGTAGGCGGCAGCGGTATCAATGGAGCGATAGCCGACTTCCAGTGCTTTATGAATGGCGGAGACGACCTCGTCGTTACCGGCTTTCCATACGCCGAGCCCCAACTGGGGCATTACGTTGCCATCCTGAAGCTTGATTACGGTTTGGTTTGCCATTTTTCCTCCTTCATTGGACATCCACCAGGAGTGATCCCCTGGTGGCGTATGTGCATTAAGCCTGGCCTAAATGCCGAAAAACGGAAGGCAATCGCGTAAAATCAGTTAGCGAGCGGCCTCGTAAATACGGCGGCTTACATCGAGAGTAATGTCATGATGTTCCCCGATTTGCGTCATGCCGTGCTCCTCGAGTTTTGCCAGCAGGGCAGGGATGGAACTGCCGTCCAGACCGTAGCCGGAGAGACGCGTCGGAACACCCAGCTGCTCGAAGAAGTTGCGGGTGGCAGCGATAGCCGCATCGATACGCTCATCTTCAGAACCGGCAGTAATACCCCAGACGCGCTCAGCGTACTGCAGCAGCTTGCCACGCTTGGTGTCGCGTTTTTCATTCCACAGCGCAGGCAGAACCACGGCCAGGGTCTGGGCATGATCGAGGCCGTGCATCGCCGTCAGCTCGTGGCCCAGCATGTGGGTTGCCCAGTCTTGCGGCACGCCGGCACCAATCAGGCCGTTCAGCGCCTGAGTCGCAGCCCACATCACGTTGGCACGCACTTCGTAGTTTTCTGGCTCTTTCAGCGCCAGCGGGCCATCTTCGATCAGGGTCAGCAGAATGCCCTCGGCGAAACGATCCTGAATTTTGGCGTTTACCGGGTAAGTAACGTACTGCTCAACGGTGTGGACAAAGGCATCCACCACGCCGTTCGCCACCTGACGCGGCGGCAGGGTGTAGGTGTAAACCGGATCCAGCACCGCAAACACCGGCTGCACGTGCTCGTTCATAAAGGCCTGCTTGTCGCCGGTGGTTTTACGTGAGATCACCGCGCCTTTATTGGATTCGGAGCCGGTCGCCGGCAGGGTCAGTACGGAGCCCATCGGAATGGCGCTCTTAATGTCGCTGCCGCCGGTTTGCAGGATGTGCCACGGGTCGATGGTTTCATCGTAATGGGCCGCCGCGGCAATGAACTTGGTGCCGTCCAGCACCGAGCCGCCACCCACCGCCAGCAGGAAGGTGATCTGCTCGTCACGGGCGATTTTCACCGCCTTCATCAGCGTTTCGTAAGAGGGGTTTGGCTCAATGCCGCTGAACTCGCGCACGTCCATGCCTTCCAGCGCGGAGTAAACCTGATCCAGGACGCCATTCTTCTTCACGCTACCGCCGCCATAGGTAATCAGGACGCGGGCGTTGGCCGGGATCTGCTCGCGCAGATCGGCGATGGCGCCTTTACCAAACAGGATGCGGGTTGGGGTATGCAGATTAAAATTGTTCATTGTTCGTTCCCTTTGGTGGGTGAAAAAACGGGGCGGCACAGAGGGCTGCCTGATGGTGCTCATTGTGGCGAGCGCACGCGCTCCTCTCAATGCACATTCCTGCCGTTGTCTTGCCCATTTCTACACAGTGCTGGAGAAAACAGGAAAAAATGCGCACACTGCAGGTGTCGGAAAACGTACCCGGAGTGAGAGAAGATGAAACGTGAAGCCGTCTGCCAGCAGCTAACGGAACAAATTAAGAAACTGAAAGATAATGAAAATTATCTTGATACGCTGCTGCCGGATGTTCGTCTGCTGTATGGGACTCAGCCCTACGCCCGCACGCCGGTGATGTATCAGCCGGGTATCATTTTTCTCTTTTCTGGCCACAAAATTGGCTACATCAACGAGCGGGTATTTCGTTACGACCCCAACGAATATCTGCTCCTGACAGTACCTTTACCCTTTGAATGTGAAACTTTCGCGACAGAGGCGGTACCGCTGGCAGGTATTCGCTTAAATATCGATATTCTGCAACTGCAGGAACTGCTGATGGACATTGGCGAGGACGAACTGTTTCGCCCGTCGATGGCGGCGAGCGGCATCAACTCCGCCACGCTGACGGATGAGATCCTCTGCGCCATTGAACGTCTGCTGGACGTGATGGAGCGGCCGCTGGACGCGCGGATTCTGGGTAAGCAGATCGTGCGTGAAATCCTCTACCACATCCTGCTGGGGCCAGGCGGCGGGGCGCTGCTGGCGTTGGTCAGCCGTCAGACCCATTTCAGCCTGATTGGCCGGGTGTTGAAACGCATCGAGAGCCAGTACACCGAAAACCTGAGCGTGGATCAGCTGGCGGCTGAGGCCAACATGAGCGTCTCGGCGTTCCACCATAACTTTAAGTCGGTAACCAGCACCTCGCCGCTGCAGTATCTCAAGAGCTACCGCCTGCATAAGGCGCGGATGATGATGATCCACGATGGTATGAAAGCCAGCGCCGCCGCGCTGCGGGTAGGCTATGAAAGCGCCTCGCAGTTCAGCCGGGAGTTCAAGCGCTACTTTGGCGTGACGCCGGGGGAAGATGCGGCGCGGATGCGGATGATGCAGGGGATGTGATTGACATGTAGGCCGGGCAAACGCAGTGCCGCCCGGCGCTTTTCCCCGGAGGCGCTACGCTTACCGGGGCTACAACGACAGCAGCGCCTCAGGCGTTGCAGTACTTCTTACGGATCACCACCACGATGGTTCCTACCAGCCCTGCGACCAGCAGGAAAATAGGCAGGATCATCAGGAAGGTCATGACCTGATCTTCATGGCGTTTAACGAACGGGATCATACTCAGCGCATAGCCAAAAGTGGTCACGACCCCGACCCACAGCAGCGCGCTCAGCCAGTTAAAGAACTGGAAGCGGCGGTTAGAGAGCCCGGAGATGCCAGCCATGGTTGGCAGCAGCGTACGCACAAAGGCCAGAAAACGCCCGACCAGCAGCGCCAGCAGGCCATGCCTGTCAAACATGCAGTTCGCCCGCTGATGGTATTTATGCGGCAGCTGCGCCAGCCAGCTTTTGACCACCCGCGTATTGCCGAGCCAGCGGCCCTGCAAATAGCTGAGCCAGCAGCCCAGGCTGGCGGCTGAGGTGAGGATCACCATCGTGGGGGTAAAGTCCATCACCCCTTTACCGATTAACGCCCCTGCCAGCAGCAGCAGACTGTCCCCCGGTAAAAAGGAGGCGGGCAGTAACCCGTTTTCCAGAAACAATGTGGCGAACATAACGAAATAGACAATCCCAACCACGTGCGGGTCCGCCAGCGCTGCAAAGTCGTGTTGCCAGAGTGCAGCGATAATATCTTGAATAACAGCCATGGGCTTTCCTGTGGAACAGCATATATAAGGCTATTGTACTCCCTATTTCGTCGGCGGGCTTTGATCGCAGACGCAACAAATCAGACTTTTCTGCAGCTAATGGAGAGAAAAGTGTCCGCGGAGTGTGTTTGTGGCCCTGCGCTATTCAATGCGCGCAAACCCGGCTTGCAGATCGGCAATCAAATCGTCGACGTTTTCCAGGCCGATATGCAGGCGGATCAGGGTGCCGGTAAAGTCCACTTTGCCGCCGGGACGCAGGGCCGCAATCTGCTCTGGCTGGTTCGGCAGGATCAGCGATTCAAAGCCGCCCCAGGAGTAGGCCATGCTGAACAGCGAGAAGTTATCCAGGTAAGCGGCGAGCTCGTCATTGCTCAGGCGTTTATTAAGCACAAAGGAGAACAGACCGCTGCTGCCCGTAAAGTCACGTTGCCAGAATTCATGTCCGACGCTGCCCGGCAGTGCCGGATGGTTAACCTGCGCCACCTGGGGATGCTGCGCCAGCCACTGTGCAATCTGCACGCTGCTTTCATGATGTTGACGCAGACGCACGCCGAGGGTACGCAAGCCGCGGCTGGTCATATAGGCGGTGTCGGCATCCACCATCTGGCCCATCAGATAGGCGTTCTCGCGCAGCTGCTCCCAGCAGCGGGCGTTGGAAACCGCGGTACCAATCATCCCGTCAGAGTGGCCAATCAGGTACTTCGTCGCCGCCTGAATCGAGATGTCGATACCAAAATCGAGCGCCTTAAACAGCACCCCTGCCGCCCAGGTGTTATCAATCATGATGATAGCGTCCGGCGCTTTGCTGCGTACCGCCTGCACAATGGCTGGCACATCATGCACTTCCATGGTGATAGAGCCGGGTGATTCCAGGAACACAATCCGGGTGTTGGGCTGGATCAGCTCGGCGATGTTCGCGCCAATCTGCGGATCGAACCAGTCGGTAGTGACCCCCAGCTTGCTGAGGATTTTGGTGCAGAAGTCCTGGCTTGGCTCGTAGGCGGTGTTGGTCATCAGGATATGGTCGCCCTGCTCAACGAACGCCAGAATGGTATTGGCCACCGCCGCGGCACCGCAGGGGAAGAGCGCACAGCCCGCGCCGCCCTCCAGCTCGCACATCGCTTCCTGTAACGAGAAGTGGGTCAGCGTGCCGCGACGCCCGTAAAACAGTTCACCGTTGGCCCGGTTACGGGTGGCGTGCTTTTTCGCCTCCACGGTATCAAACACCAGCGACGAGGCGCGCTGGATGACGCTGTTCACGGAACCAAGGGTATATTTTTTACTGCGTCCCGCCTGGACAAGGGTGGTATCAAGATGCTTCTCTTTCATGTCTGCGCAACCTGTTTTTATACGTCTGGACGTCCAGACTATCACGAAAGTAAAAATGGTCACCTTAACGGTAGTGGGTTCAGCGGAAAATTTTTTAAAATTTGTTTCCGGGAAATTTTTCCTGCGTAAGCGCAAGGAAAATGAAACGAATTTACGGCACTATGTAAATACTAATGAGAACTACTATCAATTCGACGTTGTTTTGATATTATTATGCTCAGATTTTGTGATTTGCGTCCTGGAGATACCGAGTGGGTAATAATTTGATGCAGACGGACCTCTCCGTCTGGGGTATGTATCATCATGCCGACATCGTGGTGAAGATTGTCATGATCGGCCTGATTCTGGCGTCTGTCGTCACCTGGGCTATTTTCTTTAGCAAGAGCGTAGAGCTTCTTTCCCATAAACGCCGCCTTAAGCGCGAGCAGCAGCAGCTGGCCGAAGCCCGTACCCTGAATCAGGCGAGCGACATGGCCGCCTCCTTCCAGGCGAAGAGCCTGACCACCCTGTTAATCAACGAAGCGCAGAACGAGCTCGAACTTTCTGCAGGCAGTGAAGACAACGAAGGGATTAAAGAGCGTACCGGCTTCCGCCTTGAGCGTCGCGTTGCGGCCGTTGGCCGTCATATGGGACGGGGTAACGGTTACCTGGCGACCATCGGCGCGATTTCGCCGTTCGTCGGTCTGTTCGGTACCGTCTGGGGCATCATGAACAGCTTTATCGGCATCGCCCAGACGCAAACCACCAACCTCGCGGTTGTGGCGCCCGGCATCGCCGAAGCGCTGCTGGCAACAGCCATTGGTCTGGTGGCGGCAATCCCGGCAGTCGTGATCTATAACGTCTTCGCCCGTATGATTGGCAGCTACAAAGCGACCCTCGGCGACGTTGCCGCCCAGGTTCTGCTCCTGCAAAGCCGCGATCTGGATCTCAGCGCCAGCTCGGCTAAGCCGATTCGTTCTGCTCAGAAATTTCACGTAGGTTGATTCGTCATGGCAATGCGTCTTAATGAAAATCTGGACGATAACGGCGAAATGCACGAAATCAACGTGACGCCGTTTATCGACGTTATGCTGGTTCTGCTGATTATCTTCATGGTGGCGGCGCCGCTGGCGACCGTAGACGTGAAGGTGAATCTGCCTGCGTCATCCAGTCAGCCGCAGCCGCGCCCGGAAAAACCGATTTATCTCTCTGTAAAGGCCGATAAATCTATGTTCCTCGGCAACGATCCGGTGACCGATGAGTCGGTGATCCCGGCGCTGAACGCCCTGACCGAAGGCAAGAAAGAGACTACCGTCTTCTTCCGCGCCGATAAGACGGTCGATTACGAAACCATGATGAAGGTAATGGACACGCTGCACCAGGCGGGTTACCTGAAAATTGGTCTCGTCGGCGAAGAGAAAGCGGCGGCGAAATAAAGAGAAACGGCAACCCACGGGTTGCCGTTTTTGTATTTGCCGGATGGCGCCTGCATGCGAAACGTAGGCCGGGTAAGGCGAAGCCGCCACCCGGCACTGCACCATCAGCCTAAATGTTCCCCACCGCACACGCCGTGCACTTCTGCGGTCACGTAGCTGGACTCCTGACTTGCCAGATAGACATAGACCGGCGCCAGCTCCGCAGGCTGCCCTGCGCGCTTCATCGGCGTCTGCTGACCAAACTGCGGGAGCTTCTCCTGAGGCTGACCGCCGGAGACTTGCAGCGCCGTCCAGATAGGACCAGGGGCTACCACGTTGACGCGCACGCCGGTGTCAGCCACCTGTTTCGCCAGCCCGCGGCTGAAGTTGAGAATAGCCGCTTTAGTGGAAGCATAGTCCAGCAGATGCGGGCTCGGCTGATAGGCCTGAATCGAGGAGGTGGTGATAATGCTCGACCCGGCGGGCAGCAGCGGCAGTGCCTCCTGGGTAATCCAGAACAGAGCCAGCACGTTCACGGCATAGGTCTGCTTAAACTGCTCGGTGGTGATATCGGCAATCTTCTCCACCGCCACCTGCTTACCGGC
Source organism: Leclercia sp. LSNIH1 (assembly GCF_002902985.1). NCBI lineage: Bacteria > Pseudomonadati > Pseudomonadota > Gammaproteobacteria > Enterobacterales > Enterobacteriaceae > Leclercia > Leclercia sp. LSNIH1. The sequence continues at coordinate 136,124 of NZ_CP026167.1, read as the reverse complement.
TACCAGCGCCAGCACGTCCAGCCCACCCAGCTCCTGATGGGCTTTATGTACCAGCGAGCGGGCAAATTGTTCATCGCTCAGGTCGCCAGGGATGAGCACCGCTTTGCGCCCGGCCTCTTCAATAAGCTGCTTAACCTGCTGGGCATCCTCTTCTTCGGCGGGCAGATAGTTAATGGCGACGTCTGCTCCTTCACGCGCGTAAGCGATGGCGGCAGCGCGTCCAATCCCGGAATCGCCCCCTGTCACCAGTGCCTTACGATCCTGTAGTCTGCCGCTGCCTTTATAGCTCTTTTCGCCGCAGTCCGGCACTGGGTCCATCTTGCTCTGCAGCCCCGGTACAGGCTGTTTCTGCTTGGGATATTCGCCGGTGTAGTACTGGGTTGTCGGATCCTGAATTTTGCTCTGAGAGTTTGCCATAGGTGTTCTCCTTGAGGGGTTAATCAGACTTTAAGCTTAGGAGAATCAACTGGGCTGTGAGGATTATTCAGGATAATCCTTAAAAGAAATGGGCTGAGCAGAAACAGGCGAGACGGCAGGGTTCGGCGAGAGGTTACGGCTTTTGCGGTGGGATGTCCGCTTTCGCGGCCAGTACCTCTTCATTCAGCGCAACGGTGGTCACGCTGGTGGTGCGATAGCCTTCATCAGCCAGCTTACGGGTGACGCGCAGGGTCGCGGTTTCACGTGCCAGAATATATTGATAATTGGTTTCCAGGCGCGCCAGTATTTTTTCTTTTAAATCCGGACGCTGTTGCATAATGGCGTTTATTGTCGCGCCATAGATCTCTTCTTTTACCTGCAATGGATAAATTTCACGGCGATTCTGCCATTTCAGACGCACCAGGCCCGCCGGAATGGAGAGCAGATCTTTAGCAATTCTTTGTATTTCAGCATTTTTAATCTCTTTAAGTGCGGCAAGGTTTTGCTCTAAGATAAATTCATCGCTTTTTTTGTCATCTAAAGCTAAATAAACGTTGTTATTATCAACATCCTTCACGTTATTCATCCTCTAGCGTATAAAACACAGGCGTGTTTTTTTCGCAGGTAATAAGATTCAACCAGATTTCATTACCGGCTTCGTTAATCTCATCGGTTTTTTCCGCCAATATTTGACTTAGTGCCTGGGCATCTATTTCCCCCTCCGCCTGCAAATCATTCAGCAGCCGGGCGAACACCTCGATTTTAACTACCCGAAATAACCGGTCTTTAATATGCCGATCGTGCTCTTCAAGCAACATATTGCGGGAGTTACCGGTACGGGTAACGCCAATTAATATATCTGGCGCGTAATCAGCGAGTGTTCTTTTCCCCTTAGTGAAATTGGCATTGCTTTCTGCTTCTGGCGGTTTTGGTTCCACGGAAGAAATGTGAAACTTGGCCGGAACCAGATTGTCGGGCAACATTTTATATTTCCTTTAATTTCAACGGGGTAGGGTTGTCTGGAGTGTGAGATTCGTTGACAATAACATGAGGCAAATTTAAAATCAAAAAAAATGGAGCCTGCCTATATGAACAGCATTTTTTATACTGTCATTACTTTGTTATTGCTTACCGCCGTAGTTCTTTTATTGATGCGCGAGTTCAATAAAAGTAGCGATGTGGGGAGCGCGCACGTCCCGCCTCAGCCGGAGCGGATGTCAAAAGAAGAGGGCGAAGACCATTTTTCTGTGTTAATGAATGCGATTACCCCGGTTTGGTACTGGCGCGTTAACCATGAATATATTGATTTCCTCCATGCCACAATTAAACGAATGAATATGGTGGAAATAAATAGCATTCCTGACCTGTTTGAGGCGCAGCGTCGTTGCAGCGATCTTAACTCGGCGGTCTACAAATATTACGACAATATCAAGAAGCGCTGCCTGAACGGCGAAAAAGTGTCGCACACCGATCTGGAGGTGATGAACCTGCGCCAGTGTTTTCGCGAGTTCAGCCTCGAGGCGTATCCCTCGCTGGTGGTGCTGGTGTGGCCTGAGTATCAGCGCCCGGTGGTAAAGCCTGAGCAAGTGTAGGGGACCTGTTGTTTAGTTGTTGCAAACAATTTGGGCCATTGCGATATACTGCACACTGGTTTCGTTTGCAGACAGGACTCTATGGAACGCTTTTTTGAAAACGCAATGTATGCCTCCCGCTGGTTGTTAGCCCCGGTCTATTTTGGCCTCTCGCTGGCGCTGGTGGCGCTCTGTATTAAATTCTTTCAGGAAATTTTTCACGTTCTGCCGCATATATTCAGCATCGCTGAATCTGACCTGATCCTGCTTTTGCTGTCGCTGGTGGATATGACGCTGGTGGGCGGCCTGCTGGTGATGGTGATGTTTTCGGGCTACGAAAATTTCGTCTCGCAGCTGGATATCTCCGCAGATAAAGAGAAGCTGAGCTGGCTTGGCAAAATGGATGCGTCGTCGCTGAAAAACAAAGTGGCGGCGTCGATTGTGGCGATCTCCTCCATTCACCTGCTGCGGGTGTTCATGGATGCCAAAAATATCCCTGACAACAAGATGATGTGGTACGTGATTATCCACCTCACGTTTGTGCTGTCGGCATTTGTGATGGGATATCTGGACAAGCTGAGCCGCAAATAAGACAAAACGCCTGATGGCGCTGCGCTTATCAGGCCTACGGGGGCCTGTAGGTCGGGTAAGCGCAGCGCCACCCGACACCATCCGCTGAAATTATTTATCCGAAGAGGCTTGCCACAGATTCAGCTGCCCGTCGGCCACATGCTGGTCAATCCGCTGCAGCTCCTCTTCGCTAAAGTGCAGGTTATTCAGCGCCTGCACATTCTCCTCCAGCTGCTCCGTCCGGCTGGCGCCAATCAGTACCGAGGTGACACGCTCATCTTTCAGCAGCCAGCTCAGCGCCATCTGCGCCATCGTCTGTCCGCGCGCCTGGGCCATCTCATTGAGCAAACGCAGGCTGTTCAGGTTGGCTTCGGTCAGCATATTTTCCGTCAGGCCGCGCGCCTTTTTGCCCTCACGCTGCATGCGGGAGCCGTCAGGAATGCCGTTCAGGTATTTTCCGGTCAACAGCCCCTGGGCCAGCGGCGTAAAGGCGATGCAGCCGGTGCCGTTAGCGGCCAGGGTATCCAGTAAGCCGCTCTTGTCCACCCAGCGGTTAAGCAGGTTGTATGAGGGCTGGTGGATAAGCAGCGGGATTTTCCACTCGCGCAGCAGCTCCGCCATTTTCTGGGTCCGCTCCGGCGACCAGGAGGAAATGCCCACGTACAGCGCTTTCCCGCTCTGCACCGCCTGCGCCAGCGCAGAAGCGGTCTCCTCCATTGGCGTGTTTTCATCGACCCGGTGTGAATAGAAGATATCCACGTAGTCCAGCCCCATCCGCTTGAGGCTTTGATCGAGGCTGGCGAGCAGATACTTGCGCGAACCCCCCGCACCGTAAGGCCCCGGCCACATGTCATAGCCCGCTTTGGTGGAGATAATCAGTTCGTCGCGATAAGCCGCGAAATCATCGCGCAGCAGGCGGCCAAAATTTTCCTCCGCGCTGCCCGGCGGTGGGCCATAGTTATTGGCGAGATCGAAATGGGTGATGCCGCAATCGAAGGCTTTTCGCAGCAGGGCGCGCTGTGAGTCGAGGGCGTGGACGTGGCCGAAGCTGTGCCACAGGCCGAGTGACAGGGCGGGTAAGCGCAGGCCGCTTTTACCGCAGTAACGGTACTGCATCGTCTCGTAGCGGTCAGGGGAGGCGTTCCAGGGCATGATGTCTCCTTTCTTAGTGATTGATTTTCGAAACAGCGTTTCTATTCTAACCTTAGTTCGTTCACAATTCATGGAGATATGCGATGACGCGTATGACCGCCAAAGACTTTCCTCAGGAATTGCTCGACTACTACGACTATTACGCTCACGGCAAAATCAACAAACGTGAGTTCCTCAATCTGGCTGCCCGTTATGCGGTTGGCGGCGTCACGGCGCTGGCGCTGTTTAATATGCTTAAGCCCAATTACGCCCTCGCGGAGCAGGTGAAATTCACCGATCCCGATATCCTGCCCGAATACATCACCTATCCCTCCCCGGACGGCCATGGCCAGGTGCGCGGCTATCTGGTGAAACCGGCCAAAGCCACCGGCAAAGTGCCGGCGGTGGTGGTGGTTCACGAAAACCGCGGGCTCAATCCCTACATTGAGGACGTGGCTCGCCGGGTAGCGAAAGCGGGCTACATCGCCCTGGCGCCGGATGGTTTAAGTTCGGTGGGCGGTTACCCCGGCAATGATGAGGAGGGCAAGATCCTGCAGCAGAAGGTCGATCCGACGAAGCTGATGAATGACTTCTTTGCCGCCATCGGGTTTATGCAAAAACACCCGGACGCTACCGGTAAAGTGGGGATCACCGGTTTTTGCTACGGCGGCGGTGTCTCTAATGCCGCCGCAGTCGCCTGGCCAGAGCTGGCCTGCGCGGTCCCTTTTTATGGCCGCCAGCCACCGGCGGCGGATGTCGCCAAAATTAAGGCGCCGCTGCTGCTGCATTACGCCGAGCACGACAAGAATGTTAACGAGGGGTGGCCTGCCTATGAGGCCGCGCTTAAAGCTAACGGTAAGGTGTACGAAGCCTGGATCTATCCGGGGGTCAACCACGGGTTCCATAATGACTCTACCCCGCGTTACGACGAACCTGCTGCCGAATTAGCGTGGAAAAGAACCCTGGGATGGTTTGAGAAATATTTGAGTTAAGAAAATACCCGGCAGCCTCAGGCTGCCGGGTAGGCGTGGTCATCAGAAGCTGTAGCTCATACCTGCTTGAACACTGGCGTCGTTATCGACATCGCCCGTGCCATAGTAAATGCCGGTATTTATCGAGAAGTTGTGCGCGATAGTGGCATTCACGCCCGCACCAAACATTCCCATGCTGTTGTTATGACCTGCGGTGTTGTGATAATCCGCTGCCTGGATATCGGTATCATCGCTGAACTCTTTCTGCACGCGGGCATCCAGCCATGGCATGATCTGCACGTTTTTGTTCAGATCGGTCAGGGTGGTGGTCAGACGCAGACCCGCGCCGCCGTTCCAGGAGGAGACCTGGCTGTCAGCAAAGGTCACTTCTCTGTCGGAGAAGCCGTTAGCTTTGGTCTGATCCCAGCCGAGGATGGCGTATGGTTGCAGTACGGTTTCGCCTGGCAGCAGCACGTTCACCCCGGTACGAGCCTGAGCCATATACAGGCTACCGTCTGTGGAGCCGTGCAGCGCTTCGGTCATGCCGCTGGTGTCGCCAGTGACGTTATGCGCGGAGAGGGAGTAGCGCATATCGCCATAGCTGAAGCTGGCGTCGGCGAACATGCCCCACTGACGACCGTTCAGCGCCTGCTGCCAGCCGCCATACAGGCTGTAGTAGTTACCATAGACGGTGTCCTTGAAGCTGTCCGGGCCGTTGGCGGTATCTTCAACGCGGCTACGGGTCCAGGCCAGTGCCACGCCGCCGGTTACGCTGTCCCCGTTAGCGAGGTACGCCGTCCAGTCAACGCCTCCCTGTGCGCCCTGAGTGATGCTCTTGTAATCCACATCGTTGCTGAAGTTACCGTTCTGATAGAGGAAATCTCCCCACAGCTGGGCCCCTTCCTGCTGTTCACCTGTCAGGCCAGCAAAGTGCAGGCGATCCAAATGGCTGGCGATGTCATCAGTGACCTGATGGCCCGCCTGTTCGGCTGCATCCAGCCCGGCGACTAATCCCTGGACATCGCTGGCCAGTGCGCCACGTGAGCTGTTAAAGACAATATTCCAGTCCTGGCTGTTATCGCCAGGCACAATGCTCAGAGCATTGTTGTAGTTATAAGCCGCGCTGCGGTTTTCAACCTGCTGCTGACCGTTGCTGAAGGTCGCATTGGCGGCCGTTTCCGGCGTGGTGGTTGCCGTAGTCGTGGTAAAGGACCCCAGCACGATGTTCTGCTGATTGAGCGCCGAAGAGGTAATGTTATTGACTACCACAGCGTTACGGGAGCCGGTGATCTGGCCGAAGTTAACCCGGCTATCGGTGCTCATGTTCACTACGGCATTACTACCCGTGGTGTCGGCGGTCAGGGTGGAGCCGTTTTGCAGACTCCATGTAGTTGAATCGTTAATGGTGTCGAGGCTGATGCTGTTATCGCTGGTGGTATTCACAGTTTCAAACTGATTAATTTGCCCGGAAATAGAGCTACCCGCATCCATCGACAGGGTATCGTTGCCGTCTCCGCCGCTGACATTACCGGTGACGTGGGAATCATTCACCAGGACCACCGTATCATCGCCTGCGCCGGTCGTAATATTGCCGTCAACGTTAGCACCGTTTTGCAGAGTAATGGTGGTATCGCCACTGTTCTGGCTGGCATTCAGGTCGCCATTAATGGTGCTGTTATCCACCAGAACGGTATTGGTGGAGTTACCGTCCAGCGTCACATTGCCGTTCACGACGCTGTTATTGGTGAATGACAGGTTGGTCTGGCCTTTTTCGTTAATAACCCCGATGTCGCCGGTCACGGTGCTGTTGTTCAGTGCCAGCGTATCCTGAGTGGTACCGTACAGTGCCACTGCCAGATCGCTAAAGGCATCAACGTTGATATTCTGGAAGGGCTGGTACTGGCTCAGTGTTTCTACGATGGTATCGAGATTTTGCGCCACCTGGCTGTTAGTTGCATCCACGCTGGCGTTCGTCAGGGTAAGGGAGGTATCGGATTTATCGCTGCCGACGTAGATACCGCCATTATCCATGATGCTGTCGCTCATGGCGATGGTTTGGGTGCCCTGACCGGCGCTGATAATACTGCCATGCAGTGCGCTGTCGTTGCTGATATTCACGTCGTGGTACCCTGCATCGAGCGGGTCGAGATAGATGGCGGCGCCCATCATATAATCTTTGTCTCGCTGATAGGCCCCGTCGCTGTTCTGGCCGTTCAGCGTGGAGTCATTGACGTTGATCGTTGTATTGGTGGTCTTGAATGCGGAACCGACTTCAATCATATCCACTTTGGCATTGTCAGTGACGTTAATATTCACGGTACCGCCATTGCTTCCCTGAATATAATAACCGGACATGTCCGTACCTGTCACAGTTAAGGTCTGCGTATCGTCTGTTTTACGGTCACCATCCATATAAATATTGGTTGCTGTTTCATTTGCCATAACGGCATCAGTGACCCCTGGATCCTGATAGAAACTGCCGTCCGGATATTCTTTCAGGCCGCAGGTCTGGGTGGTGTCACCATTCTGGCAAGGCGTGGCAGGGGTCTCGCCTGCCTGGGCAGCAAACGAGGCAAGTGACAGTAATACACACTGTGACAACAAGGTCCTTTTCATTGAAATACGCATTTCTTCATCTCTTATAACCGGATCAAAGTGAATTCTTTTTAAACCAGATATGCGTAATTAAGAACTTTCTCAGACGAAAAGGGTGTAATGAAATTTGAAATTATATCAAGCCATTAAATGACCATTTTTATAAAAACAAATGATTGGTTTTTCTAAATATATCTGTTTTGTGAATGTTACAGTTTTATTAACGTACAAAAAGTAAGACTTTTTCCGCTTGAACAGGAAAATTCTCTGTCAAGAGAGATCGGAGGACTAACCCTTTAGAGTTATGTGGATTATGAATGGAGAGCCTGATTTACATTTGTAAATTTTATGAAATCTAATATCACGTTATTTAGAGGGGTATTTGTCCTGGCGTGATTATCCTTTTCCGGCCCGGTAAACAGAAATGAAAAGTTTTATAAAAATAACCAGGAAAAGGTATTGCTTCGCCTTTTCTTGCCGATAACGAGGGTAATACTCGCCTCCGGGCGACATCTCCCTCAGGCAAGGAAAGAGTTATGCGTATATTTCGTAATCTTACAATCCGGTTCGTGATGCTGACGATTCTGGGTATCTTCTGTTTAATGTGGGCGGGCGTGGGATTGTATGGCTCATGGGCGCTCTCCCGTGTGGCGGATGGCAATGAGGTCGATCGCCAGCTGGTCAGACAGATGACGGTGCTCAGCCAGGGCAACGATCAATACTTCCGTTTTGTTACCCGGCTGAGCCGCGCGATGGAGACGCAGGCGGCAGGCGGCAAGGCCGATTTTGCCGCTGTGCAGCAGGCGCTGGATACCATGAGCATCAGGCTCGACGAGCTGAAAGCCATGTCGCCGGGGCCAATGGATGCCGACGTCTCCGCCCGGGTGATCGCCAGCTGGCAGGCGTTGCTGGATAACGGCGTTAAGCCCCAGATGCAGCTGGCTCAGCAGGGCAACCTTGAGGGCTATCGCCAGCAGGCGAACAATGTCACCCCACCGCTAAGCCGCGCCTTTGGCGAGAGCGCCGGACAGTTCAATAAGGCCGCCGACACGATCCTCGACACCACCCGGGTGACGGTGGATGGCTTCACCAGCACTACCCGCACGGTAATGATTACCGCAACGATTATCGGCCTGCTGATCCTGCTGTTCGCTGACCGTTATCTGGTTGCCATGCTGGTGAAACCTCTTGAGCAGCTCCGCCACCATTTCCGCCTGATTGCGCAGGGGGATCTTAGCCAGCCGATCGCGCCTTTTGGCCGTAACTGTGTGGGCCAGCTGGTACCGTTGCTGACGGCGATGCAGGAGAGCCTGCGCGAGGCGGTGAGCACCATCCGCAACGGCAGCGAGAACATCTGGCGCGGGGCGACGGAGATCTCCAGCGGCAATAACGATCTCTCGTCCCGTACCGAAGAGCAGGCAGCGGCGCTGGAAGAGACCGCCGCCAGCATGGAGCAGCTCACCGCCACGGTGAAGCTAAACGCGGATAATGCCCGGCAGGCCAGCGAGTTGGCGGACGTCGCCTCTGTCAGCGCCAGTCGCGGCGGCGCGCTGGTGGAAAATGTGGTCAGTACCATGACCGGGATCTCCATCAGTTCGAAGAAGATTGCGGAGATCACCAGCGTCATCAACAGCATCGCCTTCCAGACCAATATTCTGGCCCTCAACGCGGCGGTGGAAGCGGCGCGGGCGGGCGAGCAGGGGCGTGGCTTTGCGGTGGTAGCCGGTGAGGTACGGAATCTCGCCAGCCGCAGCGCGAACGCGGCAAAAGAGATCGAGGGGTTAATCTCTGACTCCGTCTCCCGCGTGGAGGAGGGGGCCAAACTGGTGACCGAGACTGGCACCACCATGGAGGCGGTGCTGCGCGACATTACTGGCGTCACCACCATCATGAAGCAGATTGCCAGCGCCTCGGAAGAGCAAAGCAAAGGCATTTCGCAGGTTGGGGTGGCGATCACCCAGATGGACGGCGTGACCCAGCAGAATGCCTCGCTGGTGGAGCAGGTGTCGGCGGCGGCTTCCGCACTGGAGCGCCAGACCGAAGAGCTGCAACGTTCGGTGCAGAAGTTCCGTCTGGCAGACTAACGCCGGGCAAGCTGCGCGTCGCTGATCAATTGCGTCACCTGCGACAGGTGACCAATTTTCACTTCGCTGGAGCGCTGAAACTTGCTTTTGTCGATCAGCAGCAGCGACTGGCTGGCGCGGCCCAGCAGCTGCGATTTAAACCCGGCGCTGTGCGGGGTGGGATCCCACATCACACCCTGCTCATCCACCCCGTCACACGAGAAGATAAACAGGTCAATTTCCAGCGATTTCAGCAGCGTCACCAGGGCCGGATTCACATAGCAGCGGTATTTGCGCTCCAGCGTCCCGCCCGAGCAGATCAGGGTGATGCGCTCGCGCTTCGCCATCTCATGACAGATGGGCAGGCTGTTGGTAAAGACCGTCAGAGCGATATCCGGCAGCTGCCGCGCCAGGTGAAAGCAGGTTGAGCTGGCATCCAGGGCCAGCGTCATGCCTTCGCTGACCCAGTCCAGCGCATGACGGGCGATATCGGCTTTATCCGCGTAGTGACTTTTCAACCGCGCGCCAAAGGGCTCTCCGCCGTCGCGGTGATCCGGGTGGATCGCCCGCGCCCGCCCGTGATGGCGCACGATCTTGCCCTGCTGCTGCAGCAGTTTCAGATCGCGCCGAATCGTCTCTTTACTCACGCCAAGCGCGGCGGCCAGCGCCTCTGTTGTCAGCCAGTCGGAGGCCGCCAGCAGGCGGATAAGATCCTGATGACGGGAGCTTTTCATGGTTCTGTTCCGGTACGGGTGAAGGCGAGCGGCGTCTGGCCAATCGCCACGCCGTTTTTGCCGGTGTGCTTAATCTGGTACATCGATCGGTCGGCACGGCGCAGGGCATTGACGAAATCATCCTGCTCCATTACTTCGTCAATACCTACCGAGGCGCCGACCTGCGCCTGGCCATTATCCAGCTCGAACGGCGTCAGCGCCGCCTGCAGACAACGGTGGGCGGTGCTGTTCACCAGTACACTGGAAAGCGGGAAAGGCAGCAGTAGCACAAACTCATCGCCACCCAGACGGCCAACGATGGCCTCCGGCGGGCAGGCATCGCGCAGGCGTTGGCTGATCTGGATCAGCAGCTCATCGCCGCTGCGATGACCAAAAGTGTCGTTCACCGTTTTAAAATCATCGAGATCGATAAAGGCGATGCTGAGCGGCCCCAGGGCCTTAAGCTGGGCGAAGTGCTTAAGCAATGCGTGACGGTTGGCAAGGCCAGTGAGCGGATCGTGATTAGCCAGCTGGGCCAGTTGCTCTTCGTACTGCTTCTCTTTGGTCATGTCGATATGGGTGCCGGTCACCTTCAGGGGGTTGCCGTTTTCATCCCAGTCCGTCACCCGTCCGCGGTCCAGCACCCAGGTGACGGTGCCGTTTTTGTGCTGCATGCGGTGCAGCGCTTCATAGAAGGGGGTTTTGCCGTGCAGGTGATCGTAGAAGGCGTCCAGCACGTTCTGTTTGTCATCCGGGTGCAGATGCTCACGCCAGATCTCAAACTGCGCGTTCAGCTCCTTGGGCTGATAGCCCAGCATCGCACCCCAGCGGCGGTTATAGATAATCAGCTTGCCGGTAGGAACGTCGAGCTGCCATAAACAGAGACCGGTTCCGTCGAGCGCAGCACTGAGCTTGTTTCGGGCGTCACGCGCCAGCCTGGCAAGCCGGGCATTGTGCTTTTTGAGATTCTGAATCTGTTGTTTCAGCGCCTTTTCTGACATGCGAATAATCTGAAGAAAGAAATTATTGATGCCAGTTTACTGGATGGAAGTAAATATGGTGTTGAAAAAAGAGAGGGATTTGCGTTAAGGCTTATATTGAAGGTCTTATAAACAGCCAGGAAATAAGAAATGAGGGGCCTGAAAAAGCCAGGTGGAATAATCACCTGGCATTTTTATTAGTGGGTCGCTTCGCCGACCAGGCCGCCCGCCCCTGCGCCAAGGGCGGCGCCTTTGAGAACGCTATTGCCGGTTACGGCGGCTGCACCAGCCCCTACAGCGGCACCAATGGCTCCCCCCTTACGCGCGGCTTTGCCTTTCTCACCGTTTTTAAACATTGCCCCGGTACCCGCGCCAACCACCGCGCCACCGACGGTGGATTTTACGCTTTTCCCGGCTACTGCGCCGATGGTGGCACCCACCAGCGCCCCGGTAGCGGTTTTATCTGCCGCCAGGCTGGTAGCAGAGAAGATCAGCGCGCCGATCATCAAAGTGATTTTCATGGTTTTCATGGCTGTTCCCTTATAAATATGCAGTGAGACGTTGGGGATACTGCCAGCTGCGCGGTTTGCCAGGTAGGCCAATAATGCCGTAGTGGGGAAACTCAACGTAATCTGACCGTCGCCGGGCGGTGGCCCGCCCGGCACAGGGGTTAGCCCTGACGTTTATCTTCAGTGTTGGTATCAAAATCGCTTGCCGCATGGCGCTCATGCAGCTGTTCGCTCAGCTCGCCATTGGTGCGGTTGACGATACGCCCGCGCTTCACCGCCGGACGGCTGGCGACATCCTTCGCCCAGCGCTGAACGTTCTTGTAGCTTTCGGCATCGAGGAACTCTGCCGCGCCGTAAACCTGGCCCAGCGCCACGCTGCCAAACCACGGCCAGATGGCAATGTCGGCGATGGTGTACTCTTCACCCGCCACGTAGCGACCCCGCGCCAGCTGTTTATCCAGCACGTCGAACAGACGTTTGGCTTCCATGGTGAAGCGATCAATGGCGTACTCGATTTTTACCGGGGCATAGTGATAGAAGTGGCCGAAACCGCCGCCAAGGAACGGGGCAGCGCCCTGCAGCCAGAATAGCCAGTTCAGGGTTTCCACTCGTCCAGCCGGATCTTTTGGCAGGAAGTGGCCGAACTTTTCCGCCAGATAGAGCAGGATATTGCCGGACTCAAACACCCGGGTTGGCGGCGTGGTGGAGTGGTCGCGCAGGGCCGGAATTTTAGAGTTCGGGTTGACCTCAACAAACCCGCTTGAGAACTGATCGCCTTCGCCGATGCGGATCAGCCATGCATCATATTCCGCACCGGTGACGCCGAGCGCCAGCAGCTCTTCCAGCAGAATAGTGACCTTCTGGCCGTTTGGCGTACCCAGTGAATAAAGCTGCAACGGATGTGAACCGACCGGCAGGGTTTTCTCGTGAGTGGCGCCTGAGATTGGGCGGTTGATGCTGGCGAACGCGCCGCCGCTGTTGTTCTGCTTCCATTCCCAGACTTTCGCTGGCTGGTAGTTATTCTCGGACATGTTGATCTGCCTTTTTGTGGAGGTGTTGAGGCAGTGTAGCAGCTGTGCCGTGAACGGTTTAACGAACTGAGCGCATAAGATTATGCGCTCAACGGGATGCCTGCAGGTGTGCTAAAAACATAATGTTTTACCCGGGTAAAAAAACGGGGCCCCTGAGGGCCCCGTTGAAGGGACATAACAATCAGAACGACTTGCGTAAACGCAGGCTGAAAGTGTGTGCCTGGTAACGGTCGCCGGCCTGCAGGTCGTAACGCGCGTCAAAGCTCAGATCGTTGGCGTCGTAGAGCGTGGTGCCGATAGCTACGCCGGCCATATCTTTCACCGGTGAGGCTCCTTTGGTGATAAAGCTGGTTTCTCCCACGGCATCGGCGGCATAGGTCGCATGGCTGCTGACCTGGCGGTTATCGTACTGGTGGATCCAGGAGAGCTGGGCAAACGGCGTCAGATTACCCAGTCCGGTGGAGAAGCTTTTCTCCAGGCGGGCGCCGATATCGCTGACTACCGACTGCGTATGGGTGCTGCTGACATCCAGCGCCATCCCATTGCCGCCAGTTTCGCTGTAGCCCTCCACATGCTGATAACCGTAGGTCAGGCCCGCGAGCGGGGTCAGTACCACGTCGGCTGGCAGCGTGATCGGGTAACCCAGCTCGCTTTGCAGAGTGACCGACTGGCCGTTGAACTTGCCGTGCGCCGCGCCGGAGAAACCGGTGAAATCGGCGCGGCGAACGGAGCTGTAGTTCTGACGGTTCAGGCCCGCGGAGAGGTTCAGATACCACGGATTGCCGGTGTAGGCCGCATAACCAATCACCCCATAGTTATCGGCGGTGGAGTTGTTGCCGCTCAGGTTGTCTTTACCATGTACGGAGGTGTTGCTGTAGTTCAGCGCCGCGCCCAGACGCCAGGCGTCACCCAGGGCACGGTCGGCACCGATGATCAGGCCGCCAAATTTCGCTGAGTAACCGCTCACGTCGTCACTGCTCTGCTGGCGGGCATAACCGCCGAACGGCTGACCCCAGACAATCCAGTTTTCTGCGTAGTCATCACCGGTTGCCACCCCGCTCACGCCGGAGGCCTGTGGATTACGCACGGCATCGATGTGAGCACCCACTACGGCCTGAGCGGTAGAGATGGCAACGGTTGCCGCTGAGCTGGTGTTGAGATTCTGGCTGGTAGAGAGACGCTCGCCAACGCGGTTCGCCTCCTGTTTATCTTCAATTGCCAGCGAGGCGTTATACAAATTCAGCAGTTGCGGTGAGGCGATACCGGAGTAGCTCGCCAGCCCGCCCAGTGACGCGGTAGCGCTTGGGATAGTGGCATAGCCCCGTTTGGTCGGCTGAGCAGGTGTGGGTTCCGCTGGCGCAGGCTGGGTCGGCTGTGCCGGGGTCGTAACGACCGGCGGGGCGATCTCAGGCTCGGTCACCACAGGCGGGGTCACTTCTGGCGTCGGCTCAGGCTGCGGCTGCGGCTGGGGCTGTGGCTCTACCGGATCGGGAGTGACCGGCTCTGCGCCCAGGGTTAACACCAGCGCCTTGCTCGTCGCATCTTCATACACGGTGCCGTTGACCGCACCACGGTAGCCGAGCGCTTTATAGTTCAGCTGATCGGCATGGTAGTCGGTCTGGGCGCCACTGGCGTTGATGACCACATAGCGCTGCCCTTCAGCGAACTTATAGGTGCTGCCGGTGCGCAGCAGATTGATGCTTGAGCCCGCGTCGATAGTGGCATTACCGCTGACGTTCAGACGACCATATCCGGCGTCGGCAAGCACATCGCCGTTAGCCTCGGCCAGATCGGAGATGCCGGAGATGAGCGTTGCGGCCGCTTTCTGATGATAATCACCCAGAATGTTGATGCTGTTATTGACCTGAAGGGACGCGGCTTCGTTCAGTACGGTGCCGGTCGTCACTTCAATGTCGTCGCTCATCTGCATTGCCATCAGGCCATACTCAGGGATAACGCTAAACGTGCTGACATTATCGTTGAGCAGCAGCGAGCCGCTGCCAAATGTGACATTAGAGCCAGTAATGGTGCCCGTCGCGCCGTCGATGCCGGTCAGCGTGCCCATGGTGGTGCCACCGTTAAGAGTTAATGGTGCCGTGCTGGTGGAGTAAATATCACCGGTAATGGTGCCGGTATTGGTGAGGGTTACCGTGTCGCTATTATTACCGTTAACAAACAGGGCATAGCCCCCGCCGCTTAACAGGCCGTTATTGACGATCTCCGTGTTGCCCTGGTTGTTGTAGTTCCAGATGTAAATCCCGCTCCAGTTACCCGAGATTTCACCGTTGTTCACAATGGAGCCAATAACGCTGTTGTTATTGCTGTTGTTATAGACAGCGGTGTCGTTGGCGGTGATGTTACCGTTATTAACAAGGGTATTAAGGGTGCCGGAGTTGATAATGCCGAAGGAGCTGCCGTTAATCTTCTCATCATTAACGATAGCGTTAATGATGCCCTGGTTGATGATCCCGGAGCTGCCGTAATAATCGGTCGTGCCGCCTTCAATTGTTCCGGTGTTATGCAGGGAGCCAATCGTACCGCTGTTAAAAATGGCCCCTTTTTGCCCCATGAATATGCCGTTATCGTTATTCACAGAAGAGATAAGGCCGGCATTATTCAGGTTGTCGATGGTGCCCTGATTGTTGATGCCGCGATAGCCCACAATCTTGCCATCCACGGCATTAACCAGGGTGCCGATAGTCCCGGCATTGCTCAAGGTACCGTTGTTGTTATACCCGAAAAGGTTGTAAGAGCCCGAAACCCTCTCGAGCGTGCCGCTGTTAGTGAAGGTGTTAATCACCCCCGTCGCACCCACCGCCACGACGCTGCCGTTTTGATACAGGCTCTGGCTGGAGATGGTGCCGTTATTGTTTAGCGTATCTATTGTTCCATCAATCTGAACAATATTGTTGTTTAACAATAATGGGTTATCAACGGTGTCGCTAATCATCCCATCATTAGTAAGTGTCGTTACAGTGACGCCCGCGTTCACGGTTAAGGCATTGGTAGGGGTGCCGGTGATACTTCCCGCATGGGTAATATGCACCAGCTCTTTTCCGTCAGCGATCTGAATATTACTCGTTGGCGTGTCGATAATTAACTCGGGAGACGTTGCGAAGGCGTGCGCAGCCGTCGATGCAACCAGCAGGGAGATCAGCTGGCTAAGGCGTTTCTTTTCCATGGTATTCCGTCATAAGTAGCGATGATTGTGCAAAGGTTGTGGCGATCTCTTCGGATTAATCCGATATCTTCGGGCGCAGAATATACAATTCGTTGCTGAAAACAATAAGTCCTGCTTAATTATTTCAGGGCGAATTTATTGCATATTTTTTGTAATGTTTATAATTTGACTTAAGGCTGGTGGCGGAATGAGGATATATCCTCACTTAATGCAGGGAACGGTATTGATTAATTTATCTTTATTATTGGCGGGATGTATTTCAGCCAATCCGCAGGGTGCCGTACAAAAAATCGCCAGGGAGAGTGGTCTGATCAGTGAGAAGTTTGATACAGATCCCTTCCCGATTACCAGCTGGCATCGAATCACGCCTCCGGTTGTTTCGTTGCGGGTCTATATCGAGGGGGATGGCTTTGCCTGGAAAAACCGCTTCACACCCTCGGATAATCCGACACCTCGTAATCCAGTTGGCCTGATGCTGGCGGCGGCGGATAGCCATGCCAATGTGCTTTATCTGGCCCGGCCCTGCCAGTTTATCGGGCCGCCTTTGCCGGCGCACTGCCGTGTAAATATCTGGACGCAGGATCGTTTTTCACCTGCGGTCATTGATGCGATGAATGAGGCGCTCAGCCAGATGGTGAAGCGTTATCCCGGCGTGAAGCTCGATTTGGTTGGCTACTCCGGGGGCGGTAATATCGCCGCGCTGTTAGCCGAACGACGGAATGATGTGCGCTCTCTGCGCACGGTGGCGGGCAATCTCGACGTGGCGTATGTCAATGCCCTGCACCGTGTCAGTCCGATGCCCGAGGCGGAAAGCGCTATTGATCGTGCGCCTACGCTTCGCGTCCTGCCACAGATCCACTACAGTGGAGAAGCCGATACCACCGTGCCGCCCGCCGTCGCCAGACGTTTTCAACAGGCGGTGGGGGGGAACTGTGTGCAAACGGAGGTGGTCAGCGGGTTGGGGCATGGCTCCGACTGGGCGGCAGTCTGGCCGCGCTTGCTGGCACAAGATTTGCCGGAGTGTTGAGGTGCGATCAACGTTGAGTGACTTCAGGATGGAACAATGAAAAAGAAAGAGTTTGTGACCCAGGATCTGTTGAGCAAAATCTATCAGGACACCACGGCAGGGCCACGTAAACTTCCTCCTGAAAGACAGCTGGCCGAAGAGTATGGCGTCTCGCGTTTCACCATCCGCCAGGCGCTGGAAAAACTGGTCAGTATTGGCGTGGTGCGGATCGTGCAGGGCTCGGGGATCTGGATCAACGAGCATGCACGCAATAATCCGCTGATTTATAATTCGATCACGGAAAAGCGATTCGATCAGATGCGTTACCGGATGATTAGCCTGCATAAGAGGAGGCCCGATCGCGCGGCGCAGCAGATCTTCGGCATCGATGAAGAGAGTTTTATCTGGCACTTTTGCCGCCTGCGCTACGTCGATGACCAGCTCGTACAGCTGGAAGTGTCCAGCATGCCGGCCGCCGATTTCCCCGATCTTAATCAGCAGGCGATTGAGCGTTCCATTCAGCAGTACGTCTTAAATAAAGGAATGATCATTTCCCATATGCTGACCACCTACCGGGCGGTCAGCGTCAGCCGGGAGCAGGCGGTAATACTGGGCTGCAAAAAAGGCAGCCCAGCAATGCATATTAATAATCGTGGAATACTGGAGGGGGGTCGGGTCTTTGAGGTGAGCGATATTATTGATATCAACTACACCTGCACCTGGGTCAGCCCGTATAACCGCGATAATTTAGCCTGGCGACAACATCAGGGCGTGTGAATCGAGCCGTCCGGCAGGCGGCTTTGCGTCCATTCATGCGGGCGATAAACCAACGGATAGGCCAGAGCTCGCTCTTCATTGAAGGCGGTGCCGATGCCGGGCGCTGTCGGCGGATAAACAAACCCGTCTTTCACCTCAGGCGCGCCAGGGAATACGCTGTCGGTGGCGGCAGAACGCGGAATAAATTCCTGAATGGCGGCATTATGCAAATGAATGTTCAGGTGCGTATTTACCGCCACGCCGATAGGGGTCATATCGCCGGGGCCATGCCAGGCGAGACGCACGCCGAAGGCCTGACAGAGATGCGCAAGCTTCAGCGCCGGTGTAATGCCGCCAATCTGCGAGATGTGGCAGCGAATAAAGTCGATGCGGCGGTTCACAATCAGCTCGTGCCATTCAGCGGGATTATTGAAGAGCTCGCCCATCGCCAGCGGCACGCAGCTCTGCTGGCGAACCTGTTCCAGCCAGGCACTCTGCTGCGGCGGTAAAATATCTTCAATAAAGTAGGGTTGGTAAGGCTCAAGTTGTTTTGCCAGTTGCACCGCCTGCTGCGGGAATAATCGCTCATGAACGTCGTGTAAGAAATGGAGTTTCCAGCCATATTTTTCGCGCAGGGTGCGGAACATCTCCACGGTATTCGCGATGTATTCATGCTGATCGAACCAGGCCCCTGACGTCGGATTTTCCGGGGCATGTAACGCCGATGGCGTTCCGCCATAAAAACCAAGCTGGCAGCGGATATGCCGATAGCCTTGCGCCACCAGTTTATCAACGGAGGCAAAGAGTTCCTCCAGCGTTTCGCCGCTGGCGTGGCTGTAAGCCGGGATCGCATCACGGGCTTTTCCACCCAGCAGCTGATAAAGCGGCATTCCGGCCAGTTGCCCTTTAATATCCCACAGAGCCATATCCACGCCTGAAATCGCGTTGTTCATTGCCGGACCGTTACGCCAGTAAGCGTTAACGTTCATCATTTGCCACAGATCTTCGATGTTATTGGCATCCCGGCCGATGAGCAGCGGCTTAAGGTACTCATCCACCAGGGTTTTCACCGCCAGCGGGCGTTGCTGGAAGGTGGCGCAACCGTGTCCAATGGGCCCGTTTTCGGTGGTGACGCGCACGGTCACCAGGTTATGTCGGTCCGGGCGCGTAATAAAACACTCGATATTTTTGATAATCACAGGCGTCACGAAAAACTCCTTTGCTGCGCTGTGGAAATACGGAATGGGAATATCATCGCCCCAAAAATGTTTACAGGTAAACCATTTTTTTATTATTTATTTTGGTCAGTTATTTTATTCTATTTTAATTAAAAACCGTACCAATTATGCATTGCATATTGTTTTACCGTCTTTTAGATGGTTAAGTGTGAGCGGTGTCAAATTTTATTGGTTTGTTTTGTATGGGGGGGTTAATTATTCTCAGAGCATCAATAAAACAACAACCATACCGGCAGGAGTCTTTATGGGGATGCAAGAAGCCATCAACAATATTATTTATCTGGTCGGCGGCCAGGGGAATATTAATAAAGTCTGGCACTGTATGACGCGGCTACGGTTTGATCTTATCGACGATAACAAAGTTGATCAGACCGCGATAAAAAATCTGCCGGGCGTGCTGGGCGCGCAACTGCAGAGCGATCAGTTTCAGGTGATTATTGGGCCGAAAGTGAACAGCTGGTACGTGCAAATGGTTAAGGTACTCGGTCAAGGGGGCGATCAGGCGCCGACGGCGACGAAGGGGCGTAAAAGTCTGGTCTCCCTCTTTATGGATACCGTCTCGGGCGTGTTTGGCCCGATTGTTCCGGCCATTGCCGGGGCCGGGATGATAAAAGGGCTGCTGGCCGGGCTGATTGCACTGAAGTTGGTATCAGCGAAAAGCGATACTGTTATGGTTATCGACCTGATTGCCAGCGGCGTGTTCTATTTTCTGCCTTTCTTTCTTGCCGTGTCGGCGGCAAAGATCTTCAAAACGAATGAGTATCTTGCCGCGGCGGTTGCCGCCTGTCTGATGTATCCCTCCTTAATAGAAGCAGCGAAAGCCCTGGCGACACATCAGGAAGGGGCGGTCAGCGCGCTCTGGTTAATGAATGCCATACCGGTCTCCGTCTTTAACTATGCCTCGAGCGTCATTCCGGTGATCTTCTCTGTGCTGGCATTAAGCTATATCCATCGCTGGGTAGACAGCATTATGCCGGATGTATTGAAAACCGTGTTCACACCAACGCTTTCCCTCTTTATAGGCGCCCTGGCGGCACTGGTGGTGATCGGCCCCGTGGGCATTTGGCTGGGTAAAGGACTCGCCTTCTTTATAGAAGGACTCTTTGGCGTGTCGGCCAGCTTTGCCGGGCTTATCGTCGGGGCTATCCGTCCGGTGGCGATCCTGACCGGTATGCATCACGCAATGACGCCGATTGCCCTGCAAAACTTCAGCGACCGTGGTTACGACATGCTGATGCCGATGATGTTTATGGCCAATATGGCGATTGCGGGGGCGACATTTGCTATCTGGCGGCTGAGCCGAGACCGTCAGGAGAAGACCGTTACGCTGTCGGCAGCCATCTCTGCGCTGCTGGGGATTACCGAACCGGCACTCTTTGGCGTCCTGACGCGCTACAAGAAAGCTTTTATCGCCGCCACGGTGGCCAGCTCGCTGGCATCAGCCTTTATCGCCTTCTTCGGGGTGCGCCTCTATGGCTATATCCTGTCAAGCATCTTCAGTTTGCCTGCTTATATAGGGCCGTACTTTATCTTTGCTCTGGCGGGTGTGGCGATCTCGCTGGTGCTCTCCTTTATACTTACCACCCTTCTGGTACGCAAAGAACAGACCGCAGCGTGATTCTGAACCCGCCTTAGCCTCTATATAGCAGAGAATATCAGCATGTTTGTGGATAACTCTGTGGGTAATCAGGTATAAGGCGGGCTTTTGCTGGGGAATGCAGCAGTCAGTCATTTTTATGACATTTAAGGGTTGCGGGCGCCGGAGAACTCCCTATAATGCGCCTCCATCGACACGGCAGATGTGAATCACTTCACACAAACAGCCGGGCCGGTTGAGGAGAAAAGCGAAAATAATCGCTTGACTCTGAAAGAGGAAAGCGTAATATACGCCACCTCGCAACGGTGAGCGAAAGCCGCGTTGCACTGCTCTTTAACAATTTATCAGACAATCTGTGTGGGCACTCAAAGTGACATGGATTCTTAACGTCCTCGGACGAAAAATGAATACCAAGTCTCTGAGTGAACACGTAATTCATTACGAAGTTTAATTCACGAGCATCAAACTTAAATTGAAGAGTTTGATCATGGCTCAGATTGAACGCTGGCGGCAGGCCTAACACATGCAAGTCGAACGGTAGCACAGAGAGCTTGCTCTCGGGTGACGAGTGGCGGACGGGTGAGTAATGTCTGGGAAACTGCCTGATGGAGGGGGATAACTACTGGAAACGGTAGCTAATACCGCATAACGTCGCAAGACCAAAGAGGGGGACCTTCGGGCCTCTTGCCATCGGATGTGCCCAGATGGGATTAGCTAGTAGGTGGGGTAATGGCTCACCTAGGCGACGATCCCTAGCTGGTCTGAGAGGATGACCAGCCACACTGGAACTGAGACACGGTCCAGACTCCTACGGGAGGCAGCAGTGGGGAATATTGCACAATGGGCGCAAGCCTGATGCAGCCATGCCGCGTGTATGAAGAAGGCCTTCGGGTTGTAAAGTACTTTCAGCGAGGAGGAAGGCATTGTGGTTAATAACCACAGTGATTGACGTTACTCGCAGAAGAAGCACCGGCTAACTCCGTGCCAGCAGCCGCGGTAATACGGAGGGTGCAAGCGTTAATCGGAATTACTGGGCGTAAAGCGCACGCAGGCGGTCTGTTAAGTCAGATGTGAAATCCCCGGGCTCAACCTGGGAACTGCATTTGAAACTGGCAGGCTTGAGTCTTGTAGAGGGGGGTAGAATTCCAGGTGTAGCGGTGAAATGCGTAGAGATCTGGAGGAATACCGGTGGCGAAGGCGGCCCCCTGGACAAAGACTGACGCTCAGGTGCGAAAGCGTGGGGAGCAAACAGGATTAGATACCCTGGTAGTCCACGCCGTAAACGATGTCGACTTGGAGGTTGTGCCCTTGAGGCGTGGCTTCCGGAGCTAACGCGTTAAGTCGACCGCCTGGGGAGTACGGCCGCAAGGTTAAAACTCAAATGAATTGACGGGGGCCCGCACAAGCGGTGGAGCATGTGGTTTAATTCGATGCAACGCGAAGAACCTTACCTACTCTTGACATCCAGAGAACTTGCCAGAGATGGCTTGGTGCCTTCGGGAACTCTGAGACAGGTGCTGCATGGCTGTCGTCAGCTCGTGTTGTGAAATGTTGGGTTAAGTCCCGCAACGAGCGCAACCCTTATCCTTTGTTGCCAGCGGCTAGGCCGGGAACTCAAAGGAGACTGCCAGTGATAAACTGGAGGAAGGTGGGGATGACGTCAAGTCATCATGGCCCTTACGAGTAGGGCTACACACGTGCTACAATGGCGCATACAAAGAGAAGCGACCTCGCGAGAGCAAGCGGACCTCATAAAGTGCGTCGTAGTCCGGATTGGAGTCTGCAACTCGACTCCATGAAGTCGGAATCGCTAGTAATCGTAGATCAGAATGCTACGGTGAATACGTTCCCGGGCCTTGTACACACCGCCCGTCACACCATGGGAGTGGGTTGCAAAAGAAGTAGGTAGCTTAACCTTCGGGAGGGCGCTTACCACTTTGTGATTCATGACTGGGGTGAAGTCGTAACAAGGTAACCGTAGGGGAACCTGCGGTTGGATCACCTCCTTACCTTAAAGAACCTGCCTTTGCAGTGTCCACACAGATTGTCTGATAGAAAGTGAATAGCAAGGCGTCTTGCGATTGAGACTTCAGTGTCCCCTTCGTCTAGAGGCCCAGGACACCGCCCTTTCACGGCGGTAACAGGGGTTCGAATCCCCTAGGGGACGCCACTTGCTGGTTTGTGAGTGAAAGTCACCTGCCTTTATATCTCAAAACTAACTCATCGAGTTACGTTTGAGATATTTGCTCTTTAAAAATCTGGATCAAGCTGAAAATTGAAACGACACACTGTGTCTGTTCTCCGTAATAAGAACAGATAAAGGTGTGTTCGAGTCTCTCAAATTTTCACAACACGAAGTGAAACAGCTTCGGGTTGTGAGGTTAAGCGACTAAGCGTACACGGTGGATGCCCTGGCAGTCAGAGGCGATGAAGGACGTGCTAATCTGCGAAAAGCGCCGGCGAGGTGATATGAACCCTTGACCCGGCGATGTCCGAATGGGGAAACCCAGTGTGATTCGTCACACTATCGTTAGCTGAATACATAGGCTAACGAGGCGAACCGGGGGAACTGAAACATCTAAGTACCCCGAGGAAAAGAAATCAACCGAGATTCCCCCAGTAGCGGCGAGCGAACGGGGAGCAGCCCGGAGTCTGAATCAGCTTGTGTGTTAGTGGAAGCGTCTGGAAAGTCGCAGGGTACAGGGTGATACTCCCGTACACGAAAGCACACTTGCTGTGAACTCGAAGAGTAGGGCGGGACACGTGGTATCCTGTCTGAATATGGGGGGACCATCCTCCAAGGCTAAATACTCCTGACTGACCGATAGTGAACCAGTACCGTGAGGGAAAGGCGAAAAGAACCCCGGCGAGGGGAGTGAAAAAGAACCTGAAACCGTGTACGTACAAGCAGTGGGAGCACCTTCGGGTGTGACTGCGTACCTTTTGTATAATGGGTCAGCGACTTATATTCTGTAGCAAGGTTAACCGTATAGGGGAGCCGAAGGGAAACCGAGTTTTAACTGGGCGTTAAGTTGCAGGGTATAGACCCGAAACCCGGTGATCTAGCCATGGGCAGGTTGAAGGTTGGGTAACACTAACTGGAGGACCGAACCGACTAATGTTGAAAAATTAGCGGATGACCTGTGGCTGGGGGTGAAAGGCCAATCAAACCGGGAGATAGCTGGTTCTCCCCGAAAGCTATTTAGGTAGCGCCTCGTGAACTCATCCTCGGGGGTAGAGCACTGTTTCGGCTAGGGGGCCATCCCGGCTTACCAACCCGATGCAAACTGCGAATACCGGGGAATGTTATCACGGGAGACACACGGCGGGTGCTAACGTCCGTCGTGAAGAGGGAAACAACCCAGACCGCCAGCTAAGGTCCCAAAGTCATGGTTAAGTGGGAAACGATGTGGGAAGGCACAGACAGCCAGGATGTTGGCTTAGAAGCAGCCATCATTTAAAGAAAGCGTAATAGCTCACTGGTCGAGTCGGCCTGCGCGGAAGATGTAACGGGGCTAAACCATGCACCGAAGCTGCGGCAGCGACACTTATGTGTTGTTGGGTAGGGGAGCGTTCTGTAAGCCTGCGAAGGTGTGCTGTGAGGCATGCTGGAGGTATCAGAAGTGCGAATGCTGACATAAGTAACGATAAAGCGGGTGAAAAGCCCGCTCGCCGGAAGACCAAGGGTTCCTGTCCAACGTTAATCGGGGCAGGGTGAGTCGACCCCTAAGGCGAGGCCGAAAGGCGTAGTCGATGGGAAACAGGTTAATATTCCTGTACTCGGTGTTACTGCGAAGGGGGGACGGAGAAGGCTATGTTGGCCGGGCGACGGTTGTCCCGGTTTAAGCATGTAGGCGGAGGTTCCAGGTAAATCCGGTACCTTTTTAACGCTGAGGTGTGATGACGAGGCACTACGGTGCTGAAGCAACAAATGCCCTGCTTCCAGGAAAAGCCTCTAAGCATCAGGTAACACCAAATCGTACCCCAAACCGACACAGGTGGTCAGGTAGAGAATACCAAGGCGCTTGAGAGAACTCGGGTGAAGGAACTAGGCAAAATGGTGCCGTAACTTCGGGAGAAGGCACGCTGATATGTAGGTGAAGCCCCTGCGGGTGGAGCTGAAATCAGTCGAAGATACCAGCTGGCTGCAACTGTTTATTAAAAACACAGCACTGTGCAAACACGAAAGTGGACGTATACGGTGTGACGCCTGCCCGGTGCCGGAAGGTTAATTGATGGGGTCAGCGGCAACGCGAAGCTCTTGATCGAAGCCCCGGTAAACGGCGGCCGTAACTATAACGGTCCTAAGGTAGCGAAATTCCTTGTCGGGTAAGTTCCGACCTGCACGAATGGCGTAATGATGGCCAGGCTGTCTCCACCCGAGACTCAGTGAAATTGAAATCGCTGTGAAGATGCAGTGTACCCGCGGCAAGACGGAAAGACCCCGTGAACCTTTACTATAGCTTGACACTGAACACTGGTCCTTGATGTGTAGGATAGGTGGGAGGCTTTGAAGCGTGGACGCCAGTCTGCGTGGAGCCGTCCTTGAAATACCACCCTTTAATGGCTGGTGTTCTAACGTAGACCCGTAATCCGGGTTGCGGACAGTGTCTGGTGGGTAGTTTGACTGGGGCGGTCTCCTCCTAAAGAGTAACGGAGGAGCACGAAGGTCAGCTAATCCTGGTCGGACATCAGGAGGTTAGTGCAATGGCATAAGCTGGCTTGACTGCGAGAGTGACGGCTCGAGCAGGTGCGAAAGCAGGTCATAGTGATCCGGTGGTTCTGTATGGAAGGGCCATCGCTCAACGGATAAAAGGTACTCCGGGGATAACAGGCTGATACCGCCCAAGAGTTCATATCGACGGCGGTGTTTGGCACCTCGATGTCGGCTCATCACATCCTGGGGCTGAAGTAGGTCCCAAGGGTATGGCTGTTCGCCATTTAAAGTGGTACGCGAGCTGGGTTTAGAACGTCGTGAGACAGTTCGGTCCCTATCTGCCGTGGGCGCTGGAGAATTGAGGGGGGCTGCTCCTAGTACGAGAGGACCGGAGTGGACGCATCACTGGTGTTCGGGTTGTCATGCCAATGGCACTGCCCGGTAGCTAAATGCGGAAGAGATAAGTGCTGAAAGCATCTAAGCACGAAACTTGCCCCGAGATGAGTTCTCCCTGACCCTTTGAGGGTCCTGAAGGAACGTTGAAGACGACGACGTTGATAGGCCGGGTGTGTAAGCGCAGCGATGCGTTGAGCTAACCGGTACTAATGAACCGTGAGGCTTAACCTTACAACGCCGAAGCTGTTTCGGTGGATTTGAGAAAATTTTCAGCATTGATTCAGAGTTAAGTACACAATAGTTTGCGCAGCAGCAGGGCGGCAAGCGAAGGAAAGGAAGGAGCATACTGAAGTATGTGACTGACTTTACGAGCGCGGCCAACGCGGCTGATGCGATAAAGTATTGCGTACAGAGCACCAAGAATTTGCCTGGCGGCTGTAGCGCGGTGGTCCCACCTGACCCCATGCCGAACTCAGAAGTGAAACGCCGTAGCGCCGATGGTAGTGTGGGGTCTCCCCATGCGAGAGTAGGGAACTGCCAGGCATCAAACAAGCCGAAAGCCCATCCTCACGGATGGGCTTTTTGCGTTGGGCGTTAAAAAAGCCGGGTGGCGGCTTCGCCTTACCCGGCCTACGGGTCACCCTGTCGATTGTTCAGCAATATCGTGCACTGCCATGTGCATTTCCCGATGACATAACAGCCATCTAGCGATCGTGTGGTCTATATCGATCGTTACGCAGAGTGCGGTTTTAACGACGGTAAGACGCGAGAAAGGCCAGGGGAGGGGGAACTGCTTTGAAGAGGTTATGCCTTCCACAACGCCTGTGTGCCACAAATAAGACGTCAGAATGGTTCAACGCTGCTGACGTACTGATAGATGCCCGGAAGCGTTGACAGTAAAGCTGGAAGAGAAAGGGCCGTTGTTAAATTCTGTTTTGCCAAAAGCAAAAACCCGCCTTTTGGGCGGGTTCTTTAAATAGTGGTGCCCGGACCCGGACTAACGCCGGAGGCGTTGAACAGCGTGCTTGCCGCGCTGGCCCCGAAGGGGTGAGCCGCTTGCGGCGAATAATCGAACATCGTTCGATGAAGAGTCCGGCTCTCAGAAAGCAAAAACCCGCCTTTTGGGCGGGTTCTTTAAATAGTGGTGCCCGGACTCGGAATCGAACCAAGGACACGGGGATTTTCAATCCCCTGCTCTACCGACTGAGCTATCCGGGCAACGGGGCGCATTAAACCCGATCTACCCTCTGTCGTCAACGAAATTTGTTGGTTTCGCTACTGACCGCACACTCTGTCGCCACTTTGCTGCATTATCAGGCAAAAAACGCTGTCCACAGGGCAGAGAGCGGCATGGCGATTGCCAGCGCAGGCAGCATATTCACCACTGCAAACATCTTGATACCGCAGATCCGCAGCCCCGTCGCCAGCAGCAGCAGGCCGCCCACGGCGGTAAAGTCAGCCATCATCGCCGGAGTGGTTAGCGGTAGCAGCAGCGTGGCGCAGGTTGCAAGCACGAGCTGGATAAGCAGCATGGGCACAGAGATCGCGGCGACGGCAATCCCCAGCGTGGTTGCAAAGATTGTGGCGGTAAAGAAATCGAGAAAGGCTTTGGCGATGAGGATACTGGGATCGCCGGTCATCCCTTCCTGCATTGAGCCAAATATCCCCGTGCCGCTGGCGCAGAAGAGAATAATGATGGCGACGTAGTTCTGGATAAATGCGTCGTGGCCACCGCCTTTCTGTTTACCCCGTGAGAGTAAATTTTTCGCTTTGCCGACGGCGCTATTAATACCCTTTTCCAGATAACAAAACTCGCCAATCAGTGCCCCAAGCAGGGTCGCCAGCACCATTACCGGCAGGTTGGCGCATTTGATGACCAGCAAAATGCCAATGCCTAACGACGCCAGACCGAAGATTGAGGGCATGGAGGAGCGGATACGCTCCGGTAATCGCTGGCTGAGCATGGCACCCAGTACACCACCGAGCAGCACGGCTCCGGCATTAATAAATGGTCCAATAACCACTATGAACTCCTGTTATTTACTCATTGATATTGCATTATTATTACTCTTTTCAGTGAGTAACCGCCAAAAGTAATGCTATTTTTTGCATAATGATTCCTCCTTGCGCCTCCTGGCGAAAGGTGACATTATTGCGCGAATTTTCTCCTCTCAGATACGGGGCCGCCCATGAACAGACTTTCTCTCGCTGTACGAATGGCTGGCCGCATCCACACCGCTTATTCTAAGCTCACCATGCGGTGAGGGTAACGCAGGCTCACTGCAGGACAGCAGTAAAACCAGACGCGCTCTGTTTTTACTGATGTCTGGCGGTCGGAGCTGAACTCCGGTCAGACACATTCGTTGGGCAGGGGGACTCCCTGTCCGGGGCTTTTTCTCGCCTTGCACGGGTATTTGCGCTTATGAAATCAATGAAAATTGCCGTCAGCCGTGAGCTGGCCTCCGCCTTATCCACGCACCGGGAAGTGGTGACGCTGGATAACACCGATTTTACGGATGTGGCGGCAGTCGTCATTACCGTCGCTGAAAGCCACAGCGGCATCCTCGCATTACTGAAACGCACCGGTTTTCATTTACCTGTTTATCTGTTCTCACCAGAGCCGGTAGACGCGCCTGCGGGTGTCGATGCGGTAATCGACGGTAAGGCACAGGAGTGGCTTGAGCTGGAAGCGGCGGCCTGTCGCTATGAAGAGAATCTGTTGCCGCCGTTTTTCGACACCCTTAGTCAGTATGTAGCAATGGATAACAGCACCTTTGCCTGTCCGGGGCACCAGCACGGCGCATTCTTTAAGAAGCATCCCGCCGGCCGCCAGTTTTTCGATTTCTTTGGCGAGAACCTCTTTCGTGCCGATATGTGCAACGCCGACGTCAAGCTCGGCGATCTACTGATCCATGAAGGGTCTGCCAAACATGCGCAAAAGTTTGCGGCGAAAGTATTCAATGCCGACAAAACCTATTTCGTTCTTAATGGCACCTCAGCCGCCAACAAGGTGGTGACTAACGCGCTGCTGACCCGTGGCGATCTGGTGCTGTTTGACCGCAATAACCATAAGTCCAACCATCATGGGGCGCTGATCCAGGCGGGTGCCACGCCGGTTTACCTCGAAGCGGCGCGCAACCCCTTTGGCTTTATTGGCGGCATCGACGATCGCTGTTTTGACGAGGCGTACCTGCGGGAGTTGATCCGTGATGTTGCTCCGGAGAAAGCTCTGGAAGCCCGTCCGTTCCGCCTGGCGGTGATCCAGCTCGGCACCTATGACGGCACCATCTATAACGCCCGTCAGGTGATCGATAAAATCGGCCAGCTGTGCGACTACATCCTCTTCGACTCGGCGTGGGTAGGCTACGAGCAGTTTATCCCGATGATGGCCGACAGCTCGCCGCTGCTGCTGGAGCTAAACGAGAACGATCCGGGGATCTTTGTCACTCAGTCGGTGCACAAACAGCAGGCCGGGTTCTCCCAGACCTCGCAGATCCACAAAAAGGATAACCATATCCGCGGTCAGGCGCGTTTCTGCCCGCATAAGCGCCTGAATAATGCCTTTATGCTGCATGCGTCCACCAGCCCGTTCTATCCGCTGTTTGCGGCCCTTGACGTGAACGCCAAAATCCACGAAGGGGAGAGCGGGCGTCGGCTGTGGGCCGAATGCGTTGAGATGGGCATCGAAGCGCGCAAGGCGATTATCGCCAACTGTAAAATGATTAAGCCGTTTATCCCGCCGGTGGTGGCCGGGCGTCCGTGGCAGGATCATCCTACCCATGCGATTGCCAGCGAGCTGCGTTTCTTCAGCTTTGAACCGGGGGCGAAATGGCACGGCTTTGAGGGGTATGCCGAAGAGCAGTACTTTGTCGACCCGTGCAAGCTGCTGCTGACCACGCCGGGCATCGATGCTGAAAGCGGGGAGTACACCGACTTTGGCATCCCGGCGACCATTCTGGCGCACTACTTGCGCGAGAAAGGCATTGTCCCGGAGAAGTGCGATCTCAACTCCATTCTCTTCCTGCTGACCCCGGCGGAGAGCACCGAGAAGATGGCGCAACTGGTGGCGATGCTGGGCCAGTTTGAGCAGCACATTGAAGATGACACCCCGCTGGCGGATGTCCTGCCGACCATCTGGAACAAATATCCGGTCCGCTACCGCGACTACACGCTGCGTCAGCTTTGCCAGGAGATGCACGATCTGTATGTCAGCTTTGACGTGAAGGATCTGCAAAAGGCGATGTTCCGCAAAGAGAGCCTGCCCACCGTGGCGATGAATCCGCAGGATGCTAACCAGGCCTTTATTCGCGGTGACGTCGAGCTGGTGCGCATCAGCGAAGCCGAAGGGCGTATCGCGGCGGAAGGGGCGTTGCCATACCCGCCAGGGGTGCTGTGTGTGGTGCCGGGCGAACTGTGGGGTGGAGCGGTGCAGCGTTACTTCCTGGCGCTGGAAGAGGGCGTCAACCTGTTACCCGGTTTTTCTCCGGAACTGCAGGGCGTTTACAGCGAAAAGGATGCGGACGGGATCAAGCGTTTGTACGGGTATGTTCTGAAGTAAAAAAAATCCCCCTCCGCAGGGAGGGGGATTTCACAGATTAATGTGCGACGGTCTGCACACCTGTTGGGGTACGAACATGTTTGTACTTGAACAGCACCATGAACGCGAAGGCCAGTACCAGCGAGTAGCCTGCAAAGATCAGCCATACCGGCTGCCAGTCGGTAATACCGTTGGTGGTATACATCTCCACAACCTTACCGCTCACCACGCCGCCGAGAATACAGCCGAAGCCGTTGGTCATCATCAGGAACATGCCCTGGGCGCTGGCGCGAATTTCCGGACGTACCTCTTTCTCCACAAAGACGGAACCGGAGATGTTGAAGAAGTCGAACGCACAGCCGTAGACAATCATCGACAGCACCAGCAGCACGGTACCGAAGGCTGACGGGTCGCCGTAGGCGAACAGACCGAAGCGCAGCATCCACGCGAAGATACTGATCATCATGACGTTCTTGATGCCGTAGCGGCTCAGGAAGAACGGGATGGTCAGAATGAACAGCGTTTCGGAGATCTGCGAAATGGACATCATCACCGAGGCATGTTCAACGATAAAGCTCCCGGAGAACATCGGGTCGTTATCGAAGCTGTGCAGGAAGGTGTTGCCGAACATGTTAGTGATCTGCAGCTCCGCGCCCAGCAGCATGGAGAAGATGAAGAAGATCGCCATGCGTTTGTTTTTAAACAGCGCGAACGCGTCCAGGCCAAGCATGGAGCTCCAGCTCTGGTTTGTCTGCTGGTTAGAGACCGGAATGTGGGGCAGGGTCAGGGTGAACAGCACCAGCACGATGGAGAGCGCCGCGCCGATATAGAGCTGCATATGGCTCAGCTCAAAGCCGGAGAAGCTCACCGCCCACATCGCCATGATAAAGCCGATGGTGCCCCAGATACGGATCGGCGGGAAGTCGGTCACGATGTCCAGACCCGCCGTTTTCAGGCGATAGTAGGAGATGGTGTTCACAAGCCCAAGCGTTGGCATATAGGCCAGCGAGTTAAGCAGGATCACCACAAACATCGCCCCCGGCGTGGTTACCCCCGCGGCCATAAACAGCGTGGCCGCCCCCACCAGGTGGCAGAAGGCGTAAAGCCATTTCGCGCTGATCCATTTGTCCGCCACGATCCCGAGCAGGGTCGGCATAAATACCGCGGCAATGCCCAGCGAGCTATAGACCGCGCCGATGGAAGCACCATCGAATTTCAGGGTGACAAACATGTAGGAGCCGAGCGTGGTTAGCCAGCTCCCCCACAGACAGAACTGCAGAAACGACAAGATTTTAAGCTGCAGCTTAAGGTTCATGTTACTTTCCTCACAAAGAGAGCGGGCTGTATGTTGGTGTAGAAACATTTGGGTTTTGGATTTGATGCAATTCTATCAGCGAGTGGCGTGATGTTTTGTTACCTCCCGCAAAAAAATGCAATCAACATTAATTTGCAGTTTGGATTGTGATGCAAATAACAATTTCCTATGGGTAAGGCGGGCGGGGATCGATGGACTCTTTACCCTCCCCGCGCAGGAGAGGGTAAAAAAGTCACACTACTTTCTACGATAGCTCTTCTGAGCCGTATTGACCTTGTAGAGGTAGCGGCGGGATTCTGCGGAAGGGTGACGGCTGGTGAGGGTCTGGTATACATCCCCCGGTGACATACTGTTGATAATGTTTGCCGCCTGGATTTTATCGCTGGAGAAGACGCGCAGCACGCTGCCTGCGCCGCCGTTGTAGGCGGTGATCACCGCGTAGCGGCGAGAGGTCGGGTTATCGATGCCGCTCAGGTAGACGTTGTTCAGCATCGCCAGGTAGGCGGTACCGGTGTCGATATTGCTGGCAGGATCAAACAGGTAACTGCGGCTTGGCATACCCGATCTTCCCTGCGAGCGGAACACATCTTTCCCGGCGCTGTGCTGCACAACCTGCATCAGGCCCAGCGCGTCGGAACGGCTCACCGCGTAGGGGTTGAACGAGGATTCGGTCTGCATAATCGCCAGGATCAGCGACTCATCGACACCATATTTACGCGACGCCTGGCGCACCATTCCGACATATTTATGAGCACGTTTATCGAGGTGGTTTGGCACCAGGTTAATGGTCACGCTGTAGATAACGCGCAGGCCATTGCTGCGGCTTTTCAGACGCGTCTGCAACAGGTAGTTAGCAAAATTATTAGCACGGCCTTCCCAGCGAATGGACTGGCCGGTTTGATCCACCACCTGGCCATAGAGGAACGGCTCTTTGGAGATGGTGATGTCGTCAGCATCGGAGTAGAGGTCGATAGAGCCCGGATCGTCACCCATCAGCAAGGTTTTCACGATCGCCTCGCGCAAACGCGCCGCAGGATCGGTTCCGGCGATGGTCTCGACGGTAATAGTACCTTCGTCAAAGTTGATGTGGCTGCGGGTCTGGTAAGCGTCGGTATACTTAACGTAGTCCTTTGGTCCTGCGATCAGAACCTCGTTAAATCCCCAGATATTTTCGATGTTATGGGCGAATTGCCCCATCAGAATGTCAAAACCGTTGGTGTCCTTTACCCAGGCTTCGTTATAGCTATCGCCTTTCTTACTGGAGGAACACGAAACAAGTAACGGTGCAACAAGAGCAAGCGCTAAAAATTTTTTCATCATTCCAGGAGTGCGTGTTGTGTTGGTTCTGGGGCTCTTTTCGCCGGGGGCGCTACGCTTACCCGGCCTACAAACCGTAGACCAGGCAAGGCGGCACGATATTATTTTTCTGGTGGCGTATAGCCTTCGATGTGAACGTCTTTGCCTTCAAACAGGAAATTGACCATCTCCTCTTCAAGCTGTTTGCGGTGTTCAACGTTCATCATGTTGAGCTTGCGCTCGTTAATCAGCATGGTTTGCTTGTGTTGCCACTGCGCCCACGCCTCTTTCGAAATTTCGTTATAGATGCGCTTACCCAGATCGCCCGGATAGAGCTGGAAGTCCTGGCCTTCTGCTTCACGCTGCAGGAAGGTGCAAAAAATTGTTCTGGCCATACTGATTCCTCTTTGTCGCCCGGAGCTAAACCGTTGCTCCGACACGTAATTGCTGTAACAGGCGCTCTACGGGAGCCGCGAGCCCCACTGACGGCGGTTGCGCTAAGTTATACCAGAGAGCGGTGCCTTCATCCATGCACGCCGTGAATGAGGACACGGGAAGCCACATTGGAACAATATCCAGATGGAAGTGGCTGAAGGTATGGCGAAACGCGGTGAGCTGCACAAGAGTATCGGCAGGGATGCCGCGTTGCGCCAGCCAGTCGCGAAGATGCTCTTCATCCTCAAACTGCGGGAAGCAGAAGAGACCGCCCCATAAACCGCTTGGCGGACGCTGGGCGAGCCAGACGGTCTCCTCGTGCTGCATCAGCAGAAAATAGCCGGTACGTTCTGGTAAGGTCTGCTTCGGCTTTTTACCGGGATAGTGCGCCCACGACTGGTTAGCATAGGCCACGCAGAGATTATTCAGCGGGCACAGTTCGCATTTCGGTTTCGAGCGGGTGCAGACCATTGCCCCTAAATCCATCATCGCCTGGTTAAAGCGTTCAACACCCTGAGCGGGAGTGACCGCTTCACTGATCTCCCAGAGGCGTTTCTCCACCTCTTTCTTGCCCGGCCAGCCACCGACGGCGTAGCAGCGCGCCAGCACGCGTTTAACGTTGCCGTCGAGAATCGGGAAATGTTTGCCCAGCGAGAGAGAAAGAATGGCCCCGGCGGTGGAGCGCCCCACGCCCGGCAGGGCGGCCACTTCATCGAAGGTTTCCGGGAAGGTGCCACCGTGCAGCGAAACCACCTGCTGGGCGGCTTTATGCAGGTTGCGGGCGCGGGCGTAATAGCCGAGCCCGGTCCACAGATGCAGCACTTCATCCAGCGGTGCGTTAGCCAGATCGGTCACCGTTGGAAAACGCGCCATAAAGCGCTCAAAGTAAGGGATAACCGTCGCGACCTGCGTTTGTTGCAACATCACCTCTGAGAGCCATACTTTGTACGGTGTTTTTTCAATTTGCCAGGGCAGGGTTTTACGCCCGTATTTGTCGTACCAGTCCAGCACCTGGGCTGAAAATTGAGAGGCTTGCATGGTCTTCGCTTTGCGGTATCAGGGAGGCAGATTGCAGCACAGAGGCATGCGGCTGTAAACCGGATCTTTCCCATGCTTGCATCCGGTCATTAACTTTGGATAATGCCCGTTTCCCGAACATTCTCACAAGCAGACTACTCTTTTATGAAAAACGACGTCATATCACCGGAATTTGATGAAAACGGTCGCCCGCTGCGCCGTATTCGCAGCTTTGTCCGCCGTCAGGGGCGCCTGACCAAAGGGCAGCAGCACGCGCTGGATAACTACTGGCCGGTGATGGGCGTTGAGTTCACCGAACAGCCGCTCGACTTTGTGGCGCTGTTTGGCCGCGACGCGCCAATTACACTTGAGATCGGTTTTGGCATGGGCGCTTCGCTGGTGACCATGGCAAAAGCGCGCCCGGAGCAGAACTTCCTCGGCATTGAAGTGCACTCCCCGGGCGTCGGTGCGTGTCTGGCGACCGCCCACGAAGAGGGCGTCGAGAACCTGCGCGTGATGTGTCACGACGCGGTAGAAGTGCTGCACAAGATGATCCCTGACAATTCTCTGAGCATGGTTCAGCTCTTTTTCCCTGACCCGTGGCACAAAGCACGTCATAATAAACGCCGTATCGTTCAGGCGCCGTTTGCTGAGCTTCTCAGAAGCAAACTGAAGCTGGGTGGTGTTTTCCATATGGCAACCGACTGGGAACAGTATGCGGAACATATGCTGGAGGTGATGTCGGCGCTGGACGGGTATAAAAACCAGTCTGCGAGCAATGACTATGTACCGCGTCCTGAATCGCGTCCGGTAACCAAATTTGAACAGCGTGGCCATCGTCTTGGTCACGGCGTATGGGACTTAATGTTCGAGAGGGTAAAATAATGGCAAAGAACCGTAGCCGTCGTCTGCGTAAGAAAATGCACATCGAGGAGTTCCAGGAGGTGGGTTTTTCGGTTGCATGGCGTTTCCCGGAAGGCACCAGCGTAGAAAAAATTGATGAAGATGTCGACGCTTTCATCAATGAAGTCATCGAGCCGAACAAGCTGGCGTTTGACGGCAGCGGCTACCTGGCGTGGGAAGGTTTGATCTGCAAACAAGAGATCGGCAAGTGTAGCGAAGAAGATCAGGCCATTGTGCGTAAGTGGCTGGAAGACCACAAATTCGAAGAGGTGCGCATCAGCGAACTTTTCGACATTTGGTGGGACTAATAGAGCATCAGGGGCCAGCAATTGCTGGCCCATTTTGTATGAGGGAGAATATATGATGCGCAAAACGCTGCTCGCCGCGGCCTTAATGACCACGGCACTCACCGCTCACGCAGAGTACAAATGTGAAGTCACGCCGCGTGACGATGTGATCCTGAGTCCCCAAACCGTGCAGGTAAAAGGTGAGAACGGCAATCTGGTGATCACCCCGGATGGCAACGTCATGTTTAACGGCAAGCAGTACACGCTGAGCGCAGCCCAACGTGAACAGGCAAAAGATTACCAGGCCGATCTGCGCAGCGCGCTGCCGTGGATCGACGAAGGCGCACAGACCCGCGTGGAAAAAGGCCGTGTCGCGCTGGATAAGATCATCGCGAAAGAGGTAGGTGAGAGCAGCAACATGCGCTCGCGGCTCACCAAACTGGACGCGCAGTTAAAAGAGCAGATGAACCGCATTATTGAGCATCGCACCGATGGCCTGACGTTCCACTATAAAGCGATCGATCAGGTACGTGCCGACGGTCAGCAGCTGGTGAACCAGGCGATGGGCGGCATTCTGCAGGACAGCATTAACGAAATGGGCGCCAAAGCGGTACTGAAAGGCGGCGGCAACCCGCTGCAGGGCGTACTGGGTAGCCTGGGCGGCCTGCAAACCGCCATTCAGAACGAGTGGAAAAACCAGGAAGCGGATTTCCAGAGCTTTGGCAAAGATGTGTGTAAGCGTGTTGTCTCGCTGGAAGAGAGCCGAAAGGCGCTGGTGGGGACGTTGAAGTAGTTTAGTGCGTTCTGGGCCCCTCACCTTAACCCTCTCCCTTTCAGGATGAGGGTCGGGGCGAGGGGAGACGTCTCTATGGTCCGCTCTCGGCGAAGCTGTTTCGCATAAGAACCAGTAAGTTCCCTCCCCGCACTCTGCCCGCTTTTCCCTTAACCAGCAGAGGGGGAGGCAAAACCCTGAAGCCTGCTTCAGGACGCTTCGGCGAGGAATAGCTCAAGAAGGGAGTTTAAGAACAGTTTGCCATGCTCGGTTATCTGCCAGTAATCAGCGCATTCGATCAGATACCCCTGCGCCAGCGCTTCGTCAATCTGCGGACGAATGACCGACTCCGGCAACCCGGTATACAACGTAAACTCCTTGCGCGGTGCGGGTTCCAGCAGGCGGAAGCGGTTCATAAAGAACTCAAACGGCTTATCGTCGGCTTCAACATCATGGCTGCGCTCAAGATAGCGTCCTTCCATATAGCCACGCGGATGGCGCGTTTTAGCCGTGCGCAGAATCCGTCCGTCCGGGAAGGTCACTTTGCCGTGGGCGCCACAGCCAATGCCCAGGTAGTCGCCAAAACGCCAGTAATTCAGGTTGTGCTGACACTGGTAGCCAGGCTTCGCGTAGGCCGAGGTTTCGTACTGCTGATACCCGGCGGCGGTCAAAAGCTTGTGGCCCTGCTCGAAAATATCCCACAGCGCGTCATCATCAGGCAGTACCGGCGGGCGTGAACCAAACAGCGTGTTTGGCTCAATGGTCAGCTGATACCAGGAGAGGTGCGGCGGGTTCAGCTCAATGGCCTGACGTAGATCGTCCAGCGCTTCCTCCAGGGACTGATCCGGCAGGCCGTGCATCAGGTCGAGGTTAAAGCTGCGCAATCCCAGCCCGGTCGCCAGGTGAGCGGCACGTTTCGCCTCATCCGGGCCATGAATGCGCCCCAGACGCGTTAACTTCGGCGCGCTAAAGCTCTGCACGCCAATAGAGATACGGTTCACCCCGGCGCGCTGATACTCCACAAAACGGTCGGCCTCAACGGTACCCGGGTTGGCCTCCATGGTAATCTCTGCATCCGCTGCCAGATTAAGGCGCGCTCGCACGCCATCCAGCAGCGTTTGCATCGCCGGCCCTGAGAGCAGGCTCGGCGTACCGCCACCGATAAAAATGGTCTTTACTTCACGTCCCTGCGCGTAAGGTACGTCGGCGTCCAGATCGGCAAGCAGATGCTGAACGTAATCGTCATGGGGCACTTCGCCTTTTAGCGCATGCGAGTTGAAATCGCAGTACGGGCATTTCTGCACGCACCACGGGATGTGAATATAAAGACTCAATGGTGGCAAATTAGCCATTACGTAATGCTTCCAGTAACAGTTTCAGGGCGCGTCCACGATGGGAAATCGCGCTTTTTTCTTCGCGGGTCAGTTCCGCAGCGGTTTTGCCCTCGCTCGGGACAAAGAAGATCGGATCGTAGCCAAAGCCACCATTGCCTGCCGCCTCGCGGGCTATCACGCCCGGCCAGCTGCCGTGGCAGACCAGCGGCGTTGGGTCTTCAGCGTGTCGCATATAGACCAGCACGCAGTGGAACTGCGCCTTGCGCTGCTCATCCGGCACATCCTTGAGCGTTTCCAGCAGCTTTTCGAGATTCTGCTGATCGCTGGCATCGACGCCAGAATAGCGGGCGGAGTAAATTCCTGGCGCGCCGCCAAGGGCATCTACCGCCAGGCCAGAGTCATCGGCAATGGCCGGTAAGCCGGTGACCTGTGCAGCATGGCGCGCCTTCAGAATGGCGTTTTCAATAAAGGTCAGGCCGGTCTCTTCTGCAGAGTCCACCCCCAGTTCGGTCTGGGCAACCACATCCAGACCAAAATCATTTAACAGCGAGGCCAGCTCGCGCACTTTACCGGCGTTACCGGTAGCGAGAACAACTTTTTGCATCTGTTAATCCTGTTGTATCAGTGCCGCGACTTCCGTCGGGATTTGTTGCGGATGAAGAATTTTGACCTGCTTGTGACGGCCCAGTTCACCTTTCTCGATCAGCACCTGGCTTTTCGCAACGCGAAACTGCTTCGCCAGATACTTCACCAGATGGGCATTGGCCTGGCCGTCCACAGGAGGGGCAGTGATGGCGACTTTTACTTCGTCGCCATGCAGCCCGATAATCGTGTCGCGGCTGGCTTTCGGCTGAATATACAGCCATAAAACCAGCCCATCGGCGCAGGTGCTGACAGCACTCATAACGCCATCCACAGCCCCGGCAGTAGCATATTGCCTGTGGACTGCAGCAGTTCAGCGATACCCATATTGATCACGTACAGCAGCAGTACGAGGATCATTGGAGAGAAGTCGATCCCGCCCATGGCCGGCAGCAGATTACGAATCGGGCGCAGCAGCGGGTCTGCAAGCTGAATCAGGACATACTCCACCGGGCTACGGCCCTGGCTTACCCAGCTCATGATCGCCATCAGCAGCAGAACCCAGAAAATCAGCAGGCCGATCGTTTTTATCAGGATCAACACCGCCGCGATCCAGATGATCGGCTGGAAGGTGATGACCATAAACAGCACGATCGCTTTCACCACGCACAGGATCAGCGCAACCAGCAGGGAGGCGCTGTCAATCGGGCCCATTGGCGGGATCACCCGGCGCAGCGGTCCGACAATCGGTTGGGTCACTTTCACGACAAACTGTGAGAAGGGGTTGTAAAAATCACAACGGGCCCACTGCATCCAGACGCGTAACAAAAGCACCATCGTATACAGTTCAATGACCGTTGAGAGCAGGAAGGTCAACGTCTTCATGGCGTTCCTCAGGTTTCCTTATTATTGGGTGTAATCGCGCGCGCCGAAAATTGCTGTCCCGATGCGCACCATGGTGCTGCCAGCCGCAATCGCGGCGGCCATATCGTCCGTCATGCCCAGTGAAAGCGTGTCGACCGTTGGGTAGCGCGTTTTAAGCGCCTCAAATGCTACAGCCATTTGCCGGGCTACGGCAAACTGCCTGTCGTAATCTGTTTCAGGGGCCGGGATCGCCATTAACCCGCGCAGGCGAAGGCCGGGCAGAGCGGCAACCTGTTTCGCCAGCAGATCCAGGGCATCCAGCGCAATGCCGGATTTACTGTTCTCATCGCTAATGTTGATTTGGATCAGCACGTTAAGCGGCGGCATCTCTGCCGGGCGCTGCTCGCTCAGACGGGTGGCGATGCGCAGACGATCGACGGTATGACACCAGTCGAAATGCTCCGCCACCAGCCGGCTTTTGTTCGACTGTAGTGGTCCGATAAAGTGCCACTGCAGATCCGCGGTGCCCTTTTCCCGGAAATGGCGGATTTTTTCCACCCCTTCCTGCACGTAGTTTTCACCGAACATGCGCTGGCCTGCATCAATGGCTTCTGCGATAGCGCTCGCAGGCTTGGTTTTACTGACTGCAAGCAACGTAACTTCTTCTGAAGCACGGCCGCAACCTGTTGCCGCGGCTGAGATTTTGTCCCTGACCTGTGCCAGGTTATGCGCAATGTCGTTCATTTTCCGGGGATCATTAAATGGATATGGAAGAAATTGTGGCCCTTAGTGTAAAGCATAATGTGTCGGATCTACACCTGTGCAGTAACGCACCACCTCGCTGGCGGCGGCGAGGGAAAATGGAATTTGCTCCCTTTCCGGGGCCGGAGGTCGCGATGCTGCTGAAAAGCTGGCTTAGCGACGAGCAGCAGGGTGCATGGTGTGCCCAAGGGCAGGTGGATTTTGCCGTTACGCTTGCGAGCAGGCAGCGGCTGCGGGCCAGCGCCTTTGCGCATATGCAGGGGTGTTCTCTGGTGCTCCGCCTGCTTCCAGACGCGTGCCCGCAGTTGCGCACCCTGGGAGCGCCGCGGGCGATACCCGAACTGCTGGCGCACGATAACGGTCTGATACTGGTGACCGGGGCGACAGGCAGCGGTAAATCCACCACCCTTGCGGCAATGGTCGATTTTCTCAATCACCATAGCGACGGGCATATCCTGACGCTCGAAGATCCGGTGGAATTTATCCATCAAAGCAAGCGTTGCCTGGTTCAGCAGCGGGAGATTGGCCTGCATTGCCTCTCCTTTGCCGACGCGCTGCGGGCTGCATTACGTGAAGATCCCGATGTAATCCTGCTGGGCGAACTGCGTGACAGCGAGACGATACGTCTTGCGCTTACCGCCGCAGAGACCGGGCATCTGGTGCTGGCGACGCTCCACACCCGGGGCGCCGCCCAGGCAGTGGAGAGGCTGGTGGATGCCTTCCCTGCGCAGGAAAAAGAGCCGGTACGGAAACAGCTGGCAGGCAGCCTGCGCGCCGTGCTGGCGCAAAAACTCGAAAGGGATAACCAGCAGGGGCGCGTCGCGCTGTTCGAATTACTGGTTAATACCCCTGCGGCAGCCAATTTAATCCGCGAAGGAAAAACCTGGCAACTGCCCGGCGTGATCCAGACCGGGCAGCAGGCTGGCATGCAAAACTTCGAGCAGAGCCTGGCTGAGCGCAGGGCGCAGGGGCGATTGTCATGAGCCTGTGCCAGCAGAGAATGCCTCTCATGGCCTTGTTTCCTGCGGTACGGGCGCTAAAATCGAGTTCTGATTGCACTGATTGAAAGCGGCTATGTCATCACAACCGAACCAAAGTCTTATCGACGGCATTCGCTGTCTGCAATATCTGGTTTCCAGCGACCGTGCTATCGGTTGCCGTGAACTCGCACGACTGATGGGGATCAACACCACTCGGGTGAACCGTTTGCTGATGACCATGGCTTCTATTGGCCTGACCATGCAGGACGAGCATCGTCGCTACCTGCCTGGTCCCGGCATTCATGCCCTGGCGGCGCAGTCCATCCGTGGCTCGGAGCTTTTCTCCCGCGCCTTGCCCCGGCTGGAGCGCCATGCGCCACGCGATATCGTGGTGGCCCTGGGCGTGCTGTGGGAGGATCAGGTCATCTATATCTGGCACGCCGTTCCCGGCAGCCAGGCCAGCCAGGCGCTGGCCGGATTCCATATGCTCCCTGCCTGGCAATCGGTGATTGGCATGTCGCTACTGGCGAGCGAACCGGATGACGCGCTAATCCCACGCTTTACGCCAGAGCAGTGGCAAAACCTCGCCCCGCATGTGGCCCAGCAGCGCGAGCAGGGACGTGTGATCTGGCATCATGACGACGGTGAAGTGTCGATGGCGGTGCCCGTAGGGGCGCACCATGCCGCGCTGGCCTTTGCCGGCATGTGGAATATTGACGATGAGAGCGTCCGCTCCCGTCTTGATGAGCTGACCGCGCTCAACGCTACGCTGCTGGCGGACCGGGAATGAATTGCCCGGATTGCCGGGCAAAGGGAAGGGGATCAGTAACCCTGCTCGAAGAAACTTTCGAGAATAATCACCGCAGAAGCGGAATCGACGCTGCCTTTGTTTAGCGCGCGAAAACCGCCATGCTCGAACAGACCGGCGCGGGCTTCAACCGTGCTTAACCGTTCGTCATGCAGCTTAATCGCCACGCCAAAACGGCCATGAATTTTATTGGCAAAATTGCGCGCCCGGGCAGTTAGTGGCTGTTCTGTGCCATCCATATTCAACGGTAAACCGACGATGACCTCGTCCGGCTGCCACTCTTTCAGCAGTCGTTCGATCAGGTTCCAGTCCGGGATGCCATTTTGCGCTTTCAGCGCCGTCAGCGGGCGGGCGGTGCCGGTGATGCGCTGGCCGATCGCCACGCCGATACTTTTAGTGCCGAAATCAAAGGCGAGAAGCGTGCCGCTCATCAGGCATGCCCCGCGACGCCAGGCATGGTCTGGATATCAATGCCAATCAGTTTTGCCGCATCCCGCCAGCGATCGGCGATGGGGGTTTTAAACAGAATGTTCAGATCTGCCGGGGCAGTGAGCCAGGCATTATCCAGGATCTCCTGCTCAAGCTGGCCTTTTTCCCATGAGGCGTAACCGAGCGCCACAAGCACATCCGCCGGCTGGCTGGTGGTGCCCAGCGTCTCCAGCACGTCACGGGAGGTGGTCACAACGGTATTGTCAGAGATGCGGATGCTGGAGGAGAAACCGGGCGGCGTATGCAAAATAAAGCCGCGATCTTCTGCCAGCGGGCCACCCAGCATCACCGGTTTGTCGAGACGAATTTCAGGAACACGTTCGTCCTGGGAAATTTTCAATTTTTCCAGAATGCCTTCAACAGTCAGATTTTCCAGCGGTTTATTGATGATAATCCCCATCGCACCCTCTTCGCTGTACTCGCAGATATACACGACGGAACGGCGGAAAATCGGATCCTGGAGAGCAGGCATGGCAATCAGAAAGTGATGCTGTAAATTCATTGTCAGAGGTTCAGTTTCCTGGTTTAAAAAGCGACAGTACCCAGTATGCGGA
Source organism: Leclercia sp. LSNIH1 (assembly GCF_002902985.1). Lineage (NCBI taxonomy): Bacteria > Pseudomonadati > Pseudomonadota > Gammaproteobacteria > Enterobacterales > Enterobacteriaceae > Leclercia > Leclercia sp. LSNIH1. The sequence goes on along the minus strand of NZ_CP026167.1, from coordinate 93,807 downwards.
CAAAACCCGACACTGTCACTATACACTTCACCCTTCACGCTGCCGGGGCAACGGCTGCGCCTTGATGCAGCATGAAGGGTTGTGTGTATAAATATTGGGACTGTTACTGCTTCAGCCGTTTTTCGATCGCATCCATCAGCATGCCGGTGATAAACACCGGGAACTCAGCTTCGATTTCACGAATACAGGTCGGGCTGGTCACGTTCACTTCTGTCAGGCGATCGCCAATGATGTCGAGGCCAACGAAGATCAGCCCTTTGGCTTTTAACAGCGGGCCCACGCGGCGGGCAATTTCCCAGTCGCTTTCGGTCAGCGGACGCGGCTCGCCACGGCCACCGGCCGCCAGGTTACCACGGGTTTCGCCACCCTGCGGAATACGCGCCAGGCAGTAAGGCACCGGCTCGCCGTCCACCACCAGCACGCGCTTGTCGCCGTCGACAATCGCCGGAATATAGTTCTGCGCCATGCAGTAGCGGGTACCGTGCTCGGTCAGCGTTTCGGCGATCACCCCCAGGTTTGGGTCACCCTCTTTAACGCGGAAGATTGAGGCACCGCCCATGCCGTCCAGCGGTTTCAGGATGATATCGCCATGTTTCTGCCAGAAGGCTTTCAGCTGCGCTTTATTGCGCGTTACCAGCGTCTCTGGCGTCAGGTCGGAGAACCAGGCGGTGTAGAGCTTCTCGTTACAGTCGCGCAGGCTCTGCGGTTTGTTGACGATCAGGGTGCCTTTCTCTTCTGCGCGCTCCAGGATATAGGTGCAGTAGATGTATTCCGTGTCGAACGGCGGGTCTTTACGCATCAGGATCACGTCAAGTTCGGCAAGCGGCAGATCCTGCTCGGAACCAAACTCGTACCATTTATCGTAATTCTGCTCGACGTTGACGATGCGGGTGCGCGCACGCGCCTCGCCGTTAATCAGGTAGAGGTCGCTCATCTCCATATAGTGGAGCTGATAGCCGCGACGTTGCGCTTCCAGCAGCATAGCGAAGCTGGAATCTTTCTTGATATTAATGCTTGCGATGGGGTCCATCACGATGCCGAGCTTGATCATTGTCTTCTCCGTTAATGCTTCAACCTAAATCACCAAAACGCACCTGCAGGGCAGTGATGGCGGTTAGCGCGGTGGTCTCAGTACGCAGAACGCGGGGTCCCAACAGAATATCAGTAAACTGGTAGCGTGCGGTCATGGCGATCTCATCCGCCGACAGGCCGCCTTCCGGACCGATCAACAAACGCACGCGCTCAACCGGCAGCGGCAGGGTGTTGATGCTGGCGCTGGCGCGGGGATGAAGGTTGAGCTTCAGACCCTGCTCCTCTTCCGCGCACCAGGCTTCAAGATCCATGGCCGGACGGATCTCCGGGACGCGGTTGCGGCCACACTGCTCACAGGCGGCAATGGCGATTTTTTGCCACTGCTGGAGCTTCTTATTCAGACGTTCAGCATCCAGTTTAACCCCGCAGCGCTCAGAAAAAAGTGGCGTAATGAGGCTTACACCCAGTTCGATCGATTTCTGGATGGTGAATTCCATTTTTTCGCCGCGCGACATCACCTGGCCTAAATGGATATGCAGCGTTGATTCACGATCGTCGATGTCGCCACGCAGGACGCTGACCTGCACGCTTTTTTTATCGGCGCGGATGATTTCGGCGTCAAAAACCTGATTTGATCCATCAAACAGTTGAATCGCCTGGCCTGCACCCATGCGCAGCACGCGGCCAACATGGTTGGCGGCCTCTTCCGAGAGGGCGATTTCACTGCCAGCGGCGATCGGTTCAGGGTGATAAATACGAGGAACACGCATAGTTAAGAAATCCATCAAGAGCTGAGTCCCCCTCACCCCGCAGGGGAGAGGGGGAGGGGGACGCTAAGAAACAGTTGCCGCTAGTGTAGGTTAGCTCTTTTGCGCCTGGCAAGCGCGCTGGACGTAAGGGTTGTGATTCCCCTGCACTTTGGCGATGCGCTCGTCTCGTATGCACTCCCAGGCCGTGACCGGATAGAGTTTATCCCAGGCGTTGAAGAGCTGGGTCTGCTGGCGGGAGAGGTTGAGGTGATACCTGTCGCGCATGTAGAAATAGATGCGGGCGATGCTGCCGCGGGCGCGGGCAGGCGGCTCCGCAAGTTTCTCCTTGAAATCGACCTTCATGGCGCACTGGCCATACTGGCCTTCGCCGCCGTTCCACTGGCTGTACATAAAGTTGCCGCGATCGCCATTTACCTCGCCCACGGCGGGTTGCAGGTTATGCATATCGCTCTCTATCTGGCGATAGATCGGGTCTTTGGCGCAGTTTTTACGTCCGCCATCCTGCCAGCACTGACGCTGGTGGCCGAACTGCCAGGCCGGGACCACATGTTCCCATTCGATACGGCTGGCACGGTTCTCATTTTTACGCACTTTGTAGCCGCAGGACTGCAGATCCACGACCCCTTTTTTGCCCTGCCAGTTAATTTTACAGCCGCAGTAAAAATCGCCCGGCACGTCGGCATTAACCTTTACGCCTGCGGCTTTTGCCTGGGAGAAACTGTGGATACCTTCGGCCAGCGCATGGCCTGAGAACGCCGTCGTCAGAAACGCGACCGCGAGAGAGAAATTACGGGACATCGTGAACTCCGTGTCAAAACGAGCCCGCAACGTAACGAAAGTTGTTCCTGTATGCAATCAGGCAGATCATGAATGTTCCTGATTGTTCTGCCGGTTACTCAGCGATAAGGGGTTCACCGCACTTGACGCAGCGGTAGGTGGCTTCACCGCGCACCACCCGATTATGACGACGCACCGTAAGCTGGTGCTGCTGACAGGGGCAGCGATAGGGGAACGTATTGCGCCGAACGGAATCAAGCTCGAACTGGTGGGTTCGGCGAGCCGGTACGCCCAGCACCGCTTCCATCATCCATTTCCACTCTTTGCCGTGCGGTGCCACGCGGCCAAAGTACTTCCAAACCAGCAGATGCGCCAGTTCATGCGGCACCACCTCGTCAATAAACGCCTGCTGGTTTTCCAGCATTAAAACAGGGTTAAGGCGGATCTCGTACGCATCCAGCCAGGCGGTGCCTGCTGCGGTGCCGCGCTGCTGCCACACCAGTTTAGGTTCAGGGTAGTTCCGGTCGAGTTTCAGATTGGCCTGGGCCAGTTTATCGCGCAGGCTGCGCATAGCGGCTTGCTGAAGCGCAATAGGGAGACGGGGTGTTTTCATAGGAGCAGAGCATAGAGCCTGCGGCGAGGCGGTGCAAGCGGCTTCCTCCGCAGGGGAGGAAGCCGGACGGATTAGTCGTGGGAGCCAATTTCGCGCAGTGGGCGACCTTTCATCAGGTTGCGTTCAATATGTTCCAGCGAAACATGTTTCGTTTCAGGAACCAGCCACAGCGTCAGCACGATAAACAGCAGGTTCAGACCGCCGTACACCCAGAAGGTGTTGGCATTACCCAGCGTATCGAGCATGGTCAGGAAGGTTGCGCCGACAATCATGTTGGCGATCCAGTTGGTGGCGGTGGAGCAGGTAATACCGAAGTCGCGGCCTTTCAGCGGCTGGATCTCAGAACAGAGTACCCAGATCAGCGGGCCCGCGCTCATCGCAAAACCAACAATAAACATCAGCAGCATCCCGACGGCTACGTACTGCATCGCGGTGGAATCAATACCCACATGCAGCATTGTACCCAGCACACCCATACCGGCGGCCATCACCAGGAAGCCCAGCGTCAGCGTCGGTTTACGACCCCAGCGATCCACCAGACCGATGGCGATAAAGGTCGCCAGCACGTTGGTCAGGCCGACAATCACGGTGCCCCACATCTGCTGAGTGGTGTTGCTGTAACCCGCCAGCTCAAAGATTTTCGGCGCGTAATACATAATGACGTTCATCCCGGTGAACTGCTGCATGATCTGCAGCAGCACGCCAAGGAACACCGCCCGACGGAAATTGCTGTTCTCTTTAAACAGCGCCCAGCCGCTCTGTTTGACCTGCAGGCTTTCGCGGATCTCTTCCAGCTCACGCTTCGCTTCCGCGCTGGTATCGCGCAGGCGCAGCAGGACGCGCTCCGCATCGTTAAAGCGCCGTTTAGCCGCAAACCAGCGCGGACTGTCAGGCAGGAAGAAGACGCCAATCAGCAGCAGTACCGCCGGGATAATGATCACGCCCAGCATCCAGCGCCATGCGCCGCTGTAGCTGAAGGCGGTGTCAGAAAGATAGGCCCCGAGAATACCGATAGTGATCATCAGCTGATACATGGAGATCATGCTGCCGCGGATTTTCTCCGGTGCAATCTCAGACAGATACAGCGGCGCGGTATAAGAGGCCACACCCACCGCCAGACCCAGCAGCACACGCGAAGCAATCAGCACTTCCACGTTAGGCGCCGCGGCAGAGAAGAGCGAACCGGCGACAAACAGAATCGCGCCAATCATCAGGCTCTTTTTACGCCCGAGTTTGAAGGAGAGCCAGCCGCTGCCAACTGCCCCAACCGCAGCCCCGAACATCATCGAGCTGACCACCCACTCCTGGGTATGGGAATCGATCTGGAATTCGTCAGTAATGAACGGCAGGGCGCCGGCAATCACGCCGATATCGAGGCCGAAAAGTAATCCTGCCAGTGCTGCGAGGAAGCAGACGAAGAATGTCATCGTCTTGTTGGACGTCCGCCCCTGTTTTTTATTATCAGGCATGAAGCCCTCCAGTTGGTTTTTTGTTTTATGAATGTAAAGTTTTGAATGGGATGCTGTAAAAGTATGTGAGAGGGGCGGGACAGACAAAGAGAGTATTCCGAAAGGGCTGCGTTTTTATCGCGATGTAAGCGATTTCAGGCGGGGCATTCAGGGGGATAAAAAACAAAAAGCCAGCACGAGGCTGGCTTTTTCAGTAAGCGGTCAGTCGATTATTTCAGACCGGCAGCTTCACGCAGCAGAGCGGCTTTGTCGGTTTTTTCCCATGGGAAATGTTCGCGACCAAAGTGACCGTATGCAGCGGTTTCTTTGTAGATTGGGTGCAGCAGATCCAGCATCTGAATCAGACCGTACGGACGCAGGTCGAAGAACTCGCGTACCAGCAGGGTCAGCTGTTCCGAAGGCACTTTTTCAGTACCGAAGGTTTCAACCATGATGGAGGTCGGTTCCGCCACGCCGATAGCGTAGGAGACCTGGATCTCACAGCGGTCTGCCAGGCCAGCAGCCACGATGTTCTTGGCAACATAACGTGCTGCGTAGGCTGCGGAACGGTCAACTTTAGACGGATCCTTACCGGAGAATGCGCCGCCACCGTGACGCGCCATGCCACCGTAAGTATCAACGATGATCTTACGTCCGGTCAGGCCGCAATCGCCCATTGGTCCACCGATAACAAAGCGGCCCGTTGGGTTAATGAAGTATTTGGTGGAACTATTCAGCCATTCGGTTGGCAGAACCGGCTTGATGATCTCTTCCATCACCGCTTCCTGCAGGGATTTCTGCTCGATATCTTCAGCGTGCTGAGTAGAGAGAACCACCGCGTCAATGCCGACAATTTTGCCGTCGTCGTACTGGAAGGTGACCTGGCTTTTCGCATCCGGACGCAGCCACGGCAGGGTGCCGTTTTTACGCACTTCAGCCTGACGCTGCACCAGACGGTGCGCATAGGTGATTGGCGCTGGCATCAGCACGTCGGTTTCGTTGGTAGCGTAGCCAAACATCAGGCCCTGGTCGCCCGCACCCTGTTCCAGCGGATCGGCACGGTCAACGCCCTGGTTGATGTCAGGGGACTGTTTGCCAATGGCGCTCAGGACGGCGCAAGAGTTGGCATCAAAGCCCATATCAGAATGCACATAGCCGATTTCACGTACGGTGTTACGGGTGATCTCTTCGATATCAACCCATGCACTGGTCGTGATTTCACCGCCTACCATCACCATGCCGGTTTTGACATAGGTTTCACACGCTACGCGCGCCTTTGGATCCTGCTCGAGGATCGCATCCAGCACGGCATCGGAAATTTGGTCAGCAATTTTATCAGGATGTCCTTCTGATACAGACTCGGACGTAAACAGGTGTTTTGCCATGTTTTAATTTACCTAAGGAGAATTTGTTTAGCTCAAACTGTCGTGTGGGATAGCCGTGGCAGGGTTTTCCACCAGGACTTGCAGATGGTGACACTGGCAGTCTGAGTGTTAATCGGTATGGATGGATTAACATCTGGATGGCTATTTTAGGTCACTTCTTCGCCCGATTTCCAGCTTTTTTTAAATGTATCCACACGCCCCTGAAAACCCTGCTGGAAATTTTTGCTGACGGTGCGTCAATGCCCGCATTTATATTTTGCATTTTCCGCGTCTTGTCGGTATAAAACGCGGCGCGCGGCTCATACAAAAAAGCACACGACGTTTCTTCGTGTCGCCACTTCCAGCCGGGTAAAGCAGTGAACTTTTAGCTTTAACTTGTCGCGAGCTTCATCGGGCTTGCGTGGAGGTGATACGAGATAATGAACCGTCGTTTTCCGCTAATTCAGTTCTGCCTTTCAGGCCGGAACATGTACCCCGCCATTCGCATTTCTAATCTGCAAACCTGCCGATGTTATACCCATCTCGGCGCTTCTCAGGATTCCCGGGCAGGCACTACGCTTTGTGAAGACTGAACAAGGGCGCTCTTGTTAATACAAGAGTTTTCTCGTGGTTTCGCCGGACCTTGTCATACAGAGTTCGGATACGTGTTTTACAATGATATGAATAAGAAACCGGTCGCACGGCCCGGCTTTCAGCATTCTGTGCTGGAAAACCGGTCGGATAATGGGTTGTTATCGCAGATTGACGCTGCGATAGTAGTCAACTGTTTTACACTTAATAGTAAGAGTTGAGGTTCGCTATGTCTGACGACATGTCTTCGTTTTCGCCTTCGTCAGCGGGCGAACAGGGTGTACTACGTTCTATGCAGGAGGTTGCGATGAGCTCCCAGGAAGCCAGCAAGATGCTGCGCACATACAATATTGCGTGGTGGGGTAACAACTACTACGACGTCAACGAGCTGGGCCACATCAGCGTTTGCCCGGATCCTGACGTACCGGAAGCGCGCGTCGATCTCGCCAAACTGGTAAAAGCACGCGAAGCGCAGGGCCAGCGTCTGCCCGCTCTGTTCTGCTTCCCGCAGATCCTGCAACACCGTCTGCGCTCCATTAACGCCGCCTTTAAGCGCGCGCGTGAATCCTACGGCTATAACGGCGACTACTTCCTGGTTTATCCGATCAAGGTAAACCAGCATCGTCGCGTTATTGAATCCCTGATCCACTCCGGCGAACCGCTGGGTCTGGAAGCCGGTTCCAAAGCGGAACTGATGGCGGTGCTGGCCCATGCCGGCATGACCCGCTCGGTGATCGTCTGTAACGGTTATAAAGACCGTGAATACATTCGTCTGGCGTTGATCGGTGAGAAGATGGGCCACAAGGTCTATCTGGTCATCGAGAAGATGTCTGAGATTAACATTGTGCTGGAAGAGGCCGAACGTCTGAACGTGGTGCCGCGCCTGGGTGTACGTGCACGTCTGGCCTCCCAGGGCTCCGGCAAGTGGCAGTCCTCCGGCGGTGAAAAATCCAAATTCGGCCTCGCGGCGAACCAGGTTCTGCAGCTGGTGGAGATCATGCGCGAGCGTGGTCGTCTGGACAGCATCCAACTGCTGCACTTCCACCTCGGTTCCCAGATGGCCAACATCCGCGATATCGCCACCGGCGTGCGCGAGTCGGCCCGTTTCTACGTCGAGCTGCATAAGCTGGGCGTGAATATCCAGTGCTTCGACGTGGGCGGCGGCCTGGGCGTGGACTACGAGGGTACTCGCTCCAAGTCTGACTGCTCCGTGAACTACGGCCTGAACGAATATGCGAACAACATCATCTGGGCAATCGGCGATGCCTGCGAAGAGCACGGCCTGCCGCACCCGACGGTGATCACCGAGTCCGGGCGCGCGGTGACCGCGCACCATACGGTGCTGGTCTCCAACATTATTGGCGTTGAGCGCAACGAATACACCGAAGCCACACCGCCTGCTGACGACGCGCCACGCGCCCTGCAGAGTATGTGGGAAACCTGGCAGGAGATGCACGAGCCGGGCACCCGCCGTTCCCTGCGCGAGTGGCTGCACGACAGCCAGATGGACCTGCATGATATTCATATCGGCTATTCATCCGGTACGTTCAGTCTGCAGGAGCGCGCCTGGGCAGAGCAGCTCTATCTGAACATGTGTCACGAAGTGCAGAAACAGCTCGATCCGAGCAACCGTGCGCACCGTCCGATCATCGACGAGTTGCAGGAGCGTATGGCGGACAAAATGTACGTCAACTTCTCGCTGTTCCAGTCGATGCCGGATGCGTGGGGTATCGATCAGCTGTTCCCGGTCCTGCCGCTGGAAGGGCTGAACCAGGTGCCTGAGCGCCGCGCGGTGCTGCTGGATATCACCTGTGACTCCGACGGCGCGATCGATCACTACATTGACGGTGACGGTATCGCTACCACCATGCCAATGCCGGAGTACGATCCGGAGAACCCACCTATGCTGGGCTTCTTTATGGTCGGGGCCTATCAGGAGATCCTGGGCAACATGCACAACCTGTTTGGGGACACCGAAGCGGTTGACGTGTTTGTCTTCCCTGACGGCAATGTGGAAGTGGAGCTCTCTGACGAGGGCGACACCGTGGCGGACATGTTGCAGTACGTGCAGCTCGATCCGAACAAACTGCTGACCCAGTTCCGCGATCAGGTGAAAAAGACCGACCTAAACGATACGTTGCAGAAACAGTTCCTGGAAGAGTTTGAAGCCGGTCTGTACGGTTACACGTATCTGGAAGACGAGTAATGACGGTGCCCGGCGACGTTTGCGTCGCCGGGCTTTTCCTGCCCCAGCCAGTAGATGGCGATCACAATATCCTGCCTCTCAAATGTGAGTTAGATCACCTGAAATTTCCCCGGGTCGTGATCGGCCTCGCTTTTTCTACCGCTCATTGCGCTAACCGCTCTTTTCCTTTTGCCTGACGGATTTACTTCCCGCCCCTGTGCCACCATGCTTTCACTATCGCTTAGTCGTGAGCCAGGCTTGCTATCAACGCCGCGATGCGTGGCGGATTGAGCAGTGTGGCGAAGGAGGAGGGATGTTGTGAGCCGTGCTGAAGCAGCCACGTTTCAAGCTCGCGATTCTGATGAGTAAAGTGCGCCAGCGCCGCGGTGAATTCCGCCCTGACATCCGCTTGCTCGCCATATTTGCGCAGCCACAGTTTTAGCGTCAGCGCCCGGGTGAACGCGCTGTAGATATGGCTATATTTCACCGCCCGGGTTACCCCGGAAAGGAGGATATGCCGGGCTTCGTCGGTGAGCATGCTATCAGGCAGGAGATTAGATGCCCGGCTGTACATATAGTCGGCCAGGAAGCGGCTACGCTGGTCCTCAAGCTCGATAAGCTGACGCTGCTGGTGGCCCAGCTCCGGATCGTCGCTCGGCATCAGCGGTTGAAAAGACTGGGTCCAGCTGGCGCCGCGGGTATCAAGATGAAGCAGATGCAGGGTCTGGTCTAAATCTTCCGGGGGGCGGCTGTGGGATTGCAGCACGCGCCCCAGTAGGGTAGGCGTTTTACAGCTCCATTCGTGGCTGGCGACGAGAATTTCGCTGATGGCGTTAAGGTTCGGCAAGGAGAGAGGGGCGCGGGCGCGTTGCTGTAGCCAGGGAGCGATCAGTTGACGGGGGGCGATCTCTGGCTCGTGGATCAGCCGGGAGAGGCCGGACAAATTAAGCTCGTTAACGGAATCTTCCAGCGTCAGGTCGGGCAGCCACTCCCAGTCGACGCGGACGGTGATGGCCTCTGGCGTACTGTCGAGCTGATTAAGCCAGCTAAGGCGCTGCTGGATTTCGTCAAGCAGATAACAGGGCAGCAGCGTCCAGCCATATTCCAGCCCCCAGAGATCCAGCTCCAGCCATTTCTGGTTATGGCGAATGTTGAGCAGATTGGGATTACCGGCAAAGCCGGGACGGTAATCGAGTTCGGTTGCTTTAACCGAGGCGCGAACGTCGCCGGGCAGGGCCTCCAGCGCTTCCCGCAGCATATGCCGGGGCCAGGTTTTGTCCTGGTAATCGCGTAAAATAAGCTGGCGTCCCAGTTGCCGGATGCCCTTATATAGCGCCTTTAGTGCGCTAATCCAGTTTTCGGTGCTGACGTCGGGCGTGGATAACGACAGGCGCAGACCGCGAACGGTGGGCAACGCGGCGAGAATGTGCGGAATGACGTTCTGAAAAAAAGCGTGAATAAAGTGGGATTCGTTATTTTCAGAAAGAAAAAACTCCGGGAATTTTGCTTTTAATTCCTGGCTATTAGGGGTGGCTTCTCCCTGTAACCAAAGCTGCAAATTATGACGTTGAACATAGTCGCCCACTTTGCGTAAATAAATAATGGCATTTTCCTGGGCGATGGTGAGATTAATTAAATCGGCGCCTTTACAATGCGGTGAAGGCGGAGCCAGACGCGCTAATAATGACTGCTGGTGAATAATAATGCCCTGAAAACCATAGCCTGTGGCCAGTCGTACCGCTTTTTCAATAAAAGCCCAGCGCCATATTTCAGGTGAATTAAATTCCATTAACAGGTAAGGCGTCGTTGTATTCATTAAACGCATTCCGCAGCGATAAAAAACGCATGCTAGATGCGATCCCCGCAAAGATCAAACGCCGCTGCTGGCGTAAGAAAAAAAGTGTGAGCCTGCTCGAATGCGCTAAAAACGTGTGACATCTGCAGGCCAGATTGTTATGCCCTGACAGGAGGAGTTCCCATGGCGAAAGGTATGAAGGTACAATTACATTTTGAACACTATATCGATGAGGATACCGGCGCTAAAGTTACCCGCTTCACGCCTGTTGATGTTATTTGTCATCGTAATTACTTTTACCAGAAATGTTTTATTGATGGTGGCAGGAAATTAATTTTTGCCGGTGAGTTCGATGTTAACCGCAACTATTATCTGCTGGATCTGGCGACGGGTATAGCAACACAATTAACGGAAGGCGCGGGCGATAATACCTTTGGCGGCTTTTTATCACCGGATGAAACTTCGCTCTATTATGTCAAAAGCGAACGCAATTTAATGCGGATAAATCTGTCGACGCTGCAGGAAGAGATCGTTTATCAGGTGCCGGAAGAGTGGGTGGGATATGGCACCTGGGTGGCGAACAGCGCCTGCAATAAGCTTGTCGGCGTGGAGATCCATCGCGACAGCTGGCGGCCAATTAGCGACTGGACCATCTTCCAGACCTTCTGGGCCGAGCAGCCGCGCTGTCGGGTTATCCGCATCGATCTACATACAGGGGAGAGAACCACGCTGCTGGAGGAGAATCAGTGGCTGGGGCATCCGATTTATCGACCCTTTGATGACAACACCGTGGCCTTCTGCCACGAGGGGCCTTTGGACCGGGTTGATGCCCGTATGTGGCTGATGGATGAAGATGGCAGCAATATTCGTAAAGCCAGACAGCCCGCTCCCGGGGAGAGCTATACCCATGAATTCTGGGTGCCGGATGGCTCGGCGCTGATGTACGTCACCTATGTGAAAAACAGCCCTGTGCGCTATTTATGCCGTATTGATGGTCAGAGCGGTCAGGACGAACGTCTGATGGCGATGCCCCCCTGTTCGCACGTCATGAGTAACGAAGATGGCTCCCTCGCCGTAGGCGACGGTTCCGGCGTGCCCATTGATATCGCCGATAACGCCGGCTATGGCGATACCAGCGATCCCTACCTGTGGTTATTTGATTTGCGGAAAAAGCAAGCCTACAAAATCGCCCGTCACAGCTCATCTTGGCAGGTGCTGGACGGCGATCGCCAGGTGACGCATCCGCACCCCTCGTTTACGCCGGACGAAAAAGCGGTGCTGTTCAGCACGGATAAAGACGGTAAACCGGCGCTCTATCTGGCCGAGATCCCGCCTGAGGTTTTGCAAAACATTAAGGCTTAATAAGGAGCAAACGATGAAGAAACGTAACGCTTGCCTGAGCGCCTCATTATTGCTTGCCTGCTCCTGCCTCGCGGCGGCGCAGGCGGCGGAAATCCGTATCTCCTGGTGGGGAGGAAACAGCCGCCACCAGGCGACCTTGAACGCCATCAAGCTGTTTGAGCAGAAATACCCTGATATCAAGGTGAAGGCCGAATACGCCGGGTGGGAGGGATACCTCTCGCGCCTGACCGTACAGATTGCGGGCGGCAACGAGCCGGATGTCATTCAGACCAACTGGAACTGGCTGCCTATTTTTTCCCGGGACGGCAACGGCTTTTATGATCTCTACAGCCAGAAAGCGGTGCTCGACCTCGGGCAATATGACCCGCAGTCTCTGAGTACCACCACGGTCAACGGCAAGCTGAACGGCATTCCGGTGGCGGTGACGGCGCGCAGCTTCTACTACAACAAGAAATTATGGCAGGAGATGGGCGTCAGCTATCCGCAGAGCTGGCCGGAGCTGATGGCGGCCGGGAAAGCGTTTCAGGCAAAAGACAAAGAGAAATATCCGCTGGTTCTCGACTATATGGAGTCGTTGACGCTGGTACAGTCCTGGATGGTGCAGAAGTACGCGATTCCGGCGATTAATGAGAAAACGGGCAAGTTCAACTATACCCCGCAGCAGTGGGTGGAGTTCTTCCAGCTGTATAAAGATCTTGTCGACAGCCACGTCTTCCCTTCCATGCGGGTACTCTCCTCTTACGGCAAAAGTAATACCTGGGAGATGAAGCCCTGGATCCAGGGAAAATGGGGCGGCATCTATATGTGGAATACGAATGCCGTGATGTATGAAAACAACCTGACCGCGCCCTATAACAAGCTGGAGCTGGGGCCATTCTTTATGCTGCCGGGGGCGAAAGATGCCGGATTATTCTTCAAGCCGACAATGATGTTCAGCGTGGGGAAATCGACGAAGCACCCACAGGAGGCGGCGAAGCTGATCGATTTTTTAATGAACGATCCGCAGGGCGTCAAAGCGATGGGGCTGGAGCGCGGCACGCCGCTGAGTAAAAAGGCCGCGCAGCAGCTGGAAGCAGAGGGAGTGATTCAAAAGGACAATATTACCGTAGCCGGGATCAACGCCTCCCTGGCACTGCCCCATAACATCCCCACCTCGCCCTATTTCGATAACCCGCAGTTTGTCGAGCTTTGGCACAACACCATTGAAAATATCGACCAGGGCACCCTTACGGTAGAGCAGGCGGCGAAAAGCTTCTCCCGTAATGCCGAACGCATCCTGGGCAGAGCAATGCGCTAACCCGACGATACCGGTTCACAGATGATGGGGAAGGATATGATTACCTTTAGCGCAACGCTAACCTGCCGTTATGAAACGCTTTTTTCGCCTTTTACCCCGCAGGACTTTGAGCAGGGGCTGGCGTGGCTGGCGCAAAGCGGCTTCGACGCCGCCGAACTGTGCATCAATGATTATGAAGGCATGGAGGTCTCATGGCTGAAAAAGCGGCTGGATGATTACCGGCTGGGGTGTACGACTATTGCCACGGGCCAGGCCCGCAAGCGCGATGGCCTCTCTTTACTTTCCAGCGACAGGGCGGTGGTTTTGCGTACTCAACAGCGCCTGGCGGAACATATTGACGCCGCCGCGCAGCTGTCGAGCCATGTCACCATAGGCTCATTGCGCGCAACGGACAGGGTGCTGAGTCAAACCGAGTATATGCATGCGCTGGCGGAGGCGATGGCGCCGTGCGTGGAGCAGGCGAAGCGGTGCGGCGTGACGCTGGTCCTTGAAGCCCTCAATCGCTATGAAATAGCGCACCTGCACAGCGCGGCGGATATGATGGCGTTTATAAGCTTCTGCGACGCACCGGAAAATGTCGGCGTGTTATGGGATATTTTCCATGCCAATATTGAGGATCGCGATTTCACCGACGCGATAGCCTTGCTGGGCTCCCGGCTGCGGCATGTGCATTTTGCCGACTCTAACCGGGCGTTTCCGGGGTATGGCCATTTGCCGATTGACGACATCTATCTGGCGCTAAAAGCGGCCAACTATCAGGGGGCGGTTTCGCTGGAGTGTTTGTGCCAGCCGTCAACGGCAACGCTGATTAAGGAGGCCGGTCCGCTGATCGACCGGTTGCGTCGCTTATAAGGGGTGAGGTGGGGGATCGTTTTTCCTGACTTGAACCTGCGCAGATTAACGGCGATAATTCTTTTTATTGCCTTTTTCCAATCTAACCCTTCCTCGTCGGGCTAACGACGCGGGAGGGTTTTTTTATAGCGACGAATATGAGGTTTTTGCCATGAGCACCTTAGGTCACCAGTACGACAACTCGTTAGTTTCCAATGCCTTTGGTTTTCTACGCCTTCCGATGAACTTCCAGCCTTACGACAGCGATGCGGACTGGGTGATCACCGGCGTACCATTTGATATGGCGACATCCGGTCGTGCCGGTGGCCGTCATGGCCCGGCGGCCATTCGTCAGGTTTCCACCAACCTCGCCTGGGAGCATAACCGCTTCCCGTGGAACTTCGACATGCGCGAGCGCCTGAACGTCGTGGACTGCGGTGACCTGGTGTATGCCTTCGGCGACGCGCGTGAAATGAGTGAAAAACTGCAGGCGCACGCAGAAAAACTGCTGGCTGCCGGCAAGCGCATGCTCTCCTTCGGTGGTGACCACTTCGTGACGCTGCCCCTGCTGCGCGCCCACGCGAAACACTTCGGTAAGATGGCGCTGGTGCATTTCGATGCGCATACCGACACCTACGCGAACGGCTGTGAATTTGACCACGGCACCATGTTCTTCACCGCGCCGAAGGAAGGTCTGATCGATCCGAACCACTCCGTACAGATCGGCATCCGTACCGAATTCGACAAAGATAACGGCTTCACCGTGCTGGACGCCTGCCAGGTGAACGATCGCGGCGTGGATGACATCATCGCCCAGGTTAAGCAGATCGTCGGTGATATGCCGGTCTACCTGACCTTCGACATCGACTGCCTGGATCCAGCCTTTGCCCCAGGTACCGGCACCCCGGTAATTGGCGGCCTGACCTCAGACCGCGCCATCAAACTGGTGCGCGGCCTGAAGGATCTGAACATCGTCGGTATGGACGTCGTTGAAGTGGCCCCTGCCTATGACCAGTCCGAGATCACTGCGCTGGCCGCAGCGACCCTGGCGCTGGAGATGCTCTACATCCAGGCAGCGAAAAAAGGCGAGTAAGCCTTACGCGCTGAGTGCTGCTGCGCGACGCATGCGCAGCAGCAACATTCCTCCGGCCAGCAGAGTGATAACCTGCGACGCCACCAGCACCGAAAAACCGGAACTGACCGACCCGGCCGATTTCATCACCATCCCCATCAGCAGCGGAATAAACGCCGCGCAGATATTGCCAATCCCATTAATGATCCCGTAGGCGCTGCCCACCACTTCTCGTGCGGCGTGATGCTGGATCACGGCAGGAATGGCGGCCCCCTGAAGCCCCCAAAAGATATTGGCGGAAAGCATAAACAGCGCCAGCCATACCGGCTGATGGCTGAGCATCAGGGCGACCACTGACAACGCGGTCAACGCGCCGCCCACAACAAAGAGTACCGGAGCCTGGTCCGGGCGCATTTTATCGAGCAGTACACCACCCAGGAACTTTGAACCCAGGCTCAGCAGGAAAGGGATCGCCGCAAGCCAGCCCGTCGCGTGAAGGGAGAAATGGTGTTCATCCCGCAGCCACGCGGGCAGCCAGGCACTGCTTCCCCAGAGATAGCTCAGGGTGGCGATTTCAACCAGTAAAATCCAGCCCAGCAGCGGCGTTTGCCAGGCGAGGGTAAAGGTTTCGACAAATCCTGGTTTTTTCATCTTCACCGCACCACGCGGTGCGGGCAGGAAGCGCCAGATTAACCCGCCACCCAGCAGCAGATTGATTGCCGCCAGCGCATAGAACGAACCCGCCCAGCCCAGATGTGCCATCAGCCAGGTGACGAGCGGAAAGCCCACCGCCAGCCCGAGCGAGACGCCCAGCGCGGTGACGGCGTTGGGTTTGCCTATCTCTTCCGCGCTGAAGTTATCGCTTATAAAGCGCGTTTTCAGGGAAAAGAGCGGACCTTCGGCAATGCCCAATACCAGGCGGGCGATAAGCATCCCCATTAGCGAGCCCAGTAATGGCGAAACAGCGCAGACCAGGGCCCAGATCGCAATGCTGCTTAACAACCCCTGCCGATAATGCAGTTTGCTTTCGATAACCGGTGTTAATAATAAAGCCGAGAATCCATAACCCAGCAGAAAGCAGGTCATTAACATTCCTTGTAACATTCTGTTTTCATTTAACTGAAAATGTTCGGCAAATTCCGGATTTAAAATCATCACCGAAATATTTACCCGGTCAACGTAGGAAATAATAATGAGAAATAACAGTGCAATTGTGCCTTGCCATCTTGCCGTCATATTGCCCGCCTTATGCGTTCGAGAATTTATATTTTTATCAATGTGATTGTCACGGAGCTAAAATGGTTCACCTGTGAAACTCGTTGTTTTTAAAAGGTTGTTTTAAAATGTGTTTCACGGGTGAAACCTGTCGATTTTTCTTTGCTTTATTTTTAAGGAAGAAAAAGAAAAGAAGTCAATATTTTTCATTTACTCTTTTAGCTCATCGCTAAAACGTATTCTTTCACGCCTCAATAATGAAAATTTCATATCGCTGCATTTTTTCGTGATCCCTTGCACACTTAGCTTATTAATTGCCGATCAATTAACAAATTCGTCACATTGACGCTTGACGAAACATTCATCGCTTTTATATTGACCGTATTAAATAAGAAACAGAGTTTCATATATGAAACAAAAGCCTGGAGGATCGCGATGAGCTGGATAGGCGTATGTGACGCAGAACAAGTACAGGAAGATTTCCCTTTTAGCGGCAACGTCGAAGGCAAAGAGATCGGCGTTTATTTGATTGACGGCGAATATTACGCGCTGGAAGACGTGTGCCCGCACGCTTATGCCTTGCTGAGCCAGGGCTTCGTGGAAGATGGCAAAGTGGAGTGCCCGCTGCATGAGGCGGTGTTTGACGTCAAAACCGGCCAGTGTCTGCATGGCCCCGGTGGTCGCAACCTCAACCGCTACCCGGTTCGGGTCTTTGAAAATCAAATCCAGATTACTTTTGTCGAGGAGACCGTGGCATGAGCGACATCCTGAACTTCAACCCGGCGCTGCCCGAAAGCCGCCAGTTTACGCCCCCGGCAGAAGGCGGGAACGGCGCCATTCATAAACCGGGCGAGTACCAGAACCTGATCTGGCAGACCCGCAGCCGGGTGCCGGAAAACTGGGAAATGAGCCTTATCGCCACGCTGGAAGATCTCTTTGAGCAGGGCATTGAAACCTTACCGGAGCTGGTGAAGGGGCTGAACGCGGTGCGGATGCACGATCAGCAGGGCGAGCCGTGGAGCGACGCCAGCTTCCAGGCATTCTTACAGGTTAACGGCTACTGAGGACAACGCGATGACGACTACCGTACAAAACTATCTCGATAAAGGTCTGCGCGGCCTCTGGTATCCGGTGCTGGCGAGCTGGGAAGTGCAGTCTGCACCGGTGGGCATTACCCGCCTGGGGGAGCAGATTGTGGTCTGGCGCAACAAAGACGGCCAGGTCCAGGCGCTGGAGGACCGCTGTCCGCACCGCGGCGCGCGCCTGTCGATGGGCTGGAATCTCGGGGACCGCATCGCCTGCTGGTATCACGGCGTGGAAGTGGCAGGCAATGGCGAAGTGAAAGATGTGCCTGCGGTGGACAAATGTCCGCTGGTCGGCCAGCAGTGCGTACGCAGCTATAACGTGCAGGAGGCGCACGGCGCCATCTTCCTGTGGTTCGGTGTCACCGCCGATCAGCAGCCGGACGAACTGACCTTCCCGGATGAACTCGCCGACATGGAAAATTTCAGCAACTTCCTCTGCACCGCCGGGTGGAAATGCAATTACCAGTACGCGCTGGAAAACGTGATGGACCCGATGCACGGCACCTATCTGCACTCCTCCTCGCACTCAATGGCGGAAGGGGACCGCAAGGCCGACATGGTGCTCCAGCCGACCAAAACCGGCTTCATCTTTGAGAAAAAAGGGCAGAGCGGCGTTAACTTCGACTGGGTGGAGCTGGGCAACAGCGGCACCTGCTGGATGCGCCTCTCCATTCCTTACAGGAAGCGTTTCGGGCCGGGCGGCCACTTCTTTATCGTCGGTATGGTGGTACCGGAAGATAACGACAACTGCCGCGTCTTCTTCTGGCGCATCCGCCGCGTGCAGGGCTGGCAGCGCGATATGTGGCGCTTTATGTACCGTAACCGCCTGGAAAAACTGCACTGGGAAGTGCTGGAGCAGGATCGTGTGGTGCTGGAAAGCATGGCGCCAAACGCCCGCGACCATGAATACCTCTACCAGCATGACGTTGGTCTCTCCCGCCTGCGCCGCATGATGCAAAAAGCTGCGAAAGAGCAGCTGGCGATGCGCGACGCGCAGCAGGGAGCCGCCTGATGAACGGGCTGTTGAGCGGAAAACGCATCGTTGTAACCGGTGCCGCGCGCGGGCTGGGCTATCACTTCGCCAGCGCCTGCGCGGAGCAGGGTGCCGCGGTGGTGATGTGCGACATCCTCGAAGGTGAGCTGGCCGAAAGCGCACACGCTCTGCGGGCACAGGGTTTTACGATCGAATCGCACGTTATCGATCTCGCCGATCCGGCCTCTATTGAGCAGGTGTTCAACGCGATTGGCGAGCAGGGGCAGATTGATGGGCTGGTGAATAACGCGGCGATGGCGACCGGCGTGGGCGGCAAAAATATGCTCGATTACGACCCGGAGCTGTGGGACCGGGTAATGCGCGTGAACGTTAAAGGCACCTGGCTGGTGACGCGGGCCGCCGTACCCCTTCTGCGCGAGGGGGCGGGGATCGTGAACGTGGCGTCCGACACCGCCCTGTGGGGCGCGCCGCGCCTGATGGCCTACGTCGCCAGCAAAGGGGCCGTGATTGCCATGACCCGCTCAATGGCGCGCGAACTCGGTGAAAAGCGTATCCGGATCAACGCCATCGCGCCGGGACTGACCCGCGTCGAGGCCACCGAATATGTGCCCGCCGAGCGGCATCAGCTTTACGAAAACGGCCGTGCATTAACGGGCGCGCAGCTGCCGGAAGATGTCACCGGCAGCGTGGTCTGGCTGTTAAGCGATCTGTCGCGGTTTATCACCGGGCAGCTGATCCCGGTCAACGGCGGTTTTGTCTTTAACTAAGGTAGGGCGATGATGGCAAACGATCAGGAAGTGAAGTATCTGGTACCGGGGCTGGAGCGTGGCCTGCAGCTGCTGTTGGCCTTTGGCGAGCAGCATCGCGAACTGACCTTTGCCGAGCTTCACCGGCTGGTGGATATGCCGAAGGCCACCGCCTACCGGGTGGTGCAGACCCTGGAGTATATGGGCTTTCTGGAGCGCAATACCCGTACCAATACCTTCTCGCTCGGCATGAACGTGCTGCGTCTGGGCTTTGAGTACATCGCCTCGCTGGATGTGGCGCAGGTGGGTCAGCCGGTGATTGAGCAACTGCGCGACGTGAGCCAGTGCAGCAGCCATCTGGCGATCCGCGACGGGCGCGACATCATCTACATCGCCCGCGTCAGCGCCGCCGGATCACGCATCAACCAGGTCAGCATTGGCACCCGTTTGCCGGTGCACTGCACCTCGCTTGGCCGCATGTTATTGACCGATATTTCCCGCGCCGATTTCGAACAGCTGTTCCCGCACGAGCGCCTGCCGGGCAACACACCGGGTCAGCTTCACGACCGTGAAGCCCTGTGGCAGATGGTGCAGCAGGATAAAGCCCGCGGATACGTGATCGGTGAATCCTTCTTCCGCCACGGTATCTCCTCCATCGTTTATCCGGTGTTTGACCGAAGCCATCGCGTGGCGGCGGTAGTGAGCATTCTGGTGCCGTCGGAAGAGATCCCACAGGCCGACCGCGAGCGACTGCAAAACGAGGTTCGTCTGGCGGCGGACAAAATTTCTGGCTTCTTAGGGTATTTATCACAGGCCAGTTAAATCAGTGAGTTAACGTCAGGCGCTTTGCGGCGTCGGGCATGTTTTACGCCCAATTTGGGCCAGATGAGGCAACGAACGATGAGTGTAACCGGAATTGAAAAGCTGGAATTTGGCGTTGAAGACCTGACGCACTGCGCCAAATTTATGCGTGATTTTGGCCTGACGGGCGATGCCAGCGGCCAGCGTTTTACCACCCTGAGCGGCGCGCGCGTGGAACTTAACCCGATCGACAGCCCCGACCTGCCCCCGGCGTTTGAAGCGGGCAACACCCTGCGCCGCATGACCTGGGCTGTTGCCGCACAGTCAGATCTGGATGCGCTGCGCCCGAAGCTTGCGCAGCAGCCCGGCTTTCGCGAAGTGGGTGACGCCCTGGAGTGTCTTGACCCGAACGGCATGACGCTGCGTGTGCAGGTCAGCCAGCAGACCGAAGTGGAGCTAAACGTTGAGCCGATCAACCAGTGGGGCGACGCTCGACGTATCGACACCCCCAGCCCGGTTTACGATCGCGCCCAGCCCATTAACGTGGGGCACGTGGTGTTCTTCGTGGAGGAGCTCGCGGCGGTGGAGAAATTCTACCGCGAGGTGCTCGGCTTCCAGGTCTCTGACCGCTACATCAACCGCGCTGTGTTCCTGCGCTGCGGCGTGCGCGGCGGCCATCACAACCTGTTCCTGCTGCAGCTGCCGAACCGTAAGCGCGGCCTGAACCACGTGGCCTTTACCGTGCGCGATATTCACGAAGTGATCGGCGGCGGGATTGCGATGAACAAAAACGCCTGGAGCACATTTATCGGACCCGGCCGCCATCCGGTGTCGTCAGCCTACTTCTGGTACGTCAACAGCCCGACCGGCGGGGCGTTCGAGTATTACACCAATGACGACTACCTGACGGAAAACTGGCAGCCGCGCGAGCTGGAGCATTCGCTGGTCTCCTTTACCGAGTGGGCGGTGGAAGGCGGGATCGACCACGATACGCGCCGCCAGCAGAAAAAACCGGAGGCGGTATGACGTCGCGCATTGTCATTATTGGTGGCGGTCAGGCGGGGGGCTGGGCGGCGAAAACCCTGCGCGATGAGGGCTTTGACGGTGAGATCAGCGTGGTGGCGGAAGAGGCGTGGGATTTCTATGAACGTCCGCCGCTGTCGAAAGCGGCTCTGCTGGAGACGGACGCGGCGCTTCCGCGACTCTTTACTGAAGAGGCTCAGCAGGCGCTGAACCTGACCTGGTACCGTCCGCTGCGCGCGGAGCAGATTGACCGCAAGGCGAAAACGGTGCGTTTGAGCAACGGCGAGCATCTTAGTTACAACATACTTTTAATTGCCACCGGAGGGCGGGCGCGCCTGCCGGGCGAGGCATGGTCTGTGCATCCGCAGGTCTACACCCTCCGCCACTGGCAGGACGCGCAGCGCCTGAAACGGCGGCTGGCGGACAGTCAAAAACTGGCGATTGTGGGCGGCGGCTGGATAGGTCTGGAGATTGCCGCATCTGCGCGCAAAAGTGGCGTGGCGGTCACCCTGTTCGAGCAGCAGCCCGCGCTGTGCATGCGCTCGGTGAGCGGCGAGGTATCGCAGCGCTTAGAGGCCCTTCACCGCGAGCAGGGCGTGGATATCCGTACCGGCTGCGGCGCGCTGGAGCTGGAGGACGATAACGGCCTGCCGGTCATTCACTGTGACGGCAAACGTGAAACCGTTGATGCGGTGGTGGTAGGGATCGGCGTCGATCTCAATCTGGAGCTGGCGCGCGACGCGGGGCTGCAAACCGAACGCGGGATCGTGGTGGATGCGCAGGGCCGCACGTCGGATCCGTCCATCTTCGCTGCCGGGGATGTGGCACAGCATCATCATTACGGCCTGTGCATTCAGTCCTGGGCCTTCGCTCAGAATCAGGCGGTGGTGGCGGCAAAAGCGATGCTTAACCCCGATGCGGCAGGCTATGACGACGCACCGTGGCTATGGTCGGATCAATATCAGCACAATATTCAGATCCTCGGCATTCCGCAGCCGGGCAGCCGCACCATAGTGCGTGAAGACGCGTTGTACTTCTCGCTGGACGAAAACGGGCGCCTGACGCAGCTGGTGGCGTTCAACGATGCGCGCACCGTCAAGCTGGCGAAACGCTGGATGGCGGCCGGGCGGGATTTATCAGACGTGCCGCTCGCCGACCCGACTTTTTCACTGATGTCATTGCGATAGCTAACCCGCACCCGTAGGGGGAGACATGACCACATTAGAGACCAACACCGCGCCCGTTGAGGCGAGCGGTGAGGGGACCCGCACGCCTGAAAAAGCGGTACGCTGGGCCATCCCGCTGTCGCTGCTGGCCTGCGTGCTGCTGGCGTTTTTCGACAAAATCAGCATTGCCGCGCTGTTTTCTGACGGCCACTTCCAGCAGGCGATGGGCATCGATTTCGACACCACGCGCCTCGGCATTCTGATGAGCGCCTTCCTGCTGAGCTACGGCTTTTCATCGGTCTTTTTAAGCGGGCTGGGGGACAAAATCGCCCCGCTGCGCCTGCTCACCGGGATGATGGTGATCTGGTGCGTGCTGATGGTGGCGATGGGCTTTACCCATAACTACACGCTGATGATTGTCCTGCGCATCCTGCTGGGGGTAGCAGAAGGGCCGCTCTTCCCGCTGGCCTTCGCCATTGTGCGCCACAACTTCCCGCAGCATCTGCAGGCGCGCGCCACCATGCTGTGGCTGCTGGGCACCCCGGTGGGGGCGGCGATTGGCTTCCCGCTCTCCCTCTGGTTGCTGAATACCTTCGGCTGGCAGAGCACCTTCTTCGTGATGGCGATGCTGACCGTGCCGGTGCTTATTTTTGTGCGCATCGGTCTGCGGGGGATCCGTCTGGATGCGAAACCGGCCACTACTCAGGCGTCGCAGGATGAGCGTCGCGCGGCCCGGCGCGAGCTGTTCGTCAGTCCGCACTTCTGGATCATCTGCATCTTTAACATCGCCTTCCTGACCTACCTGTGGGGTATCAACGGCTGGCTGCCGGGCTACCTGATCAAGGGGAAGGGCATTCATCTGGAGCATGCGGGCTGGCTGTCGTCGATGCCGTTTATCGCCATGCTGGCAGGCGAGGTGATTGGCGCATGGCTCTCGGACCGGGTCGATAAGCGCGCCGCGGCCTGCTTTATCTCCATGGCGGGGGCGGCGGTGGGGCTGGCAGCGGTCATGCACCTCGACACCCCGCTGACCATCATCGCGGCGATGAGCTTCAGTACCTTTATGTGGGGCACCGGGGCGCCCAACATTTTCGCCCTGCTGGCAAAGGCCACCCATCCACGGGTGAGTGCTACGGCGGGCGGCATCTTCAACGGGCTGGGAAACTTTGCGGGCGCGCTGTCGCCGGCGGTGATGGGCGCGCTTATCGCCTTCACCCACAGCATGGATTCCGGGCTGATTTTTCTGGCGGTGATGGCGGCGGTGGGCTGCGTCCTGTTACTGCCGCTGCTGAGACGTTACTGAGGAGAGTGTCATGACTGATTCAACCATAACCAACAAATCTGGCATCAAACCTGACCACCTGACGATGGAAGAGTGGGTCGAGTCGCGCATCGCGCGCTTCGAAGGGCGTAAATATGACTGGAACGCCCTGAAGTTCCAGGCCGATTTTGATCCGAAATACCGCCGGGCGCAGATGCGCTACATCGGCACCGGTGCCACCGGCGTGGCGAACGACACCAACACCGTGCAGGCGGATCACTTTACCTTCTCCACCATGGTACTGCCGTCGAAGTGCGAAGGGCCGCTGCACCTGCATGACGATGTGGAAGAGGTCTTCTTCATGCTGAAAGGCCAGATCACGCTGATGATCCAGGATGGCGACAACTACACCGAAACCGTGCTGCGCGAGCGTGACCTCATCTCCGTCCCGCCGGGTATCTATCGTGGGCTGTTCAACCACGGCGAAGAAGAGGCGCTGATGTGCGTCATGCTGGGCACTAACAAGCCGGAAATCCCGACCTACCCGGCCGATCATCCGCTCTCAAAAGTGAAGCGGAACTAAGGGGTGCACGATGACGGAATTTCGTGAACAGGGATGCGGCATTCCGCTGATGTTGCTGCACGGCATCAGCTCCGGCGCCGCCTCCTGGCATAAGCAGATGGCGCTGGACGGTTTTCGGGTGCTGGCGTGGGACATGCCCGGCTATGGCGAAAGCCCGATGCTGGCAGCTGAACGGGCAAACGCCGGAGATTACGCCGACGCGCTGGCGGCGATGCTCGATCGGGCGGGCGTCTGGCAGGCGGTGCTGGTAGGGCACTCTCTGGGGGCGCTGGTCGCCAGTGCTTTTGCGGCGAAGTTCCCGGAACGCGTTATCCATCTGGTGCTGGCGGATGCCGCGCAGGGCTACGGCCAGGCCGCGCTGGAGCAGCGCGAGCAGGTCTGGCGCAACCGCGAGCAACAGATGGCACTGGGCGGCGAAATCCTCGCCCAGACCCGCGCCGCGAAGCTGCTGCGCCCTGGCGCGCGCGCGGAGGATATTGCCACCGTGGCGTCAGGGATGCGCAAGCTGCGCCCGGAGGGCTACCTGGCCGCCGCGTGGATGCTGGCATATGACGACATCCATGCCTGGCTTAAGCGCTACCCGGGCGATTTTGAAGTCTGGTGCGGCGAGCAGGATGCGATTACGCAGCCGGAGTTGGTGCAGGGGCTGGCGCTGCGATACGGGTTGCCGTTTATCGCCATTCCCCAGGCCGGTCACGCCAGCTATCTCGATAACGACGCGTTTTTTAACCAACAGCTTTTACGCATTAACGAAGAGGTGCGCGATGAATGCACAAATTGATGGGCGCATAGCGGTCGTCACCGGCGGTTCTTCTGGCATTGGCTTTGAAACGCTGCGCCTGCTGCTGGGCGAGGGGGCTAAAGTGGCCTTCTGTGGCCGCGATCCGGATCGCCTCGCCAGCGCCCATGCCGCGCTGCATAACGAATACCCCGACGGGGAGGTTTTCTCTTATCGATGCGACGTGCTGAACGCTGACGAGATGCAGGCCTTTGCGGATGCCGTTCAGGCGCGCTTTGGTGCGGCGGATATGCTGATCAACAACGCCGGGCAGGGCTACGTGGCGCACTTCCAGGATACGCCGCGCGAGGCGTGGCTGCACGAGGCCGAGCTGAAGCTGTTCGGAGTGATCAATCCGGTGCAGGCGTTTCAGCCGCTGCTGGAGCAGTCCGACATCGCCTCCATCACCTGCGTCAACTCGCTACTGGCGCTGCAGCCGGAGGAGCACATGATTGCCACCTCTGCCGCCCGTGCCGCGCTGCTGAATATGACGCTGACACTCTCGAAAGAGTTGGTGGGGAAAGGCATTCGGGTGAATTCCATCTTGCTCGGCATGGTGGAGTCCGGCCAGTGGCAGCGCCGCTTTGAAAACCGTACAGACAAAAGCCAGAGCTGGCCGGAGTGGACGGCAGAGATCGCGCGCAAACGCGGCATCCCGATGGCGCGCCTCGGCAAGCCGCAGGAGCCCGCGCAGGCGCTGCTGTTCCTCGCCTCGCCGCTGGCCTCGTTTACCACCGGCGCCGCGCTGGACGTTTCCGGCGGCTTCTGCCGCCATCTGTAAGGACGCATCATGAAAAAGATCATGTTAATTGGGTTCGGCGCCATGGCGCAGGCGGTGATCGAGCGCCTGCCTGCCGGTGTCGCTATCGGCTGGATCGTGGCGCGCGCGTCTCATCACGCGGCGATTCGCCAGCAGTTTGGTGATGCGGTGGTGGCGCTGACCTCGCCGCTGGAGTGCGCTGAAGCGCCCGATCTGGTGCTGGAGTGCGCCAGCCAGCAGGCGGTGGCGCAGTACGGCGAGGATATTTTGCATCGCGGCTGGCATCTGGCGGTGATCTCCACCGGCGCACTGGCAGATAGCGCGCTGGAGCAGCGCCTGCTCAACGCGGGCGGCAAACTGACGCTGCTCTCCGGCGCGGTGGCCGGCATCGACGGGCTGGCGGCGGCGAAAGAGGGCGGGCTTGAGCGCGTGACCTATCAGTCGCGTAAAAGCCCGGCCAGTTGGCGCGGCAGCTACGCCGAACAGCTTATCGATCTTAATTCGGTGTCAGTGGCGCAGGTCTTTTTCGAAGGCAGCGCCCGGGAGGCGGCACGACTGTTCCCGGCCAACGCCAACGTGGCGGCGACCGTGGCGCTCGGCGGCGTGGGGATGGATGAGACCCGCGTACAGCTGATGGTCGACCCGGCCACGAAACGTAACACCCACACGCTGCACGTGGAAGGCGCGTTTGGTGAATTCCATCTGGAGCTAAGCGGCCTGCCGCTTGCCTCTAACCCGAAAACCTCCACCCTGGCGGCACTCAGCGCGGTACGCGCCTGCCGCGAGCTGGCCCTGAGCTGAGGAGTGACGATGGACGATCTGAAGATATTTATCGGCGGCCACTGGCGACACGGCAGCGGCAACCCGATGCAGAGCCAGTTTCCGGCTGACGGGTCGATCAACGCGACGTTGAATGCGGCAAGTCTGGACGACCTGCAGGACGCGATCGAGGCCGGTGAGCGCGCGTGGCGCGATCCCGCCTGGCGCCACAGTCTGCCGCATATGCGCGCGAAGATCCTGCACAGAGTGGCGGATCAGATTGAATCCCGCGTCGACGAGCTGGCGCAGATGCAGAGCCGCGATAACGGCAAACCGCTGGCGGAAGCACGCGGGCTGGTGATGAGCGCGGCGGGAACGGCGCGCTACTTTGCCGCCGCCTGCGAACTGCTGGAAGGGGAGCTTCCGACGCCGCGCCAGCCGGATTTACTAACCCTGAGTCGCTATGAGCCGCTTGGCGTGGTGGCAGCCATTACGCCGTGGAACTCGCCGATTGCCAGTGAAATGCAGAAAGTCGCTCCGGCCATTGCCGCCGGTAACGCGGTGATCCTCAAGCCCGCCGAAGCGACGCCGCTGATGGCGCTGGAGCTGGCCCGCATCTTTGAACAGGCGGGGCTGCCCGCCGGGCTGCTGAGCGTGCTGCCGGGCAAAGGCTCGGTCATTGGCGATGCGCTGGCACGCCATCCTAAAGTGCGCAAAATCTCTTTTACCGGCGGCACCACCACTGGCCGTCATCTGGCGCACGTGGCGGCGGAAAAGCTGATCCCGGCCTCTCTTGAGCTGGGCGGTAAATCCCCGACCATCGTGCTCGACGATGCGGATATCGAGCAGGCCGCACGCGGGATCTGCTTCGGCATCTTCAGCTCGGCGGGACAGGCCTGTATCGCCGGGTCGCGGCTGTTTATCCACGAAAGCCTTTACGCTCCGCTGATGGCGCGGTTGCTGGAGTTAACCCGTGGCCTGCGCGTCGGGCATCCGTTTACCGACGGCATCCACGTCGGGCCGTTGATCAACGATAAGCATCGCCAGAGCGTGCAGGCCTACGTCGAGCTGGCGAAGCGCGAAGGGGGCCGCGTGCTGTGCGGCGGGGAGATCCCAGCCGATCCCAATCTTGCAAACGGCAGCTTCTTCCAGCCAACGATTATCGAAGGGCTGAGCAACAGCGCCCGCGCCTGTCAGGAGGAGATCTTCGGCCCGGTGCTGGTGGCGATGCCATTTAACGATGAAGCGGCGTTGATCCAGCAGGCGAACGACTCGGTATATGGTCTGGCTGCCGGGATCTGGACGCGGGATACCGGACGTGCGCTGCGCTTAAGCGAGCAGCTTGAGGCGGGCACGGTGTGGATCAACACCTACAAGGTCTTTGCGATTTCGACCCCGTTCGGGGGCTTTAAAGAGAGCGGTCTGGGCCGCGAAAAGGGCATTCAGGGGCTGAAAGCCTGGATGCAACAAAAGAGCATTTATCTGGCGACGGGTAACAGCGTCAACCACTGGTGCGACTGAAAAAGGGTGAGCAATGAGCGAAATGATAACCGTCGGCGACGCCATCGCCAGAACGCTGGAGCAGTATCAGGTTGAGGCCATCTACGGCGTCATCTCCATTCACAACCTGCCCATCGCCGATGCAGTAGGGCAGCGCGGCAATATCCGCTTTGTGCCCGCGCGCGGCGAAGCGGGATCCGTCACCATGGCCGATGCCCACGGGCGTTTTTCCGGCCTCGGCGTGGCGCTGACCAGTACCGGGGCAGGGGCAGGTAACGCGGTAGGCGCGCTGGTGGAAGCGATGAATGCCTGCACGCCGCTGCTGCATTTAACCGGACAGGTGGAAAAAGCCTGGCTGGATGCCGACACCGGGTTTATTCACGAAACCCGCGACCAGTTGACCTTCCTGAAGGCCAGTTCAAAACGGGCATATCGCATCAGCAATGCCAACCAGGCGATAGCGATTCTCCATAAAGCGATTCAGGAGGCACAGACGCCGCCGTGCGGGCCGGTCTCTGTGGAGATCCCGATTGATATTCAGGGGGCGAAAATTCCGCTGTCGCTGGTGACGGCGCCGGTAAAACCGGTGTCAGTTTCAGCGCCAGACGCCGGAATGGTTGATGCGCTTTGGGCGCAGCTGAAGCAGGCGAAACAGCCGCTGCTGTGGCTGGGTGGCGGGGCGCTGGGCAGCGCTGACGCTGTGAAAAAGCTGGCGGATGCGGGCATCACCGTGATCTCCAGCACCCACGCGCGCGGCGTGCTGCCGGACAGCCATCGCGCCAGCCTGCGGGCTTTCCACAACTCGTCGTCAGTGGAGGCGCTGATCGCCCGGTGTGATTTTACGCTGGTGGCGGGCTCACGCCTGCGCAGCAATGAGACCCGTTCATGGACGCTCGAACTGCCCTCTCCGCGGGTGCAGATCGATATCGATCCGGCGGCGGCAAGCCGTAACTATTTGATGGATAAGACGCTGGTAGCCGATTGTTCAGCGCTGCTTAACGCGCTGGCTGCAAAAGCGCAGGGGCGTGAATGGGGTAACGCGCAGTGGGACACGCAGGTACAGCAGGCGGTGGAGCAAGCTGAGCAGGGTCTGCGCGAGCAGTGTGGTGCCTATGCGAAGCTCAACGACGCCATCGAGAAAGCGCTGCCGCAGGATGGCCTGCTCGTGCGTGATATCACCGTTTCCGGCAGCCTGTGGGGCAGCCGTCTGTTCCGCGCCAACGGTCCGCTGATGAACATTCACTCTCTGGCCGGGGCAATTGGCATGGGGCTGCCGATGGCAATTGGTACTGCGATTGCCAATCCGCAGCGCAAGGTGGTGGGGCTGGTGGGCGACGGCGGCCTGAGCCTGAATTTAGGCGAGCTGGCGACGCTGGCGCAGGAGAAAGCCAACGTGACGCTGCTGATCATGAATGACGGCGGTTACGGCGTGATGCGTGGCATTCAGGATAAATATTTTGGCGGGCGGCAGTATTATAACGAGCTGCATACGCCGGACTTTACCCTGCTGGCCCAGGCGATTGGCCTGCAGGCGTGGAGCGTTGAGCGGGCAGAGGATTTTGATGCGGTGATGACAGAGGCGCTGGCCATGCCGGGGCCGTCGGTGGTGGAGGTGCGGATGGGGCAGATTGGCGCCCTGAAGTTTGCCGGGCCGCCGCAGAAAACGCTGTACTAGCTGTGTGCCCGGTAGCGCTGCGCTTACCGGGCCTACGTTTACGCACAAAGCAGGCCGGGTAAGGCGAAGCCGCCACCCGGCTTTTCAAAGGAGACGCGGGCGCCTCCCCGGTACATTATTTAATCCCGTCTGCCGCCATGCGATCGCGGATGTGCTGCGCACGCGCTGCGGAGGCAGGGTGGTCGTCAAACATGGAGCTTTGGCGGCCCGCTTCCTGTTGAGCCAGTTTTTCGAAGCTGGTGGCTAAACCTGATGGGTTAATCCCACGTTTGCGCAACAGATCGTAAGAGTAGTCATCGGCCTCAGATTCCTGACGCTGAGAGAACTGGGAGTTAACCAGTTTTTCACCGAGATCGCCGAGCTGCGACTGGGAAAGGCTACCTACAATACCACCCGCAGAGGCCGCCGCCACGCGAACGGCGTTCGTGCCGAGGGCAACCTGCATCCCTTTCTTCACATGGCCGAGGGCAACGTGGCCCATTTCATGGCCGATAACCGCTTCGACTTCATTGTCGTTCATCATGTCCATTAATCCGCTGTAGACGCGGATGCAGCCGTTAGCCATCGCAAAGGCGTTAACGTCTTTCGCCATGTAAACCTTGTAGTTCACCGGCTGGCCGTTAATGTTGTCGCCAAGTGCTGAAGCAATCTTATTCAGACGCTGAGCGTAAGTGCTGTCTGCCGGTGCGATGGTCGCTTTACCGTCCATCTCTTTACAGGCCTCATCGCTTAATGTTTTCACCTGGGCATCGGTGAGGGAGTAGGCCTGAAACGCCTCTGCTCCGGAGCTCAGCAGGCCACCAGAATTCATATTCTGACACCCGCTAAGAAGAAGGGTCGTTCCCAGAGCCAGCACTACTGCACGCATTTTCATTATGTTGCTTCCGTACTCGTTAAACTTGATAAATTCTGAAAGTTTTGCCGCCCCGGAGGAGGGTGCAGCTCCAATTATAAAGAATATAAACGAAGGCGAGCGAGAAGATTGCGCAACGTGCGAGCCTGTTCCAGAGATTTCTTAAGCGGCAAAAGAATGGTCCATGTACATGCTTTGTCGCTTGGGTTACATTGTTGGCACTTTTTTCTGGCGTAGCCCAAAACGCGCTGTCGTCAAGCCGAAACGGGCATGGCCTTCAACATCCGATCTGGAGTCAAAATGTCCTCACGTAAAGAGCTTGCCAATGCTATTCGTGCGCTGAGCATGGATGCTGTACAAAAAGCTAAGTCCGGTCACCCGGGTGCCCCTATGGGTATGGCTGACATTGCCGAAGTCCTGTGGCGTGATTTCCTGAACCACAACCCGCAGAACCCTGCCTGGGCTGACCGCGACCGTTTCGTTCTCTCTAACGGCCACGGCTCGATGCTGATCTACAGCCTGCTGCACCTCACCGGCTATGATCTGCCAATCGAAGAGCTGAAAAACTTCCGTCAGCTGCACTCCAAAACCCCGGGTCACCCGGAAGTGGGTTACACCGCAGGTGTTGAAACCACTACCGGTCCGCTGGGTCAGGGTATTGCTAACGCCGTGGGTATGGCGATTGCCGAGAAGACGCTGGCGGCGCAGTTCAACCGTCCGGGTCATGACATCGTCGACCACTTCACCTATGCATTCCTGGGTGATGGCTGCATGATGGAAGGCATTTCTCACGAAGTGTGCTCCCTGGCAGGCACCCTGAAACTGGGCAAACTGGTTGCGTTCTATGACGACAACGGCATCTCCATCGACGGCCACATTGAAGGCTGGTTCACTGACGACACCGCAGCACGTTTCGAAGCCTACGGCTGGCACGTGGTGCGTGGCGTTGACGGTCACGATGCTGAAGCGATTAAACGTGCAGTAGAAGAAGCGCGCGCAGTGACTGACAAACCGTCCCTGCTGATGTGCAAAACCATCATCGGTTTCGGTTCTCCGAACAAAGCCGGTACGCACGACTCCCACGGCGCACCGCTGGGTGACGCAGAGATCGCCCTGACCCGTGAAGCGCTGGGCTGGAAACACGCTGCGTTTGAAATCCCGTCTGAAATTTATGCGCAGTGGGATGCCAAAGAAGCTGGTCAGGCGAAAGAAGCGGCATGGAACGAGAAATTCGCCGCCTACGCTAAAGCCTTCCCACAGGAAGCGGCAGAGTTCACCCGTCGTATGAAAGGTGACATGCCAGCAGACTTCGACGCCAAAGCGAACGAGTTCATCGCTAAGCTGCAGGCTAACCCGGCTAAAATCGCCAGCCGTAAAGCCTCCCAGAATGCGATCGAAGCCTTCGGCCCGCTGCTGCCAGAGTTCCTCGGCGGCTCCGCTGACCTGGCACCATCAAACCTGACTATCTGGTCTGGCTCTAAAGCCATCAACGAAGATACTGCCGGTAACTACATCCATTACGGTGTTCGTGAGTTCGGTATGACCGCGATTGCCAACGGTATCTCCCTGCACGGTGGTTTCCTGCCGTACACCTCCACCTTCCTGATGTTCGTGGAATATGCCCGTAACGCGGTGCGTATGGCTGCGCTGATGAAACAGCGTCAGGTGATGGTCTACACCCACGACTCTATCGGTCTGGGCGAAGATGGCCCGACCCACCAGCCGGTTGAGCAGGTTGCTTCCCTGCGCGTGACCCCGAACATGTCCACATGGCGTCCATGTGACCAGGTTGAATCGGCGGTAGCGTGGAAATATGGCGTTGAGCGTCAGGACGGCCCAACCGCGCTGATCCTCTCCCGTCAGAACCTGGCTCAGCAGGATCGTACCGAAGAGCAGCTGGCGAACATCGCCCGCGGTGGTTACGTGCTGAAAGACTGCGACGGTCAGCCGCAGGTGATCTTCATCGCAACCGGTTCTGAAGTTGAACTGGCTGTTGCCGCCTGGGATCAGCTGGCAGGCGAAGGCGTGAAAGCGCGCGTGGTCTCCATGCCGTCTACCGATGCCTTCGACAAGCAGGACGCGGCTTACCGTGAATCTGTACTGCCGAAAGCCGTTTCTGCCCGAGTGGCAATCGAAGCGGGTATCGCTGACTACTGGTTCAAATACGTGGGCCTGAACGGCGCTATCGTTGGCATGACCACCTTCGGTGAGTCTGCGCCAGCTGAGCAGCTGTTCGAAGAGTTCGGCTTCACCGTTGAGAACGTGGTCGCGAAAGCGAAAGAACTGCTGTAATCATGGTTGTGCCCGGCGGCGCGTAGCTTGCCGGGCCTACAAATATTCAGGCCGGGCAGGCGTAAGCGTCACCCGGCTTTTTTGTGCATGTTATTCCTCAAAGATGTAATACCTCTGTAAATTATTCCACTTAAAATGTGATGTGTGTCATATAGCTGGCTTATTGGTCTGGACAGTCATTCCCTTTATTCCGTGTTTCGCTTATTCTGGCTGAAGCGTTTCAGTCGATTAAATGTTCGACAAATGACCAATCAGTTGGAGTTTGTGACAGGCAAGGATTCCCCTCAGCGCGTTGCTGCATTACTCTGTCAGCCACCTCGTGTCAGGGAAAGCTTTGCAGGAGACTTATGACCGTACGCGTAGCGATTAATGGTTTCGGTCGCATCGGACGTAACGTGGTTCGTGCTTTATATGAATCCGGACGCCGGGCGGAAATTACCGTGGTGGCCATCAATGAACTGGCGGATGCCGCAGGCATGGCGCATTTATTGAAATATGACACCAGCCATGGACGCTTTGCCTGGGACGTTCGTCAGGAGAGAGAGCAGCTGCTTGTCGGTGATGACGTGATCCGTGTGCTTCATGAGCGGACGATCGAAGCATTACCCTGGCGTGAACTGGGTGTCGATGTGGTACTCGATTGTACCGGCGTCTACGGCAACCGCGAACACGGCGAAGCCCATCTGGCGGCTGGCGCAAAGAAAGTGCTCTTTTCACATCCTGGCAGTAACGATCTCGATGCCACGGTGGTTTACGGCGTCAACCATCACGAGTTGCACGCAGAACACCGAATTGTCTCCAATGCCTCCTGTACTACCAACTGTATTATTCCGGTCATCAAGCTGCTGGACGATGCCTACGGCATTGAGTCGGGTACGGTTACCACGATCCACTCAGCCATGCACGATCAGCAGGTCATTGACGCTTACCACCCGGACCTGCGACGCACTCGCGCGGCGAGTCAGTCGATTATCCCGGTGGACACCAAACTGGCGGCCGGTATAACCCGAATTTTTCCGCAGTTTGAAGATCGTTTTGAAGCTATCGCGGTCCGCGTACCTACCATCAACGTGACGGCGATCGACCTCAGCGTTACCGTTAAAAAACCGGTAAAAGCCTTTGAGGTCAACCTGTTGCTGCAAAAGGCGGCACAGCAAGCATTTCATGGTATAGTTGACTATACGGAATTACCGTTGGTCTCAGTAGATTTTAACCACGATCCGCACAGCGCCATTGTAGATGGCACCCAAACGCGCGTGAGTGGAGCGCACCTGATCAAGACGCTGGTCTGGTGTGATAACGAATGGGGCTTTGCTAACAGGATGCTCGACACCACGTTAGCCATGGCCGCACAAGGTTTCAGGTAAGACGCGTATTGCGTCTGCAAAACTTTAAGAATCAACGAGAGGATTCACCATGTCTGTAATTAAGATGACCGATCTGGATCTGGCAGGTAAACGCGTTTTCATCCGTGCGGATCTGAACGTACCGGTTAAAGAGGGTAAAGTGACCAGCGACGCGCGTATCCGTGCCTCTCTGCCAACCATCGAACTGGCACTGAAGCAGGGCGCAAAAGTGATGGTAACCTCCCACCTGGGTCGTCCGACCGAAGGCGAGTACAACGAAGAATTCTCTCTGCTGCCGGTTGTTAATTACCTGAAAGACAAACTGTCCAGCCCGGTACGTCTGGTTAAAGACTACCTGGACGGCGTGGAAGTTGCTGAAGGTGAACTGGTTGTTCTGGAAAACGTTCGCTTCAACAAAGGCGAGAAGAAAGACGACGAAACCCTGTCCAAAAAATATGCTGCACTGTGCGACGTATTCGTGATGGACGCCTTCGGTACCGCTCACCGTGCCCAGGCTTCTACCCACGGTATCGGTAAATTCGCCGACGTCGCTTGTGCAGGTCCTCTGCTGGCCGCTGAGCTGGATGCGCTGGGTAAAGCGCTGAAAGAACCTGCTCGTCCGATGGTTGCTATCGTTGGTGGTTCTAAAGTTTCCACCAAACTGACCGTTCTGGACTCCCTGTCCAAAATCGCTGACCAGCTGATCGTTGGCGGTGGTATCGCTAACACCTTCGTTGCTGCCCAGGGCCACAACGTGGGTAAATCCCTGTACGAAGCAGACCTGGTTGACGAAGCGAAACGCCTGCTGAGCACCTGCGATATCCCGGTTCCAACTGACGTTCGCGTCGCGACCGAGTTCTCTGAAACCGCAACCGCAGAGCTGAAATCTGTTTCTGACATCAAAAATGAAGAGCAGATTCTGGACCTGGGCGACGCCTCTGCAGAGAAACTGGCTGAAATCCTGAAGAATGCAAAAACCATTCTGTGGAACGGTCCGGTTGGCGTGTTCGAATTCCCGAACTTCCGTAAAGGTACTGAAATCGTGGCTAACGCGATTGCAGACAGCGACGCATTCTCCATTGCTGGCGGCGGTGACACCCTGGCAGCCATCGATCTGTTCGGTATTTCCGACAAGATCTCCTACATCTCCACTGGCGGCGGCGCATTCCTCGAATTCGTGGAAGGCAAAGTTCTGCCAGCAGTAGCCATGCTCGAAGAGCGCGCTAAGAAGTAAGCCATTTTAGGGCAGGGAAACCTGCCCAATTTTCAGCGCGCTTTTAAGAGCTCGCCCCTTTCCAAGGCCGAAGATACAGGACTCGCAACATGTCTAAAATTTTTGATTTCGTAAAACCTGGCGTGATCACTGGTGATGACGTTCAGAAAGTGTTCCAGGTAGCTAAAGAAAACAACTTTGCGCTGCCAGCGGTTAACTGCGTCGGTACCGACTCTATTAACGCCGTACTGGAAGCTGCAGCAAAAGTTAAAGCGCCGGTAATCGTTCAGTTCTCTAACGGCGGTGCTGCGTTTATCGCAGGTAAAGGCGTGAAAACTGACGTTCCTCAGGGCGCGGCAATCCTGGGCGCAATCTCTGGCGCACATCACGTTCACCAGATGGCTGAACACTACGGCGTTCCAGTAATCCTGCACACTGACCACTGCGCGAAGAAACTGCTGCCGTGGATCGACGGTCTGCTGGACGCGGGCGAAAAACACTTCGCTGCAACCGGTAAGCCACTGTTCTCTTCTCACATGATCGACCTGTCTGAAGAGTCTCTGGAAGAGAACATCGAGATCTGCTCCAAATACCTGGCTCGCATGGCCAAAATGGACATGACCCTGGAAATCGAGCTGGGTTGCACCGGTGGCGAAGAAGATGGCGTGGACAACAGCCACATGGACGCTTCTGCTCTGTACACTCAGCCAGAAGACGTTGATTACGCTTACACCGAGCTGAGCAAAATCAGCCCACGTTTCACCATCGCGGCTTCCTTCGGTAACGTACACGGTGTGTACAAGCCAGGTAACGTGGTTCTGACCCCAACCATCCTGCGTGATTCTCAGGAGTACGTTTCCAAGAAACACAACCTGCCGCACAACAGCCTGAACTTCGTCTTCCACGGCGGTTCCGGTTCTTCTGCTCAGGAAATCAAAGATTCCGTTAGCTACGGTGTTATCAAAATGAACATCGATACCGACACCCAATGGGCAACCTGGGACGGTATTCTGCAGTACTACAAAACTAACGAAGCTTACCTGCAGGGCCAGCTGGGCAACCCGAAAGGCGAAGACCAGCCGAACAAGAAATACTACGATCCACGCGTATGGCTGCGTGCAGCCCAGACCTCTATGGTGACGCGTCTGGAGCAGGCGTTCAAAGAGCTGAACGCGGTTGACGTTCTGTAATTTAAGCTGCTGACAGCAAGCATCAAAAGCCCGCGTTAATCGCGGGCTTTTTTTATGTCTTTTCAACTGGCTATAGTGGCTGTTTTATGTGATCTGCTTGGCATATTGCGAACTTTTTGTTTACCCTTTACACACTTGCTCCTCTCCGCATGGGGCGGATTTGTGTTTTATGTGCATAAGGAAAGATAAATGGAAGATCTCGGTGTTGTAGATAGCATCAATAACGCGGGCTCCTGGCTGGTGCGTAATCAGGCGTTGCTGTTGAGTTACGCGGTAAACATTGTGGCGGCCATCGCCATTATCATCATCGGTATGATTGTTGCGCGCATCATTTCTAATGCGGTCAACCGCGTGATGCGGGCGCGCCATATTGATGCCACGGTAGCAGACTTTCTCTCTGCGCTGGTGCGCTACGGCATCATCGCTTTTACCCTGATCGCGGCGCTTGGGCGTGTAGGGGTACAGACCGCGTCGGTAATCGCCGTACTCGGTGCCGCCGGTCTGGCTATTGGCCTGGCATTACAGGGCTCGCTGTCGAACCTGGCCGCCGGGGTGCTGCTGGTCACCTTCCGTCCGTTCCGCTCGGGCGAATATGTGGATCTGGGCGGCGTGGCCGGAACCGTGCTGCAGGTGCAGATCTTCTCGACAACCTTGCGCACCGTTGACGGGCGTATCGTGGTGATCCCGAACGGTAAGATTATCGCTAATAACATCATCAACTTCTCTCGTGAACCTGAGCGTCGTAATGAGTTCATTATTGGCGTAGCGTACGACTCGGATATCGACAAAGTGAAGCAGTTGCTCACCAACATTATCGAGTCTGATGAACGCATTCTGAAAGATCGCGACATGACCGTGCGTCTGAACGAACTGGGCGCTTCATCGATCAACTTTGTGGTGCGCGTCTGGAGCAAAAGTAGCGATCTGCAAAGCGTTTACTGGGACGTACTGGAGCGCATCAAGCGCGACTTTGATGCTAACGGCATCAGCTTCCCATATCCGCAGATGGACGTGAACTTCAAGCGGGTGAAAGAACCGGCGGAATAACGTTTCATCGTAACCTGGTGCGCGCAATGCGTACCGGGTTACATTAGCTTCACTAATTGCCAATTAATATTATCCATTTCCTCTTATTATTCTCCCGCAGTATAGTCAGCCCTTAAGTCACATTTTTGAGATTAGTGTTCATGTTCTCTTTTTATTTTCAGGGGCTTATGATTGGCGCGGCGATGATCCTGCCTCTCGGCCCGCAAAACGCCTTCGTCATGAATCAGGGTATTCGACGCCAATATCACATCATGATCGCGCTGCTGTGTGCACTAAGCGATATGCTACTGATTTGTGCCGGGATTTTTGGCGGTAGCGCGCTACTGATGCAGTCTCCCTGGCTGCTGGCGCTGGTCACCTGGGGCGGCGTCGCCTTTCTGCTCTGGTATGGTTTTGGCGCCCTTAAAACGGCGCTGGGCAGCAATATTGAGCTGGCCAGCGCTGAAGTCATGAAGCAGGGGCGCTGGAAAATTATCGTCACCATGCTGGCGGTAACCTGGCTTAATCCGCACGTTTATCTGGATACGTTTGTGGTGCTGGGCAGTCTGGGCGGGCAGCTGGATGTCGAGCCGAGACGCTGGTTCGCGCTGGGTACCGTCAGCGCTTCCTTCCTCTGGTTCTTTGGTCTGGCGCTGCTCGCTGCATGGCTGGCACCCCGTCTGCGCACCGCCAAAGCTCAGCGCATTATTAACGGCCTGGTCGGCGTGGTGATGTGGTTTATTGCTTTTCAGCTGGCGAAAGAGGGAATTCATCACATTCGTGAACTATTCAACTAAGCGTTGTCTTATGGACATTCGGCCAGCAGTCGCTAAGCTTGCTGGCATGCGCCCTGTTACCTGGGCACTCTTCGCAACATGGAGGAATTAAAGTGAAGTTGAATGCAATTGCCCTGGCGGCATTAATGGGTTTTGGCGCAGCATCCGTTCAGGCCAGTGAACTGCCTGACAGCCCGCACATTGTGACCTCCGGCACCGCAAGCGTGGATGCGGCACCGGATATTGCGACCTTAGCCATTGAAGTGAACGTGGCGGCCAAAGATGCTGCCACCGCCAAGAAACAGGCAGACGACCGCGTTGCGCAATATCTCTCTTTCCTGGAGCAGAACGGCGTGGGTAAAAAAGATATCAACTCTGCCAACCTGCGTACCCAGCCGGATTATGACTATAAGGATGGCAAAAGCATCCTGAAAGGTTACCGCGCGGTGCGCTCCGTGGAAGTGACGGTGCGTCAGCTCGATAAACTTAACGCCCTGCTGGATGGCGCGCTGAAAGCGGGTCTGAATGAGATCCGTTCAGTCTCACTGGGTGTTGCGCAACCTGAGAAATATAAAGACGAAGCGCGTAAAGCGGCGATTGATGATGCCGTGCGTCAGGCGCAGCAGCTGGCGTCTGGCTTCAACAGCAAACTGGGTCCGGTCTACAGCGTGCGTTACCACGTCTCTAACTACCAGCCGAGCCCGATGGTGCGCATGATGAAAGCGGAAGCGGCGCCGGTCTCCGCGCAGGATACCTACGAACAGCCAACAATTCAGTTCGACGATCAGGTTGATGTGGTGTTCCA
Source organism: Leclercia sp. LSNIH1 (assembly GCF_002902985.1). Classification (NCBI taxonomy): domain Bacteria; kingdom Pseudomonadati; phylum Pseudomonadota; class Gammaproteobacteria; order Enterobacterales; family Enterobacteriaceae; genus Leclercia; species Leclercia sp. LSNIH1. Next base: position 54,823 of record NZ_CP026167.1, on the reverse strand, counting down.
GCTGGAGCCAGCACAGGGTCAGCAGCAGAGCCAGCAGACTCCGCAGGTGCAGCAGCAAGCGCAGCAGCCGGATACGGCGACAAAAGCCCCGTAATGGTTGTGCTTTAGCAGCAATAAAAAGCCGGGTGAGCGTTAACGCGACCCGGCTTTTTTATTAGTCCTGGCGCAGGACCTTATGGCCGTGGGCCAGCAGTGCATCGGTGACGTTGCGCATCATCCGGCTTTCCGGGGCGAAGCGGTGCCAGTAGAGCATGCGGCGCTGGTGCAGGCCTGGCGTCAGGTCGATCAGCTCACCGCTCTGCAGCTCTTTCTCGATCTGCAGATGCGGGATCATGCAGCAGGTTGTGCCCTGACGCGCCAGCTGCACGAAGGCCTCTGATGAGTTAACGATATGGCAGGGTACGCTACCGGGCGGTAGATCGAAGTTCTGCTGTAAAAACGCCTGATGCATATCATCGAGATGGTCAAACGCCACGGCAGGCGCTTTAAGCAGCGCCGCGCGGGTGACGCCATTCGGGAAGTAACGCTCAGCAAACGCTTTGGAGCCGACGAAGAGATAATCCAGCGCCCCCAGTTGATCCACCAGGCAGCTTGGCAGCGCCTGAGGCTGGATACTGACCGCGCCCACCACTTCACCGCGACGCAGACGCTCCTGGGTACGGGTTTCGTCTTCCACCTGCAAATTCAGCCGGATAGGCGAATCGGCCAGCACCGGCGCCAGCGCGGGCAGCAGCCAGGTTGCCAGACTGTCGGCGTTGACCGCCAGGGAGAGAAGCAGCGGCGTGGAGCCGGTCTGTTCGTCACCCAGCCACTCATCTTCCAGCAGCTCAACCTGACGCAGCAGCGCCAGCAGCTTTTGCCCCTGTTCGGTGGGACGTGGCGGCACGGTACGGACCAGCAGCGGCTGCCCGAACATATTCTCAAGCTGTTTGATCCGTTGCGAAACGGCGGACTGGGTAATGCACAGCTTCTGTGCTGCGCGTTCGAATCCGCGTTCACGTATAACGGCATCAAGGGCCTGTAATGTTCTGTAGTCCGGACGTTTCATTGCTCTGGCTGACTCCCAAATAATTCAATACTTCGCACTATGACATAAATTTATGTTTGATACAGACGAAATTGGTGACCTTGCAGATCACATGGCGCAGGTGAATGCTCTATAATGCGCGTCACGCAAAATCACCACGGGCAAGAGATCATGACGCAGGATGAACTGAAAAAAGCAGTAGGATGGGCCGCTCTCCAGTATGTACAGCCGGGTACCATTGTCGGCGTGGGCACAGGGTCAACGGCAGCACACTTTATTGATGCGCTCGGCACGATGAAAGGGCAGATCGAGGGCGCGGTTTCCAGCTCCGATGCATCCACGGAAAAGCTGAAAAGCCTGGGCATTACCGTTTTCGATCTGAATGAAGTCGACCGCCTGGGAATCTACGTTGATGGCGCGGATGAAATCAACGGCCATATGCAGATGATCAAGGGCGGCGGCGCGGCGCTGACGCGTGAAAAAATCATCGCCTCTGTTGCGGACAAGTTCATCTGTATCGCCGATGCCTCGAAGCAGGTGGATATCCTTGGCAAATTCCCGCTGCCGGTTGAAGTGATCCCCATGGCGCGTAGCGCGGTCGCCCGTGAGCTGGTCAAGCTGGGCGGACGCCCGGAATACCGTCAGGGGGTGGTGACGGACAATGGTAACGTGATTCTGGATGTGCACGGTCTGGAGATCCTCGACGCCGTGGCGCTGGAAAACGCCATTAATGGCCTGCCAGGCGTAGTAACCGTAGGGTTATTCGCCAACCGTGGCGCGGATGTCGCGCTGATTGGCACCGCCGAGGGCGTCAAAACCATCGTGAAATGATCTGACGGGGGGAGCGTCCCCCCGCTAATTATTTTTGCAAAAGCGATATTTGGTGACTTGTGTCACATTTCTAATCCTCTCCTGACGATCCTGCCGCTTTCCTCCTGCTCCACAGAATAATTCACTGCCAATTGCGGCTGTATGACATTTCTTCAGAGTGCCGACGCAAACGTTCATATTGCTGCAATAGTTTTTTTTGATATGTTGGCGGGAGTGGATCTCAATCCAGCACAACAACAGTTCAGACAATCAGACAGGGTCGGGGAAATGGCAAAGGTATCACTGGAGAAAGACAAGATTAAATTTCTGCTGGTCGAAGGGGTGCATCAGAAAGCACTGGATAGCCTTCGTGCGGCGGGTTACACCAACATCGAATTTCACAAAGGTGCACTGGATACCGAACAGCTGAAAGAGTCGATCCGTGATGCCCACTTCATTGGCCTGCGATCCCGTACCCACCTGACCGAAGAGGTTATTGCCGCGGCAGAAAAACTGGTGGCGATTGGCTGCTTCTGTATCGGCACCAACCAGGTCGATCTTGATGCTGCCGCGAAGCGCGGGATTCCGGTATTCAACGCGCCATTCTCCAACACCCGTTCCGTGGCGGAGCTGGTTATCGGCGAACTCCTGCTGCTGCTGCGCGGCATCCCTGAAGCCAACGCCAAAGCGCACCGCGGGATCTGGAATAAGCTGGCCTCAGGCTCTTTTGAAGCGCGTGGTAAGAAGCTGGGGATTATCGGTTACGGCCACATCGGTACACAGCTGGGCATTCTCGCTGAATCGCTCGGGATGCACGTCTTCTTCTACGACATTGAAAGCAAACTGCCGCTGGGTAACGCTACTCAGGTTCAGCATCTCTCCGATCTGCTCAACATGAGCGACGTGGTGAGCCTGCACGTGCCGGAAAACGCTTCTACCAAAAACATGATGGGTGCGGAAGAGCTGGCGCTGATGAAGCCGGGCTCGCTGCTGATCAACGCCGCGCGTGGTACGGTGGTGGATATTCCTGCCCTGTGCGACGCCCTGAAAAGCAAACATCTGGCGGGGGCGGCCATTGACGTCTTCCCGACCGAGCCGGCGACCAACAGCGATCCGTTTACCTCTCCGCTGTGCGAGTTCGACAACGTGATCCTGACCCCGCACATTGGCGGCTCCACGCAGGAAGCGCAGGAAAATATCGGTCTTGAAGTGGCCGGTAAGCTGAGCAAATACTCCGACAACGGTTCCACCCTCTCTGCGGTCAACTTCCCGGAAGTCTCTCTGCCGCTGCACGGCGGTCGCCGTCTGCTGCATATCCATGAAAACCGTCCGGGCGTGCTGACGGCCATTAACCAGATCTTCGCCGAGCAGGGGGTCAACATTGCCGCACAGTATCTGCAAACTAACGCGCAGATGGGTTATGTGGTTATCGATATCGAAGCAGATGAAGATGTTGCAGAGAAAGCGCTGCAGGGGATGAAGGCCATTCCGGGCACGATTCGCGCGCGTCTGCTTTACTAATCTGCGTTTTGTTTTGTCGGGTGGCGCTTCGCTTACCCGACCTACAAAATTTGAATGTTCCGTGTAGGCCGGGTAAGGCGACGCCGCCACCCGGCTTTTTTCACCACTGCCAAATTCTGGACGGCGTCACCACCGCAGGCAGCGGGATATCCCACTTCTCCACCGGTAACGCTTCAACGCCCTGACAATCATGCGCATAGCCCACGGGATGTAAACCGTACTGCTGCCAGTTTTGCAGGGTGCGATCGTAAAAACCCCCGCCCATGCCTAAGCGCTGGCCGCTCTCATCAAACGCCACCAGCGGCGTCACCAGCACATCCAGCTGATCCAGCGGCAATACGTCGCGCACGTCCAGTTTCGGCTCGGTGATTTTCAGACGATTTACCACCAGTTCGCTGTGAGGGTGATAGTGCAGAAACAGGAGATGACCCGGGCTAAAAGGGTGGAGTACCGGCAGATAGACTTTCTTCCCGCTGCGCCAGAGTTCATCGATAAGCGGCTGGGTATCGAGTTCGCCATCAAAGGAGAGGAACAGGGCCACCGTGTGCGCCATGACCATAGGCGGATACGCCATCATGCGGGCCGCGGCTTGCTGCGCGAAATGGGCTTGCTGTTCAGGCGTTAGGGCTCTGCGTTGCTGGCGAATAAACTGACGAATTTGTTGACGTGTGGCAGGAGCTTCAGGAAGTTGCGTCATGGTAGTCGCTGGGTAGAAAGGTGAGGGAATCTCCGAGATGCCGCCGCAGGCTGTAACCCTTGAACCCTTGGTTCAAGGTGAATGTGTCGTCATGATTTTAAGGCTTCTCGGACGAACCGAGCATGCTCACCAACCATGGAGCGCCACATTCTTGTGGTATGAAATATCGGCTCAGGGGACTGGCCCGCATGCGAACATCTCAGAGAAATTTTTCCTTCAGGGTCACTCTACCATAGTAGACCATGAAGTGTTATTCAAAGTTTTGCCCCGGTCTGTCAGTAATGCGACCCTGATCAAGCAATGCCTGTTCGATGGTCTGCTGGAGCATTTTAATGCGTTGTTCCATGCTCGCCGCGTATTCGCGGGTCTTCGCTTTTTCCTGAGTCAATTCATAACTGATGTTCAACGCGGCGATGAAAACCAGCTGCTCAGTATTTGTGACTCTAGTGCGTTCTTTTAAATCTTGCAACCGCTGATTCAAATCATCCGCAGCCTGATTCAAAGCATCCCTTTGTTCAGGCGGACAATTCACTCGCAGCGAACGGCCAAAAATTTGGATATCGACGGGTTGTGCAGACATGCCACCTTCCTGCTGTTTGACTGCGCTGCCTTCACACCCGATTCCGGGGGCTGCGAAGGGGCGACACTATAGCTACCCTGGTGCGCAGATACAAGCCCTATTCTGGTTCACCAGGGTCCAAAGTGGTAGCATACCATGAATATTCCTCCCAATGATGACGAATGCGCATGTCTATACAGAACGAAATGCCTGGCTACAACGACGTTAGCCAGTTACTGAACCAGCAGGGCGTGGGTTTAACACCTGCTGAAATGCACGGTCTGATCAGCGGGATGCTGTGTGGTGGAAACAACGACAGCTCATGGCTGCCGCTGGTTCACGACCTGACGAACGAAGGTCTGGCGTTTGGTCACGATCTGGCCCAGGCGTTGCGCAGTATGCATGGCGCAATCAGCGATGCGCTGGAAGATGACGGCTTCCTTTTTCAGCTTTATCTGCCTGATGGCGACGACGTCAGCGTGTTCGATCGCGCCGATGCGCTGGCCGGGTGGGTTAACCATTACCTGTTGGGGTTGGGCGTAACGCAGCCTAAACTTGAAAAGGTGACGGGCGAAGCCGGAGAAGCGATCGACGATCTGCGCAACATTGCACAGCTGGGCTACGACGAGGAAGAGGACCAGGAAGAGCTGGAAATGTCCCTCGAAGAGATCATTGAGTATGTGCGCGTCGCGTCGTTGCTCTGCCACGATACCTTTACGCGGACTCAGCCCACTGCGCCGGAAGTGCGCAAACCAACCTTACACTAATAACAACTACTGGAGGGTGTCATGACTCAGCAAGAGTACCTTCGTCGCCGTCAGGCGCTGCTGGCTACGATGCAGCCGGGAAGCGCCGCGCTGATATTTGCCGCACCGGAGGCCACGCGCAGTAACGATAGCGAGTATCCGTATCGCCAGAGCAGTGATTTCTGGTACTTCACCGGCTTCAACGAGCCGGAGTCGGTACTGGTGCTGATTAAAAGTGATGACACCCACAACCACAGCGTGCTGTTTAACCGCGTTCGGGATCTCACCGCCGAAATTTGGTTTGGCCGTCGGCTAGGACAGCAGGCCGCGCCGGAAAAGCTGGGCGTGGATCGCGCCCTGGCGTTCAGCGAAATCAACGATCAGCTCTACCAGCTGCTCAATGGCCTGGATGTGGTTTACCACGCCCAGGGCGAATACGCGTATGCCGACGAGATTCTCTTTGCCGCGCTGGATAAGCTGCGCAAAGGCGCCCGGCAAAATCTGAAAGCGCCCGCAACGATCACCGACTGGCGTCCCGTTGTGCATGAACTGCGCCTGTTTAAATCGGCTGAAGAGCTGGAGGTGATGCGTCGCGCGGGTGAAATCAGCGCGCTGGCTCATACCCGGGCGATGGAAAAGTGTCGTCCGGGAATGTTCGAATATCAGCTTGAAGGGGAAATTCATCATGAATTTTCCCGCCACGGCGCGCGCTATCCGGCCTACAACACCATTGTGGGCGGCGGTGAAAATGGCTGCATTCTTCACTACACCGAAAACGAGTCCGAACTGCGGGATGGCGATCTGGTGCTGATTGATGCCGGATGTGAATTTAAAGGCTATGCCGGGGATATCACCCGCACCTTCCCGGTGAACGGTAAATTTACCCCAGCCCAGCGCGCGATTTACGACATTGTTCTGCACTCGCTGGATACGGCGCTGATGCTGTTCCGCCCTGGCACCTCCATTCAGGAAGTGACCGGTGAAGTGGTGCGCATCATGGTCAGCGGGCTGGTGGATCTGGGTATCCTGCAGGGCGATGTCGATCAGCTGGTTGCTGAGAGTGCGCACCGTCCCTTCTTTATGCATGGCCTGAGCCACTGGCTGGGGCTGGATGTGCATGATGTGGGAGCGTATGGCCCGGAGCGTTCGCGCGTGCTGGAGCCTGGCATGGTGCTGACCGTTGAGCCGGGGCTCTATATCGCACCGGATGCCGATGTGCCTGCGGAGTATCGCGGTATCGGCATTCGCATCGAAGACGACATCGTTATCACCGAAACCGGCAACGAAAACCTCACCGCGTCGGTGGTGAAAAATGCCGATGAGATCGAGGCGCTGATGGCGGCGGCGCGCGCATGAGCATCATCATCGTTGGCGGAGGCATGACGGGGGCAACGCTGGCGCTGACCCTCTCTTCCCTGACCCAGGGTAAGCTGCCGATCCATCTGATCGAAGCCGTTGCCCCGCAGTCAACGGGCCATCCGGGTTTTGACGGACGCGCTATCGCCCTGGCGCAGGGCACCTGCCAGCAGCTCGCGCGTAGCGGCATCTGGCAGGCGATTGCCGATTGTGCCACGGCCATCGAAACCGTTCATGTCAGCGACCGGGGCCACGCCGGGTTTGTCACCCTTGAGGCGCAGGATTACCGCATTGATGCGCTGGGGCAGGTGGTTGAACTGCACGACGTGGGTCTGCGCCTGTTCCGTCTGCTAAAGGAGGCCCCTGGCGTGACGCTGCATTGCCCGGCGCGCGTGGAGCATTTTACCCGCAGCGAAGCGGCGGTGAGCGTCACCCTCGATGACGGCACCACCCTTGACGGACAACTGCTGGTGGCTGCCGACGGCTCCCGTTCGGCGCTCGGCCAGCAGTGCGGGATCCAGTGGCAACAGCAGCCCTATCATCAGCTGGCGGTGATTGCCAACGTCGCCACCGCCGAGCCACACCGTGGTCGCGCTTTTGAACGTTTTACCCAACATGGCCCGCTGGCCATGTTGCCGATGTCGCAGGGGCGCAGCTCGCTGGTCTGGTGCCATCCGCTGGAGAGTGCGGACGATGTGCAGAGCTGGTCTGATGAACGCTTCTGCACCGAACTGCAAAAAGCCTTTGGCTGGCGGCTGGGGCGGATCACCCATGCGGGCAAGCGTTCGTTCTATCCCCTGGCCTTAACTACGGCGTCGCAATCTGTCTCCCATCGCGTCGCGCTGGTGGGCAATGCAGCACAGACATTACATCCCATCGCCGGACAGGGCTTTAACCTCGGGCTGCGCGATGTCATGACCCTTGCCGAAACCCTGGCCGAGGCATTTGCGCAACAGCAGGATTGCGGGGCATATCCGGTGTTATGCCACTACCAGAAGCGTCGCCAGGCAGATAAAGCGGCGACGATCGGCGTAACCGACGGGCTGGTGCATCTGTTTGCCAATCGCTGGGCGCCGCTGGTCGTGGGGCGTAACGCCGGGTTAATGGCGATGGAACTATTCATTCCGGCACGCGATGTGCTGGCACAGAGGACGCTTGGTTGGGGCGCTCGCTAAGGAGTAAACAAAGTGCAGAATGTTGATGTCGCCATTGTCGGTGGCGGAATGGTAGGACTGGCGCTGGCCTGCGGTCTGCAGGGGAGCGGTCTGCGCGTGGCGGTGCTGGAACAGAAACAGCCGCAGCCTGTCGCTCCCGATGCGCCGCCTGAGCTACGCGTTTCGGCGATCAACGCCGCCAGTGAAAAGCTGCTGACCCGCGTTGGCGTCTGGTCAGAGATTATCGCCCAGCGCGCCAGCTGCTATCACGGCATGGAAGTGTGGGATAAAGACAGCTTCGGGCATATCGCCTTTGATGATGAGAGCATGGGCTACAGCCATCTCGGCCATATCATCGAAAACGCGGTGATCCATCATGCCTTGTGGCAGAAAGCGCAGCAGTGCAGCGACGTTACGCTGATTGCCCCGGCACAACTGCAGCAGGTGGCCTGGGGTGAAAACGATGCCTTTATTACCCTGCAAAGCGGCGACATGCTGACTGCGCGTTTGGTGGTCGGGGCCGATGGTGCCAACTCCTGGTTGCGCAACAAAGCCGACATTCCCCTGACGTACTGGGACTACCGCCATCATGCCCTGGTCGCCACTATTCGCACCGCGGAACCGCACCAGGCGGTGGCCCGGCAGATCTTCCATAACGACGGCATTCTGGCCTTTTTGCCGCTCAGCGATCCGCATCTCTGCTCCATCGTCTGGTCGCTTTCCCCTGAGAAGGCGCAGCAGATGCAGGAGGCATCAGCCGAAGCGTTTAATCAGGCCCTGTGCGTGGCCTTTGATAACCGGCTGGGGCTCTGCACTGTCGAAAGCGAGCGTCAGGTATTCCCGTTAACCGGTCGCTATGCGCGCCAGTTCGCGGCGCATCGCCTGGCGCTGGTGGGCGACGCGGCGCACACCATTCATCCGCTGGCCGGGCAGGGGGTAAACCTGGGCTTTATGGATGCCGCCGAGCTGGTGAATGAACTGCGCCGCCTCCATCGTGAGGGCAAAGATATTGGTCAGCATATTTACCTGCGCCGGTACGAGCGTAGCCGTAAGCACAGCGCGGCAATGATGCTGGCGGGGATGCAGGGCTTCCGCGAACTCTTTGCCGGTGCCAATCCGGCGAAAAAACTGCTGCGCGATCTCGGTCTGAAACTGGCTGACACCCTCCCGGGCGTTAAACCACAACTTCTGCGTCAGGCGATGGGACTTAACGACCTGCCGGACTGGCTACGCTAATTTAGAACTCCATCACACTTTATTCTCCCGGCCTGCAGACCGGGGGATCTCCCTCGTTTGAAATAATCTAATTTCACCGCCTTTTTCGCATTAGATTAACTAATCTGGCTATTTTTATGTTACGGAAATTTCGCGCATTTTTCCGCAGTAAATATCAGCCTGTGCTAAATCCCATCTTATCGACTTTGCTTTTGTGCGGAACGATTCGCATTTTTATAGTGAATAACTCTGTACGCTTTGCTGGCTTTTTTGACCATAAGCTAATGTGATGACCCATTTTGCCTTATGGTTAACCACCGTTTTCGGTGGTAAGTTCTGAGGAAAGAGAACGTTTGCGTCGGTGTCCGGGAGCGATGCCGATGCCGGGTTTCGTGGTGAATTTTTCGCCATGAAACGCAAGACAGCCCAGCTCATTCAACGAGGATAAGATGGCTCAACAGACGCCTTTGTATGAACAACACACCTTATGCGGTGCACGCATGGTCGATTTCCATGGCTGGATGATGCCGCTGCATTATGGTTCGCAGATTGATGAGCATCATGCGGTGCGCACCGATGCCGGTATGTTCGACGTCTCTCACATGACCATTGTCGATCTGCACGGCAGCCGCACCCGGGAGTTTTTACGCTATCTGCTGGCAAACGACGTCGCCAAACTGAAGACGCCGGGTAAAGCGCTCTATAGCGGCATGCTGAATGCCTCCGGCGGCGTTATTGACGACCTGATTGTCTATTACCTCTCTGAAGATTTCTTCCGCCTCGTTGTAAACTCCGCCACCCGCGAAAAAGACCTCTCCTGGATCACCCAACACGCTGAACCTTACGGCATCGACATCACCGTGCGTGACGACCTGTCGCTGATTGCGGTGCAGGGGCCAAATGCCCAGGCGAAAGCCGCCTCCCTGTTTAACGAAGAACAGCGTAAAGCCACCGAAGGCATGAAGCCGTTCTTTGGCGTGCAGGCGGGCGATCTCTTTGTGGCGACCACCGGCTACACCGGTGAAGCGGGCTATGAAATTGCCATGCCGAACGAAAAAGCGGCCGATTTCTGGCGTGCGCTGGTAGAAGCGGGCGTTAAGCCGGCGGGTCTGGGCGCGCGCGATACGCTGCGTCTGGAAGCCGGTATGAATTTATATGGCCAGGAGATGGACGAAGGGGTCTCTCCGCTGGCGGCCAACATGGGCTGGACCATAGCCTGGGAACCGGCCGATCGCGACTTTATCGGTCGTGAAGTGCTGGAACAGCAGCGTGAGAAGGGCACCGAACAGCTGGTTGGGCTGGTGATGACCGAGAAAGGCGTCCTGCGCGGTGAACTGCCGGTACGTTTCACCGATGCCAATGGCAACCACTGCGAAGGCATTATCACCAGCGGCACCTTCTCCCCGACGCTGGGTTACAGTATTGCGCTGGCGCGTGTGCCGGCGGGCATTGGCGAGACGGCCGTGGTGCAGATCCGCAACCGCGAAATGCCGGTCCGCGTGACCAAACCGATTTTTGTTCGCGCCGGTAAACCGGTCGCCTAATTATTTTTATCAGGAGAAATTCAATGAGCAATGTGCCAGCAGAACTGAAATACAGCAAAGAACACGAGTGGCTGCGCAAAGAAGCCGACGGCACCTATACCGTTGGGATCACCGAACATGCTCAGGAGCTGTTAGGTGACATGGTCTTTGTGGATCTGCCGGAAGTGGGCGCGACCGTGACCGCGGGCGACGACTGTGCGGTGGCGGAATCGGTAAAAGCAGCTTCAGACATCTATGCCCCGGTCGGCGGCGAAATCGTGGCGGTTAACGACGCCCTGAGCGACTCCCCGGAGCTGGTCAACAGCGAGCCTTACGGCGAAGGCTGGATCTTCAAAATTAAAGCCAGCGATGAAGCGGAAGTTGCCGCCCTGCTGGATGCCACCGCGTACGAAGCTCTACTCGAAGACGAATAAATACGCGTCATCCTTCACGTTGCAGGCGCGTTGGCTTCCTCGCTCACCCCGGTCACTTACCTGAGTAAGCTCCCGGGGATTCGCTGCGTCGCCGCCTTCCTGCAACGCGAATGATTTAGCGTATTCAGTTAAATTCCAAATACGATTCACTGCACGTTTCAGGAACCATCGCTCATGACACAGACTTTAAGCCAGCTTGAAAACCGTGGCGCCTTCATCGAACGTCACATTGGGCCGGATGCTCAGCAACAGCAGGAGATGCTGAAGACGGTTGGCGCGGATTCGCTCAACGCCTTGATCGGCCAGATTGTGCCAAAGGATATTCAGCTCGACACGCCGCCGCAGGTGGGGGAATCAACCACTGAATATGCCGCCCTGGCGGAACTGAAGGGCATTGCCAGCCTGAACAAGCGCTTTAAGTCTTACATTGGCATGGGTTACACCAACGTGCAGTTACCGCCGGTGATCCTGCGTAACATGCTGGAAAACCCGGGCTGGTACACCGCGTACACCCCTTATCAGCCGGAAGTCTCTCAGGGCCGTCTGGAAGCGCTGCTCAACTTCCAGCAGGTGACGCTGGATCTGACCGGTCTGGATATCGCCTCCGCCTCGCTGCTGGATGAAGCCACTGCCGCCGCAGAAGCGATGGCGATGGCAAAACGCGTCAGCAAACTGAAGGGCGCAAACCGCTTCTTCGTCGCAGCCGACGTGCATCCGCAAACCCTCGACGTGGTACGTACCCGTGCTGAGACCTTTGGCTTTGAAGTGATCGTTGATGATGCCGATAAAGTGCTGGATCACCAGGATGTGTTCGGCGTGCTGTTGCAGCAGGTGGGCACCACCGGTGAAGTGCACGATTACGCCAAACTGATTGCCGAGCTGAAAGGGCGTAAAATTGTCGTCAGCGTGGCGGCCGATTTTATGGCGCTGGTGCTGTTAACCGCCCCGGGTAAACAGGGCGCAGACATCGTCTTCGGCTCCGCGCAGCGCTTCGGCGTACCGATGGGCTACGGCGGTCCACACGCGGCCTTCTTCGCCGCCAAAGATGAATTCAAACGCTCCATGCCAGGCCGTATTATTGGCGTATCGAAAGATGCCGCCGGCAATACCGCCCTGCGCATGGCGATGCAGACTCGCGAGCAGCATATCCGCCGTGAGAAAGCGAACTCCAACATCTGTACCTCTCAGGTACTGCTGGCCAATATCGCCAGCCTGTATGCCGTCTTCCACGGCCCGGTTGGCCTGAAGCGTATCGCCAGCCGCATTCATCGTCTGGCCGATATTCTCGCCTGTGGCCTGCAGCAGAAAGGTCAAAAACTGCGTCACGCCCACTTCTTCGACACCCTGTGCGTTGACGTGGCCGACAAAGCCGCCGTGCTGGCACGCGCTGAGGCGGCAGAAATTAACCTGCGCAGTGATATCCTGAATGCGGTCAGCATCACCCTGGATGAGACCACCACCCGTGACGATCTGCAGGTGCTCTTCAACGTCCTGCTGGGTGAAGACCACGGTCTGGATGTGGACACGCTCGATAAAGAGGTGGCGCACGACAGTTGCTCCATTCAGGCGAGCATGCTGCGCGATGACGCGATCCTGACGCATCCGGTCTTTAACCGCTATCACAGCGAAACCGAGATGATGCGCTATATGCACTCTCTGGAGCGCAAAGATCTGGCCCTGAATCAGGCGATGATCCCGCTGGGCTCCTGCACCATGAAGCTGAACGCCGCCGCCGAGATGATCCCAATCACCTGGCCGGAATTCGCTGAACTGCACCCATTCTGCCCGGCCGATCAGGCGGAAGGGTATCACCAGATGATCAACCAGCTCTCCGACTGGCTGGTGAAACTGACCGGCTACGACGCACTCTGCATGCAGCCAAACTCCGGCGCCCAGGGTGAATACGCAGGTCTGCTGGCGATCCGCCATTATCACGAGAGCCGTAACGAAGGGCATCGTGATATCTGCCTGATCCCAAGCTCCGCCCACGGCACCAACCCGGCATCGGCCCAGATGGCAGGGATGGAAGTGGTGGTAGTGGCCTGCGATAAAAACGGCAACATCGACCTGGCCGATCTGCGTGCGAAAGCGGAACAGACCGGCGATAAGCTCTCCTGCATCATGGTCACCTATCCGTCCACTCACGGCGTGTATGAAGAGACCATCCGCGAAGTGTGCGAAATTGTGCACCAGTATGGCGGCCAGGTTTACCTCGATGGCGCCAACATGAACGCCCAGGTGGGGATCACCACGCCAGGCTTTATCGGCGCGGACGTGTCGCACCTGAACCTGCACAAAACCTTCTGCATTCCGCACGGCGGCGGCGGCCCGGGCATGGGCCCGATCGGTGTGAAAGCGCACCTGGCGCCGTTTGTTCCGGGCCACAGCGTGGTGCAGATCGAAGGCATGCTCACCCGTCAGGGCGCGGTCTCTGCGGCACCGTTCGGCAGCGCCTCTATTCTGCCAATCAGCTGGATGTATATCCGCATGATGGGCGCAGAAGGGCTGAAGCAGGCCAGCCAGGTGGCGATCCTGAATGCCAACTACATCGCGACGCGTCTGAAAGATGCCTATCCGGTGCTCTACACCGGTCGTGATGGTCGCGTGGCGCACGAGTGCATCCTTGATATTCGTCCTCTGAAAGAAGAGACCGGTATCAGCGAGCTGGATATCGCCAAGCGTCTGATCGACTACGGCTTCCACGCCCCGACCATGTCGTTCCCGGTTGCGGGTACGCTGATGGTTGAACCAACCGAGTCCGAAAGCAAAGTTGAGCTGGACCGCTTTATCGATGCGATGCTGGCGATCCGCAGCGAAATCGACCGCGTGAAGGCCGGGGAGTGGACCCTGGAAGATAACCCGCTGGTTAACGCGCCGCATACTCAGAACGAACTGGTAGCGGAGTGGAACCACGGTTACACCCGCGAACTGGCGGTCTTCCCGGCAGGCGTAGCCAACAAGTACTGGCCGACCGTGAAGCGTCTTGATGACGTTTACGGCGACCGTAACCTGTTCTGCTCCTGTGTGCCGATGAGCGAATACCAGTAATCTTTCTGTCATACTTTAGGCCGGGTAAGCGTCAGCGCCACCCGGCTTTTTTTTATCCGGAGGTTGTAGATGGCAATCGCATTAGTCACCGGCGCCAGCCGTGGGATTGGCAAAGCGACGGCGCTTGAGCTGGCGCGTGTGGGTTATAACGTGGCGGTGAATTATCACCACAACATCAGCGCCGCCACCGACGTGATCAATCAGATTACAGAAGAGGGCGGCAGAGCCTTTGCCCTGCGCGCGGATATCAGCGACGAAGCGCAGGTTATGGCGATGTTCGACAGCCTCGATCGCGAAGGGGAGCCCCTCGCCGCGCTGGTCAACAACGCCGGGATTCTCTTCGAGCAGAGCACCATTGAGAACCTCTCCGCCGAGCGGATTAACCGCGTGCTGGCCACCAACGTGACCGGGTATTTCCTCTGCTGCCGCGAAGCGGTGAAACGCATGTCGCTGAAACATGGCGGTAAAGGCGGGGCGATCGTGAATGTCTCTTCAGCAGCCTCACGACTCGGCGCGCCGGGGGAGTATGTGGATTACGCGGCATCGAAAGGGGCGGTGGACTCCCTGACGACCGGGCTATCGCTGGAAGTGGCGGCCCAGGGCATCCGGGTGAACTGCGTGCGTCCGGGGCTGATTTACACCGACATTCATGCCTCCGGCGGTGAACCGGGGCGGGTGGATCGGGTGAAGTCGATGCTGCCGATGCAGCGCGGCGGCCAGCCGGAAGAGGTGGCGCAGGCGATTGTCTGGCTGCTGAGCGAGAAGGCCTCGTACGTGACGGGCAGTTTTATTGAGTTAGCGGGCGGGAAGTAAGGCCCCTCACCCTAACCCTCTCCCCATAGGGGAGAGGGGATCGATCGCAGGCCGGTGCAAGCGCAGCGCCGCCCGGCAATGCCGGATTAAAGCGTCTCGCCGTTGCTGGCGATCACTTTTTTGTACCACTCAAAGCTCTTCTTACGCGAACGGGACATGTCGCCGGTGCCGTCGTCGTGCTTGTTCACATAGATAAAGCCGTAACGTTTGCTGTACTGGCCGGTAGTGAACGACACGCAGTCGATGCAGCCCCACGGGGTGTACCCCATCAGATCCACACCATCGTAAGTGACCGCTTTCATCATCTCTTCCACGTGCGCGCGCAGATAGTCGATGCGGTAGTCATCATTGATGCTGCCGTCCTCTTCTACTTTGTCGTACGCGCCAAAGCCGTTTTCCACGATAAACAGCGGTTTCTGATAGCGCTCATAGAGTTCGCACAGGGAGTAACGCAGGCCCACCGGGTCAATCTGCCAGCCCCAGTCGGACGCTTTCACGTGCGGGTTCGGCACGCTGCCTTCAAAGCCGGAGATCGCATCGCCGGTGCCGCCTTCCGCTTTCACCGCGTTGGTCATGTAATAGCTGAAGCCCAGATAATCACAGGTGCCTTCGCGCAGGATCTGCTCGTCGCCCGCTTCCATCTTGATGGTGAAACCGCGGCGCTCCCACTCATTCAGCACGTAGGACGGGTAGTAACCCCGCAACTGCACGTCGGTAAAGACATAGCGTTCACGCATCGATTCCTGAGCAAACATCACATCTTCTGGTTTGCAGGAGTAAGGATAGAGCGCGACCATTGCCAGCATGCAGCCGACTTTCATCTCCGGGTTGATGCGACGGGCCGCTTTCACCGCCAGGGCGCTGGCCACGAACTGGTGATGCAGCACCTGGTACATGGTCTCTTCCGGATTCTGATGCTCGGTATAGACCACCCCGGAGCAGCAGTAGCCGAACAGCGGCGCGCGCCAGTTACGCTGATTGTTGATTTCGTTGAAGGTCATCCAGTATTTGACCTTGCTCTTGTAGCGCTCAAAGACCACTTCGGCGAAGTTGACGAAGAAATCGACCACCTTACGGTTGGTCCAGCCGCCGTACTCCTGCACCAGGTGCAGCGGCATTTCGAAGTGGGAGAGGGTGATGACCGGCTCGATGTTGTATTTCAGCAGCTCATCGAACATGTCGTCGTAGAACTTCAGCCCCTCTTCGTTGGGCTGAGTTTCGTCACCTTTCGGGAAAATACGGGTCCAGGCGATGGAGGTGCGGAAGCATTTGAAGCCCATCTCGGCAAACAGCTTGATATCTTCTTTATAGTGACCGTGGAAGTCGATGGCCTCGTGGGGTGATGCTGCCAACTTACTGATTTAGTGTATGATGGTGTTTTTGAGGTGCTCCAGTGGCTTCTGTTTCTATCAACTGTCCCTCCTGTTCAGCTACTGACGGGGTGGTGCGTAACGGCAAAAGCACTGCCGGACATCAGCGCTATCTCTGCTCTCACTGCCGTAAAACATGGCAACTGCAGTTCACTTACACCGCTTCTCAACCCGGTACGCACCAGAAAATCATTGATATGGCCATGAATGGCGTTGGATGCCGGGCAACCGCCCGCATTATGGGCGTTGGCCTCAACACGATTTTCCGCCATTTAAAAAACTCAGGCCGCAGTCGGTAACCTCGCGCATACAGCCGGGCAGTGACGTCATCGTCTGCGCGGAAATGGACGAACAGTGGGGCTATGTCGGGGCTAAATCGCGCCAGCGCTGGCTGTTTTACGCGTATGACAGGCTCCGGAAGACGGTTGTTGCGCACGTATTCGGTGAACGCACTATGGCGACGCTGGGGCGTCTTATGAGCCTGCTGTCACCCTTTGACGTGGTGATATGGATGACGGATGGCTGGCCGCTGTATGAATCCCGCCTGAAGGGAAAGCTGCACGTAATCAGCAAGCGATATACGCAGCGAATTGAGCGGCATAACCTGAATCTGAGGCAGCACCTGGCACGGCTGGGACGGAAGTCGCTGTCGTTCTCAAAATCGGTGGAGCTGCATGACAAAGTCATCGGGCATTATCTGAACATAAAACACTATCAATAAGTTGGAGTCATTACCGCCTCGTGGTTAGGGTAGTATTTGCCGTCAACTACCTCCTGGGTGATTTCACGCGGTACGCCGTGCGCGCCGCCGGTCAGCACGTCACAAATGCTCGGGCCTTTGCCGCCTTTGTTCCAGCCGCCTTCAACCTGATGCGCCGCAACCGCGCCGCCCCATAAAAAGTCTTTTGGTAAGGTGAGTTTTTTCATCTTTGCTAATCTCATTTATTGCTATTGTTTTTGAGTCTAACAAAGGGGAATAAAATGTCACGATATAACAATTCGTGAGAGTTGTAATATGTTACACCGAAAAAACAGGGTGTTTTATTCCGTTAATTTCTTCGCCAGTTTACGCCCCAGCGATTCAAGAATATAAATAACCGGAATCTGCGTGGTAATATCGTAGACGCCTGCGATACGCGTTTGCGGAACATGCCATGAGAGGTTAAAGTCCGCCAGTTTCGCCAGCCGCGAATGTTCGTGGCTGGTAATGGAGAGTACCTTGCAGTGATGCAGGCTGAACTGGCTGGCGAAGCGCAGGATCTCTTCGGTTTCGCCCGAGACCGAGAGCACAATCGCCAGCGCATTTTTTGCCATATCGTTAGTGACCGGGAAATAAGGGTCGTCGATATGGTTGCTGAATTTTCCAATATTGGAAAAGAACCGTGCGCCATATTTTGCCAGCGAACCTGAAGTTCCCGCGCCGACAAATATAATACGTTCCGAGGATAATATAATATCCACGGCGTTATTTAATAGCGCGTCAAATTCGTCGTTGTTTACGCTTTTGAAAAAACTGATAATCTCACTGGCGCCAAAATTAGCCTGCTGCGGTTCGTTTTGCTCAAGGTATAATTTAAACCGCACGCGGAATTCCGAATAGCCATCGCAGTTCAGCTTGCGGCAAAAGCGCAGCACGGTGGTGGTGGACACCCCCGCCGCATCCGCCAGTTCACGAATGGTCATGTACATCACCCGATCGCGGTTTTTAATGACGGTGTTGTAGACCATCATCTCCAGGTTGTTGAGGCTGGCAATGGCGGAATGGGAGAACATGCTCACTGGGGCTAAACTCACTCATCAGACTTCATCTTCAGGGAATAATAACATGCAGCCAAACGACATCACTTTTTTTCAGCGCTTTCAGGATGACATTCTGGCCGGACGTAAGACCATTACTCTCCGCGATGAAAGCGAATCACATTTCAAAGCGGGCGATGTGCTGCGGGTGGGGCGTTATGAGGATGACGGCTACTTTTGCACCATTAAGGTTACAGGCACGTCGACGGTCACGCTCGATACGCTGAGTGAAAAACATGCTCAACAGGAGAACATGTCCCTGGACGAACTGAAGCGGGTAATTACAGACATTTACCCGGACCAGCATCAGTTTTATGTTATTGAATTTAAATGCCTTTAAGTTTTTATGTGAACAGCCGTTAGCTGAAATAATCCCTTAACCTTATGATTGTAATAAATAAATTTTAAACTGATATTTATTTTAGCGAACAGGTGTTCACTGGAATCATTCTCAGTTAGCATAGACAGCGAGACATTATTCACTTTTGTTTTCCCGGAGTTATCTATGGTTAGCAAACCATTAACCACACAGGGATATTCGCTGGCTGAGGAGATAGCCAACAGCATTAGCCACGGTATTGGCCTGGTGTTTGGCATCGTTGGGCTGGTGTTGCTGCTGGTTCAGGCCGTCGACACTAACGCCAGCACGCTGGCGATCACCAGCTACAGCCTCTACGGCGGGAGTATGATCCTGCTGTTTTTGGCCTCCACCTTGTACCACGCCATTCCCCATCAGCGGGCCAAGATCTGGCTGAAGAAATTTGACCACTGCGCGATCTATCTGCTGATTGCCGGAACCTATACGCCGTTTTTGCTGGTCGGGCTGGATTCACCCCTGGCGCGTGGGTTGATGATTGTTATCTGGAGCCTGGCGCTACTGGGGATCCTGTTTAAGCTCACCATCGCGCACCGCTTTAAGGTGCTGTCGCTGGTGACCTATCTGACCATGGGCTGGCTGTCGCTGATTGTGATCTATCAGTTGGCGGTAAAACTGGCGGCGGGCGGTGTGACACTGCTGGCGGTGGGCGGAATTGTCTATTCGCTGGGGGTCATTTTTTACGTCTGCAAGCGCATCCCCTATAACCACGCTATCTGGCACGGGTTTGTACTGGGCGGCAGCGTGTGCCATTTCCTGGCGATTTATCTGTACGTCGGGCAGGTCTAATAAAAATTGCCGGGTGGCGGCTTCGCCTTACCCGGCCTACGGGTTTTGTAGGCCCGGTAAGCGCAGCGCCACCGGGCAACAGCTATCACTCTTCCAGCGAATAGGGCAGCGGCTCAATGCTTAACGTATTCACATCCTCACGGACGCGGAACACGCTGTCTGGCTCCATATCATTATTCATCACGGCCTGAACCAGCAGGCGGCCATCGTCAAGCTGAACGGCAGCCAGTATGGTGCCGGTACGGCGCCAGTTATCACCCATTTTCAGCTCCAGATCTTCACCGGCTTCCGGTACGCGACTGGCTTTACCCGCCAGATACCAGAGTGCGCGTTTGTTGGCGCCGCGGAACTTCGCGCGGGCAACCATCTCCTGACCGGTATAGCAGCCTTTTTTAAAGCTGATACCGCCCAGCGCCTGAAGGTTGGTCGCCTGCGGAATAAACTGCCCGCTGTTGGCGGCATCGATAACCGGAATGCCCGCTTCAATGTCCAGCGACAGCCACTGCTGGCTGTTATTTAACTGCGCTTCGCCACGCAGGGCCTGGGTCACGCGCTCGGCGGTAGCGACATCGGTTACCAGTAAGAAACGCTCTGCCGGATGTTCAAACCACAGCAGCGAGGTAGCCCCGTCGTTGGTGACCTGTTTTTCTGCATCAGGCAGTTCGCTGAACAGGTTTTTCAGCGCGGCGCGCGCCTGGAAGCCCGCCACACCCAGCAGCACCTGCTCGTCATCGGCCGCGATGATCACTTTAGAGAATACCGCATACTTTTTCAGCTCGGTGAGCTGGGCGTCGCGCAGGCTACGACGTTCGATCAGGGCAAAACCATCCTGACGACGGAAGAGGCGCAGGTTGCTCCACATCTTGCCTTTCGGATCGCAGTGCGCCGCCAGCAGATGCTGGTGTTCGGTCAGCTGACTGACATCCGCGGTCACCTGGCCCTGCAGGTACTTTTCGCTGTCCACGCCGACGAGGGTTGCCAGCGCCCAGTCATCAAGGGTCATAAGCGTCAGCGGCAGACGCGCAGAGGCGACAGGCTGGCGCGGAGAAAAGGGTGTAAATGCCATATTGATGTCCTGAATTGCTTAACGCTTTGATAATGCCTAATGGTAAAAGAGACTGTAGCCATTGCAAGCGGTTTCAACAGGCTATTCGTGCCCTTAGCCTAATCTACGTAACGCTACGCAAAACAGCTGAACACGCTTATTTATTGTGGTTTTTTGTGGAAGCCTGCTCCTGGAACACAATATTCCAGTAATGAAACAGCAAAAAACACGTTACACTAAGAGCCGTTTCTTCCCGGTTGAGCACGTTTCTCTGCCGATACGAACGGAACACTGCCTGAACTCAACGTTATGCAGGAATCAGACATGGACATTAATAACAAAGCCCGCATTCACTGGGCATGCCGTCGCGGCATGCGCGAACTCGATATCTCCATCATGCCGTTCTTCGAATACGAATATGACAGCCTGAGCGATGAGGATAAGCATCTCTTCGTTCGCCTGCTGGAGAACGACGATCCCGATTTATTTAACTGGTTGATGAATCACGGCAAACCCGCCGACGCCGAGCTGCAACGGATGGTGCTTTTAATTCAGACACGGAATCAGGAACGTGGTCCTGTGGCAATCTGATCTACGCGTCTCATGGCGCGCCCAGTGGATGTCGCTTCTGCTCCACGGCCTGGTCGCGGCTGTTATTCTTCTGATGCCGTGGCCGCTGAGCTACACCCCGTTATGGCTGATGCTGCTGTCGCTGGTGGTGTTTGATAGCGTACGCAGTCAGCGGCGCATTAACGCCCGTCAGGGTGAAATCAAACTGTTTATGGATTCCCGTCTGCACTGGCAGGAGAGCGAGTGGGAAATTGTCGGCACGCCGTGGATGCTGAACTCCGGCATGATGCTCCGCTTACGCAAAGGCGCGGGTCAACGCTGCCATCATTTATGGCTTGCGGCAGACAGTATGGATGAAGCGGAGTGGCGGGATCTGCGTCGGATGATGTCGCACCAGCCGACGCAGGGGCGGTAGTGGTTTAGCTGAACTGCTCCGCCATTTCGCCAAGGATTTGCTCGCACCAGCTCTGCAGGCGCTCTTCACTGAGGTCGTACTGGTTGGTTTCATCCAGGGCCAGCCCGACAAACAGCTCTCCGTCGGCGATAATCGGTTTCTTGCTGGTAAACTCATAGCCTTCTGTCGGCCAGTAACCGATGAACGTGACCCCTTTCGGTGCCAGCTTGTCATGCAGCATCCCCAGCGCGTCGAGGAACCACTCGCCGTAGCCCAGCTGATCGCCCATGCCGTAAAGCGCGATAATTTTGCCTTCAAGCGCCAGGGAGTCGAGCTGATCCCAGATGGCTTCCCAGTCTTCCTGCAGTTCACCGAAATCCCAGGTCGGGATGCCGAGGATCAGCACGTCGTACTGCTCCATCATCGATGGGGCATCATCTTTGAGATTGTGCAGGGTGACCAGTTCCGGGCCGATAATGTCGCGAATTTTCTCTGCGGCCATCTCGGTGTAGCAGGTGCTGGAACCATAAAACAGACCAATATTCATCGCTAAAATGTCTCAATACTTGCTATGACTTTGCGAGTAGTGTACCAGAAACAAGACCCATTCAGGCATAATGCCCCATTGCAGAACGAAAGAGGCGGACGTGGAAAAGGATCTCTCACTCATCGAACAGTTTCTCGATGCGCTCTGGCTGGAGAAGAATCTTGCCGAGAACACCCTCAGCGCCTACCGACGCGATCTGGCGATGCTGGTGGCATGGTTACACCATCATGATCTCTCTCTGGCCACGGCCCAAAGCGACAATTTGCAGGCGCTGCTTGCCGAGCGGATGGAAGGGGGATATAAAGCCACCAGTTCCGCGCGGCTGCTGAGCGCCATGCGGCGTCTGTTTCAGCACCTTTATCGCGAGAAGATACGCCCTGATGATCCCAGTGCGGCACTGGCGTCGCCAAAACTGCCCCAGCGTTTGCCAAAAGATCTCAGCGAAGCGCAAGTTGAGAGATTATTACAGTCGCCAGTGGTTGACCAACCGCTGGAGTTACGCGATAAAGCGATGCTCGAAGTGCTTTACGCCACAGGATTACGCGTGTCTGAACTGGTCGGGCTGACGATGAGCGATATCAGTCTGCGCCAGGGCGTGGTACGGGTGATCGGTAAAGGCAATAAAGAGCGTCTGGTGCCGCTGGGTGAAGAGGCGGTTTACTGGCTGGAGAACTATCTTCAGCATGGCCGCCCCTGGTTGCTGAACGGTGTCTCCATTGACGTGCTGTTTCCCAGCCAGCGCGCGCAGCAAATGACACGTCAAACCTTCTGGCATCGCATCAAACATTACGCCACACTGGCGGGTATCGACAGTGAAAAACTTTCGCCGCACGTTCTGCGTCACGCGTTTGCGACCCATCTTCTGAATCACGGCGCCGATCTGCGCGTGGTCCAGATGCTGCTTGGGCACAGTGACCTGTCAACGACGCAAATCTACACGCATGTCGCGACGGAACGCCTGCGGCAGCTACACCAACAGCATCACCCACGTGCGTGATGACTTGTAACAGGAACCAATATGAAAAAGTCTTTAGTGCTGTTCTCTCTGCTGGCAGCGTCATTATCCGGCCTGGCGCATGCTGACGATGCGGCCATCAAACAGTCTCTGGCGAAGCTTGGTGTCACCAGTAGCGAAATTCAGCCTGCGCCCGTTGCGGGCATGAAAACGGTACTGACCAACAGCGGCGTGCTGTATGTGACCGAAGACGGTAAGCACTTTATCCTGGGACCGCTGTACGACGTGAGCGGCGCGCAGCCGGTTAACGTTACCAACCAGATGCTGATGAAAAACCTGAACGCGCTGGAAAAAGAGATGATCGTCTACAAAGCGGCGCAGGAAAAACATGTCATTACCGTCTTTACCGACATCACCTGCGGCTACTGCCACAAGCTGCATGAAGAGATGAAAGATTACAACGCGCTGGGGATCACCGTGCGTTATCTCGCCTTCCCGCGTGCGGGCGTGCAGAGCCAGCCTGAGCAGGACATGAAGGCCATCTGGTGTGCGAAAGATCGCAACAAAGCCTTTGATGATGCCATGAGCGGTAAAGGCGTTAAGCCTGCCTCCTGTGATATCGACATTGCCAATCACTACGCGCTGGGCGTGCAGTTTGGTGTGACCGGTACGCCTGCGATCGTGCTGAGCAACGGCTATGTTGTGCCGGGCTACCAGGGGCCGAAAGAGATGAAAGCCTTCCTTGATGAGCACCAGAAACAGTTTGGCGGTAAATAATTCGCGTGAAATCTTCGACACAACTTCGTCGTCGTGAAGTGGACGAGAGCGCCGCGTTACCCGCGACGCTCCCTCCGCTGTTGCGTCGGCTCTATGCCAGCCGTGGCGTGCGAAATGCAGATGACCTTGAACGCAGCGTAAAGGGTATGCTCTCCTGGCAGCAGCTTAGCGGCGTCGAACGCGCCACCGAGCTGCTGTACAACGCCCTGCGGGAAGGAACGCGCATCATTGTGGTGGGGGATTTTGACGCCGATGGCGCCACCAGTACCGCGCTGAGCGTGCTCAGCCTGCGGGCGATGGGGTGCGACAACGTCTCATATCTGGTGCCGAACCGCTTTGAGGATGGCTATGGCCTGAGTCCGGAAGTGGTGGATCAGGCTCACGCCCGCGGCGCGCAGATGATCCTGACGGTGGACAACGGGATCTCCTCCCACTCCGGAGTTGAGCGCGCCCATGAATTTGGCATCCCGGTGCTGGTCACCGATCACCACCTGCCTGGGGATACCTTACCGGCGGCAGAAGCGATCGTTAACCCCAACCTGCGCGACTGCGACTTCCCGTCGAAATCGCTGGCGGGGGTGGGGGTGGCTTTCTATCTGATGCTGGCGCTGCGTACACGGCTGCGTGATGAAGGGTGGTTTGACGCTAAAGGTATTGCGCCGCCTAATCTGGCGGAATTCCTTGATCTGGTGGCGCTGGGCACCGTAGCGGACGTGGTGCCGCTGGATGCCAATAACCGTATTCTGACCTGGCAGGGTTTGAACCGCATTCGGGCGGGGAAATGCCGTCCGGGTATCAAGGCGCTGCTGGAGATCTCCAACCGGGACCCGCTGCGGCTGGCGGCCAGCGATCTCGGCTTTGCCCTTGGCCCGCGTCTGAACGCTGCCGGACGTCTGGACGATATGTCGGTGGGCGTAGCGCTGCTGCTGTGCGATAACATCGGCGAGGCGCGCGTACTGGCCAACGAGCTGGACGCGCTGAACCAGACCCGCAAAGAGATCGAGCAGGGGATGCAGGCCGAAGCCCTGATCCTCTGCGAAAAGCTGGAGCGCAGCGGCGACTCGCTGCCCGGCGGGCTGGCGATGTATCACCCCGAGTGGCATCAGGGGGTGGTGGGCATCCTCGCCTCGCGCATTAAAGAGCGTTTTCACCGCCCGGTGATCGCCTTTGCCCCTGCCGGAGACGGCACCCTGAAAGGATCCGGCCGCTCGATTCAGGGGCTGCATATGCGCGACGCGCTGGAGCGCCTGCATACGCTGCATCCGGGGCTGATGATTAAATTTGGCGGCCACGCCATGGCGGCGGGACTGTCGCTGGAAGAGGCGAAATTTGACCAGTTCCAGCGCCTGTTCAGCGAGCTGGTCACCGACTGGCTGGATCCGGCTCTGCTCCAGGGCGAAGTGGTCACCGATGGCCCGCTGGCGCCGGCGGATATGACCATGGAGGTGGCGCAGATGCTGCGCGACGCCGGTCCGTGGGGGCAGATGTTCCCGGAGCCGCTGTTTGACGGGCGTTTTCGCCTGCTGCAACAGCGTCTGGTGGGGGAACGGCATCTGAAGGTGATGGTGGAACCGGTTGGCGGCGGTCCGCTGCTGGACGGTATCGCCTTTAACGTGGACACCACAATCTGGCCTGATAACGGCGTACGCGAAGTCGAACTGGCCTATAAACTGGATATTAACGAGTTTCGCGGCAACCGCAGCCTGCAAATCATCATCGACCATATCTGGCCACTTTAGCATCACTATTCCGCTATAAAAAAGGGCGTGAATCCGGTACAATTCCGCCCTTACACCGCATTTTTACTCGTCCATAAAAGAAAACAGACCATGTTTGAAATTAATCCGGTAAAAAACCGCATTCAGGACCTCACCGAGCGCTCCGACGTTCTTAGGGGGTATCTTTGACTACGATGCCAAGAAAGAGCGTCTTGAAGAAGTAAACGCCGAGCTGGAACAGCCAGACGTCTGGAACGAACCTGAACGCGCACAGGCGCTGGGTAAAGAGCGTTCCTCTCTCGAAGCTATCGTAGATACGCTGGATCAAATGGCGCAGGGTCTGGATGATGTTTCCGGACTGCTGGAGCTGGCCGTTGAGGCCGACGACGAAGAGACCTTCAACGAAGCTGTCGCAGAGCTCGACGGGCTGGAAGAGAAGCTGGCACAGCTGGAATTCCGTCGTATGTTCTCCGGCGAGTACGACAGCGCCGACTGCTACCTTGATATCCAGGCCGGTTCCGGCGGTACAGAAGCCCAGGACTGGGCCAGCATGCTGACCCGCATGTATCTGCGTTGGGCTGAAGCCCGCGGCTTCAAGACTGAGATTATCGAAGAGTCTGAAGGCGAAGTGGCAGGCCTGAAATCTGTCACCATCAAGATCATTGGCGATTATGCCTACGGCTGGCTGCGTACTGAAACCGGCGTACACCGTCTGGTGCGTAAGAGCCCGTTCGACTCCGGCGGTCGCCGCCATACCTCGTTCAGCTCCGCGTTTGTCTATCCGGAAGTGGACGAAGATATCGACATCGAAATCAACCCGGCAGATCTGCGTATCGACGTCTACCGCGCATCCGGTGCGGGTGGTCAGCACGTTAACCGTACGGAATCTGCGGTGCGTATTACCCACATCCCTACCGGGCTGGTGACACAGTGCCAGAACGACCGTTCCCAGCATAAAAACAAAGACCAGGCCATGAAGCAGATGAAAGCGAAGCTTTATGAGCTGGAGATGCAAAAGAAAAATGCTGAGAAACAGGCGATGGAAGATAACAAGTCTGATATCGGCTGGGGCAGCCAGATCCGTTCTTACGTCCTTGATGACTCCCGCATCAAAGACCTGCGTACCGGTGTCGAAACCCGTAACACGCAGGCGGTGCTGGATGGCAGCCTGGACCAATTTATCGAAGCAAGTTTGAAAGCAGGGTTATGAGGAACCAACATGTCTGAACAACAAGCACAGGGCGCTGACGCGGTAGCCGATCTTAATAATGAACTGAAAACCCGCCGCGAGAAGCTGGCTGCGCTGCGCGAGCAGGGCGTGCCGTTCCCGAACGATTTTCGCCGCGATCGTACCTCAGACCAACTGCATGCTGACTTCGACGCTAAAGAGAACGAAGAGCTGGAAGCGCTGAACATCGAAGTGGCCGTTGCTGGCCGCATGATGACCCGTCGTATCATGGGTAAAGCCTCCTTTATTACGCTGCAGGACGTGGGTGGCCGTATTCAGCTGTACGTCTCCCGTGACGATCTGCCGGAAGGCATCTACAACGAGCAGTTCAAGAAGTGGGACCTGGGCGATATCCTGGGCGCGAAAGGGAAACTGTTCAAAACCAAGACCGGTGAACTCTCTATCCACTGCACCGAGCTGCGTCTGCTGACCAAAGCCCTGCGTCCGCTGCCGGACAAATTCCACGGCCTGCAGGATCAGGAAGCGCGCTACCGTCAGCGCTACCTGGATCTCATCTCTAACGATGAATCCCGCAAGACCTTCAAAATTCGCTCTCAGATCATGGCCGGTATCCGCCAGTTCATGGTGGGCCGCGACTTTATGGAAGTAGAAACCCCGATGATGCAGGTGATCCCGGGCGGCGCGTCTGCGCGTCCATTCATCACCCATCACAACGCCCTGGACCTGGACATGTACCTGCGTATCGCGCCGGAACTGTACCTGAAGCGTCTGGTGGTCGGTGGTTTCGACCGCGTGTTCGAAATCAACCGTAACTTCCGTAACGAAGGCATCTCCGTTCGTCATAACCCTGAGTTCACCATGATGGAACTCTATATGGCCTACGCGGATTACAAAGATCTGATCGAGCTGACCGAATCCCTGTTCCGCACCCTGGCGCAGGACATTCTGGGCACCACTGAAGTGCCGTACGGCGAAGAGGTGTTCGACTTCGGTAAGCCGTTCGCTAAGCTGACAATGCGTGAAGCAATCAAGAAATACCGTCCGGAAACCGAGATGGCCGATCTGGATAACTTCGACTCTGCGAAAGCTATCGCTGAGAGCATCGGTATCAAGGTTGAGAAGAGCTGGGGTCTGGGCCGTATCGTGACCGAGATCTTCGAAGAAGTGGCCGAAGCGCACCTCATTCAGCCAACCTTCATTACCGAATACCCGGCTGAAGTCTCTCCGCTGGCGCGTCGTAACGATGTGAATCCGGAAATCACTGACCGCTTCGAGTTCTTCATCGGTGGCCGCGAAATCGGCAACGGCTTTAGCGAGCTGAACGATGCAGAAGATCAGGCGCAGCGCTTCCAGGATCAGGTTGATGCGAAAGCGGCGGGTGACGACGAAGCGATGTTCTTCGACGAAGATTACGTGACCGCACTGGAACACGGCCTGCCGCCGACGGCGGGTCTGGGTATTGGTATCGACCGTATGGTGATGCTGTTCACCAATAGCCACACCATCCGCGACGTGATCCTCTTCCCGGCGATGCGTCCGGTAAAATAATCCCTGTTGCGAAAAAGCCCCGGCGTATATTGCGTCGGGGCTTTTTTTATTGCCTGGCGTTTGTCGCGAAGCGCAGCGGTGAGCCTCTTGCAGCCCGGGCTTCTTCGCCCTTCACGGCCTGGAGCGTAATCGCTGCTACACTGGTTGTCGCGCAGGGTGCTCTTGGGCATCCGTAATGAGGCTGCTATGATAGCGCGGCCATTCACGTTGACCGAGGAACTGTTTTGTTTGCAGGAAGCCCGACGAAAAACCCCGTTTCTGCTCTGTTTTGCCTGATTCTGGCCCTGTTGCTGGCGGGATGCGCGGGCAGTAAATCATCGGATTCTGGCCCGGTGTATACCGTTAAACGCGGTGATACGCTGTACCGTATATCGCGTGCGACCGGCACCAGCGTGAAGGAGCTGGCGCGCCTGAACAATATTTCTCCGCCTTACACCATCGAAGTGGGGCAAAAGCTGAAGATTAACGGTACCAGCAGCACGGCCAGAAAGTCTTCGTCAAAGAGCCGCGGTAAAACCGCTGCGGTCACCCCATCTTACACCGTACCGAAATCTTCCTGGCCGCCTGTCGGGCAGCGCTGCTGGGTCTGGCCTGCCAGCGGCAAAGTGGTGATCCCGTACTCCACCGCAGAAGGGGGAAACAAAGGCATTGATATCGCCGGCACCCGCGGCGCACCGGTGTATGCCTCCGATGCGGGCAAAGTTGTCTATGTCGGCAATCAGCTGCGGGGTTATGGCAATTTGATCATGATTAAGCACGGTGAGGACTACATCACCGCCTATGCCCATAACGACACAATGCTGGTGAATAACGGGCAAAACGTGAAGGCGGGGCAGAAGATTGCGACTATGGGCAGCACCGGCTCCAATACCGTGGCGCTGCATTTCCAGATCCGCTATCGGGCGACGGCTATCGATCCGATCCGCTATTTACCGGCGCCGGGCGGTAAACCGAAGTGCTAAGTGATTATTTTATCGCCACTTAGCAAGCAGGTCTCTTGTCAGCAGAGGCGTAAGGTCTATAATGCCTTACGCACCTCAAAGCGGGCGTAGTTCAATGGTAGAACGAGAGCTTCCCAAGCTCTATACGAGGGTTCGATTCCCTTCGCCCGCTCCAGCTTTTATCTCTGCAACAGCGCGACACAGCATCCGTCCCCGTCGTGCAAAAATTTAAAAATAAACAACCTAAATTTTACCCGCCGTTTATTCATTGCTATATCTGAAGAGAGAAGTAGAGGCCAACCTGCGCAAATCGCAGAGCTATTCTGGCTGCTATCCAACGTTATCAGGTCATACTATGCATCTTATTTCACCCGTTCGTCCCGAAGGGGCCATGCAGCGTCTGCTTGCGGCGCTTGAGCCGATCGCGGATAAACTCCAGGTCATCCCCCGCAAGCGAATGACCTGGACATACAAAGGACGTCCCCAGCTTTACTTTTTTATCGAGGGAGAGTTATCCATTCTGCGTGCCTCTGATGGGCTGTTAATTGTCACGGTTTACGAAGCGCATCTTTTTGGTATTGCGGAGATGATCCAGCCGACAAAAGGCCATATTCTGCGCACCGAAGCGGAGTCGACACTGTTACGGATTGATGCAGGGCGGGCGGCGGAACTTATTTCCCAACAAGGGTTATGGGAGGAGGTGGCAGCGGTGCTCTCCTACCATACTGCTTATCTGTTTTATCGTGACGCGCTAGTGGTACAACAACGAACCTATTCCGTGATACGTAACCACCTGCTGGAGATGATCACGCTGCCGGAACAGACTCGCATGCGTATATCGATCCTCGATTATATTCAGGACAGAACGCTGCTTTCCCGCAGCAGTGTGTTAAATGTCATTTCCGCCCTGAAGCGAGGGGGATATATCAACTTTAAACGTGGCGGTTATCTTCAGGAGCTAAAGAGTTTGCCAGAGAGTTTTTAACTGAAAATTTAATTTTAAACAGAATGATAATTAACCTGACAGCTTTTTTTCTATATCGTTTGCCTACTGAAATTAATAAAGAAATCTATCTACAGTAAGTGTGAACGGGATTGTTATGAAAAAGACTGTTGTTGCGTTAATTATCGCAAATGCTTTTACCGCTACCGCAGCTTTTGCTGCAGGTGATGCCGGAACCTGGTACAGCGGTGGAAAATTAGGTTGGTCGCACTATTTCGATACCAACACGGGTAGCAAAGCGCTGGATAATAACAGTGGCTCAAACCATTTTGATTTAGACCAGGATAATGTGAGTGGCGGTATTTATACCGGTTACCAGATTAACTCCTGGCTTGCTGTGGAAGGTGGTTACGACTATTTAGGGAATATGCAGTTAAACGGCCATCACGCCGGCGCTGGCGCCAGGATGAAAAGTCAGGGGATCCAGATGTCCCTGAAAGCCAGCTATGCCGTCACGCCGAAATGGGACCTGTATGGCCGGGCCGGGGCAATGGGATACCGGGCTGAATCCGATGTAAGCGGTCATAATCGCTTTGAAACCGGAGTCCGCCCGCTGGCTGCTGTAGGAACCGAGTATGCCTTTAACAAAAACTGGGCGGGCCGCCTTGAGTATCAATGGGTAAGCAACGTTGGCAACGCCAACCAGATTGGAGTAAGCAGTGATGTCAGTTCGGTTACGGCCGGGCTGAGCTACCGTTTTGGTCAGCATGAGGACGCACCTGTTGTCGCCACTCCCGCGGCTACCGTTGAACCGGCCCCGGCGCCACAGCGTTTTAACCTGAAATCCGATGTGATGTTTGACTATGACTCTGCAACCCTTACCAGCGAAGGCCACGCAGCGATTCGCCAGCTCTACAATAGCCCGGGTTTACAGCCTGCCAACGACAAGTCGACAGTGGTTATTGGCTACAGCGATCGTATCGGTACGCCTGACTACAATCTGCAACTCTCTGAACGCCGCGCGCAGGCTGTAGCTGATGAACTGGTTGCGCTGGGCATTCCGGCGCAAAACATCACCACAGCAGGCCGCGGTGCGAGTGAGTCCGTGACGGGAGCGCAATGTAATGGTCAGAGCGGCAACGCGCTGATTAGTTGTCTGTCCCCGGATCGTCGGGTGGTGGTAGAGATCAGCAATAAATAAAATTCTGGAACGCTTTTAACCCGGCATTAACCTGCCGGGTTTTTTTATCGAAGATTAGCCGGTAATAACCGGTTTGAGCGCAATATGTATCTGCTGTAACCCCATTTCATTCTTATCTTTCAGGTATTGCTGATTCATCATGGCTAATGCTTCTAATCGGGAAAGAGAAGCGTACACGGGCTGTACATCGCTATCCATTTCAAATATCTCTTTGGGTTTTACATCCTGTAAATATTGCTTTTTTAGCGTGTCGGTAAGCCTCTCTATATCCTGTTTATTGGAATTGTACAGCGAGGCGATATGGGATGTCTGTGCCGGTGGGGCTTTGCTGCCGGGCAGAACTAATGGAATATGCAATCTGTTGATCTGTTCAACTTTGTCCAGTTCCGGGCTGCTACAGCCGGTGATAAAAACCATAC
The DNA here is from genome assembly GCF_002902985.1 of Leclercia sp. LSNIH1. Taxonomy (NCBI): domain Bacteria; kingdom Pseudomonadati; phylum Pseudomonadota; class Gammaproteobacteria; order Enterobacterales; family Enterobacteriaceae; genus Leclercia; species Leclercia sp. LSNIH1. Next base: position 23,341 of record NZ_CP026167.1, on the reverse strand, counting down.
TAAATACCAGTATGAGCGGGGATATCTTTCTCATTATCTGACCTGTATTACTGAAAAACAGCGTTAATTATCCAGCGTGGGTAGCCAGATTGCAGATTAATGTTGTTTATTTTTAAACGAGCAGGTTGAATAGAGATGTCGCGCTATGCTTAATCCCAACCATAATAATTCAGAGGCAATGTCATGGATAATGAACTGCTGGAGGCGGGATACCGGGCCTATACCGGTGAGAAAATTGACGTCTACTTCAATACCGGCATCTGCCAACACGCGGGAAACTGCGTGCGCGGCAGCGCTAAGCTCTTCAATCTGAAACGTAAACCGTGGATCATCCCTGACGAAGTGGATGTCGATACGGTCGTGCGTGTGATCGATACCTGCCCAAGCGGCGCACTTAAATACCGCCACAAATAAGCGAGAAACCATGGATATTCAGGAAGGCCATAACAAGTTTTACGTGAACGATGCCGAAGGCAATCAGGTTGCGGAGATCGTCTTTGTCCCCACCGGCGAGCACCTCAGTATCATTGAGCATACCGATGTCGATCCGAGCCTGAAAGGGCAGGGCGTGGGTAAACAGCTGGTGGCAAGGGTGGTGGAAAAGATGCGTGCCGAAAACCGTAAAATTATTCCCCTCTGCCCGTTTGCGAAACACGAATTTGATAACACCCGCGAGTATGACGATATCCGCGCCTGATTCTGAACCTGCAGCAGCGCGCTGCAGGTTCTCTTTTTTAAGCGATAAACATCACCGACACGCATAACACCCCGATAATCAGCGTCAGCACATTGCCGACGGAGCGGTAGGGCTTCAGCGCCGGAATGAGGAATGTCGACAGAGTCGGCATGATGAACAAAATCATGGCGATAAGTGGCCCGCTGATGGCATAGATCATCGAGATGGCATTGGGATTAATGCAGCACACCGCAAAGGTGATCAGGGAGACCCCCATCACCGATACCGCCCGATTAAAGGCCCGGCTTTTCTTTACGCCAACCTGGTTTAATCCTGATTTCACCATCGCTGTAGCCCCCTCAATCACCCCGAAATAGGTGCCGAGAAACGACTTCGACATCGCGATGATGGCGACAACAATCCCGGAGATCCCAAGCCACGAAGGGGAGGAGGGCATCATCGAGAGCGCCGAGAGGATGGTGACCCCTTCCTCTTTCGCGGCGACGATGTAAGAGGGTGGGATCGACATCAGACAGCTGAAGACGAAGAAGAGCACGCTCAGGCAGATAACCAGGTAGGCCACCTTCATGATGCGGGTACATTTGCCCATGGCGGCCTCGCCATATTTCTCCCGCCGGTCGACGGCAAAGGTTGAAATAATCGGCGTATGGCTAAAGGCGAACACCATCACCGGAATGGAGATCCACACCTGGTGCAGAGTGTGCTTATCAACGCTCATCTGGCTGGTGAGCAGCGCGGGTTGCCAGCTGTGGGTGAGATAGAGCGACACCAGCAGGAAGTAAGCGATCAGTGGGAAGACCAGAAAACCCATCACCCGGATGGTGGCATGCCGCCCCATCAGGAAGATCAGATTTAACGCCAGCACGACGCCCAGGCTGACCAGCACCCGCACGGGGGTGTCCACCGTCATATGCTTCGCCAGCTGTTCGGTCAGCGAATTAGTGATCGCCACGGCATAGATCTGCACCACCACAAAAAAGGCGATAAAGTAGAGCGTGGTGATCAGGTTGCCGATCTTTTTCCCGTAGTAGTAGGTCACCGCGCCGGTGATCCCTTCGCTACCTTTGGTTTTTGCAGAGAGGATGAACTGGCATAACGCTTTGTGGGGCCAGTAGGTTAATGGATATGCCACAAGGGCGGTGATGAAAAGGACGACAGCGCCCGCAGATCCCAGTTGGATGGGCAGGAACAGGGTTCCTGCGCCCACGGCAGTGCCGTAGAGGGCAAAGCTCCAGAGGGTCTCTTCTTTAGACCAGATTTTCGACATGAGATAAACGTATCAACTATAAAACCAACAAAAAGGAGACTATTTTACCATAATCAACAGTTGGCCTGGCGGTTGGAACGGTTTTAAGCGGGCCGGAAAGCATTTCCGGCCAGGGGAGTTAAGAGGTGGCAGCCTGCCGCTGTTGGCGTCGCTTAATCATGCGATCGCGCAGGGTATCGTACGCCCAGTTATAAACCATGGTGTACGGCAGGAAGAAAATAAAGAAGCCAATCTCTAAGGTGAAGGCCTGAAGCAGGCTCACGCCCAGCACCAGCGATACAATCCCGACGCCGATAAAGATGAACCCGACTTCAAAGCCCAGCGCGTGCAGGGCGCGGACTTTCGCGGTGCGAGGCACCTTATGCCGCGGCCACAGCCTGTCGAACAGGTAGTTGAAGATGATGTTCCAGATCATCGCCGTGGTGGCGAGGAGAACAGTTAACCCGCCCATCTCCAGTATGGGGCGCTGCATCAGCCACGCGGTGGTCGGGGCCAGGATCGCCGTGGCAATACCCTCAAAACAGACGGCGTGAAAAATGCGTTCCGGCAGTTTTCTGCGCTGAACATCGTTGTGCTGCATAATCTCTTACCTCAAAAACAAGCCAGGACGGCCAATCATGCGGCTATTTTTATCGCTAAAAGTGATATATAAAAGTGAGATTCCATCGATAAAGTAGATACTACATGCGCTACTCACCCGAAGCGTTAACAGCATTTGTCGAGACGGTTGCTGCGGGCTCTTTTTCCGCTGCGGCCCGCCGCCTGCGGAAAAGCCAGTCCACCATCAGCACCGCCATCGCCCATCTGGAGGATGACCTGGGTTTTGCCCTGTTCGACCGCAGTGCCCGCCAGCCGGTACTCACCGCCCAGGGCAAGCAGGTGCTGGGCTATGTGCAGTCGATTCTGGCGGCCAGCGCGCGGCTGGATGAACTGGCGGTATCCCTTAGCGAAGAGACCGAAGCACGGCTCACCTTTGTCCTCTCCGATACCCTGCATCCGGATGTGCTGGAGGAGATGCTGTTTCGTTTTGATGAGCGTTTTCCCCATACCGAATTTGAGTGTCTGATTGGCGAAGAGGAAGATGTCATCGATCTGCTGCAAAAAGGGCGGGCGCAGATTGGCCTCACCGAGGCGCGGGAAAACTATCCCACCGACATTGCCGCCGTTCGCCTTCCCATGCAGACCCATATGGCGATTTATACGTCAGCCAGCCATCCGCTGGCCGCGCAGGCGCGAACGGAGCACGATGAACTGCACAGCTGGCGGGAGCTGCGCCTGAATACCTATCTGGAGCGTGAACCGGTGCTGGCGCAGGGGCCGGTCTGGTCGGCACCTAACTACCTGATGTTGCTCAGCATGGCGGTTCAGGGATTTGGCTGGTGCGCGCTGCCTTGCGCGCTGGTAGAGGAGTTTGCGCCGGCGAAAGCGCTGGTGCAGCTCAATGTGCCGGGCTGGCCGCGCTCGGTGGCGATCGATCTGGTCTGGAATAAACGCTCCCCGCCGGGAACGGCAGGCAACTGGCTGCGCCATTATTTACAGCAAAAAGCGGATCCGCGGTGATCTCTGCCCCCGTCAGTGGCGACATTGAAACGAACTACACTTAGCGGAGTGTAATAACTGACTGAGAAGAGACCATGACCGCTAAAACGAGAATCACACCCCGGACGCTGATGCTCTCCGCCAGAGAGTGGGTGCCGAATAATCCCCATTTGCCGGTGCTGCTCTATAAAGGGGTGATAACGGATGGCGATCGCGCAAGCCAGTTTGAACAACGATTTGCCGACAACGGTTGGCCGCCTCAGTGGCGCGATGGGGTTTTTGATTATCACCACTACCACTCTAATGGGCATGAAGTCTTAGGTATTGCCCGGGGGGCGGCACGCCTCATCGTTGGCGGACCTGGGGGCGAAGAGATCGAAGTAGAAGCGGGAGACGCACTGTTATTGCCTGCCGGAACCGGGCACTGCCGGATATCTGCAACCGACGATTTTCTGGTGGTGGGTGCCTATCCGCCGGGGACGGATGTTGATCTCTGCAAGCAGGCGGCGACGCCGGCCATGCTGGCGCGGATCGTTGCGTTGCCCTTTCCTGAGCGGGATCCGGTCAATGGAAACTCGCCCGCCTTAACCCAGTACTGGAGATCTTGACCCGCCTTGCCCTGCGCCCGCGCAGGTTAAGTTTCCCGGTATCGGCTGAGCAACCATTTCTCTCGGCCCTCCAGAATCCTTTGTGATAAAACTCACTTTTTTTAAACAATTACATCATTAGTTGATAACAATCCTCTACTATGAGCGGTGTCATTTTGCGCAGAGGTAGAGATGAAAGACGTCGTGATAGTGGGTGCATTGCGTACCGCAATCGGCTGTTTCCAGGGAGCGCTCTCACGCCACTCGGCGGTTGAGTTAGGCAGCGTGGTGGTTCGCGCGCTGGTGGAGCGAAGCGGCATTGAGGGACACGAGATCGACGAAGTGATCCTCGGTCAGGTGCTGACCGCAGGCGCCGGGCAAAACCCTGCCCGCCAGGCGGCGCTGAAGGGAGGATTACCCAATACCGTCTCTGCCATCACCATCAACGACGTGTGCGGCTCCGGTTTGAAGGCGCTGCATCTGGCGACCCAGGCGATCCAGTGCGGCGAAGCCGATGTGGTGATCGCGGGCGGCCAGGAGAACATGAGCCGTGCCCCGCACGTGCTCACCGACAGCCGTACCGGGGCGCAACTGGGCAACAGCCAGCTTATCGACAGCCTGGTGCATGACGGGCTGTGGGATGCCTTCAACGATTACCATATGGGGGTCACGGCAGAGAACCTGGCGCGTGAATATGGCATCTCCCGTGAGCTGCAGGACGCCTATGCCCTCAGTTCCCAGCATAAGGCCCGGGCGGCCATCGACGCGGGCCGTTTTCGCGACGAGATCGTACCGGTTGTCGCCCAGAAGCAGGGCGGGGAGAACCTGCTGGTGGATACAGATGAACAGCCGCGCACCGATGCCAGCGCAGAGGGGCTGGCGCTGCTGAACCCTGCCTTTGAGCTCACCGGGTCGGTCACCGCCGGGAATGCCTCCTCGATTAATGACGGGGCCGCCGCAGTGATGATGATGAGCGAGAGCAAAGCCGAAGCGCTGAATCTGCCGGTACTGGCGCGCATCAAAGCCTTTGCCAGCGTGGGTGTTGATCCCGCCTTAATGGGGATCGCCCCGGTTCACGCCACGCGCCGCTGTCTTGAACGGGCAGGCTGGCAGCTGGCGGATGTGGATTTGATCGAAGTGAACGAAGCCTTTGCTGCCCAGGCGCTGTCGGTGGGCAAAATGCTGGAGTGGGACGAACGCCGGGTGAATGTTAACGGTGGAGCGATCGCCCTGGGTCACCCCATTGGCGCATCGGGCTGCCGTATCCTGGTCTCACTGGTGCATGAGATGGTAAAACGCGATGCGCGTAAAGGGCTGGCTACGCTGTGTATCGGCGGCGGACAGGGCGTGGCGTTGGCTATAGAAAGATAATTCGCGTTGATATATATCAATCCAAATAAGCCTCCGATCCCGGAGGCTTATTTGTTTGTGAGCTTCATCATATTTTTACCTCCTGTCAGTAAAATCTCAATCATCCGCAAAATAGTTAACTTATTCCTTGAATCGCTAATAACGATTTAGTGTGATCGCGATCCTTTAAATTCCCCTTAAAAGTCAACATTTGTTGATATTGCTCACGGCTGGGTTTGCCAAAAAAAATGAAACAGATAATTACGATCGAGATCACTAAAATTACGTTTATTAAAAAATAAAATGCAATTCCATAAAAACGAAACATCATTTTAAACGAGGGTTTTTCCATGTTTAAGAAATCTCTGGTCCTTGCTTCACTTATTGGCGCTTCTTTCGCAGCTCAGGCTGTCACCGTGGATCTGCGTCACGAATATATCGATAGCGGCTCGAACGCCGACCGTGTTTCGGTTTCGCACCGTTTCGAAAATGGCTTTGGTTTCTCAGTAGAAGCAAAATGGAAATCTGGCGGCGATAAAGCTGACCAGCCATTTGCGGACGTGGTGGGTAACGGCCATGAAGATCAGATTAGCTGGCGCTGGAAAGCGAACCAGAACATTGCGTTAACACCAGGCTTTACCCTCGAAAGTAAAGACAGCTTCACCATTTATAAACCCTATCTGCACGCGCAATATAGCTTCGATAATGGCTTCTATGTGGCTGCCCGTTATCGCTATGACTACACCCGTTATCCGTCAAGCGCGAATAAAGACGACGATAAAGTTAACCGTGGCGACGCCTGGGTTGGTTGGGTAATGGGCGACTGGCGTACCGAGCTGAACTACGTATACGCGAAAAGTACAGAAGGGAATATTCGTAACAACAATAAAGATTACTCCCAGGAATATAACGTTAAGCTGGCGTACAAAATTGATAAGAACTGGGCTCCGTATGGCGAAGTGGGTAATGTTGGTGTGAAAGACACCGATGAGCGTCAGACCCGTCTTCGTGTCGGCGTAGCTTATTCATTCTAATAATAAGCAATACCTCCGGGATAAACCGGCTCTCAGGAGCCGGTTTTTTTGCGTCTGTAATGTATTATTTTTGCGCTTTATGCCTTATCAGCGGATAAAAAAAGCCCTCCATAAAGGAGGGCAAGGCCAGTTACAGGAACACAAACACAAACATTATTCTCGCAACAGTTCTGGTTGCTCAGGAAGCTTCGCAATATAGAGAGCAGGTTTGCCATCTTTATCGGAACTAAACAGCACCGCTTTATCATCCGGGGTAAAGGAGGGGTGCGGGTGAGTGACCTGACGGCTGTTTGCCACGGTTGCCCAGGAGGTATCGTGACGCGCGATACGGAAATACGCCTCTTTCGCCACGTCGAATGCATAAAGATACGGATCGTTATCGATGGTATAGCCGCTGGTATCTTTCACATCGACCGGCGTACCGGAACCATCACCGACCAGCAGCGTGCCGTCAAAGTTACTCATCAGGTGTGAACAGGCAGGCATCTTCATGACCGCGCGGTTCTCACCGGTATCCGGATTGAAGCTATACACGGTACGTCCTTGCTCACCTTTCAGGTAAGAGACATAGACCAGCGCTGAGCCATTCGGTACCCAGAATTCATGGGTGCAGCTTTCGCCTGCGGCGTGCTCTTTCACCTTGCGAACGTTGCTGCCGTCTTCGTTGACCATCCACATACGGGCATCCACCAGATCGTGCGGGCCTTCATGACAGAACGCGACGGTACTGTCGTCAAACGGACGGTAAATCGGGTGGCCCAGCCAGTTCTTCTCTTCATGGATTACGCTGCTTTCACCGGTCTGCAGATCGACCCTCAGCAGGCGGCAGTGTGGGCCTTTATGGAAGAAGTCGTGGAAGATTTTCCAGTCGTTGAGCGGCGTCCAGTCGCTCTTCGCAATTTCGATGCCCACCAGTTTGGTGCAGTCGCTGTTGGCCACCCAGGTGCCATAGCCGACCCAGTCGTCGCTGACGCGATAGACTTCACGCTCCTCTAGGGTGGTCAGATTGACTTCCCGCAGGGTGCGATCATTCTTAACGTAATAGAGGGATTTATCATCCGGTGAGAGGAAGCCGCCAAAGGTGTTATCGCCTGCGCCTTCGGTTAACTGCACCGCTTCGGCGTTTTTCAGATCCAGCAGATAGTAGTTCCAGTGGCCATCGAATTCACCCGCAAACAGCAGGTGGCTGCCATCGTTGAAAAAGCACTTTTGATAGAAGTAGTTACGGTGACAGGTAACTTCAGGGGGGGTCAGGCGGGTCACTTCCACGCCTGTATCCGGATCGCGGCTGACCTCATAGTTCAGTTTGACCCGCATACCTTTTGCCATGATGCGCTCCTTGAATTCGACGGCAGGATCGCGCCTGCGGTCCGATCGGTAAATATGAGTTTAAAAACTGGGTGTTAAAATATCAAAACAATGTTTCACTGTGTGTGACTGGTGGCGCACTTCTGAAGGAAAAGCGTGCTGATTCATCAATATGATTAATTTTGTTAAGTTTTTTCTCATGACCTCATCCATTTTTTATTTTTTTATAACCTTTTGTTTAATATGAAAAATAAGTGACTGGATTTAAAAAAATAATCTAAGAAAAGCTTGTCAACTCCCTGACAATCGTGATCGGAACTACAGTTTTGAGATTATCATACAGAAAAAGTGAAACATCGTTTTGAATGTAATTGAAAACCTATTTCACAGCAGATAATATGTTCTCATCATGAAAACGGAACACCGTTTTGTTAATTATCCAGGCCGTCGCGGCCGATAAATTCTGGAGGTTAATGTGGAAGTCAGACAAAGCATCCACAGCGCGCATGCAAAAACGCTGGATACCCAGGGTCTGCGTGATGAGTTTTTAGTCGAGAAAGTGTTTGTCGCAGATGAATACACCATGGTGTACAGCCACATTGACCGCATCATCGTTGGCGGCATTATGCCAGTTGCCAAAACGGTTTCTGTGGGTGGGGAAGTGGGCAAGCAGCTCGGCGTCAGCTTCTTCCTGGAGCGTCGCGAGTTGGGCGTGATCAACATTGGCGGCCCGGGCACTATTACCGTTGACGGTCAGTGCTATGAGATCGGCCATCGCGATGCGTTGTACGTCGGGAAAGGCGCACAGGAAGTGGTATTTGCCAGCGTCGATAGCAACAAACCGGCGAAGTTCTACTACAACTGCGCCCCGGCACATACTACCTACCCAACCAAAAAAGTGACCCCGGCAGACGTTGCTCCGGTCACCCTGGGTGACAACCTCACCAGCAACCGCCGCACCATCAACAAATACTTCGTTCCAGATGTGCTGGAAACCTGCCAGCTCAGCATGGGCCTGACCGAGCTTGAGCCAGGCAACCTGTGGAACACCATGCCGTGCCATACCCACGAGCGCCGCATGGAAGTGTACTTCTACTTCAATATGGAAGAAGACGCCTGTGTATTCCATATGATGGGTCAGCCGCAGGAGACACGCCATATCGTGATGCATAACGAGCAGGCGGTCATCTCTCCAAGCTGGTCTATTCACTCCGGCGTAGGCTCGCGTGCCTATACCTTCATCTGGGGCATGGTAGGTGAAAACCAGGTCTTCGATGATATGGACCACGTTGCCGTTAAGGATCTGCGCTAGTCGCGGACAGTTAAGCATAAACTTGCCTGTTCGTTCAGGCGCTGAAAGACTAAGGATAAAAAATGATTCTGGATGCATTTTCTTTGCAAGGTAAAGTTGCGGTTGTGACCGGTTGTGACACTGGCCTCGGTCAGGGCATGGCGTTGGGGCTGGCAGAAGCGGGCTGCGACATCGTGGGGATCAACATCGTTGAGCCGCAGGAGACCATCGAGCGTGTAACCGCGCTGGGCCGTCGTTTCCTGAGCCTGACCGCTGACCTGCGTAAGATCGACGCTATCCCTGAGCTGCTTGACCGTGCGGTTGCGGAATTCGGTAAAATCGACATTCTGGTGAACAACGCCGGTCTGATCCGTCGTGAAGATGCGATCAACTTCAGCGAGCAGGACTGGGATGACGTCATGAACCTGAACATCAAGAGCGTATTCTTCATGTCTCAGGCGGCGGCGAAGCACTTCATCGCGCAGGGCAACGGCGGCAAAATCATTAACATCGCCTCCATGCTCTCCTTCCAGGGCGGCATCCGTGTGCCTTCTTATACCGCTTCCAAGAGCGGCGTTATGGGCGTAACCCGTCTGCTGGCGAACGAATGGGCGCAGCACAACATCAACGTAAACGCCATTGCGCCGGGCTACATGGCCACCAACAACACCCAGCAGCTACGTGCTGACGAAGAGCGTAGCGCAGCTATCCTCGAGCGTATCCCTGCGGGTCGTTGGGGTCTGCCAAGCGATCTGATGGGGCCGGTGGTGTTCCTGGCCTCCAGCGCATCTGACTATATCAATGGCTACACCGTAGCGGTTGATGGCGGCTGGCTGGCGCGTTAATTCCTGCTCAGGTCAAAAAACCTCTGCCCCAGGGCGGAGGTTTTTTTTGACCTGGATAAGCTATTGTCCATATAGAAAAAATAGAAAAATCCATAAGCATTTTACGAAAATTGCATGGATCACACATTTAATTTCCATAAATCAGCCAGTTAACAATAATTGAGTAATTTTCACGCTTGTTTTAAAGTGTAATGTCCATCACAGTTCGAACCTTGCTAGCTGAAAAATCCATATTTTCACGTTATACGACCTGACACATTTTTAGGGTTTCTCGTAATTTCGATTAACGTCTTACGCTGTTCAGGCAGGAAAATATGACATCTATAAATGACTCTACCTTTATGCCCCGCGCCCTTCGTGATACCCGAAGGATGAACCTGTTTGTTTCTGTGTCCGCGGCGGTAGCCGGTTTACTGTTTGGGCTGGATATCGGCGTCATTGCCGGTGCGTTACCCTTTATCACCGATCACTTTACGCTCAGCAATCGCCTGCAGGAGTGGGTGGTGAGCAGTATGATGCTGGGCGCAGCCGTGGGAGCCTTGTTCAATGGCTGGCTCTCGTTCCGCCTGGGCCGAAAATATAGCCTGATGGTGGGAGCCATTCTGTTTGTGGTCGGCTCATTGGGTTCCGCATTTGCCACAGGCGTTGAAGCGTTACTGCTTTCTCGCGTGCTGCTGGGCGTGGCCGTGGGTATTGCCTCCTATACCGCCCCCCTTTATCTGTCAGAGATGGCGAGCGAGGACGTGCGCGGCAAAATGATCAGCATGTACCAGCTGATGGTGACCCTCGGAATTGTGCTGGCCTTTCTTTCTGATACGTATTTCAGCTACAGCGGCAACTGGCGCGCCATGCTGGGTGTACTGGCATTACCGGCAATATTGCTGATTGTGCTGGTGATTTTTTTGCCCAACAGTCCACGGTGGCTGGCGCAAAAAGGACGACACGTCGAGGCGGAAGAAGTGCTGCGGATGCTGCGCGATACCTCTGAGAAAGCGCGTGAAGAGCTGAACGAGATCCGCGAAAGCCTCAAGCTTAAACAGGGGGGCTGGTCGTTGTTCAAAGTCAACCGCAACGTGCGCCGTGCGGTATTTCTCGGCATGCTGCTGCAGGCGATGCAGCAGTTTACCGGCATGAACATCATCATGTATTACGCGCCACGTATTTTTAAAATGGCCGGATTCACCACTACCGAGCAGCAGATGATCGCCACGCTGGTGGTGGGGCTGACCTTTATGTTTGCCACCTTTATTGCAGTATTTACCGTCGATAAAGCGGGCCGTAAGCCTGCCCTTAAAATTGGTTTCAGCGTGATGGCGCTGGGGACGCTGATTCTGGGCTATTGTCTGATGCAGTTTGATAACGGTACGGCGTCCAGCGGCTTATCCTGGTTGTCCGTGGGTATGACGATGATGTGCATCGCCGGTTACGCGATGAGTGCCGCGCCGGTGGTGTGGATCCTCTGCTCAGAAATTCAGCCCCTGAAATGCCGCGACTTTGGGATCACCTGTTCCACCACAACTAACTGGGTGTCGAACATGATCATTGGCGCCACCTTCCTGACCCTGCTGGATGCGATCGGCGCGGCGGGAACCTTCTGGCTTTATACGGTGCTGAACGTGGCATTTATTGGCATCACCTTCTGGCTGGTTCCGGAAACGAAAGGCGTCACCCTGGAGCACATTGAGCGCAAGCTGATGACAGGGGAGAAGTTACGGAATATTGGGGTATAACAGATTGCCCGGCGGCGCTTGCCGGGCATGGGGTTTTGTAGGCCGGGTAAGGCGCAGCCGCCACCCGGCTTTTTTACACCCGGGCGAGGTACAGCGCCGGCATCCCTTCTTCGTCGGAGGTATAGAGCACCCACTGATTATCCGGTGAAAACGACGGATGCGGATGGGTCACCTGGCGGTCGCCGTCGAGCACTTTCCAGCTGGTATTGTGCTGACAGACGGCGGTTTGCGTGCCTTTGGCAATATCGAACACCCAGATAAAGGGGTCGTTCAGGCTGATATTGCCGGTATTATGTGGCGCGCCGTCGCCGACGATCAGCGACCCGTCGTGGTTACTCATCAGATGGGAGCAGGGCGGGATCGCCATCAGCTGGCGATTTTCCAGGGTGGCGGGATCGGCGCTGAACAGATAGCGCTGAGGATCGTTCTCCTTGTGCGCCACGTAATAGAGCGCGGAGCCGTCAGGCACCCAGAACTCGTGGGTAAAACTCTCCCCCTCAGCATGCTGGCGCACCTTGCGCAGATTGCTGCCATCCTCGTTAATCAGCCACATGCGGGCGTCGATCGCATCCCGTGGCCCTTCGTGACAAAACGCCACGGTATTATCGTCAAAAGGACGGTAGATCGGGTGTCCGAGCCAGCGCTTTTCCTGCAAAATCACGCGGCGTTCGCCGGTTTGCAGGTCGATATTGATCAGGCGGCATTCCGGGTGGGTAAAGTAAAACGCGCGGAATTTGCTCCAGTCGGTGAGCGGCTGCCAGTCGCTTTTTTTAATCTCGATACCTACCAGCTTCGTGCAGTCCGAGTTCGCCACCCAGGTACCGTAGGCCACCCAGTCGTCATCGACCTCATAGACCACATACTCCTCCAGACTCCCGAGGTCGACGCGCCGCAGTTCGCGGCTGTTTTTCACATACCACAGCGAGCGATCGTCCGTGGAGAGGAAGCCGCCAAAGGTGTTATCTCCGGGGCCCTCGGTAAGCTGGATCGCCTGCTGCTGCGCAATGTCCAGCAGATAGTAGTTCCAGTGGCCCTCAAAGGCGCCGCCAAAGATGAGCTTGCTGCCATCACGGGTAAAACATTTTTGATAGAAGTAGTTACGGTGACAGATGATGTGCGGGGGCGTCAGGCGGATCACCTCGTGTCCGGTTTCACTGTCCTGACGAGGTCGAAAACGCAGGGGAATGATTTTTCCTTTCATAGTATGTTCCTTCAGATAAAAAAATACCCCACCGCATAACGGTAGGGTATTGATAACGTATGGGAATTAGCGCATTGCGCGTTTCAGGATACGTTCAGCCTGACGCTGGAAGTCAGCGGCGGTCTCTTCAACGGTTTTCTGGCCATAGTCGATGTACTGCAGCGAGGTACCGAACTGTGCCACGATCTGCGGGTCATCAAAGTATGGCGACACAGAGAGTTTCGCTGGCAGAGACTGCGCCAGACGCAGACCCGCAACCGCCGGATCGTCCTCTTTGATAGCGCCGTTTTCGGTCAGGTATTTCACCGCCACTTTGCTCAGCGGTACGCCACGCTCCAGGCCCAGCGTCTCAACACCTTCTTTGCTGTTCAGCAGGAAGTTGATCACTTTCGCGGCCGCTTCCGGGTTCTTGGTCGATTTACCGATAGAGAGCATCTGTGCTGGCTTGAAGAACAGACCCGCATCGGTTGCACCCGGCAGCATTGGGTAGCTGCCCAGCTCCAGCTTCGCTGGTGGCTTCAGGTTGTCGGAATATTTTTTGATGGTAGAGTTCCACATATAGGTGCCGCCCCATTCACCCTCGATCCACGGCTTCATCTCATACATGTTGCTCTTACCGAACGACGCATAGTACTTGGTGTCCGGCATGACATGGCTGTCGATCAGCTTTTTATAGGTCTGGAAGAACTCAACCCACTGCTCTTTGGTGTAGGAGAATTTTTTCGCCTTCTCGTCCACCGCCGGGATGTTGTACTTCTGGATCATGTAGGAGTTCAGCAGCGCCAGGGTATCCTGGTGCTCGAGAATAACCGGGTAGTACTGTTTACCCAGTTTGCTCTCGAAGGCTTTACCCGCCGCCATCAGCTCATCCCAGGTTTTCGGGTATTCGACGCCCGCTTTTTTCCAGGTTTCATCGTTGAAGTAGAAGACGCGCGCGGTCACGGAGATCGGAATACCGTTCAGCTTGCCGTTGACCGTGGTCGACTGCAGCTCTTTTGGATCGAACTGGGACAGATCGATCACATCTTTCATTTTGTTCAGGTCGTAGAAGCCGTCGCCGGTTTTAGAGAAGATCGGCAGCCAGTTCCAGTTAGTCTGCATCACGTCCGGCTCGGTGCCGCCCGCAATCTGCGTGGTCAGACGCGAGAGGTGACCATCCCAGCCGGTGTATTCCGACTTCACGTTAATATCCGGGTGCTGTTTGTGGAACTCTTCCAGGGCTTTCAGCGTGACCTGGTGACGGCCATTGCCGCCCCACCAGGACATACGCAGATCGGTGCTGTCCGCAGCAAAAGTGGGTAGGGCACTCATTCCAAAGGTAGCGGAGATAACGGCGCTTAAAAGCACTTTTTTCATTTTTATAACTCCATTAAAGAGAGATGTTCTGTTCAGTTTTTGCGTCAAAAATATGACACTTATTCATATCAAACTTAAAGTAAACCTTACGGTGAAGGCCCTTGTTGATCATGGGTTTAGCTTCATCGGAAGGAATTCGGGCTGTCAGTTCGTACTCGCCAACTTTCAGGTAAACAAAGAATTCATGGCCCATATTTTCGGCGCGGACCATCTCACCGGTGCAGCAACCTTCAGCGAACGGCTCATCGGAGATAGAGACAAAATCAGGGCGAATGCCGTAGAAAATCTCCTTATCCGCGTGACCGGCCACTTTCTCTTTCAGCTCTGGGCTTAACGGCATGGTCTGGTTGCCGATGGTCAGGGCCAGTTGGCCCTCCTGTTGCACCAGCTTGCTGGCGCGGATGTTCATCTCCGGTGAGCCGATAAAGCCCGCGACGAACATGTTTTTCGGTTTGTGATACAGGTTGTCCGGGGTATCTACCTGCATGATGTGGCCGAGCTTCATCACGCAGATGCGGTCGCCCATGGTCATCGCTTCGGTCTGGTCGTGCGTCACGTAGACGGTGGTCGCCGGTTTGCCGGAAGCCTTCAGCTGCTTGTGCAGATCCGAAATACGGATACGCATCGAGGCACGCAGTTTGGCGTCGAGGTTGGAGAGCGGTTCGTCGAACAGGAACACGTCTGGTTTTTTCACAATCGCGCGGCCGACGGCCACACGCTGCGCCTGACCGCCCGAAAGCTGACGCGGCAGGCGGTCGAGCAGCTCTTCCAGCTCAAGGATTTTTGCCGCTTCGTTCACCTGGGCCTCAATCTGCGCTTTAGGCAGCTTGCTCAGCTTCAGGCCGAAGGCGAGGTTTTCCCGCACGGTCATGTGTGGGTAGAGCGCATAGTTCTGGAACACCATCGCAATCCCGCGCTCTTTTGGCGCGAGGTTGTTAACGATTTTATCGCCGATACGCACTTCACCGCCGCTGATGGTCTCCAGACCGGCCAGCATACGCAGGGTAGTGGACTTCGCGCAGCCGGAAGGGCCGACGATGACCATGAACTCACCTTCAGCGATTGAAAGGTCGATAGCATGTACCGCTTTGAAGCCGTTGGAGTAGACCTTTTCCAGTTTGTTGAAAATCACTTCAGCCATGATATTTCCCTCTTAACCTTTAATTCCGCTGCTGGTTACGCCCTGTACGAAGTAGCGCTGTGCCAGGAAGAAGACAATGATGGATGGCAGAATGGAGATGCTCGCCATTGCCAGAATTTCGTTCCACGGCGCCCCTTCGGTGACGTCGATGGACATTTTCAGAGCCAGTGCAATCGGGTATTTATCCACGCTGTAGACATAAATCAGCGGCCCGATAAAGTCGTTCATTGACCACATGAACTGGAACAGTGCCACGGAGATAATGGCCGGCTTCAGGATTGGCACCACCACGTACCAGAGCACCTGAATGGAGTTACAGCCGTCAATCTGCGCGGCCTCTTCCATGTCACGCGGTACGCCGCGCAGGAACTGGATCAGCATGAAGACGAAGAACCCTTGCGTGGCGAAGGCCAGCGGCAGGTAGAGCGGCATATAGCTGTTCAGCATGCCCATTTCACGGAACATCAGGTACTGCGGGATCAGCAGTACGGTGCTTGGCAGCAACATGGTGGTAATCAGCGTCGCGAACCAGAACTTCTTCCACGGGATCTCGAAGCGGGCAAAGCCGTACGCCACGATGGTGGAGGAGATAATGGTCAGGATCACTTTCGGGATCACATACTTAAAGGTGTTCAGCATGTAATGGCCGAAGTTGTACTCGGTACCGGTTTTCCAGCCGTTTACAAAGCCATCCCAGGTGGCGTGTGCGGGCCACAGGCTGAGGGTGGTGAAGATCTCGTGGTTCGGTTTGAACGACGCCGAGAACATCCACACCAGCGGATAGAGCATCAGCAGGCCAACAAACAGCAGGATCACATAGCGAATGGTGGCGCTAATTTTTTCACGACGCTGGGTACGCGCCACTTCACGCTCTGCGATACTTCTCGCCGTGGAGAGTTGTTGAATATCAGCCATTTTTGCCTCCCTTATCGGCGGAGTAGAAGACCCAGTATTTCGAAGACTTAAAGGCGATAGCGGCAAAGACAGCAACCACCAGGAAGAGGATCCAGGCCAGTGCAGCGCCGTAACCCATGTCAAAGTACTTGAATGCGGTATCGTAGATGTAGAGTGAGAACAGGTAGGTGGAGTAGGTTGGTCCACCGCCGGTAATAACATACGGACCGGTAAATTCCTGGAACGCCTGGGTGGTCTGCATAATGAAGTTGAAGAAGATAACCGGCGTGATCAGCGGCACGGTCACTTTCATGAACATCTGCCATTTGGAAGCACCGTCAATCATCGCCGCTTCGTACTGCGACTGCGGCACGTTCTGCAGGGCAGCCAGGAAGATCACCATGGCAGAGCCGAACTGCCAGACGCGCAGCAGGGTCACGGACATCAGCGCCAGTGAGGGTTCGCCCAGCCAGTTCACCGGGTCAAAACCAAATACGCCAATGAAGCTGTTCAGCAGGCCATCAATCGCGAACAGCGCACGCCACAGAACGGCAATCGCAACGGAGCTGCCGAGAATAGACGGAATATAATAAGCGGTACGGAAGAAGCCGATGCCGCGCAGTTTAAAGTTCAGAACAAACGCAATACCCAGCGCAAAGGCCAGCTTTAACGGGATAGTCAAAAATACGTAGGCAAAGGTCACGCCCATGGATTTCCAGAAGAGGGTATCTTCCGTAAACATGTAGCGATAGTTTTCTACGCCGTTAAATACGGGCGGGCTCATCAAATCGTACTCAGTAAAACTGAGGAAGAAAGATGAGACAAAGGGGAAGGCAGTGAAGAGTATCAACCCAATTATGTAGGGTGATATCCAGGCTAGCCCCAGCATCTTGTTTTCATTCATACATACCTACCTGGTAATTAATGGTTTAAAACGGAATCTGCCCGGCTCTGCCCGCTTAACAGCAAGCGAACAGCGGAATGCGTCTGGTGCGAAATTTCACGGCGGTATCTCCTTTTACCTGTTTGTGAGTGCCGGTAATGCCGGGCCTGTCCTGCCCGCTAAGCAATTTTTTAAAACTTATGAACCACCGTTTTCAATTTGTAAAACGTCGTTTTAATTTATTTTATTGTGATTTAAATCCACGTCATTCGATAAATAGTGGAAATGTGATCAAGGTCGAAACAGCGTTTCAATAAGGTGAGATGGGTGGCATTTTTATCGGTAGGCGCGAAAAAATGAGGGTAAAGGATCGGCTAAACGGAAGACTTTACTCAGCTATTCTGGGAATTATTGATGGCAGATACAAACTACTAATATTTGTAGCAAAAATGTAACGCAGGCCTGAAGGTAGCGAGGATATAATTAACTTGTTGAATGATTTTTCGCGAAAATAAAGCGAATTGCACTTAAGCAAAAAAAGGGCGATGCCCGCGCATCGCCTTATTACTTTATTTGAGGAAGTCTTCACGAACCGGCGTGAAGGTATCCAGCAGCGTACCCGGTTTCAGGCAAACGCAGCCGTGCATAATATGCGGCTGTTTATAAAGGGTATCCCCGGCGGTCACCACATGCTTTTCTTCGCCGATGGTAAATTCGAACTCACCGGATAAAACATAGGTCAGCTGCTCGTGGGGATGGTTATGCATTGGGCCAACGGCGCCTTGCTCAAAATTGACCTCTACCGCCATCATTTTGCCGTCGTGCGCCAGAATACGGCGCGTCACGCCATTACCCAGATCTTCAAGCTGTGTCTCTTTGTGGAAAATAAACATGCTCATGTCCTGTTATATAGTGAAACATCGTTTCATTTAATTTATCCCAGAGCCAGCTAAAAGGAAATGTTGAACCAGAGAACTGGAAACTCGATCACAAGTTTGCTTCACTGGTTGAAACCGGAAAGGAGAGCAAGATGAAAACGATTGGCCTGTTAGGAGGAATGAGCTGGGAGTCTACCATTCCCTATTATCGTCTGATCAACGAAGGGGTAAAACAGCGCCTGGGGGGACTACACTCGGCCAGCCTGCTGCTGCACAGCGTTGATTTTCATGAAATCGAAGCCTGCCAGTCCAGCGGCGACTGGGAAAAGGCGGGGGAGATCCTGGCAGAGGCAGCACTGGGCTTGCAGGGTGCCGGGGCGCAGGCCATTTTGCTCTGCACCAACACCATGCACAAAGTCGCTGAGCAGATTGAAACCCGCTGTTCCCTGCCGTTCCTGCATATCGCCGATGCTACCGGGCGGGCGATTACCGCGGCGGGCATGAACCGCGTGGCGCTGCTGGGTACGCGCTATACCATGGAGCAGGATTTTTACCGCGGGCGGCTGACGGCGCAGTACGGCATCGAGAGCCTGATCCCGGACGAGGCGGACCGGGCCCGGATCAATCAGATCATCTTTGAAGAGCTGTGTCTCGGCACCTTTAGCGAGACGTCACGCCAGTACTATCTCAGCGTGATCCGCAAGCTCGCCGATCGCGGGGCGCAGGGGGTGATCTTTGGCTGCACCGAGATTGGCCTGCTGATCCCGGCGGATGAAAGCCCGATCCCGGTGTTTGATACCGCCGCGATCCACGCCGCCGATGCGGTGGAATTTATCCTTTCGTAACGGGCGAGGCTAAAAGCTCTTCCAGCGGGCCGGTGATCGCCCCCAGCCCCTGCTGCAGATGCGCGCTGAAAGCGTCCACCAGCGCCGAGGCCGGGCGGTGCAGCGGGCGGATCAGGCTCACCGTAAACGGCACCGAGAGACTGAAGCGGCGAATAACAATCCCGCTGTCGGCATAATCCAGCGCCGTCAGCGGATTGACCACCGAAATCCCCACCCCCGCGCGCACCATTGCACAGATGGAGGCCGCGCTGTGCGTCTCCACCACCATGCGTCGCTTCACCTGATGTTCGGCAAAAAGCTGGTCCAACAGCTGTCGGTAACTGTCGGTGCGCGACAGGCTGATGTAGTTCTGCCCCTGAAAATCACCCGGCGTCAGCACCGCTTTTGCACCAAGGGGATGGCTGGCGGGAAGGACGCATACCTCATCTAATGACAGCAGCTCGTGACGCGCGGTGCCCGCTGGGGTGGCGAGGGTTTCGGTCAGACCAAGATCGTGGCGCTGGGCCGAGAGCCACTCCTCCAGCAGGGGCGACTCCTGGGGCACGATGGTCAGGTTCACGTCCGGGTAGCGGGCAAGAAACGGCTGTAGCAGGGCGGGTAAAAACGACTGGGAGAAGACCGGCAGGCAGACGACGGAGAGCTCGCCCTGGCGAAACTCGCGCAGGCTGTCGGCGGCGCTGACGATGCGGTCCAGCCCGTACCAGGATCGCTGCACCTCTTCGAAAAGCCGCAGCCCCTGCACCGTAGGGTGTAGCCGCCCGCGGGTGCGTTCGAACAGCGTCAGGCCGATCACCTTCTCGAAGCGCGCCAGCTCGCGGCTCACCGTCGGCTGCGAGGTGTGCAGCAGACGCGCGGCTTCGGTCAGGTTCCCGGCGGTCATCACCGCGTGGAAAATCTCAATATGGCGTAAATTCACAGCGGGCATGGCAGCAACCTGGTTGAATATAATCCATATCATTTTTGCATAGAGTGGCGATAAAACGATATTTTTTATTCTCTTCGCGCTGTGGCGTAATCATAAAAAACGTATTCCCGGAGAGCACCATGCCACGCCCGCTGAACAACACCGATACCGATCTCAATGCCGACAATTTGCTGCGCCTGCCCGCCGAGTTTGGCTGCCCTGTCTGGGTCTACGACGCGCAGATCATTCGCGACAAAATTGCCGCCCTGCATCAGTTCGACGTGGTGCGCTTTGCCCAGAAAGCCTGCTCCAACATCCATATTCTGCGCCTGATGCGCGAGCAGGGCGTCAAGGTCGACTCCGTGTCGCTGGGTGAAATCGAGCGTGCGCTGGCGGCGGGCTACGATCCGAAGATCGACAGCGATGCGATTGTCTTTACCGCTGATCTGATCGACAGCGCCACGCTTGCCCGGGTGCATGAGCTGCAGATCCCGGTCAATGCCGGTTCCGTGGACATGCTGGAGCAGCTCGGTCAGGTGTCGCCGGGCCACCGCGTCTGGCTGCGGGTTAACCCGGGCTTTGGTCACGGCCACAGCCAGAAGACCAACACCGGCGGCGAAAACAGCAAACATGGCATCTGGTACAGCGATCTCCCTGCGGCACTGACCGTACTGCAACGCTATAACCTGAAGCTGGTGGGCATTCATATGCATATCGGCTCCGGCGTGGACTACGGCCATCTCGAGCAGGTGTGCGGCGCCATGGTGCGCCAGGTGATTGAGTTTGGTCAGGATCTGGAGGCGATCTCTGCGGGCGGCGGGCTGTCGATCCCCTATCGCGAAGGGGAAGAGGCGATCGATACCGATCACTACTACGGCCTCTGGAATGGCGCGCGGGATAAAATCGCCGCGCATCTGGGCCACGCGGTAAAACTTGAGATCGAGCCGGGGCGTTTCCTTGTCGCCGAGTCGGGCGTTCTGGTGTCGCAGGTGCGCAGCGTGAAGGCGATGGGTAGCCGTCATTTCGTACTGATTGACGCAGGCTTCAACGATCTGATGCGCCCGGCCATGTACGGCAGCTATCACCACATTTCGGCGCTGGCTGCCGATGGCCGCGACTTATCTCAGGCCAATCTCGTGGAGACGGTGGTGGCCGGGCCGCTGTGCGAATCCGGAGATGTGTTTACCCAGCTGGAGGGCGGAAAAGTGGAAACCCGCGCGCTGCCGCCGGTCGTGCCGGGGGATTATCTGGTGCTGCACGATACCGGTGCATACGGCGCGTCTATGTCATCTAACTACAACAGCCGCCCGCTACTGCCGGAAGTGCTGTTCGATAAGGGCGCGGCGCGCCTGATCCGCCGCCGCCAGACCATTCAGGAACTGCTCGCCCTCGAACTGTTCTGATCGCACCAGGGTCCCGTCGCCACCGAATCGCGTAACACCAGCGTGCCGGTGAAGGGCGGGATCGCTTCGATCGGCTCGTTTTTGACCAGCCGGATGGCCTGATCGATAGCGGTAGTGATCATGTTGTCGATGGGCAGGTAGACGGTAGAAAGCCCCGGCTCCAGCCACTTCGCACACGGTGCGTCATCGAAGCCGAACAACGACACATCCTCTGGAATGCGCAGCCCGGCCTGGTGCAGCGCCTTCGACGAGCCCAGTGCCATATCGTCGTTACAGGCAAATAGGGCGCTGAACACCACCTTCTCATTCAGCAGCTCCTGACACAGCTCGTATCCGCGCGTCATCCCCGAATCGCCATACTTCACCCGGCTCTCATCCCAGGGAATACGGTGCTTCTCCAGCGCCTTGCGATAGCCCGTCAGCCGCGCCTTGCCGGTAGGGGTGTGGATCGGCACGGTTATGCAGGCGATCTCCCGGTGCCCCTGGCTTATCAGGTACTCCACCGCGTTGAAGGCCGCCTCCTGCTGCTCGAAGAAAACGCAGCGCTCCCGCGCCTGGCTGACGTCACGGTTGATCACAATAAGCGGCATCTGCACGCTGTTGATGAGCTTCATGATCGCTTTTTCGCTCATGTAGCGGGTGTAGAGCACGATGGCATCGCACTGGCGATCGGCTAGCATCTGCACCGCTTCCTCTTCCCGCTCCGGGGTGTCGTGACCGTCGGTGACAATCAGCTGCTTCCCGTGCGTTTCGGTCTGTCTTGAGGCCTGTTGCAGCAGACGACCAAAGTAAAAACCGTCAAAGGTTGAGACCACCAGACCAATGCTGTTGCTGGTCCGGTTCGCCAGCGATCGCGCCAGGAAATTGGGGCGATAGCCCAGCTCTTCCATCGCGTTAAAAACCTGCTGACGGGTGCTCTCTTTTACCTGACCTGTGCCGTTCAGTACGCGCGACACGGTGGCTTTCGACACGCCCGCACGCAGTGAGACATCCAGCATTGTTGCCATTCGTTATTCCTGCTTCCACGTTATGCACGGAAGTTTATCACAGACGTTCAGGGGCATAAGCCGGGCGGGAGGGTGAAACCCCCACCACGATCACGCTTTCTGGCAACAGATGAGGGAGTAACGACAAGTGGCATACCAAAGTGGTGATAATTCATACTCCGGGATACCTCTGGCGGCGTTGGGAGCTTAATCACAGAACAAATCTTCACCAGAAGCTATTTTTGGTATGCCAATAGAAGCCGGCTGAACACCTAAATCCCAATAAAGGCCCTTTTACTGAGGTATTACCCCATGGCATTACAGGAAAAACTGATCAACTCTCTGGGCAGTTTCGCCACGAAGTTCAACAGTTATCGCTATATCATGGCGATAAAGTCCGCCTTCATCACCCTGATGCCGGTCATCATTGTTGGCGCATTTTCGGTGCTGATATCCAACATGGTGCTGGATCCGAAAAACGGCTTAGCCAGCTTTCAGTCGCTTTCGTTTCTCGCCACGCTGAAACCGATCACCAGCGCCCTGAACTACGCCACGCTCAACTTCCTCAATATCGGGGCCGTGTTCCTGATCGGCATTGAGCTGGGGCGCATCAACGGTATTAAGTCGTTGTTCCCGGGGCTGCTGGCGGTGATCTGCTTTATCTGCGTCACTCCGACTACCGTTGAGATGATGGTCGATGGCGAAATGCACATGGTAAAAGATGTGCTCCTGCGCCAGTTCTCGGATACCCGTAGCCTCTTCCTCGGCATGTTTATCGCCATCCTGTCGGTGGAGATCTACTGCTGGCTGGAGGGGCGTCCGGGATTGAAAATCAGGATGCCGGACACCGTGCCGCCAAACGTCTCGGCCTCGTTCTCGGCCCTGATCCCGGCGATCATCACCACCACCACCATCGCCACCTTCGGCTTTGTCTTCCATCAGCTCACCGGCATGTACCTCTACGATGCGGTATACCAGGTGGTGCAACAGCCGCTTGAGCGGGTGGTGCAAAGCCTGCCGGGGATCCTGCTGTTGATGTTCGTGGCCCAGCTCTTCTGGGTGATAGGGATCCACGGCAATCAGATGATCAAGCCGATCCGCGAGCCGCTGCTGCTGGGGGCGATCACCGTCAACATGAGCGCCTTTGAGCAGGGCAAAGAGATCCCGAACATCATCACCATGCCGTTCTGGGATGTCTATAT